>CAJTMW010000009.1:0-114652 GCA_910577275.1 uncultured Lachnospiraceae bacterium
AGGACGAAATAAAAGTGTGCGAATTATTTGACCAGTATGAACGGAAGGGAAGAAAAGAAGGAAGAAAAGAAGGCGAGGCGCTGGGTATGGAAAAGGGCGAAGCCAGACGCCTTGTAAAAGACGTTGAAAGCGCAATGAATTTTTTCAGGGTTACATTGGAGAAAGCCTGCGAAGGATTGGGGACAACGGTTCACGGCTACGAGGAGGCAAGGAAAATCTGTCTGGAAAGTGAACCGTCTGCATAAAAGTAGCAGGTTTATGTTCTAAAAATATAATTGACAAAATTTCGAAAAAATCATATGATGATGTTATAAAAAATTGTGAAAATCAATTCGCTATGACGAATCCTGTCAGGCAGAATATCTTTGGCAAATCGCCAGCATTTTCACGGAAAATATATGTTGGCGGAGCCGAAGAAGATTTAAGGATAAAAACATCCTTTCCTTATTAATAATGCGGCAGCTCTGCCGGAAAAGGAGGAAGGATGAGTGAAACGAATGAAAAGAAAGACGTCGTAGAAAAAGAATTTGTTGCATTTCCCGACGTGGCGGCGGATGTTATCAACGTACTTTTGTATCAGGGAGAAAAGGTGGCAAATGAGGACAGCTTAATGGCAGGCCCCACGGAATCTGTCTATCAGGGGAAAAAGAAGCTGCGGAACCAGTATGAGGATATCTGTAAATACAAATTTTCGGACGGCGCAGTCCATCTGATGTACCTTATTGCAAATCAGAGCCGGACAGACGGAAAGATGCTTCTTCGGAAAGCGGGCTATACAGGCGGGATATATCGGGAACAGTACGAAGGGAAAATAAAGGATGCCTGTCCGGTTATAGAATTTGTACTTTACTGGGGCAAAACCAGATGGAGAAGCAGCCGAAGCATCCGTAAAATGTTCGGGAAGAAGAAGATTTCAGAAAAAGAGTGGAAATATGTAGATAATCTGGAGCTTTACGTTTTTGAAATGCGCCGTTTGCCGGAGGAGACGAGAGAACTTTTCGAGAGCGATATGCGGATTGTAGTAGATTTTCTTGCGGAAGGAAACGGATATCGCTCTGACAGGAAGGTGGTGCATAAAGCGGCGTTAATTAAAATGATAAAGGTATTATCAGGAGATACCGATGTGGACGGTATTGAAGACTGGCTGGAAGAACAGGGAATCAGAGAGGAGGACGAAATAAAAGTGTGCGAATTATTTGACCAGTATGAACGGAAGGGAAGAAAAGAAGGAAGAAAAGAAGGCGAGGCGCTGGGTATGGAAAAGGGCGAAGCCAGACGCCTTGTAAAAGACGTTGAAAGCGCAATGAATTTTTTCAGGGTTACATTGGAGAAAGCCTGCGAAGGATTGGGGACAACGGTTCACGGCTACGAGGAGGCAAGGAAAATCTGTCTGGAAAGTGAACCGTCTGCATAAAAGTAGCAGGTTTATGTTCTAAAAATATAATTGACAAAATTTCGAAAAAATCATATGATGATGTTATAAAAAATTGTGAAAATCAATTCGCTATGACGAATCCTGTCAGGCAGAATATCTTTGGCAAATCGCCAGCATTTTCACGGAAAATATATGTTGGCGGAGCCGAAGAAGATTTAGGGATAAAAGCATCCTTTCCTTATTAATAATACGGCAGCTCTGCCGGAAAAGGAGGAAGGATGAGTGAAACGAATGAAAAGAAAGACATTGTCGAAAAGGAATTTGTTGCATTTCCCGACGTGGCGGCGGATGTTATCAACGTACTTTTGTATCAGGGAGAAAAGGTGGCAAATGAGGACAGCTTAATGGCAGGGCCCACGGAGTCTGTCTATCAGGGGAAAAAGAAGCTGCGGAACCAGTATGAGGATATCTGTAAATACAAATTTGCGGACGGCGCAGTCCATCTGATGTACCTTATTGCAAATCAGAGCCGGACAGACGGAAAGATGCTTCTCCGTAAGGCAGGCTACACAGGCGGGATATACCGGGAACAGTACGAAGGGAAAATAAAGGATGCCTGTCCGGTGATAGAATTTGTGCTTTACTGGGGCGAAGCCAGATGGAGGAGCAATCGAAGCATCCGTAAAATGTTCAGAAAGAAAAGCATTTCAGAAAAAGAGTGGAAATATGTAGATAATCTGGAACTTTACGTTTTTGAAATGCGCCGTTTGCCGAAAGAGACGAGAGAACTTTTCGAGAGCGATATGCGGATAGTGGTAGATTTTCTTGCGGAAGGAAACGGATATCGTTCCGACAGGAAGGTGGTACATAAAGCGGCGTTAATTAAAATGATAAAGGTATTATCAGGAGATACTGATGTGGACGGTATTGAAGACTGGCTTGAGGAACAGGGAATCAGAGAGGAGGACGAAATAAAAGTGTGCGAATTATTTGACCAGTATGAACGGAAGGGAAGAAATGAAGGAAGGAAGCAGGGGAGAAGAGAAGGCAGAAAAGAAGGTAGAAGAGAGGGCAGAAAAGAAGGCGAGGCCAGACGTCTTGTAAAAGACGTTGAAAGCGCAATGAATTTTTTTAAGGTCACATTGGAAAAAGCCTGCGAAGGGCTGGGGACGACGGTTCAGGGATATGAGAAAGCTCGGGAAATCTGTCTGGAAAGCGAGGCGTCCTTGTGATTTTTGCATAGAAGAATTGTGGAAAAAGGATATAATATCCTTTTTCATTGGAGGGTAATGAACCACCCCGCTTCTGGCGCAGGGAACCTATATGGTGAGGATTGCGGTGGCGGGAGAAAACAGCGTTTGCGCTACCAAGAGCGGAAAACGATACGGAAGCGACGATTACTATATCCATATCACAGGCTGGACGGCCGGATGAGGGGGCTGCAGCTTATTTGCAGCCCTTCCTGTAGTCGCTGGGGATTAAACCGGTGAGCTTTTTAAAGGTCCGGCTGAAATATTTTTCATCATTATATCCGACGCTGAAAGCAATTTCCTGAATGGATTTATCCGTGTTTTCAAGCAGCTGTTTTGCGTGCTCCATACGTACCTGAGTGCAGTAATCAATGAAGGATACGCCGACAATGTCATGGAAGCAGCGGCTGAAATATCCATAACTCATCTGTGCGTTTCGGGCGGCTTCGGTGGTATCCATTGGCTCGTCGTAACGGGAATCAACATAGCTTTTCACATTCAAAATGCTGCGCACGATACTGGAGGAATATTTTGCCCGGGACTGAAAAAAATCGGTTCTCCTGTAGACCTGGACCAGCCAGTCCTCCACTTCCTGCCAGTTATGAAAAACCGGGGGCAGGGAGAGCGTCTCTCCGGTAAGCTCCGAATAGGCGCTGTTCCAGACAGATTCCAGCGCAAGCAGCAGATGATAAAGGGTGGAGGTTTTCAGCCTGCTGTTTTTCAGGTCAAAGGTGATTTTATCAAACAGCTCATTTTCATATACCCAGTTTAAGGACAGCCATTCCTGTTTCAGCCGCTCGATGGTTTCTGCATTCTGGATTGTTTCTTCTTCACAAAGCTCGTAGGCATGTTTGACGTGGACGGTTTTGCCGGGATGATATTCATAAAAGAAGCTGTCGTTCATAAACCGGCGAAGCAGCTTCCCGAGCTGGGCGAAGGTCATATCGGAGACGTCCAGTATGCGAAGCAGCATGGTACCCGGAAAGCTGTCGGGGAAGACAAAGGATTCCTTCTGCTGTGTAAATACCCATACGCCGCCCATCAGTTCATAGATATCTTTTCTATCGGAAAGTCCGTTTTGCTCCCAGAATTCAAAGATATGCTCGTCCGTTTCCAGCTCCACAGTGACGAGAGCGTAGATGGAGGGGTACAAAATCCTGCTTTCTTTCCATTTCATGCCGGAGGGAGTGGCAAGGGCAGAATTTTTCCGTATAATGTTGGCCTGGATGCGGTCGAGTATCTGGTCAAAGTTTTCCTTATCAAACTGTGTCTTTGCAATGTAATCGATGGCGCCGCTGCGCAGGGCGTTCTGGATATATTCAAATTCCGTATGGATGGTCAGCACCACATAGTTTAATTCCGGATACAATTCGGAGGCGGTCCTGATAAAGGTCATGCCGTCCATGACAGGCATATCAAGGTCAACGAGGACCAGGTCCACTTTGTTATCCTGAAGGAAGGCAAGGGCTTCCCTGCCGTTTGCGCTTTCTCCTGTGATTTCCATATGATGTCTGGCCCAGGGCATGAGCATCCGGATTCCCTTCCGGGTCAGGGCATCGTCGTCAACAATCAGTATTTTTAACATGACGGTCATCGCCTTTCAGTTTGGGAAAATTTATGGCAACAACAGTTCCATGATTTTCAGAGCTTTCCACATGAAAATGAAAACTGTCTGAGAAGAAATCATGCAGGCTGTTTACTACGTAGGAAAGACCGATTCCAAATCTGGGAATCTCCTTTTCTGTTCCGGAGGCCATTGGCTTTGTCCGGGACGCAGCCGGGGGATAAAGACCGTTTATTCCGGCCAGAATCCCGGCATCCATTCCCGTACCGGTATCCGCTATGGTCAGATGGATGGAATCATCAACCTGTATACGTATGAGAATATTCATGCCTGGCTGATAGCCATGAGCCAGCGCATTTTCAACTAACGGCTGCAATAAGAATTTCGGGCAGGGATAATTCAGGTCGTTTGACGGGGGCCTTTCTATGCGGAATTGAAAATCATAGCGTACTTTTTGGAGCTGGACGTATTCAGTCAGGGCGCCCAGTTCTTTCTCAAGGTTGGCGGCAACGCTTTCCTTATCGAGGTTGTAGCTGAGAAGATGGGATAAGGACTGGGTGATGGCGTCAATATTGTCCTGCCCGTTTATCAGCGCCATCCAGTGAACGGTATTCAGCGTATTTAACAGAAAATGAGGATTAATCTGTGCCCGGAGTTTCTCAATCTGCACTTTGGCATTGGTCTTTTCCTGCTGTACAATCTGACGTATCATCTCCTGTATCTGTCTCTGCATCAACTGGATTTTATGCAGAAGATAGTCATATTCCGGGATGGAGGAATGGGGCTGCGTATTACTGCTTTCTTCCGAAAGAAGAAGCTCTAACTGACGGTCGAACAGCCGCAGCGGAGAATAAATGCTTTTCCAGAAATAGACTGCAATCAGGGACACAAAGGCGGCGATGATGAGGATGCTTATCAGTATATCGGTGAGAGACTGGTAATAATCCTTGATATAAATATGTTCCGGGATAATGATATGGACACCCCATCCCTGAGACATGGATTTGGACATGGAACGGTAGTGGCTGCTATTTCCCTCCAGAATATCGATGACCCCTGTACCGGCTTCTTCAAATGTAGTATAGACCGGTTCCCCGGATGAATTTGTGATGACAAGAAAGGCGGATTTGCGTTCCGAAAGGCGCAGCGGTGCAAGCAGGGAATAAAAACCGGATTCGATGGACAGGACAACCGACTTCCCGTTTGGCAGAGTTTCTGTCCGGTTGAGAATCAGCACGGGATTTCCGTTGTAGCTGCTCTGGCTTTTGCATGGCCCGCAGAAGGAGAATGCGGTATTCTGATAGAGCACAGGAGACTGTGCCATCTGCTTTTTGCTGACCGGAAAGCTGCTGAAAATGAAATCCTGCGCCTCATTATCATAAAGATAAAGCAGGGAAATATCGGTGTTGGCAAGAGTCAGCAGGGAAACAGAATCAAGGAGAGCGGCATAATGTACCTGTCTTTCATAGGGGGAGAGGCTGTCCTGGTAAAGCATCAGCGTACTTTGTATCTCTTCATTATCCAGGATTTGTCCTGATGTGAGGGTGAGGTTCCAGAGCAGGTTTTCCATGGTATCACAGGTTTCTGACAGGATACTGTCATAATCGTCGTTCAGCTGTGTTTCGGTAAAACGGGTAATAAAGCGGCTGATGGTAAAGAAGCAGGAGCCGGCCATCAGGAGAAGGATGCTGAAAAAGGATATAAATATTCTGGATTTTAAAGATATATTTTTCAAACCGGATTTATTCATGAAAACAACCTCATATTGATTGTGAAAAATTCCTGACAGTTTCTACTTTTTTATTATAAATTTCGGTCAGAAGTCTTGTCAATATTGCGGGTATTGTCAAAAGGTGGACAATCCTGCGAAAAAGGTGGACAATTATGATATGGATAATTTCATACAGCAGAATAATCCACTGATACATGAGAATAATCAGTCCAACTTTCCGGACGGAATCGATATAATCGATTTATCAACTGACGGATGGTACAGATGCAGAATATCCGGACGGTAAAAAACAGAAAGGGAGATAAGGGAAGTATGAAGAAGAAACGAATTTTAAGCCTGTTTCTGGCATGTGGGCTGACTATAGGGATGCTGGCAGGATGCGGTAATTCCGGGGACGGCGCTAAAGAAGATGGAGCAGGCGTATCGGAGGGAACCGGGAACGCCGAAAACGGCAGTACGGATGCCGGGCAGGCCGGAGGAGATAATTTACCCGTGGACGAAAACGGGAATCCTTCTCCGTTTGGAAAATACGCAGAACCGGTGACCGTTGAGATTGTGCAGTCTATCAACCCGACAATTACCATGCCCGAGGGAGATACGGCCACAGATAACTATTACACAAGATTTATCAAGGAAAACCTGAACGTGGATATTTCCGTAAAATGGTCGTCGGCCTCTTCTGATTTCAATGAGAAGATGAATCTGGCCATCGCCTCCAATGACCTGCCGGATATCCTTGTGGTAAACGAACAGCAGTTTCGTAAGCTGGCTCAGTCAGATATGCTGGAAGATTTGACGCCTTATTATGATACTTATGCCTGCGATATTATCAAGCAGAATGTGGATTCCACAGGCGGCAAGGCAATTGAAAATGCGTCTTATGATGGGAAATTGCTGGGACTGCCGAATGTTCAGGTGGAAGCGGACGGATACGCCCTGATGTGGATTAGGCAGGACTGGCTGGATGCTCTGAATCTGGAAGCGCCCACAACCATTGAAGAGCTGGAGACGGTGGCGAAAGCGTTCGTCGATAACAAAATGGGCGGTGAGAATACCATCGGTATTGTAGGGCCGACTGTGAACGGAAAGGTATACAATACCTTCCTTTCCATCAATAACCTGAACAATCTGGACGGCATTTTCCAGGCGTTTCAGTCTTATCCGGGTTTCTGGATTCAGGGCGAGGACGGAAAGGTAGAGTACGGTTCCACAACGGCACAGACAAAAGAGGCGCTTGCGGAGCTGAACAAGATGTATCAGGAGGGTTATCTCGACCAGGAGCTGGGAGTAAGGAAAGACGCGGACGAAGCATGGAAGAGCGGCAAAGTCGGGATTCTTTTCTCCCCATGGTGGCATGGATATAACGTGAAGGACGGTATCGCAAATGACCCGGCCATGGAATGGAAGGCCTATGCGGCGCCGCTGGCAGCAGACGGACAGTGGTATCCGAAGTTGGGAGGCGTAGGCGGTTCCTACTGTGCGGTACGTAAGGGATATGAGCATCCGGAGGTTGCAATTCTGCTGAACAATTATCTGAGGGTAAACGAAGGCAAGTTCCAGGAGGAGACAACGTTAGATGCCGGTTATTATCCGGGGCGCGTGGTTATCACACCCCTTGATGAAAACTCTGTATCCGTGCGTGCTCTGCGGGCGGAGATGAACGGGGAAGAAGTGGAGGCTTTTGACCCTGTAAATTACAAGCTTCTGGAAAGCGATTTAAGTTCGGTAAGCCAGTGTCTGGAAGCGCCCTATGATGATATGGGGATTGAAAAATGGGATGTGGAGCATACGGTATTCGGCAGAGTATATTCCCTGCTGATGGGTTCCGCCGCGGTAGAGGATGCCGCAGACGCAGGCATTGTGAATAAAATCTACAGCGTGACTTATACGCAGACGGAAACCATGGAGAAAAAGTGGACGAATCTGGAGAAAAAAGAGAACGAGACTTTCCTGAAGATTATTATTGGTGAAGAACCGATTGACGCGTTCGATACCTTTGTGGAAGAGTGGAAAGCAGAAGGCGGAGATGAGATTACGGCAGAGGTACAGGCGATTGCTGACGGCAAATAGAAACTTTTCACTGCCAGAAATTTAAATTACAGGGTGCCTGGAATGTCCGATAGCATTTCAGACACCCTGTTTTATACAAGGAGGAATGAAAATTGGGTAAGAAAGCAAGTGTTTTGCGTTCAAGAGCGGGGGCATACTGGATTATGGTTTTGCCGGCGCTGCTCTGGATGGTACTGATTAATATCGTTCCCATGTTCGGGATTGTCATGGCTTTTCAGGATTTCAATCCCGGAAAAGGGATGCTCCATTCAAAATTTGTTGGGCTTGAAAATTTTGAGTATATGTTTCAGATGAAGGACGTTTCCCAGATTTTTATAAATACCATTGTTATTGCGGTGGGGAAACTGCTTTTGAATGTTCTTGTACCGGTAATTTTTGCACTGCTGCTCAATGAAATAAAAAATGTGTTTTTTAAGAGATGTGTCCAGACGATTGTGTATCTCCCGCACTTTATTTCCTGGGTAATCATGGGCGGTATTTTGCTGGATGTGTTTGGCCTGTACGGGCCGGTCAATATGGTGCTTTCCGCGTTTGGGGCGGAGCGGATTGCCTTTTTCAGGATATCCTCCCTGTTCCGTACCCTGGCAATTGGAACGGATGTGTGGAAAGAGTTTGGATTTAATGCCGTGGTGTATCTGGCGGCTTTGACAGGAATCAGCCCTTCTTTGTATGAAGCGGCGGCTATTGACGGCGCCAGCAGATGGCAGCGGATGTGGCATATTACGCTGCCGGGATTAAAGCCCATTATTGTCCTGATGACGATTCTTGCCCTTGGCAATATCCTGAACGCAGGATTTGACCAGATATACAATATCTATAATCAGGCGGTTTATTCCACGGGGGATATTATCGACACATGGGTATACCGGGTAGGCCTTAATGACCTGCAGTATTCACTGGCAACGGCGGTGGGGCTCTTAAAATCAGTGGTGGGATTTTTGCTGATATCCCTGTCCTATGCAATTGCATATAAGAAAGCAAATTACAGGATTTTTTAAACAGGAAAACGAGGTGAATAAAATTATGGTAGAGAAAAAAACAGCCGGACATTACGCCGTACAGGCGGTTTTTGTGATAATTCTTGTAATACTGGCGCTAAGCTGTCTGCTTCCCCTTTTATATAATCTGGCGGTGTCTTTCAGCTCCAAGGAGGCGGCGGAGGCGGGGCTGGTATCCTTCTGGCCCGTAGGGTTTACAGTAAAGGCCTATCAGGAGATTATGGGAGAAAGCGCATTCTTTGTATCCTTTTTTGTGTCTGTGAAGCGAGTTGTCGTTGCGCTTTTGATTACGATTCCGACGCTGACAATGGCGGCGTACCCGCTTGCCAAAAGCAAACAGGAATTTGCTCCCAGAAATATTATCCTGTGGATATTTGTATTCTGCATGCTGTTTTCCGGCGGCACGATTCCATGGTATATGGTCATGAAAAACTACGGGCTGATAAACAATATCCTGGGGCTGGCGGTCTGCGGCGGTATTCCGGTATTCAACCTGATACTGATGGTGAACTTTTTTCAGGATATCCCGAAGGAACTGGAGGAGGCGGCCATGGTGGACGGAGCGGGCGCATGGTATATCCTGACGCATATCATTGTGCCCTTATCAAAGCCTGTCATTGCCACGATTGCCCTGTTTACCATCGTGACCCACTGGAATGATTTCTTTCAGGGACTGGTTTTATCCACCGGGGAGAAATATTATCCCCTGCAGACTTACATAAAGCAGTTGATTTTTCAGGTGGATACTTCCACTATGACGGCGGAGCAGATTAAGCAGGCGTCCATGATGTCGAATACCACCATGAATGCGGCAAAGATTTTTATTTCCATGATACCGGTACTGTGTATTTATCCGTTTCTGCAGAAATATTTTGTGACGGGGATTACGCTTGGCGGGGTGAAAGAGTAGAAGAAACAGGTCAGGCATTTTATAATGGTTAGGAACAGGTGCGGATTTTGCATTGAATTGCCGCAAAACAAGGAAGGATGGTTAAAGTGAAAGAATTAATATTTAGCAATGACCCATATGGGATGAACTGGCTGAGAGAGGATTTTGCATACGGAGAGGTGAAGTGCCCGAAGGAATTACGCGGTCTGGCAACAAGCAGGAGAGAGGGGGATAAGGTTTATACAAAGGTAACGATATCCAATCCGGGGAGAAAGCCCTATTTTACCGATAAGACCTCTGTCAGCATTGCGTTTCCGCTGGTTGACAAGTATGAGAGCAGTAAGATATGTATGGAGCAGCGCTGCCACACCCACATTTTCTGCGGCGGGGATATCAGCTATATCTGTGCCCTGCGCATGGGCGGGCAGGCGCCTCATCTGGGGATGGTGCTTACGAAAGGAAGTCTTTCAGGCTACAGCATAGAGCGCAATCTGGTAAGCCAGAGCAATGACAGGGGATGTTTTCTGCTCCACCCTTCGCCAATGGAAATGAAAGCCGGGGAGAGTGTAACGCTTGAGTGGGTCATTTTCCGTCATGAGGGGAAGGAGGATTTCTTCAGGAAGCTTCCGCAGTACTGCCCGCATTTTGTGGCGGTGAAGGCTGACCGGTATGTGCTGTTCCCCGGTGAAAAAAATGTGCTCCGTGTATGTCCGGCGTTTGCGGCAGGCCGGGTTACGGTGGACGGAAGAAAGCTGCCGGAAGTAAACGGGGAATACCGGCTGGAATATACGGCGCAGGAGACTGGGGAAAAGGTATTTGAGATTCAGGCGGATGGCGTAAGGACATGGTGCAGGACTTATGTGCAGGAGGAGCCGGGGGAGCTGGCAAAAAATCGTTGTATGTTTTTGGCGGCGCATCAGCAGTACCATGGCGGTATCAGGGAGCTGGAGGGCGCTTATCTGGCTTATGACAATGAGGAGGAGAGGTGCATCTACAGGCCGGAGAATGATTATAACGGCGGCAGGGAGAGAATCGGGATGGGGGTTTTACTCACCCGCTGTCTGTCATGCCAAAGCGGAGAGGAGAATCCTCTGCTTCGGGACAGTCTTGATGAATACAGGGAGTATGTGCTCCGGGAGCTGGTGGATTCGGACACCGGAAAGGTTTATAACGATATGGGCAGGGACGATGGCTATAAGCGTCTGTACAACGCGCCCTGGGCAGCCACGTTCTTTACAGAGCAGTACAGGCTGCGGAAGGATGAGGGAGATTTGCTGTGTGCCTGCCGGATTGTGAAGCGGTTTTATGAGGAGGGCGGAAAAGACTTTTACCCCATAGACCTGCCGGTTCTGCTGCTGGACGGAGAGCTTGCCCGCGCAGGAATGGAAACGGAAAGGGAGGAGCTGTGCATTCTTTACAGGGAACATGCCGACAGGCTCTGTGAGCGGGATATCTGCTATCCGGCAAGCGAAGTCAATTATGAGCAAAGCATTGTCGCCCCGGCGGCGGATATTCTGCTGTCCGTGTATGCGCTGACAAAGGAAGAGAAATATTTAACGGCGGCAAAGCGCCAGATACAGGTTCTGGAGCTTTTTAACGGAATGCAGCCGGACTACCATCTCTATGAAGCGGCAATCCGGCATTGGGACGGGTACTGGTTTGGGAAAAGAAGATATTTTGGGGACACCTTCCCTCATTACTGGAGCGCGCTTACCGGAAATGTGTTTGAGCTGTACGGAAGACTTACCGGAAACAGCGATTATCTGGAGAGGGCGGAAAATTCAAGAAGGGCGGTGCTGCCGATGATTTTTGCGGACGGAAGGGCATCCTGCGCATATATTTATCCGTTTAAGGTAAACGGCAGGGAAGGGGAATTTTACGACCCCTATGCCAACGACCAGGATTGGGGATTGTATTTTTACTTTAAAGGAATATGACCATTTGAAGCAAAATTTCAGAAAATCTGTCTGGAAAGAGAAGCAGCCTTGTAAACCGCTTCTCTTTTTAGTATAATGTAGCCGTGCCAAAGCCGGATAAGCCGACAGCTTTGCAGCAGGCAAGGGGAATCAAAAGAGGCAGGCAAAGCAGACTGCCTGAAAGGAATTCGCATGGACGAAAAATTTATAGAAGTAAAGCAGCTTTACAAAACATTCCACACCAAAAAGCAGGACATTGAGGTTTTAAGGGGAATCGACCTCTCCGTAGGAAAAGGCGATATCTACGGAATTGTGGGATTCAGCGGAGCCGGGAAATCCACTTTGGTCAGATGCATCAACCGTCTGGAGGAGCCGGACAGCGGGAGCGTGCGGATTGGGGATAAGGAAATCACTTCTCTTGGAAAGGCGGAGTTAAACAGGCAGAGGAGAAAAATCGGCATGATATTTCAGCAGTTTAACCTGTTTGACTCCATGACGGTGACGCAGAATATCGCTTATCCGCTTAAGATGGCGGGAATGGCGGCAAAGGAAGTGCGCGAAAGGGTGGATGAAATGCTGACACTGGTGGGTCTGTCGGAAAAAAGAGACGCTTATCCGGGAGAACTCTCCGGCGGGCAGAAGCAGCGGGTGGGAATCGCCAGAGCGCTGGCCAATCATCCGGACGTGCTTTTATCGGACGAAGCCACAAGCGCGTTAGACCCGCAGACGACTCTTTCCGTGCTGGACCTTTTGAAGGAAATCAATCAGAAGCTGGGGCTGACGATTATCCTGATTACCCACGAGCTGGAGGTTATCAAGTATACCTGCCACAGGATGGCGGTTATGGAGAACGGGAAGCTGCTGGAACAGGGAATGGTGAAAGACATTTTCCAGCATCCACAGTGTGAAACTGCCAAAAACTTTATTGGCGTTTACAACAAATTCAGAAGCGATTACTGGCAGGAGGAAGCGGAATGAGTTTATATAAATATTCTTTTTGGGAAGTGCTGAAAAATGCTTTCAGCGCAGAGGTCTGGGAGCGGGTGCTGCCAGCCATCAGCGAAACCATGTATATGGTGGCCGTATCCTCCGTGTTTGTGCTGGTGTTCGGGGTGATTCTGGGGCTGGTGCTGGTGATGACGAGCAAGGAAGGGCTAATGCCCTGCAAAGCAGTACATACCGTTTTAAGCGCCGTTATCAACTGCTTCCGTTCATTGCCGCAGGTCATCATTATTATCGTGATGCTGCCGGTGGCAAGAGCGCTGGTGGGTAAATCCTACGGCTCCAACGCCTGCATCATTTCTCTGGTGGCGAGCTGCGTGCCGCTTTTTGCAAGGCTTGTGGAGAGCAGCCTGTTAGAGCTTGACAAGGGAAAAATTGAAGCCGCCAAGGCTATGGGAAGCGGCAATATGCGGATTTTATTTACTATCATGGTGCCGGAAACCATGCCTTCGCTGGTACGCGCCTTTACCAATGCGGTGGTGATTATCATTTCCATGACGGCTCTTGCCGGAAGCTTCGGAGCCGGGGGAATCGGATATGTTGCGGTTACCTATGGATATACGCGGTTCGAGCATGACCTTTTATTTGCCACGATTATCGTGCTGATTGTGATTGTCCAGATAGTGCAGATTCTGGGCGATACCGTTTCCAAAATAATTTTAAAGAGAAGGCATCTGATTTAGAAAACAGACAACAGGCCGTTCTCTGTTTTCACGGCCAATGCGGCGCCGGGTATGGGACTGGCACGCTTTAAATTGGACAAAATGTATATTTTTTAAGGGATTCGGGGTGAAATTTTTCTTTTGGGAAGATACCACTTTTTGGCTGATTGTGCTAGAATTTCAATGGATTTAAAGAAATGATTGAAAGAAAGCATTATTTTGAGAGGAGAAAGATTATGAAAAAGAAACTTGCTTTTATTATGGCGGCCGCATTGACAGTATCTGCCCTTTTGGCAGGCTGCGGCAACAGCAGCGGTACACAGGAGGCGGCGGATACGGAAGAAGCTGCAGAGGATACGGCAAGTGCCGGGGACGACACAGCGAGTGCTGCGGATGATGCGGCTGCAGACGGCGCGCAGGAAGCGGAAACCGAGGCAGAGGAGCCTTCCGGGGAAAAGGTTGTTTTGAAATGCGTATGCGACCTGACCCCTCACAGCGAGATTTTAGGCGCGGCAAGAGACGCCCTGGCAGCAGAGGGAATCGAACTTAATTTTGTGTCCACCACATGGGATGCGACATGGAACGATATGCTGATTGACGGAGAGGTTGATTTTGCTTACTTTATGCATGTGCCGGCTATGGAAAGTATCGAGGAGGAAATGGGCGCGACCCTGTACAGCATGGGAGGGATTCATGTTGAGCCTTACACATGCTTTTCCAACAAATATGCAGCGAAAGAGGACCTTCCGGAAAATGCGGTAATTGCGATTCCCAATGATGCATCCAATGAGTACAGAGCCCTGAAGGTGCTTGAAGCAGAAGGATATCTTAAGTTAAAGCCGGAAATAACCGCTGCGAACGCTTCTGTGAATGAAATTGAGGAATATCTGATTCCCATTGAAATCGTTGAGATGGACCAGGCCAACATTATTCCTTCGGCAGCCGATTTTGACGCTTATTTTGTAAATGCAAACAGAGCCCTTGAAGCCGGCATCGACACGAGCTTCTATCTGATGAGGGAGGGCGAGGATTCCGAATATGCCAATATCATCACGGTGACAGAGGCCAACAAGGATAATGAGTATATTAAGACGCTGGTAAAGATACTGCAGTCTGATGATGTGAAGAATTTTATTACCGAGCATTATAATGGCGCGGTTATTCCGGCAAAATAGAAAAGGAAGTAAACGCCGCTGTACGTGGCGGCTTATTACAGCAAAGGCTGCTATGCTTCGCAGGTCAGTTTATTGCAAAGGGCGCGGGTCTATAGACTCGCGCCCTTTTAAACAGGCAGGCTCTCTTTCAAATCCTGCACAATTTCAAGGAATTTTTTAACCGCAGGAGCAGGGTTATTGGAGTAGATAATGCCATAGGGCAACGTGTAATCATTTTCCAGTGGAATTGTGACCAGACTGGGATGGATATCGGAATAAACAGGCTGTGTAATCAATACATAAGGGTTCAGCTCGCAGAGCGTAAAGGTATCCAATCCATAGTAATGGGAATCGATAATCTGAATTGCGGGATGCTTTTCCGTAATCTCCCGGCGGAATGCATCCAGCTCCTCTGATACGTTAGCTACTGGCATGACGAGGCATTCTCCACCTAGCTCCTGCAGTGTCAGTTTTTTTGCTTTTGCGAGCCGGTGTCCGGGAGAAACAGCGCAGCAGACGGGAGTTCTGGATAATTCAAGGAAAGAGCACAGCCCTTTCCAGCTGATGGTACAGTAAATTCCCTCCAAAAGGTCATAGCTTTTTCCCAAATCTGAAAAATCATTTCCTTTCGTAATTGGCCCTTCCAGCGGCGGAAGTTCAAAGGAAAGCTCCGGCAGCCGTTTACCTGCCTCGGCGCATAGCTTTGGAAGCAGCCTGCATTTGAACAGAAGGGATGTGCCGATACGGATGGTGTTGTTGGAAATGCCGGCGGCGGCTTTTACTCTGGAGAGGGAATCCTCGCACAGCCGGATGACTGCCTTCACATCCTGATAGAAAATCCGGCCTGCCGGGGTCAGCTTTACACCCCGGTGGGTGCGCTCAAATAAAGTTACCCCGCACCTTGCTTCCAGCAGATTAATCTGCTGGATTACGGCAGGGGAGGATATGTATAGCTGTTCCGCAGCCTTAAGAAAGCTGCCAGAGTCTGCAACCTTTAAAAAGGTGTCCAGCTGTGGGTTGTACATAAGCGCCTCCTTAGATATAAGTTTAACCTTAACACCATTGTAAGCTATCCGGACTTCTTCTTCAAGCAAAAGGATGTTAGAATCATACTAAAGTTAAGAGAGAAACCAAAGCACAGGAGGATTTTGAATATGAAGACTATCGTTATTACAGGTGCATCTTCGGGTATCGGCAAGGAAACGGCAAAATTTTTTGCCCGGGAAGGATGGAACGTGGCGGCTACCATGCGCCGTCCGGAAAAGGAGGCGGAGCTTTCCGCCATGGAGCATGTGAAATGTTTCCGGCTGGACGTTACGGATTCCGCGTCCATCGAGAAGGCATATCATGAAATCAGGGAGGAGTACGGAACGATAGACGTGCTGTTTAACAACGCAGGTTATTGCCTGTTCGGTCCGCTGGAGCTTTCTACGGAAGAACAGATACGTCAAACCTATGATACGTTACTGGTAGGTCTGACGCTGGTAACGAGAAAGTTTATTCCGCTTCTGCGGGAGAACGGCGGCGGTGTGATTATCAATACGTCCTCTGTGGGCGGCGTGCTGACGCTTCCCATGACGCCCACCTATCATGCCGCAAAATATGCGGTGGAGGGTCTGACAGAGGCTTTGAGTTATGAGCTTGCACCGTTTCATATTGATGTCAAGGTCATTGAACCGGGCGGGATTAAGACGGATTTCTGGAACAGGTCTTTTGTCATGACAGAGGGCGTGGAGGGTTCCCCTTATGAAAAAGAGGCGGGAGCAGCCCTGGGAGGCTTCCTTGCGCCAAGGGACCCGGAGAATGATAACCGTGCGGAGGCGTCGGAGGTTGCAAAGGTTGTATTTGACGCAGCGACAGACGGAACGCACCACTGGAGATATACGGTGGCAAGCCAGGAATTTATTGACTGGCGAAGGTCTATGACAGACGATGAATGGTATGCGCTGCAGGTTAAAAACTACATGGGTTAACCGGACAGGAAGACAGAGTTGTATTGTCAGGAAGGAGTAAAATATGAGATATCAGGAGCTTGGAAAAAGCGGCATCCGGATTTCGTCCATAGGTCTTGGATGCATGGGGCTGACACATGCGGAGGGAGCCCCGATTGAAAAGAAGGAAGCAGTTAATCTGATACGGGAGGCCGTAGAGATGGGGTACAGCCTGATTGATACGGCGCGCTGCTACAACGGCGTATATCCCGGAGGGGCATTGGCGGTAAACGAGGCTGTTGTCGGCGAAGCCCTGAGGGGAATCAGGGATAAGGTGGTGCTTGCCACAAAGTTCGGAGTGGAGTTCACCACCGGCGGTCTCGGGATGGATTCAAGCCCGGCGGCCATACGGGAATCTGTGGAGAGCAGCCTCCGTAAGCTGCAGACAGATTACATCGATTTATATTACCAGCATCGCATTGACCCGGTCACTCCCATAGAGGAAGTGGCAGGTATCATGTCCGAGCTTATGAAAGAAGGAAAAATCCGCACATGGGGAATGTCGATGGTGGGGGAAGAGGACATCAGAAGGGCGCATGCGGTCTGTCCTTTGAGTGCCGTCCAGAATATGTACAGTATGACTACTGTCGAGGACGAGAGCCTGTTCCCTGTGCTTAAGGAACTTGGCATTACTTATGTGTCAGCCTGTCCGCTCTCCAAAGGGCTGTTGTCGGGAGCTTATACAAAGGATTCGCAGTTTGACAAGGATGATTTCAGAAGCCGGATGAAGCAGTTTACGGAAGAAGGGCTTTGCTCCTATCAGCCGCTTATTGACGCAGTCAATGAAATGGCAAGGGAAAAGAGCGCTACAAACGCGCAGATTGCACTTGCATGGATGATGTGTAAGGATATTCAGGTTGTTCCGATTCCGGGCTCAAGGAAATTGGAGCGCGTGAGAGAAAACGCAGGGGCAGGGGAACTGCTTCTTGGCAAAGAGGAATTGAAAAGACTGGACGACCAGATAGCAAGTCTTCATATTCATTGGTAATATTTTACGTCTCGGGCGGGACGTACCGGTTTGAAAAGAGGGAAAATCCCGCCTGACAGACATACTTATACCATATCAGATTCATTTCAGAAAAAGCAATTCGATTTTCCAGAGGTTTCCATAAGTATAAAAAATAACAATTTCCATTCGCACAGGAAAAGTGATAAAATATGTCTTATCAAATATATGGAAGAAATCCATGGACTGACAAAGGAACTCATTTTGACAGTTATGACAGAATAACCGTCTGCATGAGCAGATAAAGTCATTCCATGGATGACAGTCAGGAGGCGGACACCTTGGTACTATACTATACAGGAACAGGCAACAGCGAATATGCAGCAAAGAAAATCGGGGAACAGATAGAAGATGAAGTCATCAACCTGTTTGACAGGTTAAGAAACCGTGATGATTCAGAAATACATTCAGCCAGACCTTTTGTGTTTGTATATCCCACTTATGCGTGGCAGATGCCAAGGATTCTCAGGGATTTTATCCTGCGGACTACATTTACAGGAAGTAAATGCGCCTATTTTCTGACAACCTGCGGAGAAAGTATGGGAAATATGCCAAAGTATTTGAGGCGGTTGTGTGAACAGAAGAAATTTACTTATATGGGCTGCGCCGAAGTGGTTATGCCGGAGAATTATATTGCGATGTTCAACGCCCCTGAAAGAAAATAGGCTGTTAAAATCGTTAAAAACGCTGACATTCTCATAAATAATACTGCCGATGTCATAAAACATAACGGTACGATACCGGAGAAAAAGGCCGGCGCTTTTGCGAAAGCCAGCAGCGGGATAATAAATGCTTTATTTTACCCTTTAGTTGTGAGCGCAAAGAAATTTTATGCCACAGATGCCTGTATCGGATGCGGGAAATGTGCGGAGGTCTGCCCTTTAAATAATGTGAGCTTAAAAGACAGCAGGCCCGTCTGGGGCAGTCAGTGTACCCACTGCATGGCCTGTATCTGCAAATGCCCGAAGGAAGCTATTGAATATGGGAACAGGAGCAAGGGCAAGCCGAGATACCAGTGTCCGCTGTAGGCGGCATGCAGTCAGGACGGGATATTGATAAAGAACAAAAGCGCACCTGACGCTGGAAAATCCGGAGAAAATAAGCGTGCCAGGGATAAAGGAATATCCCCTGACCCTTGAATGTAAGGTGCTGTACTCCCAGAGACAGGAGCTTGAAAGCATTCCGGAGGATATAAGGGAAAAGATGTACCCGCAGGACGTTGGCGGAACATATCCCATGGCGAACCGGGATGCCCATACGGCGTATATCGGTGAGATTGTTGCGGCGTATATCATCAAATAATGCAGGGGTTGTGAATAAATAAAAAAATGGATATAATAATGTTGACTGGTTTGAAAGAATGATTCCACTCAGAAGGAGGCAAAGCGCTTGGAAGCTACAGTTAAGAAAAATTCTGCGGAAAGCCTGCAACAACAGCAGATAGAAGTAAGGCAGCTTGTGATGGATGGATTGAAGCAGGCAAAGGAAGGAAAGACAAAGGATTTCAACGCAGTGTGCGACAGATTGGAGAAAAAGTATAACGATGCAGAAGTATAAAATTGAGATATCTGATTTGGCGGAGCAGGATTTGGAGCTTGCTGCTGACTATATTGCATTTGATTTGAAAAATCCTTCTGCGGCTGTTGGTATAGTACAAGGTATCCGTAAACAGATAAATAAACTACAGATTTTTCCGGAGCGTAACGAATTGGATGATGACCCGGTGTTGGCGAATCTGGGCATTCGTATGGATTTCTATAAGAATTATAAAATTTATTATATAGTAGAGGATAATGTGATAATAGTTATCAGAATCTTACATATGCTGGTGGACAGCAGGGCATGGTTATATCGGACATTTGGACTGAAGGCTGATGAATGAATAGTGCTGTAGAACTTATGGATGCCGGTTTTGCGTGTTTAGTTGAAAGACTGGGTATTGTTGATGCGGAGCGTTTTGTAGCCATGATAAAAAGAGATAGTTTTGATTATACTCTCTGGCGAAGAGAATATTTTGATAAAATGGATTTTATTCAGGTCAGTGAGGAAAGAAAGCGAATATTTGCCAGAAAGATATCTGCTGCCATCCTTTAAATTATACCGGGTGGCAGCAGTATTTTTTGCAAAAGGTACAAAAAAGGTACAAAATAATATCAGTATTGGAATTAGCATACTGTGAAAGGCTTATTTTATCAATACTTCATAAAATTTTCACACAATTTTAGCACTCAAGCATTGACACTGCTAACAATTGGTGTTATATTCAGTCTAGAACAAGCGAGAGCCCGGCGGCGAATCCGCCCGGAGTTCATCGCCAATATTTATCCATTTTTACAAATGTATAAATATATGATTGATTAGCCGTAAATACTGTATTACAGTAAAAGGCGGAGAGGAGTGTCTATGAATATTTCCAAATTTACACAAAAATCCATGCAGGCCGTGGAAGGCTGTGAAAAGCTTGCATATGAATATGGCAATCAGGAAATCGAGCAGGAACATTTGCTTTACAGCCTGCTTACCATTGACGACAGCCTGATTTTAAAGCTGATAGAAAAGATGGAGATTAACACCGCATACTTTTTGAATAAGGTAGAGGAAGCGGTAGGAAAGAGAGTCAAGGTACAGGGCGGAAAGGTCTATGTGGGGCAGGACTTGAACAAGGTGTTGATTACGGCGGAGGAGGAGGCGAAGGCGCTTTCCGACGAATACGTGTCGGTGGAGCATCTTTTCCTTGCCATGATAAAGCACCCCAATAAGGCCATTAAGGAGCTGTTTAAGGAGTTCGGCATCACCAGAGAGCGGTTCCTGCAGGCGCTCTCCACGGTAAGGGGCAATCAGCGTGTGACCTCGGATAATCCTGAAGCTACCTATGATACGCTGGCAAAGTACGGGCAGGAGCTGGTGGAGAAGGCAAGGGAGCAGAAGCTTGACCCGGTCATTGGCAGGGACAGTGAAATCAGAAACGTGATTCGGATTCTTTCCCGGAAGACCAAGAACAATCCTGTGCTGATTGGTGAGCCCGGCGTGGGCAAAACGGCGGTTGTGGAAGGTCTGGCACAGCGGATTGTGCGCGGGGACGTACCGGCGGGACTTAAGGATAAAAAGATTTTTGCCCTGGATATGGGCGCGCTGGTGGCGGGAGCCAAGTACCGGGGCGAGTTTGAGGAGCGTTTAAAGGCGGTTCTTGAGGATGTGAAAAACAGCGACGGGCAGATTATTCTTTTTATCGACGAGCTGCATACCATTGTGGGAGCAGGGAAAACGGACGGCGCGCTGGACGCGGGCAACATGTTAAAGCCCATGCTGGCAAGGGGCGAGCTGCATTGTATCGGCGCCACCACTCTGGACGAGTACCGGCAGTATATTGAGAAGGACGCTGCCCTGGAGCGGCGGTTCCAGCCGGTTATGGTGGAGGAGCCCACGGTGGAGGATACCATTTCCATTTTAAGGGGGCTGAAGGAGCGCTATGAGGTGTATCACGGCGTGAAAATCATGGATAACGCGCTGGTAAGCGCTGCCATGCTTTCCAACCGGTATATTTCTGACAGGTTTTTGCCGGATAAGGCAATCGATTTGGTGGACGAAGCCTGCGCTCTCATTAAGACGGAGCTGGATTCCATGCCCACGGAGCTTGACGAGCTGCGGCGCAGGGCCATGCAGATGGAAATCGAGGAGACGGCGCTCAAAAAGGAGGACGACAGAATCAGCAGGGAGAGGCTTGCGGATTTGCAGAGGGAGCTTGCGGAGTTGAAAGAGGAGCTGAACAACCGCATTGCCCAGTGGGAAAATGAAAAGGCTTCCGTGGAGAAGCTCTCAAAGCTGAGGGAGGAAATCGATTCCGTGGGCAGCCAGATTGAGATTGCCCAGAGGGAAGGGGATTATGAAAAGGCAGCGGAGCTGAGCTACAGCCGGCTTCCGGCTCTGAAAAAGCAGCTGGAAATCGAGGAGGAGCAGGTAAAAAGCAAGGATTTGTCGCTGGTGCATGAGAGTGTGTCCGAGGAGGAAATTGCCAGAATTATTTCCAGATGGACGGGAATTCCGGTGGCGAAGCTGACGGAAAGCGAGAGAAACAAGACTCTGCATCTGGACGAGGAGCTTCATAAGCGGGTGGTTGGCCAGGACGAGGGCGTAACCAAGGTAACGGAAGCCATTATCCGTTCCAAGGCGGGGATAAAAGACCCTACAAAGCCTATCGGTTCTTTCCTGTTTTTAGGCCCTACGGGTGTGGGCAAGACGGAGCTTGCCAAGGCGCTGGCGGCGTCTTTGTTTGACGACGAGAACAACATGGTTCGAATCGACATGAGCGAGTATATGGAGAAGTATTCCGTATCAAGGCTGATTGGAGCGCCTCCCGGATATGTGGGTTATGAGGAGGGCGGACAGCTCACGGAGGCTGTCAGGAGAAAGCCCTACTCGGTGGTGCTTTTTGACGAGATTGAAAAGGCCCATCCCGACGTGTTCAACGTGCTTTTGCAGGTGCTTGACGACGGACGAATCACGGATTCCCAGGGACGGACGGTTGATTTTAAGAATACGATTCTGATTATGACCTCCAATATCGGGGCTTCCTACCTGCTTGAGGGTATTGACTCGAATGGTCAAATAAGTGAGGAGGCGGAGCGGCTTGTGATGAATGATTTGCGCTCTCATTTCCGGCCGGAATTTTTAAACCGTCTGGACGAGACAATTCTGTTTAAGCCGTTGACAAAGGATAATATTACAGGCATTATAGATTTAATCATAAAGGATTTAAATAAGCGCCTTTCCGATAAGGAGCTTACGGTGGAACTTTCCGCCGATGCCAGAAGCTTTATCGTGGATAACGCTTACGACCCGGTTTACGGCGCAAGACCCTTAAAGCGGTATATCCAGAAGTATGTGGAGACCCTCTCCGCAAAGCTGATACTTGCGGATAAGGCGTCTTTGGGGGACACGATTTTAATCACCCTGAGAGACGGGGAACTGGCGGCGGAAGTCAAGTAAGAATCAGCAGAGCCCCGGACAGTGCACGGAAAGCTTTGCGGACGCAGGTGTTATGCGGCCGAAAAGCTTTCCAGACAAGGGTGTACTGGAAGGGGCGAAGCGGAACTGGAATGGAGGAAAATTATGCCCGAGGACCCGATAATACTGTTAAGCTATGTCAACCTGAAATTACGCGATTTTTATTCCAGCCTGGATGCCATGTGCGAGGATTTGGATGTAAGCAAACCCGTGATAGAGGAAAAATTAAACGGCGTCGGCTATCGCTACGACGCGGAAAAAAATCAGTTTATATGAAGCGGCAGAAATGGAAGGAAACCAAAAACCGCCCGGCACGGTCAGATGTGACGGGTGGTTTTTCCTGTATTACGGCCAAATTTGCCGGCATATAATTAGGATAAGAGCACAAAAAGGTAAAAACGCTATGAGCTTCAATAAAAGAATTTTATCCTGCATTATTGTACTGATTTTTCTTGCCGCTGTGTGCTTTATCGGATGCCTTCAAAGGGAGACGGCGCCGGCAGTAGAAACCTCGGTTGCGGGCGAGGGGAATGAGAGCGGTAAAAAGGTGGCTCTGACCTTTGACGACGGCCCCCATCCCTATTACACGGAGCAGCTCCTCAAGGGGCTTAACGAGAGGAATGCAAAGGCCACTTTTTTCATTACCGGAAAAAATGTGGAAGCCTATCCTGAGATTGTAAAAAAAATACATGATAACGGTCATTTAATAGGCAACCACACCTATAATCACACCCAGCTTACTTCAAAAAACCGGGAAAGCTTCAAGCAGGAAATTATCAAGACCAACGAGGTCATCAGGGAGGTGACGGGCGAAGATACCATCTATATCCGCCCGCCCTACGGAAGCTGGAATAAGGAATTTGAAAAGGAGCTGAACATGTTTCCGGTGCTGTGGACCATAGACCCTCTGGACTGGTGCAGCAGCGACGTGTCCTGTATTGTAAAAAATGTGTGCGCCAAGGTGGAGGAAAACGACATTATCCTGATGCACGACCAGTATAAGACCACGGTTACTGCCGCCCTTAAAATCGTGGATAAGCTGACGGAAGAAGGCTACGAGTTTGTCACGGTAGACGAGCTTTTGTTTGACTGAAAAAAATTGATTCCGTCCCCTGGCTTTGCTATAATGGAACTATCCAGAAACGAGCGACAAAAAAGAGGACAGGCCATGAAATTTCTCCATATCTCGGATTTGCATCTGGGAAAGAGGGTCAGCGAATTTTCCATGCTGGAAGACCAGAAATATATTTTAAACCGGATATTAAAAATAGCCGAAAGGGAAAAGGCCGACGGCGTCATCATTGCCGGGGACGTTTACGACAGGCAGGTGCCGTCGGCGGAGGCGGTGCAGGTTTTTGACAAATTTCTCACAAGTCTTGCCGGGATGGGGAAAAAGGTTTTTGTAGTGAGCGGGAACCACGATTCGGCGGAACGTCTTTCCTTCGGGGCGCAGCTTATGAGCGGGCGGGAGGTGTACGTGTCGCCGGTCTATGACGGGACAGTGTCGAAGATAAGGCTTACCGACGAATTCGGGGAGCTTTTTGTATACTTGCTGCCTTTCGTGAAGCCGGCGTCGGTGCGGCATGTGCTGGAGCGGGAGAAAAATGCGCAGGATGCCGGACAGCATGGAGAAGAAGCAGACCAGAGCGGGAATGCGCAGGAATCCGGCAGCGCGGCAAAGGATTCGGAGGGGGTTCCGGGCGGAAGGATGCCGGAAACCTGTCAGGAGGCGGTGCAGCTTGCCATTGCGCGCATGGAAGTGGACGGGAGCAAAAGAAATCTTCTTATAGCCCATCAGTTTGTGACGGGAGCCGGACGGTGCGATTCCGAGGAGGTCTCGGTGGGCGGTCTTGACAATGTGGACGCGGCTGTTTTCGACGGATTTGACTATGTGGCTCTCGGCCATATCCACAGTCCCCAATGGATAGGGCGGGAAACCCTGCGTTACAGCGGGACGCCTTTGAAATACTCCTTTTCGGAGGCGGAGCAGGAAAAATCCGTCGCCATTGTGGAGATGAAGGAAAAGGGACGGGCGGAGGTTTCAAAGGTTCCTTTGAAAGGGCTTCGGGACATGCGGAAAATCAGGGGAACCTATATGGAAGTGATGTCAAAATCCTCATATCAGGAGGAAAACAGGGAGGATTATGTGCAGATTACCCTCACGGACGAGGAAGATATTCCCGACGGTTTTGCAAGGCTGCGCACGGTTTATCCCAATTTGATGCAGGTTTTGTACGATAACAGCCGAACCAGGGAAAGCAGAGTCGTGGAGGCGGTAAGGGCGCGGGAGGAAAAGTCGCAGCTTGCGCTGTTTGAGGAGTTTTACGAGCTGCAGAACAACCGGCCAATGAGCGACGCCCAGAGAGAATTTGTCAGGGAAATGATTGAAAATCTGAAGGAACACACAGACGGAGGAAACCCATGAGACCGGTGAGGCTTACTATGAGCGCCTTTGGGCCCTATGCGGAAAAAACGGAAATTGATTTTGAGGCTCTGGGAAGTCAGGGCCTTTACCTGATTACGGGGGATACGGGTGCGGGAAAGACCACAATTTTTGACGCCATTGTGTTTGCGCTTTACGGGGAGGCCAGCGGCGACGTGCGCCGGGCGGACATGTTCCGCAGCAAGTATGCAAGGGAGGATGTTCCCACTTATGTGGAATTTGTTTTCGATTATAGGGGGGAACGCTGCCGGGTGAAGCGGAACCCGGAATATCTGCGCCCAAAGGGAAAGGGGAGCGGCCTGACCGTGCAGAGGGCGGATGCGGAGCTGTTTTTCACGAAAGGGCGGGAGCCGGTGACGAAGTCAAAGGAAGTGACCCGGGCGGTGACGGAGCTTATCGGTCTGGACCGCAGGCAGTTTGTGAGAATTGCCATGATTGCCCAGGGGGATTTCCAGAAGCTTTTGCTGGCAGGAACCGAGGAGAGAGGCGATATTTTCCGGCAGATTTTCGGGACAGGCCTATACCGGAGCCTGCAGGAGCAGCTAAAGGCGCGGACGAGGGAGAGGCGAAACGAGTACGATGAGCTTTTGCGGAGCGTCAATCAGTACCTGGACAGTATTGTGTGCGCCGGCGATACGCCCTGCTCCGCCAGAATGCAGAAGCTTAAGAGGGAAAAGTTTGAAGGCAGGATGGGAGAGGGCGCGGCGCTTTTGGAGGAATTGTGCGGTGAGGACGAGGCGGCGGTAAAAGAGCTTGACGCGCAGATAAGGGTTCTGGAGGCGCGGCTTGCAGATGAGAATCAGTTGATTGGAAATATGGAAAAAATCAGGCAGCAGCAGGAGGCGCTTTCGGAAAACGAGCGGCAGCTTTTGGAGCGGCAGCCGGAATTTGCACTGGCGGAAGAATTGTATGAAAAAGCGCGGGGCGAGGCGGAGAGGTGCGAGCGGCTTGCCCTTGAGATAGAGGCGCTTTCGGATAATCTGTCGCTGATTGACGGGCTGGAAAATTCCCGCAGGGAAA
Organism: uncultured Lachnospiraceae bacterium; assembly: GCA_910577275.1. GTDB lineage: Bacteria > Bacillota > Clostridia > Lachnospirales > Lachnospiraceae > Suilimivivens. The sequence goes on from CAJTMW010000009.1 coordinate 26,077, forward strand.
TGGAAAAGGCGGATGCGCGCAGGCAAAAGCTTGCTTCCCGTGAAGAAACCTTAGAGGAGGCGCAGGAAAAAAGAAGAAGGGAGCGGGAGCAGATAAAGGATTTCGAGACCCGTATTCTGGTTCTGGCCCAGCAAAAGCGGGAGCTTGAGGCGAAAAATCAGGAAAAGGAACGTTTTCTGATGGAAGATGCAAGGCGGAAGAAGACGGAGGCGGAGCTTAGAGAGGTACAGGCAAAATACAGGGAGGCGGCTGTAAGGAAAGAAACCCTTGGAAGCGCTTACCGGGAGATGGAACGGGATTTTCTGGACGCCCAGGCAGGGATGCTGGCGGAAGGGCTGCATCCGGGGACGCCCTGTCCGGTCTGCGGCTCCGTCCATCATCCCAATCCGGCTGCGGTGCATGAAAAAGCGCCCTTAAAGGAGGAGCTGGACAAGGAAAAGCAGCTTCTTGCAGAGGCGGAGGGGGAGGCTGTGCGCCTCAGCGAAAAGGCGGGCCATCTGAAAGAGCGTTTAAAGGAACAAAAAGAGGCGTTAGAGGCTATGGCCGGGAAGCTTTTGGGGGAGAAGGAAAGCAGCGTGGCTTTGCTGGAGGAATTTCTGGAGGAAGCTTTCGGAAAGTGTGAGGCGGAGCTGGCAAAGGCAGAGGCCGATAGAAAACGGATGGAAGAGCTGGAAAAGGAGGAGAAGAAGGACGAGGAGGAGAGAGGGGAGCTAAAGGAGGCAGTTTTAAAAAACAGGGAGGAGATTGCCGGCCTGCAGGGACAGGAGCGGCTGCTTAAAGAGCGGGTGCAGGCGTTCCTGCCGGGAGCTTGGAGCGGAATCTTACCGGAGAAGAAGGCGACGGATTCGGAAGCCGCCGCGGGGATATTGCAGGCGGAAGGACAGGCTTCCGATAAAAGGACAGATACCTCCCTGTCAGAGGCAAGGAAAGCCATGGAAGAAAAAATCCGCAGTCTGCGGGAGAAAAAGGAAGCCCTGGAGGAGGATTTGAAGCAGGCGGAAAAAAAGGCCGCCGCCTGCCGGAGTGAAAAAGAAAAGCTCATGGCGGCCGTTGAAACGCTGAAAAATCAGCTTGCCCTTGCCGGAGAGGAAAAAACGCTTTCCCTTTTGGAGGTGGGGGCAAGGAAAGAGCGGTGGCAGCAGGAAAAGGAGGAGCTGAGCCTTAAGCGGGACGGAAAAAACAGCGCGCTTACCGCAAACCTGGAGCTGTGCCGCAAGGTAAAGGAAAGGCGGAAGGACATTGCGGCGGTGGAGGAGACGTATATCTGGATGAAAGCCCTTTCCGATACGGCGAACGGCACCCTTTCCGGCAAACGGAAAATCGAGCTTGAAACCTATATTCAAATGGCATGGTTTGAGAGCGTCCTGCGCCGGGCAAATTTAAGGCTCCTGACCATGAGCAGCGGGCAGTATGAGCTGAAAAGGGAGGAAGAAGGCGAAAACCGGAAGGAAAAGGCGGGGCTGGATATCTGCGTGATTGACCATTACAACGGCAGCCTGCGAAGCGTAAAGACCCTTTCCGGCGGCGAATCCTTTCAGGCGTCCCTTGCCCTTGCGCTGGGGCTTTCCGACGAAATCCAGTCTTATGCCGGAGGAATCCAAATGGACTCCCTGTTTGTGGACGAGGGCTTCGGCTCTCTGGACGAGGAGGCGCTTTCACAGGCAATGCGGGCGCTTACCCGGCTTACGGAAGGCAGGCGGCTTGTAGGGATTATTTCCCATGTGGCGGAGCTTAAGGAAAAGATTGACAGGAAAATCATCGTCACAAAAAAACGGGAAAAAGGCGGAGCGGGCAGCAGCGTAAAAATCGAGTGTTGAAAAAATGAAATTTAAAATAAATAAAGGAGCAGGAATATGTACTTAATACCAAAACCGAAAGCAGTTACAAAAAAAGAAGGGAGATTCTGCGTAAGCTACAAAAGCAGAATCGTGCTGTCCCCCGAGGTTCGTGAAAACGGAATGGTCTGTGCGTCCGTTCTAAAGGAATGCATGGAAACCTGGACGGGATTCTCTCCGGCAATCATTGCGGGAACGCCGGGGGAGGGAGACATTTTTCTGAATTTTGAAAGCGGAAGCTCTGCGAAGGGACACCCTGAAAGCGGAAGCAGGGAAGCGGAGGGCGCGGCAAAGGCATGCTGTGAAAAAAGCCGTCCCCAAAGCGGGCTGACCTCGGAGGCATACCGGCTGGAAATCAGGGAGAACGGCATTACACTGACAGGCGGCGACGACGCGGGGGTATTTTATGCCGCTCAGACTCTCTGTCAGATATTCGAGCAGCAGGGCGGCGCACCGGAATGCATTTTTATTGAGGATGCGCCGGATGTGGCGCACAGAGGCTACTATCTGGACGCCACCAGAGGGCGCGTATTTCATCTGGATTACCTGAAAAAGACAGTGGACAGGCTGTGCCGTTATAAGGTGAACGAGCTCCAGCTTTACATCGAGCATACCTATATGTTTGCGGGGCTTTCCGAGATGTGGAGGGACGAGACTCCCCTTACGGCGGAGGAAATCATGGAGCTGGATAAATACTGCCGGGAGCGGCATGTGGAGCTGGTGCCGTCCCTGTCAAGCTTCGGCCATCTTTACAAGCTTTTGTCCACCAGAACCTATGGGGAGCTCTGCGAGCTTGAAAATTCCTGGAAGCAGCCCTTTTCCTTCTCGGACAGAATGCACCACCATACGGTTAATGTGAGCGATGAGAGAGTGATGCCGCTTATCAAAGGAATGCTTGCGGAGTATATGGCCTTGTTTTCCTCTGACAAGTTTAATCTCTGCGCGGACGAAACCTTTGATTTGGGGCGGGGAAAGGCGAAAGCCCTTGCCGATGAAAAGGGCGTCCACCGCATTTATATCGACCATGTAAAGGAGCTTTGCAGCTTTCTGGTGGAAAACGGAAAACAGCCTATGTTCTGGGGAGACATTATCTGCGGGGAGCCGGAGCTTATCAGTGAGCTGCCCGAAAACGTCATCTGCCTTACCTGGGGGTACGAGCCGGACCAGGACGACGAGTCCTGCCGGAAAATGGCGCAGGCCGGCGCAAGGCAGTATCTGTGCCCGGGGGTCAGCGGGTGGAACCAGTGGCTGAATTTAATCGGAGATTCCTATCAGAACATTACGCGGATGTGCGCCTATGCGAAAAAATACGGCGCGGGGAGCGCGGATTCCGCGGCAGGCGGAAGCAATGGGGGCGGCACTTGCAAAAGCGCCAGTTGCGGAAGCGATGAGGGCTGCGCATACGACAGCGTTGTGGGTATCTTAAATACGGACTGGGGAGATTTCGGCCATATCAACCACCCGGATTATTCCATTCCGGGTATGATTTACGGGGCTGCCTTTTCCTGGAATCAGGAGATTATCCCCTTTGAGGAAATGAACCGCCAGATTTCCCAAGTGGCGTTCCACGATACCTCGGAGGAGCTGGTAAATCTCCTGGCAAAGGCGGCGGAGCTGTGCCTGTTCAAATGGTGGGGAGCCGTGCGGTTCTACGAGAAAACAGAGCTGGGGGCAACGCTGCGGGAGTATGAGAAGCAGGTTATTGCAGAGGAAATGGACAAATTGAAGGAAAGCGGGAAGGACGGCGGGATAGCGCAGGCAAACGCAGCCCTTTTGCAGCTTCGGGAACAGATAAAGAGGACGGCGGTCTGTATGGACGCCTCCGAAAGAAAATTCCTTGCGGACTGCGACGTCACCCTTGACGGAATTGCTATCTGGAATGAAGTCGGAGCGGCGCTTGCCGGAGCCGGTACCGACGATATGGCGGAGAGATTTGCGCTTGCCGCCCGGCTTGAGAGCTGGTTTATGGTTTATAAGGAAATGTGGCGCGCCGTCAGCAAAGAAGGGGATTTGGCGCACGTTGCGGAGGTCGTGTTCTGGTATGCGGATTTGTTGAGGGGACGGGAAAGAAGCAGGAAAGCGTTACCCTGGGAAAGGTAGAATTTGCTCGAAATTCAGAAAAAATTGTTTTTTCTGCGAATAAAAAACAGTTGTTATCCACACAATAAATTCGGAGGTGGATAGCAATGGATGGTAATTTTTCAAATTTTCCTTTGGGACTTGGAATGGCGCTGTCAATGAATGAAAATGCCAGAGAAGGCTATGACAGGCTTAGCGAAACGGAAAAAGAGCATATAATCTTAAAATGCAAGGACGCAAAATCCAAAGATGAAATGGAAAAAATCGTCAATTCCTTTGCCGGTGAGGACGCGGGGGATTTGATGAAGGATGCGGGAATAAGATAACAGACGGTAAAAATATCCGCGGGGGCGGCGCAAAATCATCGAATCAGATGATGGAGCACGCCCCCGCCCTGTATGCAGAAAATGGGGCGCTGCAGATTCAGGATAAGCATTTATAAACAGGGCACGTCAAATTCATACAAAATATCATTTGTATCGGGAACGGTCAGCTTTCGGTTAAGGGCAAAAATGATAATAGAATCCCGGCGGTTTCTGGCATCCAACAGCGGCATTCTGGCGATGCGCAGTAAGCGTGACGCTTCATCAGGATTCAGCCCCATTGCCAGAGCGATACTTAAGACCACGTCTCTGCCGGGATTTTTTATTCCCCGGAAGACCTGATAGATATATTCCCCTTTGCAGGAAAGCTCCGCCACCTGGGATACCGTCAGACGGGCATCTGACAAAAGCCCTTTTAAATATACATGTAAAGGCATATCTATAAATTCTTCCGTATTATCGCCAATATATCGGGAGATATCTTTGCTGGCAATAATTTCATTCATTAATTCTTCCGTTTTCTTTTTCATCATACGCACCCCTTCTTTGATATTAGCAAATAAAAAGAATTGATACAATCAAAATGTTGCTATAAAATATGATTGGCTGCAAGATGCCGATTCAAAAGAAAGAGCGGGTATATTGCGTTGGAGACAGTCAATGAGTATAAACTGGAGAATTATCAAAGGGTCAGGGCTTTGGGGGAAAAGGATAATCTGTGGCTGGTAAAGGATTCCGTTACGGAAAAATACTTTGTCATGCGAAGGCTTCCCGCAGATTCCTTAAGGCTCTGTCAGATATTAGGGCAGATACGCCATCCCAATATTGTGGAGATTTTCGACGTCTTTACATGTGGCGGTTTTTTGTATGTCATTGAGGAATACCTTGAATGGGAGTTGCTTTCGGACAGGATGGAAAAAGCTGTCCTTTCTCACCGATGCGCTCTTGATGTGGGGAAACAGCTTCTTGGAGCGCTATCCGTTTTGCATGAGCATCATATTGTCCATCGGGACATAAAACCCGAAAACATCATGATAGACAGGGCGGGGAACGTCAAGCTCATTGATTTTGATATTGCAAGGATATTTTCGAAGGATAAAAGCTCCGATACGGTTGCAAAGGGCTCCAGAGCCTATGCGCCGCCGGAACAGTTTGGCTTTGCACAGTCGGACTGCCGCGCGGATATTTATTCTCTGGGAGTGACGCTCAACGAGCTCGCCACAGGAAAGCTTCCTGAAGAAAAGCTATGTGCCGGCAGGCTGGGAGCGATAGTCCGGCGCTGCACGGAGTTCGACCCGAAGCGGCGCTATCAGACGGCCGGTCAGGCATTGTCCCATATATCCCGTCTGGAAAAAAGAAGTATTTTCCTTTATTCGGGAACCGGTATTCTGATTCTTCTGACAGCGGGAATGCTGCTTGCAGGTTCAAATAAGCATAAGCCCTCCCTTCAGCCTTCTCCTTTTGCTTTATCCGCCGCCATAAAGGATGCAAACTTGTCATCTGTGCCGGAGCGTGATTTCCTGTCGCCGGCGCCGGAGAAGGCTTCCGGTTCTGAGACAGAGGATATATTTGCGCGGACAGAGTATGAGGACAGAATTATTTCGTTCGACGATTCCGGCTGGTATCCGGCGGTTGTGATGGCGGAGGATGAGAGCCTTGGGTTTAAGGAAGAACTGGGAAACGGGATAACGGCGGAGGTAACTGCTGAAAAAGCGGAGGAAAAATTATTTTTCACCTGTACGCTTCAAAACGGAAAGAGCTGTGAGCTTGAACTTATTGATGATTACTCAGATATTTATAAACAGCAGAAAAATTCCGGTAATGCCGATTTTGAAAATATTTGTCCGGAATACGAGATACTGCTCGACGATTTCAATCAGGACGGGGTCACGGATTTTGTGATAACCCTCGCATGGCGGCAGCGCATTGAAACGGAAAATGTGATATATTACTTCACAGAGTACAGCGCTTTGTGGCTTGTATACTTTGAAGAAAATGAAATGCTCTGTTCGGAGCCGATTTATTTTGACGGATGTTCTCCCCGTCTCGATATGGACGGGCTCCTCCTCAATACCATGGAAAACGAATGGTATTGGTTTAAAGACGGAAAATGGAATGTGTTGTAAATATAGTTACTGAACTGCCGGCACAGTACAAAACGCTCCATCCAATGTATAATGCATTTGGATGGGGCGTTTATAGTTCATCGAGATGACAGGCGAGTACTTTCACCGTCCGCCAGAATTGCTGGCGCTTTCTTTTATCGCTGCCCTGCAGCAGAGAGGAAATTTCTGTGGGAAGGGAAGTTTCCTGAAGCATGCTGTTAAAAAGAAGATAATCTACGCTCACGTCCAGAACGGAGGCCAGTTTGTACAGGCTTTCAACCGACAATTTGCGGGAGCCGCGCTCAATGTGCCCGACAAATGACGCTGACAAATCACAGGCTTCGCCGAGCTGTTCCTGAGTCATTCCGATATGTTCGCGTTGTTGGCGGATTCTTGCCCCGACTTCCGGATAGTTAATAGAATCACTCATAGTGCCAGCCTCCTTAACATAATAGTATAAGCCATTTTTCAAAAATCATAAATGTACTATAAGAAGTATATATTGACTATAAGAATTATTAACTTTATAATAGGCTCAGGCAGTCGTTTTATACATATGGATAATCGATGGTTTCGGGAATAGCAGGAATACGTAATTTACAGGAGAGGAGCTGTAAAATGGCGGATAAGAATGAAGAACTGGTAAAAAAAGAATTATTAATGATTTTGAAATTGAATTCGAAACTGAATTATCAAAGAAAAGAAGAGATTAAAAAAATGCATGCCGCTATAGCAGAGAGGAAAATGTTCACAACTCCCCTGGGATTAAAATATATGAAGCGTCTTGAGCAGATTGGCAAGGGGGAGGAGATTTTAAAAAAGTGCATTTTATGTGCGGGGGATTTGGATAATCACTCCCTGATTTGCACAAAATGTATCAAAAAATTTCATGCGCTGCAGTTTCAGGAGAAAGACAGAGAACCGGTCGGGGAAAGGAAGGACAGACAGCGGCAGCCTTCGGGAACTGCCGGACAGCTTTCCGGGACAAAAAATAACTCGGATGCGGTATCTCCTGACAGAGAGGAAAAGACAGATAAAGACGGTCAGGAAAAGTCCCTGAAAGAGAGCCTGCGGAAAAAAGGACTTATATTGGGAATCTTTATTGTCGCTTTATGGATAATTAATGAAGTGATAGGACTGGGAAATCTGTTTGCGTTTTGCACGATTGTTACACTGTGCGTTCTTATATATAAATGTGTCAAAAAACAGGGAAAAAGAAATACGATTATAGCGTTAGCCGTTTTTTTCCTGCTGGCGGGACTTTTTGGCGATACCGGCAGCGGTAAGAGTAATGATGTTGCCGATATGCTTGGAAAAACGGAAGAGCAGGTGTGGAAAGAGTGGGGGGAGCCGGATTATCTGAGCACCGGACTCTGGAAGGCATATGATGAAGGCTATTCTTATGTACCTAAAGGAGGAAAAGTTTTTTTGGTAACTTTAGATAATAAGAATGAATATGTAACCTTGAAAGGAATTTCTATTGGCGATAGTGAAAAAGAGGTTGATAAAATTATGAAGAAAAATGGTGCGGATTTTGTTGGAAGAGAGGATGCTACTGATTGTTATAGTAAAGATTATGTAATAAAAGAGGAGGCTATTGGAATTATGGTTATTTTCAACCTTTCAGGTACTGTTACAAGCGTTAACGGCGGGTTGCTCATAAATGAATAAATTATGAACGGTAGGGAAACTCAAACATCAAAACAGAAAATTTGCATTTCCGCCCAATTCCATGTATAATTTTTGATGAAGAATGCGGGAATAAGATAACAGACAGTAAAAATATCTGTGGGGGCGGTGCAAAATCATCAAAACAGATGATTGGTTTTTTAAGTGCTATAATTGAAAATGAATTTTTATAATGTATTACAAATAAAAGTGGGATGTGTATAAATGGTTGTATCACAAAGCAGTAAGAAATATTCATACCAGAAAGAGAGGCATCTGAATGATACCATTAAAGATAGAAACTTTGCTTGAGGGACGTGTCGTTGAACATGACCGTGTAGAGTATAAAACAGGCTGGAATCCAAATGATATTATTCATTCTATTTGTGCTTTTGCAAATGACTATGATAACACTAATGGCGGATATATTGTCATAGGGGTAAAAGAAAGTAATGGTATGCCGGTATTTCCGTTAGAAGGTGTTCCGAAGGAAAGGTTAGATTCCATACAGCAGGAAATATTTCAGTACTGTAATCAGATTATTCCAAGGTACATTCCAAGAATGGAAGTGGTTGATTATAAGAATGAAGGAATTTATTTGATATATCTATGGTGTTCAGCAGGTGACAGCGGTCCTTATCAGGCGCCGAAATCAGTGTATGTTGAAAATAGTGAAAAAGCTGACAAAAGTTTGAAATATTGGATTAGACCGGCATCTCTTACGACAGATGCGAAACAGGATGAAATATCTGAACTATTTGATAAATTTAATTCCGTGCCATTTGATGACCGTGTCAATAGAAAGGCAAAAATTGATAATATCAGGAGAGGCTATCTTGAAGATTTTATCAGGAAGAGTAACAGTAGTCTGGTAAGGGAACTGGACAGCAGTTCATTAGAGGAACTTCTGCTTGCGCAGGAAGTTGCAAATGAGACAGATACAGAATTGGATATCAGAAATATCGGTGTATTAATGTTTGCGGAAAATCCGGAGAAGCTGATTCCGGGGGCATATATTGAGCTGATTAGATTTCATTCAGAAGAAGCCGAGGCATCTGATGATTTTACGGAAAAAACATTTACAGGACCAATATGGAAACAGGTTCAGGAAGCTTTGGATTATATAAAGACGACAGTGATTGAGCAAAAAGTTGTAAAGGTTCAGGGTCAGGCAGAAGCAGAACGATATTTTAATTATCCATATAATGCATTGGAAGAAACATTGGTAAATGCAGTATTTCATAAGTCCTATCGCGAGCCGGAACCAGTGGAAATCCGTATATATGTGGATAGCATTCAGATACTTAATTACCCTGGACTTGCTAAATGGATTAATCTTGAGCGTTTTGCATCAGGTAAAGTGAAAGGAAGGAAATATCGTAACAGAAGAATTGGAGAATTATTTAAAGAGATTGATTTATCTGAAAAAAAGGGAACAGGTATTCCGAAAATATTAAGAGAACTGAAACAAAATGGTTCACCAGAGCCTGAGTTTGATATGGATGAAGAAAGAACCTATTTGAATGCGATTATTCGCATAAGAGACGGTTTTGAAAGAAAAGAGAAAATGTCCGAATCAATGTCCGAATCAATGTCCGAATCAATGTCCGAATTGGAGAGGGCAAGAATGCAGATTATTTTGATTTATTTGGAAACAAATAAAGAAATAAATAGTTCTGTTGCAGCGAAGTTGCTGGAAGTTGAGATAAAGACGGCAAGTCGTTTGTTGTCGAAGGCTGAAAAGCTGGATATCCTTAAAGGTACTGGAAAAACAAAAAATAAAATATATTTTCGAGGATTATGCTAATGAATGTCATAAGAACGGATTAAGATAATTAAATTTGTTCATGGCATCTACATAGTTCTCTGATGATTTTAAGTTGAGGGCAGAGATGAAATGAATGCTCTTATCTGTGGAGCCAACAGACCAATTAGAGGATACGCCACTCCCACTCCACATAAAAGCAATGCCCAGCGTCTATCGTGTTTTTGCATGATTGGGACATAAAATAAATCAGGATTTTCAGGGGCATAATATAAATCTACCTGCTGTCCTGTTTTTACATAGCTGCGCCCATATCCGACCGAAGATTTGACACGATATTGTTTTTCCCCGGCCTGAAACTCATATTGGGGAAAATAGCTTCGCCTGTTTCCTTCCCCTATCTTCAATTTGCTTTCCACAGTAACAACAATGGCTTTAGCTAAAACAGTGGAATGTGAACGTTCTTTCAATAGCCGCCAACGCATGCGCATACCCATAGCAAAGAAAATCAGCGGAATGATTGTGAAACCTGCGTCTGCAATACGTTCGTCCGTTTCCCGGCCGGGCTGAGAAATGATAATTCCTGCAAAAATGAAGCACGCCAATGGCCATAAAACAGCAAAGAAATACCATCGTTTCAATGCAGCATTCCCTGAATCTGTTTTCGCATCCATGTCCCAATTACCTCCAAATTCCGATTGGCTGTTGCGTTCAGTCTAGCACATTTATGGAATGTCTACAAGATTCCGTGTATGAAAAAGCAAAAAGAATGAAAACTCCGCGCTACGGAAACCGCTTTTCATAAAACCATCCATTTGCATTTCCGCCCAATCCCATGTATAATTTGAACGTCAGATAAATTCAATTTAAGCTGCGGGAAAGGAAAACATAAATGAAAGTTACAGAAATATTTGAAGCGCGGAAAAAGGAAGGCAAGCCGGTTCTGTCCTTTGAAATCTTTCCGCCCAAAAAGGAGGAAGCATTAAAAAACATTGACGCCACGTTAGAGCGGCTTTGCGATTTGCGGCCGGATTTTATCAGCGTGACCTTCGGGGCAGGAGGCAGCGCTGCGGACAACAAGACCATTGAGATTGCAAAAAAGATTAAAAATAACTACCATGTGGAGCCTATCGTCCACCTGACCTGTCTCCATTACGGGAAAAATGAAATCAGCGAAATGCTGAAATATCTGGAGGTCGCGGGGGTGGAGAATATTCTGGCGCTTCGGGGCGACGTCAATCCCAATATTCCTGTGAAAAATGATTTTAAATATGCAAGCGAGCTGGTGGAATACATAAAGAGCCGGGGAAATTTCCACATCAGCGGGGCATGTTATCCCGAAACCCATCTGGAGGCAAAGGACGCCGTTTCGGATATCCACAATCTGAAAAAGAAGGTTGACGCCGGAGTCACCCATCTGGTGTCCCAGCTGTTTTTCGACAATGAGTTTTTTTACAGATTTTATGAAAAAACGCGGATTGCCGGAATCGACGTGCCGGTGGAGGCGGGAATTATGCCGGTGACCAACAAGGCGCAGATTGAGCGCATGGTAAATACCTGCGGCGCGTCGCTGCCCGGTAAATTTCAGAAGATTATTCATAAATATGAAGATAAAAAAGAGGCGCTTTTCGACGCCGGAATGGTGTATGCGCTCAACCAGATTGTGGATTTGATAGCCAATGACGTGGACGGGATTCACATTTACACCATGAACAATGTGAAAATTGCAGACAGGATTTGCGAGGGCATCAAGAGTCTGATATAAGAATTTGCATCCGCGCGCATTTTAAGGCGCTGCCAGCAGGCACAAAAAGCCGGTAAGGAAAGATTTGAGTCTGCGCTGCGTCCATAAACGTAAGAAGCCAGGCTGGCTTTGCGCAATAAAGCAGCGTGGAAATGAGGAGAAACATGAGAAAGAAAGCGCTGATTACGGGAGCTTCAAGGGGAATCGGGAGAGCGGCGGCATATGCCCTTGCAAAGGACGGCTACGACCTGTTTCTGGTATGCAGAAAATCCGGGGAGGCTCTTTTAAAGGTAAAGGAAGAACTGGAAAGAAAATACGGCGTTTTTTGCGAGACGGCGCTTTGCGACGTGTCTGACCCGAAGCAGGTGGAGGAGACGGTGGGCAGGGCGGGGGATATCCATGTGCTGGTTAATAACGCCGCCGTATCCTGTGTGAGTCTGCTTACGGATATGACATTGGAGGAGTGGCACAGGGTAATCGACACCAATCTGAATTCCCTGTTTTACGCCAGCCGTCTGGCGGTGCCTCAGATGGTGCGCCGGAAGGAAGGGAAAATTATCAATGTTTCCTCCGTCTGGGGAAACGCGGGGGCGTCCATGGAGGTGGCCTACAGCGCGTCAAAGGGAGGGGTCAACAGCTTTACAAAAGCCCTTGCAAAGGAGCTTGCGCCCAGCAATATTCAGGTGAACGGCGCGGCCTTTGGCGTGATTGATACGGATATGAACGCCTGCTTTTCCGGGGAGGAGCTGGAAGCGCTTGCGGAGGAGATTCCGGCAGGCAGAATGGGAACCGCGCAGGAAGCCGGGGAAATCATCCGCTGGCTGGCTGGCGCGCCGGCGTATCTCACAGGGCAGATTATCACCATGGACGGCGGCTGGATGTAGCGTGTGCACAACATGCGTATAGCATATGCATAGCGTATGCACAGGCTTTGGCGGGGTTGTCTGTATATGACGGAAAAGATTGGATAACATAAGGACTATGCACACATATAATATAGAAGAAACGCAAATATCAAGGCGAAGTGCAGGAAAGAGGAAAATATGTATGATATTGTGATTATCGGTTCCGGTCCCGCCGGTTTATCGGCGTCCATTTACGCAAAACGGGCCGGTCTTAAAGCGGTAACATTGGAACAGAGCCCTATGAGCGGCGGGCAGGTGCTTAATACCTATGAGGTTGACAATTACCCGGGACTGCCGGGCATTAACGGATTCGAGCTTGGCATGAAATTCCGGGAACATGCGGATAAGCTTGAATGCGAGTTTAAAAATGCGGCTGTCCTTAAAATAAGAAAAATTGCAGCAAAAGGGCTTAAAGAGCCGGAGGCGGAGCTGCATGCGGCGTCTTTGGAGAGCCGTATCCACGGGGGAAAGAAAGAGCAGCCCTCCGGTTTCGTGGTAGAGCCGGGGAGAGAGGAGCAGCCCTCCGGTTTCGTGGTGGAGACGGACAGTGGGGAAATCAGGACAAAAACGGTTCTGGCCGCCATGGGCGCGACCCATGCGAAGCTAGGCGTTCCCGGGGAAAGCGAATTTACCGGCAGAGGGGTTTCCTACTGCGCAACCTGCGACGGCGCGTTTTTCCGGGGGAAGGTAACGGCGGTAATCGGCGGCGGCGACGTTGCGGTGGAGGACGCTATTTTTCTTGCAAGAGGCTGCGAAAAGGTTTATCTGATTCACAGACGGGACGAATTGCGCGCGGCCGCCATTTTGCAGAAAGAGCTGATGGCGCTTCCCAATGTGGAAATTCTGTGGGACACCGTTGCGGAGCGCATTGAGGGGGAAGGCCAGGTACAGAGCCTTGCGGTTAAAAATGTAAAGACGGGCAAAGCGAAAGAACTTTCCGTGGACGGCGTTTTTGTGGCGGTGGGGATTATTCCGTCCAGCGACATTATGAAGGACGTTGCGGATTGTGACAATAAAGGGTATCTCATTGCCGGAGAGGACTGCGCCTCCAGTACGCCGGGGATTTTTGCAGCCGGGGATATACGGACAAAGAAGCTGCGCCAGATAGTGACGGCTGCGGCGGACGGCGCAAATGCAATTACTTCCGTTCTGGAATATTTTACCGCCGGAATTGTTACAAAATATTAAAAATTGTATAGTAAATATTGGAAAATATAAAACAAACGCTGCTACGCTGCGCGTGCCAGCTTATTGTAAGAAGAATGCGACAGAATGATGAAAAATCAGGCTGCCGCATTTTTTCAGGCACTTTTGGGCGGTTTCGGGGGATTTTTTGTAATGAAGCGGTTGACAGGAGGGAGGTAAGGTGATATATTTATTTAAAAGATGTAACAAATTTGTAATAATTCTCAGGATAAGCAACGGAGGTTCTCATGCGTAGAAGAATCGGAAAAACAGGTAAGCGAACCGCAGTCTGTGCAGTATCGGCAGTTCTTTTGTTTTCCAGCATGAATTTGGATATATTGGCGGCGGATGTAAACGGTCTTCCCTCCGCAGGGATTGATTTCTTTTTATCATCCAACGCAACGAGCGTAAAGAGTCTGAAAGAGGAAGAAGATGAAGTAAAGTCTTCTGTTGAGAAAAAGGAAAGCGGAGAGCTTTCTGATAATAAGGAAGAGGACGCGGCGGCACAGGCTACGGCAACTGCAACATCTTCTCCCACAGCGACACCGTCTCCCACGGCGGAGCCCGCGGAGGAGCCGGAAGAAGAAAAGGTAATCGAAGAAACAGTGATGGCGTCCACCACAAAGAGCGTCAACCAGATAGAAAGAAAGCTGGAGGCAAAGCGTGAGGAAAAGGGATTTAAGTCACTGGTAATCGCGGACGTAAACGATTATGTCAATGTAAGGAGCCTCCCCAGCGAGGAGGGGGAAATCCTTGGAAAATTATATGACGATTCCGTAGGCGAGTTTATTTCCGAGCAGGACGGATGGTATGAAATCACCTCCGGCAGCGTGACAGGTTATGTGAAAGCCGAATACTGCGTGACAGGCGACGATGCGGTTGACTTGGCGAAAAAGGTCGGCACCAGAATTGCCACAGTAACCACAACCACCCTGAAGGTTCGCGAGGAGCCCGGCATGGACGCCACGGTTCTGGGGCTTGTGCCTATCGAAGACCAGCTTCTGGTTACGGAAGAACTGGACGGATGGGTAAAGGTGGATATCGAGGAAGGCTACGGATATGTTTCCACTGATTACGTAACGCTTTCCACCGAATTTGTAAAAGCAGAGTCCAGGGCGGAAGAAGAAGCCAGACTGGCGAAGGAAGCGGCGGAAAGAAGAGCAGCCCAGGCGGCAGCGGCAAAGGCAAGCAGAAAGTCTTCTTCCTCATCATCTTCGGGAAGCGCGCCTGCGCCTGTGATTCCCTCCGGCAGCGGAAGCGAGCTTGGAGCGGCAGTTGCAAATTATGCATGCCAGTTTGTGGGAAATCCCTACGTATGGGGCGGCACCAGCCTTACAAACGGTGCGGACTGCTCCGGTTTCGTAATGAGCGTTTACAACAACTTCGGCGTCAGCCTGCCTCATTCGTCGGCTGCGGACAGAAGCGTAGGCTCGTCGGTAGGCGGCCTTGAAAACGCACAGCCCGGCGATATCGTATGCTACTCCGGCCATGTTGGAATTTATGTAGGAAACGGACAGATAGTTCACGCTTCCACGGCAAAGACGGGAATCATTATTTCGGATGCAAGCTACCGTTCCGTGCTTTCAGTGAGAAGAATTTTCTAAAAGAATAGATAAAAGAGCGTTCCCATAGGAATCGCGTCCCGGTTAAAGGGCGGATTTCTATGGGATTTTTATATATGAAAAAGGCGCCTTTATATGTCTGGAAAATTGTGGACATCCTTCATAGATTTCAGTATAATGTGGAAAGATACTATAAGTCTGGCAAAAGTATGAATTGTGACAGAATCCAGATATAAGCAGCATACGGCGGAGTTTTTGCCTGTACGGAATCCATCAGCTCCGCTGTGCACATAAGACTGCGCAGAAATGAGGAAAACATGAAAGTTGTATTACAGAACCTGACGAAAAAATTCCCGGGACGTGAGAGGAAAAACCGCACGGAGGTGGTTGCCGTCAATGATTTTTCCTTCGAAATTCCCGACGGAAAGCTGATTGGCCTTTTGGGCCCCTCCGGGTGCGGAAAGAGCACGACTCTTAATTTAATCAGCGGCCTTTTGAAGCCCACGAGCGGGAGAATTTTTTTCGGAGAGGACGACGTTACGGATTTGCCGCCGGAAAACAGAGGAATCGGACTGGTATTTCAGAACTACGCGCTGTACCCGCACCTGACGGTGAAGCAGAATATCCTTTTTCCTCTGCAGAATTTCAAGGGAAAGGACAAGCTGTCAAAGGCGGAAATGCTGGAAAAGGCCGGCGAGGCGGCGAAGCTTGTCCAGATTGAGGAGCTGATGGAGAGAAAGCCCGGCGAGCTCTCCGGCGGACAGCAGCAGAGAGTGGCAATTGCCCGCGCGCTGGTGAAGATGCCCCGTGTGCTTTTGCTTGACGAGCCCCTCTCCAACCTTGACGCCCGCCTCCGCCTCCAGACGAGGGAGGAAATCAGGCGGATTCAAAAGGAAACGGGGATTACCACCATATTCGTCACCCACGACCAGGAGGAGGCCATGAGCATATCCGATATGATTGTGGTGATGAAGGACGGAATCGTCCAGCAGATTGGAAAACCCCAGGAGGTTTACGACAGTCCCGCCAACCTTTTCGTGGCGAAATTTTTAGGGACGCCTCCCATCAATGTTTTTGACGGACAAATCAAAGACGGCAGGCTCTGCATCGGAGGAGACGCCGTGATGGAGCTTAAAAATGCGGAAAACCGGGAGGTATACGTCGGCATCAGGCCGGAGGGATTTCTTCTTCGGGAGGACGGCCCTTTTCAGTGCGAGCTTTCCGGCATCGAGGTTATGGGGCGGGACATCAGTGTGCTTTGCACCAACAGGGCTTCCTTAAACCCCACGGTCCGCGCGATTATCGGAACGGAGAATAATATTAACATCGAAAAGCTTTCCGCAAGGTTTGCCCTTGCCCCCCATAAAGTGTTCCTTTTTGATAAGGAGACGGAGAAGAAAGTGGAGTTTGACAGATAAGGAGCGGCATTATGAAAAAAATCGGCAGTCTGAAAGCCTGGCTGTATCTTTTGCCGGCAATTCTTTTTCTGGGTGTCTTTATGGTATACCCGCTGTTTGACGTTTTTGTGTATTCTTTTGAGGAAGGGTATAATTCCGCTTCCCAGACCTATTTCGGGACGGGCTTATACAATTATTCCTATGTTCTGCACGACCCGTATTTTTTGCAGGCAGTAAAAAACACATTTATTCTGGTTATCATTACGGTGCCCCTCTCCACGGGTCTTGCGCTGTTGATTTCCGTGGGGCTTACTTCCATCAGGCCGCTCCGTAACCTGTTCCAGACCATTTATTTTCTGCCCTATGTGACCAATACCCTGGCGGTGGGGCTGGTGTTTATGATTTTATTTAAAAAGACCGCCTATTCCGACGGGCTGGTTAACCTGCTGATAAATATATTCGGGGGAAAAAGCGTGGATTTCATCGACGGCCCCTACTGGGCGAAAATGTTTGTGCTGTGCTTTTATACCATATGGGTGGTGCTGCCTTTTAAAATTCTGATACTGACGAGCGCACTGTCCTCCGTCAACCAGGAATACTACAACGCGGCAAGAGTTGACGGCACGTCCTCTTTCCGGATATTCAGAAGGATTACCCTGCCCATGATTTCCCCCATGATTTTTTATCTGGTAATCACAGGCTTTATCGGCGCCTTCAAAGCCTACAGTGATGCGGTGGCGCTGTTCGGCACGAACTTAAACGCGGCGGAAATGAACACAATCGTCGGCTACGTCTACGACATGCTCTACGGCGACAGCGGCGGCTACCCATCCTATGCATCCGCGGCGGCGATTATTCTATTTGCCATCGTCCTAACCATCACCAGCATCAACCTGTTAGTCAACAGACGCCAACGGGTTGGCTTACTGTAACAGACGCCAAAACGTCAGCACTTAACGAGGTTTTCCACGAGTTTAGTGCTGCTACGTTTTTACAGAGCGAGAGCGCGGCGACGAAGGCAGCTTTCCTCTCCTCCGAGCGTGCCTCATCAATAAAACCACAGAAAGGATTCCCATGTCCCCCACAACCGATTACGAAAAAATTGAAAAACATTCCCAAACCCGCAAAAGGACAGCCGCCGTCATCACCTATACGCTCCTGACCCTGTGGGCGCTCATGGTGCTGTTCCCTTTTTACTGGATGATATTAACCTCCGTAAAAAGCTACGGTGCCTACAATTCAGAATATATCCCTAAATTTTTCACTCTATCGCCAACCCTTAAGAACTATGCGGATGCTTTCACGGCGGTTCCTCTCGGGAGATATTTTCTGAACACTACAATTTTCACGCTGGTGACCACAGCCGTTATGCTGGTGGTGATTACCCTTGCGGCTTTTGCTTTTGCCAGACTTGAGTTTAAAGGAAAAAACATCGTGTTTGTTCTTTTCCTTTCCCTGATGATGATACCGAACGAGCTGGTGATTATCACGAATTTTGTCACAATCACCAATCTGGATATGCGGAACAGCTTTCCGGGGCTGATTCTGCCCTCCATCACCTCGGTATTTTATATTTATCTTTTGAAGGAAAATTTTGAACAGATACCGGACAGCCTGTACTACGCGGCAAAGGTGGACGGCACCTCCGATTTGAAGTACCTGCTGAAAGTGATGATACCCATATCAAAGCCCACCCTCATCACCATAACGATTTTAAAGGTGATTGAGTGCTGGAATTCCTATGTGTGGCCGCGGCTGATTACCGACGACGCCAATTATTTTCTGGTATCCAACGGCATTCAGGAGATTCGGGAAAACGGCTTCGGACGGGAAAACATCCCGGCGATGATGGCGGCGGTGGTGGTGATTTCCACGCCTCTGATTCTATTGTTTCTGGTGTTCCGCAAAAAGATAATGGCGGGAGTTTCAAGAGGAGGCACGAAAGGATGAGGGCAGAAAAAAGAGGAGACAGCATTTTTTGTCGCAGAAAGGAAAATTTTCATACAGAAGCAGGCTCTTGCGGGAATAAAAAGAAAGAGGGACGAAGATGGAGAAAGTGCGTATCCTCCCTGCTTTTGACAGCCCTTTTATCCGTTCTTACCGGCTGCCATGGCAAGGAGGGAATGAGCGCCTTTGCCATCCCCGAGGAATTTGACGCCTCGAGGGACTACGAGATTTCCTTCTGGGCAAAAAACGACACCAATAAGACCCAGACAGCCATCTACGAGCAGGCAATTTCCGATTTTGAGGCTTTGTATCCAAATATCAGGGTAAATCTCCGCCTGTATACGGACTATGGGAAAATTTATAACGACGTCATCACAAACATTGCAACGGATACCACCCCCAACGTGTGCATCACTTACCCGGACCACATCGCAACCTACCTGACGGGGGTGAATCAGGTGGTTCCCCTCGAGGAGCTGTTTGCAGACGAAAAATACGGTTTCGGCGGCAGTAAGGTTGCCTTTGACGCGCCGAAAACGGAGGAAATTGTTCCCGGCTTTCTGGAGGAATGCGCCTTTGGAGGACATTACTATGCCATTCCCTACATGCGCTCCACAGAAGCCTGCTATATCAACAAAACCTACGTGGAAGCCCTTGGCTACACCCTTCCCGAGACCCTTACCTGGGATTTTGTGTGGGAGGTTTCCGAGGCGGCCATGGAAAAGGATGCGGCGGGCAATTTTGCCGTCAACGGCCAGAAGGTAATGATTCCTTTTATCTACAAATCCACCGACAACATGATGATTCAGATGCTGCGGCAAAAGGAGGCGGGATATTCCACCGAAGAAGGGGAGATTCTGCTGTTTAACGACACCACAAAAGGCTTTCTGGAAACCATAGCAAAGCACGCAGAGAGCGGCTCTTTTTCCACCTTCAAGATTTCCAGCTATCCCGCCAACTTTTTAAATGCCGGACAGTGCATCTTTGCGGTGGATTCCACGGCGGGGGCAACCTGGATGGGAACCGACGCGCCGCTGTGCGACATCAGCAGGGACAAAATCGTGGAGTTCGAGACGGCGGTGATGCCGATACCCCAGTTTTCACCGGAAAATCCCAGGATGATTTCCCAGGGGCCCTCCGTCTGCATTTTTAATAAGGAAGATGCACAGGAGGTTTTGGCTTCCTGGCTTTTTGCCCAGTATCTCCTCACCAATGAGGTGCAGATTGCCTATTCGGAGACGGAAGGCTATGTGCCGGTTACCGCCAAGGCGCAGAATTCGGCGGAATATCAGGACTACCTGTCCCGCTGCGGGGAGGACAACGCCGCTTATTATGACGTGAAAATCAAGGCGGCCAGGCTTTTGCTGGACAATATTGAAAACACCTTTGTGACGCCAGTGTTCAACGGCTCCACCTCCCTCCGCGACGCCTCCGGCCAGCTCATTGAAAATACGGTAAAATCTGTCAGGAGAGGACAGGAGATTGACGACGCGTATATCGAGAAGCTCTACAAAGATACGGCATCCCTGTGCCGTTTAGACCAGATTGGAAAGAGCAGCCCGGTTTCCGGCGAAAAGGCGGATTTGGGAAAGCTTCCCCGGACGGCGGTTCTGCTGCTTTCGGCGCTTTTGGGAGCGTGGGCGCTGATTATTTTGTATGTGGTGTGGCAGGCGGTGAAAAGAAAGAGAAAGTGAAAAAAGTTTCCAATAAAAAGAAGCAGGATTGTTGACTTCCTGGAAATTTCGTGTATAATTTATGTCAATGTTTACCAGCCCTACCGGCTCATATACAAGGGAAACGAGCCGGCGGCGTCACTATTACATATTAAACAGTTATTTCATGAGGAGAGGAAAAATGAAAAAATTGACATCGTTACTTTTAGTTTTCACAATGGCGCTTGCCTGCGCCGGCTGCGGTTCTTCGGCAAAAGGCGGCGACACAGACGCAAAGTCCGAGGGCGTTATGACCTATGAGGAGTATATGGCTGCGGACCTTGAGTCCGAGGTTGTGGTTGAAGCCTATGTTCAGGCAAAGCAGTCCTGGTGGGAGAATCAGGCTACCGTATATGCACAGGATAAGGACGGCGGCTACTTCTTCTACAACATGACATGTTCCGAAGAAGATTACGCAAAGCTGACACCCGGAACCAAGATTAAGGTTACAGGATACAAGGCCGAGTGGTCAGGCGAAGTGGAAATTATTGACGCGACATTTGAAATCGGAGAAGGCAGCTTCGTTGCCGAGGCGGAAGATGTGACTTCCCTTTTAGGCTCCGACGATTTGATTAAGCATCAGAACAAGTTCGTATCCTTCAAGGGCCTTACCGTGGAGGCGGCTGACGAGAGCGGCGCGGCTTTTCTTTATAACTGGGACGGCTCAGGTCAGGAGGGCGACGACCTTTACTTCAATGTTTCCGTTGACGGCCAGACCTATACCTTTACCGTTGAGTCTTACCTGTGCGACAGCACCACAGACGTTTATGCGGCTGTTAAGGGATTGAATGTGGGCGATACCATTGACGCGGAAGGGTTCCTTTACTGGTATGAGGGCGTGAATCCCCATATTACTTCTGTGACGGTGAAATAAAGATTACTATATCTGACAACGGTCAACACACTTTGCGGGCTGCTCTTATGTCAAAACAAAGAAAAGGTGTAAAATCTCTTTTGTAAGTGGCTGAGATTTTACACCTTTTATCATTTACTAATTATTTGGTTCTACTCCTTAATCTTGTCAATCTCCGTAAGATTAACGCCTAAACTTGATAATGTGACTTTTAGTTCAATATATCTGTCATGCATTGAATATAGGTATCCATATCATTTTTTGCTTTTACCGATAACATCCAGTTTTGTAGTCGCGAAAACTCATTTACGGAATCTCTTATAATATCTGCGGCAATGGGCATATGATTCACCTCTCGATTTATAAAATGTATATTATTATATCGTATTAAAAATATACCACAAGCAGATAATAAAGTCTATTAGTTTTCCGGCACTTCCCGAATTCTTAAAAGATAACTTAAAATTACAGGCACGTTGACTTTAATTTAAAAAACAGATATACTGTTAACAGTTGATATGGCACAGACAGTTATGTACTTTGGGAAGGAAAAGAAAATGCGTCGCTATTTTAATACAGAAGGAAAATGCAGACCTGAGATTCATTATATGGTACGGCTTGACGAGCGTCTGGAGAGGATAAAACGCCAGTACGTGGACAGAGGGAAATACTTTGCCATTAACAGGGGCAGACAGTACGGTAAGACGACAACTCTTATGGCACTGGCGGAATATTTAAAGGATGACTATATTGTTATGGCGATGGACTTTCAGATGATGAGTTCCGCTAATTTTGCAGATGAGCAGACTTTTGTCATAGCATTTATTGAATATATCGAACGCCTGCCCGCGTTTAAAGGCGAGTCGGCAGAGTTTATTGCAGAGGAGGCTTTTCATAATCTGCTGCTATTGAAAAACGGGGAAAGAGTTTCCATGGACAGGATGTTCTCCGGGCTGAGCAGAATATGTGCGACCGCAAAAAAGCCCATAGTAATGATTATAGACGAAGTTGACAGTGCATCGAACAATCAGGTTTTCATTGATTTCCTTGCACAGCTTCGGGGCTATTATCTTAACAGGGAAAATAACCCGACATTTCAATCTGTTATACTGGCAGGGGTGTATGATATCAAAAACCTGAAATTAAAACTGCGCCCTGACGAAGAACATCAGTATAATAGTCCGTGGAATACTCGTGAAGGCAACGAGCCAAGTGAAAGTTTACTTTCATTTGGCGACTGCCCGCGGAATCAAATGGTACTTGTGCCATTTGATGTGGCAGCGAGGTTTTCTGTAGATATGAGTTTTTCCACGGAACAGATTGCACATATGCTGCAGGAGTATGAGGATGACGAGCAGACCGGAATGGATGTATGGGAGGTTTCCCAATATATTTACGAGTATACATCCGGTTATCCTTATCTTGTTTCGGCAATATGCAAATTTTTGGATGAGGAAATCCCGTATAGTGAGAGGTTTGAAAACAGCCCTCCTGCGCTGGTATGGACGAGAGAGGGGATTGAGGAAGCAGTTAAAGTACTGTTGAACGAGGGTATACCGCTGTTTGGCAGTATGACAAAGCAGCTTGATACCTATAAAGATATGCGGGATATAATAGAACAAATCCTGTATCGGGGAAAACAGATAGCATATAGCCCGGCTCAAAAATCTATTAACCTGGGATTGATGTTTGGATTTTTAAAGGAAGAAAATGGTCATGTTGCAGTAGCCAACCGTATTTTTGAGATGTATCTGATGAGCTTTTTTATGGCTGAGGAGTCCCTTAAAAGCGAGGTATTCAGACGAGGGGAATATGATAAAAATCAATTCATCCAAAATTCAAAATTGAATATGGATTTGGTACTCGAAAAGTTTGTGGAATATTTTAGCGATATTTACGGTGATAATGACGAAAGATTCATCGAGGCTTACGGACGCAAATTTTTCCTGTTGTATTTGAAGCCAATCATAAACGGTACGGGAAATTATTATCTGGAAGCGCAGACAAGGGATGCCGGACGAACCGATGTAGTAGTCGATTATCTGGGCGAGCAGTTTGTGGTGGAAATGAAAATATGGCGGGGAAATGAATACAATGAGCGGGGCAGGCAGCAGCTTATAGAGTATCTGGATTATTTCCGCCTTGAGAAAGGATATATGCTCAGCTTTAATTTCAATAAGAAAAAGAAAACCGGAGTCAGCATGATAACACTCGGGGACAGAACCATTGTGGAAGCGGTGGTGTAAAACTGTAAAACCGGTGAAAAGGAAACACAATATTAAACTCTAAACATATAGTGGCGTTCTGCCGATATATAAATTAACATAAGGACAGTTCGCGAAGCGAGCTGGCCGTTGTTTGATTATGGCTGTAGCAAGGATTGCGATAATAATGCATGGATGCAAAAATGTGATTTAAATGTTTACCATGACCTGTTATTGCAATTAACGCGATAGCAGGTTTTTTTATTATAATAAGCTGGCAGACGAAGTATGACGGCGTTTGTTGCAATAAGATGACTGGCAAAGGCTGGAGTCCAGGGGCAGGAAAATATGAGGAAAACACAGAAAAAAGAAGCCGAAGACTTCATTGGAGTTCTTTCACGTGCCCATGGGGCGGTAAAGAAAGCAATTAAATCTGATAAAAATGATATAGCGATGGATATCCTGGTACAGTGCCAGGACGGCGCAATCAAACTGGGTGATTTGCTTGAAAACGCGGAGGGGGAAGATTGCCCGATTATATCGATGCTGGAGGAGTACTGTGAAATCATTTACCAGATATATGAAAATGTGAGGCTGACACAGAGTAGGGGAAGCGGCACAAAGAGACTGCTGGAAAATTTAAACCGTATTCTATTACAGATAAAGCACGGTGTGGAGGAGATGAAAGCGCGAACAGAGGCTGTATTTCTTCCCTATAATGCGTCCATGTGGGATTCCCTTGAGAGCGTCTGGAAAGCGGCGGAGGAAGACCCGGACTGTGACGCCTATGTGATTCCCATACCGTATTATGATAAAAATCCTGACGGAAGTTTTCGGGAAGTGCATTATGAAGCCGACCTGTTTCCTGACTATGTTCTGATTACGGGCTATAACGACTATAATTTTGCAGACCGCAGGCCGGATATGATTTTTATTCATAATCCCTATGACGACTACAATCATGTTACAAGCGTGCACCCTTTCTTTTACTCTAAAAATTTAAAACAGTACACGGACAAACTGGTTTATATCCCCTATTATGTTTTGGCAGAGCCAGACCCGGAGAACGAGGTGACGGTGGGGGGAATCAAACCTTTTTGCACCGTACCGGGGGTATTTTATGCAGATAAGGTGGTAGTGCAGTCAGAGGCTATGCGTCAGGTTTATATCAAGGCGTTAGTCAGTGAAACGGGAGAAGAAAGCAGGAAAATCTGGGAGGAAAAGATTCTGGGACTGGGCTCGCCAAAGATGGATAAGGTGATGGATACCAGAAAAGAAGATATTCAGGTGCCGGAGGAGTGGCTGAAAATCATAGAAAAGCCGGACGGAAGCTGGAAGAAGATTATCTTTTACAATAATAGCGTTACGGCATTACTTCAACATGAGGACAAAATGCTGGAGAAAATGAATTATGTTTTCCGGACATTCAAAGAAAATCAGGAGGAAGTGGCGCTGCTGTGGCGGCCGCACCCGCTGATTAAGGCTACCATAGAGAGTATGCGGCCGGAACTTTGGGAAAAATACCGGAAAGTGGTGGAGCAGTACAGGGAAGAAGGATGGGGGATTTATGACGATACCCCGGATATGGACAGGGCGGTTGCAATCAGCGACGGGTATTATGGAGACGCCAGCAGCATTGTGCAGTTGTGTCAGGAGGCAGGGAAGCCGGTTATGATACAGGATGTGGAGGTTCTGGAATAGGGAAGCGGTGATGGTTAATCGGAGATGAATCATTTGTATATAGAAGAATTGATTGAAAAATTGTACGGTACGACAGTACAGATGAAATCTGTGACAAGTAGCCTTTATGAAGATGGATTGCAGATGCTGCTGGATGTTTTTTTAAAGCACAAGGAGCGTCATTCCATGCTGTTCTTTATCGGGAATGGTGGAAGCAGCGCCATAGCCAGTCACATGACGGCGGATTTTATGAAAAACGGCGGAATGAATACCTATAGTCTGTATGATAATGCGGTTACCACATGTATGGGGAACGATTACGGTTATGAGTATATATTCTCAAAGCCTATGGAATTTCTTGTACAGGAAGGGGATTTAGTGGTAGCAATCAGCAGTTCGGGAAATTCCTCAAATATTGTTAACGGGATTGTTACCGCGAAGAAAAAGAAAGCGGAAGTTATCACCCTTACAGGATTTTCAGAGGATAACAAAGCCAGAGGGCTGGGAGATATCAACTTGCATGTGCCCTGTGCGAAATACGGCATTGTGGAATCTATCCATAACCTGATACTCCAGCAGATTGTGGATACGATTATGGACAGAGACGGGGTAAGGTTTTAAGGTGGAGAAAGAGAAGAAAAAGCCGGCAGTATTTCTGGACAGGGACGGTGTTCTTACAAAGGAAAAAAGCTATGTATTGTCAGTGAAAGAGCTGGAAATTTTCCCATATACGGCAGAATGCATCAGGCAGATTCATAAAAAAGGATATTATGCGGTTGTAATTACCAATCAGAGCGGCATTGCAAGAGGGCTTTTTACGGAAGATGAGCTGGCAGAAATGAATGACCGCCTGATAAAAGAAACAGGGGTGGATGCAGTTTATTATTGCCCTCATCATCCGGAAGGAAAAGTAAAAGAATATCGAAAGAAATGCTCGTGCCGGAAGCCGGAGACGGGGCTTCTGAAAGCGGCTGCCAGAGACCTTGATATTGATATGTCAGAGTCATGGATGGTCGGAGACAGGGCGGGCGATATTTTAGCAGGAAAAAAAGCAGGCGTTAAAACCATACTGTTGGAATCCGGGTATGGTTTGGGAGGATTGGAAGAAGAGGTTACGCCTGATTACATATTGAATGATTTAAGAGATGTTATGGAGGTTTTGATATGATTTCAGTAGTTACCGGCGGTTGCGGATTTATAGGTTCTCACATGGTTGACAGGCTTCTGGCAGAGGGACATACCGTAAGAGTAATTGATAACTGGACGACAGGCAGACCGGAAAATCTGGAACACCAGAAGGAGAACGAGAATCTGACGGTTTATCATAAGGATATCAGGAACAGAGAGGAAATAGAGCCGGTATTTCAGGATGCCGACTATGTATTTCACTTTGCGGCTCTGGCTGATATCGTACCATCCATTCAGAAACCATGGGAATATTACTCATCAAATGTTCTCGGTACCTATAACGTGGTGGAATGCGCAAAAAATGCGGGAATCAAGAAGCTGGTCTATGCGGCGTCCTCATCCTGTTATGGGATTCCGGACGAGTATCCCACAAAGGAAACCGCAGAAATCAGACCACAGTACCCTTATGCGCTGACAAAGAGGCTGGGGGAAGAAACGGTTCTGCACTGGGGACAGGTGTACGGACTTCCCGTGGTAACATTGCGGCTCTTTAATGTGTACGGAACCAGGTCAAGGACCTCCGGAACCTATGGGGCGGTCTTTGGTGTTTTCCTTGCACAGAAACTTGCAGGAAAACCTTTCACCGTGGTAGGAGACGGTAACCAGACAAGAGATTTTACCTATGTGACAGACATCGCAGACGCTTTTTATACTGCGGCAATGTCGGATGTGGTTCAGGACACCTTTAACGTGGGAAGCGGCGGAACCTATTCCGTAAACCGTCTTTGCGAACTGCTGGGCGGGGAGATTACCCATATTCCGAAACGGCCCGGGGAACCGGACTGCACCTTTGCGGATACGTCTAAGATTGAAAACAGGCTTGGATGGAAGGCAAAGGTTACCTTTGAAGAAGGCGTACAGAAAGTGCTGGATAATATCGATTACTGGCGCAAGGCGCCGGTGTGGACGCCGGACAGCATCGGTGAAGCGACGGCGGACTGGTTTAAATATTTGGGGAAATAGTCAGGAGTAAAAGATACTAATGGGCAGAATAGTGACCAGGGACGAGTACAGAGAAACAATCAAACAAAGGCTGAAACAGGAGAATAAGAAAGTGGTACTCTGCCATGGAGTATTTGACCTTGTTCATCCCGGCCACATCATTCATTTTGAACAGGCGAAAAGCATGGGCGATGTCCTGGTGGTGTCGATTACATCTGAAAAGTATGTGAGGAAAGGACCGGGCAGACCGTATTTTAATGATGAAATGCGGATGAAGTTTCTTGAAGCCATAGAATATATAGATTACGTAATGCTGTCGGAAGGATATACGGTTGACGATATTGTAGAATGCGTTGAACCGGATATTTATGTCAAAGGCGAGGAATACCGGCGTCCCAAGGATGACATTACAGGGAAGATATCGGAAGAACAGGAACTTGTGGAAAAGCACGGAGGACAGATAAAGTTTACGGGCGGACAGGTATTCAGTTCCACCCGCCTGATTAATACGGCTTTGTCCGGATTGCCGGAGGATGTGCGTTGTTATATGGAAGACTTTAAACAAAAGTATTCCATGGAGGATATCAGGGCATATGCTGAAAAAATCAGTAATTTAAAGATTCTGGTAATCGGCGATATTATTATTGACAAATATACCTACTGCACTGTGCAGGGGATTATGAGCAAGGATATGGGATATTCCGCCCGGCTGAAAAGTGTGGAGGAGTGTTTCGGCGGAGCTGCTGCAGTAGCCAGGCATCTTTCCTCTTTCAGTGAAAATGTGACATTGATGTCAGTGATTGGAAACGAGGAAAATATCCGTCTGCGGATGTTTGAGGAGCTTGCTGATAAAATTAACCTTAAACTGGTCTATAGTGAAGAAGTTCCTACAATTGTAAAGTGCAGATATCTTACGCGGAACGAGAAGCGGGACGAATATAGAAAAATTTTTGCCATCAATAATATTCCTGAAAAACACGGATATGAAGATAGTGTAAAGGAAAAATTCGCAGATAAACTGATGGAAACGATTGACAGCTATGATGTGGTATTCTTATGCGACTTTGGTCATGGCCTGGTAGATGATAAGGTGATGGAAATTGTGCAGGAGAGAGCAAAATATCTTGTGCTTAACTGCCAGACAAATTCATCCAATAAGGGAATGAACATCATTACAAAATACAGACGCGCCGACGCGTTTACATTGGACCAGCAGGAGCTTTCGCTGGCGTATCCGTCTTATTCAGACAATGAGGAAACAAGGTTAAAGAGGCTGGAAAAACATTTGGGCGGAAAAGGGTGGCTCACCAGAGGGGCCCTCGGGGCGTTGCAGATTGAGAATGGAAACACGGAAGCATGTCCGGCATTTACCTTGTCGGTAAAAGATACCATAGGAGCGGGCGATGCATTTTTTGCGCTTGCAGGTATCTTTGCGGCAGTTGGAGCATCTGCGGAAATCGGAACCTTTATGGGGAATATCGGAGGTGCGATTGGCGCGAATATCGTGGCAAATAAGGAGTCGGTGGAGAAGGTGAATGCGCTGAAATTTGCCAGTACGCTGCTGAATGTGTAGAGGGCATATAATTAAGTTATAAAAGTGAATTTTGACAGTTTGTGGATGTGATGTTACAATATTTACTGATAAGATAGATGCAATTTACGGAAGTATGGTTATGTTGCAGATATTGGATGAAAAGGTTATGAAGACAGATAGTGAAATTGAAAACCTTTATAGGAATTGTAAGTATTTGTGCATCATAGATAGCTATGATAAACTGGCAGATAACAACAGAGGAGCTATCGGTGTACAGTACGAATTTGAAGGATAACCGGTATCTGGTCAGATGCCTGACAGTTGTTGAGAATACATATGTAAATGGGTTTGTAGTTGATACCGGAGTAAAGTATACCTGTTGCAATTGTAGTTTTGTTGTTCTAACTATAGCATGGCAGTGAGCCGATATATAATTTGACTGTAGCAAGGATTGTGATAATATTGCATGGATGCAAAAAATATGATTTAACCTAAACCATGACCTGTTATTGCAAAATAAGCGCAATAGCAGGTTTTTTAATAATTTAAGATGGAAGCAGGGTAACAAATATGGCAGAAAATATCAGAATGGATTCACATAAATTGATTTACCACCCTGAGGTGGTGGCAAGGTGGATGAAAGGGGAGAATATATATCCGATTGAAATTGAGATATCTCCCAGCGGTGCATGCAACCACAGATGCATATTTTGCGCAGTAGATTATATTGGCTACCAGCCGGATTTTTTGGATAAAGACACCATACTTCGTGATATATCTCAAATGAGTAAAAAGGGATTAAAAAGTGTTATCTGCTCTGGTGAGGGGGAACCTCTTTTAAATAAGGATATGCCAGATATTGCCAACGGAATAAAGGCCTGTGGTGTAGACGTGGCAATGAGTACTAACGGAGCGCTATTCACAAAAGACAAGGCAAATGAGTGCCTGGGAGCTTTTACCTGGATAAGATTCAGTGTGGCAAGTATGGAGGAGGAATCCTATAGCAGGATTCAGCGGGGAAAAGCCGGGGATTTGGAAAAGGTAAAAACAAATTTGTCAGAAGCAGTCAGAATTAAAAAGGACAGAGAACTCAAAACAACCTTAGGAGTTCAGTGTCTGCTCATGCCGGACAATCTGCCTCAGCTGCCTGATATGGCCAGACAGCTCAGAGAAATAGGGGTAGATTATTTGACAATAAAGCCTTATTCCCAACATTTGCATAGTGAAAACACGTTTGAGATAGATTATAATGCGATGTTGGAAGCAGAGCAGGAAATAAAGCAGTACGCTACAGACGACTTTGCAATTTATTTCAGGGCGAACGCCATGAAGAAAATGCATCATGAGAAGTGTTACAGGCAATGTTTTGGGTTGCCGTTTATGTCGCATATCGATGCAAAGGGGAATGTATGGCCTTGTGTTGCCCATATTGGCACAGAGGAATTCTGCTATGGGAATATCTACGAGCAGACCTTTGAAGAAATATGGGAAGGGAAAAGAAGGCAGGAGATTATAAAAAAGCTGAATGGACTGGATATCAACAAAGTATGCAGAGAAGCGTGCAGGCTGGATGAGATTAATAAATATTTAGATGAGTTGAAGTATCCGGGGGAGCATGTGAACTTTATATAAAAATAAAAGGAGAATGGCCATTTAATGCAAAAAGAAATAAAAGCTACACAACCCGCATTAATAGATATTGAGGCTTATATTGAGGAAATAAAATCGATATGGGATACAAAAATAATGACTAATAACGGCGAAAAGGTCAGTAAGTTTCGGCAGATGCTGAAAGATTATACAGGATGTAGCAATATTGATTTATTCGTGAACGGACATTCTGCCTTAATGCTGGCAATCAGGGCATTGGAATTGCAGGGGGAGGTAATCACCTCACCGTTTACTTTTGTGTCAACCACAAACGCTATTGTACAAAATGGACTGACTCCCGTTTTTGGAGATATTGACGATTCTTATAATCTTGCTCCGGATTCCATTGAAAAGCTGATAACAGATAAGACATGCGCTATTATAACGCCGCATATATTCGGAATCCCCTGTAATGTAGGTGAAATTGAGAGAATTGCCGGAAAATATCATCTCAAAGTGATTTATGACGGAGCACAGGCATTTGGGACAAAGATTCGTGGAAGCTCGGTTGCAAAATATGGAGATATGACAATGTTCAGCTTTCATGCTATAAAGGTATTTAATTCTATTGAGGGAGGGGCTATTGTCTATAAAGATGAAGAATTCCACAGACTGTTTGAGTTATACCGAAATTTTGGTATTTCCTATGATGAAAAGAACGGGAATGATGTGGAAGTAGCGGGAATCAATGCAAAAATGAATGAGTTCCAGGCAGCTATGGGGATAGTAAATTTTGCAGAAATAGATTCGGAAATAGTGAAAAGGAAATTGCTTGCAGAGCAATATTGCAGTTGCTTAAGAGATATACCCGGCATTTGGACATATCCGTATGATAAAGATATAGATTATAATTATTCATATTTTCCAATTAGAATAACGGAGGAATATGGAGTTTCCCGGGATGAGCTTTGGTTAAAGCTCAAGGAAAGAGGGATAGGCACACGCAAGCTGTATGATAAACTGACCTGTGATTACAGTTGCTATAGGCAGGCCGGGTATGAAAGAGATACAGAATATGCAGATAAGATAAAGAAAATGGCATTAGATTTACCGATATACGGAACATTGCAGGAGGGGGATGTTGCCTGTATATGTGAAACAATAAGGAGTCTGCGGCGGAAATGAAAGATATTGATTTTAACGCAATAGATGATGAAGTATATGCAGGTGAAAATATAATATATGGCGCAGGATATAACGGACAATTATTGAAGAAACTGTTGGATGATAAAAAAGTTCCCACAGAGGCATTCTATGATGACGATAAGAGCAGGTGGGGAGAGGAATACTGCAATAAGAAGATTCTGTCTGAATGCGAATTACGGAGATTTGACAGGGGAAAAACCAATATAATTATTTCCAGTATGTATGTGGAGCAGATAGCCGAAAAAATCCGAAAATTGGGATTTGAAAATGTATATACGGTATTAAACCTGTTATTGCAAAAAGATACGGAAGATTTTAAATTTTATGAATACCAGAATAATCGCGAATATCTTAATAGTTTAGATTGCCTGATAAGCATAAGTGAAGATAGCAGGACAAAGGAGTATTTTGAAGTTATCAAAAAAACAGTTCTGGAAGGAAAGGCAGTAAAAGAAATTATTGATTTATGTTGTGGTGAGAAACAGTACTTTTTGGAGTGCTTTAAGGGAAAATTGAATGGGTTGAATTTTGTTGATGCGGGAGCGTATACAGGCGATACAGTCAGGGAGCTTCTGACTGAGGGAATTAGACCGACGGGAATCTACAGTTTTGAAGCAAATCATGAAAACTTTATCAGACTAAAAAACTTTAGTGAGAGCATTGTAGAAGAAATACCTGTTTTGTGTGAAAACTATGCCTTATGGGACACACATACAAAATTGGGAATGAAGTTTAACAATTACAATGCCAGGATTGATTTGGACAGTGAAGAAATAACTGTTGAAACGACAACGATAGACGAATATTTCAAAAATATAAAAATCGGTTTCATTAAAATGGATATAGAAGGTGCTGAGAGGCGGGCGTTGACAGGAGGAATGCATACAATAAAAAGGGACAGACCGATTCTGGCAATTTCTATTTATCACGGATTAGATGATATAGTTGGAATTCCCAAGATGCTGATGAATGAGTTAGATAATTATGAATTCATAGTGCGTCATCATTCGTATACATATTCTGAAACAGTACTATATGGTATTCCAAAGGAATTATAGATTAGGAATAAAAGCAAAACATGATGGGAAAGAGTATAATCATAGAGGTGAGGTAATGGCAACAACTTTTTATTCTGATAGTGAGATAGCAGAAATTGGCTTTAAAAGTTTAGGGGAAAATGTGAAGATAAGTAGAATGGCCAGTATACGAGCAGCAGATAAAATTGCTATTGGGAATAATGTGCAGGTAGATGACTTTTGTGTGTTATCAGGAAATATTGTTCTTGGAAATTATGTACATATTTCAGTATATAGCGCTTTGTTTGGGGGAAAAGCGGGAATTGAAATGCAGGATTTTTCCGGAGTATCATCCAGATGTGCCATTTATGCGGGCAGTGATGATTATTCTGGGAAAACATTAACGAACCCAACAGTGCCAGAAGAATACAGAGGACCTATCGAAGGAAAAGTGATTTTA
Organism: uncultured Lachnospiraceae bacterium; assembly: GCA_910577275.1. GTDB lineage: Bacteria > Bacillota > Clostridia > Lachnospirales > Lachnospiraceae > Suilimivivens. The sequence continues at coordinate 58,977 of CAJTMW010000009.1, forward strand.
AAAAAACATGTAATTATTGGTTCTGGTACGACAATTTTGCCAGGAGTTGAAATCGGGGAAGGCAGTGCAGTAGGAAGTATGTCTCTTGTAAATAAGACGTTGGATGCATGGGGGATTTATGTAGGTATTCCTTGCCGGTATAAAAAAGAACGTAGTAAAGAACTCTTAAAGTTGGAGAAGCTTCTCTTGGATAATTGCTAAAATAAGAGGACTGATATTTTTTGATTATGGTTTCAAAGGAAGAAATGTATGAGTAGGAAAATAATCCGTGTTGGGGATACAGCATCTTTTTCAAAGACATTGACAGAAACCGATGTATATAATTTCGCAGGAATATGTGGTGACTTTAACCCGGTACACGTAGATAAAGAGACAGCAGCGTATTCCAAATTTGGTAAGCAGGTCTGTCATGGGATGCTTGTAGCATCTTTTATTTCAACTGTGTTGGGAATGTATCTTCCGGGACCAGGAACGATATATTTAACCCAGACGTTGCGATGGGATGCGCCAGTTTACATTGGGGATACTATTACAGCTACAGTTACGGTAGAAAAAAAAGAATTGAATATTGTGACATTAGAAACAATCGTAAGAAACCAAAAGAAGAAACAGGTAGTTATTGGTACAGCGACAGTGATGGTATCAAGTGAAGACAGAACAGAATAAACAGCGTTTGTATAGTTAGAGGAAATAATATGAACAATCTGGGAACAAAGGCAGAAACTCTGAAATTAATTTATCAGAAGCTGGAAAATGCAAGTGTGTTGCCACAATATACTTTCACTGTAGATGAATGGGAAGATAATAAAAAAATAGTATTAGACGAATTCTCGGGTTTGGATTGGAACGGGTGTGTCATTATAAGAAGTAGTTCATTGGCGGAAGATACAGAACAGAGTTCTCAGGCTGGGAAATATATATCAATTGCGAATGTTTCAGGAGAATCAGAGTTCCAAAGTGCAGTGGAGAGAGTTATCAGTTCATATGATGATAATAATGGTGAAAATCAGATATTGGTGCAGCCAATGCTGTCAGACGTGAAAATGTGCGGCGTTGCGTTTACAATGGACCCAAATACTTTGGGAAACTATTATGTAGTTAATTATGACGATAGTGGTTCCACATCAGTGATTACCTCAGGATGGGGGGGGCAAAACAGGCTATTTTACAAATTCAAACGTGATGAAAAAAAAGGCAGCATTAAGCAATATGAACTAATGGAACGGCTTTGCAAGGCATTAAGTGAATTAGAAGATTTTTTTGAGAAGGAAAACTTGGATGTAGAATTTGCTTTTACCGAAGATAATTTACTTTATATCCTACAGGTAAGAAGCTTGTGCCTTCAGGGCAATCCGGTTGATGGGAAACAACAAAAACTGGAATTGGAACGAATTGAAAAAAAGATAAGGGAGGCACAGAGCAAAAAACCTTTTTTGTGTGGAAAGACAACGATATATAGTGTTATGACCGACTGGAATCCAGCCGAGATGATAGGAATTCGTCCTAAGCCATTAGCTTTGTCTCTTTATCAGGAAATTATTACGAACAGTGTATGGGCGTATCAGAGAGATAATTATGGTTATCGCAATTTACGAAGCTTTCCGCTAATGATTGATTTTGGCGGGTTGCCTTATATTGATATCAGAGTTAGCTTTAATTCGTTTGTACCGGCTGAGTTAGAGGATGAACTTAGCGAAAAATTAGTAAATTATTATATAGACAGGCTGGTTGAAAATCCTGAAAAACATGATAAGGCAGAGTTTGATATTGTATTTTCGTGCTATACACTTGATTTACCTGAAAGAATACAGATTTTAAAAAAATTTGGTTTCTCGCAAACAGAGATTGAAAAAATTACTGATGCGCTTAGGAATGTGACGAATCAGATTATCGACCATGAAGATGGTTTATGGAGAAAAGACTATGAAAAAATACAAAAGTTAAATGAACGATATAATAAAATTGTAGAAAGTGATTTAGGCGCCTTAGAAAAGGTATATTGGCTAATTGAAGACTGTAAACGCTATGGTACATTGCCTTTCGCAGGCTTGGCAAGGGGGGCGTTTATTGCGGTTCAAATATTACAGTCTTTTATGGCCTGCGGGATTATTTCAAAATCAGATTATGATATGTTCATGAGTGAGGTGAATACTGTAAGCTCTGATATGAATTTGGATTTTCAAAAACTTCCGAAATCAGAGTTTATTAAAAAATATGGACATTTAAGGCCAGGTACTTATGACATTACTTCATTACGATATGATGAAGCACCGGAAATGTATTTTGACTGGAAAGAAAAAAATTATGATAACAAGAAAAAAGGAATATTCAGGCTTTCTTTGTTACAGATGAATCAACTGAAAGGGAGACTGCATGAAAATGGAATAGGAAATGATTTGCTTGAATTGATGGATTTCATTAAGACTGTTATAGAGGGACGGGAATATGCAAAATTTGCATTTACCAGAAATTTGAGTAAGGCGATACAGCTGATAGGAGAAATAGGACAGCGGGAAGGAATATCAAAAGAAGATTGTGCATTTATTGATTTCCATACCATTTATAATTTGTATATATCTACAGGAGATATTCGTCATGAATTTTTGACTTCAATACGGAGAGGAAAACAGAGTTATGGAATGACACAGTCAATTATATTGCCGCCATTGATTATCAATACCCAGGATATAATGCAGTTTTATTATCCCAATTCAGAGCCGAGTTTTATAACTTCTGGCAAGGTTAAAGGAAAGATTTGCATTTTAGATGGGCAGGAGTTACGGGTGAGTAAAGAGGAAATAGACGATAGGATAGTTTTGATACCAAGTGCAGACCCGGGATATGACTGGATTTTTTCCCATAGAGTCAGGGGATTTATTACAATGTATGGCGGAGCAAATTCTCATATGGCAATTCGTGCCGGTGAGCTTTCAATTCCGGCAGCAATAGGAGTAGGCTCAAAGGATTTTGAAAAATATAGGAAATGTATAATGTTGGAAATTAATGCTCAGGAAAAATTGATTAGAATTTTAAAATGATGAGGAAACATAATGATACGGGATGTAAATCAAGTAGAAGAAAATCTCAAAATGAAGAAATTAGTACCATGGATTGATTTGACACCAAGAAAAGAATCGTACGCCAATAAAAAAATTAATGTTGTGTTTCATATTGGTACTGCAACAGAACATTGGAGTTCTGTGAAGCCGCTATATGACAGCTTTTTAGAAGATAAGAAATACAATGTGTTAGTGGTGCCGGCAAATTCGCCTCACATTGAAGAAGATGCGAAACGAATATTACGAGATAATGTTCCAATAGCAAAAGAAGTTGAATTATCTGAGAGTATAGTTCCGGATATTGTGATAGCTAGCGGGTTTGGATACAATGAACCATATGAACTTCCAACTATTAAAATTTTTGGAAAAGCAAAGATGACAGTTGGAATATTTAGTAAATTAGTTGATTTTGATATATGTGGAACACCAGAAAAATATTATGAATATTTTGGCACCAATAGTCGAGTAGCACATTGTGATTACTGCCTTGCAGATACATCCTTACATAAGCGATTGATAGAAGATACGAATGAAATACGTAGAAATAAGCTGATAGAAATGGGGCATCCCAAATTTGACAGAGTTTTTCTATCAACAAAAGAAAAATTTTATCCATCAAACTGGAAAAAATTAGAGGGAAGAAAGGTAGTATTGTGGGCGCCTGTTCATGGAGTATATAACAAAAAGGTTCAGTGGTGGTATACGGTTGATGTCTATGCAAATCGCATTATTAAATATGCATCGGAGCATAAAAAGGTTGGATTAATAATTCGTTTGCAAAATATGCTTATATGGGAGCTTATAGAACAGGGAATTTGGAGTTATAGAGATATCGAAGCGTTAAAAGGTTTTTGCGAAAGGTCAGAAAATATTATTTTTGATGATGGGGATTCTTATATACCGGCTTATTCGATAATGGATGGCGTAATCACTGACAATAGATGCTCTGTTGAGCATACAGCATTTCCAACGTTAAAGCCTATTTGCATTTTATATAGAAATGATATGGAACTTGGAAGTGATACACAGGATTTAAAAGAAATTCTTTATTCAGCACATAATCTGGATGATATAGATAAGTTTTACGAGATGATAGTCCAGGGAAATGACCCTATGCTTGATATTAGAAAAAGGAAAATGAATAGTTTTGTCAAGAATTTTGACGGGAAAAATACAGAGAGAATAAAGGAATTCATTGAAGAAAAATTCTATGATAAATGGGTATTAAAGGAATGTTAAAAGGCTAAGGTAGTACAACCAAAAAGACAGGAGAAAGCAAATATGAAAACAGAATGGGATTACACAGATTTAGCGCAGGCATATTTAAAAAGACCTGATTATGCGCAAAGCGCAATAGATAAGATGTTAGCAATTTCAAATGTACAAGAAGGGGATTTTGTCTGTGATGTTGGCGCTGGGGCAGCGCATTTGACTTTGAAGCTGGCGGAAAGAGGATTATGTATATATGCAGTGGAGCCTAATGATGCAATGCGTACAAATGGCATTAAAAGAACGAAGCAGTATAAAAATGTGCATTGGTTTGAGGGAGTTGGCGAGAATACAGGAATGCAGGATAATAAGTTTCATCTTGTGACCTTTGGATCTTCTTTTAATGTATGTGACCGTCAGGAAGCACTGAAAGAAACAAAGCGGATTCTGAAAAAAGAAGGCTGGTTTGCGTGTATGTGGAATCATAGAGATTTATCTGATGAACTTCAAAGTGACATCGAGAGCATACTAAAGGAACAGATTGCAGGTTATAGTTATGGTACAAGGCGCGAAGACCAGACAGAGGTTATTGAGCAAAGCGAATTGTTTAAGGAAGTGATTTATGTAGAAGGGACTGTAATACATGAGATATTAGCGGAAGACTTTATTGAAGGATGGAAATCTCATGGAACAGTACAACGTCAATCTAAAGATAAATTTGATTTTATTAATTCAGAGATACGAAAAGCAGTTGAAGCCAGGGGAAAAAAATATATCAAAGTACCATATACAACAAGAATTTGGATGGCGCAGGCAAAATGAGGTGTCGGATAAGTGAAAACGGTAGTATATACGCAAAGGGTTGAAATTGTAAAGAGCTACGGGGAAAGAAGGGACTGTGCAGACCAAAACATTCCATATTTTATACAAAGATGCGGATATCTTCCGGTTCCTATGCCTAATATATGGGATGTTACAAAGGAAATATTAATGTCTATAAAGCCGTCGGGAATCATATTGACAGGCGGAAATAGTCTGGCAAAGTATGGCGGAGATGCACCAGAAAGAGATGATATTGAAAAAAAACTTCTCGATTTTGCATTGGAGAATGATATACCATTATATGGATTTTGCCGGGGAATGCAGGTGATAATAGATTATTTCGGATTTGAATTGGATGAGATAGAAGGACATGTGGCTGTACGGCATAAACTTTTGGGAGAGGAAGAAGGGGTGGAGGTAAATAGCTTTCACAATCAGGCATGTTGTGCTGTAAAGGAACCGTTGGAAGTGTTGGCGTATACGGAAGATGGGGTAATTGAAGAAGTCTTGTATAAGAAAAAACATATTTTGGGGACAATGTGGCATCCGGAACGAGAAAATCCTATTTCAAATGGAGATATTCATCGTGTAAGAAATTTGTTTGGATAATAAGACTGAGAAATTCGTATTTTTATTTAATAAGAAGGGAAAAGAGATGAAAGTTATTATATTAGCAGCAGGTCAGGGAACCAGGCTTCGGCCACTGACAGATGACAGGCCTAAATGTTTAGTGGAGGTAAAAGGAAAAAGTATTATTGAGCGTCAGTTAGATGTGATGAAATTATGCGGAATTAAAGAGAAAGATATCATAATCGTGACAGGATATTGCGGTAATGCATTAAGTAATAGATTTAAAGATACAGAAATTTCTTTTATACAGAATGAACAATTTGAAACGACTAATATGGTATGCTCATTAATGTGCGCAAAGGAATTATTGCAGTCAGAAAAAGACGTTATCGTTTCATATGGTGATATTATTTACGAGGAATCGGTTTTCCGTAAGGTTTTAGCAGCTAAAGATGATATATCAGTTATCGTCGATGATGGCTGGTATGAGTATTGGTCTGAGAGAAATGAAAATCCCCTGGATGACGCAGAAACCTTAATGTTTGATTCTAATGATTACTTAACCGAAATTGGACAAAAGACAACAGAGCTTGAGAAGGTACAGTCCCAATATATTGGTTTGATGCGTTTTAAAGGTACAGGACTAAAAGGAGTATTAGATTTAAGCGAGATGGCTCAGCGAAGGAGTGAACAGGGTAAAGTTCTGTGGAGAACTGACAGGAGCTATTCTAAGATGTATATGACAGATTTACTACAGGGATTGATTGATGAAGGATATAAGCTGCGGGCAGTTCATATTCAAAGAGGGTGGTATGAAATTGATGATGGTGATGATTTGAAGGTAGTGGAATCAAAGATATGAGTGCAGTTTATTGGATAACAGGACTTTCTGGTGCGGGAAAAACTACTATCGGAAAGTTGCTTTATGAGAAGTTAAAATCAGAATATCCCAATACAGTACTTCTTGATGGGGATACGTTGCGAAGAGTTTTTGGAGATGATTTGGGATACACAAAAGATGAAAGAAGAAAATGTGCCATGCGGTATTCCAGACTGTGCGATATGCTGGAAAAACAGGATATGAATGTAATTTGTTGTACCATATCGATGTTTGATAGTGTGCGGGATTGGAATCGGGAAAATATAAATAATTATAGAGAAATTTACGTGAAGGTATCTATGGATACTCTTCAAGCCCGAGACCAAAAAGGGCTTTATAGTGGAGATACAAAGGAGCAACAGAAAGAAGTTGTTGGAATTCATATGGATATAGAAGAGCCTAAGTGTCCTGATTTGATATTGGAAAATGATGGGATAAGAACGCCGGAAGAACAAGTGGAAATAATAATTATGCATTATAGATTAGACGACGTATGGTTGGAGGAAAAAGATGAGAGTTAGGCTCAGGACAGCAAGATTACGGAAGGCAAAGGAGGGATATAAGAGAATTGCTATTTACGGTGCAGGGCATATGGCAAAAAGTATATATAACGAACTAATTGAAAATGACTTTTTTGTTTCATTTTGTGTTGTAAGTAATAAAGAAGAAGGAAATGATATATTTGAAGATATACCTTTGTATGAAATTAAAGAATGCGCAGCAGAAATGAGAAAAGGTGATTTAATTACGTTGATTGCTGTTACAGAACAATATGAAAAGGAAATAGAAGAGGTATTGTTACAGTACAATATATATAACTACCTGTTTATAACTGACTACATTAAAACAAAAACCTTTTTACAGATGGAAACAGAGGAGGAATATTTAGATGAAATTGCAGAGTGGTATGTGGAAAAGCATGGATTAGAAGTTAAAGATATCGAAGTTGCTAAGCAAAGACTGATTGAGCTGAAACATAAACAACGTAATAAAAATAAAATTGTTTTTGTGGTAGGATGGATTAGCCCCAGAACACTAAAAATAGCGACCGCATTACGTAAAAAAGGTTATGAGATTGAGTTATTATTTTGTCCTGATATTTGGAATAGAAAAGTTTTAAGGAATAAGTTGATTAGCATAGGCGACATATGTACGGTCTGTAGCACTATTGAAGAGTTGATGTATTGTATTATTTGTTCAAGAGCAGAAGTGGTTCATTTGTTTTCCGATATTTATCATTCAAATGTAGCATATATATTAGTTCGACAAAAAAAATTGTTTGGTAAACTTATATTTGACCAATATGACATAACAAATGAGATGTATATAGATACATATGTTAGTAAAGAAACGTATTTTTATGAGAAGTATTGTCTTGAGCATGTAGACGGTTTGTGTTGCAGGGGATATGAGCAAGAGTACCTTTTGGATAAAAAAGGATATAAAATTGAAGGAAAAATAATTAAGTTTTTTGATTACTGCCGTTCAGAAACGGTAAATTATTATACGGAAGATTCGCTTAAGAAAGAATTAACGTTATGTTATGCAGGTGGAATTGCGACGGAAAGAGAATGGCCTGAGGCACCATATGCCTGCCTTTTGGAGTTTGCACATATCTGTGCAAAAAATAAGTGTCACTTTCATGTTTATCCGCCAGATTGGGATGAAATCAAATTTAATGAGTATATAGAATTAGATAAAAGGAGTGAATACTTCCATTTTCATAGGCCGGTAGAATTTGATAAGCTAAATTTTGAACTTTCACAATACGATTATGGAGTTCATTTAATAAAGAACTGTTATTTAGATAAGGAAATAGTAGGATATAACACGCGAAATAAAGTGATTTATGGAGTCACGAATCATTTTTATGATTATTTAGATGCAGGTATTCCAATTATAGCGGCGGTGCCAGTAATGTTTGCGGATTTTTTCGAAAAGCAAGGGGTTCTTATAAAGTGGACACTGGAAGATTATGATTTTAATTTATTAAGGAAGCAGCGAGATGTATTACGTAAAAATGTATCAAAAGTAAGGGAAGAGTTAAAAGTAGATAAGCACATTGGAGAATTAATAGAGTTCTATAATTCTATATAGTATTCATTTAAAAATGAATGTTGATTAAATGGTGAAGTTGTAGAATATGATATTTTGACATTTTTAAATTAAATTTTAGTGCAAAATTTTTCTCATACGTTTGAATATGGGAGGATGGTAAAAGCGTGAAAGATAATTATGAATTTATATGGAGCGATAATTGGTATATTGAAGAGGATAAGGCATGGTTTGTTGAAGGGGAACGGAATATATTATTTTGTATGGACTTACAATCAGATGAATGTGAGTATGTAGCTGAAATTCCAACCCTAAATTCAGAGACAAGTAAATTTCGTCAAAATCCGCGATGTATAAAAATTGAGAATGAAATTTTTTGCATACCCGATATTGGAGAATGCGTATGGGTTTACAATTTACTTGATTCGCAATTTAGGCAAATTGAGATAGAAAATCCAAATAGAGAGAGACTTTCAATGACAGGTGTTTGGAAGTATTGTGCTAAAATATTTGTATTATCAGTTGGATTAAAAAAAATAATTGAAATAGATGTAGGAAAAAAGGTGATTGATAATTTTTATACGCTTTGCGATATGCCTGGAGAAAAAATAGCAAAATATGTCAGGGTGGAATCGGATATATATTGTGTATCTGCAGTGTCAAATCAAATATATCAATTCAATTTAGAGACAAAAAAAATTACAATATATACACTTCCAAATGTAAAAGGCGGTTTGTATGCAATTGGTTATGATGGAAACAGGTTTTGGCTGAGTGGAAATCGTAAAGAAATATATATATGGGATAAGAAAAACAATTCTACCCAAATCCTTAGTAAATTTCCCGAGCAATTTGGTATTTATAATTTTGGAGGAGACGGAGAAAAGGTTTTGGATTGTGAATCAATAGTTTATGACACACCGACCTTTATTGATATAAAAGCGGTAGGGCAATATATTTGGTTGATACCATTTCAAACAAATAAGGTAATATATGTAGATAAGGATAGTTGTCAGATATATTCTCTAGAACTAAATGAAGAAGAGGAAACAAAAGAAAGTTTATCGAAAAATTGTATGTCCGCAAAATTTTTGGTAGAGTATATATTAGATAATCGTTATATTGGTGTTTTCTCATTTAAAAACAATTGTATTTTTGAAATTGATACATTGGAAAGAAGAAAGGTAACAAAAGTATATACATTTAACAATGATTATCGACAAAAAATGAGTGGAAGGAGTTTTAGTGATAAGAGTAAATTTGACAGAATGCTTTTTAAGCATATTTTATTAATAAATGTAAAAAATGCAGAGCAAGATGATAATAAAAGAAATATGAATAAAAAGAATATAGTAAGTGAAATAGTTGAGGGTGCTGTAGGTAAAGCTATATATAGTCAGATGAATTAATAAAGATGATAGGAGAAGATTTAAATGAAAAAAGCGGTTATTTATGGTTGTGGTAATGTTGGAAAATTAGCATATGAATATTTAAAGAATAGATATGATATTATGTTTTTTGTAGATAAGAATAAATGCGGAGAAGTATGGAAAGGGATAAAAGTTTATGAGCCAAAAGAATTGGTAAAATATTGTGAAATAAAAATTATAATAGCATGTATGGAGCATTATCGCTATGAAATATTGGATGATATAAGAAAACTGGGAATTCCGGATTCTGATATAGAGTTGTTTAGCATAGGAAGTGAAAGTGTTGTGCCTGTGAAAATGGAGAAGGAACTCGACAAAAGAACTATTGATTTAGGCGATTTTTTACAAAGACATAATACACAAATAGTTTGTAAAGAGCTAACATTTATTGGAGGTGGTTCCGGCGTTTTAGATTATGCTTTTCTGCAGACCATTGCAAAAGTGTTTAAGGTTAAAGAGTATCTGGAAGTCGGAACATATATTGGTGAGAGTATCAATATATTAACAGAGACTTGCGAGAAGCTTTATAGTGTTACGGCGGCTACAGGTACTGCAATTTCAGGACATGAATGGTTTAAACAGCATAAAATTCCAGACTATACTGAGCGGCTAACATATAATAAAAAGATAACTCACTATTTTTGTGATTCAAAGTTGTTTGACTTTTCTAAGCATGCAGATACAGTAGACTTATATTTTATTGATGGAGATCATAGTTATAATGGTGTGTATTGTGATACAAAGAATATCTTTAATAACAAAAGAGAGGATGCCATTGTGGTATGGCATGATTTCAAAAAAGCAGGGAATGAGTATAAAGCAGAGGTCGTTAAGGCAGTGGCAGATGTGTTAAATGATGAGTTTGAAAATGTGTATGTTACTAACAATAATGCTTGCGGAATATATATACCGAAGAGTAGAAAAAATGAATTTGATTTTGTAATACGTGAACGAAAGTATGAGGAAAATGCATCATTATATACATACGACGTTGTTTTGAGAAATATCCATATTGTGGAATAGGTTTTGGAATATGCCTGACCAAAGATTGGTAGTGATGTTTTTACATGTAATAATATAAAAATAGATGAATCGGCTGAAAAAATTAGAGGTGACAAAATGAAATATAGAATCGCTATTTGGGGAGCAGGGGAGTTTGGCCAATACATATATAATCAGGTAAAGAATCAAAGTAATTATTTAATTACATATTTTATAGATAGAAATTCGGATTTAGTGGGAAAAAAGATAGATGGTATAGAGGTGATTCATCCTGAACAGATGAAATCAGCCATTGAAGTGAATATTGACTGGGTTTTAACTGCATTTAAAAATGGTTTAAGCATATATAATGAGTTAAAGGAATTTGGGAATATAAAATTTGGAATAATAAAAGACATAGTATTTACCGGACAGTTGGAGCTTAAAAAGGATTTGATGAAGGAAACTAATATATTCTGGATTGAAGCGAATGACAAGCCGTTGTTAAAGCAGTTGGAGACCAATATAGTGGATTATTGTAACTTGAATTGTAAGGGGTGTAGCCATTTTTCTAATTTATACAAAGCAGGAGAAATGGTTCCTTTTGAAATTTTTTGTCGGGATTTAGAGCAAATAGCCCAAAATGTTAATCTTCTATGCTTCTATATGCTGGGGGGGGAAGCGTTGCTTAATGAAAGATTAGCAGAGTATATCGAGTTTTCAAGGAGAGTATTACCTTATACAGAAATTTGGATTGTGACAAACGGTATATTAATTCCTAATCAAAAGAAAGATTTTTTTAGCTGTTGCAAAGAAAACAGGGTTGGTATTGATATAACAAAATATAAGCCGACAGCACATATGCTGGAGCGGATTATTGAAGTTCTGGAAGAAAATAGGATGTATTATCGAGTTCGAGAAAGTGTCGTGGATTTTGGAAAAAATATTGATTTAAATGGATGCGCCAATAAAAATGAGGCAATGAAATATTGTCGAGAAAGTGCATGTCATTTTTTCAGGTATGGGAAAATTTATAAATGTCCATTTGGGGTATTGGGAAATAAATTTTTTGAACATTATAAATTAGGAATAGAATTAAAGGAAGGAACAGATATATATGATGAAAAGCTGGATTGGGAAAAGTTGGTGTATGAATTGGATAATGAACCCATAGATGCCTGTAAATATTGCGGACAAGAAGTCCGATTTGAATGGGAGGTTTCTAATAAACCGGTTTTAGAAGAGTGGATTATTTAGTGCCATACTTGTATACAGATAATGAGAGTGTTTGTTGATACGTGAAGTTTTAGGTGATGAGGTTAAATATTTATTATGAACGGTTATAAGAAAATTATAGGGGAACGTTATGACAAACAAAAATATAGTGGAAGAGAAATAAAAAGAAATATTTATGCACCTATTAATCCAATCGGATTTTATGGAGAATTTAAGACGGCTCAGGTTCTGTCAGAATTTGTATCTGAAATATGTTCTCATAGAAAGCAACTTGATAGGATAAAAGTATGTGATTGCGGGTGTGGCGATGGCGTTAAGACAAGATTTTTAGCTGAATTAGTAGGGAATCCTAATCAGATTTATGGTATTGAATATTCAAAGAATAGATTGCAACATTGTAAAGAAATGAATGCATCTATCCATTATGGATATGCTGATTTAACAAAGAATATTCCTTTTAATGTGCAGTTTGATGGAATAACAGTGTTTGATGTGCTTATGCATTTTGATTCAGAAAAAGAGATATTTAGTGCGTTAAAAAATATATATTCTTCATTGAAACAGAAAGGGCTTTTTTTGTGGGATGAGCCGAATGTAAAAAGTCATTGGGAAGGAAAAAAAGATATTGACGGTTGGGGATTTTCTGGAAAAGAGATGGATAAATATGCGGTAAAGGCGGGGTTTAAACCAATCAAACAATTGGGAATATATTCTAAAATTCCTATAATAAATAAGCCAACTCTTTACATGGCTGGAAACATAAAAAATATCTGGGCGCTAGAGATACTGGAAAAAATGCCATTTAAAAAGAATAATAATATAAGGATATATTGTAAAGAGTAAATTAGGATATTTAGGTGGAGATATATGAGGAGTTGGGGAAGTGAGGGTGTTATTACTTGGATTAATCAATTCACAATGGACTGCGAATTTTGTTGAAGAATGTTTGCTAAAAAACAATTACGAAGTATGGATGCTTAAATGTGACAATAATTTCGAAAGCAGAAAGTGGATTAGTTTTTACAAAAAAACAGGTATTCAATTTATTAACTGCATTAAAGAGACTGCCAATATAAACAGCGGAAGAAGAGAAAAAAATTATTTGAAGGTATCCTATGGACGTTTTATGCAAATAAGAACTATTTTAAGGGCAGGACATTTCGACATCATCAATCTTCATTATGTAAATTCCCTTGATATGTTATATGTCGCTTCTTTATTAAAACATATAATGAAATCCAAACTGGTTTTTTCATATTGGGGAAGTGATTTACTGCGTTCGGATAATAAAGAATTGCATTCGAGGGGAAAATATGTCAGGCAGGCTGATTTTATAACATTTGATAATAGGGACTTGGAAATTAAATTTGAAAAAACATATAAATGGGCATTTAAAATACCATCAAAAACAGTACTTTTTGGTCTTCCGATATTAGATATTATTAATAAAAAGTACGAAAGTAACCAACAGGCAGATTTGAGAAAAAAATGGAATATACCTGAGGATAAGACTGTAATTGCAGTCGGGTATAATGGAGGAGAAGCGCAGCAGCATATTAAAATTTTGAAAAAAATAGGAAGTTTAGATAATAAAATCAGAGAAAAAATAGTTCTGCTATTACAAATGACATATAGTGGTACAAAAGAATATAAAAGGAAGGTATTTGCGCAGGCAAAAGCAACAGGATGCGAATATGTAGTAATTCAGCATTTTTTATCTGATGACGAAGTGGCCGACTTGAGGATTATAACGGATATTTTTATTAACGCACAGATAACAGATGCATTTTCGGGAAGTGTATGCGAAAACCTGTTTGCAGGAACAGTTCTGATTAATGCAAGATGGTTACGCTATCAGGAATTTACGGATTATGACTTCAAATTCCTGGAGTTTAAGAATTTGAATGAAGTTGGACAACATATTAAAACGGTAATGGAGAAAAAAGCAGATATTTCCGGAAATAAAGAATTGATATGGCAATTACGCTCATGGGAATATTGTGCACCTGAATGGAAAAGGGTATTTGAGAAGCTGACTGATATATAAAAGTAATAGATATAAATACTAGTAAAAATGAAAGGATAATGCAAATATGTATGATATTCCATTGTTTGATTTGAATTATAATGAAGAAGAGGAACGGGCAGTAGTAAAAACCCTGAAATCAGGATGGATTTCTACCGGGCCTAAATGTGCGGAATTAGAAGAGAAATTTGGGGAAATGTTGGGCGTGAAATATGCCTGTGCAGTTACAAATTGTACAGCTGCGCTGCACCTTGCATGCTGTATATTAGGGATAAAAAGCGGAGATGAAGTTATTTGTCCGTCTTTAACTTTTGCGGCTACAGTAAACTGTATTCGTTATGTGGGCGCAACTCCTGTTTTTGCAGATATTTATGGAAATGAAAATTTGTGTATAGATGCTAATAAGATTGAAGAATTAATTACTGAAAGAACGAAAGCAATTATTCCTATGCATTATGGGGGATTTCCTTGTGACATGCAGAAGATTATGCAGATAGCGGATAAATACAAACTGGCTGTTATAGAAGATGCATGTCATGGACCATTATCTGAGTATAAAGGAAAGAAACTTGGAACGATAGGAGATATGGGATGCTTTAGTTTTTTTTCAAATAAGAATATCAGTACAGGTGAGGGTGGGATGATTGTAACTAATGATGAAGAAATATATAAGCAAATTAAGCTTTTACGTTCTCATGGGATGACGTCAATGTCATATCAAAGGGCATCAGGGCATACGACTTCATATGATATAGTTAGTTTGGGCTATAATTACCGAATGGATGATATCAGAGCATCAATTGGAGTAGTTCAGTTAGATAAACTTAAAAATGATATGGAGAAAAGAAAGCAGATAAGAAAATGGTATTGTGAGAGATTGTCAAAATTGGATTTTATTGCTATACCTTTTAGAGATAGCCAGGAGCCTTTAAGTAATTATATATTCCCAATAGTGTTAAAGAACTCAGATGCAGAAAAAAGAGATAAGTTCCGTGAAAAATTACATGAAAGCGGAATACAAACGAGTATTCATTATCCGGCGATTCATCGTTTTTCAGCATATGAAAAATTTACAAGAAGATTACCTAACACAGAATATGTGGCAGATAATGAAGTGACATTGCCAATGTATGCAAAGCTTCGGAAGGAGGAAGTTGAGTATATATGTGATAAGATTGCTACTTTCAGAGGTAAGTAACATATAATTTTAATATAAGGATTTGTGAATAAATATGTATCCGTTTTTTAGTATTATAACACCGGTATATAATTGTCAGAAATATATTAAAAACTGTATTAAATCAGTAATTAGGCAGACTTATACATCCTGGGAACTGATACTGGTAGACGATGGCTCTACGGATTCCAGTGGGAGGATATGTGATGAGTTCTGCTATGATTCCCGTATAAAAGTAATACATCAGGGTAATGCGGGAGCTTTAAACAGTAGAATACACGGTATTGCAGTTGCAAACGGGGAATATGGACTTGGTTTGGATGCGGATGATTATTTGGATGAAAATTGTCTGGAAATAGTAAAAAAAGCAATAGATACCTCGGGAAGTGATTTGATTTTATTCGGATTTCGTTTTGTCGGTAAACAAAGAGGGAGTGTTAGATGTTCTCTGACTCCGAATAAGGAATATACTCAAAGAGAAATATTAAAGGAAGTTATTGAAAATACAAACCATAGTCTTTGCAATAAGGCAATAAGAATGGATATAATTAAGCAGGCAGATTATTTTTGCCTGAAAGAGAAACTAAGTATTAATTTAGACTACGCACAGATTATCTCAATTCTATGCAATATTACCACGGGATATGTAATTAATGACATTTTATATAACTATCGTATTTATGGAAAAAGTATTTCACATTCATGCAAGGTGCAGCACATTTTGGATACTGGACTGGTAACAAAGTGTGCTATGCATAAACTGAAAAAAAATGGAATATTAGACAAAACTTTATGTGATGCTTTATATCGGTCATATTTGAAAATGATAGGATTCCGATTAGAGAGACTTTTTACCGAGAAAAAAATTACTAAAGATGACTGTCGGAGAATACATCAGTGCAGGGTATATATAAATTCAAGAAAGGTTGAGTCTTTGCAGACGCTGAATAAAAAGGATTATAGAACTCTCAAACTTTTTAGATATAAGCAATATTGGATATTAAGAATGCTAAGTATGAAAAATTTATAAAAATATCAGACACTAAAAGAAGTTATTCTGAACGCTTCTTTGGAGTATTATGATAATCTGAATGATAATTTTCGGAACTTGCAGGAAGAATTTCAACGTTCTGAGATAGAAAGGATGATACATCAATGAAATATGCATTGATTGGATGCGGGCGTATATCACCCAACCATATTGTAGCGGCAAAGAATAATGGGCTTGAAATAGTTGCCATATGCGATACCAATCCGTCCTGCATGACAGATAAATTGCTTAAATTTAGATTGAGCTCAGAGGTTAAGCAATATACAGATTATAAGGAAATGGTAGAGAAAGAAGCACCTGAACTTGTTGCAATATGTACTGAAAGCGGAAAACATGCGGAAATAGCTTTGTTTTGTATAGAGCAAGGCTGCAATTGTATTATAGAGAAACCAATCGCCTTGTCTATTCGGGATGCTGATGCGATTATTGCTGCTTCTATAAAATATCATGTAAAAGTGTGCGCATGCCATCAGAATCGGTTCAATAAATCCGTCCAGATTATACGTGAAGCGATTGACATGAATCGTTTTGGAAAATTGTTTTATGGAACAGCGCATATCAGATGGTGTAGAGACCGTGAATATTATGACAGGGCAGCATGGAGAGGGACATGGGAACAGGATGGCGGTGCACTGATGAACCAATGCATCCATAATATCGACCTGCTGCGTTGGATGATGGGAAATGAGATTGATGAAGTGGTAGGAATGACGGATAGACTGAATCATAGTTACATAGAAGCAGAAGATATGGGAATTGCGTTAATCAAATTTAGAAATGGAAGCTACGGAATTGTAGAGGGAACAACAGATATCTATCCCAAGAACCTGGAAGAAACATTATACATATTCGGAGAGAAGGGAACAGTTAAAGCAGGTGGACAGTCAGTCAACATAATAGAGGAATGGAGATTCTCGGATTTGTTGGATAATCCGGAGGAAGTGAAAGCAAAATTTCATGAGAATCCGCCAAATGTATATGGATATGGACATACGCCTTTGTATATGGATGTCATAAATGCGGTAAAACAGGACAGGCAGCCATATGTAACAGCAATGGACGGGAAAAGGGCACTGGAACTTGTGCTGGCAATTTATAAATCTGCCGCTGAGAAATGCAGTATTAAGCTTCCGCTTGAGCAATGTGCAACAATGGAGTTTAAAGGAAGATTTTAATATGAAAGAGTAATAGCAGAGGATGGAGTATTTAGTTCCCTTTGTGCATTTACGAGTTATTCCACAGGCAAAGGCAATAGAAAAAGAGAAAATATAAGGAGAGAGGGATTTGATATTTCAACTTGGGCAATTCTTAATGTTAGCTCACATATATATTATTGTAAAGGAATGGGCTGAATATGGTGAATTCAGCAATGTAGAGAAGGTTGTAATAGTAGGAACTAAAATGCAGGCAATGATGGTCAAACTATCTTTAATTCAAACACCAATTCATGCTTATTATTGCGATAAGGATGAATTTGATAAAAAATATAGAAATAGAAAGCGAACAAAGTGGATTATAGTAGATAGTCAAACTGGACGTAGGGCAGAAGGTAATAAGAAAAATATTTTGATATTCCCTGTTTTATGAGTAAAGATAAAGGACAAAGTCGAATGAGAATATTAGTAATAGATGTCAATTTTGATTATAAGAATCCTATGTATCGTCAGTTTTATAATCATCTGGCTTATTGTATGGAGGTTGATTATTTTGGCCCGGGATATGTAAAGCGAGAAATTTTGGAAAAGGGTATCATTCAATTTTTAGATGAAAGAGAACCATATAATGCAATACTTCTCGGCACTTATTTTGTGTATTCGGCAAATTTACCCGGGATGCGTTTTAATGCGTACCAGATACATAGACGTTCAATTCCGTATTACTATGTGAATGATGCTTATCAATGTTGTAAAACTATATTTGAGGAATTGCGAATTATCAATTCTATAATTAAAATTTTTATTTATTATGAGGATTCGGTTTCCATGCCAAAAGGGGATTATAATATATGTAAAATGCTTTTGGAAGATGGATTTTATTTGATGAGTTGGCCAATACAGTATATGCAGATATTTAAAAAAAAGCATATGAGAGAAACAGCTATTTTGACAAATAATGCATATCAATTGGCAGAAGAATATAGTACAAAATATATACCAATACCGTTACATGCAATAACTTATCCGGAAATTTTTATGCGTGATTATGAGCTTAGAGAATATGATTGGTGTGTTCCGGGTAATAAGAGTAAAGCCTTTTATGGTAATCGGAGTGGAGTGGCAAGTTTTATTGAGAAGTCAGGGAATAAGGTCTGGACAAAAGACCCTTTTCAAAAGCTCTCGGTAGATAATATTCAAAAGGAACATATGGAGTGGTATGAATTTAATAGTAGGTTTGAGAGGTTTTTAAGCAGAATCGTTGGAAAAGATATGTATATTCCGTCATATCCCAAGTTAGTATATGTGGCGGGATGTCGGGAAAATTATCTGGAAAGTATGAGGAGAAGTAAATATGTTTATGTAGATGGAGGTGCTGGGGAGATTTTTGTCAGAAAATATTTTGAGGCATGTGCTTGTGGCGCTTTAATGGTAGGTAAGATGATTCCGGGATTATCTGATTTTGGATTTAAAGATGGAATAAATTGCAGGATAGTAGAAGAAATAAATGAAGAAATAGTAAAAGAAATAATTTCTGACAAAATTAAAAATATACAAATAGCTCAGGAAGGACAAAAGCTTATACTGAAAAAGCATATGATGCATCATAGGGCAGCAGCTTTATATCATACGATTGGGGCAATACAATACGGGTCGTATAAAGGTGCTTTTTGGCAGAATGGAAAGTATGCTATTAAGTCGTAAATATCAAATTATTGTTTCATGCAAAGTACTATATCTTTTGTGGAGAAGGAGCAGCGGTCGGTTAATGTGATTGAGGAGTGGGGGATTTCCGATATGCCGGATGACCCGGATGAAGTGAAAGATCAGTCCCATGAAAATCCACCGAATATATATGGTTATGTACCTCATCCCTTATGGTCAGGTGTTATTGAAATGCCAGACAGGCTCTACAATAGAGTATCAGAAAGAATTTAAGTAGGTAAATGCCATGTTTGCACAAAGTGAGATGGGGGGAAGGAACATGAATAATGGAAATGTGGATAGTCAGTTAATAATTAAAGGAACTTCCTATGTTGGTGCTCCCAAATCGCACACTGTAATGTACATTTCCAGAAAAGTAGAGAATCTGCTGGAGAGGTTGAAAGGAATAGAAGGCAGTCTTATTTTTATTGAAAATGGGATTAGTGTGCCAGATGAATTCACTAAAAAAAATAAGTTTGTATTTTCAGATAACCCGCAAAGAGAGTATGCAGAGTATGTGGTGATGTTTGCAAAAAGAAAACAGGAGGAAAATAGAAAACGGAGCTATACATTATCAGACGAAGGGGTTTATATTGGTGAGAATGTTATTATTGGGAAAGGGGCATATATAGAACCTGATTGCCTGATTGACCATGATGTTATAATCGGAAAAAATGCATATATTAAGTCGGGAGTTAAAATAAGGAACGCGGTTATCGGAGACGATTTCATTGCAAACGAGAATGCTGTTATTGGGGCAGACGGATTTACTATGGCTACGGATAAAGACGGAAATAAGTTCAGAATTCCTACACTTGGAAAGGTTATTATTGGGAATTGTGTTGAAGTAGGAGCTCTTAATAATATTTCAGCTGGAACAGGCGGCGATACAATAATTGAAGATAATGTGAAATTGGATGCTTTGGTTCATATAGGTCATGATGTCCAAATTAAAAAGAATGCAGAGATTACCGCAGGGGTAGTGGTAGGTGGCTTTTCCGTTATAGGATGGGAAGTATTTGTAGGGGTAAATTCAACAGTTAGAAACAGAGTAGAATTAGAAGATGCATGTTTTGTCGGTATGGGTTCTAATGTTATAAGAAATGTTGGAGCAAACGAAGTAGTAGCAGGAAATCCGGCGCGTTTTTTGAAATGGAAATAGGTCGTTGATGTTGTATATGGGACAAGAAAATAACTGGAGAAAGTTGCAAAATGGAGTTTAGAGACCTGAAGATACAATATCGGATTTTGAAGAACGATATTGATTTGGCGATAAAAAGAGTAATGGATAATGCTGAGTTTATATCAGGAAAAGAAGTAAAAGCATTAGAGGAGCAGTTGGCGGAATATGTCGGAGTAAAGCATTGCATTACCTGCGGAAATGGAACAGACGCTCTGATATTGGCGCTTATGGCATGGAAAGTCGGAATGGGGGATGCGGTATTTATTCCTGATTTTACATTTTTTGCCACAGGAGAAGCTCCCGCGAGCTGTGGAGCAACACCGGTGCCGGTAGATGTGGACAAAGAGACATTTAATATATCGCCATTTTTGCTGGAGGAAGCGATAAAGCGGGTCATAGAAGAGGGGATTTTACGTCCAAAGGCGATTATCGCAGTAGATTTGTTCGGACAGCCTGCAGACTATATATCAATTAAAAAAATTGCAAAAAAATACGGGTTGCTACTGTTGGAAGACGGGGCACAGGGATTTGGAGGAGCCATACTTAGCCAGAGAGCCTGTAGCTTTGGAGATATTTCAGTCACCTCTTTTTTCCCTGCCAAACCACTTGGATGTTACGGAGATGGCGGCGCGGTTTTTACAGATGATGATGATTGGGCGGATGAAATCCGTTCATTATGCATTCACGGACGAGGAAAAGATAAATATGATAATGTCCGAATAGGAATGAATTCGAGATTGGACACAATGCAGGCAGCTATTTTACAGGTGAAGCTGCAGCAGTTTATTTCATATGAATTATCACAGATAAATGAAGTTGCACGATGGTACGAATTAATACTTTCCAATATAATAGAAACTCCTAAAATCAGAGAAAATTATTTATCTTCCTGGGCACAGTATACGATTATATGTAAAAATATAGAAGAAAGATACAAATTGCAAAAGGCGCTCAAATTAGCGGATATACCATCAATGGTCTATTATGCAAAAGGTATGCACGAGCAAAAAGCGTTTGAAAATAAATGTGTACATATAGGAAGATATGATAATACTATGTATCTGAAAGACAGGGTTTTGTCGCTGCCAATCCATCCATATCTGAAAAAGGAACAAGTGAAATATATTGGCAAAATTGTTAGTGAGGCATTGGGGACAGGAGCATAAAGAACATGGATTTTATACCGGTAAATGAACCATTACTGAATGGAAATGAAAAGAAATATTTATGCGAATGCATTGATACGGGTTGGATTTCCTCGGAAGGACCGTTTGTCAAAGAATTCGAGCAAAAAATGAGTGTATCGGTTGACAGAAAATATGGTATTGCAGTATCTAATGGGACTGCGGCATTGGAGGTGGCGGTTCAGGCTTTGGGGATAGGGAAAGGCGATGAAGTAATAATGCCTGCTTTTACAATTATTTCCTGTGCAATGGCGGTTACTAAGGTTGGTGCGGTTCCGGTGTTAGTGGATAGTGATTTGTATACATGGAATATGAATGTTGATGAAATAGAGAGCAAAATTACACTAAGAACAAAAGCTATTATGCTGGTTCATTTATACGGACTTCCGGCAGAAGCGGACGGGATTCTCGCATTGGCTGAAAAGTATAACTTAAAGGTTATCGAAGATGCTGCCGAAATGCATGGACAAACATATAATGGAAAGCCCTGTGGTAGCTTTGGAGATATCAGTACTTTCAGCTTTTACCCCAATAAGCATATCACGACGGGTGAAGGCGGTATGCTTGTGACAGATGACGAAGAACTGGCGGAAAGGTGCCGGATGTTAAGGAATCTGTGTTTCAGAAAAGACGTTCGGTATGTGCATGATGAAATCAGTGATAATTATCGTTTTACAAACTTGCAGGCGGCGGTTGGACTGGCGCAGTTGGAAAGGCTGGAGGAATTTGTAAAACGAAAACGTGCAATGGGAAAATATTATACAGAGCATTTGAAGGGGATAGAAGGATTATTATTGCCGATAGAAAAAACAGATTATGCCGATAATATTTATTGGGTATATGGTATTGTGCTTGATGAGAATATTCAGACGGATAATAGAAGGGTGCAGAATTTGCTTGCAAAAGAAGGGATTGGTTCAAGAACATTTTTCTGGTGTATGCATGAGCAGCCAGTGTATCGTAATTCCGGGGTGTTTTCGGGTCAAAGGTATCCAAATGCAGAATATCTGGCAAGGAAGGGATTTTATATTCCAAGTGGTCTGTCACTGACAGAAGGACAAATGGAAAAGGTGACAGCAGGAGTAAAAAAAGTGGTAGCTGAATTGAAGAATGAAAGTAGGTAAGGAGGAGTGCATATGGGACGGGTAGAAGAAATCAGTAAAAAGGGCAGAATGATTGCAATGATTATACGAAATAATTACTCATGTGAGGGCGTAGATTTTATTACGCCTGACGAATATTCGCAGCAGCTTGCCTATATGCACCATCCGACGGGAAAAGTGATAGATGCGCATATACATAACATGGTTCACAGAAATGTGGTATTGACACAGGAAGTACTGTTTATTAAAAAGGGTATTCTGCGAGTTGACTTATATGATGAATATGAAGACTATCTTGAAAGCAGGGTGCTCTATGCGGGAGACATTATTCTGTTGATTTCAGGCGGGCACGGTTTTACAGTTTTGGAAGAAGTAGAGATGGTGGAGGTAAAGCAGGGGCCATATGCCGGAAATAATGACAAAAAGAGGTTTGTTGGAATAGATGAAAGTCAGGTTAAAATACTGTCACCTTATCCGGAGAAGTAGCAAAGGAAAACGAAATGGTAAATTTGAATGTAACAGACAACTATTTTGATTACAAAAAGAAGCATCCTGAATATAAAAATATTGTATATGGAACCGGAAATATGACAAGGGAATATTTTAAGTATTTAGGGCATATAGATTTTTTTTGTGACAAAAAGGCGAAAGAGATAGAAAGTATGGAGAATATCATTTGCCTGTTGCCGGAAGAACTTGAGAATATTCATGATAAGTTGATTATTGTAATTTGCATACGGCAAAAGTCAATTGCAACAAAGGTCTATTCTATGCTTGAAAAGCTTGAGATAGATGCGGAGGTATTCCATTTTTTTGAGGATACCAATTTTGCGCATTTTAATGATTCACCGTTTTTATATCAGTATAAGGCAAAAGATGTATTAAAGATACATATTGTAAATTTTAGTGATGGATGGATTTTCGAAAAGTTTGCCGTTAAGTTAAAAAAAGAGTTAGAAAAATTGGGGCACGAAGTTGATATCTCGGATAAGGAAGAACCCGCTGCGGATGTTAATCATTTTATACACTATGGCAGACTGTGGCAAATATGCAGTGACCCTGACATGATTAGGACAACCATGATAACACATGTTGACTGCCAGTTAAAAGTGGACCTGGTTAGATTTCAGGCAAAAAATAATGTTGTCGGCATTTGTATGTCAGCAGATACAATGAATAAACTTTCTTTGGGAGGAGTGCCCAGAGAAAGGCTATGTTATGTCAATCCGGCGCATGACGGAGAAATTGTACCTCGAAAAATTGTTCTGGGAATTACAAATCGTTGTTATCATACAACTGATTTCAGAAAAAGAGACGATATGATTTTGAAAGTGTTTGAGCATCTAAAATGTCAATATTTCAAGCTGAAAATCATGGGTGCAGGATGGGAGGAAATAGTTGCCCGGCTCCGGGAAATGGGATTGGAAGTTGAATATTATGATGAATTTGACAGGCAGATGTATAAGCAGTTAATACCCAGTCTTGATTACTGGTTATATTACGGATTTGATGAAGGGGCTATGGGATTTTTAGATGCACTGGCAGCGGGAATAAAGACGATAGCCACGCCACAGGGATATCATTTAGATACAGAGTGGGGATTAACCTATGCATGTAATACTATTGATGATTTCGTCAGAGTATTAACTCAAATTCAGGAGGAAAAAAGGAAAATTGCAGATTCAGTAAAAAACTGGACATGGGAGAATTACGCAAAAAAACATTTGGAAATTTGGCAATATTTAACGAAAACGAAACCGTTAAAAGATTTGTATGCACATCAAAATGAGTATTTGGATGGGATTTTCTCAATGGTAATATCAAATAACAGTTTGTAGTAAAAGAAGGAATGGATATATGGAGGATAAGAAATTGGAGTTATACTATGAACCGATTTATGATATTAAGGATTTAATCTATAATAAGGCCGAAATGACAGAAAAAGAGCTGGCATTTCTATGTGGATTGCTTAAAAAGTATAGGCCTGAAAAAGTTGTTGAAATCGGAGTGGCTGCCGGAGGAACAACCGCAGTTATTTTAAGCTGTATATCTATGTTGGGATTAAATACGCAATTAATTTCGCTTTAAACAGACTGGATTTATAGGAGAAGAATATAAAAAAATATCGGATAAAGAATTTCGGCACATATTATATACTGGAAAGTATGCAGTTGAATATCTCGAAACAGTTGGTAATAATATTGATTTTCTGATTTTAGATACAGTGCATAGCCTTCCAGGAGAGTTATTGGATTTTTTGGCTTATTATCCCTATTTGAAAATGGGGAGCATTGTTGTACTGCATGATATCGCATTGAATCATTATAGCACTAATTTAGAGGGATTTGCTACAAAACTGCTATTGGATACAGTAGTTGCAGAAAAAAGTTTTGATATAGACAGTGAAGGAGAATCAATTAATATAGGCGCATTCAAAATTACAGAAGATACTGGAAAATATATAAATGATGTATTTTCAGCGCTGACAATAACATGGAAATATAGCCCGGATGATGCCGAAGTATCATTATACAGGAAAATTTATGAACAGCACTATTCACAGGAAAATATAAGATGTTTCGATATGGCAGTAAAATTAAATCGCTGTACCTTAAATAAGCGTATTCCGTCTAAAAGAAGCCAGTTTACAAAGCTATTTAAGCATGTAGAGAGGTTAATGGATAAGAACATATACATATATGGATGTGGTAATTATGGAAAGCAGTTTTATCATATGTTAGAGGAATGCAGTATAAATTTGAAAGGATACATTATTTCGGATGGAGAGAAAAAGACTGAAGCCGAAAATGGGGAAAAGATATATTGGCTGTCAGAGGTTAAATTAGATAAAGATAATGATTTGCTTTATCTTGGGGTCAACAGCAATTTATGTAAGGAAATTTGTGCAGAATTGAATAAAAGAAAGATTAACGAGTATGTAATACCTGACAAGGCCATGTTTGAATTTATAACTAATTAAGGACAGGATTTTTATGAATTTCAAAAGGGAAGAACGTTTTTTACTGCTTACACCTGAATATATATGGGGAGGAGCAGAAACACAGTTTCGATATTTTATCGCATATGCGGAGAAGCACAAAAAGAAGCTGGATGTTATTATAGAGCATCGGTTTAAGGAGGAAGACCCTAACCTGAAGAAAGATGCTGAAAGGATGAAAACCGTAAGATTTTTTGAAATGAATGAGTATGATGCTTATAGCGAAAAATTTGTAAAAGATATAATTATACATATCCTGCAAAACATATTTAAGGTAAAATACAAAGCCTGTCTAATCCATTACACGCCGGATTTAGCTGTGGCTCCATTTTTAAGGCTTCTGGGGATAAAGGTAATTTATTCAGAGAGAAATGATGCGTCTGTGCTGGAAAACAATTCTTATTATCGCAGATGCCTGAAATTTTGTAAAGGAATTACCGCAAATTCAAAATATGCGCAAAAAGCACTGGAGGCATTGACAGGGAGAAAGGTTATTTTTATAAGAAACGGTAAGCCGATGCTGGAACCATTGGAAATGAAAGTGAGTAGAGAAATACAGAACATTTTGGTTCCATGCAGAGTATTTCCGGTAAAAAATCAAATGATGGTTCTGCAATTTATAAAGGAGAATAAAAGTTTTACGGGAAAGGCGGTATTTGCAGGAAGGATAGAAGATAAGACTTATTTCAGAAAATTACTGCGGTTTATCGAGGCGAATTATCTTCAGGACAGAGTGGAATTTATGGGACAGGTTGAGGATATGAAAGAACTGTATCAGTCGGCTGACCTTGTCGTACTTCCATCTTTGCTTGAAGGAACACCTAATGTTGTTCTGGAGGCATACTTATATTACAGACCGGTGATTGTTTCAGATTCAAAGACGGTGAAAGGTGTCGTCACAGACCCTGGAATGAGGTTTTCACTAAGGGGGACGAAGGGAATTGATAAGTGCATAAATTATATTCAAAGTTTATCGGATGAAGAGTATAGATTAATGCTGAAAAAAAACAGGGAATATGTGCTTGACAAATATAATGTGGAAAAAATGACAGAAAGCTATTTTCAGTTATTGGGTTGATTAAAGGCAATGATTTTTTTCGGGGACAGATTAATGAAAATACTATATGATTATCAGATTATGTTGGAGCAGAAATATGGCGGTATATCAAGGTGTTTTTGTGAACTAATGGCTCGGTATAAAAAAATGTATAGTGACAAAGTCGGTATTATAGCTATAGGGAGCCAAAACTATTATCTTGAAAAAGTAATGGGATATAAGGCATTGAATTTCAGTCAATGGTGGTATGAGCCGGGGGTTAAGGAAAAATTTGTAAAAATAAACCAGATAATTATAAGTAGATTATGTAAAAAAGGATATGTTGATATTCTGCATTCTACCTGGTATGATTCATATTTACTAGATATTAATAATTGTAAGCAGATTATTACGATTCATGATATGATACAGGAGAAAGTGCCGGAATATAAGGCTGACAGGAAATTAATAAAGATAAAAAGACAGTTAATGGAAAAGGCTGATAAGATTGTTACTGTATCCGTTCATACCAAAAAAGATATTCTGGAGATATATCCGGAAATTCCAGATAATAAAATTGCAGTTGTGTATAATGGAGGTTGTATTCAGAAAATTCCGAAAAAATGTAGCTTTAAATTACCGGAAAAGTATATTTTATATGTCGGGGCAAGGGGAAATTATAAGAATTTTGACAATTTTATAAAAGCGGTAAAAATCATCATGCAAAGGTATGAGGATTTATCCCTTGTCTGTGTTGGAGGAGGTACATTTACAGGCAGAGAGCGAAATATGCTTGGCGATATCAGGTACAGGACAATGCAAATTAATGCAGATGATAAGGATTTGGCGTATCTTTACAGACATGCAGTTGAATTTGTTTTTCCGTCTAAATATGAGGGGTTTGGAATACCTGTCGTGGAAGCTTTCAGCTGTTATTGCCCGGTAGTGCTAAGCAATGCATCTTGTTTTCCGGAAATAGCAAAGGGAGCCGCATTGTATTTTGACCCTGATGATGCAGAGGACATGGCGGAAAAAATGGAGAGAGTTATTATTGATAAGACATTAAGAAGGCAGCTTATTAAAAAGGGATATTCCCGCAGTAAACTGTTTACCTGGGAGAGAAATGCAAGGAGAATGCATCAGATATATCATAGTACGGCAAATATAAAATAATGTAAAAAGAAAGTGAGGAATTATCAATGAAAAAAGGAGTTATTTCAGTATTATCAACTATGCTGGGAGCAGCAGCCGGAGCAGCGGCAGTCAATACCTCTGCCAGTAAAAAAATAAAGAGAAAGGACGACGGATTAAAAAAGGTACACGAGCTTTATATGGCCTTTGACCAGTGGTTACGTATCCGTCAGGAGGGTAAGACGCTGGTAGAGTACTTTCATGACCATGATTACAAAACAGTTGCAATTTATGGAATGAAGGAATTGGGCGAGCATCTGTACGAGGAACTGAAAGATTCGGATGTTGAGGTTCGTTATGTTATTGATAAGAATGCAGATGCAATCTATGCGGATGTGGATGTTGTAACTCCGGATGAAGAATTAGAGCCTGTGGATGTGATTGTTGTGACCGCCATTTACTATTTCGATGAAATTGAAGATATGCTGAATGAAAAGGTGGATTATCCGGTCGTTTCTTTGGAAGATATTTTGTATGAAATGTAAAATGATTATTTTCGGAAGTGGAAAAATAGGACAGGAAGCGCTTGGCTTTTTTGGCGCGGAGAATGTGGAATGTTTTTGTGATAACAATCTTAAACTGGCAGGGAAAGTGCGGTGTGGAAAGACAATTATCTCTTTCAGTGAGCTTAAGCAAAAATATAGTAGCAACATTATTGTGATTGCTGTGGATGAGTCTGATTCCTATGATATTGCAGAACAATGTCAGGAAAATGGAATACAGGATTATGTATTTTACGGATTTATGCGTGAAAAGTTATCACAGTGGGATAGCAGGCAACTGTTTGAATTTATTGCGGCTCCTGAGAACAGGAGCCGTATAAGGGGAGATATCTGGCTTAAGAGAGTAAAGATATTGCAAAAGCAGGTTGATTATTTTAAAACTCATGCTGATATCCGGCATATGAAACCGGCCAGAGGGAGTCTCAGGAGCAGGCAGTTGGAATGCGTCAGGGTTTCCGCTGAGTTTTTTGAAAAAATCAGCGGATTGGGAATAAAGCCCATTTTATATGGCGGATGTTTATTAGGATATATCAGACACAATGGGTTTATTCCATGGGATGACGATATGGACTTTGCATTAATCAGAGATGAATATGAGAAACTGAAAGAATTTTGCAGAGAGTCTATTCAGGAGGAAAATAATTCTTGCAATGCTGTAAAAACGGTTGGAAACGGGAATACAGCAGATGGTCTGGAAGATTATTTCTGGAGTAATAAATATAATTATTTTTGTGTTTATAAACAATTACCGGATGGCAGGCGGGTGTACATTGAATTTTTCTCGCTGGATTACTATGCGGAAGACCATCAATTTCAGGAATTGAAAGCGTATGCCGGAAATTACATAGAGGACTTGTCCAGATTGGCTTCAGATGGAGAAAAGGTAAAATATGTGGAAAGAGCGTTGGCAGAGAACGGACAGAATGCTGTAAAAGAGAGCAAATCCCTTTTCTTTGGAATTGATAATATGGAATTTTTGATGCGGAGATATCCCAGGGAACGGCTTATACCAAAAGAAGTGGTGTTTCCTTTAAAAAGGATTTTGTTTGAAGAGGAGAAGTTCTGGGTGCCTAATGATGCAGAAGAACTGCTGAAATATGAATATTGGGATATTTGGAACTTCCCTTGGGACGTGGGGCTGCAAAGGCACTGTGAGATTGATGAACAGGAAAATGAATAAAAGTTTTTTGCCGAACGCTTTTAAGGAGCAAAAATGATTAATATAGTAGTTTGGGGAGCCGGAAACAATTGTAAAATAGTTCTGGAAGCAATAAAAAAGGATAAATGTAATATTCTTGGAATAGTTGATTCTGACAGAAAACGTCAGAATCAGCCTTTTGATGACAATTTGATGATATATGCACCGGAAAAGCTGATTAACGATACTATTGATTATGTTGTCATATCTGTCTATTGGTATGAAGAAATTTCGCAAAAATGTCAGGAGATGGGAATCAGCAAAGATAAAATTATTGAATATTGGAAATTAGATAAGGAATATGAATTTATTGATATCAATACAAGAAAAATTTATGATTTGGAAAAAGAACTGGAAAAATGCAGGAGGCATTTAAGTAATATTCCATATGAACTTGGGATGAGACCTGGACCTCAAATATGGTCTGCAGAGAAACTGCTGGAACTGATAATAAAAGAAAAGAAATCTTTAACCAGGTTTGGGGATGGGGAGCTGGAAATCATGCAAAGGAGAGAACGTCCATGGTTTCAGAGGGTGGATATCAGACTGGCAGAGCGTTTGGAAGAAGTATTTCACAGCGAAGACGGGAGAGTGGTTATTGCATTGGCGGATGATTTTGGAAGCCTGGAGAAATATACAGAAAAAGCTGCGGATGCAATTCGCTTGTATCTGGATAACGGAACACGGGAAGCAGTAATGAAAGTAATAGATATGAACCGTATTTATTATGATGCGTATGTGACAAGACCGTATATTATGTATAGAAATAAAAAATACGCAGAAAGAATATTCAAATTATTTAAGGAGATATGGAAAAAGCGAGATATTTTATTAGTAGAAGGAAGTAATTCTTATATTGGGATAAGAAATGATTTGTTTAATGGGGCAGGAAGTATCAGACGAATTATTGCCCCATCCAGAAATGCTTATTCGGTATATCCTCAGATTCTGTCTTCGGTTAAGAGTAACATTACAGAAGATACACTGGTACTGGTAAGCCTTGGTCCGACAGCAAGCGTATTGGCTTATGACCTTGGGATAGAGGGAATACAGACGTTAGATATAGGGCAGTTGGATAATGAGTATGAATGGTTTTTAAAGGGGGCGGGAGACCGTGTTGCAATAGAGGGAAAGTGTGTGGCAGAGCTACGAGAATGTCATGAAGTGGAACTGATTGCAGATGAAGAATATGAACAACAGATTATCGAAAGAATTGAAACATAAAATTTCAATTATTACCGTGTGTTTAAACAGCGAGAGAACAATTGAGCAGACAATTCAAAGTGTTATCAGGCAGGACGATGAAAACTGTGAATACATTATTATTGACGGCGGTTCTTCAGATAAAACACTGGATATTATCAATAAATACCAGGTAAATATATCGCGAGTAGTCAGCGAACCGGATGGCGGCATATATGATGCTATGAATAAGGGGATATTACTGGCGACTGGTGAGATTATTGGCATCATCAATTCTGACGACTGGTATGAACCGGGAACGTTGGAAAAAGTGAGAAGCTGTTTTCAGGAAAACGATGCAGAAATCGTTTATGGAAGTATGAATATAGTGAATGAATCGGGCTTGGTAAAACGATTAGTTCCTACGGATATAAAGAAAATCAGGTACGAGATGGAGGTTCCTCATCCCACTGTATTTATTAAAAAAGAAATTTATGATAAGTATGGCTGTTTTTGCTCAAATTATAAAATTGCTTCTGACTATGAATTGCTTTTGAGATTTTATACAAAGGGAGTAAAATTTGTCTGTATAAACGAAGTGCTGGCGAACTTCCGGTGCGGGGGAGTCAGTCAGAGGAGAGAAAGAGAGTGTATACTGGAAACAGTGGAAATCGCTGACGGTTATTTATATTGTATTCCGCCAACAGAAAAAGGATATTATGAAAATATTATTTTGCATAAGCGCAGGGTGATTAGTTATCTTGAAATAATGGATAACTACTCTTTTAGGATAATTGAATTTTTGGAGAAGAAATTTGGAAAAGAATTGAAAACAGATATTGCAATATTCGGGGCCGGGGAGTGGGGTACAAAAACGTGTCTTGCGCTAGTGAAAAAAAACGTAGTTCCCAAGTTTTTTGTGGATAATAACGAGGAAAATTGGGGTAGAGAAAAATGTGGAATCAGAATTTTAAAACCGGACATTCTAAAGAGCTTTAAAGGCGTTTTGCTGATAGTGGTAAAGGATTTCAGCGCAGATATTTTGTCACAGATTAAGGAGATGAATAATCTGGAGATAAGCTGTATTACATGGGAAGATATAGCGGATGAATTGATATTGGAATAAGAGCCGGGGGAATGCGTTGTGAATCGCTTGTGTATTTATGTAACCTATAATCGTCAATGCAAGATATGCGAATATGCAGGAAATGTTTTGAAATCTTTAAAGGAATGCTGTTCGAGGCTGTGCCTGGTTTGTAACTATGACAGTATAGAAGAAGGGAAGGAATATGCAGACGTTTATGCAGATGATATTTTCTGTCGGGAAAATAAAGGCTATGATTCAGGTGCCTATAAGGACGTGCTATGTGAGATTCTGGGCTGGGATGAGGTCAGGAAATATGATGAACTTATTTTAGCAAATGATTCCTTCTTCGGTTTTTTTTACCCGTTGCAAAATACATTTGATTTGATGGATAAGCAGAATTGTGATTTTTGGGGAATGACAGGTCAGATACCGGGAGAATTCAGCAATCCGACTTATAAGTTTGATGCGCATGTACATAGTTATTTTCTGGTATTTAAAAAAAAGGTTCTTAACAGTGGTATATTCAGAAGATTCTGGGAGGAGCTTGTGTATCCTGAAAATTTCAGGGAGGCAATTATAAATTTTGAAATTGGAATAAACACTTGTTTGAAAGAGCACGGATTTCAAGGGATATCATACATTGACATCTATGACATAAGGCTTAAGAAAAATGAAAATCCCTATTATAGTCGTATAGATGAGCTGATTGGAGATTACAGATTTCCTGTTATGAAAAAAAAGTGTGTTTTAATCAGGAACGCTGGCTTTGGTGGTACATTAAATGTGCTTGATTATCTGAAAAAAAAGAATTTTTATCCGACAGACTGGATTTTAACATATCTGGAAAATCAGTTTTATATTTCTGGGATAGGGGAAAATCCCTGTAACAGTCTGGAGATATTTTATAAGAAGCATTCCAACGTGTATATTTATGGAACCGGGGTATGCGGGAAGAACCTTGCCCTGTATTTTGATTATAAGGGTTGGAATTATAAAGGATTTATTGTTACGGATTATACCTGCACAGATATGGATGCCATTGGCATTGACAGCGCACAGATAACTGATAACACAGGGATTATTATATCTGTGATAAACAAAAAAGCGGCAGATGAAATAGCAGAGCATATAGGCGAAAGATGTAAAAGAAGCCAGCTTTTCTTTATTTCAGACTGTAACACAATAAAGCTGCCGGAGTGAATATGGGGGAAAGAAGTATGAATATCGCAATGATTATAGCTGGAGGAAGCGGAAACCGTATGCATCAGGATATACCAAAGCAGTTCCTTACGGTAAATGAAAAGCCTGTGATAATATATACGTTGGAGGTTTTTCAGAGGCATCCATTGATAGAGGAAATTACGGTAGTGTGTATTGAAGGCTGGGAGCGGGTTCTCTGGGCTTATGTGAAACAGTTTAATCTAACAAAGGTGACTGCTGTGGTAAGAGGGGGAGACTGTGGGCAGAATTCCATATACAAAGGACTTAAGGAAATAGAAAAAGGTCATAATCAGGAGGACATCGTTTTGATACATGACGCTATCCGGCCTCTGGTATCAGAGGAAATTATATCGGATTGTATAAGCAAGACAATAGAGTATGGGTCAGCGATTGCATGCATTCCCTGTGCGGAAGCAATGCTGGTGACGGAGAATCAGTATAGTTCAGGGCGTATATTTAAGAGAGAAGAGCTGAAAAGGACACAGACGCCTCAGGGCTTTCGGTTAGGAAAGCTGCTAAAGGTGCATGAAAAGGCGCTGACGCTGGGCATTACGAATTCCACGGCATCATGTACGCTTATGATAGAAATGGGAGAGGAAGTTCATTTTTCCAAGGGTTCTGAAAAAAATTTGAAGCTGACAACGATAGAGGATATTGATATATTCAAGGCGCTTCTTCTGGCAAAGAGGGCGGAATGGCTTAAGGATTAAGATTATGAAATATATGCAAAACAAAATATACCATGCGGATGTTGAAATGGCGGTCATGCATACGGTCAGGTTTGAACTTTTTTTTCACAAGAAAGTGCTGGTTCTGGGAGCATCCGGCCTAATAGGTTCTTTTATTACAGACTGTTTTCTCTATGCCAATGAGAGTATGGGGGCGGGGATTACCGTATATGCCGTCAGCCGTGATATAGAGCAGTTAAAGAGGCGGTTTGAGGATAAAGGCGGGAAACGCCTGGAATTGGCGGAGGCTGATATTACTTCAATGAATTTTGAGGAAACCTTTGACTATATTATTCATGCCGCCGGCTATGGTCATCCGGGAGCGTTCAGGGAAAACCCTGTAGAAGTGTTGCTGGCAAGTGTGGTTGGAACCTGGAAAGTATTAGAACTTGCGAAGCGTAAGGATGACTGCCGTGTGCTTTATGTTTCTTCGGGAGAGGCGCAGGAGCAGATAAACCATTTGTCTGCCAGGGCAAGTTATCCGATGGGAAAACGGGCGGCGGAGACGCTTTGTGTTTCTTATGCAGCAGAGTATAGGTTGGATACGGTTATAGTAAGACCTTGCCATACCTTTGGCGCTTATGTTACAAAGAAGGATAACCGGGCGACGGCGCAGTTTATCGGGGCGGCAGCCAGAGGTGAGGACATTGAGATGTATAGCACAGGAGAGCAGGTACGAAGCTTTGCTTATGTGGCAGACTGTGTATCAGGCATTCTGTCAGCCTTAGCCTGTGGAGAGTGTGGAACTGTATATGGTATATCTACTGGCGAAAGCTGTTCGGTAAGGGAGTTTGCAGAGAGGTGTGCAGAAGTGGGAAAATGCCGGGTAAAAATGCATATGCCGAATGATATTGAAAAAAAGGAAACTTCTCCAATCAGGCACCAGATTATAGATAATGAGGCATTAAGGAAGTTGGGATGGCGGTCTGCATTTTCCATATGGGATGGCATCAGCAGGTCAATACAAACAATTCACGAAATGGATAAGGAATAGGATGGAATCATATTATATAAAAAGTATTATTGGGGAGCTTGCAAATGGCATTGAAGCTCTTATAAGAGAGCAAGTGATTGATAAAGAGAAAGGAGTGCTTTTATATGGCCTGGACAGATATTCTTTTGCTATGCGGACTATCCTTTCTAATTTAGGTTACAGCAATATTGAAGGATATTTGTCGGACGATGAAGCATTGGTGGCTGGTCATAAAGCGGATATCAAAAACTTTGCCTGCAGATTTTTAAATCGGGAGACAGATATTATCCAAGTGTGGACATTAAATGAGAGGTTATTGCCTTTTGATGAGAATGCGATGATACTGCTGGCTTCAAAAGACTATGACAAGGAAAAGAGAAAGTTGGAAGACTTGGGATATAAGGAAAATATCCATTTCCATGTGGTATATGACTTTGAAGATAAGGAATTGGAGAGCTATTTTGCAGAAAAGCCTCAAATGTCAATGGATGAGGTGAAGCAGGCGGAAAAAGAGATACTTGCTTATGTAGATGATATGTGCAGGAGGCATGGATTAAGGTACTGGGTATGTGGAGGAACGCTCCTTGGTACAATTCGTCATAAAGGGTTTATCCCCTGGGATGATGATATCGATATTTTCCTGCCATGGAAAGATTATCTGAAGTTGATTGAGATTTTTGAAGAGACAGCTCGTTTTAGTATGATGGGGTTTGGTACGGCAGCAGAGAATGACTTTCCCGACCCATTTGCCAAGGTTGTGGATAAAAGAGCAGTTATTCATGAAGATATAGGAACTCTCTGGAAAATCAACCATTTGTGGATTGATATCTTTCCTTTAGTAGGTCTTCCGGATGATGAGAGAGAGAGAGGGGCTTTTTTTGCCGGATATAAGGAATTAAACCGTCAGATATGGGAGGAATTTTACGCTACAAATGGTAAAACAGACGGCTTTTCCAAATGGTTTGCCAGACAAACAGAATACTTGTCAAAGTATGATTTTGATAAGGCTTCGTATGTGGGAGTTCTGGGAACCGCCTATGGGGAGAGAGATTGTACCGGCAGGGATGTATATAATGCTACAGTTAGGAAGCCTTTTGAGGATATTGAAGTGAATGTGGCAGCAGGATACCGGGAGTACCTTGATAATCTTTACGGAAACGACTGGATGAGGATTCCGGATGAGAATAAGAGGAAAACGCATCATAATATCCGTTTTTACTGGAAAAAAGCAGGTAGATAAGTCGGTTACTTTTATAAAGATAGATATTAATGGAGGAAAGAAAAATATGAAGGCATTAATTTTTGGCGCAGGGGAGGCAACGAGGAGCTTTTTACATTTAGCTCCGGCGGCACGTAGAATTGAAGTGACAGGGATTGTTGATAACGACAGTACTAAATGGGGAAAGGCCTTTGAGGGGTATACGGTGGAACCGCCGGAAACTTTAAAGAATGGCGGCTGGGATAAGATTATCATCACACCTTATGCTCACGATATTATCAGGAGGCAGCTGGAGGGAGAATACGGCATAGCCGGAGAAAAAATAATCAGACCGGGAGATTTGATTGTTCCGGCGGAAGCAAACTTAGGTACGGTGCGTCTTAACTGCGATTATGACGAATGCTATGAACTGAGCGAGCTGTTGCCGGATAAGGTAATCTGTTCCAACCGCATGGAGGAATTTTATCTGAAGAAAAGTCACAGGGTTATGAATAAATGGTGGCATTATTTTGAGATATATGAGACTTTTTTGCATAAATATTTGAACAGCGAGGTCAGATTTCTTGAGATTGGCGTATTCCGCGGAGGCTCCATGCAGATGTGGCGGGATTATTTTGGGGAAAAGGCAACGATTGTGGGAATCGATATTGACGAAAAATGCAGGCAGTATGAGGAAGGAAATGTACATATCTGCATCGGGTCACAGGCGGATACAGATTTTCTTAAGGAGGTTTCCGAAAAGTGGGGGCCTTTCGATGCGGTTCTGGATGACGGGAGTCATATGATGGAGCATCAGAAAGTTACCTTTGAAACGCTTTTCCCTCTGTTGAAGGAAGGCGGCATATACATGTGTGAGGACTGTCAGTGCTGCTATTCTCCGAGGTATGGAGGGGGTTATCTGAAAAAGGAATCCTTTATGGAATACTGCAAAAGCTTTTTGGACTGTGTTAACAGCCAGTTTGTGGGACTGGATTATGCAGAACAGATGCCGTCTTACGCAGAGTATATAAAAGCATGTCATTTCTATGATTCGATGGTGGTCGTAGAGAAAAAGCGCAGGGGGTATTCTTTCCTTACAGAGTTTGCGCAGTAGGGGAGAGAAAGGATGAAGTATTTCATTTTCGGCACAGGCGACTACTACAATCGCTACAAAAAATGGTTTGACAAAGACAGCGTCCTTGCCCTGCTTGACAACTCGCCCCAAAAGCAAAATACTTTTATAGACGGAATTGAAGTGCTCTCTCCCGCCCAAGGCGTGCGGCTTTCCTATGACGCCGTCATTATTCTGAGTTTTTATGTGAAGTCAATGAAAGAGCAGCTGCTTGAGCTGGGCGTATCCGATGACAAAATTTATCATTTCTATGATTTACATAAACTAATCAAACTTGAAGCGTGCAGCAGACCGGTGAGGTATTATGGTAAAGCCTTTGAACTTATCAGAGACGGGGAATGCAAAAATAAAATACTGTTGTTATCTCAGGATTTAACTTTTGGAGGACCTTCTCTTGCACTGTTTCATGGAGCGGAGGTTCTGAAAAAGCATGGGTATGCCGTGGTATACGCGTCCATGCTGGACGGCCCTTTGCGGACAAAGATAGAGGAAGCGGGGATTCCGGTAGTGGTGGACGAGAATCTGCAGGTGGGAAAAATGCAGGACTGCGGATGGATATCCGGTTTTTCTCTGGTGATATGCAGTACGATTAATTTCCATGTTTTTCTGGCCGGGAGGGATACGGATATTCCCGTTATATGGTGGATCCATGATTCTCTTTTCTTTTATGATGGAGTTGATAAGGCGCTTTTGCAGGGGATTGACCGGAGAAACCTCCGCGTCGTTTCGGTGGGGCCGGTTCCCCGGCAGGCGATACAGTCGTTTTTGCCGGATTTGGAGGTGGGGACGCTGAATTACGGAGTATTGGATACGGTGCAGGATAATCGGCGGCATCATGAAAAGAAAGATAAGGTTTGTTTTTTGACGATTGGGTATATTGAAAGCCGCAAGGGGCAGGATATTTTGATTCAGGCAATCAGGATGCTGCCGGAAGAAGACAGGAAAAAAGCGGAATTTTATCTTGTGGGTCAGGATTCCTCTCTGATGGCGCAGCAGTTAAAGGAAGAGACGGCCGATTGGGACAACATATTTTTT
Organism: uncultured Lachnospiraceae bacterium; assembly: GCA_910577275.1. Taxonomy (GTDB): domain Bacteria; phylum Bacillota; class Clostridia; order Lachnospirales; family Lachnospiraceae; genus Suilimivivens. The sequence goes on from CAJTMW010000009.1 coordinate 97,283, forward strand.
ACAGGTACGGTAGACCGGGAAGAAATCCACAGACTCCTGGCGAAAGGAGACGTTTTAATCTGCCCGTCAAGGGAGGACCCGATGCCCACGGTGGCGGCGGAGGCAATGATGCACAGCCTTCCCTGTATTTTGTCTGACGCGGCGGGAACGGCGGCATATATTGATAACGGAAATGACGGACTTATATTTCAAAGCGGGAATGCTTCGAAGCTGGCGGAAAGGATTAGCTGGTGCATCGGGCATTATGACAGCCTTCCGTCCATGGGAGAGGCGGCCAGAGGGGTATACGAGGCCCGCTTTTCATCGGATGTCTTTGAGCGGGAATTAATGAAGCTGATAAACGCATGTATGAATGAAAAATGTGTGTATAAATGAGGGCAGGGCAGAAGGCACGGAGATTGTATGCCGGAGCGGCATAATCCGGGGAGCAGGAGCGAAGCAAATGGCTGATTTGAGGGAAACGTTTAAGCAGTATAAGGATTGTACGACAGCGTTGTATGGTCTGGGTGTGGAAACGGAAAAGGCTCTGCGGGAGCTTGACGGCGAATTTCATATTGCGGGGCTGCTGGACAGCTTTCGGGAGGAAGGGATTTGTTACGGAAAGCAGATAATCTCTCTGACGCAATGTATCCGTTTGCAGGTAAAACTGATTATCGTGGTGGCGAGACCCGGCTCGTGCAGGGCAATTGCGAAAAGAATCGGAAAATTCTGCATGGAAAATCAGATAGCCCTGATTGATGTGCGGGGGAAGAACCTGGGTGCACAGAACAGGGAAGTTTATGATTTCGCAGGTGTGGACGGAGTGACGAAAGCGCAGATAAGAGCGCTTATCGCTGACAATGATGTTGTAAGTTTTGATTTATTTGATACACTTGTCATGAGGAGGGCGCTTTTCGACACGGATGTCATTGAACTGACAGACCGCAGGCTGAAAGAAAAGGGAATCGGTATCGAGGATTTTTGCAGTAAAAGGCAGCAGGCGGAGAAGGAATTGTCAAAGGATACTGCGCCAACACTGGAGGAAATCTACCGGTTTGTGCTGGATAAGGCGGCTGGCGCGGATATTGCGGCAGATGGGGATAAAACGGAAGGCGCAGATACCAGGGCAGATGGGAATAAAACGGCAACCGCAGGTCTGACGGCAAGGGAACTGGCGGATTTGGAGTGGACGGTGGACTGTGGACTGCTTGTGCCGAGAAAAGAGATGTGCGCCCTTCTGTCGGAAATCGTCAGCAGCGGAAAAAAGGTTTATATTGTCTCGGATACCTATTACAGCAGGCGGCAGCTGGAAAAAATGCTGGATAAGTGCGGCGTCAGGGGGTATACTGATATTCTGGATTCCAGTGAATATAAGACAGGCAAGCGGCAGAATCTGTTTGAAGTACTGAAGGGGATTACAGGGGAGCAGAGGTGCCTGCATATCGGCGACGACATGGAGGCCGATATTGAGGCGGCGAAAAGGCACGGATTTGATGCGTGTCAGGTTTACAGCGGACTGGATTTGCTGGAAAAGACAGGGTATCTTGGCATGTGGGAACACACAGAGAGCTTGTCGTCCCGGATAAAAATCGGGTTATTTACAGCCGGGATGTTTAACAGCCCGTTTATGTTTGAAAGGCAGGATAGAAAGCTTTGTGTCAGAGAAAGCTATGATATGGGGTATCTGTTTATGGCTCCCATGATAGCTGATTTTGTTGTCTGGTTCCATCATAAGGTGCAGGAGGAAAAGCTGGATAACGTCTGGTTCGGCGCCAGGGACGGCTATCTGATAAAGCGGCTTTACGATATGCTTGGCGGCGATGCGTATTCTGTCTATTTCCTTACGTCAAGAATGGCGGCCATAAGGGCGGGCATGGAGGATGAAAAGGATATTGAATATGTGGCTGAAATGAAATTCAGCGGTACGCTGCAGCAGCAGTTAAAGGAGCGGTTCGGTCTGTCGGTGGAAGAAAAGGACGGAACAGAAAAATTGCCGGCAGGTACAGTTACAGAAGAAAAGTCTTTGATGGATTATTCCCGTGTGATTTGGGAGAAATCCCGGGAATATAAAAGGAATTATCGCAGGTATCTGCAGACGCTGCCTTTAGCGGAGGGGGATATTGCGTTTTTTGATTTTGTGGCCAAGGGAACAAGCCAGATGTATATTGGCAGACTGGTGGAAAATCATTTAAAGGGATTGTATTTTCTTCAGCTTGAAAAGGACAATATGCAGGATAAAAATCTTGATATTACGGCATTTTATGAAAGCAGGGAAGCGGCCGGGAGCGCCATTTATGAAAATTATTATATATTAGAAACGGTACTGACATCAAAGGAGCCGTCAATTACAGGGTTTGATGAAGACGGAAAGGCCGTTTTTGCGCGCGAAACACGAACGGAGCGGGATATCGGTTGCATAAAAAGAATGCAGGATGGAATTACAGATTATTTCAGGTCATATATTCAAATATGCCCGGCTTCGGAGATAACCGTGGACAAACGTCTGGACGAGGTTTTTCTGGAATTGATACACAAATTTAAAATACTGGATAAGGATTTTATAAATCTGAAGGTGGAAGACCCTTTTTTTAACAGAATGACAGATATGACAGACTTGATATAATGGCGGTCTGCGTACCGAAAGGGCGGGGACGGAACAGAGCAAAGATAAGAGGTGTGGCAATGAACTTTAGTTTAATGGCATCCATGATGTGTGCCAATTACGGCAATCTGGAACGGGAAGTAAGAGAATTAGAGGAAGGCGGTATTGATTCCTTTCATATAGATATTATGGACGGGCGGTATGTGCCGAACTATGCAATGTCTTTAAACGATATGCGCTATATCGCGTCGGCGGCAGCAAAGCCCCTGGACGTGCATCTGATGGTGGAGCATCCCAACAACACCATAGAGATTTTTATCAGCTCTCTGCGCAAGGGGGACACCATTTATATCCACCCGGAAGCGGAGTACCATCCCTCCACCACCCTGCAGAAGGTGATTAACGCGGGGCTGACGCCGGGAATCGCCATCAATCCGGGAACCAGTGTGGAGACGGTGATGGAGCTTTTGCGCATTGTAAAAAAGGTGCTTGTGATGACGGTAAATCCCGGCAATGCGGGGCAGATGTTCATGCCTTATGTGGGGAAGAAAATCACAAAGCTTCTTTCCCTGAAGGATGAAATGCATTTTGAGCTTTACTGGGACGGAGCCTGCAGCGCGGATAAGATACTGGAGTTTGCCCCTAAAGGGGTGGACGGCTTTGTGCTGGGCTCATCCCTGCTTTTCGGGAAGAAGAAGCCTTACGGGGAGATTTTAAGCGGGATACGGGGGCTCAAATTCTGAGGGCAGGAAGGAAAACGTTTTGACATGACCGGCAAAAATCCGGCAAAAGAATGGCTTTGCCTGTATATTTAATTGTAAGAAAAGGGAAAATTATGAATATAGCGGTGATACTTGCGGGCGGCTTAGGGTTAAGGCTTGGGGAAAGCCTGCCGAAGCAGTACATAGAGGTGAAGGGCAGGCCGGTGATAAGCTACTGTCTTGATATTTTTGAAAATCATTCCGAAGTGGAGACTGTCTGGATTGTGGCGGAAGAGCGCTGGCGGGATTTCATTTTGAAGTGGACGGGCGCAAAGTTCAAAGGCTTTTCCATGCCGGGAAAGAACAGGCAGCTTTCTATTTATAATGCGCTTACCGATATCAGCCCTTTTGCGGATAAAAAGGACCTGGTAATCGTCCATGACGGGGTAAGGCCGCTTGTAAGCGGCGAGCAGATATCAGAGTGTATAAACGCCTGTAAGACTCACGAGGGGGCGGTTCCCATGCTTCCCATGAAGGATACCGTTTACATGGGAGAGGGCGGCAGGATTACATCTCTCCTTGCGCGGGAGAAGATTTTTGCAGGCCAGGCGCCGGAGGCGTTCAGGCTGGGAGCTTATTATGAAGCCAATAAGAGGCTGCTTCCCGAAAAAATATTTGCCATAAACGGCTCCGCGGAACCGGCGGTAATGGCAGGAATGGACATCGCTATGATACCGGGGGACGAAAATAATTTCAAGATTACCACAAAAGCGGATTTGGAGAGCTTCTGCCGGATAGTGGAGGGGTAATGATATGAAAGCATGGATGCTGTATGGAATAGATGATTTGCGTTTTGAGACGGCGGCAAAACCGGAACCGAAGGCGGGAGAGGTACTGGTCAAAGTACTGGCGACGTCGGTCTGCGGTTCGGATATTCCGAGAATTTATAAGAACGGGACTTATTCTTTCCCGCTGATTCCGGGGCATGAGTTTTCGGGAGTTGTAGAGGAAACCGGGCCGGGCACGGAGGGCGGATGGATTGGAAAGCGCGTAGGGGTTTTTCCGCTGATACCCTGTAAAAGCTGCGGCCCCTGCCGAAAGAAGCAGTATGAAATGTGCAGAAGCTACGGCTATATAGGTTCCCGGCAAAACGGCAGTTTTGCGGAATATGTGGCGGTTCCCGCAGATAATCTGATTGAGGTGCCCGGCAATGTGTCCATGCAGGAGGCGGCGATGTTAGAGCCGATGGCGGTAGCGGTACATGCCTTAAGGAGGGTGATGCCGACGCCGGAGGATACTGTGGCAGTCCTGGGACTGGGAACCATAGGGATGCTTCTGGTGATGTTTCTGCGGGAAGCCGGAATCAAAAATATGCTCGTGATTGGAAATAAGGAATTTCAGAGGCAGGCGGTTTTAAGGGCGGGTCTGCCGGAAGAATGCTTTTGCGACAGCAGAATGCAGAACGCTGAGGAATGGCTTCTGAATCGGACAAAAGGGGCAGGCGCCGACGTGGTTTTTGAATGCGTGGGAAGAAATGACACTTATGCGCAGGTAATCAGGCTGACCGCTCCTAAAGGGCGTATCTGCCTGATTGGGAATCCTTTTACGGATATGCTGCTCAAGAGGGATGTCTACTGGAAAATCCTGAGGAATCAGATTACCGTTACAGGCTCATGGAATTCCACCTTTACCCATGAGCCGGATGACGACTGGCACTATATTTTAGAGCGGCTGCAGCAGCAAAAAGTAGCGCCCGGTCAGTTGATTTCCCACAGATTTTCCATGGAAAATCTGGAGCAGGGGCTGCATATCATGCGGGACAAAACCGAGGATTATATCAAGGTCATGGTGTCGGTTTCCTGAGAGGGCAGTCCGACAAGCTTATTTTATCCTTAAGTACGCCGAGTCCCGAGTCCTTCAGATAATCCTGCAGAATCGGAAGGGACTGGGAGGAGGTGGGGCCTATGATAATCTCCCCCACCAGGTCCGGCAGGCGGATATTTAACCTTTCGCACAGTCTGTTTAAATCAAGAGGATAGTATTTCTTAATCCGTCCGGCGGCCACGTGGTATTTGGGCTCCACCGGAAACTCGTCTAAAATAAAGGGGGAAACCACCAGCCGGAATTCCTTTTCATTGGAAAAAGAAGGATGCTTAAACGCCGCCGACTGAACCCAGGCTTCATTCATCAGCCTTTGCAGCTCGGGGAGACATTCGGAAAATTTGTCGGTTTTTTTAATCAAATCATAAAATTCCCCCACCAGTTGATGGTCGTGCATATCCGCCTGATAGTATACCTTCTGGAGCGATACGGCTCCCCCAATCATCTCACGTAAAAGCTTATTGCGGAAAGCAATGCACACTCCCTGGCCGAAACGTCCGTACCGCTCCCACTGGGCGGCGTCGTCCCGGTACTGGGAGAAGCAGGCCGCATAAGCGGAGTAATGGAATTCCTTTTCCAGCTCTCCCTCAAAAAAGGCTTTGGCCTTATGGATTTTTGCATAATCTCCGCTGAGGTTTAACTTTTCAATAACGGCTCCGTAAAGTCCGTTCATAAACAGTCTCATCTCGGAAGCGTCGTTCATGTTAAGGATATTATTAAGACGCAGCTCCCCGTATCGGATAATTCCGTCAAAGGCAATGAAATCAGTGTAGTGGTACAGCATGGGTATCCCTCCTTACTACATATTTTATTATAAATTATTCCCGTTGGCAAACAGGTTTAAATAATGTTTTGAGAACATAAAAGAATTTGGGAGGAAAAGTCTGAATATATTTTTTTCATAAAATCCGTTGACAACGGGAAAGCTTGGTAAAGATTCACAAATCGGTGAAGATGGTATTCAAAAAAGAGACTTGTACCGGGAACGGAAAAAGGGGAGTTATCCACAAAAAAGGGCTTCCAAACAATGATATTTCCACTTATACACTAAGTTATCCACATTATCCACAGACGAAATACCGAAACATGTCCAAAAATTAAATTTGGATTAAGAACGGATGTTTTGTGAATTGTGATAAAACCAGGCAAAAACAAATTGTCTGAAAACAGAGGGACTTGAAATTGACGGACAGGAATTGTTGCACAACAGCCCTGTAATATGGTATAATATTTCCACAATAATCCAAGGAAAGGATGATGCTTATGAAGTTTGTAATTGTTGGAAAAAATATCGAAGTAACACCGGGGCTGCGCAGCGCAGTAGAGGACAAAATAGGTAAGCTTGAGAGATATTTTACTCCGGAGACGGAGATTCATGTGACCTTGAGCGTTGAGAAAGAAAGGCAGAAAATCGAGGTGACGATTCCGGTAAAAGGAAACATCATCCGCTCCGAGCAGGTAAGCAACGATATGTATGTTTCCATCGACCTTGTGGAGGAAATCATAGAAAGACAGCTCAAGAAATACAAGAATAAGCTGATTGACCAGCAGCAGGCGGCGAGCTTCTTCAAGAAAGAATTCATGGAAAAGGAATACATGGAGGACGAAGAGGTTAAAATTATAAGGACAAAGAAGTTTGACATCAAACCCATGTATCCCGAGGACGCCTGTGTCCAGATGGAGCTTTTGGGCCACAGCTTTTTCGTATTCTGCAATGCGGAGACAGACCAGGTGAACGTGGTGTACAAGCGTAAGGGAAATACTTACGGGCTGATTGAACCGGAGTATTGAAAAAATTTTGAGTAAAAAAGATGTATGGCATGCCATGCATCTTTTTTAAAGCGGCGGGCGGCAAAGACGGCCCTGTGACCGCCGCCGTATAAAAACTTGACGGAAGGAAAACGGGCGGATGTTTCTGATTCAGATAGCGGCTCTTTTGGTTTTGATACTGGCAATTTCATGGAGGTTTCAAATCCGGTTTGTGGAAAGTATCCCTGTGGGGTGCTCCCTTCTGGTATTTGAGCTTTATGCTCTCAGCTTTTTCGGGCGGCTTTCCTTTTCCGATGTCATTGCAGTTATATGGCTGGTTCTGGCCGCGGTTTATGCTGCCCGACTGTCAGGGGAAAAAAGAAAGGAGCTTGCCGGTTTCTGTTTCGGAGAGCTTACAAGTCCGGGAGCCATAACTGCCATTGTCATGACGGTGATTGTGACGGTATGTGTGGGGGAAAAGGCGGTAAGCTGGTGGGACGATTATAATTTCTGGGCGACAGATGTAAAATCCCTTTTTTATCTGGACGGCTTTGCGGAAAAATATGCCAACGTGGCGGCGGAATTCGGGGATTATCCCCCGGGGACGCAGATGATGAAATGGTGGTTCCTGCATTTTTCCCCGAAGGAATTCAGGGAAGGGTTGATGTTTGCCGGGTATTACTTTTTTAACCTGTCCTTTTTATTTCCCCTGCTTAAGGTAATCGAAAAGCGGAATATTTTTGCAATGGCCCTGGGGGCAGCGGTGCTGTGGCTTTTCCCGGCGGTGGCGGAGGCTTTCTGGATGGACGGGTGCTGCGCGGACCTTACCATGGCGCTTGTCTACGGCGCATTCCTTGTGTCGGTGGCGGATGAAAAGGAGGACAGGCTTTTCTATTACGGACGGCAGGCCTTGTTTCTGATGGTGCTTGTCCTTTGCAAGAATACAGGATTTCTGTGGGCTGCCTTTGGTCTTTTGTTTGATTATGGTTACCATTTCCTGATACACAGGAGAGCATCGGCAGGACGGGAGATACGACGAGCGGACAGGAGGGCGTCGGCAGGCCAAGAGGCAGGGAAAACGGACAGGAGGGCGCTGTTTTTGGTGACATTGCTTCCGGTTCTGACGGAAATGTCCTGGCTGTTTTTCTGCCTGATTAACAGGCGGGTGGCGAAGCTTACCGGAACAGCGATACAGATGGCTACGGGAGGGATGAATATTCCGGCTTATCAGGAGGAAATGGTAAGGGCTTTTCTGGAGGCCTTTGTAAAGTGGCCGCTGCACAGGGGAAAAACCATAGCAATTGATTTAAGCCCTCTGGGATTGTATCTTTTGTTACTGTTATTTGTATTTCTTTTATGGAAAAATCATGTGACGGACAGGCGGCGGGCGGCTTATACGGGCGGCTTTCTGGCGGTCAGCGGAATCGTATTCTACACCATAAATCTGGCGAGTCATCTGACAATCTTTGCAGTAGAGACTCAGTATCTGGAGCCCTTTGGTATGGTGTCCTCCATTGAACGGTACGGCGCGCCTTTTGCCATCGGCGGTCTGTATCTTCTGGCTTTTTATGTGCTGAAAGGCACGGAGAGCCGGAAAGGAATTGTCTTCTGTGTGATTTTTGTGCTTCTTACCACGGACTATGGGGGCGCTTGGCGGGCTCTTTACGGCTACCGAAGCGGCACACAGGAGATACTGGCGGAGCGGGAGAGCATCGTGGACGAGGCGGCGGAGCGTTTCCTTGCAAAGACAGCGGAAGGATTTGGGGAAAAGGAAGGGGCAGGAAGAGGTCGCAGCGCCGGGCGGGTGTTGTATTTGCGGGATATTTCCGATGTGAGCTGGGTACGGAACACTTATATCGGCTTTGAGGCAGCTCCCGTGTCGGTGATGTATGGAAATGTGGATACAGAGGTTACGAACAGTCAGGACATTGTGAAGGCCATTGAGGACGCCCATGCGGGATTTTTGTATGTGGACGAGCTCTGCGGAGAAGGGAAGGAAGTGTTCGAGCCCATTCTGGCGGAGGGGGAGGAGTTCGGATACGGATGCCTTTATCAGGTGGTGAGTGAGGATGACGGAATACGTCTGGTAAGGTGGGTATGAGGGATGCGGCAATATGGATGCCGGAATGTGATGGCGAATCAAGCGGCAGAGGATATCAAAACAGCAGTAAAGGATAAACAGGAAATTTTATGGAACAGAAAGAAACGAGATGGGAAGTGCCGATAATTATTCCTTCCTATGAGCCGGACGAAAAGCTGCCGGATTTACTGAAAAAGTTAAGAGAAACCGGTTTTCGGAATATTGTTCTGGTGGATGACGGAAGCGGGGAGGCGTATGCCGGTATTTTCAGGGAGGCTGAGGAGACATACGGCTGCGAAGTCCTGCACCATGCCGTCAATCAGGGGAAAGGGCGCGCACTGAAAACAGCCTTTAACTTTTGCCTGCGGGAGTTTGCCGCCATGCCGGGGGTGATAACGGCGGATTCCGACGGGCAGCATTCGCCGGAGTGTATTTTATCCTGCGTGGACGCGATGCTTAAGAATCCTTCGGCGCTGATATTGGGATGCCGCTGCTTTGAGGGAGCGGACGTGCCTGCCCGCTCCGAATTTGGCAATAAGTGTACCAGAGTGGTGATGAAATACCTTACCGGAATCTCCGTCTCCGATACCCAGACAGGGCTTCGGGGGATACCCGCCGCTTTTATGGAACAGCTTCTCATGGTGAGGGGAGAGCGGTTTGAATTTGAGACGAACATGCTTCTCGAGACGAAAAGCAGGAAAATCCCCATTGTGGAGGTGCCGATTCGCACCATTTATATTGAAGAAAACAAAACCAGCCATTTTAATCCCATTAAGGATTCCATTAAAATTTACATGATATTCGGGAAATTTTTGTTTTCCTCCCTGTCCTCGAGTCTGGTGGATTTGACCCTTTTTACTATCTTCTGCTTTTTTATGCGGGACATGGAATGGGGGCGGATTTCCTATATCACGGCGGCTACGGTGTTCGCCAGGATTCTTTCCGCGCTGTATAATTACTCGCTGAACCTGAAGGTGGTTTTCCAGAGTGAAGGGAAAATAGGAACGACCCTGCCCCGCTATATCCTGCTGGCCATCGTGCAGATGTCGCTTTCCGCGCTGCTGGTAGGAAAGCTGTATCCGCTCTTTGGGGGCGCGGAGGTTTTAATAAAAATACCCGTGGACGTGATTTTGTTTTTCTTAAGTTTTGTGATTCAGAGGGAGTTTGTGTATGCGGACTGATTCGGGCACCCTCCGCACCCGCTGCACTTATCCGCCGCCACATCCACGCTCCCCAGATTGACGGGACTTGTGAGAAGACAGATTGCCTGAGAGGAAATCCCTTCCCCGGTTCCGGTAAAGCCAAGACCCTCCTCGGTGGTTGCCTTGACGTTCACCTGCGCCGTGGAAATCCCGAGGGCGTCCGCAATATTCTGTCTCATTGCATCGATATGGGGACGCATTTTCGGCGCCTGGGCAATGATGGTTGCGTCGATGTTTTCAATCAGGAAGCAGTTTTCCTCAAGAAGATTCCCCACATGGGTAAGGAGCTTTAAAGAGGAAATTCCCTTGTAAGCCATATCCGTATCCGGGAAATGCTTCCCGATATCGCCTAAGGCGGCGGCACCTAAGAGAGCGTCCATGATTGCGTGCAGAAGCACATCCGCGTCAGAGTGGCCGAGAAGCCCTTTTTCATAAGGAATTTCAACGCCGCCGATAATCAGCTTCCGTCCTTCCGTTAATTTGTGAACATCGTATCCCATACCGATTCTCATAATAGCATATACCTCGTTTTTGCAGTCTGTGGTTTTGAACGTAGACATTACGCAGAAGTTTCTGCGGGCGGCCTGTGGAGCCGCAGAAATATCTGCAATCATATTATGCCATTATCGGTGTTTTTTATCAAGCGAAAGCGTGACAACACGTGCTTAAGCACGGAGAAATGTTCCGGGCTGACATCCTCTTTGACAGTATTCATTTCACCGGAATCCCAAAATTGATTTCCGTGATGAGATTTTTTTCAGTTGACAAAACAAACCTGATTGAATATGCTGATAGTGTAATTAAGTTAAGGAACTGATAGAGCGTATGCCTGCAGTTACCTGGCAGATTGAAGGGAAATTCAGTGGGATTTATAAATAAAATAAAGGAAGAAATTGCAATTATCAGGCAGAGGGACCCGGCGATTCACTCTTCCATGGAGGTTTTCCTCTATCCCAGCTTCAAGGTCATGCTGCACTATCGTCTGGCCCATAAGCTGTACCTGAAAAAGCATTATTTTCTGGCAAGATGGATATCCCAGAGAGGAGTCCGCAAAACAGGAATTGAGATTCACCCCGGCGCGCAGATAGGGAAAGGCTTTTTTATCGACCACGGCAACGGCGTGATTATCGGTGAAACCACGATTATCGGCGACAATGTGACGCTGTATCAGGGGGTGACCTTAGGGGGAACAGGCAAGGAACAGGGAAAGAGGCATCCCACTATCGGAAATAATGTGATGATTAGCGCGGGAGCCAAGGTGCTGGGTTCTTTTACCATCGGGGATAATTCCAAAATAGGAGCCGGAAGCGTGGTGCTCGAGGAAGTGCCGCCGAACTCCACTGTGGTGGGCGTACCCGGCAGGGTGGTGAAGCGGAACAACCAGACGCTCCCCCAGGAGGATTTGGACCAGGTGAATATGCCTGACCCGATTAAGGAAGATTTGATTGCGCTTCACCATGCAAACACGGAGTTCACTAATTCCATTATTGATTTGGAACGCAAGCTGCGTGAAATGCGTCATCATTGCGATACCAACTGTGAAAAAAGAAGATAAAGAGAGTTTGCGCATTGCGCTGCTTTTGCCGAATCCGATGCTTAAGGCAAAGCGGCGCAGAAGCAGAACAGGAGTTTAATTATGAAAATTTACAACACGCTTTCAAAGAGAAAAGAAGACTTTGTCCCCCTTGAGGAGGGGAAGGTCAAAATGTACGTGTGCGGGCCTACCGTTTATAACCTGATTCATATCGGAAACGCCCGCCCGATGATTGTTTTTGACACGGTAAGAAGGTACATGGAGCATAAGGGCTATGAAGTAAATTTTGTGTCCAATTTTACCGATGTGGACGACAAGATTATCAAACAGGCCATTGCGGAGGGCGTGGAGGCCTCTGTCATTTCCGAGCGTTATATTGCGGAATGCAAAAAGGACATGCAGGCCATGAATGTGAAGCCGGCTACCACCCATCCGAAGGCAACCGAGGAAATCTGCGGTATGCTGGACATGATTGAAACCCTGATTGAAAAAGGCCATGCCTATGTGGCGGCCGACGGCACGGTTTATTTCAGAACCAGAAGCTTTAAGGATTACGGAAAGCTTTCCCATAAAAATCTGGACGATTTGCGGGGAGGGAACCGTTCTCTCCTTGTGAGCGGCGAGGACCAGAAGGAGGACCCCCTTGATTTTGTGCTCTGGAAGCCGAAAAAGGAAGGAGAGCCTTACTGGGAGTCCCCCTGGTGCGACGGCAGGCCGGGCTGGCATATCGAGTGCTCCGTGATGAGCAGGCGGTATCTGGGAGAGGAAATCGATATCCATGCAGGCGGGGAGGACCTGATTTTCCCCCATCATGAAAACGAGATTGCCCAGTCTGAGGCGGCCAACGGCAAGCCTTTTGCAAAATACTGGATGCACAACGGATTTTTGAATATAGATAATAAGAAAATGTCCAAGTCCGAAGGAAATTTCTTTACGGTGAGGGATATCAGCCGGAAATATGACCTTCAGGTGCTCCGCTTTTTCATGCTTTCTGCTCATTACAGAAGCCCCCTGAATTTCAGCGCGGAGCTGATGGAGGCGGCGGGAAACGGTTACGACAGAATCGTGACCAGCGTCAGCAACCTGAATTACCTGTTGGAAAACAGTACTTTAGAGTCCATGAGCGGGGAGGAAAAGAAGCTTGCCGAGGAGGCGGAAGGATTTGTGGCTCAGTTTGACGAGGCCATGGACGACGATTTCAACACAGCGGACGCCATTTCCGCTATCTTTGAGCTGGTGAAGTTTGCAAATTCCAACACGAAGGAGGCGCGCAGTAAGGAGTTTTTACAGTGTCTGAAAGACAAAATAGTGACGCTTTCCGATATATGCGGTCTGATTGTGGAGAAAAAGCAGGAAATCCTTGACAAGGATATTGAAGCGATGATAGAGGAGAGGCAGGCGGCAAGAAAGGCCAGAAATTTCCAGCGCGCCGATGAAATCAGGAACGAACTGCTTGAGAAGGGCATTGTTCTGGAGGATACCCGCGAGGGAGTAAAATGGAAGAGAGCGTAGACTGTGGACCTGTTGACATTGATAAAAAAGAGCTTTGCATTAAAAGAGGTGGATATCAGGACATATTCACCTCTTACGCTTGCGTATATAGGCGATGCTGTCTATGATTTGATATTTCGGACGATGGTGGTTCAGAAGGGGAATACTTCGGTAAACAAGCTGCACAATCAGACGATTCAGTATGTGAAAGCGCCGGCGCAGGCTTTTTTGGCGGAGAAAATTCTGGACAGGCTTTCGCCGGAGGAATTCGCCGTGTATAAAAGAGGGAGAAACGCCAAGCCTTATACTATGGCAAAGAATGCAACCATGGAGGAATACAAAAAGGCCACCGGTCTGGAGGCGCTTACAGGGTATCTTTATCTGACGAACCAGATGGAGAGGGCGTTGGAACTGATACAAATGGGACTGCAAGAATAAGGCGGCTTTGACTGACCTGGCGGGACGAAGCGTTGAGGCAGCGCTTTACCCGGCAGGGCGAAGCGTTGAGACAGCGCGTCACCCGGCAGGACGAAACGTTGAGACAGCGCGTCACCTGACAAAGCAGCCGGTACGGCATGCCGCAGGAGGAAGCGGGGAAAAGCAGCCGGTACGGCACGCCGCAGGAGGAAACTGGGAAAGCAGCCGGGATAGCACGCCGCAGGAGGAAACGGGGAAAAGCAGCCGGTACGGCATGCCGCAGGAGGAAACGGGGAAAGGTATGGAAGAAAAACAGATAAACGAATTGCTGGTGGAGGGCAGGAACCCGGTGACGGAAGCTTTGCGCTCGGGAAAGCCGGTTGACAGGGTGTATATTCTGGACGGGTGCAAGGACGGCCCGGTTATGACGATTAAGCGCGAGGCGGTAAAAAGGAATGTGCAAATCAAGTACGTGGAAAAGGAACGCCTTGACCGGATGTCGGAAACCGGCAGGCATCAGGGGGTAATCGCCAGCGTGGCGGCTTATGAGTATGGAACCGTGGAGGATATTCTGCGCCTTGCAAGGGAAAAGGGCGAGCCTCCTTTTATCATTTTGCTGGATAACATTGAAGACCCTCATAATCTGGGGGCAATTATCAGAACGGCCAATCTTGCCGGCGCCCACGGTGTGATTATCCCCAAAAACAGAGCCGTGGGGCTGACCGCTGTGGTGGCGAGAACCTCTGCGGGAGCGCTTAATTATACGCCCGTCGCACGGGTGGCCAATCTCACAAAGACCATCGAGCAGTTAAGGGACGAGGGGCTCTGGTTCGTGTGCGCGGATATGGACGGAACCCGGATGTACGATTTGAACCTGAAGGGGCCAATCGGGCTGGTTATCGGAAACGAGGGAACCGGCGTGGGCAGGCTTGTAAAGGAAAAATGCGATATGGTGGCGGCAATCCCCATGAAAGGGGAAATCGACTCTCTGAACGCGTCTGTGGCGGCAGGCGTGCTCGCCTATGAGATTGTGCGCCAGAGACTTTTATAAAAGGTGGGAAACACAACGCTGCGTGAGAGCGGCGGCAAAGGATTGCAATGGGAAAAGTAAACCGGTTTTTGATGATGCTCATTGCCATGGGGGCGATTATGATTGCCGCCGTGGGGATTGACAGAGGCATAAAATTGTATAATACCCGCAAATGGGAGGCGGAGCTGCATGAGAGATACGAGCAGGCCCGCGCGGACGTAGCAAGCATTGAGATGACCATCAGCCAGATATCTGACGACCCCGAGGCTTTGGAGGCGTTTATCGAGGAACACAGAGAGTATTTCGACGAGATGCTGGAAAATATGGAGGATTTCGAGGGGGGATATCTTGGCAAAATACCCGGACAGCCGGAGGGCTTCCCGGGCGCCGAATCACAGGAGCCGGGCAGCACGGAGAATATGACGGGGGAGGGCTTTGACGCGGAAGGTACGGAGGGGGAAAACGCTTTTGTCTCCGGCAATGAGATATCGGAAAATCAGCTTTGGGACGTTTCAGGAAACAAGGTGGGAGATATATCCGGCAACGGATTTTACGACGTGTCCGGCAATCGGCTGTATGATGTTTCGGGAAACGGACTCTACGACGTGTCGGGAAACAGAATTTTTGACGTATCGGGGAACAGACTGATGAGCGTATCCGGCAATACCGTTTCCGGTAACAGTATTTCCGGTAATGCGATTCAGAAAGACGCGTTTCCCAGCGGCGGGGTTTCAGAAAACAGTGGTTCCACACTTTTGGAGAAACGGAAAATCCGGGGCTCCTACATCGAAACCCGGCAACAGAACGGGATTGATAAGAAAGCAATTTCTGAAAATGACGTTGACTTTTCAGAGATTTCCATCGCATGTCTTGGGGACAGTATTACCGAGGCGGCAAATTTAAGCGATATGGAAAACTATCAGCAGTATTCCTATCCGACCAAACTGAAAGACCTGCTGGGAGCCGAGAGCGTGGTTAATCTCGGTATCGGCGGTTCTTCCATCGGGCGGTACTGGGACCAGGCTTTTGTGGACAGGTATCAGGAAATACCGGAGGATACGGATTTGATTCTCGTGATGGGCGGCACAAACGACGGCTTCTGCCTGAGCGAGAACGAGCTGGGAACGATGGAGGAACGGAAGGAGCGGACTTACATCGGGGATTTGGACGAGTTGATGCGCTCCTTAAAGCGGGACTACCCTGATGCGACGATTGTGTTTGCCACGCCCCTTCCCAACGTGCTTCATGATATTTTACGGAAAGAGCGGGATTATCTGCTGCCCCAGTCGCTGCTTGTAAACATTATGAAGCAGCTTGCCGCGGAGTATGAAATACCGGTTATCGATTTATATAATTCAAATATACTGGATACCCATGACGCGGCCGTTATCTACAATTATATGCCGGACGGCGTGCACTGTAATTCCGACGGGTATACTCTGCTGGCGGAGCATATGGCGGCGGAGGTGATACGGCTTTATGCGATGGACGAGAATGAGGCGGGTGAAGGAGAGGACTCCGGCGCCTGAAAAGGTAAACGTTAGCAGGACGGATTTTTGATAAATTTCGGTACACATTTTGGCAGTATATGATATAATGTTTTTATCTCTCTCGTTTTGGGAAAGGAGATAAGTTTAAAAAGGAACTGGAATTTCTCGAGCAGCATGATATCTCAACGGATTTAGAAGAGGCGGATTTAGAGTTAAACACAAAATTCCAGGCATTTTAGCAAAAGAGGGAAAATATATGCAGACGTATTTGAATGAAGAATTTTTCAGGACGGTAGGGGAGGAATTGCATCAGTATTCAACTGATTATAAAAAAGCAATAGAACGTTCCGATATGTTTGATAAGCAGGAAAGAGACAGACTGGCTGATTTGGAAAAGAGCTACGAAATATTGGAGCATTTTGGAGTGCTTATATAATGGAAAGCGCAAAAGAAGCTTTACGGAAATTTGATATATCAACATTGGTAGATGCAGTAGCTGAAATTATATTACTGGATAAGTCCCAGCTGACGGTGGAAGTGGAAAGATATATCTGGCCGAGATTGGATTTTATGCATGGCGAAAGCAGTACGGGAAAGCGCTATTTTATATTGAAAGAAAGCTATGTGGAGACAGAGTGGAAGGATATGATAAGCGTCCACTATATTAATACCTCGTACGAAGTAAAAAACACGGTGATACGGGTTCACATTTTTCTTGGAAAAGAAATGTCACAGCAGGCTTATGGAGGTTTTTTTACACTTCGGAAAATAGATGAACCAAGAATCATGCTTTCCTATATTTATCCTAACTGGTCAGTTTTGTATAGTAACGGCAGTCTGTTAAATGTGATGACCTATAAAAAGAAGGTACATATTTTAGGCAATGAGTTCATATATAGCACTTATCCATTGTTTGTTCAGGATAATAATACGATAGCCTGCGCTGAGGCAAGTATGATTTCAATGTCTCAGTATCTGCATCATAAGTTTGATTATAATAAAATACGCATATTGGATTTGGGGAAAGCATATTCGTCAGGAAAAACTAAACTGTATCCGGCCAGTGGACTACGTCCAACGCAAATGATAGAAATATTTAATTATTATAATATTTCTATAGGGTATCAGGTTTTTATCAATAATTCAGAATTAGATTATGAAGAATTTCGTGGATATATAGATTATTCAGTTGAGAGCGGATTGCCGGTAATTCT
>CAJTMW010000009.1:114679-171302 GCA_910577275.1 uncultured Lachnospiraceae bacterium
AAAAAGAGGAAAAAGATAAACTTCATATTGTTCAAATTATCGGGCATACAAAACAGGACAGGCGACACTATGTTATTTATGACGATTCAGGATTCTTTTTGAAAAATGGCCTGAATTATAATGGATTTGTATTGGGAGTCGGCTGGGATGAACTTAAAAAATTTATAAAAACAAAAAACAGTTTTCTGATTTATCCTATCCATGAAAAAGTTTATATTCCATATGAAACCTTTAAAAGCAGATTCCGGGATACTTTTAACAGTTTAAGCAGTCTGAAAAGAATGGAAAGTGAAAATATTAATCTGGAAAATGTCCGTTACTTACTGGCAGATAACAGAGAGGTAAAAAAGTTTTTGCGGGAAGATTTGAAAAAGGGAGCATTGACGGAAACAATAGTGTTGGAGGAAGAAAAACGACTGTTGGAAACAGATATGCCCCATTATTTGTGGGTTTGTGAAATTCCTGTTAAAAATATGTCTTCTGAGACAGAATATTTATTTTTTTTTTGCTAATCCAACCTATTCAAGAGTTACGATGAAAAGCATATTTGTAAATAAGATTCCAATCTTACGTAAAGAGCAATTTGGGTTGTTAAATTATTGAAAATGAAAATAATACTTGAGGCAAGCCGCCAGGTTTGCCTTTATGTGTCTGAAATCCTGTTATAATCGAAAGAAAGTCAGAGGCGATTATGTATAAAGACTACGAAAAATGTAGCGATGAAGAATTAATCATGCGCCAGCGGGACGGAGAGGAAGCCGTTACGGATTATATCATGGACAAGTACAAAAATCTGGTGAGGAATAAGGCAAAATCCATGTATATTCTGGGCGCGGACAGGGAGGATTTGATTCAGGAGGGAATGATAGGGCTTTTCAAGGCCATCCGTGATTATGACACCGGAAGGGATGCCAGCTTTTCCACCTTTGCGGATTTGTGCGTTTCACGGCAGATGTACACGGCGGTTCAGGCGGCGGGGAGGCAGAAGCATGCCCCCTTGAACACCTATATTTCCCTTTACACAAGCGGATCTGAAAATGACGGCTTCGATAAAGGGGAGGAATGGGAGCTGATTAACAATCTGATTTCCAAATCCGAACGAAGCCCCGAGGAGCTTGTCATTGACAGGGAAAATGTGGAGCTGCTTGAAAAGGTAATTGAAAAGGAGCTCAGCAGCTTTGAAAAACAGGTGCTTGACCTCCATCTTACGGGAATGAGCTACAGCCAGATTGCAAAGGTGCTGGGAAGGGACGATAAGTCCACCGACAATGCATTGCAGAGAATGAAGTCAAAATTGAAGAAGGCAATTTTAAAATAAAATCATTTCGGATATTCGTATGAAAAAGGTTGACAGAGTTATCGTAAAAGCATATAATTTTTACTATAACAAGTGAAAAGCAATTCGCCGTGACGTTTCCCGTCAGGCAGAGTTTCTTTGGCATATCGCCAGCATTTTCACGAAAAACATGTGTTGGCGTTGCCGTTGCCTGATAAAAGGGAGAATCTACTATACCTCCGACCGGTTCGGCTTCGCCGGAAAAGGAGGAAGATGAGCTATACAAAGAAAAAATTAGAGGATTTGAACGTAATTGACGACTTCCTAATGAATCGTCTGGCGTCAGATACGGCAGTAGGTGAAGAATTCTGCCGGTTGTTGCTGTCAACGCTCCTGCAAAGGGAAATCGGGAAGGTTAAAGTGACAGTACAGAAGGTAATACCTCCTTTAGCGCCCGACCGAAAAGGAATCCGTATGGATGTCAGAGTGGAAGAACCGACAAATATACGAGAAAAAGCAGGTGCAGCCGCTATGAATCTGAATGGAATGAATGTCTACGACATAGAGCCTCATCTGCTGAAAAGTGCGGATACCGGACTTCCCAGACATAACCGCTTTTATCAGGCGCTCACCGATGCCAGCCGTATGAAAAGCGGACAGAGAGATTACAGAGCCCTTCCTGATTTGTATGTTCTGACAATACTGGACAAAGACCCCTTCGGATACGATTACATGGCGTACAGCATCAGGAATAAGTGTGAGGAAATAGAGGAGCTGGAATATGGGGACGGGCTGCGTTTTTATTATTTTTATACGAAAGGCAGGCTTGGCGGAAATGAGGGAATGAAAACCATGCTCCGGTACATAGGCGACAGCCGGAAAGAAAATGCATTGGACGAGGCAACTAAGAAGCTGCACATGTTTGCGGAGAGTGTAAAAATCCAGCCGGAAGTGAGGGAGAGTTATATGCTGTGGGAAGATTATGAGGAAATGATGAGGGAAGCGGGAGAAATGAACGCAAGGATAGAAACTGTCTTTGACTTTCTGCAGGGTAAGGGGGAGATTCCGCAAACCGTAACAGAGCGTATAAAAACAGAAACGAACCCTCAAATTTTAAGAAAATGGGTAATGCTTGCAGCAAAAGCAGACAGCGTTGCGGACTTTGCTACGAAGATATAATCAAACAAAAATTAAATTTCTGTAAAAATCCAAAGGAGTATATTGACAGACAATCTGTTTATCAATATACTCTTTTTTGGTGCCGACTGACCGGACGGTCGGAAGATAATGAAGTCCTATGGCATGGTTTATAACCTGTCACAGAAAAAATATATGGAAAGAGAGCAGAATACATATGTTATCAAAATTCAGTGTTAAAAAATCCTACACAGTGCTGGTGGCGGTGGTTCTTGTAATTGTACTCGGAGTGGTTTCTTTTACAAGGATGACCACAGACCTTCTGCCAAACATCAGCCTGCCTTATGCGATTGTAATGACGGCTTACCCGGGAGCCAGCCCGGAGACGGTGGAAATGGTGGTAACCAAGCCTGTGGAGGCGTCCATGGCAACGGTGAGCAACATAGAAAGTATCAGCTCTGTTTCCAGTGAAAATTATTCCATGGTAATTCTGGAATTTTCCCAGTCAGCGGATATGAATGCGGTATCGTTGGAAATGCGGGAAAATCTGGACCAGATTAAAGGCTATTGGGATGATTCCGTGAGCAATCCCATTATTATAAAGTTAAATCCTGACATGCTGCCGGTTATGATAGCGGCGGTAGGAGGAAATAATATGGACGCCGCCCAGGTGACGAAAATGACGGAGGACATTATTATCCCTGAGCTGGAAAGCATAGACGGCGTGGCGTCTGCCAGCGCCACCGGACTTTTGGAGGAAAGCGTCAATGTAATTATCCGTCAGGATAAGGTGGATAAGGTGAATCAGCAGGTTTTCGGCTCCATTGATGAGGAAATTGACGAGGTATTGGAGGAGCTGAATGAAAACAGGCAGGAAATATACGACGGGCAGGCGGAACTTGCCGACGCAAGGGCGGATTTGGAGGAGTCCAGGCAGGAGCTTGCGGACAAGTGGCAGGAGCTGGACGATTCCAAAAAGGAAATCGAGGATTCCAGAAAGGAACTGGAGGATTCCAAAAGAGAGCTTGCCGACGGCAGGGCGGAGATTAATGAAAACAGGACGAAGCTGGAGGAGGGGAAAAACGAGCTCGCTGACAGGAAGTCGGCTACGGCAAAGCAGCTTGCGGAGGCGGAGACACAAATTTTGACTGCAAAGGCGGATTTGGAAGCTACGAAGATGCATATTACATCTGACTTGAAGACAATAGAGATGACAAAAGAGATACTGGATAAGGCGAAAGCCGGACAACAGCAGATAGTGGATATGGCATTGGGATATGGAATAACAGATGTATCGGAAATAGATAATATAATAAATAGTTTGAATATGGTTCCCTCAATTATCAGTGCCTTAGAAACATATGAGGCAATGAATCCTGATGGAAGCAATTTAGAAAATTTCCTTAATGATTTCGGTGAGACTTATAAGATTTCATTGGAAATGATTAATGCTCTTATTCAGGGGCTGGGGAGTGAAGCTAATTTTACGGGTAGCAGTGGTATTTCTGAAGTAGTTACGGAATTAAATAAGGTGTCGGCAGGTTTAGATGTCAGCAATCTTGAGTATCTTAAATCCAGTTGGACGCAGGCCAACAACATGGTTGAGAATACATCCGACAGCCTCAACGCCCTCACCATGGGTCTTGGCGCCGACGCCTATATTGCCCAGATGGAGGGCACTCTCTCCGAAATCGAAGGCAATATCAGCAAGCTTGACAGCGCTATGAATGAGCTGTATCAGGGCAACCTCATAGCCGCCATCGAATTCGCCAACGCCCAGAGCACTATCAGCCTCGGCGAGTTTCAGCTAAGCTCTGCGGAAGCCCAGCTTGACGCCGGAGAAAGCCAGTTAGAGGCCGGCGAGGAGCAGCTAAAGGCGGCGGAAGAACAGTTAGAGGCCGGGGAAAAGCAGCTTCGGGAGGGCGAAGACCAGATTGTTTCCGGGGAAGAGCAGTTAAACGATACCGCCGAGCAGCTTGCGGACGCGCTGCAGCAGATTCTTGAAGGCGAGGAGGAAGTGGAGGAAAACAGGCTGGACGCCTACGATAAAGCGGATATGCACAGCATTCTTACCGTGGAAACGGTGGAAGCGCTGTTGACGGCGCAGAACTTTTCCATGCCCGCCGGTTATGTGACGGAAAACGGGATTTCCTACCTGATTCGTGTGGGGGATAAGCCGGAAAGCATAGAAGAATTAAAGAAAATGCCGCTGATGAACCTTGAAATGGAGGGCGTGGACATTATTACCCTTGGGGACGTGGCGGATGTGTTCATGACCGATAACTCCGGCGACATTTACGCCAATGTAAACGGCGCGCCCGGTATTATGGTGACGCTGCAAAAGCAGACAGGCTACTCCACCGGCGACGTGTCCGACAAGATTCTGGACAAATTTGACGAGCTGATGGAGGAAAACGAGGATTTGATGCTGATTACCCTGATGGACCAGGGAATTTACATCGACCTTGTTATGGATTCCATTTTAAACAACATCCTTTTCGGCGCGGTGCTGGCGATTCTGATTCTGATTGCATTTTTGAAGGATTTGCGCCCCACGGCGGTGATTGCATGCTCCATTCCTATCAGTCTGGTGACGGCAATCGTGTGTATGTATTTCAGCGGCGTTACCCTGAACGTAATTTCCTTATCCGGCCTTGCGCTTGGAATCGGAATGCTGGTGGATAACTCCATTGTGGTAATAGAAAATATTTACCGTCTGAGGAAAGAAGGGTACTCTGCAAAGGATGCTGCCATAGAGGGCGCCGGAGAGGTGGCGGGCGCAATCATGGCCTCCACGCTGACTACGGTGTGCGTGTTTTTACCCATTGTGTTTACGGAGGGAATCACCAGACAGTTGTTTGTGGATATGGGTCTGACTATCGCATATTCCCTGCTGGCAAGCCTTGTGATTGCCCTTACGGTGGTTCCGGCAATGGCTTCTAAGGTGCTGATAAAAACCAAAGAAAACGCTGACGGCAAATTCTTTACGGGACTGATTGGCATTTATGAAAAGCTGTTAAATCTGTCGTTAAAAGGAAAGCCGGTGGTATTGATTCTGGTGGTTGTCTTTCTTGCGGCAAGTGCGGCGGCGTCTTATGCGAAAGGGACGGCGTTTATGCCGGATATGGACAGCACCCAGTTTAATATGTCGATTACCCTGCCGGACGATACGCCTTTAGCCAAAACGGCGGAGGTGACGGACGAGGTGGTGGAGCGGCTCCTTGCCAGAGAGGAGATTCAGGACGTGGGCGCAATGGCCTCCACTTCCTCCATGTCAATGCTTACGGGAAGCGGCAATGCCGCAACCAACGCCACAACTCTTTACTTATCCTTAAGAGAGGACAAGGAAAAGGACAATGAAACCATCGCCGATGAAATTATGGAGGAGATGGCGGATATCTGCGAGGAAAATGATGCGGAAATCGTGATAGACACTTCCTCTATGGATATGAGCGCTATGGGCGGCAGCGGTATTTCCGTGCAGGTGCGGGGACGCGATATTGATGTGATGCAGAAAATTGCCGTAGACATTGCGGCCATTGTGGAGAGTGTGGAGGGAACGGAAAACGTTTCCGACGGCCTGGAGGAATCCACGGGAGAACTGCGAGTGATTGTTGACAGGGACAAGGCAATCGAGCACGGAATGACTGTCGCCGAGGTATTCCAGCAGCTTTCCGCAAAGCTTGCCGAAAGCGCCGGTATCACGACTCTTGAAACGGCTGACAATGAGTACAGCGTTTATGTGAAGCACGGCTCGGATATTGCGCTTACCAGAAATCTGGTGAGGGATGTGGTGCTTGAGCGGACAAAGCAGGACGGAACAAAGGACAAGGTGGCTTTGTCGGAAATTGCGGATTTTGAAAATGCTATTTCACCGGATTCCGTAAACAGAATTGACCAGAACCGTTATATTCAGGTTTCCGCACAGATTGCAGACGGTTACAATGTGGGGCTTGTGTCGGACGTACTGGAGGAGGAGCTTGACAAGTATGAAATGCCGGGCGGCTACAGCCTTGTGATGAGCGGCGAAAATGAAATGATTACGGACGCTATGGAGCAGCTTTACCTGATGCTCCTTCTGGCGCTGATATTCATGTATTTGATTATGGTGGCGCAGTTCCAGTCGCTGTTATCGCCCTTTATCATTATGTTTACCATACCTCTTGCCTTTACCGGAGGCTTCCTTGGGCTTGTAGTGAGCGGAAGCGAGCTCAGCGTGATTGCGCTTATCGGATTTGTCATGCTTTCCGGTATCATTGTAAATAACGGAATCGTGATGGTGGATTACACCAATCAGCTTCGCAGCGAGGGAATGGACAAGAGAGAGGCTCTTATCACCGCCGGAAAAACAAGACTGCGCCCGGTGCTTATGACGGCGCTTACCACGATTCTGGCTCTCTGCACCATGGTATTCAGCCATGATATGGGCTCGGAGATGGGCAAGCCCATGGCGATTGTCACAATCGGAGGTCTTGTTTACGGAACGCTGCTTACCCTGATAGTCATTCCCTGCATTTATGATATTTTTTCAAGGGATAAAAAGGATAAAAACGGGATGCCAAAGACCGGGCCAGCGAAAAAAGAGGATATACAGCAGGCGTGAAGCATTTACCGGGAGGGGGAATAGATGATATGGAAAAGAGTCTGGCGCCAAAGGTAGAAGCCCTGTATCAGGCCGTTATGGAATTATTTGCGGAAGGGGCGGATTTAAATACGCTGACAGTTGCAGAAATTGCAAGAAAAGCCGGAATCGGCAAGGGTACGGTGTACGAGTATTTTGATAATAAAGAAGAGATGATTGCGGGAGCGGCGTACTATTTTGCGAAATCCTCCTGCCAGAGAATGTACAAAAAACTTGAGGAAAAAGAGAGCCTATATGAACGAATGAGTCTGTTTTTACAGAGCATGGACGAGGAGATGAACGATATCGTCTGCTTCGTCCGGGTGCTTCATATGATGACGGACAATTCCACTGTCAGCAACAAGCTGCGGGAATATCTTAAAAACAAAGGACCGGAAGAAGTGCTGATAATGGAATTGGTGCGGAAAATCATAGAGGCGGAGGTGAAGCTTGACGGGGAAAAAGAAAACAACACCGTCTATCTGGAAATGATGGCATTTTCCAGAATAATATGCTATGCTTTATATCAGTTTGAAATGAAAGAGAGAACCAATATTGCCCCCGGCGATATGCATGAAATGATTTGTCGGGATATTTGCCGGGATGTGGCGGATTTCAAGGCGCGGGAGGCGGGAAAGCGGACGTGATGTGAAGCCGGACGCAGGAGAGCGGGAAACAGACGTGATGTGAAGCCGGATTCGGGAAAGCCTGCGCCGGACGGACTGCCGAAGGCGGGAGAGCTTTAAAAGAAAAGAAAGGAAACTGGCAATGGGAGTTTGCTACATTGTGGGAGCGGGGGAGTTTGGAGACGGACTCCCCTGTATTTTAACAGAGGATATATTGATTGCCTGCGACGGCGGCTATGCTTACTGCAGGGAAAAGAATCTGCCGGTGACTTTGGTGGTGGGGGATTTCGATTCCCTTAAATATCCGCCGGAGCATCCTGACGTGGTGAGATTAAAGCCGGAAAAGGACGACACCGATACGGGCTGGGCTGTGAAGGAAGGCTGGAGGCGGGGGTATCGCAAATTTGTCATCTATGGGGGATGCGGCGGCCGGATTTCCCATACCATGGCCAATATCCAGCTTCTTTCATGGCTGGCGGCAGAGGGCGGAGAGGGCGTCCTGGTGGGAAAGAATTCCTGGTATCGAGTCATCTGCAACAGTGAAATATGCTTTGGAGAGGAAGAAACCGGTTATCTTTCCGTGTTTTGCTTAAGCGACAGAGCGGAAGGCGTGTGCGAGACGGGACTGAAATACGAACTGGATAACGCCGTGCTGATAAAGGAATATCCGGTGGGAGTGAGCAATGAATTTACCGGCAGGAAAAGCAGGGTGTCTGTCAGGAGGGGGACGCTGCTTTTGATTAAAGAGCAGTTTGATGCCGGCAGTCGCCAAATGTCTGCTTCGCAGCTGCCTGGCTCATTGCCCGCGGAAATAAAATTTCCCCTCTAACCAGAAAATCCATATTGAATTTGCGCAGAGATTGTGATAAGGTTATGAACCATAAACAAAAGTTCAGACATGCTATGGAGGAAAAAGTATGCAGGAGATGATGAAAGCAGTAGTGTCATACGCACCGTATGACAACAGGTACGAAGAAGTAGCGGTCCCGGAAATCGGCGAAGAGGAGATTTTAATCCGTGTGGAAGGATGCGGAATCTGCGCCGGCGACGTAAAGGCTTATCACGGGGGAATCCGAATCTGGGGAACCTCGGAAAAAGACCGTTACATCGAGGCGCCGGTGATTGGCGGCCACGAATTCACGGGAAGAATTGTAAAGACGGGCGGCAAGGTGACGGGATTTTCCGAAGGGGAGCGCGTCGTTGCAGAGCAGATTGTTCCTTGCAACAAGTGTGATTTCTGCCGTCAGGGGATTTACTGGATGTGTACAGGTTCGGCGGTATATGGCTTTAAGCAGCATGCTCAGGGCGGTTTCGCAGAGTATGTGAAGATACACAAAAACAGTCTGGTACATAAAATCCCGGATTCCTTTACCCTGGAGGAAGCTGTTCTGGTAGAGCCCCTTGCCTGCGGTATGCATGCGGTGGAGCTGGCCGGGATAAAGCATGACGACGTGGTGGTGATTGCCGGACTTGGCGCAATCGGGACGGCTATGGTGAGAATGGCGCAGCTTACGCTGCCGAAGCTGATTATCGGAATTGATTTGCGGGAGCACCGGCTTGCCATGGGCGAATCCTACGGCGCCGATGTGGTGTTAAATCCCGCGAAGCAGGATGTGATGCAGGAGATTATGAAGCTGACGGACGGAAAAGGATGCGATGTGTATATCGAGGCTTCCGGCAGCCCTCAGAGCGTGAAGCAGGGGCTTGGCGTTTTGAAAAATCACGGAAGATATGTACAGATGGGCGTGTTTGCCGAGGAGGTAAAGGCCGACTGGAATGTAATAGGGGATGGAAAGGAGCTGACGATTATCGGTTCCCACCTCTCCGCAAAGACTTATCCGGCGGTTATCCGCGGGATTGAGACCGGTCTGATTAAAACAGAGGGGCTGATTTCCCATACATACCCTCTGGCGGACTGGAAAGAAGCTTTTGAGGCGGCGGAAAAAGAACCGACGGCAATGAAGGTTATGCTGGTGCCGTAGGAGGCTGATAAACAGTGTGCCGGGGTGCAGGCTGGGAGAATTGTCTGTAGGAAAAGTAAAAGAGAAGGGCGTTGCGGTTTGAAAGGGCTGCAACAAAAATAGAATAAATGATAAGACATCGGCGCGTTCCCTTTAAGTCAGAGAAAAGGGGATGCGCTGATTTGTTCTCAAATAGTAGTGACAATATCATTTTATACTAAGATGCAATATAAAAAATAATATTATTATAAACACTTGACAATCGAATGTTATTGTCTTTTTTTATTTTTTGTCAAAATGTATTGCTTTTTTTAAAAATCTCTGCTATATTATAACCACTACATTAATATGTTAATATATAATAATGTTACTACATAATGATGAAACGGGAGGAGGTGCCGGATTTAGAATAATATATGGCATATTAATCAGTACTATAAAAAGGTATATTCGGTAACAATATAGAATATTTTAATATTTTATATTTATTCAGGGTAGGACTTATTACGAAAAAAGACAAAACTAGGAGGTTTCAGGTATGAAAAGTAAATGGGTAAACAGGTTAATAGCGTTATCTATGACAGTAGTAATGGCCGGAAGCATGATTGGATGTGGCGCCGGGAACGATACTTCATCGGGAACGAATGAGGCAGCGGGTAGCGAAGCCGGAGGAACAGTTGACGATGCAGCCGATACATCCGATGCAGGAGCTGGTGAAACAGAAGATTCCTCAGCTGGTAAGGATGCAGTTACGGTGGTATATAACACGAATAATGGCGATATGGCCAAATGGGATTTGGAAGGTTTGTACGACGGGGAAATCAACTGGGTAGGATATTCAGAAAATGAGCTGGATAATAAAATTCTGCTGGAAATGACTACCGGTGCAAAAACTTTTGATATTGCCATTACACAGGCGGCGGGTGCAAAGCAGTTTGGTTCTCTGGGGCTTTTGGAACCACTTGAACCGTTGGAGGATATGGACGATATTTTCAAAGGTAATGTGGAACAGCACAGCCTTGGCGACGACCTCTATGGTTATCCTCTTACAGGCGACGCCATGATTATGTATGTGAATACAAAAATCTGGGAAGAAGCAGGATACACGGAAGATGATATCCCCAAAACACTGGAAGAGTATGGGGAGAAAGCAATTCATCTGACAATGGATTCGGCAGGAAAACGCGGGGATGAAGAAGGGTTTAACAAGAACGACGTAGTACAGTGGGGTACTATGTACATGGGCGGCTCTGTTGTGGGAAATCCCTGGGAGCTGGCAACTCTCTCCTATGGCAACGGCGCAAAATATATTAAGAAGGATTACAGTAATAATACCTGCGAAGTAGTTTGTAATTCACCGGAAATGGTTGGAACACTTCAGTTTATCAAAGATTTGGCTGATGCGGGCGCTATGCCGGAAGGATATGTAGGGTACGATTATAATGAGGTTGATGCTCAATGGATTAGCGGAAAAATCGGTTTATTTATTAACTGGCCTTACCTTCTGGACCGTTGTTCAGGAACAGAAATGGAAGGAAATGTAAAGGTTTACGGCCTGCCTGCAGGTTCAACCGGTAAGAGTGAATCCTGTCTGGGTGGATGGTCTGTGAATGTGTTTAAGGATGCCCCTCACAAGGAAGATGCTCTTAAGCTGGCAAAAGCTCTTGCCTCTGCCGAGGCTGACTATAACTATTGCAAACTGCAGGGGTCTTCTACAGCAAGAACATCGGTTTTGGAAAGACAGAATGAAGAATACAAGGCGGCAGGAGAGGATATTCTTATTGAGGTAAACGAAGCATATCTTGCGTCTGCATCCGCCGGTGCGGAAATGGATTTGGCACAGACAAACGCTGCCGCAACCGACTGCCAGCAGACAGCGGCTCAGTATATTAATATGGCATTAACCGGACAGCTTTCCTGCCAGGAAGCAATGGACCAGCTTAAAGTTGAACTGGAAGATATTCTGGCAGCAAATGATTATATGCAGGGCAATTAACATAGTAGACGGGGCAGAACTTCACTTCTGCCCCTTGCTGATAAAACAGGAAAATGGTGAGGAATGTTGAATAAAAAATATAAAAAAAGTACTAGACAGATAAAAGATGAGAGATTCGGATTTTTTATGTCTCTCCCTTCGATGATATTGCTGGGACTCTTGTTTATATTTCCCATTATATATTCATTTGGCGCCAGTTTCACTAATTACAGGCTGGTGCAGGGAGACCTGAAATTTATTGGATTTGAAAATTATATAAAGGCGTTTACTGATGCAACTTTCTGGAGTTCTGTAAAAATTACTCTGCTGATTACGGTAGGTGCGTTATTGGTAGAATTCTTTTTTGCGATGCTGCTGTCAGGACTTATTACGAATATCAGGAAGGGGCAGGGGATATTAAAGACCATCTATTTGATTCCAATGATGGTGGCCCCCACGGTTGCGGGACTTTTATTCCGCTTTATGCTAAATGATGATTTCGGACTGCTAAATGTAATTTTAAAATCGTTTGGAGTTATATCGTCGAATATTCACTGGCTGACAGACAGCAAGATTGCAATCATAAGTATCATTTATGTTGACTCATGGGCGACGATTCCTTTTGTTTTTCTTTTACTTTATACAGGGCTTTCTTCTGTGTCTGAGGATGTTGTTGAATCGGGGAAAATAGACGGAGCTAACAGACTGCAGATTTTCTTCAGAATACAGATGCCCATTATTAAGCCTACTGTTATTATTGCCCTTGTAATCAGGTTTATGGATGTGTTCAGAATTTTTGACTCTATCTATGTACTGACAAAGGGAGGACCCGGCAAGGCGACAGAATCATTATCTCTTTTAATTTACAGAACCAACTGGAACAAATACAACGTGGGATATGCATCAGCCATGTCTTACATTATGTTGATATTTATGATTATGGTGGCATTATTTATTCAGTATGTGGGAAGAGATAAAGACAATTACAGGCGGCGGAAGGGGTAAAGCTATGAGTATACGAAAATTACGTACTTTTATCATATATTTCATTTTATGTGTGGCTGTCATATTTGTTTTGCTTCCTATTATATGGCTGGTAATCACGTCATTTAAGCCCAGAGGGGAAATTTATATGGCGTCCCTTCCCAGCAAGTGGGTGCTAAACTCATATGTAGAGCTGCTTGAAAATTTTTCTTTTGATTTATATTTTGGAAATTCCCTGA
Organism: uncultured Lachnospiraceae bacterium; assembly: GCA_910577275.1. Classification (GTDB taxonomy): domain Bacteria; phylum Bacillota; class Clostridia; order Lachnospirales; family Lachnospiraceae; genus Suilimivivens. The sequence goes on from CAJTMW010000009.1 coordinate 127,499, forward strand.
TTGTAGCAGGAGTTACAACGATTCTGGTATGTCTGATTAGTATACCGGCGGCATACGGATTTACTATGTATGGTTTTCCGGGAAGCCGTAATATTTTTCGGGGCTGCGTATTTTTGAGAATGTTTCCCTTTATCACATTGTTGATTCCGCTGTATATCTATATTTCAAGGATGGGAATCATGAATACAAAGCTGGCGCTTATCATAGCGGATACAACCTTCAACCTTCCCATGAGTCTTTGGATTATGGAAGCCTGTTTTGAAGGAATGCCAAGGGAACTGGTAGACGCGGCGGAGATTGACGGGGCTTCCAGGATGAAAACCTTTTTGCAGGTGATTATTCCTATAGCAAAGCCCTCCATTGCCACAGTGGTAATTTTAACATTTCTTAATGCCTGGAACGAATTTATGTTTGCGTTTATAAGTACTTCCAGTGAAAAGGCAAAGACGATTACGGTAGGTATGACCATGCTCACTCAGGAAAAGGGAATTCGATGGGATTTGATGGCGGCGGCGGGTTCGCTGTACATTATACCTATGTTGATTATTGTAGTGATTTTTCAGAAATCTATTGTGCGCGGTATGACGCTGGGCTCGGTAAAAGGTTGATAAAAAGAGGAGAATGTTAATGAGAGTTGGTTTTTTAGGTGCGGGCCTTCATGCGGCGAACATGGCCTTCACAATGTATAACATGAAAGATACCGTAGAACTGTATGCGGTTGCTGCAAGGGATTTAGAGCGCGCCAGACAATTTGCTGATAAATATGGCTTCGAAAAAGCATATGGAAATTATGAGGATATGCTCAGGGACGATAAGGTTGAACTGGTGTTTATTTCCACCACCATTGCCATGCATTATGACCATATCAAATTGTGTCTGTCCCATGGAAAGCATGTACTGTGTGAAAAAGGATTTGTATTAAACAGCGGGCAGGCAGAGGAAGTGTTTGCAATTGCGGAGAAAAAGGGCCTTCTTTTAACGGAGGCTATCTGGACGAGATATATGCCGAGCCGCCGGATGATTGATGAGATTCTGGAATCCGGTATTATCGGTAATGCGACTTCCCTGAATGCAAATCTGGGATATTCTCTTGCACATATCGAAAGACTGCAGGATATTGCTCTTGGCGGAGGAACAGTCCTTGATTTGACTATCTATACCCTTAACTTTGCATGTATGGCATTTAAGGAGAAGGTGACGGACATCCGGGCGGTGTGTACAAAGACAGACCGGGGTGTGGACGGACAAAACAGCGTGGTATTATTGTTTGAAAACGGGAAAATAGCACATTTATTCAGTTCATTTCTGGTGCAGACTGACAGAAGGGGCGTCATTTACGGGGACAAAGGGTATATCGAAGTCCAGAATATTAACAACTGTGAGAAGATTACCGTCTATAATCTGGAAAGAGAAGTAGTTTTGGAGAAGATAGTTCCAAAGCAGATAACAGGGCTTGAATACGAAGTTCTTTCCTGTGAAAAGGCTTTGCGGGAAGGAAGAATCGAGTGCCCGGAAATGCCTCATAAGGAAACCTTGCGTATGATGGGAATTATGGATGAAATACGGCGTCAATTAGGGATTGTATTTCCACAGGAGGAAGCATAAGGATGGAAAATGCGGTAAAATTTGCAGAATATCTGATGAAAAAATATCCCCGGGCGGATTTATATCCGTACAGAAGTTGGACTTATCCTCAGGGCTTCTTATTATGGGGATACATCCGGCTTTATGAAAAGACAGGACGGGAAGATTTTTATAACTATATTCTGGCATATTGCCAGGAGCATGTAAATGAAGATGGCGAATTATTGGGATACACAGGCATCAGCCTTGATGATATCATGACGGCATCAGTCATTGTATGGGCATGGTCGGTTACAAAAGAAGAAAAATACAGGATTGCGGCGAAAAGGGTCAGGGATACCTACGAAACTTATCCGAGAAATCCAGATGGAGGATTCTGGCATGGAAAGGACAGACCCGGGGAAATGTGGGTTGACGGGCTGTTCATGGGGCTGATGTTTCTTGCAAGATACGGAAAATATATAGGGGACAGTGAATATTGTTTTTCGGAAACGGTAAAGCAGCTTAACATTATATTTGCCAGATGCAGAAAAGACAGCACAGGTCTTTTGTATCATGCCTACAGCGAAGGCGCTCAAGCGGAATGGGCAAACAGGATTACCGGGTGCTCGCCCGAGATATGGAGCGAAGGACTTGGCTGGTACGCCATGGTTTTGCCGGAGGTGCTGGCGCTTTTGCCGGAAAACTTCCCCGGGCGGGATTCATTAGTGTTTCAGCTTCAGAGTCTGTGCGCGGACCTTCTAAAGGTGCAGGATGAAGGCTGCGGACTCTGGTATCAGGTTGTGGACAAGCCGGGATTCCCCAGAAATTTTCATGACACGTCGGGAAGCGCGATGTTTTTATATGCCATGAAAAAATCGTTGGATATGAAACTGATTGAAGGGAATGAATATGAGGAAGCTGTAAAAAAAGCGTATACCGGAGTTTTATCAAAATGTGTCTGCGGACTGGACGGAGGGTATCATGTTCTTGATGCCTGCAACGGCTTATGTGTTCAGAAGAATTACGATATTTATGTGGATTATACAAGAACCGCAGACGCTCAGGAAGCAGTAGTTGCAGTTTTGTGGGCGCTGGCAGCCGTAGAAAACGGTACGGATAAACTGTAAAATAAGAAACGGGCTGTTGAAATATGAGTTTGCTATGATATAATGTAATTACAAAAATATTTGGTTATAATAGGGGGAAGTATGCTGTTCGATTGTAAAAAACTTGATAAATCAGTTCCGATTCCATTATATTTTCAGTTAAAAGAGCTGGTGCTGGACGAAATCAAAAAGGGAAATTATAAAGAAGGGGATATGATTCCGACAGAAAATGAAATCAGTGAAGAATTTCAGATAAGCCGTACCACTGTCCGTCAGGCAATTACGGAATTGGTTCAGGAAGGATGGCTTTACAGGGTAAAAAGTAAGGGAACTTTTGTTACCCGCCCCAAGATTCCACAGGATTTTCTGAGAAAACTGGAATCGTTCCGGGACCAGATTGAGCGTCTTGGAATGAAACCGTCTACGCAGCTTATAGAGCTCAGAAGAGAGAAGGCCGATGAAGAAGTTGCCAAAGCGTTGAATATTGCGGAGGGAGAAGATGTCATTTATCTGTTTCGGAAACGGTTTGCCGATGAACAGCCGATTGTAACCATACATACCTATCTTCCATATGATAAATGCGCTTTTATTATGGGACATGACCTGGAGAAGGAATCGTTGTATGAAATTATGGCGCAGGGAGATAATACCAAAATACTGAAGGTAAAAAGAAGGATAGAAGCGGTGGAGGCAGACGAGGAGGATGCCAGGCTTCTTGATATGGAAAAAGGAAAGCCTGTTCAGTATTTCATTACCGTGGGATATACTTCTGAGGATGTGCCGCTTGAGTACTCCAAGGCACGGTACAGAGGGGACAGGAGTTCTTTTGAAATTGTAGTATTAACCGAATAAAAATGAATACAAAAAACCGCTGTACAGATAATGGATACAGCGGTTTTTTGATTCTAATACCTTGACGAAAGTAAAATTATATAATATAGTAATAAATAACATAAAACGATAATAAACAAAAGGAGAATGAAATACTATGAAAGCAAAAGCAATATCATTATATTTCGAAGGAAGAAATGACAGAGAAGTTGAAGAGTATAACCGGCAGTTGGACAGATTGAAAGAAATGTATGCGGATGAAGTGTGTTTTATGGAATCTGTCTGTATAGGCAGTAATATAAGTTCTGAAGCAGATATTGTAATCATCCCGCAGCTTTTTGGAGCGGTATTTAAGGAGAGTGAACGGCTGAAGGCCATCCAAAAACCTGTTATGATTCTCACATCAGAATTTGGAACGGTGGAGATGTGGGACTGGGAGATTGTGGCATGGCTTCGGGATGAATTGAAGATGAATATATTTTTCCCGTATAACTGCGAGATTGCAAGAGTAATATTCCGTTCGCTTGCGGCAAAGAAACTGATGGGAAGCGGGATAAAGTTTTTGATGTTTCAGGATGAACCGGGTGAAGGGATGCAGGCATATCTTTTCAAAAAATTCTACTGGTGGGATAAGAGCTGTACGGAGCTGATGGAAAATGCTTTTGGAATTAAAATCCTGTATAAAAGCTATAAGGAGCTGAACGAGAGGGCAGACAGCATAGAGGACGAGAGAGCATGGGCTTTGTGGGAAGAACGAAAAACGCCATGTGAGAATGTTTCGGACAGGTGTATTTTGAAGGCAGTAAAGCTTTATATAGCTGTTAAGGAGGTAATTGACGAAACGGGAGACGTATATGGAGTGGGCTGCAATTGCCTGAATGAATCTTTCCATTCCTGCACAACGCCGTGTCTGGCATGGAACTGGATTTTTGAGTATGACCATATTATCTGGGCCTGTGAGGGCGATACCATTACAATGCTGAGTAAATTCATGTTGTATACAGCTTTAAAAAAGCCTATGATGATGACAAATATTTATCCGTTTTTGATTGGAATGGCAGCCTTAAAACATGAAAAAATCAATGAATTTCCGCAGATTGACGACCCGGATAATCATGCGCTTGGGGTTCATTGCGGATATTTCGGATTTGCGCCCGAAAGTTTCTGCAGCAGATGGGTTATGAGGCCGAAAGTATTGGAGATTGTAAATGAGGATGCCATTGTGATAGACTGTGAGATGGAAAAGGGAAAAATAACCATGGCAAAAGTTCGCCCGGATATGAAGAAAATAACAATAATCGAAGCGGAAATAGAGGATTATGTTCAGTACCCGGGAAGCGACTGCAGAAACGGCGCACTGATTCGTTACAGAAACAACAGTGGTCATAAGGTTATGGAAAGTCTCTCGTCCCATCATGCAATTATAATTCAGGGTGATGTTACACACCTTCTGGTGCAGATGGCAAGGGTTTATGGGATTGAATGGGAGGTTGTGTAACAGGAAAAATTATATGGAACTGAAATTTATTTTTAAAAATGATGTAACAAAGTCTCAGCAGGATATGATAGACAGTCTGAATAAGGTATGTTTTGGGATTGACGAAGCCATTCTGAAAAATCAAAGTGAAGGCCATTATTTTGGAGCAGAGGAAGCAGGCGTCTGTGTGGCAATGGATGACCGGAAAATAGTCGGAATAGCTTACGTTTACAAAAGATTGACACATTATGACGGCGATGAATTTTATATAGGCGGAATAGGGGGATTAGCTGTTGCGCCCGAATATCGCGGAAAAGGATACGCCCGCAAACTGGTTGAGAGCGGTTTGAAAATGTCATATGAAATCGGAGTAGACGTTGCATGCTTATTCATAGACGAGGGTGAGACGATATATCAATTATATGAAAAGCTGGGGTATGTTTTCCTGAAGAGAGATGCTTATTATATCGATTCATTGGGGAAAGAAAGAACAAGAGACGGTGTTATGATATTGGGATTAAGAAAGAAGGAATTAGCTGAAAAAATTCTTTCCACAAATGATAAGTTTCATTATGGAAATGATGAAGGGTGTTGGTAATGAAAACAAAATTTATTGTTATCGGGTATGGATGGAGAGCGGATTTTTTTTACCGCATTGCGAGAGCGTTGCCGGAGGAATTTGAGGTTTGCGCGGGAGTTTTGCGTACAGAAGAAAGGGCCGGACAGGTTGCGAAGGAGAAGGGGATTTTTGCAACGGCAAATCTGGAAGATGCGTTGGCGACAGAGCCTGATTTTGCAGTATTGTGTGTGCCGCGGGTAATTGTAAAGGAATATCTGTACCGGCTTATGGAAAAGAAAGTGCCAGTGCTATGTGAAACGCCGCCGGGACAGAATACAGAGGAGCTGTGTGAACTCTGGGCGGAGGCACAGCTGAAGAATGGGCAGGTGCAGGTGGCGGAGCAATATTTTCTGCAACCTTATTATGCGGCGGTGACGGAGGTAATAAGGGCCGGATATCTGGGAGAAGTGTCAAACGTTACGCTGTCAGCCCTTCATGGCTATCATGCCGTCAGTATGTTTCGGAAGCTGTTGGGGATTGGATTTGAGAATTGTACAATTAAAGGGCAGAAGTTTTCTTTTGAAGTGACTGCTACAAACAGCAGGAAAGGTTTTGATTACAGCGGACAGGTTCTGGCGGATGACAGGACAATTGCAACTCTGGAATTTACCAATGGAAAAACAGCGTTTTTCGATTTTTCAGGAGAGCAGTATTTTTCACTTATTCGTACCAGAAGATGGAATATTCAGGGGATAAGGGGAGAAATTAATAATAATACCGTAAGGTTTCTGACAGAAAAAAATCTGCCTGTAGAGCAGACTTTAAAGCGGATGGATGTGGGCGTAAATAATAATAAGGAATGGGCGCACAGAGGAATCATGTTTCTTGACAGCATGGTTTATGAGAATCCCTTTTATCCGGCGCGGCTGAATGATGATGAGATTGCCGTGGCCTCCTCTCTTAAGGCTATGAAAGAGTATGTGGAAACAGGAAAAGAATTCTATCCGCTGAAAGAGGCTCTTCAGGACACGTATCTGTCGTTTGCAATGGAGGAAGCCGCTAAGGACGGAGAAACTGTTATCACAAAAACACAGGCATGGGCGTTGTAAAGACTTATTTAAGCGAAAACGGTCTGTATGGAGTCCTGTAATTCCTCCAGATAACGGCGGGATTCAGGAGCAATCTGAGAATCGGTTATCAGTTTGTCAACTTCATTCAGGCCGGCAAATTTAACGAAACTGATTTTACCGATTTTACTGCTGTCGCATAGAACAATTTTTTCCACAGCAGATTTCAGCATTGCCTTTTTTACTTCCGCCTGATTCATGTCCGGGGTCATAAAACCTTTCTCCGGTGAAAAAGCGTTGGTGGCAAGAAAAACTTTATCAATATTTAAGGAAGTCAGGGTTGATAAGGTTATGGGGCCGACAGTGCATTGCTGTCGTCTCCTTAAATTGCCGCCAAGGACTATAATATTTGCATTGCTGTTTTGTTCAAGGAACAGTGCGATATTTAAATCATTGACAACAACGGTTAAGTTCCTTTTTTTCACAAGCATTTTCGATAATTCCATCATTGTACTTCCGGCGTCTATGGCTATGGTATCGCCGTCTTCCACCAATTCTGCCGCAAGCTTTGCAATTGCCTGTTTTTTCTCTGCATTGCAGATTTTTTTATCGTCTGTTGAAGGCTCAAAGAGAGTTTGCCTGACCGGAATTGCCCCGCCATGGGTTCTCTTTAAGCGTCCTTTGGAAGCTAACTCCCGCAAATCGCTGCGGATAGTTGCCGGTGAAACCTGAAAATGTTCGCATAATTCGGGAACCAAAAGTTTAGTGCTTTTATTAAGCAAAGTAACAATCTGTTCCTGTCTTTCTTCTGCAAACAGGGGTTGATTTTCTGTCTGATTCATAATTAAATATCCTTTTAACAGTCAAATTATCAGTGTTTACCTATATTTTCCAGAATATCACAGAATCTTTATGAAGTCAAATAACAATAAATGGTATATATAAAATAATAAACATTGACAAATAACAAGAAAAGTATATAATAAATAACATAAAAAGAAAGAAAATGACAAGAAAGGAGAAAGGAAATGGCAAAAATAGTATTGTTGGGGGCGGGAAGTACATCATTTTCAATAGAATTGCTGAAGGATATATCTACCCTGCCGTCGCTTGAGGGAAGTGTATTATCTTTGGTGGATATTGATGAACACCGTCTTCACATGGCAGAATCACTGGTAACAAGATACTGCAGGGAATCAAATATGAAGCTGGAGGTTCATTCCTATACGGAGAGAAGGGATGCGCTGAGAGGAGCGGAATATGTTATCTGTGCGGTAAAAATCGGAGGGTACGGGCCGCTGGAGAAGGAAAGGGAAATTGCAGAGAAAAGAGGCTTTTACCGGGGAATAGGTGACAGAGTTTCCTGCTATTATGGCGGGATTGGCGCTTATCATCAGATACGTTTCCTTGAGGAGGTCGCGAAGGATATGGAAGAATTATGTCCTGACGCATGGCTGGTGCAAACGGCAAATCCTGTTTTTGAGGGAACAAATTATGTGACGAGCCATTATGGCATTAAGGCGGTGGGGGTTTGCCACGGACATAATGCATATAAGGAAATTGCCGAGGAACTGGGACTTGATTTGCAGTTTGTCAATGCCGAGGTAGTAGGATTTAACCACTGTGTCTGGCTGACAAAATTCATGTACAAGGGTAAGGACGCCTACCCGCTGCTTGATAAATGGATTGAGGAAAAATCGGAAGAATACTGGAGAAGTGAGAAATTTCTGGACCCGAACAGGGTATTTTCCAAGGACCAGCTTTCTCCGGGGGCAATAGAGGCTTATCGTCTGTACGGCGTAATGCCGATAGGAGATGCGGTTCGCTCGGGAACGCCCTGGTGGACGCATACGGATTTTGAAACGAAATGTAAGTGGTATGGGAAAAACGGAGGCTTTGATTCAGAGATAGGATGGAAAAGCTATCTGGATTCCAAGGTGGATATTCAGGAACGCCTGAATGAAATTGTGGAATCCGGTAAGTCTGTAATGGAGGAGTACCGTCCGTCGGAAACCACAGAGCAGCACATACCCTTTATTGACTCTATGGCAAACGGAAATGAAAGAATTCTGACTTTAAATGTTCCTAATAATGGGGCAATTGCAGGATTGCCGGATGATATTCTGGTGGAAATTCCGGTTTTATGCAATGCTACGGGAATCCATAATGTGAAAATCGGGAAGCTTCCGTATAAAGTAATGAATCATGTGATTCTTCCCAGGCTGGCAAGAGCCCGGAGTATTATGGACGCTTATGAGAATCGCAGCAGGGAAATGCTTGTTTTAATGCTGTGTGAGGACCACAGAACGAAATCTTATGAGCAGGCGAAAGAACTGGTGGATGAGCTTCTGGCACAGCCGTGGAACAAGGATGCGGACGCGCACTATTTATAATACTTGAGTGTAGATAGAAGGATGTCCCGGAGAAAGAGACATCCTTCTTTGCAGCCTGGAGGTGAATACGTGAAATATTTAATAGGAGTTGATATAGGAACACAGGGGACGAAAGCGGCGCTGTATGATGAAAATATGACTTTAGCGGGAACGGCCTTTCAGGAATCCAATCTGATTATGTCTGACACCGGCGGAATCTGGCAGGAAGCGGATGAAATTTACCGGTCAGTGATTTTAAGTATCAGGCAGCTTGTCTCCGAATCCGGCGTATCTGGCAGCTGTATAGAAGGAATTGGCATCGATTCTCAGATGGCGGGGATTATGGGGATTGACAGTGAGGGCGAAGCGGCTACGTACTTTGATTCGTGGCTGGATACCAGATGCGGGAAGTATGTGGATTTTATGGAAAGGACAGCGGGAGAAAAAATCACCCATATTACAGGAAGTCCGGTATCTTATGCCCATGGACCCAAAATTCTCTGGTGGAAAAACGAGTATCCTGAAATATATAAAAAGATATGTAAATTTGTCCTGCCTCATGCTTACGTGACCGGGAAGCTGGCCGGTATAAAAGGTGAGGACGCATACATGGATTATACCTGTATTCAGTATTCCGGTTTTGGCGATAATCAGGCAAAAAACTGGTCGGGGGAGCTCCTTGATATTTTTAAGGTGGAGAAGGAAAAGATGCCGGAGATTGTTTCCCCTTTTGAAATAGCAGGAAGACTCCAAAGAGAAGCGGCACAGCTTTGCGGATTACAGGAAGGGACTCCGATAGTAGCGGGAGCCGGGGATACGGCGGCTTCCATATTTGGGGCCGGTCTTTTTCAGAAAGGTACAATTCTGGACTGCGCGGGAACAGCTTCTGTCCTGTGCAGCGTGGTGGATGAGTATAAACCTGACATTAAGAACAGAACCATGATGATGATGCGCTCTCCGATAGACGGTCTGTGGTATCCTCTGGCATATATCAATGGCGGAGGACTGTGCGTCAGATGGCTGCGTAATCTTTTTCCGGGAGCTACCTACGAAGAATTGGAGCGGGAGGCAAAAGAAATAGGGGCAGGCAGCGAAGGACTTATATTCGTGCCTCATTTTGAGGGAAGGGTTCTGCCCAATAACCCCAATGTCAGGGGCAGCTTTACCGGCCTTAACTGGCGGCACCAGAGGGGGCATATGTATCGGGCGGTAATGGAGGGTATAGCCTATGAATACCATTACTATCAGAAAGTTTTAAGACAGTTATATCCCGGGAATTCCTTTCAAAGGATGTGGGCAATCGGAGGCGGCGCCAGGTCGGAGCTCTTTTTAAAAATCAAGGCGGATGTGATGAATGCAGAAATATCCTCTTTTGAAATGGGAGATACGGCTCTCACCGGAATTGCGGTTATTGCCGGAATGGGAATCGGGATGATAAAAGATTATGAAAAAATAATTGAAGGAAACCGCCAACTGCGATGGAAGTATGCAGCCGGAGAGGAAGGAACGGAAAATTTGGAAAAATACGGGAGACTTGCAGAAAGGTATCTTCAGGTGATGGAGTGCCTTGGTCCCGTTTATAAGGAAAGATGGTGATGAATATGGTAAGTGAGAAAGGAATGGAAAAAGTGACAGGTATCTGTCTGATAGGAGCAGGCAGGGCAGGTATGATACATGCCAGAAATTTTGCGTCAAGGGTGCCCTGTGCAAAAGTGACGGCCATAGCAGATACAGTGGAGGAAATGGCAAAAGCGGCGGCTGACGAGCTCAAGGCAGGATTTTACACAACAGATTACAGGGAAGCGCTCAAAAGAGACGATGTGGACGCCGTGGTGGTGGTTACGCCCACAAAATACCATGTTGATGTGGTGGTAGCCGCAGCGCAGGCGGGAAAACATATTTTTTGCGAGAAGCCTATGGCAATGAATAAGGAAGAATGCGAAAAGATGATTGAAGCAGCCAGGGCTAACGGCGTAAAGCTTCAGATAGGCTTTATGAGAAGATTTGACGAGAATTTCCGCCGTGCCAAGAAGATGATTGAAGACGGGGAAATCGGCGATGTGGTGACGGTGAAATCCCTTACCCACGGACCCAGCACACCAAGAGAATGGATGTATGATATTGAAAAGAGCAACGGACCGCTGGCGGAAGTGAACAGCCATGATATTGATACAGTCCGCTGGCTTACAGGAGGGGAAGCCGATTGTTTATATGCTATGGCTGGAAATTTCCGATGTGAGGAAGCCAGAGAAAGTTATCCTGACTTCTACGATACGGTTATGATGAATATCAGGATGAATAACGGATGTATTGTCAATATTGACGGAGCGCAGGGCGTGCAATATGGATATGACGCGAGGGTCGATGTGGTAGGAACCAGGGGAATTATCCAAATCGGCGATTTGAAACAGGGAACCACATTGTCGTACACAAAAGACGGTATGAAAGGGGCGGTTGTAAAAAGCTGGACGGATTTATTTTCGGAAGCCTATTTAAATGAGGATATCAGCTTTATCCGGTCTATTATGGAGGATAAAGAGCCGGAAGTAACGGGATGGGACGGAATGAAAGCGGTTGAAATCGTAAAGGCAGGAAACGAATCCATCCGAACCGGACAGATAGTAAAGTTATAAATGAACAGATGCGGAACCGGGGTAAAAAACAGCATCTGGACCGGCAATGCCCGGAAGGATTTCAGGAGGCAGAGCGGCTGGAAATCCTTCCAGACAAGGGGGCATTGCCGAGACAGATGCGGAACTGGAATGGAGGAAAACAAATGAAAGCGGCACGAATGTATGGTGTGAATGATATTCGGGTAGAGGAATGTGCGATACCTCAAATGGGCCCGGACGAAATATTGCTGAAAGTAAAGGCGGCGGCAATCTGCGGTACGGACTTGCGCATGATTCAAAACGGAGATAAACGTATTGACCGGGAACATCCCAGAATCCTTGGCCATGAGATAAGCGGTATTATTGAGGCTGTGGGAGAAAAAATAACCCGTTATCAAAAAGGGATGCATGTCTGCCTTGCTCCTAATATGGGATGCGGGGTATGTAATCAGTGTGTGTCCGGCAACACGCATTTGTGTGATGATTATCAGGCCTTTGGCATTAATATCGACGGAGGATTTGCGGAGTATATGCGGATTCCGGCAGAAGCGGCAGCGCAGGGAAATCTGATGGTTATCAATGAAAAAGTAGATTTTGGGGAAGCGGCGCTGCTCGAACCGGCGTCCTGTGTAATGAACGGGCAGAGCAGAGTAAACATCCGTTTAAATGACACGGTTCTGGTGATTGGAGCAGGGCCTATCGGGCTGATGCATGCGCTGATTGCAAAGGCTTCCGGCGCCGGCAGGGTATACATGCGGGATTTGTCTGAAGAAAGACTGCGTCAATGCACGGAAATAGATAATGATTTGGTTCCGGTATACGGTCAGAACCTTCTGGAGCAGATTATGGATTTCACCGGCGGAAAAGGAGTGGATGTCTGCGTTGTGGCATGTCCGTCCGGGCAGGCACAGGCGGAATCCTTAGAGCTGATGGCGATGAACGGGAGAATCTTATTTTTCGGCGGACTGCCTCAGGGAAAAGATATGGTTTCGCTGCCCAGTAACCTGATTCATTACAGGCAGCTTTCAATTTGCGGCTCTACGAGGGCAAATGTCGAGCAGTACAGAAGTGTGGCGGACATGGTTGGAAACGGACGTCTTAATATGAAAAAAATCATATCAGGAAGGTATGCCCTGGAAGATATAGAGGATGCGCTTACATATGCAAAAAGCGGAAAAGGGCTAAAGACAGTAATTGAATTTTAAGCGTAATAAACCGATTTATTGCTGATTTGCCACAGAACGGAGGAGATATCTTGCCGCTGACAATTACAAATATTCAGAGAACATCTTTCCACAACGGGCCGGGAGTCCGAACTACAGTTTTTTTAAAAGGGTGTACTTTACACTGTTTTTGGTGTCACAATCCGGAAACGTTTTATGCTGATAATGAGCTGCGTTATGTTCATTCGCGCTGTATCCATTGCGGGATATGTATGGAGGCATGCAGGAAGGTTTCCGGTGTAAGCAGCCTGTATTCTCCTGAGGACCTGGTGAAGTATGCGAGGAACCATAAAACCTGTGCAAAGTGTCTCAGGTGTTCAGGCCAATGCCCGGCTCAGGCACTGGTTTCCACCGCCCGGGTGTATGACGAGGAGGAACTCCTTCCTGTACTTCTGGCAGACAGAAGCTACTATGCAGGCAGCGGCGGCGGGGTGACTTTTTCAGGAGGAGAACCATTGCTTCAGGCTGAAAATCTGTCATTGGTTATGGAAAGGCTAAGAGGCGAAGGGGTGCCCATTGCCGTGGATACTGCGGGGAATGTTCCGTGGGAAGCATTTCGGAAGGTACTTAAGAGAACAGACCTGTTCCTGTTTGACCTTAAAACAGCGGATTCGGAGCTTCACCGCCGGGTCACCGGAAGTCCTAACGGGGTTATACTGGAAAATCTGGAGCGGCTTTATCGGGAAGGAGCTGCAATCAGGATTCGGATTCCCCTGATACCCGGAGTCAATACCTCCCCGGAGGAACAGGAAAGGATAGGGGAGGTTTTAGGCAGATATCCGGGGCTGCGGGGAGTAGAACTGCTTCCTTTCCACCGTACCGCCTGGTCAAAATACCGGCAGATGGGGATGGATTATCCGGCAGCCGGGTTAGAGCCTCCTGACATAAGGACATTGAGGCAGATAGAAGGAAGATTAAGACAAAGGCTTTCAGTTCCGGTTATCTGCCGGGGAATGTAAATTTTTTGTTGTGAGCCTGACGGCAGAGAAAGGGTGATATTTTCTATGATGATGAAAGACGGTTTGAGTGAACGGGTTTGGCAGGTTATGAGAGGCATATCAAAAGAAGTCCCGAAGGACTCAACAGATGATTTTTTATCCTTGTGGAGAAAAACGGAGAAAAGCGAAGACAATTATATTTACCGCCGGGGAAAGTTTTTCAGGTTTTGTATGGGACAGATTGTGACGCCGGTCTATGATAATGAGTTAATTGTGGGACATTTTCCTTACAGAGAGTGGGATTGCAACTGCTGTTGCCTGCCCGACCCTATATTGCCCAAAGAGAGGGAAAGAGCATTGGAGGAAGTTGAACAGAAATTTCAAAAATGCACAAAGCTGGAAAAAATCCCGGATTTAACAAAATGGGGAGAAGTGATTTACGGGGGAATCAACTTCGGACATGTTATTGTGGATTATGAGAAAGTGCTGCATGTCGGATTCGGCGGACTGGAAGAAGAAATCAGGAAACGGATGGAAGATGAGAATCTGGAAGCTGACCAGCGCGCTTTCCTTCTTTCTGCGAGAGAAATGGTCCTGGGCGGGGAACTTTTGATTCGCAGATATGGCGAAGAGGCGTTCCGGCTGGCGGAAACGGCTAAACCCGAACGGGCCGGAGAGCTGAGGGAAACAGGGACGGTATGTATGCGTATTGCCGAGCAACCGGCCGCCAGTTTTCGGGAGGCTCTGCAGCTTTTATGGTTTACTCAGCTCCTCCTGGAAATAGAGTCTGGAGTATCGGCTTTTTCCTATGGCAGGATGGACCAGTATTTATATCCATTTTATCAAAGCGACATGGAAGCCGGTCGATTATCGGAGGAAGATGCGCAGGAGCTGATTGACCTGTTCTGGTTGAAGAACTGGCGTTATCCGTCCAAAATGCCCGACCCGGGACGGGCCGTTACTCTGGGCGGGATGCTTCCTGATGGAACTGACGGGACAAATCCTCTGACCTATCTGATGCTTAATGCCACCCGTCGACTGAAAATTTTTCAGCCCAAGCTAAATGTTCGGGTGTGGGATGGTTCGCCGGAAGAATATGTTGAAGCATGTGTCCTGACCGCCAGGGAGAACTGCGGCCCCATGTTCTATTGTGACGAGATTTCAATCAAGGCGCTGGAAAAGTACGGTTATACAGAAAAAGACGCTGCCGGTTACGGTCTTATCGGCTGTTATGAGATGGCGGCCCCCGGAAAAGAATGTGGAAATCCTATGGGAGGAGCCATTAATGTGGGGAAGTGTCTGGAACTGGCGATGAATAACGGCATCTCCATGACGACAGGCGAGCAGCTTGGTCCCAAGACAGGATACCTGAATCAGTTTAAGAGTGAGGAACAGCTGGAGGAGGCTTTTCGGGAACAGACAGAGTATGCGTTGGATATGCTGGAAATACAACTGATATATGAAACGCTGCGTAATAGCCTGTTGGTTCCCCATGCGCTGGAATCGATATTGATAGACGGATGTGTACGGAAGGGGAAAGATGTGTCCTGCTCCGGTGCAAATCTGACCACGGTAGGGGTGCGGATGAGCGGCCTTGTTCAGACGGCAGACAGCTTTACAGCCGTGAGAAAGCTGGTGTTTCAGGAGAGGTATCTGTCTGCAGAACGTCTGTGGGAAGGGATTCGTACAAATTTTGCCGGAGATGAAGCGCTCCATGCCATATTGGTCAGCAGGGCTCCGAAGTATGGGAACGACTGTGATGAAGCCGACCTGGCGGTACGGAAGCTGGGACAGTACCTGTGCGAGGCTGTCCAGAGACGGCGCCACATTTCCGGCAATCCACTCAGACCGGGTTTGTTCAGCTACCTGGAATTTATGGATGGGGAACATTGCGCGGCGCTTCCCGACGGTCACCGGGCGGGGGAGCCTTTTGCCAATGGGGTAAGTCCGACCCACGGACGTGATTGTCAGGGGCTGACTGCCATGCTGTGTTCTGCCGCAAAACTGGATTACTCTCTTTCAAATAATGCCGCTACGTTGGATGTAAAGCTTCCGTCAGAGTTGTTTTCGGGTTCGAATGGCATTCATACATTAGCTCAGATTCTGCGAACATTTTTCCGGGATGGAGGAATGCAGATACAGCTTTATTTCCTTTCTGCTGCAGAGTTGCTGAATGCGCAGAAATCACCGGCGGAATATGCAGGGTTAATTGTCAGGGTAACCGGATACAGCGCTTATTTTACAGAACTGGATAAAAATATACAGGATGAAGTCATTATGAGAACAGCTTCATTTTAAGAAACAGTATATTTACCATGTATATCTGGCTGCGAAGTACTTTGTCTGTATTTGTACAAAATATATAAAAATGTTGAAAAGTGTGTAAAAGGCTTGACATAGCCGTATTTAAGATATATCTTATGTACATAGGTATGTAGTAACATTATAACTTAGCGCAATTACATGTAAATTATTTATTATTTCTTTATTCTCAGGAATAAACGGGGGTGAAAAAATGCAGAAACCAAAATTATTTACGAAGTTACCTGAATACATATGTACGCCGGATGGCATGGAGATTGACAGAGACGGAAATCTGATTCTTTCCTGTCCAAACTATGCGGAGCTTACAAGCAGCGGCTGTGTTGTAAAAATTGACAGGGACAGGCAGATTACAAAATGGTTTGATGTGCCGGTACATCCCGAAACAGGGGTAGCCCGAAACATGGGAATTGCTTTTGATTCCGAATGGAATTTGTATATCTGTGATAACCAGGGGTGGTCGGAAGCACCGGAACTTATGTTTAAAGGACGGGTACTAAAAATTAAATTTGACGAAAACGGTGAAGTGAAAGAATCCATTGTGGTTGCGAACGGCATGGAACATCCTAACGGCATACGGATTCGCGGAAATTATATGTATCTGACACAGAGCTGCCTTTCAAAAGTCAAAACAGAATCAGGTAAGCTGATGAGTTGTGTTTACCGTTTCCGTCTGGACGAAAAGGATATTCAGATTACCAATACTCTGGAAGATAAACATATTTTTACCACTTTTATAACGGAAAATCCCGATTGCCAGTATGGAGCAGACGGAATTGTGTTTGACAAAGAGGGAAATCTGTATGTGGGGAACTTCGGGGACGGCGAGGTAATCAAGATTATTGTCGATGAAAACGGAGATTTTGTGGAACAGTTTACCTATGCCAAAGACTGGTCGCAGCTTGAAAGCACAGACGGTATGATTTTTGATGAAAAAGGAAATTTATATATTGCAGATTTCTGTGCCAATGCCATAGCAAAAGTATCGCCTGACGGAAAGGTGACAAGAATTGCTCAGAGCCCTGATACGGACGGATTAAACGGAGAGCTTGACCAGCCGGGCGAGCCGATTATATGGGATAATAAGATTATTGTATCCTGCTTCGACCTGGTTACGGGACCTGGCAAGGTTAACACAGCTCATGAGATGCCGGCAACGATGTCGGAACTGGATTTGGAATAGAGGAAAATAAATGATTGGCAGGTGAAGCAATGAAAAAATATATACTGGCTCATGACCTGGGAACGTCGGGAGACAAGGCGACCTTCTTTTCCCTCGACGGCAGACTGGCAGGCAGCCATGTGTACGCTTACGATACGGCGTATTTTAACGGAAACTGGGCGGAGCAGGACGCCGACGACTGGTGGCGCGCGGTACAGGTTTCCACGAAGGAGCTTTTGAAGGAGACGGGAATTTCACCGGATGAGGTGGCGGTTATCTCCTTCAGCGGACAGATGATGGGCTGCCTTTGCGTTGACAGGCAGGGAAATCCCCTGCATAAGGCCATTATCTGGGCCGACCAGCGGGCGCAGAAGCAGGCGGAGCTTCTTCAAAGTAAAATCAGCCAGTGGGATTTTTATAATATCGTGGGACACAGAAACACGGCTTCCTACGGAATCCAGAAATTCATGTGGATGAAGGAAAATGAGCCCGAGGTTTATGAAAATACCTATAAAATGCTGAACGCAAAGGATTATATTGTATATCGGCTGACCGGAAAATTTTATACGGAATATTCCGACGGAAACAGCTGCGGATGTCTGGATATTAAAAAAAGACAGTGGTCGGAGCAAATTCTGGAAGCGGCGGGAATAGACGAGGGCAGGCTTCCCGAGCTTAGGCCCTCCACCTTTGTGGCGGGCACTGTGACGCCCGAAGCGGGGGAGTTGACGGGACTTGTTCCCGGCATTCCCGTGGTATTAGGAGGCGGCGACGGAGTAACGGCAAATGTGGGGACAGGCTCGGTTGCGCCGGGCAAAACCTATTGCAGCATGGGAACCAGCGCATGGATAACCACCACCTCGGAGCAGCCGATTTTTGATGAAAAGATGCGGATTGTCAACTGGGTTCACATTGTGCCGGGATATTATGCGCCCAACGGAACTATGCAAAGCGCCGGGGGAGCCTATAGCTGGCTGAAAGAGACGATTTGCAAGATGGAGCAGTACGACGCGAGAATCCACGGAAAATCGCCCTACGATTATATGAACGAGGAAATTGCCAAAAGCCCGGCGGGGGCTAACGGCGTTTTGTTCCTTCCCTATCTCATGGGGGAGCGTGCGCCCAGATGGAACCCCGATGCAAAGGGGGCTTTCCTGGGGCTTAAGGCGGAGAACACCAGAGCGGATATCCTGCGGAGCGTGCTGGAAGGCGTGACCATGAATCTCTCCCTGTGTCTTGACGTACTCCGCACTCAGGTAGCGATTGACGAAATGGTGGTGATTGGCGGAGGCGCAAAGGGAAGGGTGTGGCGTCAGATAATGGCGGACGTCTATAATACCAGAATACTGGTGCCTTCGGTTCTGGAAGAGGCAAGCTCCATGGGCGGCGCAATCACAGGCGGTGTGGGAGCCGGGCTTTATAAGGACTTTAGCGTGAGTGAAAAGTTCCTTGAAATACAGGGCATACACGAGCCGGACCCTAAGGCGGCCGGAGATTATCAGGAGAGAAAAGAAGTCTTTGACGCGTGTTATTTTGCACTGGAGGGCGTATTTGGAAAATTATAGGTAATTATGTCATTACAATAATACATTGTTATGTAAGAATAATGTCGAAAACAGCGGAATAAAAGATTGCACAGCAGTAAATTAAGCTTGCTGTCTGTAAGAATAATCAACATTGAAATATCAGAAAGGAGAGACATGAAAACTTTAGTAGTAACCCGGACTGGCAGTCTGGAAATCCGGGAAACAGCAATTCCGAAATACAATGAGTGTCAGGCGCTTGTGAAAATGGTGTGCTGCGGAATCTGCAACGGCACTGACGCCAAGCTGATTCACCATACTTTCAAGGGATTTGGCGAGGACGCCTATCCTCTGATGCTGGGCCACGAGGCCGTGGGGCAGGTGGTGGAAACGGGCGGCAGAGTTTCTTCCTATAAAAAAGGAGATTACGTACTGCTTCCCTTTGTGAGCGAAGTGCCGGACGATGCAGAGCTGAAATCCGGCTGGGGCGGTTTCAGTGAATACGGCGTGATTGACGACGCTGCCGCCTACCCGGAAGGGGAAGCGCCGGAATGCGCTTATGCCCAGAGTGTTCTGCCAAAATCCGTTGACCCGGTGGACGCAAGCATGATTATTACGCTGCGGGAGGTTTTAAGCTCCATCAAACGCTTCGGCATGTCGCAGAAAGAGAGCGTGGCGGTGTTTGGCTGCGGCCCGGTGGGACTTACCTTTATCCAGTTTATGAAGCTGCTTGGAATCGGCCCGGTGATTGCCTTCGACGTGGTGGATGATAAAGTAAAGGAAGCTCTGGCAAAGGGCGCGGATTATGCCTTTGACAGCACACAGACTGACGTTGGGGCGCGTGTGCGGGAAATCTGCCCGGAGGGCGTTTGTTATGTGCTCGATGCGGTGGGGATTCTCCCGATTATCAATCAGGGCATGGAGCTGATAAAGGACGGAGGAAAAATCTGCTGTTACGGAATTTCTCCGCATTTAAGCATGGAGCTTGACTGGCGGAAGGCGCCTTATAACTGGCAGCTCCAGTTTCAGCAGTTCCCCTCAAAGGCGGAGGAGGGCGAATGCACGGACACGGTACTTAATTGGATTGCGGAGGGAAAGGTAAACTTAAGGGACTTCATATCCGATTATTTTCCTTTTGAAAACGTGCTGGAAGCCTTTGAAAAGCTGGAGCGCAGAGAGATTAAGAAGAAGGGAATCGTTGTTTTTCGGTAAACAGCGAAACCAAAATGGAGGACAGAATGGGAAATTTTAACTGGAATCAGGGATTTACCCTGGATTTTGACTTGCAATCGGGATTTTCACAGAATACGGAAACGACAAAGCGGTATCTTTCGGACATGGAAGGCTTTTATGAGGATTCGGAGGCCGTGAAAAGCATTCTTGAAAAAGAAAATCCATTGATTTACGAATTTTATGAGCTGGGATGCCCTGAAAGGGAAGGCGATTTGGCTTTCGGGACCACAATCGTTTATCCGGGGCTGATAGGCAGCGAGTATTACATGACCAAAGGCCATTTTCACCGGAAGGTCGATACTGCCGAGGTCTACTACGTGCTTGAGGGGGAAGGCTATATGGTGATGGAGGACCCGAAGGGAACCACAAGGGAGATTCCTCTGCGAAAAGGGGAAGCGGTTTACGTTCCAAGAAGCTTTGCCCACAGAAGCGTAAACACGGGAGGGGCGCCTCTGGTGATGTTCTTTACCTTTGCCGCCGACGCGGGGCATGACTACGGAACAATCGAAAAGAAGGGGTACCACCATATGATATGCCGTAAGGACGGAGAGGCTGTCGTTATGGAAAACAAAAAATGGGACTGATAACTAAGGCAAAAGGAGTGACGGTATATGGCGAGGTATGAAAAGGCGACGCAGCCTACAATGTATTTTATCGGAGTGACAACGGGAAAATCCTCGATTATGAAAGTGTTTCCCAAATGGTCCAGGGAGCTTGGTCTGGGGGCGGTAATCAAAGGAATTGATTTTAAGCCCCATTCCCCGGCGGAGGCGTACAGGGAGGCGGTAATGTTCATCAAGGAAGACCCTCTTTCCCTTGGCGCGCTGGTGACAACTCATAAGATTGATTTGTTTCGGACCTGCAGGGATTTGTTTGACTATGTAGACCCTTATGCGGAGCAGCTTGGAGAGGTTTCCTCCATTTCCAAAAAGGACGGGAAGCTCTGCGCTCATGCAAAAGACCCTATCTCCAGCGGACTGGCTCTCCAGAAGTTTGTGCCGGAAGATTTCTGGGGACAGTATGGCGGGGACGTGATGCTCATGGGAGCGGGCGGCAGCACGCTGGCGATGTCCATTTATTTTGCGAAGGTCTGCAAGGGCGGAAATGTGCCGGGGAAAATTTATATTACCAACAGGAGCGAGCCCCGTCTTTCTTCCGCAAAGGAAATTTTAAAGGGATTAAACCCGGAGGTTTCCTTTGAATTTTGCTACAATCCGAAGCCGGAAGACAATGACGGGACGTTAAAGAGTTTAAAGCCCCACTCCCTGATAGTGAATGCAACGGGGCTGGGCAAGGACGCGCCGGGCTCGCCCATTACGGACAATGCAGAATTTCCAAAGGACAGTCTGGTATGGGAAATCAATTACCGGGGCGATTTGATTTTTGCCCGGCAGGCAAAAGCGCAGCAGGAGGAAAAAAATCTTCATGTGGAGATGGGATGGGATTACTTCATCTACGGATGGACTCAGGTGATTGAGGAGGTATTCCACATTACCATCGATGCAAAGAAGATTGAGCGGCTGAGCGAGCTGGCGGGGCAGGCCTAAGGGAGAACCGGGACAGAGCACAGATAAGTATGCGGGACCTGACGATAGATTCAAAGTCTTGCGGAGGCGCTGCGGCGACGGAGGAAAAAATGAGAGAAATCATGTCCGTCCTGGGCGGACTTAAGGGAGAAAAACTGGGAATCTGCCAGTGTCACGAGCATTTAATGCTGCGAAAGGGAGAGGGGTATTACATAAATCCTGATTTATGCATGGACGATGTGGAGAAGTCCGCGGCGGAGGCGGAAAGCTATCGAAGGGCGGGAGGAAGAACCCTGATAGACGCCCAGCCTGTGGGATGCTGCCGTATGGAAAAGGGGCTTTGCGAAATCGCGGAAAGAAGCGGCGTGCAAATCCTTGCCTCCACCGGCTTTCACAAAAGAGTATTTTATCCCCGGGGGCATTGGCTGTTCCGGAAAACGGAAAGGGAGCTTCAAAACATTTTTGAGGCTGAAATTTTTCAGGGGATGTACATAGATTGCGACGGGCAGTTTTCGGGAAAGCAGACGAAAGCCAGAGCGGGAATTGTGAAGCTTGCCCTGGAGAGTACGGATTCTTTCCGGGCGGAAAAAGCCCTTTTTACCGCCGCCGTATCCGCGGCAGTTCACGGGGAAAGGAGCCTTCTGGTGCATACGGAGCCGGAGAGCCCTGTAACGGAGTTTCTTGCCTTTGCAGAAAAGCTGGGCATGGAGCCGGGTCGGATTGCCCTCTGCCATATGGACAGGACAAAGGCGGAGCGTGCGGTTCATTTAGAGGCGTTAGCGTGGGGCGCTTATCTGGAATACGACACCATCGGGCGTTTTAAATACCATGATAACGAGCGGGAAGCGGAGCAGATAGAGGAAATCCTGGACAAAGGCTTCGGAGGAAGGCTCCTGCTCTCCCTCGATACCACGGCGGCGAGAATGAAGGCTTATAATAAGGAAGCAATCGGGCTTGACTATATTCTGACAGAGTTTATTCCCTTTATGGAAAAAAGAGGAATGGAGAGGTCTGTCATTTTGAAAATGCTGACGGATAACAGCAGGAGGTATCTGGAGGCGTGAGAGAATCTACAGAAGAATTGGAGGATAGAAAATGAATGTGGCAGAAGTAATTGAAAAATTAAAAGTAGTACCTGTGATAAAGCTGGATGACGCAAATGACGCGGTTCCTCTGGGAAAGGCTCTTGTGGAGGGCGGCCTGCCGGTGGCGGAAATCACTTTCCGCACGGAAGCGGCGGAGGAGGCCATCAGAAGGATGAGCGGCGCTTATCCCGAAATTGCCGTGGGAGCCGGAACGTTGACGAGCGTTGAGCAGGCGAAAAGAGCGCTGGACGCGGGGGCGTCCTTCTTTGTATCGCCGGGATTCCATAAAGGGATAACGGAGTTTGCCATTCAGAATAACATACCTGTTTATCCCGGCGTCTGCACCCCTACGGAGCTTATGATGGCCATGGAATACGGCCTGCCGGTGGTGAAATTTTTCCCGGCCGGACAGTACGGCGGCCTGAAAACAATTAAAGCCTTAAGCGGCCCGTTTCCCCGGATGAAATTTATGCCCACAGGCGGAATCAATCAGGGTAATATCAGGGAGTATCTGGCGGAGCCCTGTGTGATTGCCTGCGGCGGAAGCTGGATGGTGAAAGACGATATGCTGAAAAAACAGGATTTTGACGGAATCAGGCAGCTTGTGAGCGAGGCTGTGGCGCTGGTTTCCGGGGAAGGAAGCAAGGAATGAAAATACTGGTGACGCCTACTTCCTTGAAGGAGGACAGCCCTCTGGAAGCTATGCGGATTTTAAGGGAATATACGGATGATTTGGTGTTCAATCCTTACGGACGGCCGCTGACGGAAGAAGAACTTTTACCCCTTTTGCAGGACTGCGACGGTTACATAGCGGGGCTTGACTGGATAACGGGAAAGGCTCTGGCAGGCGCAAAGAGGCTTAAGGTGATTTCAAGATACGGCGTAGGCTATGACCGGGTGGACATGCCGGAGGCAAAAAAGCGCAACATTACGGTTACCAACACCCCGGGAGTAAATTCCAGAGCCGTGGCGGAGCTGACCTTTGGCCTGATTTTGTCCCTTGTAAGGAAAATCCCCTGGCTGAATGAAAAGACCGGCAGCGGTCAGTGGGTCCGCTACAGCGGAGCGGAGCTGAACGGAAAAATCCTGGGAGTCGTGGGACTTGG
Organism: uncultured Lachnospiraceae bacterium; assembly: GCA_910577275.1. Classification (GTDB taxonomy): domain Bacteria; phylum Bacillota; class Clostridia; order Lachnospirales; family Lachnospiraceae; genus Suilimivivens. The sequence continues at coordinate 151,207 of CAJTMW010000009.1, forward strand.
GGCGATTGGGAGGATTGTGGCGCAGTACGGAAAAGCCTTCGGCATGACGGTGCTCGCCTATGACCCGTATATTGATAAGGATTATTGCGAAAAGGAAAATTTTGAGGTCAGCGGCCTCTCAACACTTCTTGCGCGGGCGGACGTGATTACGCTGCATGTTCCCCTGCTCCCGGAGACCCGTCATATGATAAATGAAGACGCTTTTGCCGGAATGAAACAGGGAGCGTTTCTTGTGAATACCGCAAGGGGAGGACTGATTGACGAGGAGGCGGCCGCGCTTGCCCTTGAGAGCGGGAAGCTGCGGGGACTGGGACTGGACGCCTTCGAGCAGGAGCCGCCGCAGAAAAGTCCGCTGTTTGGCAGGGACGACGTGGTATTAACGCCCCATGCAGGCGCCCACACAAAGGAAGCCGTGGAGAAGATGGCGATGCTCTCCGTGGAAAATCTGATACAGGTGCTGGAGAAGAAGCCCTGTAAGTATATATTGTGAAAACGGGAAAGGCGGTACAGCCCCAACGAGAGGTCAATGCCCCGCAGTTTCGCTGCGTTGCAGGTTTGATGCCCTGTCAGCTTGCTGCGGGGGTGCTGACTTTGGTATGATTAGTATGACTTTGAAGCCGTCGTACTTGCTATGGTCTATTAAAATTTTCCCATTATGCCCTTTTGCAATCTGCTTCACAATAAGCAAGCCTAAACCGTGCCGCTGTTCGGTAGTATTTGTATCGCAAATCATATAATGCGGCGTATTGTTCAGCCTGTCAATCTGTTCGTCTGAAGCTCCTGTACCGTTATCTTCAATGCAAATCCTACAGGTATTGTTATCATCATCTACGGACGCATAAATAACACACCCGTTTTCATTGTGGTTGATACTGTTCTGAATAAGGTTTGATATTGCGCGTTTCAGTAAATCCTTATCAGCATTAATGTAACAGGCAGAGCGGGTATCAGACGTTTTCCATTCAATGGGAAATTTATCATCAATATTCGTGTTCATGAAATCCACAATAACCTGCCGGACAATAGATATTGCATTTTCCTGTTTCATTGTCAGCGGCTGCATATCATATTCAAGCCTGGAAGCGAGATTGAGGTCGTTAATCAGGTCTTTTATTCGCCGGCTTTGCTTTACAATGACAGAAGCTTTTTTACGCTCGATTTCTGAAAGATTTTTTGAATTTTCCAACTGTCCGGCGTATCCCATAATCATTGACAGCGGCGTTCTGACATCATGGGAAACGCCCGCAATCCAGTTTGCCCTTGCAGTTTCTTTTTTCCGCAGCTGCCCGGCCTGCATTTGTAATATTTCAGATGCTTTATTGAGTTTTTCAGCTAATTCGGAGAGCAGCCCTTTTTCTTTAATGCAAACAGGACTGCCGTCTGACAAATTCTGTATTCCGTTTGTTATTGGTCGGATGGAGCGTAACAATTTTGAATCAACGGCAACATATATGAGGAAAATCAAGACAATATTGACAGCCAAAATAATAATTATATTCCTGGGTAAACCGGCAATAAAGTGGTAGTCCCAGCTTGCCCGTGTATGCTTCCAAAATCTGTCTTTTGGAAATCCTAATACCAATAATCCGCTCTGGGCGCCTCCCGTAAAAGCGGGGTATCCATTTACATAGCCGCGGGTCAGCTGCGCTATATCCGATAATGTATATTGCACAGGGATATTGTCAGGCAGATTATCTGTCCGCCATACAACCTGCCGCGTATCATTGTCAATAAAAAAAGCCCAGGCATTTTCTTCTTCCAGCTTCGCCATTACATCATCAGACAGGGAATAGCCGCCATCTGTTAACTGCAATGCGGCTGCTGCGTCCTCCGCCATATCCCACGGAGAAAATGTTGACGTATTTTTCACAAAGACGAGCGCAAAAAAAGTAATATTCAAAATAACAAGAAGTATTGTGCTTAGGGTCATGATTCCCACAAAGCGGCGTATTAGTTTTGGAATACTTTTCATGCTATTTCCCCTCTACAATTAACTTATAACCTAATCCCTTGACTGTAACCAACGAAATGGGGTGTGAAGGATTTTGTTCTATTTTTTCTCTGATACGGCGTATATGCGCCATTAAAGAATTTTCATATCCAAAGGGATTGTCGCCCCATGCTGCTTCGCACAATGCGTCAATCGTCACAATACGCCCGGCATTGCGATATAAGACAGACAGCAAATCATGTTCTTTTGCTGTCAATGGGATGTGTTCATCATTCTTTATGACCTCCGCACGCGAAAAATCAATTTGACTATCATGTAAGCATACAAGAGGATTTTCGTCTTTGTAGCTTCTGCGTAAGATTGCCATGACACGAAACAAAAGCTCTTTTGGCAAAAAGGGTTTTATAATATAATCATCGGCTCCCAAACCAAAGCCTTTGAATTTATCATCATCTTCGCCGCGGGCAGTAAGAAAAAGAATGGGGTAATCGCCGCCTTTCTTTAACTGTTCCATTAACTCAAACCCGTTCCCGTCCGGAAGCATTACGTCAAGTATTGCTAATTCCGGACGGGATTTTACAGCTTGTTCCTTAGCTTCTTTCACATTTTTTGCAGTTTTGACATTTTGAAATCCGTATTCAGTCAAAATAGACAAAACCATATCTAAAAGCTCCTGTTCATCATCAACAAGCAGTATACGTTTATTCAGCAGATAATCTTCATTCATAGTCAATCTCCTTTCACAGCTACATCGTAACATCTCGACTGCCGTCTCGATGGGTTTCTCGTCAAATACGGCTTCATGTAAGCATGAACTGTACTTTCCCTGTTATTTTACCATATATTTATGAATTTTTTGGGGATTTATGAAAATGTAAGGTAGATGTAAGGTAAAGAGAATGTTGTCACAAGGTTGCGCTGGTAACATGTAGGCAAAGAAAGGAGATGTTTATATGGATTACATAATCACAACAAAACAGTTGACAAAAAAATACAAATCTTTTGTGGCTGTTAATAACGTTTCGTTGAACATTCGGAAAGGCAGTATTTACGGCTTTCTCGGTCCTAATGGTGCGGGCAAATCCACTACTATGAAAATGCTCTTGGGATTGACAGCGCCCACAAAAGGCAGTTTCACAATCGATGGAAAGCAATTTCCGAATGACCGCCTTTCCATTTTGAAAGAAGTAGGTTCCTTTATCGAATCACCCTCTTTTTATGCAAATCTGACCGGCAAAGAAAACCTTGATATTATCCGCCGCATCTTGGGACTTTCCAAAAGTTCTGTTACGGATGCATTGGAGCTTGTCGGGCTTTCTGAATTTGGCGGGCGACTTGCAAAAAAATATTCATTGGGTATGAAGCAGCGCTTGGGACTTGCCGGAGCTTTGTTGGGCAGACCACCTATTTTGATTTTAGATGAACCTACAAATGGACTTGACCCATCCGGCATACATGAAATCCGAAATTTGATTAAATCGCTGCCCGGTCTTTACGATTGCACAGTTCTCATTTCTTCGCATATGCTGTCCGAAATTGAGTTAATGGCAGACGATATAGGAATACTCAATCATGGTCATCTGCTGTTTGAGGGAAGTCTGGACGAATTACGGAAGAACGCATTACAGTCTGGATTTGCTGCGGATAATTTGGAAGAAATGTTCCTGTCTATGGTTGATAAAGACAATGCCAGCAGAAAGCAGAGGGCGGAACTATGAGGACATTTACAATCGAGCTTAGAAAAGAAAAGCGCACAGGTGTTATTCCGTTAATGCTTGCAGTCGGCATTCTGGGGGCAGCATACGCCTTTGTCAATTTCATTGTGCGGAAAAACACTCTTTTAAATCTGCCATTGGCTCCTATGGACGTGCTGCTTACGCAGTTGTATGGCATGATTATGGTTCTGAATATGTTCGGTATCATAGTCGCCGCCTGTATGATTTACAATATGGAATTTAAGGGAAGCGCCGTCAAAAAAATGTATATGCTTCCTGTGAGTGTTCCGATTATGTATTTTTGCAAATTTCTGATTTTAACTGTCATGCTCTTTATTGTAATAGTTTTTCAGAATCTGGCGCTTACAAAAATAGGTCTCACCAATTTACCGCAAGGCGCATTTGAGTTTGGGACGCTGCTGTCTTTTGCCGGATATTCATTTATAACGTCGATGCCCGTATTATCCTTTATGGTTTTTGTATCTTCCCGCTTTGAAAATATGTGGATGCCTCTTGGTATCGGTGTGGCAGGATTTTTAAGCGGGATGGCATTGGCTGCGCCGGATAATATTTTTCTTTGCATACATCCCTTTGTGATTATGCTCAAACCCGCTGTTGCAATGAGCGCACAGCCGGATATAACAGTTATGATTTTTTCGCTGGTTGAGACAGCCATTTTCTTTTTTTTCGGATTATGGGCTGCAAAATACCTGCGCTACGAATAGGAGGTGCAGAATATGAGCTTTTCAGAACTGCTTAAAATCGAGTTTATGAAAGTAAAGCGAGGTAAAATAATACCTCTGATTTTTATAGCTCCGCTGTTGGTAGCAGCTTCCGGCGTGGCAAACCTGCAAAATTATTTTTCGCCGGAATATACAAACGCATGGGCGGCTATGTTCATTCAGAGCGCATTAGTTTATGCCTATTATCTGCTTCCATTCAGCATGATTGTTGTATGTGTGATGCTTGTGGGACGCGAAACAGGGAACAACGGAATTTTGAAAATGTTAGCCTTACCTGTCAGCCGCTATGCCCTTTCAACGGCAAAATTTTGTGTACTTCTCTTTTATTTGTTTATGGAAATGGTTGTTTTCCTTGTTGCTTTTGTGATAACAGGATTGATTGCAACGAAGAGTACAGGAATCACAGAAGCATTACCAATCATGTATTTGCTGAAGTGGTGTGCCGGATTATTTTTAACTATGCTCCCCGGTGTGGCGACAATGTGGGCGATTACCGTACTGTTTGAAAAACCGTTACTGTCCGTCGGCTTAAACCTGCTTTTTGTTATCCCCGGCGTATTAGTAGCAAATACGCCGCTTTGGGTGGTTTACCCTTATTGCTACAGCGGTTATCTGGTTTCCAGCTCCCTCCATGATTTTACGACAGGGGGCGTCAGCGCCGGTTTTGACCTGTTCCCGTTTTTACCGTGTGCAATTTTGGTTTTTGCATTGGTACTTACAGTGGCGGTGAGACAGTTTGGGAAAAAAGAGATGAGGTAAGCTGCGGGAAAGCCGTTGGCGGCATCGAAAATGAAAAAGTGTAAAGTCTTGAGAAAACTTAAGAAAGAGGCTTTACACTTATTTGTTATAAATCCAAATCAGTTGTCATAATACCGAATGATTCAAGCTTTGCTTTCAATATTTTTATCTGGTACTCGAGCTCTTTTGCAGTATCATTCGAGTTTTTGATACGTTGTAAACTTGTATAATTATCAATTAGATTATTAATCATTTGTTTATCGCTTGGCATATAATCACCTGCTTTCTGATTGTGGCTTATACTGATTTCTACATTTTTATTATAGCGGTTTCGTGGGGAAGTGTAAAGGTCATTTCTCTTTGCTTTCTGTAGATTGTTGTATTCTTTTAAGATAAAACAGACATATTGAGCAACTTTATCAGCAGTCTTGCAGTTATCGCCGCAAGACTGCTGATTTTATATTCGTTGATATTCTGGTTGATAAAAAATACCTTTGCTATTACAATATAAGAGAATTTATTGAACATATCTACTTATATTGCGAGGTTTTATAATGAAGCTGCCATTTAAAAAGAAAAAAGAAGTGGTTTTTAAAACGGTAGAGCCACATCAGGGATTTATATTGAGAAATCAGGAGAATGAACTTACCGATTTCAGGGATATAGACATTGAGGATTATCTGGCGGATATGTTTGTCACGCCGGAACAGTTTGTAGTTTTGACAGCGCCGAAAGCACAGAATAAAATACGCTTTGTCCAGGCATGTACACATGATGGGGAGATAGAGGTTGAATTAGGGATTGAAGACGGAGGAACACGCCTGTTTTATAAAATGTGTTCAGAAGAAGAGTGCTATCGTATTTTCCTTGATTTTTATGAAAACAGGCTGATTCCCCAAATGGAAGAATATAAGCCGGTTGAATTTTAAGGCTTTTGTGTGCATAGTGACAAGTTAACATTCCTGACCTCATAACTAAAGCATTGTAACAGTACCAAAGTACTGTCTACAACTGTCTACCGGATTATAGACACACAAAAAGAGCGGAAGCCCTGTAAAAATCAAGGTTTCCGCTTCTTTAACCAAAGCTGCTGACGGGAATCGGACCCGTGACCTCCGCACTACCAATGCGACGCTCTACCGACTGAGCCACAGCAGCCTGTAATGCCTGTTCTCACATCACAAATCGTATTGTAACACAATCGGAATTGCTTTGTCAATGCTGGATTTCTATTTTTATAGCTGTTATAATAAGGCTGTTATAATAAGATAATATTACTGCCAAAAAAGCGAGGTGGGAGATGTCCCGGATAGTCGGTTTAAACGGACAATATGCACAGATAAGACGAAAGAAAACGGGGGAGGTTACCTGCGGGGGCGACCAGGGGTTTTTTGCGGGCGCGCCGGCGCGTTCCGCTGATGAGAGAAAGAATAAGCAGGGATGCGGGATTACGGCGCTTGCGGATGTTTTTCTCTATCTGGCGGGGCAGGACGGTAGCTATGCCGTCAGGGAAAACGCAGGTTGCATAAACCGGATTCTTTCCGAGGAGGAATATAAGGATTATTATAACCGTATCTATGAATTTGCAGGCGGTCTTTCGCCCCGCGGAAATAACGGACTTACCTTTATCCGTCTGCAAAGTGTATTTAACCGCATGGCAAGGAGGCAGAAATGGCCTCTTTACGGCAGGTGGGGATTTTGCGGCGGGAAAATTTACGACAGGATACTGGATATGCTTGACAGGGACGTTCCGGTGATTTTATGTATGCCCTATATGGTGCGGAAAAGGGATAAAAGCCGGGGCGCTGTCTTTTACACGAAAAAGGGAAATAATTTTGTGAAAGCCGCAAGCGTTTCGGCTCATTATGTTGTCGTGACAGGCGTTTTAGAGGAAAACGGGCGTATTTATCTGGAAATTTCGTCCTGGGGGAAAAGGTATTATATCGACCGGGCGGAATATGAAACGCTGATACGTACCTGTTTTCTGGGAACAATACTGGGGAATATGTTATACGTCAAAAGGCGGAAATGAGGAAAAAATGAAAAAATACAATATGCTTACGGACAGTCCGGGGAAGTCGCTGTTTTTCTTTGCGCTTCCCATGATTTTGGGAAATCTTTTTCAGCAGTTTTACTCTACGGTGGATTCCATCATTGTGGGGCAGTATGTGGGGGAGGACGCGCTTGCCGCGGTGGGGGCTTCCTATTCCCTGACCACGGTTTTCATTATGATTGCCATAGGGGGAGGCATCGGCGCTTCCGTTGTGATTTCCCAGTACCTTGGGGCGGGGCTGAACCGGCAGATGAAAACCTCTGTCTATACGGCGCTTTTGAGCTTCCTTGGAGTGAGTATTGTGCTGGGAGTTGTGGGGCTTGTTTTCAGCAGAAATATTCTGACTGCGCTTAATACGCCGGCAAATATTCTGGAGGACGCTCTGCTTTATCTGGACATTTATTTTGTAGGTCTTCCTTTTTTGTTTATGTACAACATTTTATCCTCCGTATTTAACGCTCTGGGGAATTCAAAGACGCCGCTGTATCTGCTGATTTTTTCTTCGCTGCTCAACATTGTCATGGACCTGGCTTTTGTGAGAGGGCTGGGGCTTGGAATAGCCGGGGCAGCGGTGGCAACGGTCATTGCACAGGGGCTTTCGGCGGTAATTTCCTTCTGCCTTTTGCTGCGCTCGTTAAAAGGGTATGTGGAAACGCGCACGGTAAGCGGCGGTGCGGACTTTACGGAACAGAAGAATATGGGGGAAGTTGCTGTTGCAGAGAGGAAAGAGACGCCGCGCACAACGGAGGGGAAAAAGGAACGGCCGGTTCTGTTTGACACCGCAATGCTTGGAAATATGATAAAGGTTGCCATTCCTTCCATGCTCCAGCAGTCGATTGTTTCCATCGGAATGCTTCTGGTGCAGTCCGTGGTCAACGGGTTCGGTTCTTCCGTACTGGCGGGCTATACTGCCGGGACAAGGATTGAGTCTATCTGTATTGTGCCTATGATTGCTTCCGGGAATGCGGTTTCCACCTTTACGGCCCAGAATCTGGGCGCGGGGAAGCCGGAACGTGTGAAGAAGGGGTATCTGGCGGCGGTTAAGATGGTGGCGGCCTTTGCCGTGATAATCTGCGTGATTCTCACCTTGTTTCATGAAGGGATTGTGGGCTCGTTCCTGGAAGCGGGAAGCGAGCCGGCGGCCTTTGAGACAGGGAACGCCTATCTGTCGTTTATCGCATTTTTCTTTGTGTGCATCGGCTTAAAGGCGATTACGGACGGCGTGCTGCGGGGAGCGGGGGATGTGGTGGTCTTTACTCTGGCGAATCTGATTAATCTTGGAATCCGGATGAGCGTTGCCTTTGTCTTTGCGCCCGTGTGGGGAGTGCAGGCGGTGTGGTTTGCCATTCCCATGGGGTGGACGACGAATTACCTGATTTCTTTTGTGAGATATTTGTCCGGGAAATGGAGCAGAAAAAAGTTGATAAAGACAGTGGAAGAGGAGTAAAATAGAAAACAACGGCGGGCGAAAAGCGTAAGGAAGCGGGTCCGCCGGATATACTCAGGATAAGGGGGCAAAGTATGAAGCTTTTGGAGGAACGGATTCGGCGGGACGGCAATGTAAAACCGGGCAATGTGCTGAAGGTAGACAGTTTTTTAAATCATCAGATGGATGTGGAGCTGTATAATGAGATGGGGAAGGAATTCAGGAGGCTGTTCCCCAGCGAGAAAATCAACAAAATCCTGACCATTGAAGCGTCAGGAATCGGCATTGCATGTATTGCGGCGCAGTACTTTCATGTGCCTGTGGTTTTCGCAAAGAAATCCCAGAGCATTAATCTGGACGGCGAGCAGTATTCCACGCGGATTGAATCTTTTACCCATAAAAGGGTGTATGATGTGATTGTGTCGAAAAAGTATCTCCAGAAGGGGGACAGGGTGCTGATTATCGACGATTTCCTTGCAAACGGCTGCGCGGTGTCAGGACTTATCGATTTGATTGAAAGCGCCGGCGCCGAGATAGAGGGCGTGGGAATTGCTGTGGAAAAGGGTTTTCAGGAGGGCGGAAAGCTTCTGCGGGGAAGGGGAATCCGGGTGGAATCTCTGGCAATCGTGGAAAGCATGGATGATAAAACCGGTGAAATTGTATTTAGGGAATCCTGAAAGCAGCACCGGAAGACCTGAGGGCGCGAGATATACTCGCGAGATATACTCGCAGGATATGCTTGCGGGATGTGCCTGAAATATTGATTATGATTATAACTTAAGGAGGCTGCGCCAGATGGCGCAGTCTCCTTGTTTTGAGCCGCCTCCCGGTGAGGCCGGCTTCTCCTTATCTTATTTTATTCCGCTCCGCCGTTGCTGTCGTCCATGGGGGCGGTATTTTCCGCCGGAGGCGGCGCACCCTCGTTTGCGGCGGCCATAGCGGCCTGCTGTGCGGCAAGGATTTCATTCCGCTGCTGCTCGATGATTCCTTCAATGCCGGGCTGTGCCATGAATTCCGCATTGTGGGGACAGGTATTGGACTGATTCGGGTCTATCGGTACGACGGAAACAGTTCCGTCCTCATTGGTAATCTGCTGTGTCAGCACGGAGCCCTGCTGCAGGCTGGGATGTTCTATGGGAATTAACTCCCTTACTCCTTCGACTGCAAAAGGACATCCTTCGCAGGCCGGCAGGCCGTTATACTGGCAGAGCATTCCACGGTAATGCACGTCGCAGCTTTCCGTGGGAACGGTGCCCTCCGCAAAGTATTCCGTCCGCAGCGTTCCGTCGCAGAGTCCGGCAATCGGGAGCTTGCCGGAGCGGGCGCACACCGTTGCCTGAACGATTCCGCTTGAGGGCATGGGGAAGGACGCGCTGGGCAAATCCTCATGGATTCGGGACATTACCGCCCGCCAGAGCTTTTTGGCAAGATTTCTTTCCTCGCCCTTGCGGAGCTTGGTGTTATTGTCGTAGCCGGTCCAGGTGGTGGCGGTATAGTAAGGGGTATAACCGGCAAACCACACGTCGTTGTAGGCGGAGGTGGTTCCTGTCTTGCCGGCAATGGCCATATTTCCGAAGTTACAGGAAGCGCCGGTTCCCTTAATCACCACGTCCATCATGGCGTTAGTCAAAAGCCACGCGGTGGTTTCCTTGATTACCTGTCTGGATTCGGGCTGGGTGTTGTCCAAAATCACATTGCCGTCGTGGTCCACCACTTTCGTGTAAAGCTTGGGCTTGATATAGGTTCCGCCGTTGGCAATGGCAGCGTAGGCGGCGTTTAATTCTTCGTTGGTGACGCCCACCGTAAGCCCGCCTAAAGCAAGGGACTGCTGGATATCGGAATAGATTTCGGTCTTTCCGTTCACCACGATTTCCTTCCGGTCCACAACGGTGGTGAATCCGAAGTTCTTTACATAATCAAAGCCCAGCTGGGGCGTGATGATGGTCAGGGTCTTGACGGCAAGAATGTTCATGGAGTCGATAATTCCCTGACGGAGGGAATTCAGCCCTCTGTAGGACGCGCCCCACCAGTTGTTTACAGGTCTGCCGTCGGCGTAGTTAAAGGGTGCGTCGTTGATGACCGTGGCAAGGGTGAGCCCGGCGCTGTCAAAGGCGGGGGCATAAACCGCAACGGTCTTAAAGGTGGAGCCCGGCTGACGCTTGGCATCGGTGGCTCTGTTTAAGGTACGGCTGGCCTCCTTGGGACCGCGCCCGCCTACCATGGCAAGGACATAGCCGGTGTGCTGGTCCTCGATGGTGAGGGAGACCTGGGGCTGGGGCGTCAGGGTAACGTTCTCGTCGAACACCTCGTCCCCGCTTTCCAGAACGGCCAGCTTGTATTCTTCAATCTGGGCATAGGCGTCCTCGTGAGTATTGAAAATCAGGTTGAAAGAAGGATTCTGTTCCTTGAAATAACTCTGGAGCATTTCCGTGCTGTGGTTTTCATAGTCGCCGGAGGACTTCTTTATGGTCAGGGCATAGCTTAATTGCCAGCGGGTGTCGGCGGGATAATTTTCCTCATTGGAAAACACCTCGTCGCATATGGCCTGAATGTTCGGGTCCTGAGTGGAGTAGATTTTCAGGCCGCCGCTGTAGAGCAGGGTAAAGGCCTGCGTCTCGTTATAGCCCGCCGCTAAAAGGTCGTCCATCACGTCGGTGGTCAGAGAGTCCACAAAATATGTATTGACTGTGGATTCCTCAGAGCCCTCGTTGGCGACCTGAATGCGGGAATAAACGTCGTCGGCCATTGCCTCGTCGTATTCCGCCTGGGAAATGTATTCCTGCTCCAGCATATTGTCCAGAACCTTTTTGCGCCTTTTGGCGTTATCCTCAGGATGGGAAATGGGATTGAGCTTGGAAGGATTCTGCGTGATACCGGCAATCACCGCGCATTCGGAAAGATTCAGCTCATTTACCGGCTTGTCAAAATAGCGCAGCGAAGCCGCCTGGACGCCCAGGGTATTCTGCCCTAAGTTGATACTGTTCATGTAGTTTAAAAGAACGTCCTCCTTTGACATGGACTTGCTCAGCTCAATGGCAAGGTACTGCTCCTGAATTTTTCTTTTCAGCTTATCCGCAAAGCCGGTTTCGCTGGTCCAGTCGGTAAAAACATTGTTCTTGAGGAGCTGCTGGGTGATGGTGCTGGCGCCCTCCGTGAAATGGAACTTCTGGGAGACGCCGATGTAAGCGGCTCTGATAATTCCCTTGATGTCAATGCCGTTGTGCTCGTAGAAACGCGCGTCCTCTATGGCAACAAAGGCGTCCGCCAAATCCTGGGGAATCATGTCGTGGGTGACAGGGATTCTGTTGGAATTCTGGGAAACCAGCTTGGCGGTCTGATTCCCTTCAAGGTCGTAGACGAAAGTGGAAAAACCGGTAGGGGTAACCTTGATGTTTTCGATGCTGGGAGCGGTATCGATGACTCCCTTGAAAATCCCAAAGCCCATACTGATTCCAATCACGCCTACAGATAAAATAAAGAGCAGGGAAAGATTAAGGACTGATACAAGGAGCTTCTTCCCCAGCCTGGTTGATGTGGCATGGACGGCCTTTTGTTTGGCCTTAATGCCTTTTTTACTGTAGTTCATATATGTGCCTCCATATAGATTACATTCATATTTGATGAAATCATAATAGTGTAAGTATACCAAAATGTGGGGATGAAATAAAGTTTTTTTATAGTTTATTAAGAATTATTCACGATTTTATACACTTTTATTCCCTGTTGTGGTAAACTGCAAGGGAAAAAGGGCAAAAACCCAGGGAGGGATTCGGGGATGGAAGAACAAAAAAATCAGTTTTTACCATATAAAATCATCTGTGAGCCGGGATATGGAGAATACGAGGAAAAAAAATCCCGGTTTCTTGCAAACGCGGCTCCGGTAACCTCGGAGGAGGAGGCTGCCGCCTTTATCGCCTCCGTCAGAAAGAAATACTATGACGCCAGACATCACTGTTACGCCTTTGTAATAGGAAGAAACAGAGAAATCACAAGATGCAGCGACGACGGGGAACCAGGCGGGACGGCGGGAAAGCCCATACTGGAAACCCTCCTTGGCACGCAGGCCGTTGACGGAATCGTGGTGGTTACCAGATATTTCGGCGGCACCCTTTTAGGGACGGGCGGACTGGTGCGCTCTTATACGCGGGCGGCGCAGGAGGGGCTTGCAAATGCCAAAACGGCGGTTATGCGTTACGGGACGGAGCTGACGGTTCAAATCGGATACGCCGATGTGGGAGCGGTGCAGTATCTTCTGGAAACGCAAAAAACCACAATTTCCGCGTCCAGGTACACAGACAGGGTGGAATTTGATATCCGCATTCCCACCGAGCAGGAAAAGAAGGTGCGAAACGCCCTGACAGAAGCCACGGCGGGCCGGGCCGGAATAAGCATAAGGGGCTGCGGGTATTATATGGATAACGCGTGAAAAATCCCCGCGCCCTGCGGACAGTTTGCAGAACCATGGAGGCGATTTGCAAAGCGGGAATTTTGTTTGACAAAAAAGAAACTGTGCTCTAAAGTAAGAGAGTAGGTTTGAAATTACATGGCAAAAGATATCCTGTGCGGCATTGCCGGGCAGTTTTCCGAAAGGGGGTGGTTTTTATGAAAAAGAGTATAGCGGGCAGCAGTACCGATATCCCTCCTCATGAACGGGGCGTAAAAATCACATATAAAGGAGAATTGCTATGGAAGAAATCAAGGATATTGAGACAGTAAAGGAATTACTTGAAACTAAGCAATACACCAGGCTCCGCCAGAAGCTTTCAGAGGAAAACGCCGCGGATATCGCAGTTATCATGGAGGAGCTTTGCGAGGAAGATTTGCAGAAGATTTTCCGTATTCTTCCCAAGAACCTTGCCGCGGACGTTTTTGCCCATTTGGAGGTGGACAGCCAGCAGTTTCTCATCACCAGCATGTCGGAAAAGGATGCGGCGGGGATTATCAATAACCTGATGGCGGACGACGCCGCGGATTTGCTGGAGGAAATGCCCGCCAACGTGGTCAAAAAACTTCTTGCCAACGCAAGCCCGGAGACCAGAAGGGATATCAACCATCTCCTCCGCTATCCTGAGGATTCCGCCGGAAGCATCATGACGGTGGAGTACGTGGATTTGAAGGAAAACATGACGGTGGAGGACGCCATTGCCCGTATCAGGAAAATCGGGATGGACAGCGAAACCATCAACATTTGCTACGTGCTGGACGCCAAAAGGACGCTGGTGGGAACGGTGGCGCTGCGTTATCTGCTGATTAGCCCGGCGGATGCCATAATCGGTGAAATCATGAACGAGCACGTGATATTCATCAATACGCTGATGGACCAGGAGGAGGTTGCAAGACAGTTCCAGAAGTACGACTTTACCGCCATGCCTGTGGTGGACAATGAAAACCGGCTGGTGGGAATTATCACGGTAGACGATATCGTGGATATCCTTCAGGAGGAGGCCACGGAGGATATGGAAAAGATGGCCGCCATTGTGCCGTCGGATAAGCCCTACATGAAGACCAGCGTGATTGAGACATGGAAGAAGCGGATGCCCTGGCTTTTACTTTTGATGATATCCGCCGCTTTTACCGGGAGTATCTTAAACCGGTTTGAGAGCGCGCTTCTTGCCTACGGAGTGCTGATTGCCTATATTCCCATGCTGATGGATACCGGCGGAAACGCCGGAGGACAGGCCAGCGTTACGATTATCCGCGGTCTGTCTTTGAATGAAATCGAGTTCCGGGACGCCTTTTCCGTGCTGTGGAAGGAAATTCGGGTGGCGCTGCTTTGCGGGACTACGCTGGCCGCCGCCAACTTTATCAAGCTGATGCTGTTTGACAGGGTGGGAATGACCGTGGCCCTTGTGGTGTGCCTGACGCTCATTGCGGCAGTACTCATCGCCAAGGTGGTGGGCTGCATGCTGCCCATGCTTGCCCGGAAAATCGGATTCGACCCGGCGGTGATGGCAAGCCCGTTTATCACTACCATTGTGGACGTGCTTTCCCTTCTGGTATATTTTCAGATTGCCGCCCGGTTTTTGAATATCTCGTAAAAAAAGGCTGCTGCAGAGAGGAGAAAATCCTTTTGCAGCAGCCTCTTTGCGTGAGCCGGGCGCGGGTGTTTGCAACCGCATTCGGCGAACGCCGCGCCCGGCAAGGCAAAAGCCGGACGTAAAATATTATTTTTGTGCCAGCGAAGCCGCCCGCATGGCCGCCCGCTTGCGCATGGTAGGGTCCAATATTTTTTTACGGATACGGAGAGATTTGGGGGTAATCTCAAGCAGCTCGTCCGTGTCGATAAATTCAAGAGCCTGCTCCAGGCTTAAAATTTTGGGAGGCGTTAAGCGGAGCGCCTCGTCCGCACTGGAGGAACGGGTGTTGGTGAGCTGCTTTTTCTTGCAGACATTCAGCTCGATATCCTCGCCCTTGCCGTTCTGGCCCACCACCATACCGGAATAAACCTTTTCGCCGGGGCTGATAAACAGCGTGCCCCGCTCCTGGGCGTTGTAGAGACCGTAGGTGATGGCCTCGCCCGCCTCGAAAGCGATAAGAGACCCCTGTTTGCGGTACTGGATGTCTCCCTTGTAGGGGCCGTAACCGTCAAAGGTGCTGTTCATAACGCCATTGCCCTTGGTATCTGTGAGAAATTCGCCGCGGTAGCCAATCAGCCCTCTGGCGGGAATGGAAAACTCAAGGCGGGTATAGCCGGTGGAGGCGGCGCTCATATTTTGCAGCTCGCCCTTGCGCATACTCAGCTTTTCGATTACCGTCCCGGAAAATTCCTCCGGCACGTCGATGTAGCAAAGCTCCATAGGCTCCAGTTTCTTTCCGTTCTCGTCCGTTTTATAGAGAACCTCCGCCTTGCTCACCGCAAACTCATATCCCTCACGGCGCATATTTTCAATCAGGACGGAGAGATGAAGCTCCCCGCGGCCCGACACCTTGAAGGCTTCCGTGGTATCCGTTTCCTCCACCCGGAGGGAAACGTCCGTGTTGAGCTCCCGGAAAAGCCTGTCCCTGATGTGGCGGCTGGTGACATATTTGCCCTCCTGACCTGCCAGAGGAGAATCGTTTACAATAAAATGCATGGCAATGGTAGGCTCCGATATTTTCTGGAAGGGAATGGGAGCCGGATTCTCAGGGGAGCAGAGAGTGTCTCCGATGTGAATATCGGAAATACCGGAAATCGCCACGATGGAGCCGATGGCGGCCTCGCTCACCTCCACTTTATTTAACCCGTCAAACTCATAGAGCTTGCTCACCTTTACCTTCCGAATTTTGTCGGGGTCGTGGTGATTTACAATGGCAACCTCCTGATTGACCTTTACGGAACCGTTGTCAACCTTTCCCACGCCGATTCGTCCCACATACTCATTGTAATCGATGGTGCTGATAAGTACCTGGGTTCCGGCCTCGGGGTCTCCCTCGGGAGCCGGGATATAGTCGATTATGGTTTCAAAGAGAGGCTCCATGTCTTTCCCGGGCACGTCCAAATCCAGAGTGGCGGTGCCTGTCTTTGCGGAGGCATAGACGAAAGGGCAGTCAAGCTGGGCGTCGTCCGCGTCCAAATCAAGGAACAGTTCTAACACCTCGTCCACAACCTCTGCGGGCCTTGCCTCCGGGCGGTCGATTTTGTTTACGCATACGATAACCGGCAGACCAAGTTCAAGGGCCTTCCGAAGTACAAAACGGGTCTGAGGCATTGCGCCCTCGAAAGCGTCCACCACAAGAATGACGCCGTTTACCATCTTAAGGACACGTTCCACCTCGCCGCCGAAGTCGGCATGTCCCGGCGTGTCGATAATGTTGATTTTGCATCCTTTATAAGTGACGGCGGTATTTTTGGAAAGAATGGTGATGCCACGCTCCCTTTCAATGTCGCCGGAATCCATAACGCGCTCGGCAACTGCCTGATTTTCACGGAATACGCCGCTTTGCTTTAAAAGCTCGTCAACCAGAGTGGTTTTACCGTGGTCAACATGGGCGATAATTGCTATGTTTCTCACATCTTCTCTTTTTTGTCTCATAAATTTACTCCTATCTTAATTTCAAACGGCTTTAGTATAGCACCAACCCTGATAGATTGTAAATAAAAAAATCATAGCGGCACTTTCGTCAAGTTGAGTATTTTGAAAAAATTAGTACTTGACATTGCATAGTAGTAGGTGTAATCTAATACCAGAAAGGAGAGGTAGGACATGAATCCACAATTTAAAAAAGGCGTGTTGGAGCTCATTGTCCTGGAATCTGTGAGAAAAAAGGATATGTACGGCTATGAGCTGGTGGAGGAGGTTTCGGAGGTTATCGACGTGAACGAGGGAACCATATATCCGCTTTTAAAGCGGCTCACCAACGAGCACTATTTTGAGACATATCTGCGGGAGTCATCCGAGGGACCGCCCCGGAAATACTACCACCTGACGGCTGCCGGAATACTGTACTGCGACAGAATGGCAAAGGAATGGGAGGAATTTCAGGAAAGAGTCGGCAGATTTTTGAAGGAGAGGAGCGAACATGAATAAAGAGATGTTTTTGGAGGAACTGCGGGGATACCTTCAGGTGCTGGAGGACCAGGAGCAGGATGATATTCTTGAGGAATATGCCCAGCATATAGATATGAAGCTTTTGAAAGGCTTAAGCGAGGAGGAGGCCATCAGAGATTTCGGCCCGGTCAAAGAGCTTGCGGCGGAAATTCTGGAGGCTTACCATGTAAAGCCGGATTTTCAGGAAAAGAAAGCGGCGATAAAGCTTCCGGGGCTTGGGGGCAGGGCTGCGGGCAGCGGGAAAAACTTTTTTATGCGTATCTGCCGGTTTTTCAGGGAAAAGCTGAAGGCAGCGGCGGACGGCATCAAAAAGGGGTGGCGTTGGAGCGCCGGAAAATGCCGGGATTTGGGAAAACGGCTCGGCTTTGGAAAAAGGAATGCCGTTGAAAACGGGAATGCTTTTGGAAAAGGGAATGCCGTTAAGGAACAGTATCCCTATGGGGAAGAGGCTGGGAGCCCTTTCGGAAACGGAGAAGAAGAGGAAACCGCTGCGCTTTCCGTTCTGGAAAAGCCGGAGCAGGAGGAGCAAAGGGGTAAACATACAAGAGGAGGAAGGTTGAAGATGAAGAATATTTTCAGGGCGACGGGCCGGGGGATAGCGGCATTATGGCGGATGTTTCTTGCCTTTTGTATCTTCTGGCTGCGCTTTTTCTGGAATGCGGCGTGGCTTGCGTTTTCCATATTTTGCGGTATTATGGCAATGATAGTGCTTATGGGCGTTGGAACGATGCTTGTTTTTCTGCTGAAAGGCTATCCCATCTTCGGCCTTTTCACTATCTGCGTGGGCGGCCTGCTGTGCCTTGGCGCAATGTGTGCGGGAGCCTTCGGCATGATAATCAGAAGGAAAAAGGAAGAACAGGACACAGAGGGGATAAACGGCAGACCCGGCGGGCCTTCAGGGGAGGTGCAGTATGAGTAAAAAGTATAAAATTTTAATCGTAATCTTTTGCATTGGCGTCCTGATTTGCGGATTGGGAACCGGTATTGCATTTATGGAATTTTCCTCCCTCACTTATGGAGGGAAGCAGATGATAGGAAAAACAAAGATGGTGACGGAAAACGTGGACGTTCCCTTTGAACCCGGAGAGGAACCCTACCTCGTCTGGGGACAGTGGGGATGGGAGCAGACGGAGATTGTAACGGACAGTAAAGTGCCGGAAGACACTGTGCGCTTTCAGGTGACTTACAATGCGGAGCAGGTTGCCCCCCATGCTTATCTGAACGAGGAGGCGAAGGAGTTTCATTTTACATGCAGGTGGACGGGGGACGACGAGGATGAAATCGGGCTGCTCATGGAGGCGAAGGATTTGGTTCTGCAGAATCTGAAGGAGAGAAAAATCATTTCCCTTGACCGGATAGAGCTGGAGGAGGTTGTGGTTCTGGTAAATCCGGAAAATGAGGAGGACGTGAGGCTGGTTTACTGATGAGGAAACAGATTCCGGCGATGCGGGGACGGATACGGAAAATCTTTGATGCGGGAGGTTTCTGATACGGGAGTTTCCCGCATTGTGGGACGGAAATGAAGATGAAGAATATAATAAAATAAGATTTCATTTACGCGAGCTTCAACCATGGCAGACATAAAGGGAATTGACGTATCCTATCACAACGGAACCATAGACTGGAGAAAGGTAAAACAATCGGTTGATTTTGCAATCATCCGCGCCGGGTACGGCAGGTCAAAGGCGGATAAGCGTTTTATTTATAATATTACCGAAGCCCGGAAGGCGGGGCTGGAAACCGGCGTTTACTGGTTTATTTATGCCAAAGATGCAGGCCAGGCGGTAGAGAATGCAAAAAAGTGCGAGGAATGCATCAGGGATTACAGGGACAAAATCACCATGAGGGTGTGGGCGGACTGGGAGTATGCCTCCGATGAGCGCAACCCGCAGACAAAAAAGAGCCGCACGGAGATTGTCAGGGCGTTTTGCGGTTACATGAAAAGCAAAGGGTATGAGACAGGGATTTATACAAATGCGGATTACCTGAAAAATAAATTTGGCAGCCTTGGCGATTATCCGCTGTGGCTTGCCAGATATTCCTCCGGCAGGGAAAGCTACAATCCTCTGATGAGACAGTATACCTCAAAGGGCAGAGTACCAGGGATATCCGGCGATGTGGATTTGGATATCTATCATGGAAAATGGCCTCCTCATACAAAGCCACGTGGCACCATA
Source organism: uncultured Lachnospiraceae bacterium (assembly GCA_910577275.1). Classification (GTDB taxonomy): domain Bacteria; phylum Bacillota; class Clostridia; order Lachnospirales; family Lachnospiraceae; genus Suilimivivens. The sequence continues at coordinate 170,538 of CAJTMW010000009.1, forward strand.
AAAATGGGGAGCCGTGGAGCCGACGTTATCTATTTGCAGCAGAGGCTTACCGCAAAGGGATATGGCGTCGGCGCTATCGACGGGATTTTCGGTATTAGGACCCTTGAAGCGGTAAAAGCCTATCAGGCGGAGAACGGGCTGAAAGTGGACGGCATTGTGGGGCCGGAGACGTGGAAATCGCTGGGATGATTTTGGCGGGCATTTCCCTGCTTTACACATGCCTTAAAATTTCCAGTAATTACCTCTTGAGTATTGCCGCATAAAACTTTACAATAAACTGCAAAGATAGAATAAAAGCGTACTGTGAAAAGACAAAGGGGCAGGAGAAACAGGTTTTCTCAAGCCCCTTTTATCTGTGCAGGCAGCCAGGCGATTGTCGGCAGGCATTTGACCCGGCTCTATAAATTTAGTAATATTAAGAGGTATTATTATAATGAAGTTTTATGAGGTGACAATAATTTTAGACGGCAGGCAGCAGGAGCGTCTTGAGAATCTGGCAAAGAGATTCAAAAAGATAAACGGATGGGGAGAATGGGATATCATGCAGTTTGCTGTTAACGGATTTACAGGCGTTCGGGAAGATATGCTTACGTTTATGGAAAAGAAAGCTGCGGAATTAGAAAAGTTCTAAAAACTTTGCAGATACAAGGCTTTTAGAACTTTTGTAAATAGCGAGAGGGGGATTTGAACCCTCGACACCACGGGTATGAACCGTGTGCTCTAGCCAACTGAGCTATCTCGCCGTATTTCTTTTAAATGGGACCT
>CAJTMW010000010.1 GCA_910577275.1 uncultured Lachnospiraceae bacterium
CACTCTCGGAAACTGCCGCACAGCGTGTTTCGGGGCTTGCGGCAGTTCTGCTTACAATAAACTGACTCGCGAAGCGCGGCAGAGTTTGTTGCAATAAGCCTCCAGTTTTTACTACCACCTCTCAAAATTACAGAAACTTTTTCGCTTCCTCGTATCTGCCCACAGTTGTTCCCAGCCCTTCGCAGGCTTTCTCCAGCGTCACCTGAAAGAACCGCATGGCGTTCTCAATGTCAGCCACAAGGCGTCTGGCCTCGCCGCATTTTATTCCTTCAATAAGACCTTCTTTTTTACCCTCTTTCCTGCCTTCTCTTCTCCCAGCTGCAATCCCTTCCTGCTTTCCCTCTTGCCGTCCTTTTCTCTCATACTGGTCAAATAATTCACACACGCTTATCTCATCCTCCTCTCTGATTCCCTGTTTCCTTAGCCATTCCTCAACGCCGTCCGTATCCGTCTCCCCTGAAAGAACCTTTATCATCTTAATCAATGCCGCCTTGTGGGTAATCTTCCTGTGGGAACGGTAATTCTCGCCCTCTGTCAGATAATCGACCACAATGCGCATATCGCTCTGGAATAAACGTCTTGTCTCTTCCGGTAAGCGCCGCATTTCGTATACGTGAAGCTGCACCCCGTCTATGTACTTCCACATCTCGCCGGAGAGCCTACGCTTCTCAAACATCCGCCGGATGCTGCGGCTGCTTCTCCACCTTTTGTTTCCCCAGTAAAGTACCAGCTCAATAACGGGAAACGTATCCCGAATCTTTCCCTCATACTGCTCCCTGTAAATGCCTCCCGTATATCCGGCCTTCCGCAGCAGCATCTTACTGTCCACCCCGGTCTGGTTCGCTATCAGGTACATCACCCTGACCCGCCCGTCAATCAGTTTATATTTGGTTAAATCCTCATACTGATTTCTGAGCTGTTCCCGTCCCTGATAGATTGTCTCCGTCGGTCCCGGCCATAAACACTCTGCGTCCGTCAATGCCTGCCCCTGATACAGCAGCGCATTAATCGTATCCGCCGCAATATCAGGAAATGCCAGAAATTCCTTCTCAACTGTATCCATTTTTTCTTCGGCTGCGTTCACCCTTCCTTTATCCTCCCATCCGCAGAAGATAGTAAAAGGCGCCGAAGCTCTGTCTGTTAAAGAGGTTACTGCCTGTTTAAAATCTTCTGCCATTTTCAGTTTACCCGCCGGTTACTCCGGCGAAGTTTTCTCTGGAAAATAAGCATACGATTACCGGAAGATATCCGATAATAACAGATTTTAATCAGACAGGAAATTGGTTTTCCATACACAACAAACGCTGTCATGCTTCGCAATCCAGCTTATTGTAACAAACGCTGTCATGCTTCGCAATCCAGCTTATTGTAACAAGAGCTGTCTCACTTTTAAGCCGGCTTATTGTAATAAGAATTGATTTACAGATTACATCTCTATATGCTTAATTTGATAACAATAGCATAGCACAGATGGAAATATTTTTCAATGGTATTTCGTTGTTTTATTTTACAACCACAAATATTTATAGCCCGCGCGGATATTCCTTAATGTTCAGATTAGCGCCATTATACCCAAACAATCAACACAGATGTTTGGGTATAATGTATGGAAATCATTGCAATCACATGCGGTAAAAAATTACCGATACTCTTTCATATACTCCCCATGGGCGTCAATCAGCTCGTCGCACATAGCTACAATCTCGTCCACAGACAGCTCCGCCGCTGTGTGTGGGTCAAGAAAAGCAGCCTGATAAATGGCTTCCCGCTTTTTGGTAACGGCGGCTTCAATAGTCATAAGCTGGGCGCCGATATTGGTCATGTTCATGGCGGCAAGCTGCACCGGCAGGCGTCCAATTTTGCAGGGATGTATGCCTGTATTGTCAATCAGGCAGGGAACCTCCACACAGGCATCAGCGGGCAGGTTGGAAATCAGCCCTTCATTTATCACATTTCCTCCGATTTTGTAGGGAACATTCGTCACCATGGCCTCCATAATATAGGAAGCATATTCTTTGGAGCGTTCATGGGTAATCTTGCCGTCCTTTAAGATATCGTTTTTCTCCTTTTCCCATCCTTCAATCTGCTTGATACAGCGGCGGGGATACTCATCAAGAGGAATGTTGTATTTGTCAATCAAATCCGGGCGGCGGCTTTTGATGAACCAGGGATTATACTCCGCGTTGTGCTCGCTGGATTCTGTGCAGTAATAGCCCAGACGGCGGATATATTCATAACGGACCATATCCTCATGCTTTTCCGTAAGATTCTTTTCAAGAGCCCGCTTCCTGATTTCAGGGTAAAGGTCGTTGCCGTCCTTATCATAAATTTCCAGAAGCCAGCCCATATGGTTGATGCCGGCAATGACTTCCCGGCGGCCTTCCAGAACGTCTTCCATGCCCAGCTCCTTTAAAAGATGCTCGGAGCAGACCTGTACGCTGTGGCACAGTCCCACTGTTTTCACGCCGGTGTACCGCTGCATGTAGCCGGACAGCATGGCCATGGGGTTGGTGTAATTCAAAAACCAGGCATTCGGGCAGACCTCAGTCATGTCATCGGCAAAGTCCTGAAGCACAGGGATGGTGCGCAGCGCGCGCATGATGCCGCCGATTCCAAGGGTGTCGCCTATGGTCTGGCGCAGACCGTATTTTTTCGGGATTTCAAAGTCAGTGATGGTACAGGGGTCGTATCCCCCTACCTGAATAGCGTTGACCACAAAGTCGGCTCCCCGGAGGGCTTCCTTCCGGTTTTTTGCACCTAAGTAGGTTTTAATATTGGCCCGGCCTTCGTTGGTGTTTTTGTTGATTGCGCCGAGAATGATTTCCGATTCCTCAAGGCGCTTACTGTCAATGTCGTAAAGGGCGATTTCGCTGTTTCTCAGCGCGGGAGTGCACATGCAGTCCCCCAGTACATTTCTGGCAAACACGGTGCTGCCGGCTCCCATAAAAGTAATTTTTGGCATTTTTTTCCTCCATTCCAGTTCCGCAGATGCGCTTCCAGTACACTTTGGTCTAAATCAATTTCCGGTCACATTCTGTGCCCGAAAATCGATTTGTGCACCGTACGCACATCTGCTGATTTCCAGTCCCGCTCCAGTCCTCCAATGCCCCTTTGTCTGAAAGAATTTCCAGCTGCGCTACATCTGAAAATTCTTTCGGGCATTGTCGGACTTTAGCTGATTTCCAGTTCCGCAAATTTTATATTTATTATAAAAGAACGCGGGAAATCGCGTTAGGTAATTTGTTTTTTATATGAGTGGAAATGTTGTTTGTTTTTATGGAAACCGGAGGAGAGATAAAAATCGAGATGAAGGTCTGGTACGCAGGCGTGGCTGTATAGTACAATGAAAGGGTCAGAGCCGGAAGGACATAAGGGAAAAAACGCTGCGGCATGGAGGGCGGGATATATGAAGGACAAATTTTTACTGGAAAAAGCATACCTCGGATGGGGAATCCCTACTTTTGTTCTGAATGGGGAAAATCAGATTAGGTATCAGAAATGCGGCGGCGACATACCGGTAAACATGGATGCAGCCGTGGAAGTACGGAAGAGGTGGAGGGAAAGCCAGGTTCCCGTTCTGCGGTATGAGACAATGGATATTATCCATATGGGGTTTGAGGATAAGGACGGAGATTTGTGTCTGTTCGGGCCAATTTCCATCGGCAATCTGTCGAGGGCGCAGATTCGGGATTACCAGTTTACGCATAAGTGGAAAAACGAGGCGCCGTTTTGCCGTATTCTGGTGCATCAGGCTGTAAGCTGCCTTTCCACAATGTATTTTCTGCTTACCGGAAGAAAGGTGTCGGAGGAGGTTCTGACGGAGAAGATGGGAACGGTTCGGGAACCGATGCAAGAAGATGCATGGGACTTTATGGACGACTATGATGTTTTTTTCGGGTATGAGCAGGAACGCGCTTTTATAGAAGAATTTAAGCAGGGAGAGATGCGGATTGATGAGAAAACCTTTCTGGAGAACAGTAACAGTCTGGAATTTGTCGCTCCCCTTGCCAGACAGAACTACATTAAGAACAGCGAATACGCGGTGGTTTCGGCAATTTCTATCATGAGGAAAGCGGCAATCGAGGCGGGAGTGACGGAGGAAATCTGTTACAGATTAAGCTTTCAGTACTATAAAAGGCTGGCGGGCTGCACGTCTACCATAGAAATGATGAGGGTTTATGCAGACGCCGCCAATGAGCTTGGGAGAAGAATCGGGGAAGTAAAAAAGAAGGGGAATGTGGGGGAACTGCCGGAGCGGTGCAAACGGTATATTGTCAGAAATATCAGGAGGAAATTTACCATAGATGAGATGGCAAAGGAGCTGGGGTATCACCCCGGATATTTGTCCCGGTTGTTTACGCAGAAGGAGGGAATAAGCCTGCGGCAATATATATTGAAGGAACGGCTGTATCTTGCGGCAAATATACTGAAAAATTCAGACGAAAAAATAGGGATGATATCGGATTATCTTTGCTTTCATTCCCAGAGCTATATGACTGAGCGGTTTGTAAAGGAATACGGAATGACGCCGAAAGAGTACCGCAGGAAAAACAAGTTATAAAAACGACAAAAAAGTTAAATAGAAGATAATATGAGACAGGGGCAATTTTTATAATAATATCAAAATAAAGATTGCCTCTGTTTTATATGAAAAAACGGAGAGAGGTTTGCGTGTATGCGCTGTGTCCGCAAACTTTGACAGAAACAAATAGAAAACAGAGCAGAAAAGAGGAAAAGATGGAGAAGAAAGCAAAAATACCAAAGAAACTGTTGCTGTGCTGGCCTTCCCGCACGATTTCAACGTCGGTGGCGGCGGCGCTGGTGGCGTATATCACCTTTTTTGCCACGGACTATATGGGGATTTCCGCAGTAACGGCCGGAATGATTTTTATGGTGTCAAAGATTTTCGACGGGGTGACGGATATTATCGCCGGATACCTGATTGACAAGACCAATACCCGAATCGGAAAGGGACGCCCTTACGAGCTGGCGCTTATCGGCTACTGGGGCTGCCTTGTGCTTTTGTTTGCAGCGCCGGAAATGGGGCTTACTCCCTCCTGCGTGTATTTGTTCATAACCTATTCGCTGATTAACTCGGTGTTTATGACCTTCTTAAACTGCAACGAGTCCGTTTATCTGGCAAACGTCCTGGAAAACCCGGAGCACAGCGTGACGGTAGGCGCAGTAACAGGCTTTGTATCGTTGATTTTTACTATGGCAGCGTCCATTCTTCTTCCCCAGATGGTTGCCACAATGGGAACCACAAGGAAAGGGTGGCTTATAATTTCCCTGATTCTGGCAGTACCGTTTACGCTGTTTGGACTGCTTCGCTTTGCGGCAATTAAAGAACGCCATCAGACCGAAACCGCCGCCAGGGAGAAGCTGACGCTGAAGGATATGCTTTCCTGTCTGGTGCAGAACAAATATATCCTTTTGTTTGCGCTGATTATTTTCACCAGCAATATCGGCTCCGCGCTGGTAAACGGCGTACAGACCTATTATTTCCAGTACATAATGGGGGATTTGGGACTTGCGTCTGTGATGTCTTTATCCATGCTGGCGGTAATCATCATTATGATTATCACACCGATACTTTCCGGAAAATTCGGTTTTGTCAATGTGATGCGGGTAACGACGCTGATTGGCATGTGCGGTTATCTGATAAGGCTTCTGGCCCCGCGGAACATGCTTTTGCTTTTTGCTTCCAATATCGTTGCGCTGCTGGGCTTTTTTACCATGTTCGGTTTTGCGGCTACCTTTATTATCGACTGTATTGACTACGGGGAATGGAAAACGGGCAAACGAAGCGAGGGTACGATTTCCTGTGCCCAGAGCGTGACGGCAAAGCTGGGAACCGCAGTAGGGGCAGGTGTGATTGGCATTCTGATGGGAATCACCGGATACGACGGCGCTCTTACGGTGCAGCCTGATTCGGCAAATACAATGATTATCATGCTGTTTACCGTGATTCCGGCGGCGTTTTGCCTGGTGCAGTTTATTTTGCTGAAGCTCTATGATTTGGATAAAATACTGCCCCGGATTCGTGAGGAACTGAAAGCAAAGAGAGGAGAATAAGAAGATGGAAGAAAAAAAGTTATACGACGGAACCGGCGACGCGCAGTTTGCAAATCCTTATGTTGATGTGGACGAATGGAGGGACAAACCGGTAAAGCACCGTTATATCCACGGTGGATTTGAGGGGACTTTGACAAGATTCTGCTTTTATTTTCCTCCGGCGGAAAATTATGTAAAACGGTTTTTCCAGCACTTATCCCCCTTTGTGGGCGATGAAAAGGAAGCCCAGCAGCAGGAGGGCATTGAGGATAAAATCAGCTTTGCGGTAAAGCACGGTTCTTATTTTGTGGAGTCCAATCTCGGCGGAATCGTGAACGGCGGTGACGACCCCACACTAATGTACCGCGCCAGCGCGGCCTGCGCGCAGTTTTCCAGAAAGCTGGCCTCCGAATTTTATGGCGGACACAGACCCTATGGTTATGTCTACGGCGGGAGCGGGGGCGGTTTCAAAACAATAAGCTGTGTGGAAAGCACCACGGGGATATGGGATGGGGCAGTACCTTTCGTGATTGGCTCCCCTGTGGCAATGCCCAATGTGTTTACGGTGAGAGCCCATGCCATGCGGATTCTGAGAAATAAGATGGAAGAAATCAGGGACGCTCTTGAGCCGGGGGGAAGCGGGAATCCATACGAGTGTCTGAACGAGGAGGAGGCCGCCGCACTTCGGGAGGCGGAGCTGATGGGCTTTCCCATGGAGACATGGTGTGTTTACGATACCATCGGAGAAGGTGCGCTGCCTGTTCTCACACCGGCGGCTATGGCGATTGACCCCTCTTACTGTAAGGATTTCTGGGAAAAGCCGGGCTATCTGGGAACGGCGTCCGGCAGCAGCGCTAAACGCGACCGCATTGTGATGGAAAGCGAAGTGACGCAGATTTTCCATCCCGAATACGGGCTTATGGGGATGGCGGACAGTATTGATGAAAAGAACGCCTACGGCGTTGACGAAGCATGGAAACACGCCATGGGACACGGACAAAAGCTTCCTGTGTTCTCCCTGCGTTCCTATCCGGAGGGGGACTTTTACCGCACGGGAATGAAGATACGATTTACATCCGGCGCGCTGTCCGGGGAGGAGTTTGGAGCAATCTGCCTGCCGGAAAACTGCGTGGCCATAGACGTGGGGATGGATACCAGAGATTTGAAGGAACTGCTGGGGAAGGCGCGCGTGGGCGATAAAGTGATGCTTGACAATTCCGATTATATCGCCCTTCAGACCTTTCACCGGCATCAGGTTCCGGGGCCGGAATACCATGCATGGGACCAGTTCCGGGATGAAAAGGGAGAGCCTGTTTACCCTCAGCGTCCGGTACTTGTGGGGCCTGTGATTGCAGGCCATGGCGCAGGCTCTGTGCAGAGCGGGACGCCGAACTGCAAGGTAATTATCCTTGAAAGCCTGATGGACGAGAGCGCTTTTCCCTGGCAGGCGGACTGGTATCGGAGCCTGATTAGGAAAAATGCGGGAACGGAGGACGAAGATGTGATGCGCCTCTGGTATATGGAGCATTGCATGCACACCGACTGCGAGGAAGGCAACGGCGGCGACCACCAGCATATCGTAAGCTATTTAGGAGCCCTGTATCAGGCGCTTCTTGACCTCAGCGACTGGGTGGAACGGGGGATTGTGCCGGCGGATAGCAGCGGCTACGACATGGACGGCGGCCAGGTGAGGATAAAGGACACGGCAAAGGAGAGAAAGGGAATTCAGCCTCTTGTCCGTATGGGCATCTGTGAAGAAACGGGGAAAGAGGAGAAAGCAAAGACCCCGGAGACGGCACAGAGAAAAGAGGAAAAAGAAAAAGCCTCAAAGACGCAAACTGCAAAAGCAGTACAGAGAAAAGAGGTAAAAGCGGGCGACACCGTAAACTTTCAGGTGCTGGCGGAGTTGCCGGAAGGCTGCGGAAAAGTGGAGACTATGCTGTGGGATTTTGAGGAAAGCGGCGAGTTTACATCCGGCGGTAAAATTACGGAAGAAGCCGGAAATGTGGTAAAAATAGAAAACAGCCACAGGTTTACGCAGCCGGGAACCCATTTCCCGGTGGTGAAGGTGGCTGTGAACCGGAAGCCGGGGGATGAGTTTACGAGGATTTATAATCAGGCGCGAGTGCGGGTGATTGTGGAATAGGAGAGAAAATGGTTTTTAGATAGCATCCTTATGTTATTCAGAAAGGCAGTTCCCTTGCTGATGAAGGTCTGGGAACTGCCTCTCAATATTGTTTTGTTAAATCTGTATTTTAGATAGAAGAGCATCCTGACATCCGGGGCATGGAAAAAACAATTTTCCCGGTTATGCCGCGGGCTTCATAAAAAGTAAGGTTTCCCTTTTGCATATATTCGCGCTCAAAATCATCTCCTACGGAGAAAAAATCCACACAGGGAGTATTGACAACCACATGAATATTATCCTTACAATAATTTTCCGGTAAAAACCGTACAGTAGCGTTGACAAGTCCGCTGACCTCTATTCTGCGCCGGTAAAGAAAACTGACAGGAGGAAGTTCCCGGCAGCCGACGATACCCTCCGGCTGGTCAACAAATACTCTGCATTCTCTGCGCTCTGATTTTGGGAAATAGTAGGTTGAATTTCCATCTTCAAGCCGGGTCTCATATCCGTCCAGTACAGGGGCCCCAAGAGGGAATCGGAAGCTGGTCTTTACGGTTGTATTTGCCAGATAGCAGGAGAAAATATAAGCGTTATTATGGCGGTGCAGCATGATAACCGGAGTGGGAATATCTGTTTTTTTGTCAAATCCGATATGAAAACCAAATTCGGAAAGCGCATGAAGCATCAGCGTCTCAGAAATGAAATATTCACTTTCTTTATGGGGAGAGGGAAGCTGGCTGCCTTCCACAAAATCGCAGGAAGGCGTTCCGCGCAGCCAGGCGAAATTGTCTTTACAGGCAGCGATTACTTTGTCTCCGGCTTTGGCAATCACTTTACCGGCAGCGGATTCTTCAAAAATATTGCCACCGCCAATCGTTCCACAATGCTTCATTTCGCCGCAATACTTATCGGACAGAAATACTTTGAGCTGTCCGGAAATTCCATCAGAATGCTTCATTCCCGCTATATTTAAGAAATTTTTACCGGCTCTTATGGTACTACCGTAAAAGATGACTTTCCCGCCGTTTTTTATATAGGATAAAATCTGTGTCTCAAAATCGCTGTCCGCCTCGGGGACTGCGGAAATCAGAATGCTGGAGGCATATATTTTTTTATCCTGTTTCAGGAAATTATCGGTTGATACGACCATGGAAAGCGGAAGACCGCTGTTAATGGCGTTGCATATAAACCAGTCGCCGGAAAACATTTCCCTTATGCCCTGCTCAGTATTACAGTCGGAGTATTCACGGAAAGGATAAATCCACACGAAAGGAGCAATATCGTCAGGAGTTTCCTTCAAGGCCTTCAGCAGATGTGGCAAAGGTTCGTAAACGCATGAATCCGGTAAATCCCCAAAGGAGTTGTCAATCGTCAAAAGGTTGATATGAGTCGGCGTTTTTACTTTTCCGCAGCCATCAAGTCTTGCAATGCTTAATGGCAGATAAATATCATGGGGCTGTCCGTTGTAGCGGTCATACCAGGGAGAATTTGCCCACCAGGGGTCGTGAATATAATATCGGAATAGATAATCTTCATCCGGTACATGGGCAATTCTGGACATATGTCCCATCAGTTCCAGTCCGAAATTTCCGTTTAAAGCCGCCCATGGCGAATTAGGAGGCGGTAAAATCTGATATTCTCCGTCATAGATATTCTGTAAAGGCACTCCGTCGCTGGCAAAATCAATTCCCATGGACATATTGGTTCCTCTGGTTTCAATGGGATAATCAGGGCACTCCCGGCGGAAATCCTGCCAGAACTGCATAACCTCTTTTTTTACCTGTTCCAGTTTTTCAAAATGAAAGCTGTTGCCGTCAAAAATACTGCCTGTGGTACTCCAGGTCTCGGCTCCGAAACCAAGACCGTTGGAGAACCAGATGTAGTCAAAATCCATATCCTTACCAAAAAGGCTGGCCTGTTTTCCCAGAAAAGTTCCAAAAGAAAGACCTTCGGGAATTCCATTCGGGTATGCGGCATAAGGGAAGCTATCTTTTTTCAGGCTGGAATGGGCGCAAATCATGGTTCCCTTTCCCATGGCGTTCCCTTTGCAGATTTCATTGTGACGCTCATATTTAAAAGAGGATTTGGCAAATTCAGGCCCCGGGTCAATAGTGGTGCCTACCCGGATTTGGTGGCCTTCAAACAGCTCCTGTCCCGTTCTCTTTAGAGCAGCAACGATATTTTTAAGAATCTGGTAGGTCATACGGGGAGGCGCGTCCCGATAGAGATAGTTTCTGCTATGCAGCTCGATACCGTCAGGGTCTATATCACTGTGGTTATCCTCTCTCTGGTTAGCGCCGCCGATAAAATAAGCCCATTCAAATTCGTCATGGAGATTTCCTCTGTAGTCTAAAAGCTCGCTTCCGTCTGCCGACCAGAGCAATATGGAGATGCACGCCGCGTTTTTCAGCAGAGGTTTCCACTGCTCAAAAAGGGTCTTGCACACATTTTCTATAAATAAATCATCGGTTTGTTTAAATGGTTTTAAACTCATTTCAAGCGATATATTTTTCAGCATATCAATTTTTTCCTTTCTAGGGGGATTATCTTACAATTACGCTTTCAATATTTAGAATGTCGGCTATTTTGGCTATGGTTTCGGCGTGATGCCCGATTCCCAATGCATAGTGGTGGGTAGGACCCTCCATCACCCATTTTTTGATAAATTCTCTGGTATTCGGTTCAAAGAAACCTCTGGTATTGGTATTGCCCGTTGGCGGAATCGGGCCTTTTTTGGAGATGCCCTCACCTATGACAAATTTAAAACTGCCGTTTCCTGTCTGTGTGATTCCCAGCATGGTAATCGGGCCTTCTTTAATTTTAAATTCAACGGAAGCGCCGCATCCAGGCTTTCCATGATATTTTTTCAGGCTTCTTATAACCGGCTTTCCCTCTGCTGTGGCAAGATGATGGGGACCGTCATGTCCGATTAATATAAAATCTTCCTTAAAGTCAAAAGGATGGAATTCGGCAAAACTTCCTCCTATTCCAAGCCTGTCCATAATGAGCATGGCAATACAGGTTTTAATGTCAAATTCTCCGCACATAGGTATTCCCCGGGCATTCAGAATCGAATTTCCGACAATCAGTGTTGTGGCAACCTTTCGGTGCAGGCTTTCTTCCATTCCTTCATAATAGTAGGCAAGCCCTGTTAAGTGATATTTTTCTACAAATTTATCAAGGGCTGCCGCAGATTTCGCAGCCTGATATTTATCATCTTCGGTGAGCTTTAAGGTGACAGGGTCCGATTTCGGGTCAGGCATATCAAATTCTTCTTCTATTACCCTGATTTTTTCCTGAATTTCCTGTTCTGAAACAGTATGGTATTCTCTGATGATATCGTCTATTTCCAGCAGGGGGACGTGCAGTCCGAAAGCCGCGGATATTGCGGTAGGGTCGGCGTGCATATCATACATGGCCTCCAATGCATGTCCCATAAGGCCTATTCTGGCGCCTTTTAAGTGGTGAAGGACTTTTGCGATGGAGCACCATAAGACAAGGTCTTTTTTTACTTTCTCATCCCCGTATAGTGTTCCGATAATCACATCATGGATTTTTTTCCCCATTCTGATTGCTACTCCGGTAAATTCAGGAACAGAGCAGATATTGTCATTTTCCAGCTGCATGAAAGTGGAAGCGGATTCGTAATCGAGCCCGCTTCGGGGCTGCAGGGCAGTAAGTATCAGCGGACTGTTAATCTCCCGGATAATGGGGGCGAAAACGGAGGAGGTGGCGTAAGTAGTCATATTGCATATGACAAGGTCGGTGTTGGCGGCAATGATTTCAGGGAGCTTTTCACAGGCCTTTTCCGAACTGTCTATTATGCCGAAATCAATGACTTCTACCGGATGTGTCCGTACCAGCGAGACAAAGTCCTGATGATACCGGCAGATATTATCAAAGAGTCCGGGGAACTGTTCCCAATATACGCCGTGAGCTACGGCGAAAATTCCAATTTTTGCATATTCTTCATTAATTCGTTTAATCATACTATCACCTCTTGGTTTATATTTTTCTTGATTTTAAAGGAAAATTGAAATAAAATGAATAAAGAAAATAAAGCATAATTTGTATAAAATAAAGAAAGGAAATGAATATGCTGTTTCATGAAATCAATCCCTTTATCCGTTATGCAAGATACTTGTATATGGACTCCGAAAATACCTATTCGCCGCATACTCCTTATGATGCCCGTCTTTTTTACGGGCAGGATGGTTTTGGGCAGATAGAAGTATGTGGAGAAACCTATGATATTGTCAAAGGCTGCGCCTTGATTATAAATTCCGGCATTGAGTACCATATAAAGACGCCGGATAACTATGTGTCTTATATTGTGATGAATTTTGACTATACACAGAAATTTTCTTATTTGAAGACGCCGGTGCCGCCCGGAGTAAGAGAAACATACCGGAAGGAACAGATAATAGAAAATATTTCATTTGAAGATATGCCTGAGTTTGACAGGGTAGTCTATGTAAAGGGGTTGTTTCAGATAGAAGAAAAAATGCAGAATATTGTTTATGAGTATATGCGTAAATTCAGGTTTTACGACTTGAAAATAAGCAGACTTTTTTCAGAGGTTCTGATAGAAGCGGCGAGGAAAATAAGGCTGCAGCCGTTAGAGGCAGGGAATGAGGTTGTTGGGAGAATCATGGATTACATTCACGAAAACTATGCGAAATCCGTTACGAATGCGGAAATCGGAACTAAATTCGGTTTTCATCCCAATTATATCAGCGATATGATAAAGGTGAATACCGGTATGCCGTTACATAAGTATCTTATTCATGTAAAAATATCTCATGCAGTGGACTGCCTTGACGCCGGGCGGCTTTCCGTTGGCGAGATTGCAGAAAAATGCGGCTTTGGCGATATTTATTATTTTTCTAGATATTTTAAAAAAATTATGGGGATGACGCCTACGGAATATCGGAGGAGATAGATAATGTGGAAAAATAAGACTATTTTCCAGAAGATGTTTCATGGAACTATGATTTTAATGATATTGACGCTACTTATGTACTATATATTTGTATTTTACTATGAGTATAAAAACAGCGCGGAAAAAACAATCCAGGAATCCGTGGAACTCTCGGATAAAATAAATGCGGCTCTGAAGGATTATGTGACGCAGATTGACGGGACGATTGCTTCCTTTTATTTTGAATTGTATCGTAATGAGACGGGCGCTCTGGCATCGCTCTTAAGGTCGGACAAAAACGCCCAGGGCTTTGAAAAGACACAACAGGATAAGCTGCTGACCACATACTTTACTCAGTTGTTTATGATGCGGAGGGATTTTGTGGATGTATATATTTACATGAACCCGGACAAGGATTATCTGTTTTCCAATTATGGCGGAAAAACTCTTAATTATGTTCCTGACCATAGCGAATGGTATCAGGATACCCTTGACAGAGATGGCAGAACCAATATTGTGATAAATTATATACCAGAGCATATGAGCTATAAAAAGCCGGTTATTGGATTTTCAAGAAAGCTTAAAAATATTGACGATGAAGGAATTGTTGAGGATACGGTAATCATGCTGGATTTCACAATGAAAAATCTGGATACATTGATAGACACTTATATTACAAACGATATGACGACGGTTATGCTGGTAGATGAGGCGGGGGAAATCGTCTATCAGCGGGGAGCGTTTATTGACTGGTCGGAAAGGGGGCACGGAGCGTTTGACGGAAGGAATGGAAGAATCCGTTTTGAAAATACAGGCGGTGAAAGATATATTATTGCGGGATGTGATGAAAAGGTATACGAATGGAATGTTGTAATAGCAACGAACATGGATTATATCTTTATGAAAATTAAAGATTATCTGATTCTGGCCATAGAGGTAGAAGCAGTTTTGATTCTGATGTCTGTGGGACTTTCCTGGTTTTTGGCAAAAAGTATCAGCCGTCCTATACAGATACTGGAAAAAGGTATGCAGACAATTCAGTCCGGCAATTTTGATATTCGTCTGAAAAAGGAAACTGACGACGAATTGGGGCGTTTGATAGAAGATTTTAATGAGATGGCATATCATACGAAAAAACTGATTAAGGAAAAATATGAGGAGGAGCTGCAGAGAAAAGAGGCGCAGTACAGGTTCCTGCAGGCTCAGATTGACCCGCATTTTATATTTAATACCCTCCAAATCATCAGCAGCATGGCAGTAGTCTATAAGACGCCGGAAATAGAGGTGATGTCGAACAGTCTTGCAGAGCTGATTCGTTACAGTATATCAGGGGATGAAAAGACAATTCAGTTAAAAGAGGAATTAAAGAATGTAAAAAGCTATCTGGATATTCAGAAAATCCGTTTTAAAAACAGATTTACTTATCAGATAGAAGTGGAAAAGGGGCTGGAAAACCTTCCCATCATTAAACTGGTTCTGCAGCCCATTGTGGAGAACAGTATTAACTACGGTCTGAAAAACAGGAAGGAAAACGGGCGGATAGAAATAAGAAGCTGCCGGCATGGAAATGCATTTTATCTGGAAATAAAAGACAACGGACAGGGGATGGCAAAGGACGAGCTGGAAAAACTCATGAAGCATATCAATGAACCCCTCCGACGGGTGGAAGATGGAAAGATAGAAAAAGAGCCGGAGAATGTATTCGAAAAGAAAAGAAATCATGTTGGATTACGGAATATTAATTTGCGTCTGAAAATGTATTATGGAGAAACATACGGGCTTTTGATAGAAAGCAAAAAGGACGTGGGAACAGTGGTAAGGGTGTGTATACGGAAGGAGGGAGAAGATGGAAAAGCTGCTGATTGTGGATGATGAGGAGTGGATACTGGACGGGCTGAAACTGATGCTTCCATGGGAAGAAATGGGAATTATACTGACAGATACGGCGGAAAATGGGTTGGAAGCGATGGATATCATAGAAAAGCAGTCTCCTGACATTGTGCTGACGGATGTGAGAATGCCGTTGATGGACGGACTGGAACTGGCGGAAAAGATTTATACCCGGGGAATAAGCTGCGAAGTTATTATTATCAGCGGCTATGCCGATTTTGAATATGCCAAAAGAGCAGTTGCCTACAATGTGTCTGCCTATCTGACAAAACCGGTACAGAGAGCGGAATTGGATGAAACAGTCAGGGAAACGATAAAGAAGCTTCAGACAAAGAGAGAGCAGGAGGTCATAGTCAAACAATTTAGGGAAAATGAAGAAAATGATAAGCTATCTCATTACTATTTGAATGAAAAAAGTCACAGGAAGCTGGAGGTGGGAAAGGAATACCTGACAGTTGTTTTTCAGGCATCCTTGCTAAGGCAGAAAAAAGATACGGGAGAAGACGCGGGAGGGGTATTTCTGCGGCTTGCCAAAAATGAAAACTGGAATCAGGGACAGGGAGTTTTCTTCCGCAACCATTCTAATCCGAATCAGTATATACTTATCATCGGTTTTCGAAAGGAAAGCTCTTATGAAAATGTATATAAAAAGATAATGCATGACTTTGAAAGTTTTTTGCTCAGGGCGAGAAAGGAAATGGATATAGAGGGAATCATAGGTGTGGGGGAGCCATATGCCAATACGGCGCTTTCCTTTAAATCTTATCTTCAGGCAAAATTTATTGTGGAGAATATGCAGAGCAGCAGGGAGTGCAGACTTGTGACAATCAGCCAGTTTGAAAAAGCCTATAGCGGAGTTTGTGTAGACTATGATGAAATTAACAATCTGATAACTGCTGTAGAATATGGAAACAGACAGATGACAGGAAAAATTTTCGGTGCACTTGCGGAAAAATGGAAAAGACGGAATGATGATTCGCTGATTGCAATCAGGATGAATATTCAGGAAATTATTGTTTTGCTGTCCAAAATAATGATAAAGTACGGCAGCAGCATGTATGAGCTAAACCGTGAATATGCAGATATTTTCGGGCAGATTTGGATGATTACTTCAAAAGAAAAGCTGATGGAATTAAGTATGCTCCTCACAGAGGCGGTTACCGATTACATTGATACCGTGAGGAATGAAGGGAAGGAGCCGGTTACTTTACAGATAAAAAGATATGTGGACGAACATTTCAGCGACCCGTTAACGCTAAGCGATATGGCAAAGCAGTATTATGTGAATGCCGCGTATCTGTCCAGAGCCTTTAAAAAAGAAACAGGGACTAATTTTAATGATTATGTCCGAAAACTGAGGATGGAAAAGGCAATCATGCTTTTAAGGTCAACGGACATGAAAATATATGAGATTGCACAGCTTGCAGGCTATGACAATGTCAATTATTTCATGAAAAAATTTCAGGATGATTATGGAGTCACACCGGGTGCATTCAGGGAAGGAAAAGTATCAGGGTAAAAAATATGGAGTGAACAGGTAAAATTTGTTGATTTAAAAGGTTTTCCCTTTGAGCTAAAATTCAATTACCAAATGAACAGGAGGGATACTGATGAGAAGAAAATTATTAAGCACGATACTTTGCATGGCTCTGACGGCGGGGCTGCTTTCCGGATGCGGAGGCAAAGGAGCGGATGGCAATGCCGATTCCGCCGACAGGGCGGCGGAAAGCGCCGGAGAAACAAAGGAGGATTCCGCGGCGGAAAGCGGGAAGGACACTGATACGCAAGCCGCACCGGCAGAAGGCGCCGGAGAACAGAAGTTTGAGAAAACAGTGACACTTTCTTATCTGACATGGACTTATGCAGACAGGACGGCTTCGACGGACAAATGGATTGACGACTGCCTGGAGCGATTCAATATTAAAATAGAGCTTCAAAACGCTCCGGGAGACGATTACTTTACCACATTTAAGGCCAAGATGGCTGCCGACGAGCTGCCGGATTTGGTTGGCGTACATTCGATAACGCCAAGATATGAAACGGCAAGTACACAGATTAAGGAGGATACCTTTATTGATGTTTCCGACCTGGAAAATACAGGGAAGTATCCGCAGGAGATTTTAGATACACTTAAGATAAACGGGAAGCTTTTCTATGTGCCGACAACCCAGAATACCATGGGCGTTTTGTATAACAAGGCAGTTTTTGAGGAAAACGGGATTTCAGTTCCCGGAAATTATGAAGAATTTGTAAATGTTATGGAAACGCTCAAAGGGGCAGGCACACCGCCTCTGGCAGGCTCTTTTGCCGATGCATGGACGGCTCAGATTATACCTTTTATCGCGTTTGACAGTTATGTGCTGAGGAACGACCCTGATGTGGCCAGGAAGCTGTATGATGTGGAAACGAATGAGAGTACTTTAAGGTGGTCGGATTTAGGGGAGGGCATCGATAAAACCCTGGGGCTTACAAAGGAATGGATTGACGCCGGGTATTTCAGCAATGACCCCATTGGAACAGATGCAAATACGGCGTGCCAGCTTCTGGCAACAGGAAAGGCGGCAATGTTTATCACCGGATGCTGGGAGTACAGCGTAGCGGCCCAGGCTGCCGAAGACCCGTCCGTCATAGGATTCTTTCCGCTGCCTCTAAACGAGCCGGGGGAGGAACTTATTTTACCGGTTACTGCAAGCGAAGGAATATGTATTAATTCGGCCAGTGAAAATCTGGAAGCGGCAAAGATAGCGCTGAATTATTATTTGTCGGAAGAAATTCAGGAGCTTGTGATTGCGGAGGTGGGCGGCCTCCCGCTGAATTCACAGCTAAAGGCAACGGACCAGTTTTCACAGGAAGTAATAGATTCCATGGGCAGCTGCCGGGCGGATATGAACGGATTCTATTCCCGCAGCGCCGCCGGATATATGCTTCCGAAGGCAAGCAGCTTTAACAGACCCGATGAACTGGCAAGCCTGGCCGGCGGCTACAGTACGCCGGAGGAATTCTGCCAGAGAGCGGATGCCGCCGTTGCGGAGATTGCAGATATAAAATAAGCAGGAACAGTAAACGGGAGGCTGCGGCAATGTAAGGTTTTGCGGCAGCCTCCCGATTTGTCCGAATATGGTTGGAGGTTTAAGTATGGTGAAAAGAAAAAAAGCTGTCCGGGAGCTGAAATGGATATCCTTTGTAATTCCGGCGCTGTTTTTTTATATTTTATTTTTCTGGGTGCCTTCTCTGGAATCTATTTATTATTCGTTTACAAAATGGGACGGGGTAACCAGTGAGTTTGTCGGCATTAAAAATTATATCAGACTTTTTCATGACAAACAGATAATGGAATCTATTGGAAATACGGTATTTTATACAGTGACAATCGTGATTATTCAAAATGTTCTTGGATTTGCTTTTGCAGTTTTGCTGGAAAAGAGCTGTCTGAAAAACAATATCCTGAGGACGCTGATTTTTATGCCTTATGTTTTCAGCTCTCTGCTGATTGGCTATGTATTTAAATTTATGCTGGAATCCAATATAGGGGCTTTAAACAATATCCTGAGAAATCTGAATCTGGAAGGAATAATTCTTCCGTGGCTGTCAAATCCTTCTGTGTCCAGATGGGTGATAGTGGCGGTTACAGTCTGGCAGTGCGCAGGGTACACCATGGTTATCAATATTGCCGGCCTGCAGTCTATTCCCGATATGTATTATGAGGCGGCAAGCCTTGATGGCGCTACGAAAATACAGAAGCTGATTCATATTACATTTCCTTTAATTGCACCGGCTACCACGATTAACGTTATGCTTTCCCTGATTGGAAACCTGCAGATTTATAATCAGGTATATACCCTTACAGGAGGCGGGCCGGCGCACAAGACAGAATCTATCGCGGTGACATTGTACCGTCTCGGATTCAGCAGCGAGGGGGCGCAGTGGGGATACGGGGCGGCAATTGCCGTTGCCATGTTTGTGATTATTCTGGTGATAACGATTATCACCACTACACTGCTCAGAAAAAGGGAGGTGGAGGCATGAGGATAGACGGGAAAAGATTTCTTTCGCCGCTTAAGCAATTTATCGGGATTTTTACAGCGGCAATCTGCCTTGTGGTACATCTTTATCCGGTTTTTATTATTTTTTCATCGGCACTAAAGTCAAAATCGGAACTGGCCCTTAATCCGTCGGGAATACCGGAGAAAATAACATTTGAACATTTCTCAAAAGCATTCGACAAAATGAATTATCTTCAATCTACTGCCAATACGGTAATTATTGTTACCGCGGTAGTGTGCTTTATTCTGGTGGCGGCGTCAATGGCGGCTTATGCAATCTGCCGTAAAGGGGGGAAGTATAACTTTATATATTTTCTGTTTCTGGCAGGTCTCATGATGCCGTTTCAGCTGCGTATGATTCCTCTATATAAAATGATGGCGGATTTTAAGCTGGTGAACAAACTGATTGGCACCATTCTGGTATACTGTGGTTCACAGGCGCCTATGGCGGTATTTCTTTTGAGCGGTTTTGTAAAGACCGTTCCCCGGGAACTGGAGGAAGCCGCTCAGATTGACGGCGCGGGAATTTATTATACATTTTTTGCCATTGTATTTCCGCTTTTAAAAAGCCCTTTGGTTACAGTGGGGATATTGTGTACCTTTGCCATATGGAACGATTTCCTGATGCCCATGCTTTTTCTTCAGGCAAGAGAAAAGCTCACAATTACAGTGACGCTGGCGAACTTTCAGGGACTTTATGCAAATGACTGGTCGATGATATTTGCGGGAGTATGCCTGATAGTTTTTCCCATGCTGATTATTTATCTGATTGCCCAGAAATATATTATCAATGGGATTACGGCGGGAGCTGTCAAAGGATAAGCGCGCAATTAAAAAGAGGGCGGGAATTGAAATGGGATTCCCGCCATATATATTTGCAGGTGAAGCATAACAGTGGTAAATACAGACGAAGCCTGGTCTCAATATATTTGGAAAATGTTCTGCCGGGCTGAAGCGAAAACTATTGAATTTTTCAGGGGTTGACGGGAGCGGAATTATGGATAATTAAAACGGAATATGATACAATATGAAAAAGGTGGTGATACAAAATGCCGGATGATTTATCTTGTTTATTGGAAAAGTACAGGGAAGCTATTGGACAGGTGTTTGAGAATCGGCTGAAAAAGGTGATTTTGTACGGCTCTTATGCCAGAGGAGATTTTAAACGGGACTCAGATATTGATATTATGATATTGGCTGATATACAACCGAAAGAGGTTAGTAATTATGCTGACAAAATTTATGATATCACTTATGATTTTGAAGAACAGTATGAAATGGAAATAAATCCTTCAATTCAGAGCATAAAAATTTACGAGCAGTGGAAAAACGTATACCCTTTCTTCATGAATATTGAAAAGGACGGGGTGATGATATGACTCAGGAACTTTATGGGATAGATTTGGCAAAATATAAGCTTGAACGGGCAAAAGAGGAACTGGATACCGCAGAACTTCTTTTTAATAATAGCAAATTAAAGGCTGCAAATAACAGGGCATATTATTCAATTTATTATGCGTTGACAGCTGTATTATGTCTGGAACCAATTGCTTTTAAAAAGCATAAAGATACAATTGGATATTTTAACAAAAATTATGTTCATACAGGCATATTTCCTAAAGAAACAGGGAGAGGCATATCAAAAGCGGCAAAGGTCAGACATGCGAGCGATTATGATGAATTTTATATAGCAAGTAAAGAAGAGACGGAAGGGCAGATACAGACAGCAAGAGACTTAATCGAGTTGTCAGATAAATTTATTTCCGTACATACGTCTGTTCCCTGACACGCCCTCCCTTCACAGTCCTATCCCGCATTCAAAAGCAAGGACCATATACTTTTCCGTTCCTGCAAGGCCGGCTGTTTCCAAATCCCGGATATCCCATGTATCGGCGCTGAGGTTATCCGCCCCGAATAAAAACTGAATAAAGGGAATATTCCGGTATCTGGAGGCGGCAAGCATGGAAGCGCATTCCATTTCCACGGTAAGGCACCCCGCCTCTTTGCGTTCTCTGACGATGGGAAGTGTTTCACGGTAAAAGGCGTCGGTAGTCCATGTTTTCCCCTTGACGTAAGGGCAGTCCCTGCTTTTCAAAATGTTTTCCAGAACCTGCACGCAGCGGGGGTCCGCCTCGATTTCCGCAGAGGGCGCGGCATAGTGGTAGCTGGTGCCCTCATCCCGGACGGCGGAGACGGGAATCATAATTCTGCCATCCACCTCAGCATCGTTAAGCACGCCGCAGGAGCCGAAAAGAACGAACTTTTTTGCGCCCATGGCAATGATTTCCTCAAAATAGCCCACGCAGGCCGGCGCGCCCACCATGGACTGGTAGAAAGCAATATCCTTTCCTTTATAATTGATTTTATAGACCGGCGTATCCACGTTTACGGAGTGAAGCTCCGCTATCTTTTCCACGTTGTCCAGGGTAATGAATTTCTCAAAGAATCTCCGGGAAAATGTGGAGACGCAGATTTCCGGGAAACCTTCTATTTTTTGGGTGGTGTCGGACGGACTGAACATGGCGGGCTCTGTAATTTCTGTTCTCTGGAATATGGTTTTCATTTTAAATTCCTCCAAATTATAATTTTCTGGCCTTAAAGCAGACCGATATGGGCAGGACTCTCCATAGGGTTCATTGTTATCAATACGATTCTATCATAAACGGGCGCAATTCTCCATCATATTTCCCCGGAATCCGAAAATTGATTTCCGTATCCGGCCGCTTATTTCAATTGACTGCCCTTTAAAGACCGGCTATAATGAAGAAAGACGTAATATTGAAGCATGATTATTAAAAAGGAAGTGGCTTACTGCTTCCTTTTGTGCTTATCGGGAGAAAAAGAGCGAAAGATTTGCGGATGCGGCACATCCGCAAACCTGGAATGCGCAAACAGCAGCGCAGAAACGAGGGAAAATATGGCGGCAATGAAAAAGGAATGGATTGAAAAAATTTATGCCGGCTGGCTGGCGAAAATCATTGGGATACGCCTTGGCGCGCCGGTGGAGGGGTGGACGTATGAGCAGATAAAAAGCGTATACGGAGAGCTCAAGGGCTATCCGGTGGATTATAAGCGTTTTGCAGCGGACGACGACAGCAACGGGCCGCTGTTCTTTCTGCGGGCCCTGGAGGAGAGTATGAAAAAGGGGCGGGAGATGACAGCCGACGACGTGGGGGAGGCTCTGCTCAACTATGCGCCCTTTGAGCACGGATTTTTCTGGTGGGGCGGCTACGGACGCTCCACGGAGCACACGGCGTATCTGAATCTCCGTCAGGGAATCCCGGCGCCGGAAAGCGGCAGCATAGCGCAGAACGGAAGCGCCATGGCGGAGCAGATTGGCGGACAGATTTTTATTGATACCTGGGGGCTGGTCTGCCCGGGGAATCCCGATATGGCGGCGGCTCTTGCAGCGAAGGCGGCAAGCGTAACCCATGACGGCAACGGAATTTACGGCGGGATTTTTATTGCCGTCTGCATCAGTGAGGCTTTTGTGGAAAAGGAGATTTCGGCCATTCTGGAAAAGGGGCTATCCTATATTCCGGCAAAGAGCGCTTATGCGGGGCTGGTGCGGGAGATTATGGATTTTCATGAAAGGCGCCCGGATGACTGGAAGGAATGCTTTGCCTATATACAGAAAAACCACGG
The DNA here is from genome assembly GCA_910577275.1 of uncultured Lachnospiraceae bacterium. Lineage (GTDB taxonomy): Bacteria > Bacillota > Clostridia > Lachnospirales > Lachnospiraceae > Suilimivivens. Next base: position 22,679 of record CAJTMW010000010.1, read on the forward strand.
ATACGACAGATATCCCGGCGTCTGTCATATTCTGCCCAACACGGCGGTTATGATTCTCGCGCTTTTGTATGGAAAGGGGGATTTTTCCGAAACCCTTACCATCTGTAACCGGTGCGGCTGGGACACGGACTGCAATGTGGGGAATGTGGCCACGATTATGGGCGTGCGGGGAGGTCTTGAGGCCATAGAGGAGAGATGGCGGAAGCCTGTGAATGATTTTCTGGCATGTTCCGGCGTGGCGGGCTCCTTAAATATTCAGGATATTCCCTACGGCGCGTGCTATATTGCAAAGCTGGCATGGGCGCTTTCAGGGGAGGCGCTTCCCGAGCCCTTCCGGGAAATCATTGAAAACCGGATTCACAGCTGTCATTTTGAGTTCCCCGGTTCCACCCATGCCATGGAAATGCGGCTGGAACGCACAGATGCATCCAACCTGAAAACGCCGGAAATTTCGCTTTTAAATACCGGGGAAACTTCCTGTACCGGAGAGCGGTGCCTGCGCGCCCACGCTTATCCGGTGAGCCCGGGGGAGAGGGTGTGCCTGTATACCAGAACCTATCTGTTCCCGGAGGATTTTCATGACAGCCGCTACGACCCGTCTTTTTCGCCTCTGCTTTATCCGGGGCAGACTGTCTGCGGAAGCGTGATGCTGCCTGAGGGAGGGCCTGACTGCAGGGCTTATCTGTACGCAAGGAATGCGCGGACGAAGGAGCTTTACTTAAGTGAGGAAGGGGTTGCGGAAAAAGGAAAATGGATTACCATGAAATACCCCGTTCCGGCCATGGAGGGCGTTCTTCTGGACGAGATGGGCTTTGCCTTTGAAATCTGCGCCATGAGCGGGAATGAGGCAGGCTTTGCCGTTTATATCGACGATTTGTATGCGGAAGGCGGGCCTGATTATACAGTTGATTTTTCGCAGGAAAAGGAGGAGGTCTGGACCTCCGTTCACAGGGAAATCAGCCAGTTTACCCGGCTGAAAGGGAATCTTTTTCTGGAGAAGGGGAGCTTGCATTTATCCTGCGCCGATTTCGGGGAAGCCTATACCGGAGGGTATGACTGGACGGACTACCGGGCGGAGTTTTGGCTGACTTGCAGCGCGGGCAGGCAACATTACGGCTGTATCCGGGTGCAGGGCGGCGTCCGGGGATATTTTGCCGGATTTTCAGGGGAAGAATTTGTGCTTGTGAAGAATACCCGTCAGGGGTTGAAGAAGCTTGCCGGCATACCTTTTTCGTGGGAGGCGGGAAAGGAATACCGGGTGGAAATCTCCGCAGAGGGGAACAAAATTACCGCCCGGACAGGGGAGGCGCGTATCAGGGCCGTTGACGTTGACGGGCCGTACCTTACAGGCTCGGCGGGCATTGCCGTGCGTGACGGAAGCCATGTAAGCTGCAGCAAAATAAAAATCAGCGGAACATGATAAACAGCAGAACCGGAAAAAGGAGGGTTGAAAGTGAAGGTATTGAATTTTGGTTCTTTAAACATTGATTACGTATACCGGGTGGCGCATATTCTAAGGCCGGGAGAGACGCAAAAGGCGGAGGAAATGGAGATTTTTCCGGGGGGAAAGGGCATGAACCAGTCCATCGCCATGGCAAGGGCCGGGGCGCAGGTTTATCACGCCGGTATGGTGGGAGCTGACGGGCAGTTTTTGCTCGATATCTGCCGGGAAAATCATGTGAATACGGATTATATCAGGATGACGGAGGGAAAGAGCGGCCATACGATAATCCAGGTGGACGACGATGCCCAGAACAGCATTCTGCTCTACGGGGGCGGCAACCGGCAAATGACAAAGGACTTTATTGACGAGGTGCTGGCCGGTTTTGGAAAAGGGGATATTCTGGTTTTGCAGAACGAGATTAATCTGCCGGATATCGTCATAGACAGGGCTTATGAAAAAGGCATGGTAATTGTCTTAAATCCTTCCCCCTTCGACGAGGGGCTTGGCGCCTGCGATTTGTCAAAGGTATCGGTATTTCTGGTAAACGAGATAGAGGCGCGGCTTCTTGCGGGAGAGGAATATGAAAGCGGAGAGACTGCCAAAGAGGGATGCAAAACCGGAAAGGAATGCAAAGACGGGGAAACTGCCGGAAAGGAATATGAAAGCAGGGCGGAGGGCGGCAGGCTGGTTGACGCAATCCTGAAAAAGTACCCGAAAGCGCAGGCGGTTGTTACCATGGGAGAGGCGGGCGCGTTTTACGGCCGGGGAGAGATGCGGCGCTTTCAGAAAAGCTTTCCGGTAAAAGCAGTGGACACCACGGCGGCGGGAGATACCTTTACCGGGTACTTTGTTTACGGCATGATGAAGGGGGAGGCAGTTGAAGTTGTCATGGAGAGGGCGGCAAGGGCAGCGGCACTTGCCGTATCCCGTAAAGGGGCTGTTCCTTCGATTCCATGGAGGGAGGAAATCCCGGAGACGGAGGCATGAGTCTGAGGCTTACTGCCTGCAGAAGTCAAACAGAAGGTATAAAAATATGGGAGAGAGCAAAATGCAAACGGACAAACAGACAAAAAAGAACCTGATTTTTTTCCCGCTGGGAACCATGGGGCGGGATGCGGTATACAGCCTGATTAACAGCTATCTGCTGACCTTCGTGCTGTTCACTCATTCGCTGAGCGGCGCGCAGGTGGCGGCGATTACGGGCATCATGATAGCGGCAAGGGTGTTCGATGCGCTGAACGACCCGGTGATGGGAAATATTATCGAGAGAACCCATTCAAGATTCGGCAAATTCAAGCCCTGGCTGGCGGCGGGGGGACTGTCCACGTCGGTAGTGATTTATCTGCTTTTCAACGTAAGACTGGAGGGCTGGCGCTTTGTGTGGTTTTTCGCCCTGATGTACTTTGCGTTCAGCATTACCTATACGATGAGCGACATTTCCTACTGGGGAATGATTCCGGCTCTGGGCTCCGACGCCAATGTGAGAAATCAGTTTACCGCAAGGACCACCCTCTTTGCCGGCATCGGGGGAACGCTGGCGGCTATTCTGATTCCCGTGTTTTCCACAGGGAGCGGGGCAATCGGAGGCAGTACGGCGGTGGCATACGGAAGGATTGCGCTGGTGATTGCAATCCTTGCCCCACTTTTTATCCTGTTTACGCTGTTCGGGGTGAGGGAGCACAGGGAAGGGGCTGCTCCGGGAAAGGAGAGGGAGCGGTTTTCCTTTAAGCAGATTTTTCAAACCATTGCCCGGAACGACCAGCTTGTGTGGGTGTCGGTTATTTTCCTGATTCAGCAGGTGGGGAACGGATTGGTGATTGGGGGGATTGGCTCCACCTATATTTATTTTACCTTCGGATACAGCGGCGGGCTGTACTCGCTGTTCAATACCGTAGGGATGTCGGCCACGGCGGTTCTCATGATTTTGTATCCGGCGATTTCCAGACGCGTCCACAGGAAAAAGCTGATGGGAATTATGGCGGCGATATCCACCGCAGGTTATGTATTGATGCTGCTGTCACTGTTTGTTCCGGGAATCGGCATGGACAGGTTCTGGCTGCTGGTTCTGGGGTACATGCTGACCAATTTCGGGCAGTACTGCTTTTACCTGATTATGATGATTTCCATCATGAATACGGTGGAATACAACGAGTACAGGTTCGGAACGAGGGACGAGGGAATCATCACCTCGCTTAGGCCGTTCATCACAAAAATGAGCTCCGCCCTGATAGTGGCGCTCACCTCCGCAACCTATCTTCTTTTCGGCGTCACCGGCTATACCAACGCGATTTCCGAATTAGAGCAACAGTGCGCTCAGGGATTGATTTCCGAGGAGGAGAAGCTTGAGGAGATATCGGAGGTGATTTTCGGCGGGGCGGAGGCAGCGGCAACGGAACAGGATACCGGCATTGCGGCAGGCGCACCAGCAGGGCAGGATACCGGCATTGCGGCAAACGTACCGGCAGACGGGCAGATGTCAGGCGTCACGGCGAGGCAGAGTACCGGTCTTTTGATAACCATGACGGCGGCCCCCTGCGCGCTTATGCTTTTGTCTTATATATTATATAAGAAGAAATACAGACTGGACGAAGAAGAATACGACAGAATCTGCGGGGAGCTGCGGCAGGAAAAATAAAATTTATACATTAAATATAGAATTTTCCGAATAGAGATTCTTTTCCGGCTGTAGTAGAATAATCGTAATCAGCAAGACAGACTTAACTTAACAGGAGGGCATTATGTTTTTAACAGACAGAAAACTGGAAAGACGCATCGACGAGGCGATGCAGTACAGATATCGGGATATTATTGAGCTTTCGGAGTTTGCCGTGGCGGAGGATGCGGAGGGGGTGGTAAATCCCCGGCTGCCCGAATCCTTTGAAGGGTGGGAGTCCATGAAGGTGGGAGATACCTGGAAAGGACGGGACAGATATCTCTGGATGCACAGGGTGGTACATATCCCCGCAGAGTGGAAAGGGAAAAGGGTGGTGGGAATCTTTGATTTCGGCAGCACCGGCGGAGGCAACAACTCCGGCTTTGAGTCCATGGTTTACGTGAACGGAAAAATGTATCAGGGCGTGGACAGCAACCACAAGGAAGTGTTCTTTGACGGGGAGCTTTGCGGGACGGACGTATCGCTCACCTTCCGGCTGTGGTCGGGGCTTGAGGGGGGCGGGATTCCGACGCAGCAGGAGCACAGGATTGCCCGTGCCGACCTTGCCTGGCTGGACGGGAAGGCGGACGATTTTTATTACATGGCGTCCATGGTATGGCAGACGCTGGAGGAGCTTGAGCCATCGGACCCCATGCAGCATGAGCTTAGAAAGGCCCTTGACGGGGCCTGCCACTGTATCGACTGGTCTTATCCGGGCAGCGGGGAATTTTATGAATCCCTCCATCAGGCGGACGATGCCCTGAACGAAAGCATCGACAGGCTGGGCAAAAACTCCCTGGTGAACGTGTACTGTGTGGGGCATACCCATATCGACATGGCGTGGCTGTGGCGGCTGAAGCATACCAGGGAAAAGGGCTCCCGTTCCTTTTCCACGGTGCTGCGTCTGATGGAAATGTTCCCGGAATATATTTTCCTGCAGACACAGCCGCAGTTATATGAATATATGAAAGAGGAATTTCCCGATATTTATGAGGGAATCAAAAAGAGAATCAGAGAGGGGCGCTGGGAGGCGGACGGCGCCATGTGGGTGGAGGCCGACTGCAACCTGACAGGCGGGGAATCCCTCACAAGGCAGATTTTAATCGGCAGCAGGTTCATCAGGGAGGAGTTCGGGAAGGACGTGGAGTTTTTGTGGCTGCCTGACGTGTTCGGCTATTCCTGGGCGCTTCCGCAGATTTTGAAAAAGGCCGGAATCGGCACCTTTATGACCACGAAAATCAGCTGGAACCAGTATAACCGTATGCCCCACGACACCTTTAAGTGGAAGGGAATCGACGGGAGCGAGGTTTTAACCCACTTTGTCACCACGCCGGAGCCGGAAAGGGAGAGGGATTCCTGGTTTTATACCTATAACGGGATGATTACGCCCAGAACCGTAAAGGGAATCTGGGATGCCTACAGCGAAAAGCAGATGAATAAGGATTTGCTGATTTCCTTCGGCTACGGCGACGGGGGCGGCGGCGTCAACCGGGACATGCTGGAAAACAGAAGAAGGATAGAAAGGATTCCGGGGCTTCCCAATCTGAAAATGTCCACGGCAGGCGAGTATTTCCGCAGGCTCCATGAGACGGTGGAGAACACGGGGCAGTATGTCCATACCTGGGACGGCGAGCTGTATCTGGAGTACCACAGGGGAACCTATACCAGCCAGGGGTACAACAAGCGCATGAACCGGAAAATGGAGCTTTTGTACCGGAAAGCCGAATGGCTGACGGCGATGGCGGCGGTTTACGCCGGAGATATCAGGCAGGCGGCCCAGGAGGAGCTTACAAAGGGGTGGAAGCACATCCTGACGAACCAGTTCCACGACATTATCCCCGGCTCCTCAATCCGGGAGGTTTACGAGGATTCCAGGGAAGACTATCAATATATCGAGGGCATTGCCAGAAGGACGGAGGGGGAGGCGTACGGCCGGCTCCTTAAGGAAAAAGAAAATACATATACGGTGGTCAACGCTTCGGGCTGGACCATGAGCCAGGTTGTTTCGCTTCCGGGAAACAGGGACGGCGTTTACAGGGATGGGAACGGCAGCGGGCTCGTCTCGCAAAAGGGGAACGGCGTCACTTACGTGGAGGTGAAGGACGTTCCGGCAATGGGGGCGAAAACCATCGTCTTTGAGGAAGCGGGACGGGAAGAGGGAAAGGCGGAAAATGCGCCTAAGGCGGCCTTTTCTGTCAGAGGCGCAAAGGGAGATTTTGTATCCGGTATGGCCGGGAGCAGGGAAATCGAAACGCCTTTCTACGAAATCACGTTAAACCAGTACGGGCAGATTACCGGGCTGTTTGACAAGACCTATGGGCGGAACGTGGTGCCGGAGGGAATGCGTGCCAACGTGCTGCAGGTCTTTGAGGATAAGCCAATCGACTTTGACGCCTGGGACGTGGACATTTTTTATCAGGAAAAAATGCGCGAAATCACGGAGCTTTGCGCCTTTGAAATTACGGAAATGGGGCCTCTTTGCATGAACGTTCATATGGAGTGGAAGTATATGAACTCCGGTATTTCCCAGGACATGGTTCTTTACAGCACCAGCAGAAGGATTGACTTTAAGACAAAAGTGGACTACCACGAGCAGCACCAGCTCATAAAGGCGGCTTTCCCTGTGGAGATTCGCTCCACCTACGGAACCTACGACGTGCAGTACGGAAACGTAAGGCGTCCCAACCACTGGAACACAAGCTGGGATTTGGCGAAATTTGAGACGGTTGCCCACAGATGGGCGGATTTGTCGGAAAGAAACTACGGTGTGAGTCTTTTGAACGACTGCAAGTACGGCCACGATATCAAGGACAATGTGATACGCATTTCCCTGCTGCGGGCGGGAACCCATCCCGATTACCTCCAGGACCAGGGAGAGCACGAGTTTACCTACGCCCTGCTTCCCCACGGGGGGGACTTTGTGAGCGGAGGGACGGTCCCTGAGGCGTTTGCGTTAAACGAGCCCATGCAGGCCGTGAAGGGGGAAAGCGTCCCTGCCTTTGAAAGCTTTCTGTCATTTGACAATGAGCAGTTGGAGCTGGACGCGGTGAAGAAATCCGAGGACGGAAATTATCTGGTTGTCCGTTTCCATGAGTTTGCAGGCTCATCCCAGAAGGTTACCGTGAAGCCGGGATTTGCTTACAGGGCATGGGCGGAATGCGACTTGAGGGAGCGTCCCTTAGAGGAATTCGGGGAAGGGGAAATTACGTTAAGCCTCCATCCCTATGAGATTAAAACGATACTGATATCCTTTTAGACAAGGGCTGCCTCGGTTTGCGGGTCAGTTTACTGTAAAAACCGGCGCTGCCGCAGGAGAGATACCGGCGGCGCCCTCACAGAAAGGGGTTACGATATGAGCGAGCTGTTTTGTGTGGAAAGAGTGATGGGATTTTGCGAGAAGGTATGTTATTTTCTTGTCGTGAATCTGCTGTTTATCATCTCCAACATTCCCGTCCTGTTGTTTTTGCTGTTTGTGGGGGCGGGGCAGATACGGGAATGTCTGCCCCTTTTTCTCCTTTGCCTTCTTCCCATGGCCCCGGCGCTGTCGGCGGTGATGTATGCGATGAACCGCGTCGTTTGGGGAACCGAGGGGAAGGCGTTTTCGGATTACCGGAAGGGCTACTTTTCCGGTTTCCGGCAGAAAATGGAGCTGGGCGCCGGACAGCTTTTTGTGATTTTCGTATGCTGGACGAATATGGAGTTTTTTTCCGTGCAGACAGGGAGCCTTTTTCTCACCGTTTTGTTTGCCGTCCTGTTTGCCGCGGCGGTTTTCATTACGCCCATTCTTTATATGCTTGTCAGCCGGTACGAGATGAATAATATTCAGACAGTAAAAGCGGCGCTTACGCTTCTGATTACAAAGCCTGTGTTTACGCTGGGGAATGTGGCGGCTCTTTTGCTTATCCTCGGGGCCTTTGAAATATCGGCGGGAACCACGGTGCTGTTTATGGGAAGTATTTACGGATTTCTGGTGATGTTTATGAACCGGAGACTTTTACAGGAACTGGAGAACAATGGAAATTAAAGGCTCAAGGCAGTTATACAACAAGCTTTTTTACATCTATACGGCGATTCTGGCCTGTGTGATACTGTCGCTGGTTGTCTACTTTTTCACCAGTACCAGAAGGCGTTTTCTGGAGCAGAATCTGAGTTATACGGAGATGATGGGCGAGTCCGCCGCCGCTTATATGGAGGAGACCGCAGACATCGCGGAATATATCCATGAGGATTTATATAAATCCGCCATGGAGCTCAACGACGCCCTGCACTATATGACGGACGAGCCCTCCGATTATCTGCGATACCGGCTGGACACCTACATGGAAAATAAAATCAGCGAATATAAAGGGATTGAAAAGTTTTTTCTGGATGCTTTTCAGTCCTGTTCCGATTTGAACCGCATTACTCTTTTCAGCTACGAGAGGGACGAGATTACCGAGTATACGAGGGACGGGAAAAGCTACCGCAGAAGTGCCGACAACGCTTTTAAAAACAGGATTTACAGGGAAAATCTGGTGGATGAAAACGGCTTTTCCTATCTGAAGGAAATACGGAACCCTGCCACCATGAAGGTGAAGGGCAGTATGCTTCTTTGCTTTAGGAGCGATAAGTTCAGGGATATCTACCGGTATTATCCGGGGCCGGAGCTGGCGGTATATAATGAGGCGGGAGCGGAGGTGTTCGTCTCTCCCGGCAGGTACGGGCTGTCTGTGATTATGGAGGCGGACAGCGCGGGGGAGCTGGAAGACACCCTCAACGTTTATGCGGAGCACGCTCAGACCGGGAAATATCACGTGGTAAGCTACATAGAAAAAAAGAAGGCGGCCGGAATCCCCCCGTCCATTGTCATCATGATTATGACGGTGGGCGTTTTTGTGATGGTGCTGGGAGAATTTTTTGTAAGGTATTATCTGCAGCATCTGGCGGCAAGGCTGAACCGGATACTGGACGGAATGACGCGGGTAATGGACGGAGATTTGGAGGTGCGGATTCCGGCCGACAAAAACGGAGACGAGCTGGACTTGATTTCCAGATATTTTAACGAGATGTGCGTCCGATTAGACGAGCATATCCAGAAGCGGTATCTGGCGGAAATCGAGCAGAAAAACGCGGAGATGGCGGCGCTTCAAAGTCAGATTAACCCCCACTTTTTATATAATACGCTGGAAGCTATCCGCATGAAGGCTATCTGCAACGGCGACAGGGAAGTGGGGAAAATGCTCTACAGCATGGCGGTGACCTTCCGGGCCCAGTTAAAGGAGGCGGACGTCATCACACTGGCTCAGGAGCTGCACTACAGCAAAAAATATCTGGAGCTTTTTGAATTCCGGTATCCGAACCAGTTCCAGTCTCTGGTGGAGTGCCCGGAGGAGTATCTTCAGGTTCCGATTATCAAGTTTGTGCTGCAGCCGATTATTGAAAATTACTTCATTCACGGTATCCGCATGAGGGAGACGGATAATTTCATACGGATTGCCGTGGAGAAGGACGAGGCGTACCGGATAATCGTGGAGGACAACGGACAGGGAATGACCGGGGAGGAGCTTGCGGCGAAAAACGAGGAGCTTCGAAACGACACCATGAAAAAGGAGGCTTCCATTGGGATTGCCAATGTAAACCGCAGGTTAAAAGCAGTTTACGGCAGGGAATACGGGATTCATCTGGAGGCGGGAAGCGGGGGAGGCCTTCGGGTGATTTTAAGCTTCCGGCCGGCGGAGAGAGAGATAGAGGAAAAGACGGATTATGATGAAAGTGATGCTGGTGGAAAATGAAGAACTGATTTTACAGGGAATCAGAAATATCCTGGACTGGGAAGCTTTGGGGCTTAAGGTGGTGCATATGGCCCACGACGGGCAGGAGGCCCTTGATATGTGGGAGAAGGAGCCGGTACATATTGTGGTGACGGATATCAGCATGCCTGTGATGGATGGGCTGACCCTTCTTCGGAAAATCAGGGAAAAGGAAGAACAGGTGCGTTTTATCATACTGACCGGATACGACGAGTTTGCCTATGCCAGGGAGGCAATCCGTCTGGAAGTGGAAAACTATATCTTAAAGCCAATCAATGAGGAAGAACTGGAGCGCCAGCTTAAGGAAACGGTTCAGAAGATTGAGGAGATGAACAAGAAGAACATCAGCTATATCGATGAGAAAACCCGATGGATGCATTTCTTAAACGGAAAGGCGGAGCCGGAGGAATACGGGCAGTATGCGAAAATGCTGCAGCTGCAGCCAAAAGAGGGCGATTACCATGCGGCGGTGATGAAATGGAGCACGGAGGGACTTAAGGAAAAGGGGATTACCGATGTGATTGTGGAGCTTCGGAAAAGGGAGGGGCTGAAAATCGTCCACCTTCCGCCCGACAGCCTGTTAATGATTCTTGCGGAGGACGGCGGGGAAGAACAGGCCATGGAGTATTTTTCAGAGCTCCAGAATAAAATAGAAAGCGATTTCAACGTGACCACCTTTATCGGCATGGGGCCGCCCTTTCAGAGGATTGACCAGCTTCCCGAAGTCTACAGGGCCGCTAAAAAACTCCAGAAATATCTGATGATTGAAGGATATGGGAGCTGCATCAGCCAGAGGCAGATTCAGAACCGGAAAACGGAGGCCGTCAGCATGGACGAAGCGCGTCTTCGCAGACACATCCTGAAAAAGGAGAAGGAGGAGGCGGTTGACTATGCGGAGGACTTGTTCATCAACAATATCAGGAAAGACGCCTCCATCAGCTCCTTATACCAAATCGCCGTAAAAATGGCGATGCTGATTCAGGAAATCAAAAGGGAATATCAGCTGGAGTCCGGCCGGTTCCACGATTTGCCGGAACTGATTGAAACCATTTTCAGCGCGGAGGATATCAGGGGCATCAAAACCGTTTTTGTCTCCGAAATCGCTGAGATTATCGAATGCATGCATGAGGCGGATTCCCAGTACACCCCTGTGGTCCGACAAATTATATCGGAGGTGCAGCACAACTACAGAGAGGATATGAACTTAAAAACCCTGGCGTACAAATACCATATGAACGCCTCCTATCTGGGACAGATTTTCCAAAAAGAGGTGGGGTGCTCTTTTGCCCAGTACTTAAGCAACACCAAAAACGGGATTGCAAAGGACCTGATTTTAAACACCAACATGAAAATCAACGACATCGCCAGAGAGGTGGGGTATCCCGATACCAGTTATTTTTACCGGAAATTCAAACAGTGCTACGGCGTATCTCCTGCCTCGCTTCGGGAAATGAAAAAATATTAGAGTGGAAAAAATCGTGAAATGATGGACAAATTATTTCACGATTTTTTGTTACTGTAAACCGGCCTGTGGAGCGGGGCGGCGTTTGCCGGAAGCTGTAAAAATCCTCTGGAATTTGTGCAATAAATCTGAAAGTTTTCAACTATCAAAGCAAATTGCACAATGCTATAGTTTCTATAAAGAAAAACCTGTTGCAGTCCGGCGGATTTTCCGTTTACCGGCAACAGAAAAAAAGGAGGAGGTTTAAAGGTGAAAGCAAACACAAAAAAAGCTGCGGCATCCAGCGGGAATTTCTTAAGCAGGCTGAAAATGAACAGGGAAATGCTGATTTTAAGCATGCCCGGCGCAATCTGGTTTTTATTTTTTGCGTATCTGCCGATGTTCGGTATTCTGGTGGCGTTTAAAAAGTTCAGATTGTCCGGCAACGGTTTTTTCTACAACCTGTTTACAAGTGAAACCGTCTGGTTCGACAATTTCAAATTCCTGTTCAGCAGCGGCGACGCATGGATTATCGTGAGGAACACGGTGCTCTATAACTTTTCGTTTATCATCCTGGGAGTGGCGGTGCCGGTGGTGCTCGCGCTGCTTTTGAACGAAATCAAAAACAAAGGGATGATGAAAATCTACCAGAGCTCCATGCTTCTCCCCTATTTCCTCTCATGGGTCGTGGTAAGCTACTGCGTATTTGCATTCCTGAATCCTGAAAAAGGATACTTCAATGCAATTATCCAGCAGTTTGGAGGGGAACCGGTTTCCTGGTACACGGAGAAAAAGTACTGGCCCTTTATCATTATTTTCATGAGCCAGTGGAAGGGAATGGGCTACAATACGGTGGTGTACCTGGCGTCCATCTGCGGCATTGACAAGACCTACTACGAGGCGGCGGTTCTGGACGGGGCGTCCAAGTGGCAGCAGATTAAATATATCACCCTGCCGCTGTTAAAACCGGTTATCACCATTTTGCTGATTATGTCGGTAGGCGGGATTTTCAAGGCCGACTTCGGGCTGTTCTACCAGCTTCCGAAAAACTCGGGACCTTTGTACCCGGTAACCAACGTACTGGACACTTACATATTCCGGGCGCTCAAGACGAGCGGCGAAATCGGAATGAGCTCCGCGGCGGCGCTGTTCCAGTCGGCGGTAGGCTTTGTCCTGATTATGATTGCAAACAAAATCGTGGCAAAAGTTGACAGCGAAAACGCACTGTTTTAAGGGGGGAACTGTGAAAAATAAATTTTTCACAAACGAACTTGTTCGTTTTGCAAATATTGTGCTGACGCCCAAATTTGCAGGCGTTGGCAGCATGGAGGTTTATTATGGCAGATAAAAACATCCGGGCAATGGTAATGTCCGAAAGAAAAATGAGAAAAGCAATGAAAAAAATGGAGGCGGAGGGGTGTAAGTACAACCAGATTAAGACGTCCACAAATATTGCCTTTAATATCATTCTGGCGCTGCTGTCCCTGATTTGCATCATACCTTTTATCTTTGTGGTGATTATTTCCTTTACCGACGAGGCGTCCCTTGCCATGAACGGTTATCGTTTCATCCCTGAAAAGCTCAGCTTTTACGCCTATGAGTACATCATAAGCGCCGGCGAAAATATCATCAGAAGCTACGGGGTGACGATTCTTGTCACCGTTGCGGGAACGGTTATCGGCCTCCTGCTGACGGGCACCTACGCCTATGCGCTGTCCAGAAAGGTCTACGCCTACCGGAAATTCTTTACCACGGTGATTACCATTCCCATGCTCTTTAGCGGCGGTATGATTGCAAACTACCTGATAGTGACAAAGGTGATGATGCTGAAGGACACCCTTTGGGCGCTGATTCTGCCTCTTTGTCTGAATTCCTTTAATATCATTGTGCTTCGGACCTTCTTTAAGACCAGTATTCCCGACGCGGTGGTGGAATCGGCCAAAATTGACGGGGCGTCGGAGTGGCGGCTGTTTTTCCAGATAGTTATTCCCATGGCGCTGCCGGGCCTTGCAACCATCGGGCTTTTCCTGACGCTGGGCTACTGGAACGACTGGTTCAACGCAATGATGTACATGGATGACAAAAGCATGATTCCGTTACAGTATCTTCTGATTCAGATTGAAAGCTCCATCGACTGGCTGGCAAACAATAAGGCCACCATGGGCGTTGACGGAATCGCGGTGGCGGCCAACATGCCGAAGGAAACTATTAAAATGGCAATCGTAGTGATTTCCACATTACCGATTATTTTTGCCTACCCGTTTTTCCAGAGATATTTCGTCAGCGGATTGACGGTGGGGGCTGTAAAAGAGTAAAATAGAAAAGGAGAAAACAATATGAAAGCTAAGCTTTGGAAAAGACTGGCGGCGGCAGGAGCCGCAATGGCAATGACAATCGGCCTTCTGGCAGGCTGCGGAGGCAAGGGAGCGGAGACAAACGCAAACGGGGAAGAAATCGTGGAGCTTACCTGGTGGCAGATTGGCGACGCCCAGAAGGACCAGGAGAGAGTGGTTGAAAAGGTCAACGAGTATATTGGCGAAAAGATTGGCGTCAGGCTGAAAATCAACACGGCGGGTTGGGGCGATTACGACCAGAAAATGCAGGTAATCATCAACACCGGGGACGACTGGGATTTGTGCTTCACCTGTTCCTGGGCAAACAATTATCTTCAGAATGCAAACAAGGGAGCCTTCCTTGCAATCGATGACTACATCAAGGACACCGGGATGTATAAGACCATTGACGAGCGTTTCTGGGAGGCGGCAAAGGTACAGGGAAAGACCTACGGCGTTCCCTCCGAAAAGGAAATCGGAAGTATGCCCATGTGGGTGTTTACCAAAGAATATGTGGACAAATACAATGTGCCGGTAGATGAAATCCACAGCCTTGAGGATTTGGAGCCCTGGCTTAAGGTCATAAAGGAAAACGAGCCGGACGTGGTACCCATGTATCTGACGGGCAGCTATTCCGCACCGATTTACATGGATTTGATTCAGAACCCTGTGGGAATCGAATACGGGGACGAAACGCTGACGGTTAAGAATCTGTTTGAAACGGAAAAGATGAAGTCCACCCTGCAGACAATGAGAAAATATTATCTGGAAGGCTATATCAATAAGGACGCGGCCACGGCTTCCGACGACAAATCCGTGAAGCGTTTTGTGACAAAGGGAGACGGCCAGCCCTATGCGGAGCTGGTATGGGGAAAAGACCTTGGCTATGAGGTGGTTGCCACGCCGATTATGGAAACCTATGTGACGAACCTTTCCGCCCGCGGCGCGCTCACCGCCATCAACGCCCAGACAAAGCACCCGGAAAAGGCGGTGGAATTTTTAAATCTGCTCAACACCGACGAATATTTAAGGAATCTTTTAAACTACGGCATCGAGGGCGAGCACTGGGATAAGGTGGAGGTTCCGGCGGACGAGGCCGCTGCCGCCGAGGGAAAGCCCTACGTTTACAGCAACAAAATCAAACTCAATGAGGAAACAAGAAAGAACTATTCCGTTTCCTACTGGGTACAGGGCGGCCTGTTTAACACCTATGTGCTGGAAAACGAGCCCGTTGACAAGTGGGCCACATTTAAAGAGTTCAACGCCTCCTCCGTGGCGGCTCCGTCCTTTGGCTTTGATTTTGACCTCGAGCCTGTGAGCACAGAGGTGGCGGGCTTCGGAAACGTGCTCGACGAATTCGGGAAATCCCTCTACACGGGAAGCGTGGACCCCGACGAGTACCTGCCAAAGCTTCTGGAAAAGCTGGAAGCAACCGGCATCGACAAGGTAATCGAAGAAATGCAGAGACAGATTGACGAGTGGAAGGCGGCACAATAAGCACATCATACTTTAAATTTAAGGGGACAGCTTTCTGAAAGTTACTTTTTCCTGGCCGGCATGTAAGGTCAGCTCTGTACCGGAAAATTATCCATAAGGAGTCCCTGCAAAAACGCCAGCGCCTGGCGAGGTTCTTTACGAGCCTGGCGTCTGCTGCGTTTTTGTGGAGCGAGAGCGCGACGACGATGGATATTTACCAGTACAGAGCGACCGACTGGCTGGACAGGAAAAGTAGCCTCTGAAAGCGTCCCCTCTTTGGCATCAGGAAGGGAGAATTTTTATGGGGAAAAGAAGGAGCTGGCTGACCTTAGACAGCACGGTAGGGGAACTGTACGCAAGTCCGGTAGGACACGACGCTCTGGCGAAGGTGCTGCTGCAGCTGGGGCTGCCGGAAAAGGCGCTCACCAACAGGGCGGTTTCCGGAATGAAGCTGCGGACCATTGCAGCTCTCACGAAAAAGAAGCTGGGGGAGGATTTTTTTGACGCCCTGCTTCATCTGGTAAACAGCGAAAAGGACGAGCCTTATGTGTCAAAAGGAGAAATCACCCCGAAGTGGTGGAAGGAGGCGGTTTTCTATCAGATTTATCCCCGCAGCTTTCACGACAGCAACGGCGACGGCATCGGGGATTTGCGCGGGATTATAGGTAAGCTGGATTACTTGAAGAAGCTGGGCGTGGATGCGCTGTGGCTTTCCCCGGTCTATGATTCTCCCAACGATGACAACGGATACGATATCCGCGACTATGACAAAATCATGGAAGAATTCGGAAACATGGAGGATTTTGAGACACTTCTTTCCGAGGCGCACAGACGGGGAATGCGGCTGATTATGGATTTGGTAATCAATCACACCTCCGACGAGCATGAATGGTACCGGAAGGCAAAGGAGCCGGATTCGCCTTACCGGGATTATTACTTTTTCCGTAAGGACGACGGAAGCCGCAGGCCCCCCAATAACTGGACCTCCTTCTTTTCCGGCCCCGCCTGGAAGTACGAGGAGGCTTCCGATAGCTGGGCGCTGCACCTTTTTTCGGGAAAGCAGATGGACTTAAACTGGGAGAACCCGAAAATGCGGGAGGAGATTATCGCCATGATAAACCGCTGGCTGGACAAAGGGGTGGACGGGTTCCGCATGGACGTCATCAATTACATTTCCAAGGAGGAAGGGCTTCCCGACGGCAACGAAGCCATCGGAAATCTGATGGGCTTTACGGGAATCGAGCATTATTATTACGGGCCGAAGCTTCACCGGTATTTGCGGGAGATAAGGGAAAAGGCTTTTGCGCCTCACGACGCCTTTTCCGTGGGGGAGACTCCGGGGCCGGGGATGAAAATGAGCCAGCTCCTCACCGGTGAGGAACGCCGGGAGCTGGATATGGTGTTTTCCTTTGACCATCTGGAAACGCCGGGTCATGTGAGGATGGAGGATTATGAGTATGATTTGAACTACTTCCGGGACTATATGACAGACTGGATGGAAAACTACGGAAACAACTGCTGGATGTCCCTTTTTTACAATAATCACGACAATCCCCGGATGATTAGCAAGGTGACAAAGGACAAATCCTGCCATACGGCCCTTTCAAAGCTCCTTGCGGTGATGCAGTTTACCTTGAAGGGAACGCCCTTTATCTTTCAGGGAGACGAGATGGGGCTTGCCAATTATGAGTTTACTTCCATGGAGCAGATTACGGACGTGGAGGCAAAGGGCTATTATGCCGAGCATATCAAGACGGAGCCGGAGGAAAAAGTGTTTGCCGATATCCTTGCGGGGACGAGGGAACATGCAAGAGTGCTTCTGCCCTGGAATAAAAAGCAGCCGCCCGCTCATCAGGGGCTTTACCAGAAGCCGAAGAAGGAAGTGTATGCGGCATACAGGAGGCTCCTTCGCCTTCGGCATGAGGAAAAGGCGTTCGTGTACGGCTCATTCCGGGTGCTTTGCCGGAAGAAAAACCGGTTTGTGTATGAGAGAAAGCTTGGGGGGAGGGTTTACGTAATCGACTGCAATCTGGGAGAAAAGCCCTGCCCGGCGTATCCTTTGAAGGGGAAGTGGAAGGTGATATATGATACGGCCTGGGGGAAAGATGCGGGCGGAAAGGACGGAAGCGGAGCGGCTGCCGCCGGGGCTTTGGGCGGAGACGGCAAAGCGGAAAAGAACGTGACCGGTGCCGGAAGCAAAAGGCCGGCGGCGGGAAGAATGCTGCGGGGGTATGAAGCGAGGATAGTGGAATATCTCGAAAAGTCCGGGACAGAAGCAACCGGGGATTGATGTAATAAGGAGGCGTTTATGATACTATTATTTTTAGCAGCACTCATTCTGGCGGCAGCGGTTACTGTCTTTTTGCTGCAGAAAATGAACTATGAGAAAACGGATTATTATACCCAGACAAAAAATTCTTACATAAGTATGATATTAGATAAAGGGCGTCTGGGCGAATTTTATACCTATAAATATCTGAAGCCTCTCAAAGGGCACAAGCGGTATCTGTTTAATCTGTACCTGCCAAAGGAAAACGGAGAAACCACGGAGGTGGACGTTATTCTTCTGCATGAATCCGGTATCTATGTGTTTGAGTCCAAGAATTACAGCGGATGGATTTTCGGGACGGAATCCCAACAATACTGGACACAGACCTTGCAGGCCGGGAAAGGTTCTTCACAGAAAAACCGGTTTTTTAATCCGATTATTCAAAATAAGGTGCATTTGAAATGGCTCCAAAGCTTTTTGATGGACAAGACTCTGCCCTTTTACTCCTATATTGTGTTCAGTGAACGCTGTACCTTAAAGGACATTAAGCTGACAAGTGGAACCCATCATGTGATTAAGCGGTATGATATTCTTGACGCTGTCCGCCAAAATGCAGGAAAGGCCGGTGTGCGCCTGTCAAAGGAGAAAATTGACGCTTTATATCAAAAGCTCTACCCGCTGACACAGGCGGACAATGCAAAAAAGATGGCGCATATTCAGAATGTCAAAAATAAACAGCGGGAAGCCGGAACAGGAAGGGAAACCGCCGGTGCACGAAGGGCAGGTAGAAGGAATTTTTGACTTAGATAGTGCAATTAAAAAAGAGGCAGGAGGACACACTCATGAACCAGAAGGATTTCTTATTCTTCCAGAGGCTGTCAAAGCCGGAAGGAAAAATTGACGTTGTACTGGACACGGACACCTACAACGAGATTGACGACCAGTTTGCGCTGGCGTATATGCTTTGCCGGAAGGACAGAATAAACTTAAAAGCAATCTGCGCGGCTCCTTTTCATAATGCCAAATCCGACAATCCGGCGGACGGGATGGAGAAAAGCTTTCAGGAAATCCACCATATTCTGAAACTGATGGGAAAAGAAGAATATGCCGGGCAGGTGTACCGGGGCTCCACGGAATGGCTTTCTGACGAGGAAACGCCTCTGTGCTCCGAGGCGGCGGAAAAGCTGGCGGAGCTTGCCTTAGGATATTCACCGGAGAAGCCCTTGTATATAGTAGCAATCGGGGCAATCACCAATGTGGCCTCCGCGCTGCTCTTAAAGCCGGAAATCACAGACAGGATTGTGATAGTATGGCTTGGCGGAAACGCCCACCACTGGCCGGATAATATGGAGTTCAACTGCGGTCAGGACGTGGCTGCGGCAAGAGTGGTATTCGGCAGCGGAGCGGCGGTGGTGCAGCTTCCCTGCGCCGGGGTGGTGTCCGCTTTTAAGACGACTGCCGGGGAGCTGGAAATGTTTCTGCGGGGGAAAAACAGGCTGTGCGATTATCTGGTGGATATTGTGGAGAGGGACGGAGCGGCGGAAAGCCCGTACAAAACCTGGTCAAGGGTGATTTGGGATGTAACTGCGGTGGGATGGCTTCTGGAGGAGGATTTCATGAAAGACAGGCTGGTTCCCAGCCCGATTCCCCAGTACGACCATCACTACAGCTTTGACCCTGACAGGCATTTTATACGTTATGTGTACTGGATTAACAGGGACGCTCTTTTTGAGGACCTGTTTGAGAAGCTGGCGCAGTCAGAGTGACGATATTTGAAACTGGAAATTGAAAAACTGTATATCCTGTGGCATAATTGTGGCAGATTTGGAATTTGATTCTGAATCTGCCACATTTGATATATCCGGCGGAATATGGTATGGAGTTACCCGTTATGTCGGAAAACCCGCCTCCCGGCCAGCCAAATCCCGCCTGCTGCCGCCGGACAGACCCATGTGGCAAAGCGGAAAAGCAGAATTCCCGGAAGCACTGTCCGGTAATCGGCGAAGGGGGCGAAGAATAAAAGAAAGACAAATTCCAGAGATACTGCGCCCGAGGGTGCAGGGATAACTCCGGCCAGCATGAAGGCCGCCGCCATGAGCGCGATGCACTCACCAGTCGTCAAAGCCGTTTTTCCCGAAAGAAAGCAGGCCGGAATACAGTAGAACAGGATGAGCTTGCCGGTCTGCAGGCATATAACGCCGGCCATTTTCTTTTTTTGAAGAAGAATGTCCTTTCCCGACCGGCTGAGAAGAATAATCTGTTCCTCCCATTTGCGGAAGAACTCCGTTTTTGACGGTATTTTATCTCTCAGCCGGCCGAGGAGCCAAAGGGCGGCCCAAGCCAGCTTCGGGGACAGGGCAAGGCACAGGATAAAGGCAATCACAAGCACGGTTATCAGGCATCCTGCCCCCATAAAAGGGAGATATTGCCTGCACAGTCCGCGGGTGCTTTCCTTTTGGGAAAGAACAAGGAAGCCGGAGACGCCCAGCAGCATGACTGCGCACCTTTTCATTACATACTGAATCATCGTCAGAGTCGTTGCTTTTCCCGGCTCTATTTTTTCTTTCGTCAGATAATGGATTTCCGCAATGCCCGAGCCGTTTCCCAGGGTGGTGAGACGGTAGAATTCACAGACAAAAGCGATGAAGACGCAGTCGGTTCTTCTACCGTGGGAAGCTATTGTCCCTGTCATACGGAAAATGGTCATTCCCTCCAGAAGATATCCAGAAAGGGCGAGCAGGATGGCGGCTCCAAGCTCCTTCCATGTAACCAGCCGGATTCCCTTAAGGATGTCCAGAAGGGAATCCCTGTAAAAAAGTAAGGAGAGGACAAGCAGTATCAGCAGAGCCGTCCGCAGCAGTATTTTCCGGCTGCAGAGCCCCTTTTTATCAGTCTTTTGTTTTTGGCTTATAGTTTTCATAGCTGCTCTTTCTGTGAGGCTCCTCCCGCCAGATTCTGTCCGCCGCCTCCGCCCAGCTATCTGCGTATTCACGGCATTTCCCGCAAAGGTGCTCCACACTTTCAGGGGACTGCAAATCGGTGGATTTTGCGCCGGATTCCTTTACTATCCGCTCAAGGATTTCGGGGTTTTCCAGCATGGGGCAGGGACGCAGATGGTTTTCATTAAAGGGCTGGTTTTCCCGGTAAGCCATAAACAGGGGCTGCTTTAGTATTTCAAGGAGGGAATGGGTCCTGATATTTGCGCCGGAGTAATGGATAAACACACAGGGCTCCGCGTCGCCGTTTGCGTTGATGTGGAAATAGTTCCGCCCGCCGGCAATACATCCGCCCACAAATTCCCCGTCATTCTGGAAATCCATGGTAAAGAGCCCGGCTCCGGTGCTCATGTTCCGTATCTCCCTTACCCGCCGCTTTATGTATATCCGCTGTTCCACGGTGGGCAAAAGCTCCATGGCGGCGTCGTTTCCCACCGGCATGTAGTGGAAGTACAGCGCATAGCGGCAGCCCTTTTCCACCAGCAGCTCCACAAATTCATCGCTGGTCACCGTCTCGATATTTTTGGAGGTATAGCAGATGGAAGTCCCGAAAATCAGACCGTTCTCCTTCAGCAAATCCATGGCATGCATTACTTTGTCATACACGCCGCCGCCCCGGCGCAGGTCGTTGACCGCCTCGAAGCCCTCCAGGCTGATTGCCAGATAGAGGTTGCCTGCTCTTTTCATTTCAAGGCAGAACGCTTCGTCCACCAGAGTTCCGTTGGTGTAGGCAAGAAAAGCGCAGTCGTCATGCTTTTCACAGAGCCTTAGTATATCGGATTTCCTTACAAGGGGCTCTCCGCCGGTGAACATATAAAAGTAAATCCCCAGCTCCTTGCCCTGGCTGATAACGCTATCCATTTCCTCGAAGGTCAGGTTCAGACGGTTTCCGTATTCCGCCGCCCAGCACCCGGTACAATGCAGGTTGCAGGCGCTGGTGGGGTCCATTAAAATCAGCCAGGGAACGTTGCACTGATGGGTCACGCGCATTTTCCGAATGGTTTTCGTGCCATGGAAAAAGGCTTCAAAGCCGAGATTCAGCGCAGTAGTTTTCAGCACATGAGGGTCAACCTCCGCAAGAATCCGGCTGATATATTTATTTAGTGCGCCGTCCCTGTCGCAGACCATCTTTCTGGCCTTTTCATAGTCAACATCCAGCTTTTCGCCCTTCATGTAGTTTTCCGAAAGGTCTAAGAGCCTGACCACTTCCTTTTCCCAGTTCTTATCCGCATTTTTCATTGCAATATCGATTGCTTTTCCGAAAGCCGCCCTTCCGGCCTTGTGTGTCATTTCGCTCATAGTAATTCTCCTTGTTTTTTCTTAAGAAATATCAATTATCACTTCATCCGCCCGCTCCGGCGCTTTTTTACGGATAATTTTGACCGCGGTAAGCACCGTGACAAGATTTAAAATGCCCTCCAGCAAAAGGCTGAATCCGGACAGTATTACCAGAATATCCGCGCCCTCGTAAGGACGGATAATCAGCAGACAGCCGATAATTCCCGCCGCTATGGCGCTTACCAGGATTGCCCACCATTTTCTGATTCCGAAGACTTTGGCGTCCAGCGCTATCTGGATTTTCAGAAGGCTGTCAGCCAGAACGTAAATTCCGAGAACGATACTGATAAAAGCCATTACATTGTCCGTTTTCAGAATTGTGATAATGCCCAGCACAATCAGCAAAAGGCCTAGGGCAAGGTCATATTGAAAAGCCAGACGGAACAGGTCTCTGGAAAAATAGCCGATGATTTTGAAGATACCAAACAGTATCAGCATTATCCCGAATACTGCCGCCAGCACGGAGACTGAAAATTCAGGAATTGCTATCAGCATGATTCCCAGCAGACAAAACAGCGCAGATATGACAATATAACCTGTTTTTGCGGTTTTCATTAATTTGATGGAACTCATGTCATCACCCCTTTTCGTTTTGATGACTATAAAATAGCAAATTCTCTGAAAACAGAAAACAGACATTGTCCGGCCTTTGCCAAAAAAACAGACACTCTCCGTAAAATGTCGAAAAAACAGACATTTTATGGAAAGTGTCTAAGACAGCGAGTGCGATATGAAGTTGTGAAATTGCGAGGCCGCGAATATGCGGAGCCGTGAGGTTGCGATTGTGAAGCTACGAGACCATGAAGCTGTGAAATTGCGCCGGACGTAAGACGCCGGTTTTCAGCTTTCTTCTTCGGAGATGCTTCTGCGTATCATTTCCTCGGTCATTCCCTTTTTTAACCGGCTCATTCTGCGGAAGATGGCCTGAACGTCGTCCTTCATTCCGTTGTTTAACCAGTCAACCACAGCGCCGAAACAAATCCATTTGTAATAGCGGATAATAATTTCCTTATCCCTCCCGGCTATAGGGTATTCGGAAAAAGCAGTATTAATATAGGCGGCCACCACATGCTCGCAAACCCGCCATAAGTACTGCTCGTAGATATCCCGGCTGGAGGAATGGTAAAGATGGAGCGCCGCCCGCCGGTTCTCAAGAGCAAAGGAAATGGCGGCGTCCAGCCCATCCTCCAGGGAATCCACCGTGGGGTGCTGACGGATAATTTCATTGGCTTCCTCTAAGACAATTTCCTCTATCATGGATGGCAAATCCTGATAATGGTAGTAAAAGGAATTGCGGTTGATTCCGCAGTCCTCCACGATATCCTTGACGGTAATCTGAGCTACGGGCCTTTCATTAATGAGTTTTATGAAAGAATTTCTGATAGCCTGCTTGGTAAATCCTGGCAATTTTAAAACCCTCCTTCGGCGCGCCGGATTTCTGTAAAAGGCGGAGCCGTATGCGGTGTTAAGATATCTTTATATTACCACAGATGGAGGGAAAAGTGTAATTATTTCCACCCGTCCGGCAGGAAAGTCAGGGTATTGTCAATCATTTCATCGGCAAGAGCCTTACATTGTGCGTCTGTCAGGCGTCCGGCCAGCATTGGCTCACGGGCAAACACCTCATATACCAGATTCCTGTCGCAGGTAAGGGCGGCTTCCAGGATTTCCTTCTGATTTTGGACATGAGGAAGAATCAGCTCCCTGATTTTTTCCGGGAGAGCGCCCGATTGTACCGGCTGCAGGTTATTATAGCTGAATATGGCGTTGGTTTCCACCGTGGCGTCCGCCGGAAGGTTGGAAATCTGCAAGGCCGTATTGGGATAATTCACGTTGGTGATGAGACGCCCGTCCAGTCCGCAGAGGGCGCGGATAAGGGCGACGGTGTCTTCCCCCGAAGGGCGCAGCGTTACCTCCTCCGTACCTTCCGAGAGCCGTTTTGCTTTTTCCAGCCGTTTAGTCAAATCATTTTTGCGCCATGCGACGGAGGTAAGCCCGAATTTCCAGCTTTTCACCGTATCGGGATTTTTCAGGTAGAGGCCGCCGGGCATAAACTCCGCCAGATGCCGGTCACCGGCGGCGGCGATACAGCCGTATTTTTTAAACAAATCAAACTTTACGCGGTTGGCGCAGTAGAAAGAGCTGTTCATCCAGTTATAGTCAGGCTCGCAGTAGCCCTCCTCATAGAATTTATCCACGTATTCCCGATAAAGGGGAATCAAATCCACGTTTTTGTAAGAAGCCTTGTCAACCCAGGTAAAATGGTTGATTCCCATTACATTCGTTAAAATTTCGTGCCGCTCAATTCCGGTAACGTGACTGGCGTCCTGATAGAAATCCCGCAGGATATTCTGGGTGCCGAACACCTCGTGACAGCAGCCAAAGGCTTTGATGCCGGGGAAAATATGATGAAGAGTCTGAACGCAGAGGGTCATGGGATTGGTGAAGTTAATGACCCATGCGCCGGGAGCGCAGTCGCGGATTGCCTCTGCAAAGGTAACATACATTGGAATCAGACGGAGCGCGCGTATATTTCCTCCGGGTCCTACGCTGTCCCCGACGGACTGATAAACGCCGTATTTTTCAGGCGTATGAACGTCGGATTCCATTTCGTCAAAGGTTCCGGGAAGAATGGAAATAATGACAAAGTCGGCTCCGGTGAGCGCTTCTTCCAGCGAACCGGCGGTAATGTATTGCCATTTGCCGGGCACGTCGCTCCGGTCAGAGAGACGGTTCCCGATGATTTCGTTGGATTTTGCGGCTTCCGTATCAATGTCATACAGGCGGATGGTGCCCCCGAGTTGTCCGTCCATTGCCAAATCCGCCATCAGATTCCAGGCCCAGCCTCTTGAGCCTCCGCCGATATAGGCAATTTGCAGTTGTGTCATCTTATTATCCTGATAATGCATAATGTAACCTCCTTTAGTGATGGGTGAAAATACCGGTTTTTCATTTTCTGGTTTTTTATTGTAGGCGAATATAGTATAATAATCTTATAAAATTGGCGCAAAAAACAAAATTTTCGAATTTATGGCTACAAACGGAGAAGGAAATGAAGCAAACTCTATATACAGAAACTATGTCCGGGCTTATGATAGAACGTGTGGTGCGAAGGGAAGAATATTCCATGCAATCACGCCATATTCACAGAACCTATGAGGTTTATTTTCTGCTGGAAGGGGAAAGGTATTTTTTTATCGGGCGGGAAACCTATCGGATACATGCCGGAACGGTAGTGCTTGTTAAGCGCGACCAGATACATAAGACGAGCGTGGGGGACAAGGCTTACCATGACAGAATCCTTTTGCAGATTGACGGGGAATGGATGGATTCTTATTTGAAGGCGCATGGAATGCCGGAAATGGAGGCGTGTTTTTCCTATCTCGGAGGCGCGCTTGTGCCGTCCGGCGCGGAATGGGGCAGGCTGCTTGAAATGCTGGCAGGACTGAGGGAAGAAATGAAAGGAAAGCAAAAGTGGTATGAGCTGCTCGCCATGCAGAAGCTGGCGGAAATACTGGTTTTGCTGTATCGCAGCAAACAGCAGGCGGATATGGAAGTGGTGCAGACACAGCTGAAAGCGGACGGATGGAAATACAGAAAGGTCAGTGAAATTGCAGCCTATTTGACGGAGCACTGTGAGACAGACGAGTCCTTAGAGCAGATTGCAAAGCGGTTTTATATCAGTAAATCCTATCTGACCAGAATTTTCCGGGAGATAACGGGGCTGACAGTCCGGGAATATGTCAATGCGGGGAGAATAAGGAAAGCAAAGCATTATCTGAAAAACAGCAAACGCTCCATAACGGAAATCGCGGATTTGACGGGGTTTGAAAATATTACTTATTTTGAGAGGATATTTAAGCGTTATGTAAATGTTTCGCCCCTGAAATACCGGAACGGGGAGAGAGGCTGAGAGGAGGGGGACAATGGCGTACAGGATAATCATTATTGATGATGAAAAGGAAATCAGCGGGGGATTCGCAATGTTTTTCCCGTGGAAGATGCTGGGTTATACAGTGGCGGGACAGTTTGAAAACCCTCCGGCCGCTCTGGATTTTCTGTGGAAAAACGAGGTTGACGTGGTTTGCCTGGATGTAAAGATGCCGGGAATGGACGGACTGGCAATGGCGGAAGAAATTCGAAGTATGCCGCTTTTGGAGGAAGCGTGCGCTTTCCATTCTCTGGAGGTTTCTGTTTATGGACAGCGGTCTGGTCAACCGGGCGCTTAACGCTCTGAACAGATGGGATATGCCTGTGCGCTTTCCTGGGTGCTGTTTGCGATGATTCTGGTGTTTACCATATTTTTCTTTCGATTTTCAGAGGCTTATACATACTATGAGGACGGAGGGGATTTCTGATGAAAAAGGGACATACGAAAATAAGAACGATTGTTACTCATGCGCTTATGATTGCGGCAGGCGCGTTGCCTTTGTATCCTCTGGTGTGGATGTTTTTCTCATCTTTCAAATCAAATAAGGAAATTTTCGGCTCGCTCAGGCTCCTCCCGGAAAATCCGGTCTGGGATACATTCGCTAAGGGCTGGAAGGGCACGGGACAGATTACCTATACCACATTCTATTTCAATACCTTCAAGATGGTTATTCCCACCGTGCTTTTCACGGTCATGTCAAGCTCTATTGTAGCCTACGGATTTGCAAGGTTTAAATTCCGGCTTAAAAAGATATTGTTTATGCTGATGCTGTCCTCTCTGATGCTGCCCAACGCCGTATTGATAATTCCGCGCTATCTGTTGTTTAATAAGCTGGGGTGGCTGAATACCTATCTGCCCTTTATCGTTCCGGCGGTTTTTGCCTGCACGCCGTTTTTCATTTATATGATGGTACAGTTTTTCCGCGGGATTCCCCGTGATTTTGATGAAGCGGCAACCATTGACGGCTGCAACACTTTTCAGGTGTTTTATATGATATTGCTGCCGCTGTGTAAGCCGGCATTGTTTTCGGCGGCGATTTTTCAGTTTATCTGGGTCTGGAACGATTTCTTTAACTCGCTGATTTATGTCAACAGCGTAAAAAAATATCCGGTGGTGCTGGCGCTTCGGATGTCGCTGGACTCCACTGTGGCGTCCAACTGGAATCAGGTGCTTGCCATGTCGGTGGTATCTCTGCTGCCCGGAATTATTTTATTTTTCAGCGCCCAGAAATATTTTGTGGAAGGCGTTACCAGCGCCGGAGTGAAAGGATAGGTGTATATGAGCACAGAGAAAAATTTATCTTATTTTGATGAGGGCCAATCGGTCTATGACGCATGCGGAGAGCAGACGGAAAGGATTCTCTCCATTATCGCGGGAAATTATATGGGAAAAAATCCACCGCTTCCGGTTCGTTTCCGGGGTTTTTATGAAAACGGAATACTTTGTAACAGGGAAGGGCGGTTTGACATTGATTTAAACAGGCTCCTGCCGGAAAGTAAAGCGGGACAGGTTTCATATGTGAAGGCAAAATTTTATAAGGAAGCGGAGGGCGTGCATGCTTTTTCCATGAAATGTTATGGTCCGTCCCGGATTTGGCTGAATAGGAAAGAAGTATTCTGCTCCGGTGTCAGAGACGAGAGCAGACGGGAAGCGCCGCACCGGCTGGAGCTTTTCTGCCGCGCCGGCTGGAATGAAGTGACGATACGGCTTAAGAAAACCCCGGGCGGTTTTGGCTGCGTTTTCGGTGTGCAGGACGCCGGCTGGGGATGGATTACTTTTTTAAATCCATGTAAGGAGCAGGAAGGAAAGCTGGGATTTGCCTATACTATGGCTATGGACGAGGAAGCGGCCGGCGGGGAATTTGAAAATATGGAGCGGGCCGTATGGCTTCCGAAGGAGTATTGCGGGCGGAGCGAAAATGTTATCCGGGAGATTTACAAAGACGGAGGAAAGGGAAATTATATATACGGCTGGAGCGCGCTGCGCCTGAACAGGCCGGGAGCCGTGAGGTTCTCCATAGAAAGCTGCGGGGATATCGCGCTTTTTGTTGACGGACACAGGCGGCTGGAGGAAAAGGCAGAAGGCCGGCTGGAAGTAGAAATTGACCTGAAAGCCGGAAAGCACAATATTCTGTTAAGGGGATGGGGAGAGAAGGAGGCCGGCTGGAAGCTGGGGATAAAAGAAGGGACTGACAGCGGAGAAATTCTGACGCTCTCGCTTCCGCAGAAAGTGGCAGGCATTAAGGGACCGTGGCTGTATCTGGGCCCCTTTGGCGATAAGCAGGAAGCGGTGGAAAGGCAGCCTGCGCTTTACGGACTGTTTGGACAGGAAGAACGTTACTGGAGGGCGGACGAACCGGGGGTTGTAGTCCGGCCCTCGCTGGAAAACATCGCCTTTGGAAAATGGAATTATCCTCTGGGGGTGACTCTTTACGGATTGACCAGGCTTTCCCGTTATCTGAATAACAAGGAAATTCTGAATTATGTGAAGGCGCATATGCGGGAATGTATCCGGTTGTATGAGTACAGTCTGTGGGATACGAAAAAATATGGTTTCCCGGAGGTAAATAACCAGCTGGCGCGGATTTCCACGCTGGATGACTGCGGTTCTTTCGGGAGCGCCATGCTGGAGCTGAAGGATTCGGAAGTGGAAGCCCAGGCTGGAAAAATCGCCGATTATATTGCCGGATATATGGAAAAAAAGCAATCCAGGGAGCCGGGCGGCGGCTTTTTCAGAATCGGCCCGAAGGGATTTCCTGACGCCACGATGTGGGCGGATGATTTATATATGAGCGTTCCCTTTCTGAGCAGATACTATCTGCGGACGGGAAATACGGATTATCTGGACGATGCCGCCGGACAGTTCCGGCGGTTCAGGGAATATCTTTATATGCCGGATGAGAAGATTTTATCTCACGTGTATGATTTTATGATGGATACCGCTACCGGAATGCCATGGGGGAGAGGAAACGGCTGGTGCTTCTTTTCCCTGACAGAGCTTCTGGGCGTGATGCCAAAAGAACACAGGGATTATCCGTTTTTACTTCATTTTTATCAGGAGCTGGCGGAAGGCTACATGAAATTACAGGGAAAAAGCGGCATGTGGCACCAGCTTTTGACGCATCCTGATTCCTATGAGGAAACCTCCTGTACGTCCATGTTTATTTACGGACTGTGCAGAGGACTCCGTTTCGGATGGCTTGCCCCAAATCAGAGAAATGACGCGCTGGAAGCGGTCCGTAAAGGCTGGCAGGCAATTATTACACGGAGCGTTGACTGTAAGGGAAATGTATACGGCATATGCCGCGGTTCTTCCTATTCCTTTACACCGGAATATTATAAGGAAGAACTTTTGTGGATTATTAACGACCCCCACGGCATCGGGATTGTACTTCTGGCGGGAATTGAAAAGCTGGCGCTGGAGTCCTTTTTGCAGCCTTAAAATGCGGGTGACGGCGGAAATTACAAAAAAGGATGTAAAAAATGCGAATCCGTGGTATAATACGCTTATAAAAAATGCGATTATACACAAAAAGTCAAAATGAAAAAATGCGACTAAAACGGAGGCGGCATGTTCAGACGAAAAATTTATGACAGGATGCTGGAATGGAAAACAAATTCGAACGGAAAAACAGCTCTTTTGATAGAAGGAGCCCGCCGTGTCGGCAAATCGACCGTTGTGGAAGAATTTGCCCGAAAGGAATATGAAAGTTATATCCTGATTGATTTTTCCCAGGCATCGAAAGAGGTGCGGAGCCTGTTTGATGACATTTCAGATATTAACTATCTTTTTTTACAACTGCAGCTGCAATACAAAACAGACTTGCATGAGAGGAAATCCGTGATTATTTTTGACGAGGTACAGCTCTGCCCTATGGCGCGTCAGGCAATCAAGGCACTCGTGCGGGATTACAGATATGATTATATCGAGACAGGTTCGCTGATATCCATCAGGAAAAATGTAAAAGATATTCTGATTCCAAGCGAGGAGCGGAAAATCAGCATGTATCCCATGGACTATGAAGAATTTCTATGGGCTTTGGGAGATGAAACAACCTTTCCCTTACTTGGAAAATGTTATGAAGCCGGCAGGGGGCTGGGGGAACAGTTAAACCGAAAGCAGATGCGGCAGTTTCGGCTGTACATGCTTGTGGGAGGGATGCCGCAGGCGGTTAATGAATATATTGAAACAAATAATTTAAGAAAAGTCGATGAGGTAAAGAGAGACATCCTGTCGCTTTATGAAGATGATTTCAGGAAAATAGATTCCACCGGGCGGTTATCGTTCCTTTTTGATTCCATACCGGCTCAGCTTAATACCAATGCTTCACGTTATCAGACGTGCGCAGTAATTGGAAGCGAATCGACGGAGAAGATTCTGGAATTTATAGCAGAATTGAAAGCCTCAAAAACAGTTCTTGTATCATACCGTGTGAACGACCCGAATGCCGGTATGTCAAATATGAAAGATATATCAAGATTTAAGCTTTTTTTATGCGACACAGGACTTTTTGTTACCCTGATGTTTAAGGATAAGGATTTTACTGAAAATGTGGTGTATGACAAACTGTTAAACGATAAGCTCAGCGCAAATCTGGGATATCTTTATGAAAATATGGTTGCACAGACACTTACGGCAAAAGGTGATGAATTGTTCTATTATACGATGTTTAATGAAGTGTCAAGACATAACTATGAAATAGACTTTCTGATTGCAAGGAAAAACAAGGTCTGTCCTCTGGAAATTAAGTCATCGGGATATAAAACGCATAAATCTCTGGATGTTTTTACGGAAAAATTTTCCGACAGAATACTTCATAGGTATCTCATATATACAAAGGATATGGAAAAAAGCGGAGACATTTTCTGCCTGCCGGTTTACATGGTTCCGTTTTTGTAATCGGGGCGGGAGACGGAAGTTCCGGGAAGGGGAGTCAGCAAACTGTAATATAATCCGCTGTCTCCCCATCTTCTCATTTTGCGCCCTTGCATAATTACCGGACTTATAATAAAATCCTGATTATACGGTAATTGTTGCAGAAAAAGGAGCGTTGAGGCAATGCGGATTAACAGAATACATTTTCTCATACATAACAGGCGTCAGCAGAATATGGATTTGACGAAGGGCTCTATCGCAAAAGGAATCCTTTTGTTTGCGTTCCCTCTTTTTCTGGGACAACTCCTGCAACAGTTTTATAATATGGCGGACGCCTGGGTGGTGGGAAACTTTGCGGATAACGACGCCTTTGCGGCGGTCAGCTCGGGCGGAAGCCTTACTTTCCTGATTATCGGATTTTTCAACGGAATTGCCATCGGGGGAGGGGTCATCATCTCCCGGTATTTCGGGGCGAAGGATGCGAAAATGGTGCAGAAGGCAATTCACGCCAACTTTCTGTTCGGGCTTTTGTCCTCCCTTCTTGCAACGGCGGCGGGGCTTGCCCTGATTCCCGGCCTTTTGCGCCTGATGAAAACGCCGGACTCTGTCATGCCCCATTCCCTTGCCTATTTCCGTATTTACTTTGCGGGAGTCTTTACGGTAATACTCTACAATATCTGTATGTCGATTATGCGGGCCTTAGGGGACAGTCTGCGCCCGCTGTATTATCTGATTTTATCCTCGTTTGTAAATGTTGCCCTGGACCTGCTTTTTGTGGCGGGCTTTCACTGGGGAGTAAGCGGCGCGGCGCTGGCAACGGTAATTGCGCAGGGACTCAGCGTCCTCCTGTGTCTTATGCGGATGTGCCGGGAGGCGGACGAGACCGTCCGTCTGGATTTCCGCAAACTGCATTTTGACAGGGATATCATGTCGCAGGTGCTCTGTCAGGGGCTTCCTACGGGCATCCAGAATGCAGTAATCAGCGTGGGGAATATTGTGATTCAGAGCAATATCAACGCTTTCGGGGCCTATGCGATTTCCGGGCAGGGCGCCTATGCAAAGATAGAGGGCTTTGTGTTCCTGCCGATTATGAGCATGTCTATGGTTCTCCCCACCTTTATCAGCCAGAATCTGGGGGCGAAGGAGTACGGGCGGGCGAAAAAGGGCGCGGCCTTCGGTATCCTTTCCGGTATGGTTCTGGCGGAACTGATTGGCGTTATTTTTTACATATGGGCGCCCTATGCCCTGCGGTTCTTTGTGGATTCGGAGGAGGCGGTGAAATACGGCATCATTCATTCAAGGGTGGTGGCGCCTTTCTTTTTCCTTCTGGCCTTTTCCCATTGCGTTGCCGGAGTAATGCGCGGCTGCGGGAAGGCTTTTGTCCCGATGGTCACCATGCTGCTGTTCTGGTGCGGCGTGCGAATCATCTATGTGACGCTGGCAGTCAGGCAGTTTCCGGTGTTTCAGACGATTTCCTGGGCTTATCCGCTGACCTGGTCTTTAAGCTCCGTGATTTTCCTGATTGCCCTGCTTAAGCTGGACTGGGAGCGGGCGTTCGAAAGGAGGGAAAGATAAATGACAAGGAAAGAAAATACGGAAGATAAGCAGTCCCTGACGGTGGACCTGTTCATGTTCATGGGACAGTCCAATATGGCGGGGCGCGGAATTGTGGATAAAGTCCACACGGAGGGCGTGCCAACACTTAAGGAAGGGGCGGGATATGAATACCGCGCCGTGTCCGCCCCCGGCCGTCTGTACCCCATATCCGAGCCCTTTGGCCGGAGGGAGAACCGCAAAGGGGGAATTGACGACAAAGCTATGAAGACAGGCTCTATGGTGACCGCATTTGCCAATGCTTATTATGAAAAAACCAATATTCCCATAGTGGGCGTTTCGGCGTCAAAGGGCGGGAGCCGGATTGATTTCTGGCAGCCGGGCGGGGAGTTTTTGAATGACGCCATAGAGAGAATGAAGGCAGCGGAAGAGTTTTTGAATGCAAATCGCTATATCATCCGACATCGTTTCATGGTCTGGTGCCAGGGAGAATCGGACGGCGATATTTCCAAACCGGGAGAGCTGTACCGGCAGGAGTTTACCCGTATGCTGGACGCCATGCTTGACGTCGGGATTGAAAAATGCTTTTTCATCAAAATCGGACATTACAATGGTACGGGCGGATGGGACTATGACGAAATCCGGGCGGCGCAGGAGAGTATTGCGCAGATGAATGAAAATGTGGTTATGGTTTCCAGAGCTTTTGGGGAGATGAAGGCGCGCGGTCTGATGAAGGACGATTTCCATTATTTCCAGGAGGCCTATAATACTGTGGGGCGGGAGGCCGGGGAAAATACGGCGGATTTTGTGTCGGGCTTTTATACGGGAAATTGACGGGCAGGCGGGACAGAGTTTTTTCATATGGAGGAAAAGATGAGAACATTCAATTTATACGTTTCGGGAATTCTTTACGGCAGGCTGCGGACGGGAAATGGTCAGACGTTTATTTGCAGACTGGATGTTTTTTCAGGGGAGCTGGGGGGCTGGGAGCCTCTTACGGAAAAGGAAAACGGATTTTATAAATCCTTTGTGAAAATGGATTTTCTGTCAATTGCGGAAAAGCTGGAATTGTATGAAAAGGAATTAAAGGGCACGGGAGAAATTTCTTTTGCAGGCGAGCGTTATACCAGCGAGGACGGCTGCAGTTATCTCCAAAGGGATATTAAATTTCCCAATAACAAGCTGATGAGAGAGGGGCGGCTGCTTGCGGTAACCTGTCCGGCGAGGGAAATGGTATCCGTGCTTGTGGAGGAAGGCGCCGAGGAGGAGACGTCTTTAAAAATGTGGCGGGAGACCTGGCCGGACGAAAAGCTTTACGCCGTGACATATGCAGGAAGGTTTGACGTGCCCATGCGGGACGGAGTCAGGCTTTCCACGGACGTTTATCTGCCCGGAGGGATGGAGGAGGCAGTACCGGCGGTTCTGGTCCGCACACCCTATGGAAAAGAAGACGGCTGCGAAGTCTATTACCGATATGTCCAGAGGGGCTATGCGGTTGTGATTCAGGACGTAAGGGGACGCAGCTTAAGCGAAGGGGAGTGGCTTCCCAACTATTATGAGGTGGAGGACGGCGACGATACCTTAAACTGGATTGCCGCTCAGAGCTGGTCGTCCCAAAAGGTGGGAATGGTCGGCGGTTCCTATCTGGGATATGTACAGTGGGCGGCGGCAGCCAGCGGCAATCCATATCTGAAAGCGTTAATCAGCGTTGTGTGCGCAGGCAGCGCCTTTGTGGATACGCCCCGCCGGGGCGGCTCCCTTGTGTCGGGAATGCTTGCGTGGGCATTTTCCGTCTCGCAGAAGGAATTTCAGCAGAAATTGATGGAACGGGAGGACTGGGAGGAAGTGCTTAATATCCGGCCTTTAAGCGAGCTGCCGGTGAAAGCTCTTGGCTATGAAGTGCCTTTCCTTAAGAAATGGTTTGAGAATTGCGATTATAATGAATTCTGGCGGCGCACCAACTGGAAGGAGCGTTCGAAGGGCGCCAGGATTCCGGCGCTGATTCAGTCCGGGTGGTTTGACGACAACGGAATGGGAACTACGGAGGCGCTTGAAATCGTCCACGATTTTCCCAAAGGGATGCGGAAGGTGATTTTAGGCCCCTGGCAGCACAGCGGCAACAGCAGGTACGATATGCACGGGGTATCCTTCGGCAGTAAGGCTCTCAGGTTCGACCTGGATTATATTTATTTCCAATGGTTCGAGCATTTTCTGAAAGGAATTGAAAACGGAATAGAGAAAACCGCCCCTGTGGAATATTACACGGTGGGAGAGGAAAAGTGGAAAACGGCGGAAAACTGGCCGGTGCCGCAGACAAAAACAGCGGATATCTATCTCGCCGGCGAAGGGCGGGCGCAAACCTCTGCAGGAGACGGGCGCCTTGTCTTTGAAAAGCCGGAGCGGGAATACGCCGACGCCTACGATTATGACCCGGAAAATCCCGCCGTCCATATCATTGATATGTCCGAAAATGAGATTGAGGTGCCGGAGGATTATACGGAGGAGGAAAAGCGTCAGGATATACTCTGCTATACCTCGGAGATACTTGACAGAGATATTACCATCACGGGAGACATGACGGCGGAGCTCTACATTTCTTCCGACGCGCCGGATACGGATTTTATTGTGCGTGTGACGGACGTGGACGAAAAAGGACGCTCCATAAAGCTGGCGGACGGTATTTTGAGCGCGCGTTACAGAAACGGGTTTGAGAAAATGGAGTTCCTTACGAAAGACGAGGTTGTGTGTCTTAAGATACGAACCACAAAGATTTCAAACTGTTTCAAAAAAGGGCACAGAATCCGTGTTACCGTCACTTCGGGAGCAAAAAATCTGGTGTTCCCTAACAGCAATACGAAAGACGGTTACAACAGTACCGTTTACGCGGTGGCGCATAATAAGGTTCATCATGGCGGAAGTCATGCTTCGCGGCTGACTGTGCGGGTGGAGGACTGAGCGGCAGGACAACAAAAAGTGAACAGAGCCAAATCTGGCAGGATATCCCTTAAGCAGACGGGAAGATGATTCAAAATCTGCTTAAGGGATTTTTTTTGGTTGACAGCAGTAGAACAATACTGTATGATGAAATGGACGACAGCAGTAGCACAAAAAGCGCACGGAAAAGGCGGAGCGGAAACTGTAAATGGAGGGCAGATGAAATGAAAAAGGTAATTATGTTACAGCCCAGCGAGTGGATTATTATGGAAAAGTTATGGGAAAATCCCCCCAAAACCATCATGCAGTTGTATCACGAGCTGAAGGAGGACCCCGGCTGGAGCAAGAGCACAGTAAATACGCTTCTGGGGCGAATGGTAAAAAAGGACATCATTTATTATGAGGAGGGGAAAAAGGCGAAGCTGTATTATCCGAAGGCGGCCCGGGACGATGCGGCGGTGTCGGAAACCCGGAGCCTGATTGAGCGTGTATATCAGGGCTCTGTGGGCATGATGATGAGTACCCTGATACGGAATCATAATCTGACGGACGAGGATATCAGGGAATTGTATGAGATATTGGGGGAGGCGGTTGATAAGCATGATTGAACAGTTCATCACGTCATCCATACTGATTGTGTCCATACTGGCAATTTCCTTCCTTATGAAAAAGAAGCTTGGACCGTGCATCAGATATGCCTTATGGCTGCTTGCCGCAGTTAAGCTGCTGGCGCCGATACCGGAATTTGAGTCTCCGCTCAGCGTCATGAATGCCGCCGGCAGGATAGAAGAAAGAGACGTTCAGTATTTTTTTGCGGACAGGAGCGCAAAAGTCCGTAAGGGACAGTGAGGCCGCCGCTGACGCGGGTACGCTGCGGATTATCGGGAACGAAAAGGGGATAGCATATGGGAAAACACTGATTGCCGTTGCAAAGGAAATGCCGGACCAGACAGAGCGGAATCGTGTCCTTACATGCTCCACCGGCGCGGCAGGGGGTATGCGGGCAATGAAAGAAAGGATGAAAATGATTGTAAATCAGCCACAGACAAAAATGATAACCGTATTTGTACTTGCATTGCTTTGCGCCTGTACTGTGGGATGCACCTTCACAGGTGCGGTAAAGGGAGGTCAGGGGCATGCAGATGTAAGCGAAACGGAGGAAAACGCCACGGTGGGCGAGGAAGAAGAAAGTGCGGCAGCCGGCGCGGGAGAGGAAAAAAGTGCAGAAGCCGGTGCGGGAGAGGAAAGCGCCACGGCGGCGGAAAACGATACGGCGGAGAATGAGAACGGCGAGGATTTACCGCCGGAGGAGGAAAAGGAAGCCGGAGAAATAGCGGTTTTGTACAGACAGCCGGAAGCGGATAAGGTTTGTATCCGGGTCGAGCCATCACTGGTGCGGGAAGATACCGGCGGCTATTATATCCCGGAAGGAAGATACCAGGAGGGGATTCAGAGGGCTTTGGATAAGCTTCCGCCGGAAGGAGAACCCTATGCAAAAAGATGGGAAGGGAGGAAGGAAACCGGCTGGAGGATTGCTTACAAAAACGTGGAGATTATGGCGCTTGAAGGAGGCTACCTGTATTATCTGTATGTTGATGACGAGAAGGGGGATATGGAATACTTTACAGAGGCGTCCGAGCTGTGCGACTATATACAGACTATGCTGCAGGACAAGCTGGGGTACTATCCCTTTCATCCGGCGGATATCAGAGATATTGTTTCGGCAACGCTGGAGGTGCGCAGTATTTTTACAGATTATCAGTTTTACCGCCAGACAATAACGGACAGGGAAACACTGGAAAAATTTGAAGACTGGTTCAGTAACGCCGAGTATATCTTTGGCGGCGCTGAATGCGGAAATTCAAATTCGAGCCTGCAACTGTTCCTGGCGGACGGGAAAAACGTCCGGTTGTCGGTAGCCACAGACAGTTGTCCCAATTTCGGTATCAATGGCGTTTACTATGATTACCGCCCGGAGCCTGTGTGGGATAACAGGAAGTTTTTTGAATGCTTTGATGAAATACCGTGGGAGTGGACAAAGGAGTTTACAAAGGATAACGAAAAGTAATACTTTTATCAATGAATATAAGCTATCGATTGAAAAACATTGACTTTTCCGCATTTCATTCATAAAATATCTTCAAAGTTTCATACAGAAGTTTAACAGTAATGTCAGGCATCAGAATACCGCACGGGGGAGCGTTATGGCCAGTATCTTAATCGTAGAAGATGAAAAGAACATGCAGGACATCATTTCCACATACATGCGCCGGGGAGGGCACGCCTGCCTTACTGCGGACGACGGTGTGGACGCTTTGATGCTGCTGAAAAACAATCCGGTGGACTTAATGATACTGGATATCATGATGCCGAATCTGGACGGTTTTACCGTGTGTAAAATTGCGCGGGAAATGAGCAGTCTGCCGATTATCCTGCTGACGGCAAAGAGCGCGGAGGAGGACAAGCTGAAAGGCTATGAATACGGCGCGGACGATTATATGACAAAGCCCTTCAGCCCCAGAGTATTGCTTGCAAAGGTAAACGCCCTGCTCCGGCGTTTTTCAGCGGGCGGCGCGGAGGCGGTAAACGCCGGGAAAATAACGGTTTTTCCGGCCGCCCGTCAGGTATTTGTGGACGGCCAGGAGATTTCCCTTACCCACAAGGAATATGAGCTTTTGTCCCTTTTCATGGCAAATCCCGGGCAGATATTTTCCCGGGAACAATTGCTGAACCGGATTTGGGGGTATGATTTTGAGGGCAATACAAGGACGGTGGATACCCACATCAAGACGCTGCGGCAGAAGCTGGGAAGCGAGGGAAAGCGCATCGTGACGCTTATCCGCTCCGGGTATAAGTTTGAGGCTTCACATGGAGGAAGGGTATGAGAGAGTTGTTTTCCCTCCGCACGGTGCGGAAAAAAATAGTCATGGCTTCAAAAATAGCCGGGATTATACTGATTGTTTCCTATGCAGTCGCTACCCGCCTGCCCATTTCCAGGAATCTCTCCCTTCTGCTGTGGATGGTCTTTACCGTTTTGCTGGTGCTTGCCATGGATTATCTGCTTGGACGTTTTATTTCGGACCCTGTTTCCGAAATCTGCGCGGCGGCGGAGAAAATGGCGCAGCTTGATTTTTCAGCCTCCTGTGAAATTGATTCTGGGGATGAGTTCGGCAGCCTTGCGGAAAGCTTAAATCAAATGGCCGGAAATCTTAAGCAGGCGCTTTCGGCGCTTGAAAATGCCAATACCCGGCTTGAGGCGGATATTCAAAAGGAGAGACGCCTTTTAAAAGAAAGGAAAGAGCTGGCAGACCGGCTTTCTCATGAGATGAAAACGCCGCTGGGGGTCATCCGGGCCTACGCCGAAGGGCTGCAGGACGAGGCTGACGAGGAAAAAAAGCAGAGATATTCTGAGATTATTTTGTCGGAAACAGAGAGAATGGGCGGACTTATCACTACATTGCTTGATTTATCCGCACTGGAAAGCGGGGCGGCAAGGCTTACGCCGGAGAAATTCGGGTTTGTGGAATTTGTGGAAACGGTGGCGGGGAGGCTTCTTGCGGATATTCCCGACGCCTGTTTTACATTGCAGTATGAGCTTCCCGAAAGCGAGGTTTATGTCCTGACCGACAGGCAGCGTATGGAGCAGGTTTTGAATAATCTGATTATCAATGCGAAAAAGAACGTACTGCCGGGAGGAACGATAAAGCTGTCGTTAGAAAGGCGCGGGGACGAACTGCGTTTTTCCATATTTAATCAGGGAATGCCGATACCGGAGGAAGAAATCACTCAAATATGGAATAAGTTTTACCGCAACAAGAATGCAAAATACAGCGGTTCCGGTCTGGGGCTTGCGATTGTGGCGCAGATATTATCCATGCAGAACATAGGGTACGGGGCGGAAAACCGCCCGGACGGCGTCGCGTTTTATTTTGTCATACCCGTAAGCGGCGGGATTTCCGGTACGGATGCCGGTGGATGAGAGGCGATAACGGCAGCGATTTGATAACAGGTTTGTTTCATCTTTTGCAGTCGGGAGAAGGTTATGAGAAAAAGGATTTATTTTATGAAAATTGTCGGACTGGGGCTTGCAGGGGCGCTTGTTTTCGGCGGCTGCGGCGACAGTGGCAGGGAAGAAGGACAAAAGCTTCTGGCGGACGCAGCGCCGGGAGGGCAGGAAAGGGCGGAAAATGCGAGTGCGGGCAATGCGGGAGCGGCGTCTTCTGATTTGCCGGAGCCGATTGCCAAAGGGGCAGAAGAAGATTCGGGCGTACTTTCCTCGGAAGAAGAGGAAGCTTTGACGGGGGGCACAGATGTACTTTCCTCGGAAGACGAAAAGGAAGTTCTCACAGAATACGCAGCGGCAGAACCGGAAACAACAGAGGAAGACTGGTCGGAATATTTTGACGGCCTGAACGGGGCGGCAGTTTTATATGATGCTTCCGCAGACAGATTCACCGTGTATAACAGTGAGCTTGCCGGAACCCGGCGCTCTCCCTGTTCCACTTTTAAGATTATTTCCTCGCTGATTGGGCTGGAGAACGGAATTATTGTGCCGGAAAATTCAACGCGCGCCTGGAGCGGCGAAACCTTCTGGAACGAAAGCTGGAATCGTGACATTGATTTCGGGGAAGCGTTCCGGGCGTCCTGTGTCTGGTATTTCAGGGAGGTTGCAGATGAAATCGGGCGGGAGATGATGCAGGAGGAGCTTGATAAGCTTATGTACGGAAACTGTGATATCTCCGACTGGGAGGGAAGATTAAATACCAATAATAACAACAGGGCCCTGACGGGATTCTGGCTGGAATCGTCGCTTATGATTTCTCCGAAGGAGCAGACAGAGGTGATGGCGCGCATCTTCGGGAAAGAGTCCGTTTATTCGGAAGATGCAAGGCAGGAGCTGAAAAAGGTTATGCTTGTGGCAGAGGAAAACGAAGCGGATATTCCCGTTTACGGAAAGACCGGCATGGGAAAAGCGGAGGGGATTGTGGAGGATGCGTGGTTTACCGGATTCGCGGAAAAGGAAGGGGAAAATATCTACTTTTGCGTATATCTCGGAAGAACAGACGGGAAAGACGTATCCAGCGCTGCTGCCAGAGAGATTGCAATCCGGCTGGTTTCAAATTATATCGCCTGACATGGACTGCCGCGCCGGGGCTTTCAGGCGCTGGCGTTCCTGTCTCATTTCTTACTTATTTCTTAAGGTTCCATTAGTTGTTGCTTTTCCGCTGATTTTGTACTAATATATATTCTGGTGTTTTTTATGAAGTAGAAAGACAGAAACAACTGATATAGATTTAGAAAGGCAGGAAGGCCGGAATGAAGTTTCGTATAAAAAATTTGTTTTTTGCTGCCGCACTTTTATTGTTATCCTCAGGGTGCGGCGTATTTACGGCTTCGGGAGAGGATTCTTCCGATACGCATTCGTCAGGGAAGCCGGAGCCCGGGGAAGTACCGGGACTGTCCTTGGAGCAGGAAGCGGCAAAAAACCATCAGGATTATTATGGTCCCGGCGTACCGGTGGCCCTTGTCACCGACGTCAGTTCCGGTGTAAATAACGGTTTCAATCAGGCGGCTCTTAAGGGACTACAGACCTATGCCGTGGGGGCGGGAGTATCCTATTCCTGCTACAATGTCTATGCCGACACGCCGGATGCATGTAAAAATACCATTTTAACAGCCATTGAAAACCGGGCTGAAATCGTAGTCTGCGTCGGCGCTCACTTTGAAAAGGCGGTGGGAGCTCTGCAGGAGGAATACGGCAATATTTCTTTTCTTTTGCTGGACGGCGTTCCAAGAGATTCTTCCGGGAAAGCAATTCAGGCCGCCGAAAATGTCCATTGTATTACTTATAGAGAAGAAGAGGCCGGTTATCTGGCCGGATATATGGCAACTCTGGAGGGCTATCGAAAATTCGGATTTATCGGCGGGGAACAGCTCCCCTCGGTGGAAAGATACGGATTCGGTTTCCTTCAGGGAATCGACGCTGCCGCCCATTCTCTGGGGGTCAGCAATAATATTAAGGTAGATTACTGGTATGCGGGCACTTTTTCGCCAAACAAAGATATTGAAGATATGGCCCTTGGCTGGTATCAGGACGGGACGGAGATTATTTTCGCCTGCGGCGGAGCGTTGTATCAGTCGGTATTGTTTTCCGCGGAGGCCTGCGACGGTATGCTGATTGGGGTGGATATCGACCAGAGCGAGCTTTCCCGGCTTTTTCTGACGTCCGCCATGAAAGGCATTGATTCCTCTATTGTAATCGCGCTGGACGAGTTTTTTGCAAACGGCCGGAAATGGCCTGACAGGCTGGCAGGAAATACCCTTGCATACGGCGCGAAAGAAAACTGCATCAGCCTTCCGCTTTTAGACGATGCCTGGCGGTTTAAAAAGGCCACGCAAAACGAATATCTGCAGCTTCTTGCCCGTTTAAAATCCGGCGGAATTTCAATTGACACGGAGCTTCCACTAAAGACAAACATTACGATTGTCAACCATAATGCGCAGGAGGAAAGTGACTCTTGAATACCGGAAGGACTAAAATTAATTATCGTATCTTAATATCTGCTGTCTTTTCAACGCTGTGCCTCATCTTTTTTCTTTCCGGGTGCGGAAAAGCGGAACCGGCTGTTTCAGAAAAAGCTTCCCGCCCGAGGGTAAATATTGATGAAAAGCTGACGAAAGGAACGGTATCCCTTTCCGCCGCGCAGCTTGCCTCCTACGGTGAAATTGTGGACTGCCTTTTTCAGGAAGACAAAGAAACGGTGAATCTCACACTGAAAATGCCGGAGATTCCCAAAAGCGACGACGCCATGATTTACCTGTTTGCCTTTGACCTCTGTGAGGAGTGCAGCTTTTCCGGCAGTTTCCAGAAAACGCCTGTTGCAACCGCCAGAAAATCAAGGTATGGCAGGCTGAAATGGACTTATGAGGGACGGCAGCTTTTCCAGCAGTTTGTCCCGGCTCTGCTTCTCAACGGGAAATATGTTCCCCTTTCCTCCGGCGTCTGCATCGGCAATCCTGAAATGCTGGCCGACAATGAGGGAGGCGTCCCTGCGCCGAAGTCAAAAAAGGGACTGCTGCTTGACCCGCAGATGCTGGAAACGCCCCTTCTTACGGATTTGGGCGTAAAATATGCCATATATAACATCCCCCTTTCCCATATTATGGGGGAGACGGACAACGAGGCGTTTCCCACCATTTTGTATGAGTATCAGGGAAAAACCTATAAATTCAACGGAGCCGGCATCAACGGCTATGATTACCTGTTTGGTTACCTGACGGACAGCGGAATGAATTGTACGGCGATAATTTTAAATGACTGGAACGAGGAATACCCGCAAATGATTCATCCCCTCTCCAGAAATGAGGACGTAAATGCATATTACTATGCGTTCAATACCGCGGATGAAGAAGGGTGCCAGTACCTGGAGGCGATTGCAAGCTTTCTGGCAGAGAGGTATTCCGGCAAGGAGCACGGCCTTGTGTCGAACTGGGTCATTGCAAATGAAATCAACCAGCAGAAA
Source organism: uncultured Lachnospiraceae bacterium (assembly GCA_910577275.1). Taxonomy (GTDB): domain Bacteria; phylum Bacillota; class Clostridia; order Lachnospirales; family Lachnospiraceae; genus Suilimivivens. The sequence continues at coordinate 65,235 of CAJTMW010000010.1, forward strand.
ATCTGGAACTATATGGACACGGACGATATTGAAATGTATTGCGCCGAGTTTGAAAAGGCAATGCGGATTTTCTATAATGCGGCAAAGAGCTATTATGCCGACGCCAACGTTTATTTCAGCATTGACCATGAATGGAACAGCAATAAAAATAACGATGATAAGAATTTCAATGCGAAAGAGCTTGTGGAGACCATAAATGAAATCGCGAAGCAGAAGGGGAATTACAACTGGGGGCTGGCCATTCACCCATACCCCGACCCCCTTACAAGGGTAAATTACTGGACGGAAAGTTACGATAAGACGGTTGACGCGCCGCTTCTTACGCTGATGAATTTAAGCACGGTAACGGATATGCTGACGAAAGAGGAATACCTTGACAGGAACGGGGAGGTGCGAAGCATCACGGTAACGGAGCTGGGCTTTTCCTCCGCTTCCGGGGAAAAGCTGCAGGCGGCGGCGTTTGCCTACTGCTATTACATACTGGAAGCCAATCCTTACGTGGACGCATTTTTTATGAACCGTCAGACGGACGCCTTAGAGGAGGTCAAGCAGGGGCTTGCTTTCGGGATTTACAATATGGACCAGACGCCCAAATATATCCTGGATACATTTAAATATATCGACACCAGCCAGGCAAAGAAGCATACGGAGTTTATTTTGAATATTCTCGGGGCGGACAGCATTGAGGAGGCTCTTGCGTGGGCGCAGTAGATAAACGCGTAACCAAAAACCATGGATTTTCGGCGAAAGCCTATGATTTTCCATGGTTTTTTTATGTTGTAAAAGATAAAGTAATGTGGACTGACAGGCGAAAAAGAGGATACCCTACATACTTCCCCCTGTGCGTTAATTTTTGGCGGAGAGACGGTGGTCACTGTCACTGTGCGGGCCGCAGGAGAAAAGGCGGCAGGCCCGGGATTCTGAAAGCCTGCCGCAAAAATTCTGTCATCTGGCCGGACTAGCCGGAGATTACCCGGCAGCGTTTCTGGTAGCATGCAATTCCGTATTTACGGATGGTAGTCATTCCGTCTTCAATCAATGCTTCCTCATAATGCCTGTCGTTAATCTGCTGTAGCGCTTTGCGGCATCCTTCGTCAAAGGCGGCTTTTTCAGCGTATTTGAACTCTATGATGATACCGATTTCCTTTTCTTCGATTTCTACGCTGATATCACTGTATCCTGCTCCTGTTTCGGCGTTAGAGCTGACTTTCCATCCTTCTGCGCCTGCGAATAATCCCAGTAAAATTCCGTGGTAAAAATTCTCCTTCATTTCCTTTCTGACACTGGTGTCGCGAATACTGATGGTCTTCCGAAGATACGATGAAAAGCCGTTCTCGATAGCAGACACATCATTTTCCTCAAACGCTCTTAAGAACCTTTCCAGCATCGGCATATCCTTTTTGGTTTCTTCCCTGAACCATTCCTGTATCTGTTCTTCAAATATCCATTGTATCTCTTTGTTTGGAATGACGAGCTCTGTCAGGCTGTCATCCTCTTTCCCGTGTTTTGTCAGATAGCCCGTTGTAAAAAGAATGCTCCACAGACTGTCAATTCCCGAATCCAGGTCCCTGTAGGTTAATTCCTTCCGAATTTTTTTCCGGATACTTTTACCGTCAAGCAAAAGCTCGATTTCCTCTCTGGTAACTCCGTTGGCCTTTTCGATAAATTTTCTGACAATACTGTTACTGCTCGTATTCACCCAGTAGTTTTGCGGCTTTTTAACGCTTCCGTCTCGCAAATCGCCGCAATAATTTATTACGTCCCAGGGACAGTATATGCCGGTATTTCCAAACAGATAGCCGTCATACCATTCCTTTACGGCGTTATAGTGGTCTGTAAATCCATAAAATGCCAGCATCTGTCTGACATCCGTATCTGTAAAACCGAAATATTCCCTGTAGCGCACGTCCTGTACCGTATATACCCTGAAATTATTCAGTCCGGTAAAAATGCTCTCCTTTGATATCCGCAGACATCCGGTAAGAACCGCAAAGTACAGACTGCTGTTTGTTTTAAGCGCCTGACCGAACAGGGTTCTGATAAAATTCACCATGGTGTCGTAATAGCCTGCCTGATACGCCTTATCAAGAGGAACGTCATATTCGTCAATCAGGATGATAGTCTCTTGCCCATAGTGCTTTTGGAGAAAGCGTGATAACATCAGCAGACTGTTTTCGAGAAGCTCGTCTGACATTGCAAAGCTGCCCCAATCATCCAGTTCAATGAGCTTTGCATACTGCCGGCGCTCTGTTTGACTCAGCCTGTCGCTGTCTGAAAGGAATGAGAACCTGACTGCCTCGTTACCTATAATTGATTGAAGCTTTTTCTTTGCCTTCTCAAAGGTATCGCCCTCCGCATTTTTCAGGCTGATTGAGATAACCGGAAACTTTCCCAGATAATTGTCACAGAGCTCTGAGTTTTCGGAAATCTCCAACCCGTCAAAAAGCGTACGGTCGCTGCCGGTTTCGAAAAAATATTTTAGCATGCTCATATTCAGAGTTTTTCCGAAGCGCCTCGGGCGTGTAAACAGATTTACATATGCCATGTTTTCCAGGAGGTCTCTTATCAGCCCGGTTTTATCAACATAGTAAAATCCGTCTCTTCTAATCCGCTCAAAATCCTCGATACCCATAGGGAGTCTTACATTTTCCGACATAACATACCTCGTTTCCCGATGCCTGCAAGCAACGGGCAAGGTGGCTGCTTGCAGGCATTTGTTGACTGTTCCTGTCTTTGTATCAGTATAGCATAATTCCGATTATCCACCAACTGATTATTTATGAAAATCTTCCCGAATCACATTGTAGTATAAGCCTTGCTATGCTATAATAGCCTTATGTACTACAAAGTGAATACTCTATAAAACCGGAGCCGCCCGGCAGGAAATCATGCGGCGGAAGGCGTTTGCAGAGTCAAAAAGGAGGAAAAAGATGAATTCAATTCACCTGACAGAAGGAGAAATGGAGATTATGGAGGTGCTGTGGGAATGCGGAAGGCCTATGGGATTTGGAGAACTGCACAAGCGTGTGAATGACCGGACAAAAAGAAACTGGAAAAAGCAGACCATGAATACCCTGCTTTTCAGGATAAGGCAGAAAAATCTGGCAGGCGATGTCAGCGAAGGCGGGCGCAGGCTTTATGTGCCGCTTATCACCCGAAACGAATATATAAGGGAAATATCGCAGGAGTTTCTTGACAGGAACTGCGAGGGCTCCTTTTCCAAAATGCTCACAGCCTTAGGCGGAGGCGAGAAGGTGAGCGAGGAGGAAAAGAGCGAGCTGAAACGTATTATGGAGGAATGGGAGAAGGAATGAGGCTGTACATACATATGATGCTTGGCGGGAGCATCTGTACGCTGCTGTACATTCTGTTTAACCATGCCGGCTCCTGCGAACTGCCGCTGAAATGGAGAAGGGCATTCCTTAGAGTAAACATGGCGGTGTATCTGCTTCCTCTGCCATATCTGGCAGCAAAGGGAAAAGAAGCGTTCAGATATTTCCTTGAGAAATCGGGAAGGGCTTTTCTGGAAAAGAGACGTCCGGGGATAATTGATACTGCCAGTGTGTGGGAAAGTATTTTTATCATGGACGAAGATGGAAAGCTCCTTTATATCACGGGATACCAGAAGTGGCTTCCCGTTGTGGGGATTATGGCGGCAATTTTTCTTGCGCTGACGGTGAGCTGGCTGTTTCTTTATCTTCGGACATGCCGCAGGTACAGGAGAACGGCGATATTTTCAGCCAGATTTTCGGAAGAAGCCGGGAATGAAATCACAAAAGGACATTTGCGGAAAAGAGTGCGCATCGGCTATTCCCCATGCATAACCACGCCGCTTACAGTGGGGATAGTCCGTCCGGTGATTCTGCTCCCGGAGGGCATGCGGCCGGGCATACCGAAAAGCTCCCTTGCGGACATATCATGCGGCTTATCCTCCGGGGTGCCGGCCGGCGGCAGAGAGTATGAAGCTTCCAGGGAGAGTATCATTTGCCATGAATTAAATCATATTTCAGGCAGGGACATGGCGGGAAGGTTTTTTGCCTTTGCGGTTGTGGCAATGGGATGGTTCAATCCTCTTGCTTTTTATCTGCTGAAGGAAGAAATGGCTGTGAGCGAGATGCTCTGCGACGAGGCGGCGGTTAAAGGAAGGACGAAAAAGGAAAAGTCGGATTATATCAGATGCATGATAGAAGCGGGAGCCTGTGCCAAAGAGGCGGGGATGACGGCGGCTTCTTTTGCGGCGTCAAAAAGCCTGCTGGAGGAGAGAGTAAAACGGCTTATCGGGAAGCACGGGAAAGGACTGTGGAGGAGAGAAGCTGCGGCGGTTATTATGGCGGTCTGTTTTGCGGCAGGCAGTATTCCGGCGCTAGCTTATGAGATGCCGGGGAAATATACGGTGGTGCGGGAGGATTCCTTCGGTCTGGACGAGGGCTGGAAGGATGTGGATATGACAACATTTATCTCTTATGAAGATATCGAAAAGGCATACGGGGAGTACAGGCACAGAGAATTATTGTTTATGGGGGATAACGGGAGGCTTTGCTGCATAGACAGCTTCGGAATGGAGAGCGAAAACCGGGACGGAGAGCCTTGCAGCCATAATTATGTGCCGGGAATTCTGGCGCAGCATGTGGTAAATGCTTACGGGAGTTGCATCGTAGCCACGTGGGAAGCGGAGGGCTGCGCCGGATGCGGGGAAGTGGCTGCAACGGGAAGGCGGCTGGCAACGGCGGGGAGCAGCCGATGCATTCATGTTCCGAAAGAAGCTGTCACAAGATAAATCCTCAGATTCGTGCAGGCGGAAAGTGAAAATCAGGGAGGGTGTTTTATGCGGAAAAAATTGTCAATAGCAGCAATAGTAACCGGCGTTTTACTGCTTACGGCATGCGCCGCCGGAAACGGGCAGTCGCAGTCGGCAGGCAATGCCCGTGGAAGCGGAGGGCAGGAGGAAGCGCAAAGCGGAGAGCAAAACGAAGCGTCGGGCGAAACATCAAAGGAAATGCAGGGAAAAATACCGGGGGAAGAAGCGGAACTGAAAGGGGAGCTGACTATTCTTTCATGGTTTCCCAATGCGGAATTTACATGGGAAGCGGTAATCGAGGCTTTTACAAAGGAGCACCCGGGCGTAACCATAACCGTTGACTGTCCAAAGGAGCAGGAGATGTATTTTGAAAATTATGCGACGAAAATCATGTCAGGCGAGGGTTATGACATTGTTCAGGAGGCGGACTTTGCAAGCTCCCAAAAGGGCTGGGATGAATTGGGGCTGTTTGCCGACCTCTATGAATTTATGGAATCCGATGAGAATTTCCATAAGGAGGATTACTTTTCCTGTATTTATGGACCCATGGAGACGGACGGAAAGCTGTACAGTTTTCTGCGAAATGCGGCGCCGGTTTATATCCGCATGAATAAACGGCTGCTGGAACAGGCAGAGGTGGAATATGACAAAGAGACCATTAATTTTGATGAATTGTATGAAATCTATGAAAAGGTCAGGGAGAAATGTGGGGAAAAGATATACCTGACGGAGGATGCATATTATAACCCGATGTCGGTTTATGAGGAAACCTATTATGTTCAGAATAATCTGCTGGACACAGATGAATATGAGGAATATCTGCGGAAAAACCATGCGATGTGTTATGAGACGGAAAAGAGAAATGTATATAGTGAATTTGGACAGGGAATCGCAAGCGATGTCCTCTGCCGGGTTTTGGGTATAAATTTGCAGAGTGCAGACCTTGTAAATGATATTTTTAACGGAACAGAGGATTTCACACCGGCTATTTCCTATGTAAGTATGCATGGCGAGCGTTATCTTGCATCCACGAACTCCCTATCCATCAGCAGTTTTTCGGAAAATAAGGCTCTGGCGTGGGAATTCTTAAAATTTGTTGTTGGAAATTACAATGTGGATTACAGAGACGCCGGTTTTCTTCCGCCCAATAAGGAAAGAACTACGGCAAAGTGCGAAGGGGTGGAGCCTGAAATCAGGGAAAAGCTGTTTCAGGATATCGAGGCGATAAATGCTGCCTGTTCGGTTAACATTAATCTGAGCCGTAATTTAGAGGTTATACTTGAGGATTATTATATCAATAACACCCTGACCGCAGAGGAATGCCGGAAACAGATGGCCGACCGGGTTTATCTTTATATGAACGAGTAGACTGCGGAAACGCTTAAGTTTCCGAGCCGGACGCAGGGGAGAAAAAAGAGTGCAGGTTCACCAAAACCGGCGCTGACGGGGAAAAAGGAGGTCGCCAGATGAAACAAAAAACTAAAAAAGACTTTTTGTGTATGCTTTTTATTCTGCCCAGCCTGGCTGGAATGTGCATTTTTTACATTGTGCCTTTTCTGTCCACGCTGTATTATTCCCTGATTAACAACATGGCGGATAAAAAGTGGGCGGGATTTCAGCATTTCGCGAGCCTTTTTGCCAACGATTTGTATATGCAGGCCGGGAGGAACACGCTTCTTTTCATACTGGCCTCCGTTCCCACAGGGATGGCGATTGCATTGCTTCTGGTTCTGGCGCTTCGGAAGAAAAAATGGGGCAAAACGGCTCTGTTTTTTCTACTGGTTCCCCTGATTGTGCCCTCCGGGACCACCATTGCGTTCTGGAAATCGGTTTTTGGAAAGACCGGTCTTATCAGCAATCTGTGGCAGATGGCGGGAGGGGGGCCCCTCAGCCTTGAAAACAGCGGCTGGGCCTTTGCGGTGATTGTAATCGTGTTTTTATGGAAAAATATCAGCTTTTCCATCGTTTTATTCTGGTCGGGGATTAACTGGATTCCCAAAGCCTATTATGAACAGAGCCAGATAGACGGTGCCACGTCCTGGGAGCAGTTTAAGTACATCACCTGGATATATTTAAGCCCTACCACCTTTGTTGTGCTGCTGATGTCGATTGTAAACTCCTTTAAGGTGTTTAAGGAAATTTACATGCTGTACGGCGCTTATCCGACGCCCTCCATTTACATGCTTCAGCACTACATGAATAACCAGTTCACGGCCATGAACATGCAGAAGCTTTCGGCCTCCTCCTGGGTGATGTTCGTGGTTCTCGGGGCGATGCTGTGGGTTGTCTATAAGCTGCAATGCCGCATGACGGATTATTCCCGCGAGTAACGAGCCAGGTGCAGGTGACTGTCTGCAGGCATTTGGCGACTGCCGTGGGGGTCAAAGCCTGTTGCTTGCGGCGGGGTTTTGACCGCGAGTGAGAAAATACACGGATTGGGAAGAAGGAGGCTTTCATGGAAAAAAAGGCAGGAAAAGTATTATCCGTTTGTATCATCGGGGCCGCGGTGGCGGTTGCCGTTTTGCCGCTGGCCATGACGACGGGGAAATCTTTGGAGTTCAAAGAAGGATATAAGGACCTTGTGATGAATCCGGTGTATCTGCGGCTTATCTGGAATTCCGTCGCTTTGCTGCTTCCGATTCTGGCGGGACAGTTTTTGATTGCGCCTCTGGCGGCGTACGGGTTCTGTCAGTGGAGATGGAAATATAAGGAAGGGTTGTTTTTTGTCTATATGATTGTGATGCTGATGCCTATGCAGCTTACGCTGGTGCCCCATTATCTGGTGACAGGCTGGCTTGGGATTCGCCATAGCTGGTGGGCGATTATCCTTCCGGCGATGTTCCACCCCTTAGGGGTCTTTCTGATAAGACAGCAGATAAAGGACTTTCCGGAAGAATGTCTGGAAGCCGCCCGTCTGGACGGAGCGGGAGAGTTTCAGATTTACCGGAGGATTATGTACCCCAATATGACGGGGGTGATTTCGGCGATGCTGATTCTGCTTTTTGTGGACAACTGGAATATCGTTGACCAGGCGGTAGTGTTTATCGAGGAATCCTACAAGTTTCCGATGTCGGTGTATTTAAGCCAGTTGCTTGACGGAGAGGCTGTGGTGTATTATGCGGCGTCCGTGATTTACATGCTTCCGGCGCTGTTTGCCTTCCTCATGGCAAAGGAATATCTGATAGAGGGAATCAGCATGTCCGGCGTCAAGAGCTGATACGGACAGCGTGAGGAAAATCAGAGAAACGGGCTGACGCAGGGCGGAAGAGTCACATAGAAAAATCGGACGGAAATTGCAAATCAGGAGAGACTGCAGGGGGAGAGACCGCATGAAAAAGGATAAAGGTGATAAAATGAGTTTTTCCAAAAAGCTGGGGCTGCTTTTACTGTCAGGCTGGGTGCTTTGGCTGGCAGGGGTTACGGCCGGGGCGCTTTTGCACGAAAGGAAAATGATGCCGGAGGTTGAAACAGGATACCCGCAGGCCGGCACAATCGTTTATAACTGTCGGGTGGAGGCGGAGGTTTTAAATAAGGAGGAAGCGTCCCTTATGGTGCCTCACACCTTTCATTTGCACTCGCGGCTGTTTCAGGAGGGAACCGACCTTGGAATCGGAACGGTGACTTCCTATGAAATGGGCGGAGACGGGCACTATATGACGCTCAGATTAAAGGAAGACGGCACCGAGGGAGAACGGCTTCCCGTGGAAATCAATTATGTTCATGATTATGACCAGGTGGTGGACAAAGAGCATATTCATATCAGCAACATGGGGATGCCCAGCGTGTTTGTGGTGGACGAGGAGGACGGCGCATGGGGAAAGGAATACCGGCTTCGGGAAATGGACGTGATATGCTTTCCGGTCGATATTTCCACAGAGCAGGTTGCGATTCTTGACGAGCTTGCGCAGCCCATAGTGCTTAAAAGCAGCAAGGAGCTGAAAAGCGGCATGAAAGTGAAGGTGGAATAAGACCTTTGGACACGAAAACTGATTTCCGAGTCTTTTGGAAGCGTGCATTGACGCGGGGAAAACCGCACATTATAATGGAAGAAGCGGAATCATGAAGTGGAAGAAGGAGAAAGAAAATGGAAAGAGTAATCGAAAACTTTTTAAGGTATGCTGCGATTGACACGGAGTCGTCAGAGGAAAGCGAGGCAACGCCGTCCACGGCAAAGCAGCATAATCTGGCGCGGGTTCTGGTAACGCAGCTTGAGGAGATGGGGGCGGAGGAAATCACCTATGATGAGGAGCATTGTTATGTGTATGCCTCAATTCCGGCTTCGGTGGGGTGCGAGATGTCTCCGGTAATCGGCTTTATTGCCCATATGGATACTTCTCCGGCGGTAACCGGCGCAGGAGTAAAGCCGCGGATAATAGAAAATTATGACGGAAAGGATATTCTGCTGAATGAGGAAAAGCAGGTGGTGATGAAGACTGCCGATTTCCCGGAGCTTACAGGTTATGAAGGGAAAAGGCTGATTGTTACCGACGGGACCACGCTTCTGGGCGCGGACGACAAGGCGGGCGTTGCGGAGATTATGGCGATGGCGGAGTATCTGCTTTTGAACCCCGAAATTCTGCACGGAAAAATAAGGGTTGGTTTTACGCCGGACGAGGAGATTGGAGCCGGTGCGGATTATTTTAACGTGGAGCTTTTTGACGCGGATTACGCCTATACGGTGGATGGCGGAAGGCTGGGCGAGCTGGAATACGAAAACTTTAACGCCGCCGGAGCAAAGGTAAGGATACACGGAAGAAGCGTGCATCCCGGAGAAGCAAAGGACAAGATGCGCAATGCTGTTTTGATGGCGCAGGAGTTCCAGTCCATGCTTCCCGTCGCGGAGAATCCTATGTACACCTGCGGTTACGAGGGCTTTTATCATCTGGACGCGTTAAACGGCACCGTGGAGGAAGCTGTGGCGGAGTATATTATCCGGGACCATGACAGGGAAAAATTTGAGAGGAAGAAAGAAACCTTCCTCAGAACCGGGAAATTTCTGAACGAAAAGTACGGGGAAGGAACCTTTGAGATTGAGCTGAAGGATTCCTACTATAATATGAAAGAGGTCATCGAAGAAAACATGCATCTTGTGGACAATGCAAAGGCTGCTATGGAGGAGCTTGGCATCGAGCCGGTGGTGGTGCCCATCCGGGGCGGTACGGACGGCGCAAGGCTTTCCTTTATGGGACTGCCCTGTCCGAACCTGTGTACCGGAGGCGCCAATTTCCACGGGCGGTTTGAGTATGCATGCGCGGACGAGATGGAAATGATTGTGGAGCTTTTGGTGAAGCTGGCGGGGAAGTATGCGTAAAATTTATTCCTGTTGCGCAGATGATATTGTGAAAGCCTGTTGCCTTTTCATTTTTTAGTGCCTTTATCTTTCCTCCAATATCTCCTATGGAAAACAAGCCCCGTAAGGGCGGATATACCGGCCAGCGCATAGGTGATTGTATAGCCCGCTGCAGCGGATACGGCACCGAAGACGGAGGAGCCAAGCCCGGTGCCGATGCTTCCCGAGAGCATAAACGCCGTTCCGGCCAGTCCGCGATGGTCTTCGGGAACGACGGAGAAGCTTTCCGCCTGAAAAATCTGAGTCACGGCTGTAAGGCCGATTCCCACCGCCACCGCAGAAAGAAGCATAAGGGGCATACTCCAGGCAAAGGCAATCATGGCAGTACCTGCAGAGGTAAGAAGTATGCCTGCAAAGGTACAGGTCTTTTTGGATAGCTTTTTAAGCGCGCTGCCAACAAGAAGCCTTGTTGCGATACAGGTGCCCTGGTTTATGATGAAATAAAGGTTAATCTGCCGGAGGCCTCTGCTGAGTCCGCAGGGTGTAAGAAAGGTGTTTACCGGGCTGTTGCTGAAAGTGATGATAAAGTTTAAAAGCATGGGCAGCAGCATCAAAGAAAGCAGCGGTACGGAAAAGCCTGACGCCTTTCTGCCGCCCGAGGCAGAGTCCGCGCGCTCCGCATGGCTGTAATGTTCCTCGATAAAAAGGGTGATGACAAAGGAGATACCGCCCATAACGGCTCCCGAGATAAACATGACGGCGGAACCGAAAGTATTGTAGAGAGCAAGCCCGATGGTGGGTGTGACGGCAAAGGCAATGGAACCGGCTGCACCGAAAATGCCCACAGCGTCTACCAGATGTTCTTCATCGGTAACGTCGGCAACAACGATGGGCGGTACCGGAAAAAAGATGCCGGTGGTAAATCCGCAAAGAACCCTGAGGGCAAAGATAAACGTAAGATTGTCTGTAAAGCAGAACAAAAGTGTGTTTAGGAAAAACAGACCGCTGCCCAAAACCAGAAGCTTTTTCCGGCCGATTCTGTCGATGAGGGGCGCCATGACGAGATTGGTGACCATGGTCAGGAGGGTGAGACCGGTCATCATAAAGCCGGTCATGGCATTACTGCCGCCAAGGTCGAGGATATAAACCGGCAGGATGGACTGTAAAATACTGTTGGGGTAGGACGCAATACAGCAGACCAGATTGATGAGGATAAAATCCTTATTCCATAATTTGCGGGACAAAATATTTGATTTCACTGTTTTTTCTCCATTTGTTTTGTTATAATATATTTATTCTACAACTTAAAGTTAACTTTAAGTCAATGGGCGGGAGGAAATATCTTTATGTTATATACTATAGGTGAGGTCGCCGGGATTTTAAATATAGCGCCGTCAACAATCCGTTATTATGATAAGGAAGGATTGCTGCCCTTTGTGGAACGCTCTGCGGGAGGGATTCGTGTTTTTTCGGAATCAGACCTGGGATGGCTGAAGACGATTTCCTGTCTGAAAAGCACCGGAATGCCTGTTAAAAGTATACGTAATTATGTTGAAAGCGCTATGAAAGGCGATGAAACTATTGAGGAGCGGCTGGAAATAATCTATGAGCAAAGGGAACGGCTGCTTGAGCAGATGAAAGAGCTTCAGCGCACGCTGGATATCGTGGAATATAAATGCTGGTATTACGAAACCGCCCGAAAGGAAGGGACAGAGGAAGCATTGAAAGTCATGACGCTGGCGGATATCCCTGAAAAATACCATGCGGTCATAGAACATCTTCATGGAAAATCCGGTTGAAATTCCTGCCGTCACGGCGGGCGTTTCAACCGGATTTTCTGTTTTACAATAAGCTGACTTACAAAGCATGACAGCGTACATTTGTTATTGTCGGAATTTGCCGTCAGGAATTAACCAGCGTCCTTCCCTGCTGGGCAATTGCAATATAGGTCTTTCCCGTGTTTAACTGGATTTCGTTTCCGTTATCGTCATAATATCTGGTAGGAGAGTAATCGGAGGTCTTTTTCCAGGTAATGTGGATGCCCTTTCCCTTCGTGAAATAGTATCCGTCGCTGGTGGAATCCACGGTCTGAAAAGCAAGGTAACCCTTGGTATCACGTTTGGACCATTTGGTATTCTGGACAATCACGTTGGCAAAGGTAAGCTGATTGCCGGTAAGGCTGTCCACCTGAGCCTTTCCGTGAATGTTTTTGGCGTAGAGTCCGGTTTCGGGGTTGTATGTAAGGCTGCTCTTTGTATAAGGAAAGATATCGGATAAATCAATGGTATTGCCGGGAACCGTTCCCTCATACTGCTCTAACGTATTTCCCTCCGGTGCAAACTGGAAGTGGGAGGCATTGTAATACTCGGGTCTGGTGGTCAGGGAATAGCCTAAATCGTTGCAGGCGCTGGTAATGCCTTCGCCGCTGACATAAGCGTTGTGCGGCACCTTTCTGTCTGTGGAACGGAAAAATGCCGAGGAGCCGGGAGCGCCGCCGCCGGTTCCGTATTCTCTGGCTGCTGAAAGGTTATTGATTTCGGGCGCCGTTATTTTGCTCTGCATATAGTGAACGCCGCCCACATGAATCAGAATCGGGTCCCACTCGGTGGCAAGGGTGATGTAGTAATCGCGGCAGCTTCGGATGCTTCCGATACGGTCAAGCCCCTGCCAGTCGTCGATAATTGCCATCTGGCGGGACATTTCCCCTTCTTCCATGATTTCATAAAGAACCTTTGCGTTGCCGATTCCGTAGGAGGGCTGGGCAGCTTTGTCCGTGGGTACCATAACGGCAATCGGACGCTGGGAAGCCTGAGCGGAGGATACCGGTTCCCCTGTGTAAACGCTTGCAACCTGCTCGTCCGCCAAAACCGCACCGGTTCCCGATACAGACGGCATAAAGCAGAACGCTGCGGCACAGAGTCCTGTGGTAAGCACAGCGGCGATGAGTTTTTTCATGATTTTTTTCTTATGCATGATAATTTCCCCTTTACTTTCTTAAGTGTGTTTTTAGTTTCGTAAAGTATCATAACTCTTTGAGGGAGGGGAGTCAATGAATAATAATGGAAAACCGCGGAAATCAATTTTCGGATTCCGGCGAAGGTATGCGGAGCCGAAAAGGATGTCAGGCTCTCCGTATTTCAATCAGCCGAAGCAGGTCGCGGCAGAGGCTGCCGTCGTCCTCCAAATCAATCATCAGCCATTTCTGCCCGTTGCCTTCTTTGGTCTGGCGGTAGATTTCCTGAAGTTCGGCGCAGCAGTCCGGCAGCAGGGCCTCAACGGCTTCTTTTTCCTTCTGACCGACTACAAAAAGGACAGTGAAATACAGCTCCCGGGGATAAACGGTGCACAGGGTTTTTCCCGACTTCTTAAATTTGATATTCCATCCCTTTTCCCAGCTGCAGGAACTGAATTCGATTTTTTCCGTTATCTTGTACTTTTCCTTTATTTCTGTACAGAATTGGCTGAAAAAGGGATTTCTGACATACTCCGCTATCTCATTTAATGTGGGACAGAACTCTTTTGACTGTAAATTAACCATAGGGGATTCTCCTTTCAGTCTAATTATACAGTATAAATCTGTCTGGCGGAATAAAGAAAATTATGAAAAAAGTAAAAAAGCTATTGACTCTGACGTTGTGTCATACTTTATACTGTTTTCAGACGGGAGGGAATGAAAGCTATGAGGACAGTAAAAGAAGTCAGCAGTTTAACAGGCGTAAGTATACGTGCGCTCCATCACTACGATTCCATTGGTCTGCTGCGGCCGACGCAGGTCACGGATTCAGGGTACAGGCTTTATGACGATAAGGCGCTGGAAAAGCTGCAGATAATATTGCTGTTCAAAGAGCTGAAATTTCCGTTAAAGGAAATAAAGAAGATTCTGGATAATCCTTTCTTTGACAGGAAAGAGGCGCTGGAGCAGCAAATAGGACTTCTTGTGCTGCAAAGAGAGCACATCGAGGGTCTGATAAATCTTGCCCGTGAAATACAGACAAAAGGAGTGAAGAAAGTGCTTGATTTTAACGCATTCGATACAAAAAAAATGGACGAATATACAAGGCAGGCCAGGGAAAAGTGGGGAAACACAAAGGCCTGGCAGGAGTTTGAAGAAAAATCCAAAGACAGGACGTCCGGGGAGGAGCAGGCCGTGGGAAAGGAAATGATGGAGATTTTCCGGGAATTTGGCGGACTGAGGACAAAGGAGCCCGGAGAGGGAGCGGTTCAGGAGCTGGTGCAAAAGCTCCGCGATTTTATAACGGAGCATTATTATCAGTGTACGCCTGAGATTTTGCGCGGTCTTGGAGAAATGTATGCCGGAGGAAACAGCTTTACCGACAACATTGACAGCGCAGGCGGAGAGGGAACCGCCGGGTTCGTCAAAAGAGCGATTGACGTATATTGCAGCAAAAAATAACTGTAAACCGGAAAGCCGGGAAGCAGCCGTTCTGCCGTAAAGGACAGGGCGGCTGCTTCCTGCTGCGAGCAACGCTGCCGCAGAAATGAACGGAAATTCCATATTGTGTTTCTCCGCCGCCGAAACTATAATAGAATTATGAGAAGCGGGAAGATTTCCTATGACCGGGCAGGCACCGGCAAACGAAGCCTTGTATGGAAAGTGTCGATATAACAGGAGAAGAATAATGAATTACGAAGAAAAACACAAAATGATGATAGAAACGCCAATCAGCCGGCTGATACCCAGACTGGCGGTTCCGACCATAATCAGTATGCTGATTACCTCCATATATAATATGGCGGATACTTTTTTTGTGAGCCAGTTAAGTACAAGCGCTTCCGGGGCGGTAGGCGTGAATTTTTCCCTGATGGCAATGATTCAGGCGATTGGATTTACGCTTGGCATGGGAAGCGGCAACTATATGTCAAGAATGCTGGGGGCAAAGGAGCAGGAAAAGGCGCAGAGGGCATGCTCCACGGCGGTCTATACGGCTTTTGTGTTCGGACTTGTGCTGGCGGTTCTGGGGATTGCCAATATCGATAATCTGGTGCGCGCCCTTGGCGCAACGGAAACCATTGCCCCGTACGCGAAGGACTACGGGAAATACATACTGATTGCCGCGCCCTATATGACGGTGTCCTTTGTGTTTAACAACCATCTGCGCTCTCAGGGAAACGCTGCGCTTTCCATGATAGGAATCACCACCGGCGGCGTGCTGAACGTGATTTTGGACCCTGTCCTTATTTTCGGTTTTCATATGGGGATTTCGGGCGCGGCAATCGCTACGATTTTCAGCCAGTTTGTGAGCTTTACGATTTTGCTGGTTCTGGTGATTCGCTCGAAAAATGTGTTAAAGCCGCTGCCGAAATATTATACCTTTAAGGGCTGGGTATATAAGGAAATACTCTCCGCCGGTATGCCGACCCTGGGGCGTCAGGGACTTGCAAGCGCGGCTTCTGTTCTCTTAAATGTGGCGGCCTCGGGCTTCGGGGATGCGGCGGTGGCGGCAATGTCCATTGTCACGAGGATTATGATGTTTATCAACTCTGCGCTGATTGGATTCGGACAGGGCTTTCAGCCCGTGTGCGGGTTTAACTTCGGGGCGAAAAGATATGACAGGGTGCTTGAGGCTTACTTTTTCTGCCGGCGGGTGGCGCTGGTCTTTCTGCTGATTATGGGCGTGGTGATGTTTGCGGTTTCCACACCGATAATGCGGCTTTTCAGGAGAGAGGACGCGGAGGTTATCCGCATAGGCGCTCTGGCGCTGAAAATGCAATGCTGTCTGCTGCCCTTTCAGGCATATTCCATTATCGGAAACATGCTGACCCAGTCGATTGGCTACAGCTTCCGGGCGACTCTCACCGCAATCAGCAAGCAGGGACTGTTCTTTATTCCGGCGATTCTGATTCTGCCGGAAATTTTCGGGGTGACGGGGCTACAGCTTGCCCAGCCGGTGGCGGACGGACTCACCTTTCTGTTGACGCAGGCCATTGTGATGATGGTGGTGAAGGAGCTGAAAGATATGGCGGCGGCGGAAAAGGCGGCTGTCTGAAGGGGGCTAAAGTCACGGAAAGTATTTGCAGCTTCTGTCAACAATTCCCCACAAACACATTTTTTAAATATTTTCCGGCAATATCCGCAAGGCGGTATACCTGCGCTGTATCTGTGGCGCTTCGGTCGGTCATGCGGTATCTCGGGAAAAAGCGGGTGACATGGAGGGGAATTTCCGGGGAGACGGAAGCAATCCATGCGGCTTCTTCCTCCATTTCTTCCAAACTGTCGTTTTCACCGGGCACAATCAAAGTGGTGAGCTCAATGTGGCTCCGGGCGGAAGAATGAAGAATAAATTCCTTAACGGAGGCAAGGCTTCCCCCGAGCTTCTGGTAATATTCCTCCCGAAAGCCCTTCAAATCAATATTCATGGCGTCTATAAAGGGCAGCAGCTCATCAAGCACCGGAAGGGAGGCCGTTCCGTTTGTGACCAGCACATTTTTCATGCCGACCTCATGTACCAGTCTTGCGGTATCGAGAACATATTCCCAGCCCACAAGGGGCTCGTTGTAGGTAAAGGCCACGCCGATGTTCCCGGCCTTCCTGAAAGCAAGGGCACGGGCGGTGAGCTCTTCGGGAGACATATAAATGGTTTCCCCCGAAGAAAAATCCGCCATGGAAATTTCATGGTTCTGGCAGAAGGGGCATTTCAAATTACAGCCGTAGCTTCCAACAGAGAGGATTTTACTTCCGGGATAAAACATGTTTAAGGGCTTTTTTTCAATGGGGTCGAGAGCCATGGAGGTTATCCGTCCATAGCTCTCACAGCGGATGACTCCGCCGTCGTTTATTCTTGCCCGGCACAGACCCTTTTGCCCCGGTCCGAGAAGACAGTGATGAATACAGGTTTTACAGATGATTTTCATATTCCAGTCCCGCATATGCCGGACGAAAAGGGCGCCGGCATATGCTGTTTTGGTGGGTTCACAATAGTTTCAAAAATGCCGAATCACTTCAAAGCGTTCCAGCTCCACGGATTCTCTCTCGCCGATTCCGGCTTTGCGTCTGGCAATGGCAAGCTGTTCCTCCACAGTATCCACGCCCTCCAGATTCGGGAGAAGCAGCCCCCGCCTCCGGCCTTTGGTGACCACAACGCCGTATTTTTTCACGTCCAGCAGAGCCGGGGAATCAATTTTTTCCATATCACCCAGCACGTCCACACTGATGGAAAGCATGTCGAGCTCCGCGGGCTCCACGGGGGCAAATCTCGGGTCGTTCGAGGAAGCGCTGACGGCGTTGTGAATAATTTCCTCGGCAATGGAGGGGCGGGTGGCGGAAAGGGTTCCGATGCAGCCCCGTAGGCTTCCCTCCTTTTTGATGGAGACAAAGACGCCGGCTTTTTTGAGGTACATTTCTTCCGGCAGCTTTTCCGGCAGGCTGATAATTTTTCCTGTGCGCACATATTTCTCGATGGTTTTCCGGGCAAGCCTGACATAGGCATCCTCAAGCTCCAGTCCCCCGGCAATTTTACTGCGCTCCGCTTGTTCATAACGCGCCTTGAAATCCCGCTCCCTGTCCTCGCCGCAGACTTTGTAACAGCAAATGCCGTATCCCACGCCGAAAGGCCCCTCGTAGGAAAGGCGCTCTGCCTCCACCTTTGTCTTATCCAGCGCGCCGGCCATGATGGTAAAGGAGCGGTGCCCGCATTCGCCGGCTTTTTCACAGAAATCCTCCGAAAAATCAAAGAGGGCGCCAAAATCCCCTTTTCCCATAATCTCCATAATCCGGCTGTCATATTCGGGGCCTTCCTTCCGGTAGCCGTAAGGGCCGTCCTCCTTTAGCCTGTGGGATAAGTCGCCGCTGGCAATCACCACGGTTTTCCGGTTCAGGGAGCCGGCGGTTTCCTTAAGGGCCTGCCCAAGCTCATAGTGGGTGGTGAGAGCGCAGCCGGAGAGACCGATTCGCACAAGCCGGTAATCTTTCCAGTACTTATTTATAAAGTAAAGGGGAACCATAGTGCCGTGGTCTAACGCCCGCTCGCGCTGTCCCATGGTTCCGGCGGGAAGATTTCTTTTTTCCGCCAGAAGGCAGAGCTTTTCCACAAACTCGGTGTCGTAGGCTGCCGTCATTTTTACATGACCGGCCCGAAAACTTCCAAAATCGCCTTTGGCTTCTTTTCCGGGAGAAATGTGAAAATAATCCGCATACATTGTCTGGTGCGGCGTGATGAGGACAATGGTTTCGGGCTTTTGCGCGCCGATTCGCCGGGCAGCCTCGTGGTAAGCGTCTATTGTTTTCTGAATAGCTCCCTCCTGTCCGTTCCCGATATCCGGTATGATAAGGGGCGGGTGGGGAACCATGAACGCTGCGTTTATTCCCATGGATTTTTTCTCCTTTCTTCTGCGGTTTTCTGGTTTTCCTTATAAGAAAATTGTAAGGTGGATGGAAAGGCATGTCAAGGAAAAAAGCCGGTAGATGCTTTGGCAATCCTATGGTATACTATTAAAAAAACAGTAAGAAATGAAAAAAACCGGAGGAGTAAAATTATGGGTTTTTCGTTAGAACTGAATGTGCCGGTGCTCACCGTATTTTTGCAGGGGCTTGTGAGCTTTTTTTCACCCTGCGTGCTTCCGCTGATTCCCCTTTATATGGGATATCTGTCGGGAGGAACCGGGCGGATGGGCGAAGACGGGAAAATGCATTATGAACGGAAAAAGGTGATGTTGAACACGTTGTTTTTCGTACTGGGAGTCAGCTTTGCGTTTTTGCTTTTAGGCCTGGGAATGACGGCGCTGGGGCGTTTTTTTAACAGTAATCAAATGCTTTTTGCCAGAATCGGCGGGATTCTGGTCTTTGGCTTCGGACTATATCAGCTTGGCGTTTTCGGACAGTCGAAAATGCTTGGAAGGGAGTACCGGCTGCCTTTTAAGCTGGACGTGATGGCAATGTCGCCGGTAACGGCGCTCGTCCTTGGATTTACTTTCAGCTTTGCATGGACTCCCTGTGTGGGGCCGGCGCTGGCAAGCGTGCTGATTATGGTAGCCTCCGCCTCCACAAAGATGACGGGGATTATGCTGATTGGCGTTTATACTGCCGGGTTTGTGCTGCCCTTTCTGGCGGTGGGGCTGTTTACCGCCTCTTTGCTCGACTTTTTCAAAAAGCACAATCAGGTGGTGAAGTATACGGTCAAAATCGGCGGCGTGCTGATGCTGCTTATGGGCGTGCTCATGTTTACGGGCAAAATGAATTCCGTTACGGGATATCTGTCGCAGATGTCATCGCCGGGGCAGCAGGACGCGCCGGACGGGACGCAGAAAACGGAGGCGGGGGACGCCGGAGAGAACGGGGACGTGACAGGAGAAGAAGGAGCAGCCGGGACAGGCGGAGCGCAGACAGGCGGCGCAGCGGAAGGGACGGAAGGCGCAGGCAGCGGCAAAGCGCAGGCGGGCGATGGAGCGCAGGGGAATGACGAAGCCGGTACGGACGCCAGAGGCCGGGATGGCGGCGCCGAAGCAGAAGAAGCCGAACAGCTTCCCCCGGCTATAGATTTTACGCTGACGGACCAGTATGGGAACAGCCATACCTTATCCGATTATAAGGGGAAAACGGTATTTCTTAATTTCTGGGCAACCTGGTGCCCTCCCTGCCGGGCGGAAATGCCGGATATCCAGAAAATCTATGATTCCTATAAGGAAAACGGGGACGATTCGCTGGTGATTCTGGGCGTGGCGTCTCCCGGGCAGGGACAGGAGGGCTCTTTGGAGGAGGTTGCCGGTTTCCTTGAGGAGAACGGTTACACCTATCCGGTGCTCATGGATACCACAGGGCAGCAGTTTGCGGCATACGGTGTATATGCGCTGCCCACCACCTTTATGATTGACAGGGACGGCAATGTGTTCGGCTATGTCAGCGGGCAGCTTACGGAGGAAATCATGCTGGATATTATCAGGCAGACGATGGAAGGGCGGCGTTCCTGACCTTTCGACGGAAAGAGAAGATGTTTTTGGGGAAACCGGGGGGACGTACAAATGATACTGGAACAAATTGGAATATTAAGAGATTTGACTTTCTGGTCGATTTTACTTAGGATGATGCTGGCTATGACCCTTTCAGGGATTTTGGGGTATGAGAGGGAAAAAAGGCACAGGCCGGCGGGCTTCCGCACCTATCTTGTGGTGTGCCTGGGCTCTACGCTGGCGATGATGGTAGGGCTTTATGTGGCGCAGTATACGGGAAGCGGAGACGCGAGCCGGATTGCCGCGCAGGTTATCAGCGGCATCGGCTTTCTGGGGGCCGGCACGATTCTCGTCACCAGACAAAATCAGGTAAAAGGTCTGACAACGGCTGCCGGGCTGTGGTCAATGGCATGTCTCGGGCTTGCCATAGGGGCGGGCTTTTATACCGGCGCTTTCGTAGGTTTTGCGGCGATTTGGGTGTCCATCAGGTTTCTGCATATTGTGGACAGGCATCTGTATTCCAATCTGGTGACTTTGTATGTGGTGTTTGAAAAAAACGGAGACGTCAGCCGTTTCCTCACATTTGCAAGGGAAAAGGGCTGCGTAATCGAGCATCTGGAAATGACAAGGATAAAGGACAGTCAGGACAAAGGGACAATTTCAGCCAATATTGTGCTGTGCTTTAAGGAAAAAATGACGTACGCCCGTATCGTGGAGGAATACGGGGCGTTAGAGGGCGTTGTTTTTTTGGAAATGCTGTAGAGTTCGGGTTATTTAATATTGCTTTTCAGAAAAAAAATAGTTATACTAATCTGGTGTAGATAAGGTTTGGCGAAATGTACTTAAGGGGGTCATTGATGAGTTTACTTAAGAAACTGTTTGAACCGGTAGATATGACGGAAGGTTCTCCCTGGCAGAAAATTGTATTGTTCACGGTTCCCATGCTTGTGGGGAATATTGCCCAGCAGCTTTACAATACGGTGGACAGCGTTGTTGTTGGTAATTATGTGGGGGATAACGCCCTGGCGGCAGTAGGAAGCGCAGGGCCTATTTTGAATCTCCTGATTGTTCTTTTTGTGGGTATCAGTGTGGGCGCGGGTATTATGGTGTCCCAGTATTTCGGCGCCAGGCAGAAGGAAAAGCTGTCAACGACAATCGGGAACTGCATTACGCTGACGGCGATTGCGACTCTGTTTGTGATGGTGGTAGCCTCTCTGGTGGCAAGACCGCTGCTGGAGCTGTTAGGGACGCCCGAATCCATTATCGACTGGTGCCATTCTTATTTACTGATATTGTTTATCGGTTCGGCGGGACTTGCCTATTACAATATTCTGAGCGGAATTTTAAGAGGGCTCGGGGATTCCATGGCGGCCCTTACCTATCTGCTGGTATCGACGGTAATTAATATTGTGCTGGATTTGCTGTTTGTGGCGAAGCTTGGAATGGGCGTCAACGGCGTTGCCCTTGCAACGGTGATTGCCCAGCTTATATCCGCAGCCCTTTGCATGTTCCGGCTGATGCGGATGGCGGATATATTTGAATTGAAGAAAAGTCATTTAAAACTCCAGAAGCAGTATACCATGAGAGTTGTACAGTTAGGGCTTCCCTCGGGGATTACCCAGGCGATTCTGTCCATGGCAATGATAGTGGTGCAGTCTCTCACAAACAGCTTCGGGGAAATGTTTATTGCCGCCAATGTTATCGTTATGCGCGTGGACGGCTTTGCCATGATGCCGAATTTTTCATTCGGCACGGCAATGACCACCTATGCCGGGCAGAATGTGGGCGCAAGGCTGGATGCCCGTGTGGATAAAGGGGCGAAGCAGGGAACATTGATTGCAATGGGAACCTCCGCCGTAATTACAGGGCTGATTCTTATTTTCGGAAAGTCTCTTATGGGAATTTTCACAAAGACGCCGGAGCTTGTGGAGCTCAGCCGCGACATGATGGGAATTCTTGCGGTGGGCTATATTGCAATGGCTGTGACCCAGAGCCTTTCCGGCGTGATGCGCGGAGCGGGCGATACGATGACGCCGATGTGGATATCCATCGCCACGACGATTCTCATTCGTGTACCGATTGCCTACGGAATCTCTTTCCTTACAAGGACGCCGGAGCTTCCAAACGGACGGCAGGAATGTATTTTCATATCGCTGCTTCTTTCGTGGGTGCTTGGGGCGATTATCACGTTTGTGTTCTATAAGCGCGGAAAATGGAAAAATAAAGGTATTTAACAGCCAGGTTACAGGATAAAAAAGGAGTTTCAGGGAATGGAAAAAAGAACCAGAAGATTTTTGTGGGGAAGCTTTGTATGCATGGTAGTGGTGTGCATCGTGGTGTTTGTAGGCCTTACCCATTTCATGTCGCAGAAAACAAACGAGTCCATTCGGGAAATCAGTCAGATTTATATGGAAGAGGTAAATACGCAGCTGCGCCAGAAATTTGCCAGTATTGCAGGGCTGCGGTTAGAGCAGGTAGAGGGAATTGTGGCTCGTGTGCCGGCGGATGGCTTTGAAAGCTATGAGGAGATGATTGAAGAACTGATTCTCTGTGCAGAGGTCAGGAATTTTACTTATCTGGGATTTTATACGCCGGAGGGCGGACTCATAAAAATCATGGGGAATGAAGTGGCTGTTTCCGATAATGATAATGTGATGGCGCATCTGCAAAATAACGGGGAAATGATAGGACAGGGTATTGATGAGGCCGGGAATAAATTCCTTCTGCTTGGGAAAGCGGCGTCCTATCCGATGGGAGACGGAAATCAAAGTATGGCGCTGGTGGCAGGTCTTTCCATGGATTATCTGAATACTGCTCTTTATCTTGACGAGACGGAGGGGAGGGTATATTCCCATATTATTGACGACGAGGGATATTTTGTTATAAGGAACGGAAGCGCTTACAGAAAAAGCTATTATGAGCGTATAGTGGAGGAATACAGCGAATATAACGGCAAATCAGTTGACGATTATACGCGGGAGCTTCACGAGGCGATTGAGTCCAACCAGATTTTCTGCGATACTATTATGCTGGAGGGAGAGGAGAGGATGATTTACTGCTCTCCGATATCCGGCAATACCTCCTGGTATCTGATAAGCGCCATGAGGACCCAGACACTGGACGAGGCCATAACAAAACTGGATAAAGTGCGTCTCCAGATTATGCTGTGCTCCTCGATGGCAATTTTGCTGGTTATGGTGATTATTTTTATCAGGTATTTTGCTCTGTCAAGAAAACAGATGATTGAGATTAATGAGGCAAGGGAGGCGGCTGTGAAGGCCAATAAGGCCAAAAGCGATTTCCTTTCCAGTATGAGCCACGATATCAGGACGCCGATGAACGCGATTATCGGAATGACGGAAATTGCGCTGAAAAATATAGGGGATTCTCTTAAGACCGAAGACTGCCTCAAAAAGGTTCTGCTCTCGAGCAAGCATTTGCTGGCGCTGATTAACGACGTGCTGGATATGTCCAAAATTGAAAGCGGCAAGATGACGCTTAATATGCACCGGGTTTCCCTGAGGGAGGCTATGGGAGATATTGTAAATATTATGCAGCCTCAGGTAAAGGCAAGGAAGCAGTATTTTGATATTCTTATCAAGGATGTTCTGTCAGAGGATGTATATTGCGACGGGGTGAGGCTTAACCAGATACTGGTAAATCTTCTGTCCAATGCCGTGAAATTTACGCCTGAGGAAGGCCGAATCGACGTACATATGTATCAGGAAGCCTCTCCGAAGGGCGAGGAATATGTCAGGACGCATTTCATAGTGGAAGATAACGGAATCGGTATGTCCAGGGAATTCCAGCAGAAAATATGGGATACCTTTGCAAGAGACGACAGGGAGCAGGTACAGAAAACCACGGGAACCGGGCTTGGCACCTCTATTGTAAAAAAAATCGTAGACCTTATGGGCGGAGAAATCGAGCTTACCAGCGAGCTTGACAAGGGAAGTAAATTCCACATTACGCTGGATTTAAAGAGGGCCGAGGAGCTTGAAGAAATGAAGCTTCCCTCATGGCGGCTTCTGGTGGTGGACGATAATGAGCTTCTGTGCGCCAGTGCAGTTTCCAGCCTGACGGAGCTTGGCGTTTCCGCAGAGTGGGCTTTGAGCGGAAAACAGGCGATTAAAATGGTGGAGGAACACCATGAAAAAGGCGAAGACTATGATTTTGTACTGGTTGACTGGAAAATGCCGCACATGAACGGACTGGAGACGATTCGCGAGATTCGAAAGAGAGTGGGGAAAGGTATTCCCGTATTTTTGATTTCCGCCTATGACTGGAGCGATATCGAGGACGAGGCCGGCAAGGTAGAGATAGAAGGGTTTATTTCCAAGCCGCTGTTTAAGTCTACGTTATATACGTGTCTGAAGCACTATGCGGACAATATGGAAACGTCCGAAAGCGAAGATTTTAATGAGGAAATTGATTTTACCGGAGCAAAAATTTTAGTTGCAGAAGATATCGATATCAACTGGGAAATTGCGGAGGAGGTTCTTTCCGCATACGGTTTTGAGCTTGACCGTGCGGAAAACGGCAAGGTTTGCGTGGAGATGTTTGAGAAATCCGAGCCGGGATACTACAGCGTGATTCTGATGGATATCCGTATGCCCGTGATGGACGGTTATGACGCCACAAGGGCAATCAGGGCTCTGGACAGAACGGATAAGTACCTGCCGATTGTGGCAATGACGGCAGACGCCTTTGAGGATGACGTTCAGTATTGCATCAGCTGCGGAATGAACGCGCATGTGGCGAAGCCCCTGGATATTAAGGAGCTGATACGGGTGCTGCATAAATTTATACATGGCGAGGAAATGGAGTAAGAGGAGAAAATGACGAAGAAAGAGCTGGCGGCTTTGGTGGTGGAACGGCTGAAGGAGGAATATCCCGGCGCCGACTGTACCCTTGATTACAATGAGGCGTGGAAGCTGTTAGTGAGCGTGCGCCTTGCCGCCCAGTGCACGGACGCAAGGGTGAATGTAGTGGTTAAGGGACTGTATGAAAAGTATCCCGACGTGAATGCCCTTGCCGGTGCGCCGGTGGAGGAAATCGAGGAGATTGTAAAGCCCTGCGGACTTGGACACAGCAAGGCCAGAGATATCAGCGCATGTATGAAAGTCCTTCGGGATGAATACGGCGGAAAGGTGCCGGATGATTTTGATAAGCTGCTTAAGCTTCCCGGTGTCGGGCGCAAGAGCGCAAATCTCATTATGGGAGATGTTTTCGGAAAGCCGGCCATTGTTACGGACACGCATTGCATCCGTCTGGTGAACCGCATGGGGCTGGTGGACGGTGTGAAAGAACCGAAAAAGGTGGAGATGGCGTTATGGAAGCTGATTCCGCCGGAGGAGGGAAGCGACTTCTGCCACCGTCTGGTGAATCACGGAAGGGAAGTCTGTACAGCCAGGACAAAGCCTTACTGCGATAAGTGCTGTCTCAACGATATCTGTATGAAATGCGGGGTTTCTTAAGTAGGAATATCATGTACAATCCGGCGGCTTATGAACGGCTGTCTGAATTATCACGAAAATGAAAAAAGTTCGGAAAGATGTTGACATTTTCCGGACTTTGTTTTAACATAACATATGAATAGATGTTCAAATGTTTATGTGTTGAAAAGGTATGAAGAATACAGACTCTGGCACGGAGAGAAGGCGAACCTAGCTTGCGCCCGGCGGAGTATAAACGAAGGCTGAAAGAAAGGAGAGGATTTATTGGCGATTAATGATGTGGAATGCTGTGAGACTTTTCAGACCCATGAAGAGCTTTTAAAGGTAGTCAGCGAGAAAATGCCTGATGAGGATAAGCTGTACGACCTGGCAGAGCTTTTTAAGGTGTTTGGGGATTCCACCAGAATCCGTATATTGTATGTACTTTTTGAAGCGGAGGTATGCGTGTGCGACCTGGCAGAGACCCTTAGCATGACGCAGTCCGCAATTTCCCATCAGCTTAAGATATTGAAGCAGTCAAAGCTGGTAAAAAGCAGGCGGGAAGGGAAATCCGTCTTTTATTCCCTGGCGGACGGCCACGTGAGAACCATTATCGCACAGGGAAGGGAGCATATTGAAGAACTCTGAAAATAGCGGATGTACCGGAAGGCAACTGCGGAACTTAAAATAAGAAAGGGAAAAAGATGAAAAAGAAATTTAAACTGGAAGATTTGGATTGTGCAAACTGTGCCGCAAAGATGGAGGAAGCTATCAAAAAGATAGACGGCGTGAATGACGCCAGCGTCAGCTTCCTTGCGCAGAAGATGACCATTGACGCGGAGGACGGGCAGTTTGATGAAATTATGAAAAAGGTTGTCAGGGTCTGTGAAAAGGTGGAGCCTGACTGTAAGATTCTGATGTAAAGATAATGGGGGAATGATGCGGCGTCAGTGCATGGGATGTGCGGAGCAATATGCCAACGGCGGAAAGGCACATTGACGCCGATGGTAAAACGAGGAGATTATTATGACAAAAAAACAGAAAAAAACGCTTGTCCGCATTCTGGTCTCAGCGGTTTTGTTTCTGGGATTATTTATCTGCGAACATGCCGGATTGTTTGAGAGTATCAGCTATCCGTGGATTTTATTCGTCATCTATCTGGTTCCCTATCTGATAATCGGATACGACATCATTTATAAAGCGGCGAGGAACATCAGCCACGGACAGATTTTTGATGAAAATTTCCTTATGATGATTGCCACCTTCGGCGCGTTTGGCGTGAGGGAATACTCGGAGGCGGTGGCGGTGATGCTTTTTTACCAGGTGGGGGAGCTTTTTCAGAGCTATGCCGTGGGGAAATCCCGTCAGTCTATCTACGATATGATGGATATCTGCCCGGAGTATGCGAACATAGAGATTGACGGCAGACTGGAGCAGGTGGAGCCGGACGAGGTCGCGGTGGGGAGCATTATTGTCATCAAGCCGGGAGAGAGAATTCCCCTTGACGGCGTGGTGACAGAAGGAGAATCCCTGATTGACACCGCCGCGCTTACCGGCGAATCGGTTCCCAGAAAGGCGGCGGCAGGCGACGGGGTTATCAGCGGCTGTGTGAACGGAAGCGGCACCCTGAAGGTTCAGGTATCGAAGGAATTTGACGATTCCACTGTGGCAAAGATACTGGAGCTGGTGGAAAATGCCAGCAGCAAAAAGGCAAAGGTGGAGAATTTCATCACGAGATTTGCAAAATACTATACGCCGGCTGTCACAATCGGCGCGGTGCTTCTGGCGGTTCTGCCGCCGCTGCTTTCGGGGGGCGGCTGGGGAGAATGGATACAGAGAGCCTGTATCTTTCTGGTAATTTCCTGTCCCTGCGCGCTGGTGATTTCCGTTCCATTAGGCTTCTTTGGGGGAATAGGGGCGGCCTCCAGGATTGGCGTTCTTGTCAAGGGAAGTAATTATCTGGAAGCGGTTGCGGAGATGACGACCATTGTTTTTGACAAGACGGGAACCCTGACGAAAGGGGAGTTTAAGGTTCAGGAAATTTTGCCGGAGGGCTGTACAAAAGAAGAACTTCTGGAGATGACCGCCCTTGGAGAAGGATTTTCCAATCATCCTATTGCGGGCTCTATTAAGGAAGCCTACGGAAAAAAGCCTGATATGAACAGAGTGGGGCAGGCGGAGGAAATCGCCGGCCATGGAATCTGTGTGCCGGTGGACGGCGCGGAAGTGCTGATTGGAAATGAAAAGCTCATGAAAGCGAAAGGGATTGCCTTCGCCCCCTGCCAGAGCGCGGGAACCATCGTATATGTGGCCCGGGAAGGGAAAAGCTGCGGCGCGATAGTCATTTCCGACAGCGTCAAGGACGGGGCAAAAGAAGCAATCCACGATATGAAACAGGTGGGAGTAAAAAAATGCGTGATGCTGACCGGCGACCGCTTAAAAGCAGCCGAGGCAGCGGCAGGCGAGCTTGGCATCGACGAGGTTCATGCGGAGCTTCTGCCCGGGGATAAGGTTTCCATTGTGGAACAGCTCCTGTCGGCTCAAAAGGAAAAGGAAAGACTGGCCTTTGCCGGGGACGGTATCAATGACGCTCCGGTGCTGACCAGAGCCGATATCGGAATCGCCATGGGGAGCATGGGAAGCGATGCGGCCATCGAAGCCGCGGATGTGGTTCTGATGGATGACGACGTGAGGAAGATTGCCTCCGTGGTGAAAATATCCAGAAAAACCCTCCGCATCGTGAAGCAGAATATCGTGTTTGCGCTGGGCGTCAAGGCGTTGGTGCTGATTCTGGGCGCTTTCGGAATGGCCAATATGTGGGAAGCCGTGTTTGCGGACGTGGGAGTGTCGGTGATTGCAATTTTGAACGCAATGAGGGCGCTTAAGGAATAGAATAAGGGACTGTTGCAGATATGGGATGGAAATTTTAAGATTCCTTTTGTGACAGTCCTTTAAATTTTTTCAGGAAGAATGTTACCTTAATTCCTTGTTGGCTAAAGGCTTTAAATAATTTTTTTGAGCCGCGAATGCGGTCGAAAATTTCTCAATAAACATCGGGGATACCAGAGAACTCTCAAGCTGTAAACCGAAATTAAAGGTGACTGGGAAAGTGATTTTTTATTGGTGATGATGACCTTCGGGTGATAATTTATTTAAATACTGCTATTTCCCTTGCAGATTACAACCACTTTATCATACAATATTTTTGAGAGAGGCAGGGCGAATTGTCGTCGGATGGGAGAGGAAAATATATGGAATCGAATGTATACAATGCACTTGGAATCAGATATATAAAACTTCATTTTACCGTTGCCATGCTGGAGGATACGTATCTTCCGGCCGATAAGGTTTCCGCACTACGGGGAGGAATGGGGGAGATGTTGCTGAGGGCAAACTGTGTGCGCAACAGAAACTGTGTAAGCTGTGATTTTGAATCCGAGTGTATTGTAAGAAGAACGATGTACTCGAAGTACAGGATTGTTCCACAGTTTGTGACTACAGACGACAGCGTTGGTTATCTTCTTGAGTGCGAAAATTATGATAAAGTATTTGCAGCAGGTGACTTTCTGCAGTTTAATTTGATTTTGTTCGGAAAGGCTATTGTGTATTTTAATCAGTATATGCAGGCTTTTTTTGCTCTTGGAAATGAAGGGATCGGGAAAAGATATGCCAGGTATAGGATTGTTTCCGTAACCAATACCCAAAATCATCCGTTATATGTGGATGGTGCAGTTTATATGTTGAACTATCAGATACAGACCTTAGGGGAATACGCGGATTACCGTATTCGGCGCATGAACAGGACAGGCAGTCAGAACAGACTGGTATTCCACACGCCTACGGCGCTGAAATTTCAGGGGGAATATTTAGAGGAATACCAGATAGAGGCTATATGGAACGCAGTACTCCGCAGAATTTATATGTTGGAATGTTTTGAAGAGATAGGGGAGAATGTGTATAACATTGATGAGCTTAAGACATTTATATTGCCGGATATCGTGAAGCAGGAAGTACGTCGTGTGGGTATACAGCGTTATTCCTCCACGCAGGATCGGAGGATGGTTTTGAATGGAATCAAAGGATATATAGAGCTGACGCGGCTCCCGGAGCAGATGCTGCCATGGCTTTTCGTAGGGGAACTGATACATATCGGGAAAAATACCAGCTTTGGATTTGGAAGGTACAGTGTAGTGTAGTAAGAAATTGACATTTTAATCATTGATAAGTGGCCCAGGATAGTTTAAAGAAAAACTCCTTTATGGTAAGAATTCGGACATGAGACTTCTTCCTGTAAAGAAGTTTTTTTATGGCTGAAAAAGAACAGGTAGAATATAATAATTTATTTCAAAGAACAGCAACATTATGAAAAATGTGCTCTATATTATGATTAGGCAGATAGAGAAGGAGTTGAGCCTGATAAATAACAAAATGAGTTGTCGTTCGCTATTAAAATAATTTGATCTGAAAACGGCAACTTCTCAGAAAATGGGGCTATATGATAAATAGAAGGTCGTGGATGGAAAGGAGGCGCTACGGGTAAAGAAAAACGGAATGTTTATTTTTGACAAAAGGAGGAAGAAATTATGCAAAAGTATTTATCGCTTTTAAGCAGAAAGACAAAACTGCGGTGTAGTGGAATAGCCATGCTGGCAGTAATCAGTTCTTGCCTTGCATCTGTTTGGCCAGTTATGTTGGGAAGACTGTATACAGCAATTTCCAATGGAGAGATTGGAACAATTACGCAAGCAGGAATAGCGGTTACAGAGTTCGGATTGATTTACCTTTTGGCAGAATGCATTACAATAATTCGCCGGGTGTTGCTTGATTGCACAATAGCGGCACATGAATCTGAAATTCGGGAGCATAGCATCGAGAAACTTTTGAAAATGCCTGTGGCGTATTTTGCAGAACATTTGAATGGCGAAAGGACTGCACAGTTAAACCAGGGCGTAGCCGGACTAAGTCAGTTGATAAAGATTATATGTAATGATGTATTTGCCACTATTCTAACCGCCCTGTTTACACTTGTACAGGTATTTCTTAATGCAACCGGGATGGTGGCAGGAATCATGCTTTCTTATCTTATGATTACGGTTATGATTTCTCTGTTCCAAATTCATTCACAAAACGGAATCAGAGAAAAAATCGTAGAGCAGAAAAATGCGCATGACGGACGTATTTGTCAGTCTATAGCTAATCTTGAATTCATCAGGGGTATAAATGCTGAGAAATGTGAAAAAAGGAGATTGCAGCCGTATATTCTGCAAATCAGCGATACAGAAAGAAGACATCATAAATATATGGGAGTTTTTGATTGTCTCAAGCAGTTTTGTAAAGTTGCGTTCCAGATGGCGTTGCTTATGGTATCTGTATATTTGATTTCCGGTGGAAGAATGGCCGCCGGTTCTGTAATTACAGTATGCCTGCTTTTTCAACAAATGGTGAAACCCATTGACGAGGTATATCGTTTTATGGATGAAACGGCGGCTTCTGTCATAAAGGCAGCGGCCTTGCTGGAAGTGACAGCCAGTCCTTCAGACGAAGTTTTTGATATTCAGCCTTCAGGTGAAGAAACTAGAAATGCAGAAATCCGGTTTTGGAATGTAATAGTAACAAATCCCATGAAAGACAAGTCCCTCGCATGGTATGAAGATATCATAATTCCATGTTGTAAAAAGATCGCATTGCAAGGGGCGAATGGATGTGGGAAAACAAGTCTGATTCGATGTCTTATGCGGTATTATCCCTATATACAGGGGAAAATATTTCTCTTTGGCCAGGAACTGAATCATTATAGTCAAAAAGAGCTTACGGATATGCTGTATTATACACCACAGATTTCGTTTTTTGTTGCCGGTACTGTTCGAGATAATCTGCTTTACGGTATTGAAAGAAATATCGGTGATGATGAGCTGATTGAAGTATTGAGAAAAGTTCATCTGACAGATGAGAACCATTCAGATACCGTTATCCGGTCAAATCCTGCTGAGGCATTGGAATGTATGATTGGAGAAAAAGTTGAGGAACTTTCGGGTGGAATGAAGCAGAGGTTATCTCTGGCAAGGGCGCTGCTTAGATCACCCAGGTTGTTCATATTTGACGAGATTACAGCAAATCTTGACAGGAACGCCGCCGATTATGTCCTCACCAGTATTGAAGAGCATGCAGAAAAGATAGGGGCAGGTATTATATATATATCTCATGATCAAAAGGTTATAGAGCGTTGTGACCAGGTAATTTCCCTTAGGAATAAGATTCAGGTACATACCACAGAAAAGGAGGTAGCGTGAGCGTGGAAATATTCAAAGAAAATACGGAGTTAAAACAAGGAGGTGATTTTCATATGATGAAAGAACATGTAGGTCCTGGGAGGCATATGCAGCATCAAGAGAAAAAGGAATTAATTCATGTTGAATTTGACGAGAAAGACTGGAATCTGTTAAAAGATGTTTTTGGCGATGAGGATACAGCTATCGCGGCGGCAGAAGTTATCAGAGAAGCGCCGCCTGAAATTCAGGTTCTTGCAATTCAGCTTATGGATATTATAGAGGAGGTGGTCTGATATGAAAATAAATTTTGCAAAATTTCCAAATCCGGTTATGGGGAATGAAACACAGAAACTCTATGTGAACCTTTATGGGGATGCCGGAGAGAAGTATGCTGATGTTCTCAACACTTCACCGGATGAAATTGCTGTTATCTCCAGGTTAATTGCCTGCCTTAAGGAAAGGATAGAGGATAAAATTTGTGCTTATGACCCAATTTGATAGTTGCAGGAAAGGATGGGGGGATTAGTATGGATATATGGAAAACAGTCAGGGAAATTGGATTCTTTGAGATGGCCATCAATTTGGCAAAGGTGAGAGACAGTTTAGATGTTGTGCAGAAAGTGGGAGCTTTAATGCCTTTGCCCGATGAGGATATAAAGGAGCGGGTGAGACAGGCTGCCAAATGGCTGTGTGGTTTTAAAAAGAATAAATATATGTTTCTTACACCGGAGATTGCTTTGATTGAAGAGATGAAAAAATATTCCGACGGGCATTTGGAAATTATTATTGCAGTCCCATGTGATATGGAACCGGAAGCGAAAGAACGGCTGAAAAATAACCTTCCATATAAATCTGACGTTACCGTT
This sequence comes from uncultured Lachnospiraceae bacterium, assembly GCA_910577275.1. Taxonomy (GTDB): domain Bacteria; phylum Bacillota; class Clostridia; order Lachnospirales; family Lachnospiraceae; genus Suilimivivens. Next base: position 97,796 of record CAJTMW010000010.1, read on the forward strand.
CTTGAAGAGCCGTATTTCGTGTCGGATTTATTCCCGAAGAACGGTATGTTGGTTGCATGCGGATATTCGGGTGGGGACAGAGCGATGATTCTTCCTGATACATATCGGATGGCGGAACATTATAGCATTTTCCGGGGACAGAAAGTATTTGTCCCTTACGTTGAGCTTGAATCATCATTTCGGTATGGGGGATGGATGGAGATAAATCAGCGTAGATTTTGTACAAAATGGAGGTGTAGATGATGAACAGTATTACTGCCATTATGTTTATTTTAGGAAATATGATAGCGCTTCTTTTCAAAATTCCGGTCAAAAGTGTAATGAGCAGATATTCATATGATGTGCTTGTTATTCTTATTCTCATGGAATTGTTCACCAATCTGGTTGCAGAGACCGGGATTATGCAGTTTTTGGCAATTAAAATTGCCGAATTTTCCAAAGGGCAGAAACGCCTTTGTCTGATGATGTTCGGCGGCATGATGTTTCTGATCTCATCCTGTCTTAACAATATTACAGCAGTAATGCTGATTCTGCCCGTTATATTTGTGCTTTTGAAATCACTTGAAATTGACCGAAAGTATATATGTGTTTTTTTTGCTGCGATACTGGCTCTCTCGAATACTGGGGGAGCAGCCTCCCCGGTGGGCGATTTCCCGGCTATTGTGATTATGACAAGTGGGATTACGAGTTTTATTGGCTATCTTACGCATGCTTTTGGGGTGTTTGTATTTACATCGGTTGTACTAATTGCGGTATGGGGGATGTACGTAAAAAGGGAGAAAGACGATGGAGCTGTTCGGAGCCTTGCTGTGAGCAATCTTAAAAGTCAGTATAAAAATATGGAGGTACGATTTGATGTGCTGAAATGGCTTGGCATGGAATTCATCGGGATGTTTCTTGCCTGGAGCTTTGTCCCCCAGGAGATTATTCCGCCTGAAATTATTGCTGTGCTTGGCTATGTTGTGGCAATGATTATCTGTTTGGTAAAGAAAATAAAGATGGATCAGATGATAGATTTTAAATCGGTACTTACAATTGCTTCTTTTTTATTCTTTGCGCAGGTAATCAGCCAGACCGGGATACTTAATATGGCGGCGGCATATCTTCAAAGTAATATTGAGAATCCCAAACTTTTGGTCATGGCCATTATGATAATCACTTCTCTTGTAGCGGGGGTATTCAGCGCCGGTCCCGCAACAGCGGCTATGATGCCTGTAATTGTGGAAATTTGTAACGGGCCTCTTGGGGCAGTATCTGATTGGATTGCCGTTGCATATGCCGCTGCCATATGCAGTGGGAGCAGCTTGTTCATGTGGAGCGCAACCGCAGGGTTTATTCTTTCGGGAAAAGTAAATGCGGTGGGTATTGAAGAAGAAAATGGGAAAAAAGTTGTCTGGGGAGTAGGACAATATCTGAAATATGGATTTGTGAATTATGCAATCCAGTTATTGATTGCATTGGGGGTAATGGCAATTGTCCTGTAAAATACAAAGACAGTCGTAAAAAGGCGATAAAAACTGTTTTTTACTCTGAATTTCTGATATAATTTATTTGGATTTTTTAGTTTGAATAGGAGAAAAAGATAATGAATGTACAGGATAAAAATTATCTTCTGTTTGTTCCCAGCATATTAACTTCAGACCCGCAATCCATGTCTTATAAGGTAGAAGGGATGGAAGCGTATTATGTCGGAATGCAGACGAACGAGGCTGTCACAAAATATTTGGTGGATTATCTGGATAAAAAGAATATGAAGCTGGATAAGATTATCATGCTTTGTACGGAAGAGGTGGAAAAAAAAGAAATGCCAGCGATAGGCGGGAGGACTACGCTGGCATATTATAAGGATGTTATTTGCGAATTCCTTGCGCAGAATGATAAATATAGCAGCAGATATACAGAGACAGAGAAGCTGTTTGAGGAAATTTCTTATTTTGCATCGGATTATGAAGTAAATGAAATAAGGAAGTCTTTGGATGCAGTTATGCGGATTACGGAGGAAGGAGAAGAGAATGCCCGAAAGCATCTGTATGTGGATTTTACAGGAGGCCCAAGAAGTGCGGCGCTGACATTGGTTTTTACCTGTAGAATTCTTCAACGCAGCAAGGTTGCTGTAGAGAAAATTTTGTACAGTAATATTATTAAAACCGAGGAGGGAAAAAGAGGGAAGATTGAAGAATGTACAAAGGTATATAATGTTTTTGCCGAGTTAGAGGCGGTAGAAGCTCTGGTTCATAATGACAGTAGTAAAGTGGTAAAAGCAGCAGAAAAGACAGGCAATAGAAGAGTAATAGATAACGTTAAAAAATTAGAGGCGGAATCATCAAAGAGGGAAGAAGCAAATCAAGTGAACCAGTTGGAGACAATGGGTGATGCATCGAAAGGGATTGTGGATGTTGCAGGTGAAATAGCTAATGAGGATAATTCACTCCTTGCACATTTAATTACAGGCGTAATAGGGACGCAAGTAGAGAAGAGCAAAAAGCTGATTGCAAATCCTGAATATAAGGAATTAATCCGTATGGAGGAACTTCTGGAAAAGGATAAGAATAAAGCGCTTAGCATTTTTCGTGAAAAGGCGATAAAGATATTAACCGACTTTGGAATTATAGAGGGCTATAAAGAGGAAGGCTCCAAAAAGTTGAAGACAAACGCCAAGACAGTAACGGAAGATACACTGGAACGCGCCCGCAAGAGAAGGGAAAATCTGATAACAAATGAGATTATGGCAGCGTACTGTTATTACGAGTCTCCTGTGGGAAATAAATCGACCGATAATAGCGAAAAAGCTAAAAGCACATTTATGAATGCGGTTCAGGATTATGTGAAGCTGCTAAATAAAAGTCCGGAGAGAGAACCTGTTGATATTTTAAACGAAAAGAACATAAAATTTTATGATCTGAAAGAATATATAGATATCATCCCCGAAGAACGGGTTCCAAGGAGATTTGCACATAATGATTACAGCAAGGACTTCTGCAATAAAAAGATACTTCCTTATCTGAAAGCAGATGATAGTATGGGGGCAGATGTTGGACAGCTGATAAGGCAATATCAGAAGATGGACAGGGTCTATATGGGATATGGCTTTCCGTTTGCCTGCACATATGCATCATGGTTTTTTGACGGATATGAGAAGTTATATAGAGAAAATATGAAACGCGGTGCAGAGAGTCTGCAGAGATATTTTATGGGAGTTGTTGACGAAAGGATGGGGAGGGCTCTTGCCGAATTTCCAGAAGAAAGTTTTACCTATCAAACATTAATACGGGAGCTCCAGTGGGAACCGCACAAAAAAAATGCTTCATGTTCTTTTCCCGTTTCAGTTAAGGAATAGTAAGATTCGCCTGGATGTGATAAAAGGTGAAAAATGGAATGAGTTTATGTATGAATTTGCACAGTCCTTTTATAGTGTCAAGCAGACCAGAAATAATGCCGCACATATTGCAAGCCTGAAAGGTGATGATTTGGAGAATGCGGTTGAAACGATAAAAAAGGTGATAGGAAAGATAAGGGAGATTGGAGAAGAAAAGAATAAGCGGAAAGGAAGGTGAAGGACAATAAAAAAGTATATGATTAATTTCACAAACCATCCATCTGACAGATGGGAAGAATCCCAGAGAAAGGCAGCGTTAAAGTATGGAGAAATAGTAGACATTCCATTCCCGGCGGTAAATCCGCAGGGAGATGAGAACTATATAGTCGCTTTGGCAGAACATTATTTCCGACAGATTATGGAGCTTCATCCTCAGGCTGTGTTGTGTCAGGGGGAATTCTGCTTGGCTTATCAAGTGATATCCATGCTGCGCAAAGAGGAGACTACGGTTCTGGCGGCATGCAGTGAACGTGTGGTGAAAGAAATAGGACAGAAGAAAGAAGTAGTATTTACATTTTGGCAATTCCGAAAATACGGAGAAAGTGCCTGAAGAGCATGGAATACTGAGAGCATACAGGAGACGAGGAGGGAGTATTTTGGAAAACAAAAGAGTTTTGGCTATGTACGATGTTAGGGGGAAACAGGAGTATATCTATCGGAGCAGGAAAATCCGGGAGATTGTAGGGGCATCGTGTATGATCCGGGACGTATTTTCGGTTTATCTTTACCCGGCAGCACGGCAGGTTCGAAACCGGATGAAAGGACTGCAGGAGCAGGAAGCTATGGGAAAACGGGGGGCTATTTATCAGTACAGCAAAAACCCAATGGAGAAATTCTCGATAGAAGCCTTTGAGCAACGTATGGAAAAGGGAGACTACATAGGTGAAGTGGTTTATGACGGGGGAGGAAACTTTCTGATTTTGTACCGGAACGAGAAGACCTGTATTGAAGTGAATCGTCTTTTTACCAAAAATCTTATGAAGGAAACATATACGCTGAAAGTGTTATGTACTATTTTGAGAGAACCGGATTTTAGTCAGTATCGGGAAGATAATCGAAAGCTTTATGAGCAGCACCGGAAGAATGAAATGACAGAAAGCGTTATTTATCCGGTTAACAGCCTGCCTGTGGTTCAGGTAGACCCGCTGACGTCAAAGCCTTTGAGTGTCAGGCGTACGGTTCCGGAAGAGGAAGGGATGAAGATGTCCCGGGAGCAGGCTGCTAAGAACGATAAGTATCGGGAAGAGGTCAAGAAGCAGGGGGATGAGATAGGAGAAAAAGTTTTAGACCGAATTGTGACAAAGAAGGGAGAGGAAAGCCTTTTGGCTGTGATTTATATAGATGGAAATAACATGGGGGCAAAGGTTCAGGACTGTCTTAAGGGAAAGAAAAGCTATGAGGAATGTGTTACCAAGTTGAGAAAGTTTTCCGGAGAAATCCAGAAAAATTATGTGAATGACAGGATTAAGGCGATTAACAATATGTTGGATAAGAAATACGAGGATCATTCCTGTAAAAAGAGACGTACGATTGTTGCGGCAGGAGACGAGATGACCATTATCTGCAATGCAAGAGATGCTTTGGATGTGGTGAAAGCATATTTTGAGGAATTTCCGGAGGAATGCAGTTCCTGCGTGGGAATTGCAATCTTTCATAGTCATGCGCCTTATGCGGATGCCTACCGTATAGCGGAGGAATGCTGTGAATCTGGAAAGATTCGAATGAAAAAAGATGAGCTTGGGCATGCCTGCCTGTTGGATTTTCACTACTGTCAGGGAGGAATTGGAATATCTCTGAAAAAAATCCGGAAAGAAGAAAGGCAGGAAGATTGCAGCAGACCCTGGGTAATGCTTTCACACTCAAAGGATAAGGCAAAGGAATTCTGTTATTCCCTGGAACTGGCGGAGGAGATGGCGGCTCTTTTGCGGAAACTGGGACGGAGCAATGTGAAATCATTACTTGATGTAGCCTTAAACAGTCCGGCAGGGTTAGAGATGGAACTGGAAAGAATTAATGCGCACAGAAAGGAGCCGGAGGATTTTACCTTGGGTGGGAAATTAAATGATGAGCAAAAAAGAAAACTAATTTACGATGTTATTTTAGTTTATGATTTGTGGTTTCAGAAGGAGGTGTAGGATGGGAAAGTTATGCGGAAAAATAAAAATAGAGCTTATGTCGGATATCTGTGCAGGTTCCGGTTATTCCTATGCGGGAGTAATTGATTCAGATGTGTCTTACGACGAATACGGAATTCCCTTTATACCCGCCAGGCGGTTGAAAGGATGTCTGAGGGAGGCAGCAGAACTGGTATGTCCGGATGCAGCGGAGGAATTGTTTGGATGGTCAGGCGATAACAGGACAAGAGGAATATGTCTGGAGAATGCGCACATAGAAAATTATACGTTCATTACAGAAGAGATTAAAAAATTAAAAGGTGCTAAGCAGGATGCGAGTTTTTACCTGACACCGCAGAACATATTGAAGATTTATACAGAAATCCGCGCACAGACAAAGATTTGTCCTGACACCGGAGTAGCGGAGAGAAATACTCTAAGATATACTCGGGTGGTGGGGCAATATGATCCGCTTAAAAGTAAAGCGCATCTGTGCTTTTATGCGCCGATAGAGTTTGAAGATACTTATGAAGAGCAGCTAAGACGTGCGACGAAAGCTACAAGGAATATGGGAATGAACCGGAACCGGGGGCTCGGAAGCGTACGGTGTAGTCTGATAGACGTGGTAAATGTTGAAATGACAGGAAGAATTTTGTCAGATGCGGCAGGGGGAGATGAAAGAGTCTGTCTTCACTACGTATTTTGTAATCGAGAACCGTTGGTATTGAGCGGCGATAATACGGAAGTTTCGGAATCCTATATTAGCGGAAAGAGTATTCTGGGAAATCTTGCAGGAGCCTATCTGCGCATGGAAGGAACGAATGCAGAGGACGAGGAATTCCAGGAGTTGTTTTTGGATGGCACAACTCTTTTTACCAATGCTTATCTGTCTGTTTTACCTGAAAAAGGCAAAGAATGTGCAGCACAGTGGCCGGATTACCGTCCGGCGCCACTGTATCTGAATCGACTGAAGAAAACAGGGGCTTTGGTAAATTGTATTGGAGAGAAGAAAGAAATACCGCCGGAACGGGAAAAAGAATATAATACCGCAGATGGTAATCTGCCTAAGAAGCTGAAAACTCACTATGTTTATGAGCCGCAATGCAATGTGTTTGATATAGTAGAGCCGGAACGGGAAATTCTCTATCATAATAGCAAGAGAGAACAATTGTATTCACAGGAAGTTCTAAGAGAAGGACAGTATTTTAAGGGGAAGATTTATACTAAGAGGAAATATGTCCCTCTGTTTAAAGAACTTTTGAAAAATACGCGCCTTGCTTTTGGAAAATCAAAAACGGCTCAGTATGGGATATGCGAATTGGCTGCAAAAATTTCGGATAAGAATACTGATGAAGAGCCTGTTTGTGCGAAAGGCGGAGAAAAGATTGCTGTAGTTATGGACAGCGATGCTATTTTTCTGGATGGAACAGGCGGATATACGGTAAAATTCGAGGAAGTTAAAGAACTGGTTGGAAAGCATTTTGAAATTCCTTATGTTCAGGATACAGATGATTCGGATGTGGGCAGCATTCTTCAGACAAAGGAAGTGACAGGTTATAATACTACATGGAATCTGCACAGACCGGGGGTTCCGGCTATAAAGGCTGGCAGTGTATTGGTGTATACCATACCGGATGGGAAGACATGGAAACGAAAGATAAATTCGGCACAGATGTTTGTGGGAGAACGGAATCTGGAAGGATGCGGACAAGTGCGAATTCTAAAATGTCAGGATATGGCTTATGCGGCTCAAAAAACAGAGGACATTGCGGAAGATAGTGAAAGTAAGGAGAAAGAACTGTGTCTGTATAGCTGCGAGCCTTTACTTCTAAGAATTTTGACAGAACAATTTTTGGAGCAGTTGATTTTTTTATATATAAAAGATAACTCGAAGCTGAACCTGACACCCTCCACGATAGGGCGGATGAGTTTGATGCTACAGGAAAGCCTGAATGCATACAGGAGCGATTCAGAACAGGCATTTATTGATTTTTGTAGTCGCATCAATTCTATAAAACGGAAAAAGGAGAAAGAAGAGGCATTTCGGCTGCTGCGTTCTGTAGTATTAGAGGATACGGATGAAAATAAGAAAGAAGAGTATAAGATAGATATCAGGAAAATGACAGCAGGAAGGGCGGAACTACAGAAAATATGGAAATGTATATGCCAATGTGTCGGGGAAGAAATATGTAAAAAGAAGTTGGTAAATATCTGGGGAGCTTATGTTAAGAATATCCTGACCTATCACAAATATCAGAAAAAACACGAAGGAGGAAGCACGAAAAATGAGAAATAGGGTAAAAAAGAAAATATATTATCGAATCGTCTTCCAGCTTGCCTCCGCGCTTTCGGTGGGAAGTGGAGAAAATCACTATTCGGACGGTGACCTTGTGAGAGATTCCGCCGGAGAGCCTTTTATCCCGGGAAGTTCATTAGCCGGAATTTACCGCTCTTTTCTGAAAGAGGAGGATGCGGAAAGATATTTTGAAACGGCTAAAGATAAGGAAGAAAGAGTCGGTAGCCAGGTGACGGTATATGATGCAAAGCTTCATTATATAATAGAAGACCAGGAAAAGGAAGGGAGTTTTTACCGCAGTGTGCTTAGAGACAGCGTAGCACTGGACGAGTGGAAAACCGGAAAGGAAAGGAGCAAGTTTGACTTTGAAGTGATTGAGCCAGGAGCAGAATTTGTAACCTATCTAGAGCAGAATTGTAGGAACGATGATAAGGATATTGGTGCGGAGCTTGCTTGGGTCTGGAAGAAGCAACAGATTCGTATCGGACGTAAAACGATGCGCGGGCTGGGCAGTATCAAGAAAGTAAGGGTTTATCGCAGAAGTTTTGAACTGGACAGGAAAGCAGAATTAGATGCGTGGCTGGATTTCGATATGTACCGGGAGGAAGACTGGAAGAATCAGGAGTTTGAGGAGAAAGACAAGCAGGAAATAAGGCGGAAAGATAAAATTTCAATAGAGTTTACACTAAAACAGAAGGGAGGGATATCTATTCGCCGATACACTACAAAGGTAAGTAACGGACAAGCCCAGCCGGATGCGGAGCAGCTTACCTGCATTATGGAAAGGGATGGGAAAGAAATTCCGTATATTCCGGGGAGCTCCTGGTCTGGCGCTTTTCGGCATCATATGGAAAGCCTGATTCCGGGATGCACAAAGGATTACTTTGGAAGCATTGAGAGGCGTTCTTCTGTCAGGTTTGAAGAGAGTATTATAGAGAGGGCATCTCAAAAGATATTGACGAGGAATGCGGTTGACCGTTTTACAGGGAGCGTAATAGAAACAGCATTATTTACGGAAAAAATGTGGTATGGAGGAGAAACTGTGCTAAGAATAGAGATTCCGGTTGTTTTGGACGGTTTATCCATAGAATTCCGGCAGGCTCTGGCCGCTTCTTTGGTGGATTTACATATGGGAATTCTGTCCGTGGGAGGACAGACTGCCGTCGGACGGGGAATTTTTGAAGGAAAAACATTGTCCATCAATCATAAGCCGATTCCTGTAAGTGATAAGATGTTTGAGCAGATTTTGCATAGATTGGGGGAATGAGCGGGTGGAAAAAATAGAGACAATGGAGCAATTTTGGTTATCTGCGGATGAAATAGAAAGAGGATTTATTTTTGCCATACTGACGGATGAAATCTTTTGGGAAAAATGGCCTTTGAAAACTGATAGAAAAAAATTATTTCGGGAAAAGGAAAAAAAACTCCTGGACATCCGCATTTACAATAGTAAGAGAGAAGTGAGGATATTCAGAAGCGATATTGGAAGAAAGTTCCAGGGAAGAAGCCTGAATGATGAGAAAGAGGTTTTGAACCATCAGGATTATTTTGATGAGGAGCAGTTTTTGGATATTGATGATATACGCTCGAAAGAGCTGTTTGCAAGAGAAGGAAAGGTACAGGCGACAGGAGGAGGAAGGTATCCTTTGCCATTGCCTGATTTCAGAAATGCAAAGTTGCGAATCCGTAATTATTTGGGGTATTATGAGAAAAGCGGACAGGCTTATGTGAAAGATTGGAGGCTTATGGATTTATTTCAGGATTCAGGGAAGGAGCTGGAAAGTGATGCGTTATTATCAAAAAAGAAATAATATTACATTTATTAATCCATATACATTTGTACCGGTTGAGAAAGATAGGCCCATAGATCGACAATGCTTAGAATCGTTGCCCTCTGCCGGACTGCACACAGGAATTCTCAAATGCAGGCTTTACGTCCGCACACCGCTGGCGATTCCGGACGCCGATAAGGTAAAGGAAGATGCGCAGGAGCATAAGGAATATCCCTTTTTTACCTATAAAGAAAATGGAAAAGATATTCCGGCAATACCGGGGAGTTCCCTGAGAGGGGTTATTCGATCCGTATTCGAGACAGTAACAGATTCCTGTTTTTCAACGCTTCGGGAGAATACAGGATTGTCCAGGCGAATTGGAAGCAAGGAAGCATACAAACCGGGAATTCTCAAATGGCAGAGGGGAAACTGGCATCTTTATCGGGCAGAGCGCTATTTACTGGCAGTTGACCCGAAGCTTTTTGGCGAAAGTGATTATGCAAAATATGAGGGTCTTCCCAAGGATACATATGTCGGAATAATCCAAAAGGGGAAGACAAGAATTGCCAAAACATTGATGAAGGAAGAATTGCGATTTGGCGATTTGGTTGATTTTCAGCCATACACAGCAGGAAAGGGGACTTATAAAAAAGGAAAATATCTTATTTGGAATGGAGTGGCCAGGAATGTGACTATAAAAAAAACCGGCAGTGCAAGCACAGCCGGAAAAATTGAGGGACTGGTTTACATTGGAGAGAACTTTGCAGGGAAAAAGCATGGAGAGAGCATATTTGTTTGCAAAACACCGGAAAATGGATTAAGAGGGGAGCAATTGAGCAAAGCATATAACGGGCTGCTTGAAACATTGGCGATTTATCAGAATCCGGCTATTAACCGCAGTAAAGGGCATAGCGGATATATAGATTTTGGGCGTGCAAAGAAAGAAACAGGCATTCCTGTGTGGTATTCCGTAGAAAATAAAAAGCTTTCTTTAGCCGCTATAGGAAGAACCTTTTATAATACCAGCCTGAATGATTTGACAAAAGATAGAAACCCCTGCACGAAGAGAGAAGCTCTCTGTGAGGCGTGCATTCTCTTTGGCATGGCGAAGGACGAGAGCCTTGGAAGCCGGATACGGATTACAGATGCAAGGGCAAAGAACAGGGAGCAAACGAAAAAGAAAACGGAAACCTTAAAAATTTTAGGACAGCCCCGTAGTTCCTATCTGCCTTTTTATGCCAAATCCGGCGCCGGTTCCAGTGCAGGAATTCCCAGTTCCTATGATGATAACGTAGAGATTGCAGGAAGAAAATTTTACTGGCATAATCAAAGCGCGGCAATAGACAGAACAATTTACACAGTTCCCAAAAAGGAAAAGATGAATAGCACTATGGAACTTGTGATGCCGGGAGAAGAGTTTCGCTTTGATATTTATTATGATGGCGTTACAGAAGAACAGTTGCGGAAACTTATGTGGTGTATTCATTTTGGAGAGAATAATAAGGGTGGAGATATGTGTCATAAACTGGGACATGGAAAGCCGCTGGGGCTTGGGAGCGTTAAGATTGTGATAGAAGAAAATGCAGAGAGAATTTTTGAAAATGGCACTTACAGATGGGAAAAGGAAACAATGCCTGAGATGGGAACAGAACCGAGGTTTAAGAAGAGCAGGGAGCTAAAGCGGGTAATGAATTTTCGGGGATTGAACGAAAAAGTAGCAATTAAATATCCATATATTTGTGACAGGGTAGGAAGAGACCTTTCGGAATCAAAAAGAAATGAGGATGCGAGGCATGTATGGTATTTGAAGAATAGAAATGCAGAGGTTGGTTCGGCAGAAGCTTTGCCCGGTATTCTGGATCAAAATCAAGAGCTTCATCCTTACGAAAAAATGTAGAAAGAAAAGGCTGATACGCGCCGGTTTTATGACTTATCGGAAGCGTATCAGCCTGTAAAGTTAGATTAATGGAATTGCTATTCTTCAGGCGATGAACAGACTGAAAAAATCTGAGAGGATTCTTTGTTGTTCTTCGTGGGATGAATCAGACCATTTGAAGAAGTCCTGCCATAAAAGGTATTCACGAAATGCCTTTGCATCATCGTCACCTTGGAATATACTAAGCAGGACAATTTTGCCATTTTGTGTGCTGATGGGGATTTTAGGAAATTTGCGTTCTTTGGAATGTATGCTGTTTACTTTTTCATCATCAGTATGCACTTTTGTAATTGTGATTACAGCTCTGAGACCAAGGTCATCTATCAACTGAAATGTTTTTCCAATTGGGGCATCGTCTATAAGTAATCCGTCATCATTTATGCAATTGAACTCAATTAAATACTGACAGCAATCGTTGTACATATGTACAAAGTGATCTTTAGGGCATATTATGTAATCAGGTATTGGCTCAAAAAATTTCGGCGGAAGATGAAATGCTTCCATCAGACGGAAAAATTGCGTCTTATCAGAGGCAGAGGCTTCCGGATATGATTTAGGAGTTACGTCGCCTGGGCCATGGAGGGGGAATGAATGAGCGACATAGAGCCATTTTTTTTGATAAAATTTTTGGAGCAGAACCGTTTTTCCATAGTTTGTAATCTCTTAAAAAATCATTCCAGTTGGAAGAATTAAAATTTAAGGCAAAGCATATGTTGCTTCAAAATGTCATAGAAATGTTTGCCGAAAATCTGATACATATCGAGTCTGAAATCATCATCAGTTATTAAACCACGCTTATAGACGGCGGCTGTATGTTTAAATAAACTATAAGCGTTCTCTACAGAGATATTCACTTGTTCAGCAGAAATACGATTTTGCGCATCCATATTATCAAATCTCTCTTATCAAACCTATAGCAGGTAGCACTAATCCTTTGCCTGTCATTGATTATACCAACGCCTGCCAGGAGATACAATGCGGAACACGGATTTTCATAGATTAAAAACTGTAACTTTTAGAAAAAGGAGAACTATATGAAAGGTAAGAGGTGTAAAGAAAGAAGGGAGGCAAATTGAGAGAAAAGTATTTCTATTTAAATTCTGCGATAGGAAGTTGTTAGGTTTGGAGTCCGGTAAATCGTTAAACAAGATGGAGGAAAGATTATGGGACAGATAGAAAAAAAGGCTATAGGAGAAAAGGATGGTTTTAAGCTTTTTAAACATTAGCTTATCTGATACAATATCAAGTAAGCAGGAAAAATATAAATGCTAATGATTTGAACGGAGAGGAAAATATATAAAATGAATGTACAAAAAACAAGAGCAAGTCCTGCAAATTAAGTATGCAACTTTACATATTGACAGAAAAATATTTGACCGGGAGATGTGCCAGAATTTCGGCCAATTCTGCTGGTAAAGACAGAATGGATAGGAGGAGGTAGTTCATGAAAAAGATATATATTACGAATATTCCGCTGCAAGGGCGTGGGCAGCTATTGAAGTTTTTATATGAGCCCTGTGACTTTGAAATAAAAAATAATCGGGAAACCAGCTTTCCAATCATACCGGTAATAGCTTCCCAACACGAAAAAGGGGACGAGGTGAAAATATTGGCTATCCGATCAAATCATTCGGAGACGCCGGATAATTATGCAGTATTTCTCAGAGAATTGAATTTACTTGGGATTTGTGAAGAGCAAATCAGGGAAATTAATATGACAGAAAATCAAAACAGCGAGGAAAACCTGAAGTTATTATTGGCGGTGTTGGAAGAAATACCAGAGGAGGCATTGGTCTATGGGGATATTACTTATGGTACGAAGCCAATGGCGGCAATTTTGCTGTATGTAATGGGCTTTGCTGAGAAGATGAAGAGTTGCGAGGTGAATGGAATCTATTATGGAGAGATTCGGAGAAGCGACAATAAACCGACATGCGCAATTCTTTATGATTTGACCGTGCTTAAGCTGTTAGAGGATTTGATTGATGAAATGAAAGGAATGGGAATTAGTAAAATGCGGGAAGCAATAAACAGATTGATTGGGCTATAAGCAGGAAAGTTTATGAATATAGTTTCGCAGGTAAGCACAGGTTCTGTTTTGGGTCCTGACCTGTGTAATATACAGGGGGATAGAGATGAAAGAAGAATATATTGAAAGAGTGCAGTTGACGGAGGAATTTGAGGTACGACACGGAGCCTTTTTAGAAAAGCTAAAGTGTATGCCGACAGACAAAAAAGAAGAGAGGTGGGAATTTTTTAGCAGATATGACCAGCGCGAGGGTTTTATAATCGAAATGATGGAGTTGTACCGGCCTGGGGCTTATAGGAAAATAAAGAATCGGTTAGAAAATATGCCAGAATGCAATCTAAAGGAAGATTCGAATATGGCTTATTGGGGGAACAGGGAAATTGATTCGGCCGTGTTTATGGAAGCTATAAAAAGCGCTATAGAAACTTATACCGGGGAGAGCAAAGAAGGGAAGAAGTATAAGTTTATCGCATGTGTAGCATTACTGTATAATCAAGTGGGGAGCAGGACAGCAGCAGAGAATACCTTAAGAAAAAAGGGATTAACAGATTCAGAAATACCAAAAAGTAAGTTGCCGAATGTCCTGAAATTGATTAGATCTGCTGAAAAGTTAATGGGATATGAAGGCTATTATAAGGAGATACATAAAGAAAAAGCTCTGGAACATGCTATAGAGATGGCTTCATACCACTTAACAAAAAAGGAAAAGACTCTGGTAAAGGAATTATTTCTTTGGGATAATAAGGTGATTTCTTTAGATATGCCGTTGGGAGCAAAGGATGGAGAAACGAGAACTACGATTGGAGATATGCAGAAAGATGAAACGGACTATTTTAATGTAATGTTTGAAGAGAAAGTGGAGAAATCATTTTTAGAGGTGTTTTGCCAGGAGATTGAGGATAGGTGGAGAATTATTACATCAGCAAAAGGGTTAAAAGAGCAGGAACTTATTAAGACCTTTCTGACGCAAGGCATTTTAAAGGAACTGAAGCTGGATAAGGATGGAAAGCCATTTTTGAAAGAACCTGCAGGAGATGAGGATTTTTATTATGGCCTGGCACCCAAAGGAGATTTTTTGTATCATCAGTTGTTCCTGGAGAAATATTTGTGGAGAGCCTTTGTCGAGAAACCAGATGACTTCTATAATGTTTATGCCCGATTTCTACGAGAAGATTTTAATTTTTCCGATAAGATTTTAGCGGAAGTGTTAGGAAAAGATAAAACTGCTGTTTCAAAAGGAAAGAAGCGTTATTTTGGTCTGATGAAAGCTATATATGATTGCTGTGTAGCAAATTAGGGAACTCATCCTTCAAAAATTATGAGTATACTTGGCATGTTTGGCATCATCATAGAGCAGGTTTTCTGTTCTGTTGTCTAAAGCGATTCTTAGGGGAATGCACATTGGATAAAATGTGGCTTTTTATATCTCCATTAGGAACTGTTCAGAAATAAATTAGCCATCTGGCTAATTTATTTCGTGACGGTTCCTTAATTTACTGCCCAACAAAATATCGGTTTATCCGGGCTGGAAAAGGGTCATTTAAACAGTGAATAGTAAGTGCGATCGACAATTTAGGACAAATTTAGAACAATGCGAAAATATCAATTGAAAATCAGGAACATAGATTGTATAATGGAAAAAAGACAGATTTATAGAAAACCAAAAAATCGTTTTAAAATGCCTTATTGTCAGAATGTTCTGACAATAACATGCCAAAATGCCCCCTTAGAACCATTGATTTTAGTGGGTTTGTAAGGGATACCGTAGAAATGAAAGAAGCCCGTTAAGGGCATTGACACTTTTTATTGTATTACTTCGTTTACTATCGTTTGAATAAGTAGAAATGAAAGAAGCCCGTTAAGGGCATTGACACTCCTCTAGATTGACCTTTGTTGCTTGATTTGATTGTGTAGAAATGAAAGAAGCCCGTTAAGGGCATTGACACACTTTCTTCGAATTAATATTCATTGAAATTCTCCTTGTAGAAATGAAAGAAGCCCGTTAAGGGCATTGACACTTATTAGTGTTGTTAAAAGAAACCAATTCAACACATCAAGCACGAAAGGAGGTACACCTACATGGTCATCATTCAAAACTACACTTTTAAGTAAAAAGAAGACACGTTTTTTTGTAAAAAGCCGGGAGGAATCCCATTGTCCTTATTGTGGAGATAATTTTAAAGTGAACGGAAGTCGCAGGAGAATCTTGCATATTATCTTGTAAATTCCGGTTTTTGGATACAGACCTGTTTTGCATAGGAGAAACGGAGAGTATATGATAAAATGCGGTTATTGAAATATTGAACATAAATTTAATGTACATTTATATGGATGATGGCATAAAAGGATACGGAGGAAAAGAAAGAGAATGAATAAAAACTTGGCAGAAAAAACACAGGAGTGGAAGTAGCTGGAGAGAAAGACATTTGAACAGAGGCAGATTGCGGATGAATTTTATGAGAGAAATCTCATGAAGCTGATTGAGGAGGATTTCATAGATCGAAATAAAGCAAAGGTATTTGAAAAGGTAGAATACCTGGTGGTGTCTGTGGGAACCTCTTACGAACCGATCGTGCTGAATATCAGGCTTCTCAGACCGAAAAGGATTTTGTTTCTGCATACGGCAGAGACAGAAAGCACCTTGAGCAAGATTGTAAAATATTGCGAGTTGGAAGTAGTGGAGTATGAGAAACGCAGGGTAAGTGAGACCAGCCCTCTGGATATTTATCAGGAGATTAAGAGAAGCTACATTGATTGGGGAAAACCAGGGAAGATGTATATTGATTTTACCGGAGGTACCAAGGCCATGTCTGCAGCGGCGGCTATGGCGGGGGCTATGATTGATGTACAGTTGGTATATGTGGGATCCAATGATTACCTTACTGACTTCCGGAAACCGAATCCTGGTTCGGAAACATTATTTTATATTGACAATCCTCTTGCTATATTTGGAGATTTTGAGATTGAGAAAGCATTGGCGTTGTTTGAGAGGTACAATTATGCAGGCGCACAGGAAAAGTTAGGAGAGCTGAAAGAAAATATACCGGATCCGTCTATACGGCAACAGATGAATTTTGTGTATTTGTTGGCAAAGGTTTATGAGGCATGGGATGCGCTGGATTTTAGGGAAGCGTTTGCGTATATCAAGAAGCTGAACCACCAACTACGCAGGGATCGGATGATGCATGATTCGTTTTTGCTGATGGATTGTTACGAGTACCTGGAAAAGCAGGAGGAAATATTGGGGTATTTAAATGAAATACCTGAAATGCTCAAAAAAAGGCATAATATTGATATTATCAAATCAAAAAACATCATGCATGCGCTGATGTTTACCATGTACCAAAGCGCATGTATCAGAGAGAAGCAGGAAAAGTACGATATGGCTACACTGCTATTTTACCGACTGCTGGAGATGATTGAGCAAAGGAGAATGTCCCATTACGGATTGTATGTATCCCAGATGAATTATGCTGAAATAAGATATGATAAAAAGTATCAGCCTGCCTATGGGGAGTTGGATGCCAAAGGACAATTTGAGTACTTCAAAGGGAAAGTAAAAGAGATAAAGATGGAGTTGTTTGGACGGACAGGAAATGAATATCTGCCGGAGCAGGTATCTCTTTTGGAGGGATTTATTATGCTGATGGCTTTGGGGGATCCGATCATTCATTTTCAGGGGAAAAGAGAGAACGATAAACTGAAAAGAATTCGGGCAATGGTATATTTGAGAAACAACTCTATTTTTGCCCATGGGCTTGGACCGGTCAGTTATGGCGACTATACAAAATTTAAAAACATTGTTCTGGAAATATTCAAAGGTTTTTGTGAGGTAGAAAGAGTCAGTTATCAGGCCTATGCCAATAACATAGAGTGGATCAATCCTCTTAAATCAAAGAATTATGTGATGGGAATGGGAGGTAATTGATGGCGGTTTTGTACATTAAGGAACAGGGGGCAATGATCCAGAAGCTGGGGGAGCGCATTTTAGTAAAAAAGGGAAATGAAACCCTGCTGGAATTACCAGTGCTTCATATAGAAAACATGGCATTGATCGGGAATGTCCAGATAACGGCGCAGGCTTTACATATGCTGATGGAAAGAGGAGTTGATGTAAGCTATTTCTCCTATTCAGGGAAATATCTGGGGCAAACGGCGGCGGACGCATCAAAAAATATTTTTTTAAGGTTTGAGCAATACAGCTTTTATCTTGACATTGAAAGAAGAATGGAAATGGCCAGAAGAATTGTGGCTAATAAGATTAACAATTAGATTATGGTGATTCGGGAGCATTCATGGCGGGAAAGCGATTATGAGTGGAAAAAAGATATAAGACAAATGGAAAAGTACTTACAGGAACTGCCGAATAAACGGACGCCTAATGAGATATTGGGAATAGAGGGAATCTGCAGTAATATTTATTTCCGTGCGTTTGGTTATATGCTGAAATGCGATTTCACTTTTCAGGGAAGGAACAGAAGACCGCCCAAAGACCCGATAAATGTGCTCCTTAGCCTTGCTTATACTTTCCTTACCAAGGAGGTATGCAGCGTATTAGCGGCAGAATCTTTTGAACCATATTTAGGTTTTCTGCATGGAATCAGGTATGGACGAAAGTCTCTGGCGCTGGATATGATAGAGGAATTTCGCCAGCCGATCGTGGACAGGCTGGTGATTCTTCTTTTTAATAAACGGATGATCGGAAAATATGATTTTGATATTCCACAGGATGGGCGTATCCTTTTAAATGAGGACGGATTTAAGAAGTTCTGTACGGAATATGAGCGATGGATGAGTGGCAGAAATACGGCTTCCGGAGAAAAATCTTTCCGCCGCTGTATACGGGAGCAGATTGCTGCACTGAAAAAGGCAGTGAGTAAGAAAGAGCTATATCAGCCATATAGCTGGGGAAAGCGTCATGTACCTGATCAGTTATGATATAACGGATAACAGAATACGTGGAAAAATTGCAAAGGAGCTTTCCGGCTATGGACAGCGTGTCCAGTACAGTGTTTTTGAATGCAGGCTCACAGAACAGCAGTATAAGGAGCTGTATCAGAAGCTGGTGCTCCTGATGCGGGAAGAAAGGGAAGGAAATGTGCGTATTTACGATATATGTGGGAAATGTGAACGGAAGCTGAGTACGATCGGCATTGAAAGCAGGAAAATGGCACTGGATAAGGAGGAGCTGATTATTATTTAAGACTTTTCAGGGCAAAATGAGAAAGCGAGGAGAAAGGTGAGCTTATATAATAAAGTGATTGATCTGCAAAAGCTTGCACAGGCATGGAATGAAGTAAAGAAAAACAGACCGGCGGCAGGTGTGGATAATGTGACCTTTGAGCAGTTCGAAGAAGGGAAAGTGGAGAGGATACGCCAACTGTACCAGGAATTAAGAGAACACAGGTATCATGCGCCCGGTTAAGAGGGTTATGCTGTATAAAGGAGAAAAGGCTCGTGAAATTGCGCTGTATGCCATGCGGGATAAAGTAGTGCAGAGGTCTTTGGAGGCAGAACTTAAGAAACTGTATGAGGGGCAATTTTCCCTGCAGGCCTTTGCGTACAGAAGTAATAAATCTGCCTTAAATGCCGTGAATGAGATTGACCAGAGGATTAAATCCGGCGCTTACTCATGGGTGTTGAGGTTGGACATTTCCGGTTTTTTCGATTCAATACAATGGGAAAAATTAGAGAAAATGTTGAAAAAAGATATCAAAGAGGAGGATGTCCTTTTTCTCATAGAAGAGAATTGCAAATCGGTTATGCTTGACGAGGACGGTGAGCTGGTTGCAAAACGGATAGGAATTTATCAGGGTAGTGCGGTATCGCCAACGCTCTCTAATATTTATCTGATGGAATTTGACAATCAAATGACGAAAGAAGCAGTATATTATGCCCGTTACTCAGATGATATGCTTCTCCTGGGAGAGAGTAGGGAAGAGTTGCTTGAGGAATGTGAAAGAATAAAAGTGGCATTGAGTAAGCTGGGACTTTGCTTAAATGAGAGGAAAACCGTGTGTGCTGCTCTTGGGGAGGGTGTTGATTTTCTTGGTTACCGCTTTGATTCTTCCGGTATGACAATCCCGGCAAAGGCCGAAAGAAATCTGGAGGAGCGTTTAGAGACTATGTGGCTTTCTTCCTCCGAAAAATCAATAGAAGAGAAGTTAAAGAATGCATTGGAAATTGTGGGAGGCTGGGAGCAATATTTCCGTGGTGAAAGGCAAATTTACAGTATTTTTGAGTATGTTGTTTTGATGAGATTTTCTGGGGAGCATAAAGAGCGGCTGGAAGAAAAACGTCCGGATTTTATCAATTATTGTAAGGATATTACGATTTATCTTGCAAAAATCTGGAAAGAAGATGAGAAAGAAGCCTTAGAATTGCTGGAATATGAACAGCTTTATCAGATTTGGACATTACAAGGGATGGAGGAAAAAGTTCATGATAATTTAAAGGAGCTGCTTGATTTATACAGGGGTTATATAATAGAAGAAAATGCAGATACGGCGATGGAACTGATGCAGTTGTATACAGACAGAGGGGGATACTCCAAAGCGGCATTCTGGCAGAAGCAGCAGGAACGGCTGGAAAAAAAGGCATCTGGCACAGGCAGGAAGGTTATGCTGCCGGATAACAGTGAGATATCCTTATCTTTTGATCGTTCCAGCGCAGAAAAAATATTGAATCTGTTTGTGGGGCGAGAAGATATTTACAGTAGCGAAGAAATAGGGAACGGGGGTAAAAGGCAAAACGAAATTCAGGTGTATCCGCTGACTGGGCAGAAGCTTTATGAGCATTTATGTGGGAAAGTCACCCTGGGAACCTATGTGTAGCGTCCCAATGGGACAGTACGTTATATTGTGACGGATATTGTTGTATCAAAGAAAGTGCTGTTGCAAAGCGAGCGGGGAAGCGTGGAGTACGGGGCGTATCTGGAAAAAGCTCTGCAAAAGGCCAATGAGGTGTTGGAGCTTTACCGTGAATTTGGAATGATGGGATATATCGAATATTCCGGAGGACGCGGATATCATGTTTGGCTTGTTATGACGCAGTGGATACCGGTTCGGTATGCGAATATGTTTTGTGACGTGATAGAGCGCAGGCTGGGAAAAACAGAAGAAGGGATAGGAATAGAATTTTTTCCCAATAAGACGAGGTTGAAGCCAGGAAAATTTGGGCAGACCATAAAGCTTCCTTGGGGATACCATATAAAAACAGGTGAGAGGTCTTATTTTTTGGATGAGAATGGAAACAGGGTAACAAACGTGAATTTGTTTCTGGACAGCCTTGCTAAAAATTCATTGGGAGCATTGAAAAAGGTTTTGGCAGTGAACCTGAAAGAAAACGACAAGACAGGCGAAAAGAGGATTGATATAGATTTAAGCGCTTTTCCGGATACGCCCGAAACAGTTCTTAAAGTCCTTAAGGGATGCAGTCTTATGGGCTACCTTTGCAACAAAGCGGCCAGGACGGGATATTTGACACATTTTGAAAGACTGTCAATTTTATATGTTTTTGGGCATTTAGGAGAAGATGGAAAGCAATTCGTGCATACTGTCATATCACATACCCTAAATTATCAATATAATACAACAGAGCGCTTTATCAGACGAATCCCGGAAAAACCAGTCAGCTGCATTAAGCTCAGGGAGCAATATAAACAGATTACAGCGGAATGCGGATGCAACTGCGATTTCAAAAGAAGCAAAAACTGCTATCCATCACCTGTGCTCCATGCAATTTTATTATCTAATGATCTGCAAAAGGATGTTACAATACCGACCAGCCGCACGATAACCAATGAAAAGGAAAAAAAGATAGTAGAGGAACTGAATGTCCACAAAAGAGCACAGGAACTGGCAGGAAAAATACTGGAGTTGAAAAAGCAAAAGCGCAGTATTGATGCTTCCGTGTTAAAGATAGAAAAAGAATTGGAAAAACTGTTTGATCTTGTGGAGGTGGATTGCCTGGAAATTGAATTGGGTATGTTGGTTCGCAGAAAGAAAGAGGCAGGATATGAGTGGCTGATTGAGATTTAGAATTTACTAAATAGTAAAATTAAGTAAGTTTGAGTTGAAAACCAGAAAAGATAAGAATATAATTGTATCAACAGCCAAATTTCGAAAAGACAAAAAAATGACTTGAAAAGCGTAATTGCCAGAATATTCTGGCAATTACATGCAAAATTGGGGCTCAAAACAATTGATTTTACTGGGGTTGCGGAGAGATAGTAGAAATGAAGAAAGCCCGTTTAGGGCATTAGTATAGTTTGATTGGGATAGCAAGATGAATTGTCCCAATATTTAAAAGCTTAAGAAAGTGTTTACACATAGTAGAATTTTCGTGCAGATGATGTGTTTTCATCTGCATTACTTTTAAGCTATAAGTGATACAGAGTTTTTATATGTGTGTTTTTCAACAGCACGTGGGGGATATGCGATAAAGGCGGTACCCAAGGATGATAATGAGACGGAATAAAAAAGCCGTTCCCTGTAAAATGGCGTGGAAAAGCGGCTGAAGAATTGAGTATGCTGACAGAAAAGAGATATTTGGATTTTGCCATAATTCTTGATTTTGAGTGTAACAGATACCGGGGTATCAGGATTTTTTGGATTGAGGGGTGCAAATGAAGCGCAGTTTTGTCATCGCAATATTTACTATAAGTATTTTCATCCTGTTTTCCCTCTCTGTTTTTGCCCGTGGAAACGAGGACTCCCGCGGGATTTCGGCGGCTTTTGAGGATTACCGGCAGCGTCTTTTACAGCCACAGTGGCAATGGGAGATAGAAGGGGCCGGATTTGAGGTGGCGTGGGAGCAGGTTTTTCCCATAGAAATGGAGGGCTCCGGGGAAGTCGTTATGATTCCGGCCATAGAGGAAGAGTATCATCGGCTGGCGCTCTTTTTTGCGGAAGCAGACGGAAGGATTGTGTACAGGACAGACCAGCTTGAGGTAAACAGCCGCAACAGGGGCGAGCTGGCTGCGCCGGTAAGGGAGCTTAATGCGGTTTCCTTTCAGGACCTTAACAGAGACGGGCTTACGGATATTGTGATGATTGTCACCTGTGTGAACCAAAAGGGTGATTATGCGGGAAAGCCTTATAAAATCGGGGAAGCGCTGTTTCAGGGAAAGCAGGAATTTTACCGGGATTACCGGCTTTCGGACAAGATTAACCGTTTTGGCATGAATAAGAGCGTGGAAAGCATTGTGTCCTTTGTCCGGGACGGAAACTCCACGGAGTTCCTCTATACGGCGGCGACAAAGCAGGAGCTCATTGACAACGGTTTTCACATTATCAGCGAACAGTGCTATTACAGGCAGTTTGAAAAGCTTGGAAGACTCGAGGTGGTGCCGGGGACTTACACCATGGCCAGCTTTGCAACCTTTATGATTTATCTGATTAATGAACAGGGGTACATTGTGTGGAGCTTTCAGCCTATGGGGGAATACGAAAATCTTTATGCGCTGAAGGGCATTACCTGCCGGGATATTGACGGGGACGGGATGAAGGATATTCTGGTGCTTGCCCGTTACAGCAGCGGGGACGACGATAACGAGCTTGTGGTAAAAAGCGACTATGAGATTTATTACCAGAGAACAGGCGGGTTTTACGAAGATACAGAGGTGAAACGCCGGTATAAGTGCAGGGATGAGGACACGGTGTCGGAGCTGGTGGAGAAGGCCAGAAGGTACTGGGGCTGGCAAGTATGAGAGATTTTCTAAGGCGCTGAAAAACACCGCCTAAGAAAATCTTCTCATGCTCAGAAGAATGTCTCTTGCGAGCCATTCTTCGCGCATCGGAGCCGGCTGGAAGGTCAGGGGGAGATAAGAATGATAAAAATACTGATAGTAGATGATGAAAAGGCGATTTGCGATTTGATTGATTTGAATCTTTCGGCGTCGGGGTATCATTGTAAGGCGGTGCAGAACGGGCTTGAGGCCATTGATTTGATAGAAAAGGAAAACTTTGATTTGGTTCTTCTGGACATCATGCTTCCGGGAGCGGACGGGTTTGACGTGATGGAGTATATCAGGCCGCTGCAGGTTCCCGTGATTTTCATTACCGCAAAGCATGAAGTGAAGGACAGAGTAAAGGGGCTCAAGCTGGGAGCGGACGATTATCTGGTAAAGCCCTTTGACGTGGTGGAGCTGACAGCCAGGGTGGAGGCTGTGCTTCGGCGGTATCACAAGACGGAGCGGGAGCTTACGGCGGGCGACGTGGTGGTGGACGTGGAGGCGCGGAGGGTCTTAAAAGGAGGGAAACCGGTGGTTCTCACCAACAAGGAATTCGGCCTTCTGGTTCTGTTTATTCAGAATAAAAATATCGCCCTGTTTCGGGAGACGCTGTATGAAAAGGTGTGGGAGGACGAGTATATCGGCGACAGCCGCACCCTTGACCTTCATGTACAGCGGCTTCGCAGGAAGCTGGGCTGGGAGCAGAATCTGGTAGCGGTTTACAAGGTGGGCTACCGGTTAGAGGTGCCGCAATGAAATTTTCTTCAAAGCTTTTGTTGTGTACAATAACTGTACTTGCCCTGGCGCTGGGGTTCTCGGGATTTTATATTGTAAATTATGTGTTTGAGACCTCTCTTGCCAGAGAAGCCGGGCAGGCGCTGGATGAAAACAGCATTCTTTGCTTTGCCTTTGAAACGGCTGCCCTGAACGTACCGGCCAAGTACGACGTGCTTCAGGACAGAACCATAGGGCAGATAGCCTCTAATCTGGAATCCGGCGGTCAGGGGAGCGGACGCATGCTGCGGATTTCGGATGAGGAAAAAAGTATTCTGTATGCCGGGGACGGGTTTGAAGCCGACGAAGCGCTTTTGGAGCTCACGGACGAGAATACCAGAACCTACCGCACGATTTTGTTAAACGGGCGTTATTACATACAGACCGGAAGTACTTTTCATGCGCTGGACAGGGTCCTGTATCTGGAAACGCTGCGGGACGTGTCGGAGGTTTTCAGCGAGCGGGAGCTGGGCTTTCGGGTCTACCGCCGGGTTACGATTATCATACTGATTCTGGGAATGGTAATTATGTATCTGATTTCTTTCCTGCTGACAAAGCCTATCCGGCTCCTTACCCGGGCGACCAAACGGATGGCGGCGGGGGATTACGACTACCGGGCAAGGATGGTAAGCAGCGACGAGTTAGGGCAGCTTACCCTTGATTTTAATCACATGGCGGAGGCTCTGGAGGAAAATATCAATAAGCTGGAGGACGAGATTCAGGCCAGGGAGGACTTTGTCGGGGCTTTCGCCCATGAGCTGAAAACGCCTCTCACGGCGATTATCGGTTACGCGGATATGCTGCGTTCCAGACAGATGGATGAGGAAAAAAGTCTTTTGTCAGCCAATTACATTTATAAGGAGGGAAAAAGGCTGGAGGCGATGTCCATCCGGCTTTTGGAGATTATGGTCACCCGGCACGGGCAGGCGCAGTTCCAGGAGGTGCAGGCGGAAACGCTGTTTCTTTATCTGCATGACATGTTTACCCCGAACGAGAGTATGGAATTTATTTATTCCTACGACCAGGGGACGGTCTGGGCGGAGAGCAACCTGATTATTACGGTTCTGATTAATCTGCTGGACAACGCCTGCAAGGCTTCGGAACCGGGCAGCACCATAGAAATCAGAGGACGGCAGGAGGAAAAAGGATACCGTTTTATCATAAGGGATTACGGAATAGGGATTCCCAGAGAGGAGCTTTTGAAGATTACCAAGGCTTTCTACATGGTGGACAAGTCAAGGGCGAGGAGCCGGAACGGGGCAGGTCTGGGGCTTGCCCTGTGTACGGAAATCCTCTCTCTCCATAACAGCGTCCTTGAAATAGAAAGCACGCCGGGGGAAGGAACCAGAATCAGTTTTGTGCTGCAAAATCAGAAGGAGGAGGGGCATGAAGAGACAGACGATTAATATTGCGCTTCTTTTGGCGGCGGTTTTGATAATGTCGGCCTCTATCTGGGGGCCGGAGCTGCTTGCAGACTACAAGGACCGGACGGTGCTTGACAAAATTACCGCGCAGATTTCCGAGACGGAAGGGGCGGGCTACCGGTATGCCTTAAGCGCCAATGAAAAGCTGTTCATTCTGTCAAAGTGTTTAAACGGACAGTCGCTTCCTGAAAGCGAGCAGAGCGCTCTGACCAGAGAATCCGAGGAAGATGCCGCCGGCTATCAGGAGCTGGAGGGAACCTATGCTTTTGTGGTAAATCACAGGGGGCCCACCGGAAAGGAAATCACAAACGAGGAGATATTTGCCACGTGCAACGAAATGCTCTCCGCCTTAAAGGAGATGGGGATTCTGCCGGAAACCTTAAAGGAGGTGGACGGCAGGGGGTACGAGGCGGTGCTTTACTCTGCCATTGACGTTCTTGAGCCCCGCAACAATGTGGCGGTGTGGAAGGTCAGCTTTTCCATGAACAAAAGGAATGTGGACAGGTCAAACCGCCTGATTGACGCCTATCTGGACGCGGACGACGGAAAAATCTATGAGTTTTACGCCAGAACCGACAGAACATGGGAGGATATCGACGCGGATGAAATGATGGAAAAATGGAGCGGCTATATGGGGCTTGAAAGCCCCGAGCCCTACGAGACGGACAACCCGCTTTCGGAGGCCACGCCCTATTATAAGAAGTATGTGTTTTCCGGGATGGACGGCGAGAGAACCATCGTGACTATCGGGTTTTATGAGGGAATTAACGAGCTGTTTTTAAAGATTTCCAAATGATGCAACTTTGATACAACTTTGATGAAAAAATGATGCACCACTTTTGTAGACTTGAAAGAGTAAAGAAGACTACAAAGGAGCATCATTTTTTATGTATACAAAAGAAAATCTGTGCGGGGGCGCCATAAGAAGGAAAAGTATAAGAGGATGGGGATATTCTCTGGCGGCGGCGCTGTTTTTGATTGTCATGGCTGTTGTTTTTCTGGCGGCGAAACGGCCGGAGGAAGGGAATAGCCGGAGGGCAGAAACGGCAAAATGGCCGGAGTATGGAAGCAGAGCGGGAGCGGCGGAATTTCCGGGAAGCGGAAAAGGGCTGGAGGAAGGGCTGCGGAAGCTGTCGGCGGAAACCATGGAGGCGGAAGGACAGGCCCTGGAGCTGCTTCGGATTTCGGAAAAGGACAGACAGCTCTGGAAAGAAAAATTTCTTCCTCCCCTTATAGCCGTTGACGCCGGTCACGGGGGAGTGGACAGCGGATGCCTTGGAAACGGCAAAATAGCAATGGAAAAGGACATCAATCTTGAAATTGCCTTTCGTGTTCGGGAGGAGCTTGAGGAAAAAGGCTTTCGGGTCATGATGCTGAGGGAGACGGATGAATTTCTGGAAAAGGAGGAGAGGGCAGAGCTTGCAAACAGTTATCAGGCGGATGCGTATGTCAGTATTCATCAGAACACCTACGAGGGGAAGGACAAAAGTATTGGAGGCATTGAAACCTGGTACGACGGCGGAGACGGGACAAGGGACAGCAAAACCCTTGCAGAGTGCGTCCACAGGGAGGCGTTAAGGAGCGCCGGGGCAGTTGAAAGGTCATTGATTGACAGCGACGGGCTTTATGTGCTGAGTAAAACCCTGATGCCGGCCTGCCTGATAGAGACCGGCTTTCTGTCGAACCCGGAGGAATGCCGCAGACTCTCCGACCCGGCTTATCAGGAGAAGCTGGCGGAGGGGATTGCGAACGGGATTATGGAGTATTTCCGGCAGAAAACATCCGGCGTTCATCAGGCGGAGCCTGATGCAGTAAAAGAGTAAAACAATTTTGCATAATATCCCCAGTTTCATCCATAATAATCCCATGGGGACAAAGCTCATAAGAGCTTGCGTCTGCTCAAAAAGAAGCAATGAAGCGGAATTTTAAATGGAGGTATTATGGATGGCAGCAGATTTTAAAAACAGCGTAACAAAGGATAACCTGATGAGAGCCTTTGCCGGGGAAAGCCAGGCGAGGAACCGTTACATTTTTGCGGCGCAGCAGGCTAAGAAGGCAAAGCTGCAGGTAATCGAATCTGTTTTTACTTACACGGCAAATCAGGAGATGGCTCATGCGAAGGTTTTTTATAACCATTTGAAGGAGCTTGCCGGAGAAACAATTCATGTGGATGGCGGTTATCCCGTGGACATTTCAGAGGATATCGGAAAGCTTCTGCGTATGGCACAGCACAACGAGTATGAGGAACATGACAATGTCTACAAAGCTTTCGGGGAAAAGGCCAAAGAGGAAGGCTTTATGCAGGTGGCAAATTCCTTTTTTATGATTGCGGAAATTGAAAAAATGCACGGCGACCGTTTTGGCAGGTTTGCGGACTTACTGGAAAATAACGGATTGTTTATGGAAAACGGGATAACAAAATGGATTTGCTTAAACTGCGGGTATGTTTGGGAGGGCGACGGAGTGCCGGAGAAGTGTCCCGTATGTTACCATGGAAAAGGCTATTTTGTCAGACTGGACGAGTCTCCTTTTGGAAGATAATTTCTTAACTATTTCATAATTCTGTGTCAGGCAATTGACATTTATCCGTGACTGTGAATATAATAAAAGCCATCAGGGAAATGAAGTTTGTTTGATTACGGAAAGTGAAACGGAATGAAAAAGAAAAGATGGCTGGCTGAGCTGATTCTATGGGGAATGTTTATTTTAATGGTTGCCGCGGTAATGTATATTTCTTTCCAGAACGGAGAGGAAAGTAAGGCGGCCGGAAAACAGCTCCTTGCAACCTTCACAGGAATAAAGGATTCGGAAAAGCTGTACGGTCAGGGACAGAGGGACGAGCTGATGTATCTTCTGCGTCAGAGCGGAAGAGTGTTGGCTTTCCTTGCAATAGGAATGGTGGGAACGCTGACGATTCACGTCACCTGTGTGAAATGCGGATGGTTTTTGAAAACAGTGATTGCCGCCGCTATTCTGCTGCCGATTGCCTGTTTTACGGAAAGGATGAAAATCTATATTCCTTCCAGGCATTACAGCTATGAGGAAATGCTGATTAGTATTGCCGCGGCGATGGCGGGGCTTTTGATAGTAAGCCTGTTCCTGCTTCTGGTCAGGATGATTAAAGGACTGTCGCATCTGAAAACCACGGCTGATGCGGGTTGAGACGCGGTGCAGGCAAAATATCAATGCGGGCTGTAACGCCGATGAAGGCCAAAGTGCCGGTCACATGTAAAAAGAATCATAATCCAGGCGGGGAATTAATCATCTCCGCCTGAATTTTGTTACAATAAGCTGGCCCGCAGAGCGTGACAGCGTTTGTTGCTGGTCTATAAGCGTTCCGTAAATTTCTCCTCGCAGTATTTGCACCGGTAAATTTCTTTTTCTTCGTCCGCCAGTACAAAAATATGGGGAAGCTCCTGCTCGATGGAAGTGATGCATCTGGGGTTTTTGCACCGGATGACATTTTTTATCTCTTTCGGGAGCATCAGCTCCTTTTTTGAAACGATTTCCCCGTCCTTGATGACGTTGACGGTGATGTTGTGGTCAATGAAAGCAAGAACGTCCAGATTCAGCATGTCGATGTCGCACTCCACTTTCAGGATATCCTTTTTTCCCATTTTGTTGCTTCTGGCATTTTTGATGATTGCAACGGTACAGTCCAGCTTGTCAAGCTGCAGATGATGATAAATGGAAAGGCTTTTTCCGGCCTTGATGTGGTCGAGGACGAAGCCTTCTTCGATTTTTCCTACGTTAAGCATATACCCGCTTCCTTTCTATATTAAAGTGCCGCTCGCTCTGTCCGGCTCACTGATTTCCAGTTCCATATTATACATGAATGTCGAGCAGGGTCAGAATCAGCGCCATTCTCACATAAACGCCGTACTGCACCTGTTTAAAATAGGCTGCCCGGGGGTCGTCGTCGATTTCCACGGAGATTTCATTGACTCTGGGAAGGGGATGAAGCACCAGCATATCGGAACCGGCCAGCTCCATCTTAGCCTTGTCCAGAATGTAAAAATCTTTCAGCCTTACATAATCCTCTTCGTTGAAAAAGCGTTCCTTCTGTACCCTCGTCATGTATAAAAGGTCAAGCTTCGGCATAATGGCCTCCAAACGGATAACCTCCTCGTAGGGAATGTTTCTCTCATTCAGCATTTCCGTGACATAATCGGGAACCATAAGTTCTCTCGGAGAAATGAAAATGAACTTCACCCCTTCATAACGGGCGAGGGCGTTAATCAGGGAATGGACGGTACGTCCGAATTTTAAATCGCCGCACAGGCCGATGGTAAAATCGTGAAGACGTCCCTTTAGGGAACGGATGGTCAAAAGGTCGGTCAGGGTCTGGGTGGGGTGCTGATGCCCGCCGTCTCCGGCGTTTATCACCGGAATGGAGGATTTGCCGGCGGCTACCATAGGAGCGCCCTCCTTGGGGTGGCGCATGGCGCAGATATCGGCAAAGCAGGAAATGACCCGGATAGTGTCCGACACGCTTTCACCTTTGGCAGCCGAGGATGAGGCGGCGTCGGAAAAACCGATAACGCTTCCGCCGAGGTTGAGCATGGCGGCCTCGAAGCTCAGCCTTGTCCGGGTGCTGGGCTCATAAAAACAGGTGGCAAGCTTTTTACCCTGACAGGCGTTCTTGTATTTGTCCGGGTTCGCCTCAATGTCGTTTGCAAGGTCAAAGAGGCGGTCAAGCTCATCCACAGAAAAATCAAGCGGATTCATAAGATGTCTCATAGTGTGATTGCTCCTTTTGTAGTTTTACTCAATCGGGCAGGAAAGATTTCTTCTCCCGCCCGCTGAACGCGGCATAAAAAATCGAAGAGAATAACCTCTTCGATTTGTCAGCTTTGAAATGATAATAAGTCTTCCACAGGTTTTCTTCTGGGAGCGGCGGGTTCCTCGTCGGGATAGCCTACGGGAACAAGTGCGGCAAGAATCCTGTCCTCGGGAAGATTTAATAAAGAAGCCGCTTTCGCTTCGTCAAAAATTCCCATAATCACGCTTCCAAGCCCTTTGTCGCAGGCTGCAAGACAAAAGGTCTGTGTGGCGATTCCGGCGTCGAATACCTGCCAGTCAGCGCCCTTGGAGGTGGAAAAAGAGCCGTCGCGCTCGAAACCGCTTCTTCCTTTGATAAAGGTAACGGCAATGAGCATGGGCGCCTGAGCAATGATTTCTCCGTTTCTGGGATAAGCGGAAGTACACTCGGCGCCAATTTTATCCTTCAACTCTCCCTCGACCGCAATATAACGTGCAATCTGCGTATGCTTCCAGCTTGGTGCATAGGAAGCGGTTTCTACAATTTCAGAAAGTAACGCGTGGTCTACGGGCTGGTCTTTAAACTTGCGTATGCTTCTGCGTCCTCTGATACATTCCTTTGCGTTCATAAAAAGTCCTCCTATTTTTAGTTCCGCATCCCCACATCAGCGCCCCATTGTCTGGAACGGTTTTCAGCCGTGTTGCGTCTGCAAATCGTTCCGGGCGCTTTCGTGGAGATGCTGATATTAGTTCCGCATCTCTCCTGATTTCCAATATCATATCATATCACGGCTAATCTTTCAATCGGGGAAATCCGAAAATTGATTTCCGCTTTTGAAACGCAATTCTTTTGAAATTTGACATTTTAAGTAATTGCATATATACTTTATTCTTAAGTAAGCGAAATGAAGTTCTGATGGAGGAAAAGATGGCGACAGAGTATACAGAGAGAAAAAGATGGCTGTTTTTCGGACTGCCTTTTACTTTTACGAAATATACTATCGGGGAAAATATCATCACGATAAACACGGGCCTTTTAAGGAAGGTGGAGAATGATTGCTACATGTATAAGGTGCAGGATGTGGAGTTAATCACGTCCCTGGCGGAGCGGCTTGTGGGCGTTGGAACCATAGTATGTCATACGGGAGACACCACTCACCCAAGGCTTGAGCTGGTACATATCAAAAACGCAAAGGAAATCAAAAATTTTATTCTGGAGGCGTCTGAGGAGGCAAGGATGAAAAGGCGTACCTTAAGCACCTTTGACATCGGCGCTCAGCCGGATGACATAACCGGAGGAGACTGGGACGAATAGAAAAGCCACGAGGCGGTATGACTTGTCATATCGCCTTATTCTATAAGTGCGGCGGCGTTTGCTGCAATAAATCGGTTGGCGAAGCATGGCGGCGTTTGTTGCAATAAGCCGGTTGGCGAAGCCAGACAGCGTTTGCTGTTATCGGGAACCGGATTTGGGGGGAGACAAAATCTGCTCAAACAAAAGTCCGGCGAGGAACCAGTTTGGAAAGTAGTCAAGCCGAACCACCTTCCCAATGTGCCAGCGGGAACGCTCATAGTTCCAGGGGCAGAGCTTATGGCAGGTCAAAAAACGTCCTGAGAGATATTCCCCGATGAAAATGCAAAAGGCGTAAATACTGCCACGCAGAAAAAGGGGCAGATTTTTCAGCGCTTTAAATATGGGCGCAAGCAGGGACACGCTTCCGTAAATGGGAAACATCCAGAGGGAAGTATGGCCAAAGAGCCGCATGTCGCGCTTTCTGAAGGAATCAAGGGCGGTAAAGACGATTTCAAGGCACCATCCGAGAAGCCCGCATTTAAAAAAGTTTTTTAAGAATAATTTCATCATACTGTCAGTATGAGAGAAAATATCGGGATTTATGCACGGCTTATGAAAGTATGACAAAAGAATGGCAGAAGCACGGCTTTGAAGCGCCGTATCTTGAAAAGCCGGGCAGAAAATTTCCGGCAGGAAAGGGGAATGGGAATGACGGAAGAAAACAGAGAGATTTTGATGGGGGAAGAAGGCAAAGCATCTGAAAAAGGCGCAGCGGCAAAGGCTGTCATGTCATATCAGGAAACCATGGAATATGTGGAGGAGCTCGGCGTATACGGCAGCGTGCCGGGGCTTGTCAACATGGAAAACCTCTGCGAAAAGCTGGGAAACCCGCAAAATGAGCTGTCTTTCATTCATGTTGCGGGCACCAACGGAAAGGGCTCTGTAAGCGCCTTTCTTTTTGAGATTCTGCGGGCGGCGGGATATCGTGTGGGACGATATATTTCTCCGGTGATTTTTGACTACCGGGAGCGGATTCGGGTCGGCAGAAGGTTAATCGGAAAAAAGGATTTATGCAGGCTGATGACCAAAATGCGGGAAATCTGCGAAGAACTTGTATCGGAAGGAAAGCCTCATCCCACGGTCTTTGAGATTGAAACGGCAGTCGCCTTTGCATATTTCAGGGAAAAGGGGTGTCAGCTTGTGGTTCTGGAAACCGGTCTTGGGGGAGCGCTTGACGCTACCAATATCGTTACCAATACGCTGGCGGCGGTTTTTACGTCTGTCAGCTACGACCATATGAGGGTTCTGGGCGGGACGCTTGAGGAAATTGCGGGAAACAAGGCGGGAATCATGAAGCCCGGCTGCTTTGCCGTAGCTTTGAAAGGGACTGAGGGCGTGATGGAGGTATTTTCCCAAAAGGCGAAGGTGTTTGGCGTTCCATTGACTTTGGTTGATGCAAAGGAGGCTTCGGGAGTAAAGAGAAGCCTTGAAAAACAGGTGTTTTCCTATGCCGGATACAAAAATCTGACAATCTCTCTCCCGGGAAGCTGGCAGGTGGAAAACGCAATGGTCAGCGTGGCGGTGATAAAAAAGCTTAAGGAATCAGGCTTTGCCATACCTGATAAGGCGGTGTATCGGGGGCTTTTAGATACCTTCTGGCCGGGAAGGTTTCAGGTGCTTGCGTCAAAACCGTATTTTATCGCGGACGGGGCGCACAACAGGGACGCGGCAAAAAGGCTGGCTGAAACAATTCGTTTTTATTTTACAAATAAAAGAATTATATATATAATAGGAATGCTGAGAGATAAGGAGCATGATGAGATTTTGAAGGAAACCTGTCCTTTAGCGGAGCAGGTGCTTACCATATCCACGAAAGGGGAGCGGGGTTTTTCCGCTTATGACCTGGCCTGCATTGCCGGGAAATATCATTCCAACGTGACTGCTGCGGACAGCGTGGAGGAGGCAGTAGAGCTTGCTTATCTTCTGGCGGATGAGAAAGCGGTGATTATTGCTTTTGGCTCCCTTTCTTATCTTGGAAATCTGATAAAGACGGTAGAAAAGGCTTCCGCCAAAAAGGACGGGAAGCCTATCGGGAGAAGTTCGCATGGTAAACAGAGAAAAAATTGAGGAAGCAATAAGGCTTCTTTTGGAAGGTATCGGGGAAGACGCGGACAGGGAAGGACTTCGGGAAACGCCGGGGCGGGTGGCAAGGATGTACGAGGAATTGCTTGCGGGAATGGAAGCGGACGCCGGCGCGCATTTGTCAAAAACCTTCGGGGCGGACAATAACGAGATGGTTATCGAGAAGGATATCACCTTTTATTCCACCTGCGAGCATCATCTGATGCCCTTTTTCGGAAAAGTACACATTGCCTATATTCCTGACGGACAGGTGGTGGGGCTAAGCAAGCTGGCGCGCACCGTGGAGGTGTTTGCGGCAAGGCTCCAGATACAGGAGCGGATGACGGTGCAGATTGCGGACGCCATCATGGACAGTTTAAAGCCGAAGGGAGTGATTGTCATGGCGCAGGCGGAGCATATGTGCATGACCATGCGGGGCGTCAAAAAGCCCGGAAGCCAGACTGTTACAATTGCGGCAAGAGGCGAATTTGAAAGGGACGAAAAGCTGAAGGACAGATTTCTGATGCTGGTGAAATGAATGGCGAAGGCCCCATAGTGCGGGCTGTTGATTTGCAAAAGGCGCATTGGAAGGATGCGGCGGAACTTTAACGGGAGATAAATTATGAAAATCGGGAAACGGGAATTTGACACGAAAAATCACACTTACATCATGGGAATCCTTAACGTGACTCCCGATTCTTTTTCGGACGGCGGCTGCTTTAACCGCCTTGACGACGCTCTTTATCATGTGGAAAAAATGGTAAACGAGGGCATGGATATTCTGGATATCGGAGGAGAGTCCACCAGACCGGGGTATGTGCTGGTCCCGGAAGCAGAGGAATCGGAGCGGGTGCTCCCGGTGATTGAAGCGGTGAAGCGGCGCTTTGACGTTCCCATATCCTTAGATACCTATAAGGCAAAGGTGGCCGGAGCGGGACTCCTTGCCGGAGCGGATTTGATAAACGATATCTGGGGACTGAAATATGATGAAAAGATGGCAAAGGTGATTGCGGACGCGGGCGTTCCCTGTGTATTGATGCATAACCGGAAGGAAGCGGTTTATCAGGATTTTATGAAGGAAGTGGCGGAGGACTTAAAGGAAACTGCGGCCATTGCGGAAAAAGCGGGGATTGAGAAGGAGAAGATAATCCTTGACCCGGGAATCGGATTCGGCAAGACCTATGAACAGAATCTGGAAATGATTTCCTCCTTAAAAGAGCTGTCAGGGCTGGGATATCCCATGCTGCTTGGCGCAAGCCGTAAATCCGTGGTGGGGCTTACCCTTGATTTGCCGGTGGCGGAGAGGCTCGAGGGGACGATTGTCACCACCGTTTTCGGAGTGCTGGCGGGCTGCGCCTTCGTGAGAGTGCATGATATTAAGGAAAATGTGCGGGCGGTGAAGATGGCGGAGGCGATTTTGAATGCCGGAGGAAAGCAGAACCGATGACGGAAAACAGAGTTTGCAGGCGGCAGACAACTGCATTTTGGGGAGGGGCTGCGGAACCGGACGGGAGAAGAAAATGGATGAAATTCATATAAAAAATCTGGAGATATATGCCGGGCACGGCGTTTACGAGGAAGAAAACAGAAACGGCCAGTTGTTTGTGGTAGATATGATTTTATATACGGAGCTGCGAAAAGCAGGGCTGGCGGATGAGATGGCGCTCTCCACAAGCTACGGCGAGGTGAGCCGTTTTGCCAACCGCTATCTGCGGGAGCATACCTTCCGGCTGATTGAAGCCGCCGCCGAACATCTGGCTAGAGAGCTGCTGCTTGCTTTTCCAAAGGTGGAGCGACTGGCTCTCGAACTGAAAAAGCCGGAAGCGCCCATAGGGCTGCCCTTTTCCTATGTATCTGTGAAAATAGAGCGAGGGTGGAAGACGGCTTATCTGGGAATCGGCTCCAATATGGGAAATAAGCGGGAATTTCTGGATTTCGGTCTGCAGGAAATCAAAAATCACCCGGAAATCAAAGACGTCCGTTGCTCTGATATTATCACGACGGCTCCCTACGGTGGCGTGGAGCAGGACGACTTTTTGAACGGCGCGATAGAGCTTAAGACGCTTCTCCCCCCTTATGAGCTTCTTGCATTTTTGCAGGAGACGGAAAAAAAGGCCGGGCGGGAGCGCAAGGTGCGCTGGGGTCCGAGGACGCTGGATTTGGATATATTGTTTTATCAGGATTTTGTCTCCGATGATGCGAGGCTTACCGTGCCGCACCCCGATATGGCGAATCGGCGGTTCGTGCTGGAGCCTTTGATGGAACTGTGTCCCGGTTACAGAAATCCTGTGAGCGGGAAAAGCGTGAGGGAGATGCTTGGGGAGCTTGCGGGGGATTCGGATGAAAAGTGAGCCGGAGCCGGGCAACTGCGGGGTTGCTGACTCGGACGGATATGGTGGCTTGGCGTAATTACCCTCTATTCACCGAGCAGAGGAATACCAGACATATACAAAATGACAGGATAGATGGTAATTGGACAAAATAGAGCAACAGGTCGAAAAGATTTTTCAAACTATTTAAAAATATTTTTAAATAGTTCTTGACGGCCACATACACATTTTGTATAATCTATTTAAGAGAATGTTGAAATAGCGGGGTGTTATATTGGCGGTAAATGAGATACTTGCAGCACTGGCAGATGAAAATCGAAGAAAAATTTTGCAGAAATTAAAGGAAGGAAAAATAAGTTCCGGTGATTTAGCAAATGCGCTGGGTATGACGCCGCAAGCCCTGTCATATCACTTATCAAAATTAAAAAGGGCTGATTTGATTTATGAATCGAAATATAAGAATTTCATTTATTATGAATTGAATTTATCCGTACTTGATGAAACTATCATGTGGATTAACGAGTTACGAGGAGGTCAGAAATGAAAATAAAAAATGCAGTATATTATATATTGATGTATCTTCCATTAGTGGCTGCCTTGATTGCATTGTCATATCTCCCCGAAAAAATTCCTGCACATTATGGATTTGATAATCAGGTTGACCGCTGGGGAAGCAAATATGAGGCTTTGCTACTTCCAATAACAAATCTTTTAATGGGATATTTTCTGCTTGGAATGGCAAAGTTGGCGGCAAAAAAGGAAGAATATGGAGAAAACAATAAAAATGTTACCATTATTGTGGGTATTTTAATACTGATATTGTTTAATGCCCTCAATGCCTATTCCCTTTATACGAGCTTTAACAAGGTTGAAAATTTATCATCTGTTTCATTGGATATTGGTCGGCTTGTTTTTAGTATCGTTGGCGTGTTAATGATTGTTACAGGAAATATCATGCCTAAGTTACGAATGAGCTCTATGGTAGGATTGAGAACACATTGGAGCATGAAAAATGAAGTAACCTGGAAAAAATGTCAACATACGGGAGGAATTTCCTTTATCATTGGGGGAATTATTATAATAGGTATCTGCATAGCTATGAAGGGTACCCCTTGCCTGTTAGCTGTTTTAGGAGTGTGGGCAATTCTGATAGTTAATGATGTTTTCTTAACATATAAAGCTGCCCGAAGGAACTAATATAATTATAAACATTGATTTTATTATCATCCATGCGGAGTATTTCGAAAAAATCACTTTAAAATGACTTTTTATTATAAAAAAATCATTTTAAAGTGATTTTTTCCTGAAAACATATAAAAATGAGGTATATTTAAGGCCGGAGGATTTCAATCACAGCACCGGATGTTAAGCGAATACAGCGATAAGATAAGAGCGCAGAGAGGAATCTGGAATCATTATGGAAAGAAATATTATGGAAGAACTGACGGCCTGGAGAAAAAACAAAAAAGACAGGAAGCCGCTTATTCTGTATGGCGGCATGCTTTTTCCGTTCAGAGCATACCGCCATAATTCTTACAAAAATTTCCTGTTTCCGGCCATATCAGTTATCAAGAGCCGCCTGTTCCGCCGCCGTAAAGGGCGTTACGTTAATATTCCCGTAAACCGGGGTGCGGTAAACCGGCGTTTCCTCTCCGAAAGCGTTAAAATACGCATAGGAGGATGTCAGGTTGATATTCGTGTAATTGCCTTCCGCCACAACCTCGGGATTGCTTCCGTCAAGTTCCATCCGCATAAGCGCGGGACTTTCAGCGGAATTTTTCTGGTAATAGATGAAGAAGTCGCCTACGTTAAAGGTGTCCACCCTGTCGGTAGTTAAAATTTCCACGGTGTTGTCAATCAGGGAGTAGCGGCAGAGCCGGTAATTGGAGGAGACGTCCATGTAGTAAATATAATTATTGTGGTAAGCGGGGAACCAGAGGTTACCCTTGTAAACCGTGTAGACGGAGTCCGTTCTGGTGTCCAGACCGTAAAGATAGTGGTCCTTTTCCGTGCCGTTAAAATAAATGGTTCCGTTATTGCAGGCGTTGGGATTGATAATGGTGTCGGAAACGAGCTGCATTTCGCTCTTGTCGGTTTTTACCTTATAAAGTTTGGTAAAATCTTTATTGTTGTAACGCTGATAGTAGACATAATCGCCCACAAGCTGCAAGGTTACGGCCGCGCTTCTGTCAAGACACTTTAAGCGGGAGCCGTCAAGGCGGGAACGGTAAAGGCCGAAGGAACGGATGACATAGCCGAAGCCTGTTCCGCCGTTGGAATTATCCATGTAATAATAAAGAAATTTGCCCCCAACGTTGATGGAGCTGACTTTGGAGCCGGTGAGCCTTTTCACTTCCGTTTCGTCGGCGTTCATGGAATAGAGCCGTCCGCCGTCATAGGCGTTGGAAAAGTACACCTTTCCGTCCGCCTCCGCAAAAAGCCCGCCGTTGTTCAAATTGCCGGCAGTATTTCCGGTGACGGAAATGTCATTGGAGGGAACCCGGGACAGGAACGCGTTGACCACATTGACTATAACTAAAATCAGCAGGAGAGAGCCTGCAATGACTGGTATTATCCATTTCTTTTTCATTTCAAAAACTCCTTTCTCGAAAGGCCCAAAAGGGAACCTGTTATTATTATAATAAGTTGGCAATTATTACGCAACAGATTTTCAAATATTTGCAAGGAGGAAACAGGACTGCCTTTCCTCCGCGGCCGGTATTTTCTCCTCTGTTGACGGTTGTCCGCAAAAAGGTTATTATAAGGAAAACGATACAAAAGAGAGCATATCATGGCACGGAAAATCAGGATTTTCATCAATTGGATTTCAGGAATGAAGCTGCGTTACCGCATGTTTTTTATCTATATTATCGGAGGCGCGCTGCCAAGCCTTCTCATAGGGCTGTATCTTGTAAACGGAATGTCCCGGATTTTAATTGAGCAGGCGAAGGACGCCGAGGTGACGGAGATGGAAGCGGTCAGGCGGCAGCTGGAGGATATGGCCGGCACCGTCAGCACCGTTACAAAATATTTTTATTTTGATTCCCGGCTGGAGGAAATTTCGGCGAAAAGCTACGGGGATTACGGGGAAATGGTGCAGGATTACAGGGAGTTTACCGCCTTTCTGGATTACGGAAGATATTACAACAATACCATCGCATGGATTAATATTTATATGGAAAACAGCACCATTGTGGGCAACTCCCGTTTCATTAAGGTGACGGAGGAAATGGCAGGGGAGGAGTGGTATGCGCTGGCAAAAAAGAAAAACGGAGGCGCCGTATGGCGTTTCCGCCCGGTTCCGGCGGCAGGCTACGATGCGCTGGGGCTCTTTCGGATGCTGAAAACGCAAAAAGGCGGCGACGTGGGAGTGCTTGCAGTCTATATCAGGCCGGGACAGTTCGAAGTACTTTTGCAGGAGAGAGGGTGCGGCACGCTGGTAGTTTTAAATAATGAAACGGTGGTTGCGTCTGCCGGAGGCGGGCCCGGGTTCGAGGAGGTAAAGGCCCTTCTTCCGGGAAAAGAAAGCGGTCAGGTTCAGAAAAATATTTTCCTGGGCAGAGATGAGTATGTGATGACCTGCGAGACAATCCCGCTCACGGAGGCGGAGGATTATCTGCAGGTGGTGAGCTTTAAGGCTTATAAGGATATTTTGCGTGACGTGGGTGCGCAGACGGCGAAAAGTATGGCGTTTTATATCCTGAGCGCCGTAGCGTCCGTCACCGTAATTATTCTGTTTTCCCGCTCCTTCAGCGGAAGGGTGGAACGGTTTTTGGCCCAGATGCAGAAAGCGGCGTCGGGGAATTTCGAGCTGGAGGAAAAGCTGGGAGGGAGCGACGAAATCAGCGATTTGTACGACTATCTGGGAACTATGATTTACCAGATACAAAGGCTCCTTGCGGAGGTCTATCAGGAGCGGCTCCGGGCGGAACGGCTTACCATTCAGCAAAAGGACGCGGAATTTAAGATGCTGGCAAGCCAGATTAACCCCCATTTCCTTTATAATACGCTGGAAACCGTGCGGATGAGAGCCAGAAGGAGTGGCCAGCGCGATATCGAGGAAATTGTGCAGATGCTGGCTAAAATCATGCGAAGCACCCTTCAGGCGGGAGGAAGCGAGATTGCGCTGCGCAGCGAAGTGGAGCTGGTGGAGCATTATCTGAAAATCCAGCAGTATCGCTTCGGGGAGAGAATTCAGTACAGCATTTATGTGGAGGAAGGACTTGAGGAGCTTCCTATTCTGCCGCTAATCATGCAGCCTGTGGTGGAAAATTCCATTATCCATGGTCTGGAAGGCAAGGAAGGCGTGGGAACAATCAGCATCGATATCCGGGAGAGGGAAAAAAATGTGGTGATTTCCATTTTTGACGACGGACTTGGAATGAGCAGGGAGGCACTCTTAAATCTGAGGAACAGTTTAAATATATATAATGAAAAAGGACGTCATATCGGCGTGGGCAATGTGCATCAGAGGGTCAGGTTAAAATACGGGGATGATTACGGAGTTACCATTGACAGCGAGGAAGGAAGCTATACGAGGGTAGAAATTTTACTGCCGGATGCGGCAGAACTTGGGGAGAGCGTGTATGTATAAGGTAATGATAATTGATGACGAGGTAATGATTCGGTGGGGCGTGCATGATTTGCTTGACTGGGAAGCGGAAGGATTTCGCTTTTGCGAGGACGGGAAGGACGGAAGGGACGGCCTGAAAAAGCTTCTGGAACATCGGCCCGACCTTGCGCTTGTGGATATCAAAATGCCGGGACTTAGCGGAATCGATTTGATTCGGGAGGCAAGGGAGGAAGGCTTTGAGGGGTATTTCATTATTCTGACCGGTTATGCGGAATTTGAGTTTGCCAAATCGGCTATCAGGCTGGGCGTTAAGGAATATCTGCTAAAGCCTATTGACGAGGAGGAGCTTGGCAGGTGCGTGCGCAGGATAAAAAAGGAGCTTGTCAGGGCGGAGGGGGAACGCGTTTACCATTCTGCAAATGAAAATATCGCGAAAAGAGAGCTTTTCAGGAGGATTATCCTGCAGATGGATACGAGAAGAAGAGCTGGAAGAGAAGATGAAGGATTACCGGATTTCCTTTGAGGAGGAGATTTTGTGCGCGGCAATTGTCACGGACAGGCGGCTTCTCGAGCGAAAGGAAACGGGGGAGTTTCAGGAAAAGGTTTCCATGCTGCTTGCGGACGAGGAATTGTATCACGAGAAAATTGCGATGGACAATCAGATAGTGCTTGTCAGGTTCGGCCAGGATTACAAAAAATGGGTGGAGCAGCTCTTAGACAGGAACGGGCGGGTAAAAAAGAGATTCGGCGAAGGGCTTTTGATTTCCGTGGGCCATAACGTGAGCAAGTGGTATGATTTGTGTTATTCCTATGAGTTCGCCCGCTTTTTGCTGGAGCAGGATTTTCTGTTCGGCTCCTACGACGTGCTTTCCATCAATACCATTGAGGAGCAGCAGAAAAATGTGGAATGTCCCTCCACGGAGCAGTTTCTGATGCTGATTGAAGTGGGGGATTTGGACGGGATACGGGAGTGCGTGGAGAAATTCGGTATTTACTGTAAAAAG
The DNA here is from genome assembly GCA_910577275.1 of uncultured Lachnospiraceae bacterium. GTDB lineage: Bacteria > Bacillota > Clostridia > Lachnospirales > Lachnospiraceae > Suilimivivens. The sequence continues at coordinate 139,333 of CAJTMW010000010.1, forward strand.
AGCCTGATGAAGGAGATGGATATCAAAATCCAGATTATGTACAATCTTATGGTAATCCGCAACAGCATTGAGAAAAAATACGGAAAGCTGACGGTGCAGGTGATGGAAGCCATGGAGGAAATGAACCGCTCGGAGAAGCTGGAAATTCTGACGAGCCAGTACTGCCGGATAATGCAGGACATCTGCTGTCAGATTGGAAGCGACGATTCGGCAACGGTGATTAAGCGGATGTATTATTATATGGAAAAGAATTACGGGCAGGATTTGAAGGTGGAGAGCTTTGCCAGAATGTTTAATTATAACAGCAATTATCTGGGCAAGATTTTCAGGAAGGAGATGGGGGACAGCTTTAACAATATTCTGGACACCATCCGCATTGTGAACGCGAAAAGGCTTCTGTTGGAAACGGATATGAAAGTGTATCAGATTTCCGAACAGGTGGGATACGGGAACATCGATTATTTTTATTTAAAGTTCAAAAAATATGTGGGAATCAGCCCCAAAGAATTTAAGAAGGAAATGATGAAGGAACAGTAAATCAGCAAAATGAGAATGGCTGCCGGGAATTCCGGCGGCCATTTTTGCGCGAGTAATGAGTCAGGCGCGGGTGCTTACACACGCATCTGCCGAATACCGCGACAGCAAGACGAAGACGAGCGGCAGGCGAAAGTAAGAAAATCAGGGTAAAACGACTGCAAAAATCAGGGTATCAGCAAAACCGCCCTTTTCTGTATAATCTTTTTAGAGAAAGGGAGGTAGCGAGGAACCATGAAGAAAAAAGAAACCAAAATGAAAAAAGAAAAGTTTTCCATGAGCCTTATGTGGAAGCAGCGGTATCTTCTGCTGATGTCAGTGCCGTTTGTAATCTGGCTGATTGTCTTTAAGTACATACCCTTATGGGGCTGGACGATGGCATTCCAGGAGGTGAAGCCCAACTCTTTTGCATTGCCTTTATGGGAAAGAAAGTTTGTGGGATTTGAGAATTTTGTGGACGCGTTTACGGACCGGCTTTTCCCGCAGACAATGATTAACACCATCGGAATCAGCATCCTTGGCATTGCCATTGGAACCGTATCGGCCATCTTTTTTGCGCTGGTCTTGAACGAGGTCTGCTTTACCCGTTTTAAAAAGATAACCCAGACAGTGTCTTATCTGCCCCACTTCGTGTCATGGGTTATCATTGCCAGCATTGCAAAAATGCTCTTAAACGACGGCGGCGCGGTGGATACCATGCTGAACACGAAGCTGCACTTAATGTCCACGAACTCTCCTGTGTTCTGGATTGTGGTCTGCCTGATTAATGTGTGGAAGGAAATGGGGTGGGACGCCATCATTTATCTTTCCGCAATGGCCGGAATCGACCAGGGGCTTTATGAGGCGGCGAAGGTGGACGGCGCCAACCGGTTCGCAAGAATCTGGCACATCACGCTTCCGAGCATCAAGCCCACGGTAATCGTTCTTCTGATTATGAGTATCGGCGGAGCGCTCAACGTGGGAATGGAGCGTCAGATGCTTCTCAGCAACGGTATTGTTCAGGACCATGCAATGGTGCTTTCGTGGTTTGCCTATGTCCGCGGTATCGGAAGTAACAATTACGGACTTGGTACTGCCATAGGTATGTTCCAGTCGGTGGTCGGCATCATTTTACTGTTTATTGCCAATAAGGTTGCCGGGCTGCTTGGCGAGAACAGGCTTGTATAAGGAGGCGGAAAAATGGCGAACAATTATCAGATTAAAAACACATCGAAAAGCGAAAAGGCTTTTGACTATGTCCTGGTGGTATTCTGCCTGCTGCTCATTGTCATGACGGTATATCCGTTCCTGAACGTGCTGGCAATTTCCTTTAACGACCCTATGGACACCATGAGGAATATCAATTTCATTATTCCAAGAAAGTTTACGCTCAGCAATTACATTTATATCTTTACGGAAAACAGCCTGGGCGGCCCCTTTGTAATGTCGGTGGCAAGAACCCTTGTGGGAACGCTCATCGGCGTGGTCTGCACGGCAATGCTTGCCTATGTGCTAAGCAGAAAGGATTTTTATTTCAACAAGCCCTTTACCATTTTGTTTATCGTGACAATGTATGTAAGCGGAGGCATGATTCCCGAGTACCTTTTGCTGACAAGGACGCTGCATCTTAGCAACAACTTTATGGTATATATTATCCCCGGCCTTATCTGGGTGTATAATGTAATCCTGATGCGTTCTTTCATTGAAGGTCTGCCTTTAGCCCTTCAGGAAGCGGCGAAGATTGACGGGGCCAATGATTTTGTGATTTGGCTGAAGGTGATTCTGCCTCTTTGCACGCCAACCATTGCGACGGTGGCTCTGTTCCTTGCGGTAGGCCAGTGGAACGCCTTTATGGACACCTATCTTTATGCGAGAGACCTGCCCACATTGCAGTATGTGCTCTATGAAATTATGGAAAAGGCAAGTATTAAGATAGACCCCCACGCACAGGCGGAGCAGCTTCAAAGCGCAGTATCGCCCATGTCCGTGCGTATGGCAATCACCATTGTCGCTACGGTTCCGATTTTGATTGTATATCCTTTCCTGCAGAAGTACTTTGTAGGCGGCATGACGCTGGGCGCGGTAAAGGATTGATAACAGATAACAGCCTGCACAGGGAGCTGCCTCCCGGCGGGCCGGTGACGAAACAGGCAGAAAGAAAAGGAGAGGAAAATTATGAAAGCAAGACAGGTAAAAAAGTTATTTGCCTTATTACTGACGGCGGCTCTGACGGCAGGAGTGCTCGGCGGCTGCGGAGGCGAAAATGACGGGGGCGGTTCGGGTTCCGGGGAGAGTGGCTCGGGAGAAGGCGGCGTGGTAGAGCTGACCTTTTACAATGCGGACGGTGTGGAAGACCCCTGGACAGACCCGGTAGCGCAGGCGCTTACCGAGAAAACCGGCGTGAAGCTGAAAACGGAGTATCCGGTATCTTCCGATGACCAGAAGGTGGCGCTTATGATTGCGGAGCAGAATTATCCCGATATGATTTTTGCAAAAGGGGACGCCGGAAGCCTGATTGACGCCGGGGCGCTGATTGATATGACAGAGCTGATTGAAGAATACGGCCCGAATATTAAGAAGCTGTACGGGGAAGAATTTGACAAGCTGAAACATTCCACGGAGGACCCGTCCATTTATCAGCTTTCCTCCTATGCCATAGGAGGCATGAACTATAAAAACGCCGGAACGGCGCAGATACAGTGGGCGGTTCTGAAAGAAAATAATTATGAAGTTCCGGATACTCTGGAAAAATTTGAAAAAATGATTAAGGATTATATGGCGGCTCATCCCACTACGGAGGACGGGGTGGAAACCATCGGACTGACCCTTTCCACCGCCGACTGGCACTGGATGATTACCCTTGGAAATCCTGCCGGCTATATTGCGGAGGGCGCGCCGGACAACGGACAGTGGCTTGTGGACGATAATTATAACGCCGTTTACAAATTCCGCTCCGAAAAGGTGCGCGAGTATTTCAAATGGCTGAACAGAATGTACAATGAAGGCGTTCTGGACCATGAATTTGCAACACAGACACACGAGGATTATATCGCCAAGATATCAACCGGGCGCGTGCTTGCCCTTCTCGATACGGACTGGGATTACGCCGACGGTGAAAAAATCCTGAAAGCGGACGGCAAGCTGGATAAAACCTACTGCGGACTTCCCCTTGCCATGGACGCAAACACCAAGGCGCCTTCTCTGATGTATCAGGGACTTACTACCGGTCAGGGCGTTGGGATTACCACAGCCTGCAAGGACCCGGTGGCGGCTATCAAATATCTGGACTTCATTTGTTCCGACGAGGGGCAGGTGCTGGTGAACTGGGGAATTGAGGGAACCAACTATTTTATTGACGAGGAAGGACACCGCTACCGTACCCAGGAGGAAATCGACGAGAGCAATACGAATAAAGATTACAAAAAGAACACGGGCGTGGGCTTCCACAATTTCCCTTTCCCCTGCTATGGCAACGGAATTGAGGATTCCACGGGAAGTACCTATACGACGGCCAGCCCTGGGGCGGTAATGACGGAGTACGACGAGGAGCAGAAAGCAGGGTGCGAAGCCTGGGGCGTAGACCTTCTGGTGGATATTTATCCGCAGCCCTCGGAGTTTGAAATTCCGAAATATTCCGCAATATGGGCTTACACCAAGCCGGTTGAATTTGACGAAATCGGCAACAAGCTGGACGAGGTCGCATGGTCGGCGTTAATCAGCTGTGTAATCGGAAGCGAAGCCGACTTTGACGCTTCCTATGACAAGATGCTTGACGATTTGGAAGGCACAGGCATGAGCGAGGCGGAAAGCATGCTGACAGAAATTATTAAGGAAAGAGTAGCGCTTGTGGAATAAGAAGGAAATTGACAGGCCCCCTTCCAGACCAAGGTGTACTGGAAGGGGGCCTGCGGTACTGGAATAGGAGGATATAATGAAATATCACAACGGATGCTGGTTATATAAGGAAGGAATCGCAGCTTTTTGCCCGCAGCATGTCTATGAAATGAGAAAGGACGAAACCTCGGTGACCTTGTGCGCCCCCACAATGCGAATTGAAAGAAAGGGCGACACCCTGGGGGGAATCAACCTGACCCTGAAAATCAGCTCCCCGGCGCCGGAGGTGCTTCGGGTGCAGGTATACCATCATAAGGGCGTGCAGAAAAAAGAGCCGGAATTTGAGCTGAATCTAACGGATGCGCAGAGCCTTGAAGTGAAGGAGCAGGGAGAAATCCTTACAGTCAGGAGCGGTCACGTAAGTCTGGTAATCAATACGGAACGCTTCGAGATGCGCTTTGAGAGAGACGGAGAGCTTTTAACAAAAAGCACAGCCAGAGATTTGGCATATGTGAAGACGGACTGGAAAGGACTGGCGTACGATAAGCCGGGCAACGCTTATATGTGCCAGCAGCTTGGGCTTTCCGTGGATGAGCTGATTTACGGCCTTGGGGAGCGTTTTACCCCTTTTGTGAAAAACGGACAGTCTGTTTCCATCTGGAATGAGGATGGAGGCACAGGGACGGAGCAGTCCTACAAGAATATTCCTTTTTACCTGTCGAACCGGGGCTACGGCGTGTTTGTCAACCACCCGGAGCGGGTGGAGTTTGAGATTGCCACGGAGCAGGTCAGCAAAACGGGATTTTCCGTGGAAGGAGAAAGTCTGGACTACTTTTTGATAAACGGCCCTTCCATGAAGGATGTGCTCGTGCGGTACACGGATTTGACGGGGAAACCGAATCTTCCGGCCAAATGGACCTTCGGCCTGTGGCTTTCCACCTCATTTACCACCAGTTATGATGAAAAGACGGTGATGGGCTTTATTGACGGTATGCAGGAGAGGGGCATTCCGCTTTCGGTTTTCCATTTTGACTGCTGCTGGATGCGGGAATTCCACTGGACGGATTTTGTTTGGGATGAGCGGGTATTTCCCGACCCGGCGGGAATGCTTAAGAGAATAAAGGAAAAGGGAATCAAAATCTGCGTCTGGATTAATTCCTATATCGGGCAGGAATCCGTTCTTTTTGATGAGGGGAAGGAAAAGGGGTACTTCTTAAAACGCAAAAACGGCGACGTATGGCAATGGGATATGTGGCAGCCGGGGCTTGCAATTGTGGATTTCACAAATCCGGAGGCGGTACGCTGGTATCAGGGAAAGCTGGAGGAGCTGCTGGATATGGGAGTGGACTGCTTTAAGACCGATTTTGGCGAGCGGATTCCCACAGATACCGTATATGCAAACGGAGCCGACCCGGTGAAAATGCATAACTATTATACCTATCTTTATAACAAAGCGGTTTACGAGGTGCTTGAAAGGAAGCGCGGAAAGGAGGAGGCGGTGCTTTTTGCCCGTTCCGCAACGGCAGGCGGACAGAAATTCCCGGTACACTGGGGAGGAGACTGCTGGTCCGAGTACGAATCCATGGCGGAAAGCCTGCGGGGAGGACTTTCCCTTACCTGCAGCGGCTTTGGATTCTGGAGCCATGATATCGGCGGCTTCGAGAGCACCTCAACGCCGGACGTGTATAAAAGGTGGGCGGCTTTCGGCCTGTTATCCACCCACAGCAGGCTTCACGGAAGCACCTCCTACCGGGTGCCCTGGGTTTACGACGAGGAGGCGGTGGATGTTCTGCGGTTCTTTACAAAGCTGAAGCTGGAGCTTTTGCCCTATTTATACAGTTCAGCGGTAGTTACTTCCCGGACGGGGATTCCCATGATGCGGAGCATGGCGCTGGAATTTGAGGAGGACTTTAACTGCCGTTATCTGGACAGACAGTATATGCTGGGCGACAGCCTTCTTGTGGCGCCGGTTTTCGGGGAGGACGGAATGGCAGGCTACTATCTGCCGGAAGGGACGTGGGTAAATTATCTGACAGGGGAAACAGCCCTAGGCGGAAAATGGAGGAAAGAGCAGCACGGATATCTGTCAATCCCGCTGTGGGTGCGGAAGAACAGTATTATAGCAACAGGTGTGTCCTTTGAAAATGCAGAGTATAACTTTAAGGGAAATATGGAGCTGAAGGTGTTCGGTCTTGAAGGAAAGGCGGAAACGGTTATCTGTCAGGATAACGGGGAGCTGGCGGCAGTTTCCGTTGAAAGAGACGGAGAAATGATAAAGGGACATGTGCGCGGCGGCGCCGGATGCCGGGTGCGTCTGGTGAATCAGGCTGCGGAAAGCGCAGAGGGCGTCGTTATGGAGGTTCAGGGAAGGGATACCGTGATTACACTGACCAAGGATGAGACAGATTTTGCGGTGAAGGTTTCATACGGCGGTTGAGCGGGCGGATTTTCCGTGAGGATTGTATACGGTGACTAAACGAACGGATTGTCCTGCTGCGGCAACTGCGCAGGCGGAATTCATAAGCTATGTGGAAATATGAGTATCGGCAGGGCCGGGAAGTATCTTTCGATATTTTCCGGCTCGTATATTCTGTCAAAGACCTCTGCAAATTGCTTTGCGCAGCAATGCAGCGCAGAAATGAAGGAAAAGATGAGGAAAGGAAAAGGGAAACATAATGCGGGAAAATGAAATGAAAATCAGGGCAAAAGAGATTACAAAAGCCCTGACACTGGAAGAAAAAATCGGAATGATTCACGGAGCGTCTCTTTTTTCGACAAAGGGGGTTGAGCGGCTTGGCATTCCGCCTCTTGTAATGTCGGACGGGCCAATGGGGGTGCGTCAGGAATTTGAGGCGAATAAGTGGAAGACGGCAGGACACGGGGACGACTATGCAACATATCTTCCCTGTAACAGTGCTCTGGCCGCCACATGGAACCGGAAGCTGGCTTACGAGACGGGCAGCGTACTGGGAGCGGAGGCAAGAGGGAGAGGCAAGGACGTAATACTGGCTCCCGGCATTAATATCAAGCGGAGCCCGCTGTGCGGAAGAAATTTTGAATATTTCAGCGAGGACCCCTATCTGACAGGGGAAATGGCGGTTCCCTTTATCAAGGGAGTGCAACAGTGGGACGTGGCTGCCTGCGTGAAGCATTTTGCGGCAAATAATCAGGAAACACAGCGGCTTTGGGTGGATGTGGAGATAGAGGAGAGGGCGCTGCGGGAAATCTATCTTCCCGCTTTTTACGACTGCCTGACGAGGGGGAAATGCCTTTCCGTTATGGGCGCCTACAATAAAATTTACGGGGAGCATTGCTGCCAGAGTAACTATCTTCTCCATGATATTCTTCGGAAAGAATGGGGCTACGAGGGCGTGGTGATTTCCGACTGGGGCGGCGTCCACGACACGGAGCTGGCAGCGTTGTCAGAGCTTGACATTGAAATGTCCGTTACAGACAATTTTGACGAATATTTTATGGCGGAGCCCCTGAAAAGGAAAGTGGAGCAGGGAGTGATTTCCGAGGAGAGGATAGATGAAAAGGTTATGCGGATTCTGATGCTGATGATGAAGCTGCATATGCTTCCGGCGGACGGTTGCCCGGTACATGGAGAAAGCGGAGGACGGAGGAAGGCGCTGCCTGATGCTGCCGGAAGTGATGAGCGGGAGAGGGTGCTGCCTGATGCTGCCGGAAGTGATGAGCGGGAGAGGGCGCTGCCTGATGCTGCCGGAAACGATGGGCGGGAGAAAGAATTATCCGGCAACGCCGGAAGAAAAACCGGCGCATACAATCTGCCGCAGCACAGGCAGAAAGCCCTTGAAACCGCGAGGGAATCCATCATACTTTTGAAAAATGAAAGCGGCCTTCTGCCCCTTTCTCCTCAAAATATGAAAAAAATCCTAGTAATAGGAGAAAACGCAGAGCGCATTCACTCAAACGGAGGCGGAAGTGCGGAGATAAAGGCGCTTTATGAGATTTCGCCTCTGATGGGAATGAAAATGCTGCTGGGCGGAAATACGCAGGTGGATTTTGTCAGGGGATATGAAAGCGGCAGCCTTACTGATGGAGAAAGCGGTAAAAAGGAATCGGGGGAGGCGGATAACTGGCAGGAAAAAAGTTTGGAAAACGGCGGCGGATGCGGTCACAAGGAGGAAGCGAATAATGAGAAAACAGCCCAAAGGAGAGCGAATCTGCGCAGGAAGGCTGTGGAGCGGGCGGCGGACAGCTCCTATGATACGGTGATTTTTGTGGGAGGCTTAAATCATAATTACGACAGTGAAGGGCTTGACCGACAGGATATGAAGCTTCCCTATGAGCAGGACTTATTGATTCGCGGGCTACTTTCGGCAAGGCCGGACACAGTGGTTACGCTTATCGGCGGAAGCCCGGTGGAAATGGGCGAATGGGTAGAAAATGCGGGAGCATTGGTGTGGAGCTATTATGCGGGAATGGAGGGCGGTTATGCGCTTGCAGAGGTACTTTTCGGCAGAGTAAACCCCTCCGGTAAGCTGCCGGAAACCTTTTATAAAAGCCTGTCAGACTGCCCGGCTCATTTGCTGGGGGAATTTGCAGGAGAAAAAAGCGTTTCCTACAGGGAAGGAATATTTGTGGGATATCGCTTCAATGAAACCTTTGGTGCAGAGCCGGAATTTTGCTTTGGCCATGGCCTGTCCTACACAAATTTCAGGTATGAGGACGCCGTATACCGGGAGGAAGACGGCTGTGTGGTATGCAGGATTACCAATGCCGGGAAGCTTGCCGGGGCGGAAACGGTGCAGGTGTATTGCCTGACGGAAAACGAGGAGCCGGATTTGAAGGATATTCATAAGATGCGTCCGGCAAAGGAGCTTGTGGGATTTGAAAAGGTTTACCTTGAACCCGGAGAGCAAAAAGAAGTGTCTGTTTTTGTAAAAGAGGGTAAAAAAGGACGCAGGCTTGGCGTGGGAGGCAGCGTGAAGGATATCAGGGTGATTTTGCGATGAGCAATTTCAGTCCGGCTCAAATATCGTATCTGTAGATGCATACATTTTTAAAAATATATGATATACTGTTTTTAAACAATCATTTCAGGGGGAAGCATGTATGGGAATGTTTTTAAACAGCATAGCGCCGTTTGAGGAATACAGAGAAATTGCAGGAACCAGATTTTTTGTTGACAAGTCTGATATGATTGACGAAATCATAGACATGGCAATAGCAGGCGGGGAGAAATACCTTTGCTTCACCAGACCGCGGCGGTTTGGCAAGAGCGTTATGGCAAATATGGTTGCGGCTTTTTTTGGCAGAGCAGGAGACGGAAAGGATGTTTTCGGTACGCTTAAGATTGCGCAGAGCGGGAATTATCAGAAATATTTGAACAGCTATCACGTAATATATATTGATTTCAGCATACTGCCGAGAGAGTGTGAAAGCTACGAACAGTATATGAATCGTATCGAGAGCGGAATTAACAGAGATTTGACGGAGGAATGGCCCGCGCTTAATCTTGATATAAACAAAGCGGTATGGGATAATCTGCGGATGATATATGAACAGGAAAGAACCAGATTTATCTTTGTGATGGACGAGTGGGATGCGATTTTTCACAGGAGCTTTGTGACGGAGGAGAATAAAAAGAGTTATCTGGGATTCCTGCGCAATCTGCTGAAAGGGCAGGCTTATGTAAAGCTTGCCTACATGACAGGAGTGCTGCCTATTGCGAAGTATTCCAGCGGTTCTGAGATGAATATGTTTATTGAGTACGATATGGTGTCTAAGGTAAAATTCAGCGAGCATTTCGGTTTTCTGGACTCGGAGGTTGACAGCCTGTTCGAGGTTTACCGGAAGAAGACAAAGAATCCTCAAATCACGCGGGAAGACCTGACAAAATGGTATGACGGATATCACACGGCAGCCGGCGCAAGGCTCTACAATCCCCGTTCAGTTGTAGGAGCGCTGGCAAATAATCAGATAAGCAACTACTGGACTGGTTCGGGGCCTTATGATGAGATTTTCTATTATATCCGTAATAATATAGAGGATATCCGGGATGATTTGGTTATGATGGTGTCGGGAGGAAGGGTGGCAATCGAGCTTTTGGGCTATGCAGCCACTTCGCAGGAGCTTTTTACAAAGAATCAGATTTATTCGGCAATGGTGGTATACGGACTTCTGACTTATGAGGACGGCGAGGTCTTTATTCCCAACAGGGAGCTGATGGATAAGTACGATGAGCTTTTGCTGACAAATGAAAGTCTGGGCTATATCCATAATCTTGCAAAAGAGTCTGACAGAATGCTGAAAGCGACGCTGGCAGGCGATATCGGGACAATGGCGGAGATTTTAAAACTTGCCCACGACACGGAATCACCGATTTTTTCCTATAACAGTGAAATCGAGCTGTCGGCAGTAGTCAATCTGGTGTATCTTTCCGCCAGAGACAAATACCGCGTGGAGCGTGAGGACAAAGCCGGAGAGGGATATGTGGATTTTATCTTTTACCCGGAGCGGAAAGGAGCGGATGGGCTGATTCTGGAGTTAAAGGCGGACGATACCCCGGAAAACGCAATCAGGCAGATAAAAGACAGAAATTATGCGCTGCGTTTTAAAGGGAAGGTGGGGGAAAAGCCGAAATACACGGGAAGGATTCTGGCGGTTGGAATCGGCTATGACAGAAAGACAAAGAAGCATGCCTGTAAGGTAGAGGTGTTGTAAACAGAGTAAAACAGCGGACAGGATATTTTATTACACAACTGTCCGCTGTTTTTTTGAAATTATTCAACTTTTTTACACAAAATCATTATTTATTCGCATAATATTTAAATAGTCAAAATTAACTCTAGGGTGGGAAAAGTACAATCTCGTAAAATTTATAAATAAAAGAACAAAAGAGAGTTCGTGAGGGATTGGTTTATGCGTGATAAGTATGATAACTTTTTACATCGGCTTAATCAGTACAGATTGCGGCTAAACATGACACAGGAAGAAACCAGCAGTGAGCTTGGTATTACACAAAGCCAATTTAGCAAGATGGAACTTGGAAAAATAATCATACCCTATAAAGTACTGGCGCTTCTTATGGAGATGGGGTGGGATGTAGATTATTTTATAACAGGAAAGGAGACACGTCAAAATACTTCCGAATTAAATCTCCTGATGGATGGAGTGGAGGAAAGGTACAGAAAGGAACTGCTCAGCGCTGTCGTATGGTTTTTGGAGCAGGGAATCAATAAATGCGTCCTGGATATCAGCTTTGAAACAAAATGTGAAATCGGAATCCTGAAAAAGAGGGCAAGCGAGGAAAAATTTGAATCAGTTTTGTACGAAGCGAGAAAGATTGCCGGAATTGCCCAGATACCGATGTCTGAAAAATTAGGCGTAAATATAAAAAAATATCGTAAGCTGGAAAAAGAACAGCTGTGCCCGGATGCGGAGCTATTGCTTCGCATTTATGAAGAAACAGGCTGCAAACCCAGCCTGCTTTTCAACTGTATTAATGTTGAAAGCCTGATTATAAACGATTTGTGGAATGACATTACGCCGCCTGTAAGAAAAAGTATTTTATCTCTTGTGGAACAGGTATATGGGTTTCTTAAGTCGTGAGGTGCATTATGAAAAAGTCAGTTTTAATCGTTGAAGATAGTAAATCACAGTTGGAAATGATGAAGAAACTGGTATTGGAGGTGGATGAGAGAACTATTGTTTATGCGGTCAGGGACGTAAGTACGGCATACGCTACTTTATTGGAAAAGACCATTGATGTATTCATAATAGATATCATTTTAGATACAAAGAAATCAGGAGACACTTCCGGCCTGCGTCTGGTAGAGAGAATCAGGACGATTCCGAAATATATGTTCACGCCTGTAGTGTTCGTCACTTCGTTGGAAGATACTACAAAGTATGCTTATACCGACTTAAACTGCCTGAGCTACATAGAGAAGCCTTTTTCACCGGAGAGAGTTAAACAGGTAGTGAAAAAGGCATTAAATTTTTCTACGGAAAAGGAGGAAGAACAAACCTACTGTTTTAGAAAAGACGGTATTCTTTATCCTGTAAAGGTAGATGATATTTTCTATATGGAAAGTATCAACCATGAAATCTGTATCCATATGAAAAAGGATAACATACTGACAATACCTTATAAAACCTGCAAACAACTGCTGAGTGAAATTGACGCGTCCTGCCTGATACAATGCAGCAGAAGCACGATTATCAATAAGAACCATGTCTATAACATTGATGTCCAAAACAGATACATTTCCTTCAAGGATATCAATGACAAGGTTATGATTGGAATTACATTTAAGAAAAAAGTGCTTGCGGAGTTTGAAAATGGTAGATAGAATTTGCGTTGTGTTGGAAGCGTTATCAATTGCAGTATGTTTGCATCGCTTGTATGGGAAGAAATTCAGATTTGATATTGCGACAGCCAGTCTGATGACAATTGAAATGATAATGATGCAGGCGATAGATTATTTTGGGTGGCCGAAAGAGTTATCTATGTTGTTTTATCCGATTATTGCGGGTTATTGTGTTGTAGAGTTTGGATTTGATATTAAAAAGTTAATAATAAATAATATATTGAATGCTATTATTATATCTATACTTCAGATGATTGTGATGATGTTATTATATATGTTTGATAATCAAAAGATGATTATTGGCATGCGGTTATTGTGTTCAAATATTTTTGTTTTAATAATAGTAACATTAATATTTCCCAAAATAAAGTTAACGTGGTTATGTAATTTGTTGATAGATAAAGAAAAGATTTTGGTTCTTGCTTTAGTTCTTTGCATATTAATAATAGTTTTTTGGTTAACCAATTTTAAAAATT
>CAJTMW010000011.1 GCA_910577275.1 uncultured Lachnospiraceae bacterium
GTATTCCCCTGCAGGCAGGCAAGCACATAGGCTATATGCGAATCGTCCAGCTTCATGAAACGCTCCTTCACCACCGCTGCTGGCCTTTCCGCTCCCGCTATCCTCAAAATGGCATGGTCCGGCATCATCATCACGTCCACCATAAGCTCCACCAGTTCGTCCAGCTCCTCCCTCCGGCATCTCCCGCCGCTTAATAAGCCCCCATACGAAATATTCTCCCGTATGGCGGTGCGGTAACGCTCCATCTGTCCTATCGTATCAGATGGATAAGGATTGATAGGATTAGTCTTGCTAAAATCAGTTTTATTAAATTCAGTATTATTAGATTGTGATTTTGGAAATTCTTGAATTGTGGATTCCATCATTCCTGAATTGTGAAAATCACTATTCTTGAATTGTGGTTCCGGAAATTCCTGATTTATATTCTCCAAAACCTCTGCATTGCGGTTATTGCCTGCCCTGTTCTCCAGCATTCCCGATGTTTCCTTTTCATCAGGATTTTCCTCCTCTGGCAATGGCGCATCTTCCCTTACCATGAAATTCTTCACATAAATCACGTTGGGCTTCCCCAGCCCCAGGCGCTTTTTTTCTATCAGCCCGATGCCTTTACCTGTATCCAGCTCCTTCATAAGTTTTACCGCTTTCTGCATGCCGCAGTTCATCAGCTCCGCTGTCTCTTCTACCGTAAAGACAATGTAAACCCTGTCCTCTTCATCAATCCACCTGTTTTTGATGCTGAGCCCCATGCGGTCCAGCATCAGGCCGTATAAGACTTTTGCCTCACAGGAAAGGCTCCTGAAGCATTCCGCTGTGAAAAGCATTTTCGGTATACGGTAAAAACTGTACTGTTCTGCTTCCATTCCATGGAAATAATCAAACTGGATTCCCTGCATCTTCCACGCCTCCATTCCCCACAATCTTTTTATGGTTTTATCCACATAAAAACAGAGGCTGTTGTTCCTCTGCTCTTATGTGAAACAATATTTTATTTTTCAGCGGGATATATCAATCCGCCTGTATGTCCCCCTGTTCAAATCTCCATTTTTTCAGGAGGCCATAAATCACTTCCTCCATCTGCTCCGCTGAATAGTCCGCCGGGAAATATTCATTCAGCTTCTTCCTTTGTAACTTAACTGCCGGTGCTGCCGGTTTTTCATCAGAAAGAAGGATTTCTATCCCGTTTCCGTCCAGCTTCCTTACCCTGCTTAACTCTTTCAGCTTCCTTGCCTGTGCCAGGCTGGGGAATACGCATAACCGCTGCATTGTCTGGTAAAGAATCTCCTGCACTTCCGGTTCCAGATAGGATAATTCCACCCCAGCCCCAAAGGCAATGCGCTTTTCATCTACATAGTCAAGCAGGGGCTTTATAAGGAAAGTCAGGCGGATATAACGCTGTATCTGTGTAGAGCTCTCATTGGAATTGTCTGCAAGCGTCTCCCTTGAAGTCTTCCCCGCCGACTTCTGTCCAACTTGGTCAGAAGTTAAATCCGCCCTCCTTCCCTGCCGGTTCAGCACATCCAGCTTCATCTTATAGGCATAGGCTTTTTCGCTGTACAGAAGCTCTTCCCTCTGGATATTGGAATCCACCATAACCACGGTGGCTTCCTCGTCTGTCATTTTACGGATAAAGCATGGGGCCGTCTTAAGCCCCAGCAGTTCACAGGCCCTTTTCCGCCTGTGCCCCGATATAATCTCATATCCGCTTTCCTTCCCCGGCCGGACGAGCAGGGGGCTGATAATACCATGCTCCCTGACGCTCTCCACGGTCTCCTGCATTTTTTCATCGTCCAGCACCCGGAATGGATGGGAATTGAATGGATGCAGCTGGTCAACAGCTATTTCCACAATCTCCCCGTCCGTTTTCCCGGTGTTGCCTTCCAGCCCGAACAGGGCATTCACATCCGGCATTTGGATATTGGAAGCGCTGCTTTTCCTACCTGCCATGCGCCAGCACCTCCTTTGTCAATGCCTCATATGCCATGGCTGCCCGCCCTTTCGGGTCATGTGCAAAGATGCTCTTCCCCTCCGCGCTTGCCTCCGCCACACGCACCGACAGGGGGATATAATTCTCAAATACCGGTATCCTCTGCCCGTAGTTTCCGCGCACCATATCCATAATCTCCTTTGCATAGTTTGTACGGGCGTCCACCATGGTCAGCAGGATTCCCTCAAAATCCAGCGCCGGATTAATGCGCTTCTTTATCCTCATAATCGTTGCAGTCAGCTGTTCCAGCCCCTTTAAGGATAAGTACTGTGCCTGCAGGGGAATGAGTACCGTGTCTGCCGCCGCAAGCGCATTGATTGTCAGCATTCCAAGGGAAGGCATACAGTCAATGATAATGTAGTCAAAATACGGTGCTGCCGTCTCTATGTATTCTTTCAGCATGTACTCCCTGCTCATGGCGCTGGTCAGCGATACTTCCACTGCCGCAAGGTCAATGTTTGCCGGGAGGAACCGCACCCCTTCCTCATGGGAAAGCAGCCCATACTCTGCATCTACTTCCTTCCCTTCCATAACAGATGTGATTGCCGTGGCAAGCGTTTTATCCAGCCTGTCCGGCTCCCTTTCCCCCATGCTTGCAGTAAGGCTGGCCTGCGGGTCGGAATCAATGAGCAAAACCCTGTTCCCTGCCCTTGCAAGCCCGATGCCTAAATTCACCGTGGTGGTTGTCTTTGACACGCCGCCTTTCTGGTTTGCGGCGGCGATGACCTTACACTTTTTTCCTGTTGTTCCCATATATCCCCTCCTCCTTCCTATCTCACGCGGACTTCCAGCCCTTCCATGGGGGTATCCTCATATCCCATAAGGTAATAATCTTCCCCGTCATGCTCTACTTTCGTCTGCACCCAGCAGGGAGTCCCGTCAGGACCATCCTGCACTAAAGCTTCAATCAGGCTCCCGCTGCGGTAACAGTATCCTTTCTCTGTCCTGTATCCCCCGCTTTCATCCCGGTGTAAAGTGCCGGTCTCCCGGACCGGGCGGAAAAGGTATTCAATACTGCCGCCGATGTCAGCCAGCTTCCCCATGATTTTCTGCATTTCCCTTAACTGGAAAAGCTGGCCGCTGTCCTTATGGTCAACATGCAGCCCCCTTAAGTCTGCATGTTCGTCATAAGTGGTAATACTTAAAATATCATCAATCCGGCATTTCAATCCTTCCATCTGTACCAATGCCATGCTTAACTCCATCTCATGCACCTCCCTAACGGACTGTTGTATCTCGGCGCGGGCTCCGCCACCATTGCCGCCTCCTCGTCCTCATCATGCCCGTCCTCGCATTTCTCCACAATGAGCCTGTTCCCTTCCTGTGTGACAGTTACCTTATCGCCCACAAAAAATCCCAATGGCCTGAGCCATTTCCCCTGTATGATAATCTGTGGATGGTGCGTATAATTTTTCCCGCTCCCGCTGTATATCTTTAATGTCCTTACCTTCATATAAAATATCCTCCTTCTGCACATACACTTCTATAATACTGGAAATCCTCTGTCTGGCTTCACATTCCAAATGCAGATAAATCTACCGGGAAACAGTATTCCGGATAACGTACTTTGACTGCTTCCCAGAAATAGACTGCATATTCACAGCAGAACAAATCTTCCACTGTATAACGCCGGCACTCTGTTACCTTTTCTTCCCCTTCAAGGGTATATGCGCTGGGCGTACCATTGCAGAAAAGATTAAATGCCATCCGCACCACCCTTGCGCTTCCGCTGGTAATCCAGCCTTCCTCAAGGCATTCCGTCTTTATAAAATCGTCTTCAAAGTCATAAATCCGTTCCACGTTCCGTCTGGTATCCCCGTTTATCCCAAGGCAGTAAGCCAGCGCCTTATGGTATACATCCCCGGACCTACAGTTCTGCAGGAAGTTCCTGTAGAACATTTCATGCTCCCGGTCCTTAAAGACGATTGCACGGTTGTTCCCTTTACTCCTGTTTACTGTCACAGCACATCCTCCCATTTAATTTCCTCCTGTAATCATCAGCAAATTTTCAGTTACTAAGGCGTATGGTTGACATTTCCTCCCTGAATGTCTAAACTCTATATCAGGCAGTTTAGCTTTTACTTACCGGCTCTGCGTCCTATCTTCCGGGCAAAGGAATAGGACCGCATCAGCCGGTAAACCAAAAGCCAATCCAGTCCTATATAGAATACTTTTACATGGGAAATAACATTTCCTTTAACGAACCGCCTTGTGTTACGTTATTGCAAACCGCTATTTCCCCTTAGATTTTTTAATAAAACAGGCCTGTCCTACCGCCAAATCTTATGCCTGAAAGGCATTTTTTCGTAGGACTAAATCAGCGGAACCCCTTATATTTACTAGGTTCTTACTAACTTAACAACATAATAACACGCTCCCCTGAATCGATTACCGCTATCAGAACATTCCTGCCGGTTAAATAGGGTTCCCTCGAAGTTACCGGGAAAATACAGGAAGCCTGCTTTCCCTGAAGTGTGGAAAAATAAAGTCTTTTGGGCTTTTCCACGTATTCCACCTCGTCCAGTTGTGTGAAGGTGTCAATCAGTTCTTCCGGTATGGTGACAATCGCATATCCCGCTATCAGTTCCTCCACCTGAATCACGTTGCTTTGCAGCCTTTTGATATCCCCGTTGTATTTTACAATCAGCTCCCACTTTCCCGTAGCTTCGAGATAGCCGACTCCCAGCTGCCCGGATTTTTGGCGCTGCGCTTCCTCTACCTCAAGCGCCAGATTAAGCAGATTTTCCAATTTCTGATTTGCCATAAAGCCTCCGTCTGCATTGCGTCTGCATCGCATCTGCCAGGCAGTTTATTATAAGAAAATCACAACTGTCTATGGCATCTGCCAGGCAGTTTCACAGACCGTTTCAATTATTTTTACTCTATGCAGCGCCTTTGATTTATGTGCGGCTTCCTTCTCTTATTTCACATAAAAAAGCTGCTGCGTATGGAATTTTTAACGCAACAGCCATTTTCTAAATTAATATCTTTTAATGTTCTATGAGTAATTATCCGCCAACCGGAAAAATTCTTCCTTAACGGCAAGAAAAGCTTCCAGAAGCTTAGGAGAAAAGCATCCGCATTCTCCGTTGAGAATCATGTTGTAAGCCGTCTCCTTGTCAAAGGCTTTTTTGTAGACTCTCTCCGCCACCAGCGCGTCAAAAACGTCGGCGATGGACACTATCTGCGCCGCAATATTGATTTCGTCTCCCTTCAGTCCGTCAGGATACCCGCGTCCGTCATATCTCTCATGATGATGGCGGCAGATATCATAGCAATAGCTGGAATATTCCTCATCATCCAAATGAACGAAAGAAGCTATCATTTCGGCGCCCTTGGAGGTATGCTCCTTCATCACCTCAAACTCTTCCTTGGTAAGCCTTCCCGGCTTTAACAAAATGCCGTCCGGCACCGTGATTTTTCCGATATCGTGCATTGCCGCCGCCTGGCTGATAATATCGATTTTCTCTGCTGTCAGTCCGTATTCCGGGAATCTTTTCTCGATTTCTTCCGCCAATGCTCTGGTAAAAACACGGATTCGTTTAACGTGCAGGCCGGACTCCATATTCCTGAATTCCACCACGTTACTCATGGCTTCTATCATAGCGTCATTTGCAGTACGGAGCTTTTGGGCCTGGGCTTTCAGGAGAGCGTTCTGTTCTTCCAGTTCCGCCGTCTGCGATTTCACAAGGGACTCTAACTGGGTCTTGTAAGAATATAAGTCAATATTGTTTTTGACCATCTGCTTTACTACAGGCGCATGATACGGCTTGTGGATGTATTCCACCACCCCGTATTCATATCCCCGGCGTTCGTATTCAACAGACGTTTCGCCCGTTATCATAATAATGGGGATTTGAGGAATTAAATCCTGATTCTTTAACTGTTCAAGCACCTCGAAGCCGTTCATGACGGGCATCACTACATCAAGAAGCACAGCCGCCACGGAATCAATATTTTCCATCAGCATACGGAGACCTTCTTCTCCGTTTTCCGCCTCCAGAATCTCGTACTCATCCCTGAAAATTTCCGCCAGCATCTCGCGGTTTATTTCCATATCTTCAACGATTAGTATCGTATTTTTCTTCATTGCTAGCCTCCACTTATATAATTCAAATTTGCCAGAGCACTGTTTTATCCACATGCGAAAGATTATGGCAGCCCGTTTGTGCCATAAAGCTCTTAAGTTCCTTATTCATATTGCTTATCTTTTCAAAAAAATCCTTTGCCCCGCCCGGGGACTCTGCAGACGCCCGCTTCATAAATACCGCCTTTGCTCCTGATGCAAGCGCTTTAAAGACATCCAGGCCGCTTCTTATTTCACAGTCCACAAATACCGGTATCCGCGCGTCTACCGCCTTTAAAACATCCGGCAATGCCATGAAAGGTGAAACCGTATACCTTAAAAGGCTCTCATGGGCTGACATCACTATTCCCCCCACACCTGCCACAGCACATTTGTAGGCGTCTTTTTGGCTCAGGATTCCTTTTACAATAAAGGGAACCGATGCGGCGGAAACAAATTCCCGGATTTCTTCCATGCTTTTAGACGCATCCTCCTTACCCAAACCAGGGGAGAGGTCTATTCCAACCGCAAGCGCTCCGCACTTTTGTGCCTGTTCAATTTGAGAAAACACAATTCTGTTATCGGCATAAGGTCTGATAATCTTGATAGCCGCAGCGCCTGTATCTGAAATTTCCGAAAGCTTTTCTTTTTCCTCTGTATCGACCCAGAAAAGCAAACCGGCCTTTTCGGCTCCTCTGGCCGTTTCGATAACATCCGTTTTATGTACATCACCTAAATCAGTCGGCATCGACACCATAATAGGAGACGTGAATTTTTTTCCATATATGTCAAACGAAGTATCAGGCTCCCTGCTGTCAATATACCGTGTTTCCACAAGCAGCGAATCAAAATAATCTCTTGTATAGAGACCGGAACCGCCCTGTTTTTCGTACTCCATGGCTGCTCTCCTGTTTTTCTCATGTGTGTTTTTATCTTAACGGATATCACTAAAAAAGTCAATAACCCTGCTGTATTCTGCGTGGAAATCGATTGGAACGGCAAGTTTGCGGCGTTCAAAGAAAATTCCGGGCGGAAAATACGTTTCTGTAAGGATTTCAGATTACCGTATCCCACTTCCGGTAGCTCTCAGCCGCCTCCTCCTGAAACTGCGCAATCTGAAACAATCCCTTTGTGACTTTATCCAGTTCTATTGCAGAAAGCTTGACTCCATGATACAGTCCGGCATGGCCCTTTACATAAAGGGGAATCGCGTCCGCCGTCTTTCGCACTTCACGGATAAGCGCATCTATCCGCAGAGTCAGATTCCTGGTCTCCTCTGCCTGTCTGAAAAGCTGCCCGTAATCCGCCTGCAGATGAAAGGCTGCCGGAAGCTCCCCCTTAAAATATTCCTTATCCAGCAGGGAACATAAAAATTTTCTTCCCTCTTCCTCTTGAAAAAGACTTCCGGCAATCAGAGGAATTCCCTGAATCGTAAAATCCTTTATATCCTCCAATGTCAGCCTTTCGCCGTTTATCCCCTTTTTTTGTCCCCTTGAAGCTTCCATTAACTGCATAATAACGGCCGCGCATCCGTCCCTGTCCCCCGGCGTCAGCTTCATCATACCGGAGGAGAGGGCAGCCGCATATTCTCCAAGCTCTCCCCGGTTTGGCACATCGCAGTTTTTTCTTCCACGAAAAGTCGTGATATAATTTCCTGTTTCCTCATCAGCGGTCAGCGATGCAAACATATACTTAATGTCGTGATATCCTGCAAAATTCGTTTTTTCCACAGGAGTCTTTATGTATCTGATATGTCCCGCCAGAATAACAGAACTTCCCAGAACGCTCACATAATCGTTTTCTCCGTGGATGCCGTATATCTTTTCTCTCCTCTTATCATATTTTTCATCTCCGTATCTGTCTTTCCATTTATTTATGGCAACATCCGAAAACCCCTGTCCGTCCACGGAATAACAGGCGTCCACAAGATTCTCGTATCTGGTTTCCATTGTGACAAACTGCGCTTTGTTTCCTCCCTTGGAATGCCCTGTTACGATAACCTGATTTTCCTTTCCGATATCCATCCTCTCCACCACGTCCTCAAAATAAGAAAGGGCGCGGTTCTGTTGGATGGTTGCGGCGTCTGTCATCCCGATTCCGTTGTCCGGCCACTCCCCGTCCCCGGTTCCACGGTAGACAACATAGTAGCTGTTTCCGTCGCTGCTTTGGAAGGTACACGCCGCGGTTCCTGAATCATATCCCATGTTGGCGCTCTGGCAGCAAATCTTAAGACTTCCTATTTCCTCGTTTTTTACAGCCTCCCGCAGCACTGTATATTCTCCATAATGCGCCCCGCCTCCCCCGTAATCGGGAACTGTCTCAAGATTATCTATAATATCCCTTAATGCAAGGCCGTCTTTGGCTTCCCTGTAGTCCAGATACATGAAGGTATCCAGCACCATACTGATTTCCGCTTCCGAAATTTTCTCACCGATTTCAAACATCTCCTTTCAGGTATCCTCCCGAAAAGGCGGCGCAGACCATGCCAACTGGCGCAGGCCATGCCGCCCGCCGCTTTACCGGCCGTTAATCTATGGCCGCCCTGCAATGATGCTATACTACCACGTTACTGTTAAGGCTTCCGCCCTGCTGCGCGTTTCCTGCCTCCGCCTTCTGGTACAGCGCCGCCATTTCCTGCAAATCCTTCACGTGCTCCTGCACCATGCGGTACAGCTTGTCCATATCCGTTTGCAGCGACTGAAATTTATTCCCATAGGCGTTTGCCGCTTCGCCCTGCCAGATTCCTTTCATCCCCTGCACCAGCGACATCATTTCGCTGGTAAGGCTTTTCATCTGATTTCCCGTAGTTGCAAATTCTCCTGAAGTCTGAATCAGTTTTTCCGGTGTTACCTTTAAAATTCCTTCCATAAATATACCTTCCTCCTAATAATTTCTTGCCGCCGCAATTTCCCTGTTTCTCGCCTCCGCCTGCTCATACCTTGCCGCAATCTCCAGAAGCGCCTGCACATACTGTGCAATCAGCTGATGGAAAACGTCCATCTGCTGCTTATCCCTTACAAATGCCTGATGGAAGGTATCTCTTGCCTCGCCCTCCCACATACCGCACAAGGCGCTCTCCTGCTCGCCTAAAACGGTTGTCTTTGATTTGAACTGACCGTTTAATTCTGTTATTCTTCCCGCTCTGTTCCGTAGTTCTGATGATGTTACACTGAAAAAAGCCATATGTCCTCCTGTTTAAAGCTTCTACAAATATATCCTTACTGCTGCCAACTGGTTACTCAGCATTTCTGCCTGATACATTTTCTTTGCCCGCTCCTCCATTTCCTCCGCTATCTTTAAAATTCTTTCCGCCTCCGAAATCAGAAGCATGCCCAGCTTCACCTCCTTTCCCGACAGCACATCGCTGCATTCGCTTATCCAGCATCTCCTCCCTTCTCCGGCAAGGCGCATCAAATCATCCTCGCCAGCCGACTTTAAGGCCCTGGCAAGCTCTGCAAGCTGCTCTGAAAGCTGCTTCACCTCCGCGAAATGCATTTCAATTGTCTGCAATGACACCTGTATTTCTCCTTTCCGCCTCCTCGTAAACCTCGGCAATCATTCCTGCCTTCTCAAGATGCCTGCAAAGCAGCGCAAAAGCCTTTTCTCCTTCGCTCTCTGCAGTCAGAAAGTCTGCTTTCAGGCCGCCGATGGCCTGTCCGAAAAAGCAGTCCTCCAGCTTTCCCGCAGTATCCGCCGCCTCCCCGAACGCGCTCTTTGCCTGCCGGGCGGCGTCCAGCCACTCCCCCTGCCTTTCCTTTAAAAGCTGTGTTGTTACCCTGATATTTTCCGTCAGAATTTCATCCCCCTTCCTCGTTCGTCTGCGCCGGACGTTTCCTTCCTCTACAATCCTTCCGCCGCCTGCGCCGGGCATTTTCTTCCCCCTACAACCTTTCCGCCGCCTGCGCCGGGCATTTTCTTCCCCCTACAACCTTTCCGCCGCCTGCTTCATAATTTTCTCCATTTCTATCAGCGCCTTTGCCCGCTCCTTTGTCTTTCCTGTGAGGACCTCCATTTGAGCCACGCAATCCGCCGCCTGCCGCAATACCCTTTGCAGCTCCAGTCCCCACTCTTTTCCTGCGCCGCTTTCCCATATTTCGGAAAGTCTTCTCTCCTCCTCTGAAAGAAGGGCAAGCCTGTCCTTTGCCCTGGTAATTTCCTCCCCCATGGCTTCCATCCACCTGTTAAATTCCTGCGCCTTCAAATGTATCTTTCCGTCTTCCATTTGTGAACCTCAAAATATATCTTCCTGTTTTCCATTTCCTAACCTCAAAATATATCTTCCCGTTTTCCATTTCCTAACCTCAAAATATATCTTCCCGTTTTCCATTTCCTAACCTCAAATCAGTATCAGCCTGTCTCCGTCTCTTATTCCCTGCTGTTTCAGAGTTTCATGCCCTGTTAAAATCCCCTCCTGTCCGGGAACATAAAGATACATTTTCCCCGGTTCTTCACATTCAAGCCCCTCCTGTTCGGCAATTAATTCCTGAATCTCCTCAAGAACGGCATCCGCGCAGGCTTCCTCGTCCAGTTCAAAATCAAATATTTTATCCAGTACCGGCACCTGTATATCCACTAAAATCATTCCCTTTCTCCTTTCCCGTACAGCGGCAGCAAAAGCCTTCTGGTTTCCCTGCCGGCAGCCTCCTTAAAATATCCGATGCCCGGCTTCTCCGGCTGATTTAATTTTGCATAGCTCAAATCGTCAAAGGACAGCACCCGCTGCTCCCCGGCGTTTCCTCCCAGATGAATCCCCTGACGCCATGCGGTAAATTCCCTGAAAAATCCGCATACCGCCGCTTCGTAATCCCTCTTTGGATGGTAAATTCCGGCCAAAAATTCAATCCCGTTATCGCCTCCGGCAGCCTTCTCCCAAAACGCCTCTCTTTCCTCCCTCATGGCGCCGGCCTCAGAAAGATATTTACAAAAACGCCCCATATCACTGATAAAAACGCTGATTTTCTGCCTGCTTTCTCCTTTCTCCGCTTTATTTGCGTTTCCGCGCTCTCCCGTCTCCCCGCCTTTCTTTTCCCCCTCTGCCTTGGCGTTTTGGATTGTCAGCCGCCATTTTTCCACTGATTCCCCGCTTTCAAGATAGGTGATTTCTTTCCCCTCCCCGAAATCCTGCAGTTTCCCTTCAAAGTCCACCATCACTACCTGATTTTTCAAAAGCAGCGCCCCTTCCGCCAGACAGCTTAAAAGATTGGTCTTCCCGCATCTCTCATTTCCCGATATCAGAAAACAATGACTTTTCCGCGGTGTAACCCCACAAATTTCTCCCGTGGTCAGGCAGTATCCCAAGGGCAGCTTCCCGCTTTTCCAGTCAAACGCAGCAGCAAGCCGCTTAAAAACAGGTTCCGCCGGTATCTCAGGAAATTTTTGCGGTAACGCGATTCCCTCCTTATCCATAACGATTCTCATTTTTCTTCCGGCCTCCTCAACCATCTTTGCACAGCCGTATTCTGTCTGTTTTTCATCAAACAGCGCAGTCTGAAATTCCAGAACCCTTCCTTCCGCCCGGCAAAGTCCCCTTCCCTTTTGATTTTCCTTTGGCAGCACAGGAATATGATATTGTCGCAGTACATCTCCGTACTGAAATCTGTCGCTCATCTCCAGAGAAAAAGCCGTCTTTATTTTTTCATACAGCTTTCCGCCGATATCGCTGATATCAGAGGCCGATATTATCAGCGAAAAGCCCATAGAAAGCCCCTCGGAAGCCAGCCTCATTATGACCTCCTCCTCCTTTTCCCCGAGCAAAGCCTTTAACGCTCCGTAATTGTCAATCACAAGAAAAATACGCGGCAGTCTCTCTTTCCCGGACTGGTTATACTGTTCAAAGCTGGTTCCCGACAGCAATTTCTTGCGCCTTACCGCTGTCTCTTTCAGATGGTAGAAAAACACCTCCCGCCCCGCCTTATCTGTGAGCGCTCCCACGCAATGAGGCATAGCCGCAAAGCTTCCCGTACCTTCCCGGCGCATGTCAACCACCGCAAACAACGCCTCCCTTACTGTAAAGGCTGTCCCAATCTGCCACAAAACCGTCTCAAGAAAAACTGTCTTGCCGGTGGCCGGACCGCCGCAGACTGCCAGATGCCCCTGAGCGGCGGGCTGATACGCAAGGGGAAAGCTGCATTGATTTTCAGGGTCGTCGCAAAGCCCGATAAGCAATTCCTTTTCCCTCTGTCCGGGTAAGGCCTCCCCCTGATTTTCTTTCACCGGCAGGCACCTTCCCGCCAGCTCCTTTAACACTATTTTTTCGGGCAGCTCCGGGAGCCAGAGGGGGGATGCCGGCAGGTATCTGCTGTTATCCGCCGTCTTTCGTATGTATTCTATCAGCGCGTCCATCTGGCTCTTAAAAACCCCGTTTTCTTTTTCCCTGTTTTCCGTCCTCCTTCCTGTATCCGAAAGAAGAACCGCTTTCGCTTTTTTCTCCTCCCCTGCCCTGTATGGCTCCCCGCAATATCCTGCCTGGAAAAGCTCAAAGTACTCGTGATTTCCAATCTGCAGATAGCATTGTCCCGGGGCGGTCAAAGACGCCGCCTCGTCGCTGTGAAGCATGTCAAAGCTGTCCTGCCTGTCCTGAACCCGAAGGCACAGACGGAATCTGGCATTGCTCCATATTTTATCGTCCACTGTCCCGGCCGGCTTCTGGGTGGCCAGAATCAAATGCACCCCAAGGCTTCTTCCCACCTGCGCCAGTGAAATGATTTCCCGCATAAATTCCGGCTCCTCCTTTTTCAGCTCCGCAAACTCGTCCACCACCAGCAGCAAATGAGGCATTGCGGATTTTGCCTCTCCTTTCCGGTAAAGCTTTGTATAAGCATCGATATGGTTCACATGAAAATTACTTAAAAGCCGCTGTCTTCGCCTGTTCTCGCTTGCAATAGCCGACATGGCCCGTCTGATTTGTTTCCCCGATAAATTAGATATGACGCCCGCACAGTGGGGCAGGCCTTTTAATAGATTTCCTGTGCCTCCGCCCTTGTAATCAATCATGAAAAAATTGACGTCCTCCGGGCTGAAATTAACCGCCACCGACAGCAGGTAAGTCTGTAAAAGTTCGCTTTTGCCGGAGCCGGTGGTTCCCGCCACAAGGCCATGGGGACCGTGGAACTTCTCATGTACATCAAGGCTAACCAGACGGCCTCCCGCCCCGAAGCCTATGGGAACCTTAAGGCGTTCTCCTGTCTCCGATACTTTCCATCTTCCGCCGCTTTCCAGTTCCTCCACCCGCCTGCATCCATAAAGCTGCAGAAAATCCGCCTTTTCCGGGAGCCGGCCATTTTCCGGCGTCTCCCGCGCCCCAAAGCCCGCAATGCTTCGGATATACCGTAACGCCGGTTTTGTATGGCAGTCTTCCATGGACAGCGTCTTTTTCTCCCCGTTTCCGTTTCCCGGATTTAAAATTTCTCCTTTTCCGTTTTCCCCTGTCAAAAAGAGCCGGCAGCATTTAGGAAGTGCTTCCCTTTCTTTTCCCACAAATACCGCGCTTACTGGATAAATTCCCTCCGGCTCTGTAAGGCATTGGTACAACGGCTCCCCCTGTATCAATTCTTCATTTAATATGAAAGCAATGTACCATGGAATCCTGATGCCTTCTTTCCGCTCTCTGTCGTCCAACATAAGCTCTCTTGTTAAGACGGGAAGGATTTCGCCGGCTTCCTGCTCGTTTCCCGCAAGAAATCTCGTTCTTCCATCCGACGACCAGCTGTGGGACAGCCATCTGAAGCAATCGGCAATTTCTCTTTCACGGCTTATTTCCTTATGATAAAAGCAGACCGTCTTTACCTCTGTATAGCAATGGCTTACCGCAATCTGCATCATAAGCGCCGTCACTATCCCCAAAGCCTCCTCCAGAGTCTGATTTCCCCAGACGCCAATCTGCCTGTTTTCATAAAGATTCACACCCACAGGCGCATTTTCCAGAACGGCAAATCTCTCCGCCAGACGCTCCGCCTCCCCGGTAAGCCTTCTTTGCACAATACTTTTCGATTGCCCGGAAAGCTTTATTTTCATATGAAAAGGAATGCCGCCGCTTCCCAGCCGGAAAAATAAAAAATCTTTCTGCCTGTAATAACGGTTCCATAAAACGGCCGGCTCTTTGCCTCCTTCCTCCAGAAAGGATTTCAGGGATGGATATTTTCCCTCAAGAATCCTGCGGTTTTCCGTCTGATAAAAGGAAAGCTCCTCCTCCATTCCTTCCAGATATTCTCTGTACTGCCTCTCCTTTTCCTTCCTTTCCCTCCTGTCCGAGTATTTTCCATACCCATGTCCCAGAAATCCCCAGAATACGGCAAGCAGGGCGCTGCACCCGCTCATAAGCGCAGACAGATAATAAAACCCGCCTCCGGCCCCTTCCATATATTGATTCATCATCCATGCCATAAAAAGCATGGGAAAAACCATTGTAACTGCAGGCCCCATACTGAGGAAAAGAGGCTGGCTGCGCCCTGCCGCAGGGATTTCCGGCAGTAAAATCTCCACTTCGCCGGTATGAAGGCTCTCCTCCTGCCCATAAGCCTTCTTTGTTATCACTCTGTCCCCATGGATTTTCCTAAACGCATCCGGTTTTACAGGAGCGTACCTGCCCGCCACCCGGCAGATTCCGCAAAACGCGGTACAAATTACGGTTTCCTTTAATACAAGAAGATGAAGTCCGTAAATATCCACCCTGTCGCCGCTTTGCAAAAGCCCTTTGCCTGTAAAAATCTTCTCATTCAGATAAACCCCTTCGTTGCCGGCATTATCAATAACCATCCCCTGCTCCGCGGCATGTATTTCCAGGTGTACCTCGCTGACCAGAGAAAAACATTCAAAAAAGATTTGATTCTTAAAGGAGCTCCCTGCCCTAAAGCTTTCTTCTCTTTGCAACGCCAGTCTTTCACACGGCCTGAAATGCAGCTTTCCCGACAATAATAACAGTAGTTTTTCATTTTTTTCCGTGTAGAAATAAAAAGGCGCTCCGCCGCTTAATTCTCTCCCGTTGATATACAAAGCTCCGCCGGAAAACAGCAGCTCCATAGCCGTATCCTCCAAAAGGCCCGTATCAACAGCCGTCAGTACAAGCCTGTATCTCCCCTCCGTAATGTCGGGTAAAGGCTTCCTTATACAGGCTTCTTTGCTGAAAATCAGCAAAATCCTGCTATCTCTCTCATTATTTTCCTTATTAACGATAACAATGCCACCTCCGATTTCATCTTTCGCTTTGGAAATCATCTGATAACGGACATCCGTTCATTTCAAGGATGTTCATTCAACTGATAATGCGGCCGCACAGGCAGACCGGCATTTAAATAACATTTGTATTTTTAAATACAAAGAAGAAACTTCCATCCGGATTCGGACTCTTGAAAGTGTATTTACCTTAACAGATTTGACATTTCCTGTCAATAACTTATTGAAAATTTACAAATATTTTATAAATAAATTTTTATTTTTTAGGATTTTTGCACAATTTTAATATTTATCCCAAAGCTACGTCCAGAATCATCATAATCAGGAATCCCGCCATAACGCCCGCTGTCCCGAGATTGGAGTGGTCGCCCTGATTCGCTTCCGGTATCAGCTCTTCCACCACCACGTAAATCATTGCTCCCGCCGCAAAGGCAAGAAACCATGGCATATACGGGGAAATCCATGCGGCAATCAGCGTAATGCCGACACCGAAAACCAGCTCCACCAGCCCGGACAGACTGCCCAAAAGAAAAGCCCGCCATCTGCTCATGCCTTCCTGCCTGAGAGGCAGCGAAATAGCGGCGCCCTCCGGGAAATTCTGTATCCCTATTCCCAACGCCAGCGCAAAGGCAACTGCAAAAAGAGAGGCGTCCTCCGGGTGCTGCGCCGCCATGGCAAAGGCAAGCCCTACCGCCATACCCTCGGGAATATTGTGAAGCGTCACCGCCAAAACCAGCAGGGTGGTTCTGTGGAAGGAATTTTTCATGCCCTCCGGTTTTTTTTCTCCCAGATGCAGATGGGGCATCACCAAATCCAGCAAAAACAAGAAAATCCCGCCCAAAACAAATCCCCCTGCCGCCGGAACCCATGCCGTCTTTCCCATCTTCTCCGCATCTTCTATTGCGGGCAAAAGCAATGACCACACAGACGCCGCCATCATTACCCCCGCCGCAAATCCCAGAAATATTCTCTGAACATTTTTGCCCATATCCTTCTTAAAAATGAACACCACGCTTGCGCCGACAGCGGTCATCAAAAACGTAAACCCTGTTCCCGCCGTGGCCCATCCGATTGCCTGATTCATATTTTCCTCTTTCCGCACCCTGCGGCATTTGAAGGTGCCGGGCGCTTAGCTCTATTTTATTAATATACAGTGGTTTTATTAGTGTGCCTGTTTTACTCCCGGGAATACCCGTATTATCAATTTAAATGCGAAAAGAGAAAAATACGGACAGCATTTGCACACTCTTTCCGCCTACCAGGCAAAAATTTCTTCCGGTTTTTGGAATATCCCGTCCAGCCGCCGGATAAAGGGGACAATATCGCCAAAATCAAAAGCCCGATGGTCAAAAGCCAGACACATGGGAATATATTTACGAATACCGATTTCCTTTTCTCCCATACTGCCTACGAAAACCCCCGGCTTTTCCTGTATAGCGGATATTCCTATTGCAAACACCTGCGGCGGCAGAATCTCCAAAAGCGCAACGGAGCCGCTCACCTGACAGATAGAGCCCAGATTTGACACGGTGACGCTCCCCTCCGCGACATCCTTGGGAAAAAATCCATCTTCAGCCAAAGCATCTGTTTTTCCCGTAACAGCCGCCTTAAGCAGAAGGTCAAAATCCGTTTTTTCCACCTTGCCATGCATATCCGCTATCTGGGATGAAATTTCCCGCAAGGTCTTTTCCTTCAAATCAAAGGCTGTCAGCGTAATCATTTTTCCGTCAGGCAAAAGCCATGGTATATCCACGCTAATCTCGTCAAGGATTTCCATCTTTCCGCTGGAATTTCCGGCTTCATAAGTCAGTCTGGCATTCAATGCCGGCGCTTTTTTCAGCCCCTCAACCACTGCCTTAAGCATAATTGTATTAATGCTTAAGCTTTCTTTCTCCTGCCTGAACTTCTCACGAAGCTCTAAAAATAAATGATAGAAGTCCGTGATATCGGGCTCGTAAATGAAAGAAACATGCGGTATCTCGTTCCATGCCTGTGTGGTTTTATAAGCCACCATTCTCCGCTGAACGTCCATTTCCCTGATATTACTCATTTTCCTTCCTCCCTGCATTTCGCATGAATCCTGTTAAAGAATGCAAAAGCCCTGCGGCAGTCGCCAGATGTGCATACAGGCACGCCCGTCTGGCTCGTTGCTCACAGGAATAAAAAACAAGGCAGAGAACAGCCGCCGCCAGTGGCAAACTGTTCTCCGCCATATAAATAACACTTGTTATCTCTGTACTCTCCCCGACGCATCTCCGCCCGCCAGAGTCTCAACTTCCTTCCGTGACACCAGATTGAAGTCGCCCGGAATGGTATGCTTAAGCGCAGACGCCGCAACGCCGAATTCCAGGGCGGATTTAAAATCCTTGCCGTCCACCAGACCGCAGATTACGCCGCCTGCAAAGGAATCGCCACCGCCTACGCGGTCCACGATGGGATGGATGCTGTATTCCTTTGAATGGTAAAATTCCTTCGTATCTCTGGAATAAATGCAGGCCGACCATCCGTTGTCGGAGGCGGAATGGCTTACACGCAGAGAAGATACGCAGTATTCAAAATTGAATTTCTCTACCATCTGTTCAAAAATCGACTTGTATCCCGCAAGTTCAAGCTCGCCGCTGGTAACGTCCGTCTCTCCCGGCTTAAAGCCAAGCACCAGCTCCGCATCCTCCTCGTTTCCGATACAGACGTCCACATATTTCATCAGGTTTGTCATAACCTTCTGAGCCTTCTCGGAGGTCCACAGCTTCTTGCGGAAATTCAGGTCAACGGATACCTTCACGCCATGCTTTTTGGCAGCGATAAGAGCCTTCTCTGTAAGGAGCGCCGCGCTGTCGGATACCGCCGGTGTAATTCCTGTAAAGTGGAACCAGTCGGCTCCCTCAAAAATCGCGTCAAAATCAAAATCCGCTTCCGTTGCCGTGGAAATAGACGAATGCGCCCTGTCGTAAACCACCTTTGAAGGTCTCATGGCGGAGCCTGTTTCCAGATAGTAAATGCCAAGTCTCTCGCCGCATTTTGCAATGTGTCCCGTGGCCACATTGTATTTCCGAAGCGCCGCAACTGCGCACTCACCGATTTCATTGTCGGGAACCGCGGTTACGAATTCCGCGTCGTGGCCGTAATTCGCCAGCGAAACGGCAACGTTTGCTTCTCCCCCTCCGTAATTGATATCAAACTCGTCAGCCTGAATAAATTTTTCATTATTGGGCGTGGATAATCTGAGCATTATCTCGCCCATGGTAATAACTTTTGCCATTTTTCTCCATTCCTTCTCTTATATATTAAATCCAGATTTATTTTTGTACAAGATGAACCGCAAAGCCCCCGATTTCCTCTTTCAGATAAATGGCTTTCAGATTGCCCTTATCGTCTTTCTTTGCAGATTCCTCGTTAAACTCAACGCCGAGCACCGTGGAAAGATAGTTGACCGCTCTTTCAATATAATTTGTGCGAACCGCAATGTGTCCGTTCTTTCCAAGATAAGGGCTCTTCATAACCTCCAGAACCTTTCCTGTGAAGACGGAACTGTTGCCTGCATTTACGGGCATACCGAAAATAAAGGCAAATCTGTTTGCCGCTTTTAACGCTTCCTCTTCGTTTTCCGCATTGATGCCGACGTGAGCCAGTTCAAATCCAAGCATGGTCTGAACCGCTTCTCTTGTGAGCTGTTCAATCTTGTCCCACTCCCCTGCGTTAATCAAATCTCCGGGAACCATCCAGGAACCGCCGCATGCGATAATCTTGTTAAAATCAAGATAAGAGGTTAAATTCTTTGCGTTAACGCCGCCTGTGGGCATAAACTTCATATTTACATAAGGAGCCGCCATCGCCTTGATTTTTGCCAGCCCGCCCGACTGTTCCGCCGGGAAGAACTTCACGACCTCAAGACCTAATTCAATGGCCTGCTCGATATCGCTGGGGCTTGACGTACCGGGTGTAATCGGTACGTTCTTTTCAATACAGTATTTTACCGTCCTGGGATTAAGGCCGGGGCTTACGATAAACTTTGCGCCCGCCGCTACCGCCGCGTCCACCTGAGCCGCATTTAAAACAGTGCCTGCGCCCACGCACATATCCGGAAAGTTTTCCGTCATAATTTTGATTGCCTCCGCGGCTGCGTCCGTACGGAATGTCACCTCCGCACAGGGAAGTCCGCCTGCGCAGAGAGCCTTTGCCAGAGGAAGCGCATCCTCCGCCCTGTCAATCTTCACCACCGGAACAATACCGATTTTTTTGATTTGTTCTAATACTGGTTCCATAAAAAATACCTCCATTCCAGTTCCGCTTCTGCCCTTCCAACACACCTTTACTAAATCAATTTCCGGCCGCATAAAGCTGCGTCCATAAATTGCTTTGTGCGTTGTCCGGGCTTCCGCTGTCATTCCAGTTCCGCTTCTGCCCTTCCAACACACTTCTACTAAATCAATTTCCGGCCGCGTAAAGCTGCGTCCATAAATTGCTTTGTGCGTTGTCCGGGCTTTTGCTGTCACATTATATAGTTTTACGCTCCCAAAATCTCTCTTACGCACTCTGCAATTTTGTCGCATTTGCAGTTGGCAAAAAAGTATTCCTGAAACTTATCCCCTGATAATGCGCCCTTCACAAGCTCGCCGTCGAGATTTTTAAGAATCGTCACAATATCAGTATGTGTGACTTCCTTGACTTTGTCAAGAATCTTCTTATTTCTTTGCTCCGGCTCCACTCTCTCCCTGGGGTATCCGCCGCCGCCCGGCGCGCAGAACAACTTTTCAAAAATATATTCCAGATTTAATTCTCCGCCCCATCCGAAATTTTCCGCAAAAGGAAGGGCAATACAGTTTCCGTCGTTTACCTGTGAAAACAGATAAGCATCTAAAGGGGAGGTGATATGGCCGCAGAGCACCTTCGGGAAGGAGTTGCATGCCAGCATGGCGCCCTCGCCGGTTCCGCAGCCGGTAATCACATAGTCCGCCGCGCCGGAATTCAAAAGAACCGCCGCCAGAATCCCGTTCTGCACATAGGTAAGCTGATGAGCGTCCTCCGCGGAATACATTCCGTAGTTAAATACCTCATGCCCCATGGGCTCTACTACCTTTTTCAGGGTGGCGCAAATCAATTCGTTCTTTGCCGCCTGACTGTTTTCGTTAATCAATGCTATCTTCATTATAAAATCCGCCTTTCTGTGTATATTCCTTCTGCTTCGGCCTTACGGCCTGTCGCCGCAGGCGGCAGTCCGCTTTGCCGGTACTTGCCGCCGCGGCCGGAAAGCCAATTTAACCCGGCTGTTTTCCGATGTAAGCCAGAATACCGCCGTCCACATAAAGCACATGGCCGTTTACAAAATCGGAAGCCTCCGATGCCAGAAATACTGCCGGTCCCTGTAAATCTTCCGCATTCCCCCAGCGGGCTGCCGGCGTCTTTGCAATGATAAACTGGTCAAAGGGATGTCTGCTTCCGTCAGGCTGAATCTCGCGCAGAGGCGCTGTCTGAGGAGTTGCAATGTAGCCGGGTCCAATGCCGTTACACTGAATGTTGAACTCGCCGTATTCAGAAGCAATGTTTTTGGTCAGCATCTTAAGACCGCCCTTGGCAGCCGCATAAGCGGAAACTGTCTCGCGTCCAAGCTCGCTCATCATGGAACAGATGTTAATAATCTTTCCGCCGCCCTTCTTTATCATGCTGGGGATGACAGCCTTGGACACGATAAAGGGCGCGTTCAAATCCACGTCGATTACCTGACGGAACTGGTCGGCGCTCATCTCGCACATGGGGATTCTCTTGATAATTCCCGCATTATTTACAAGAATATCAATCACTCCCACTTCCTTTTCAATCTGAGCCACCATAGCCTGTACCTGTTCTTCGTTTGTAACGTCGCATACATAGCCGTGAGCCTTGATGCCTTTTTCCTCATAGGAAGCAAGACCCTTGTCCACCAGCTCCTGCTTGATATCGTTAAATACGATGGTTGCGCCCGCCTCGGCATATGCGGTTGCAATTGCAAAACCAATTCCGTAGGATGCTCCCGTTACCAGCGCTACTTTGCCTTCCAGTGAAAATTTCTTTGTAAATTCGCTCATTGTTTTTCTCCTTTTCCTTTTTTATTCCCGCGAGCAATGAGTCAAGCGGATGCGGAGCATCCATTTGACGAATGCCGCGAGGCTTATCTGTTCTTCGAAGAAGAGCAGATGCCGCCCCGGCGAGGGGTCAATACCCCGTCAGCTTGCTGCGGGGTCTTTGACTTTTTGACTGCCGCCAGTTTACATCAAATCTTTCATTGCCACATGGTCCATATCGTCGAAATCCTGATTTTCCCCGACCATACCCCAGATAAAGGTGTATGCTCTTGAACCGCTTCCCGCGTGAATGGACCAGCTCGGTGAAATCACCGCTTCCTCGTTCCTCATAACAATATGTCTTGTTTCCGTGGGCTCTCCCATATAGTGCATGACAAAGGCGTCCTCGGGCATCTCGAAGTACAGATAAACCTCCATCCGTCTGTCGTGGGTGTGGCACGGCATTGTGTTCCAGACACTTCCCGGCTCTAACTTTGTCATTCCCATCACCAGCTGGCAGCTTTCCACCTGTCCCGGCAGAATGTATTTGCAGATGGTGCGGTGGTTTGCATCCTCCAAAGAGCCCAGCTCCACCTTATTTTCGTTCTTAACGATGACTACGCCCTCCTCCGGCGCCCCCTCGGGCTTAATCAGAACCGTGGGGTAGGTGGTGTGGGCCGGCGCGCTGTTGATATAAAATTTGGCAGGTGTCCCCGCGTCCGCGCTCTCAAAAACGATGTCCTTTGCGCCCATGCCGATATACATGCCTTCCTTGAAGCCAACCTCGTATTTCTTACCGTCTACCGTGACAGAGCCGGCGCCGCCGATATTAATCACTCCCATTTCCCTTCTCTGCAGAAAATACTCCGCGCGCAGCTCCTCACCCGCCGTCAGAGTAAGCGGCTCTGTCGGCACCGCCGCCCCCGTAATGATTCTGTCAATGTGGCTGTACACCAGTTTGATTTCCCCCGGCACGAACAGATTCTGAATCAGGAATTCTTCCCTCAATCTTTCTGTCGTGTAATGCTTCACGTCTCTCGGTGAAGCCGCTGTTCTCAGCTCCATATCACCCATCCTTTCTCCAGATAAAATACCTTCTGGCATTGCTAAATATTACCTTTACAATGATAAGTATACATTAAAAAATTGTCTATGTCCTTTCAAATATTTCTATAAACATTGCAAATTTTGAACTTTTAACATATAATTTGTATAAGCTTCAAACTGCTTCGGCAGAGGAACAAATTTATCCTCACAGACGTAACGTATGGAACGGACATAAAGGAGATAACAAATGAACGAACTACTTTCCTGCCAGCAGGCCATGGAAAACTGCATGGCAACCCAGACCTTTGCCATCGCCCATTTATATAAGGAAGAAAAAACCATGGACATGCACATCCATGACTGCCATGAAATTTATTATTCCATTTCCGGCGGAAAACAATTTCTCATTGACAACAAAATCTACACCATCGAGCCCGGTGATATTTTCATTATCAATCAATATGAGAGCCATAAAATCACTCAGGTGGATAAAATGGTCCACGAGCGGATTGTGCTTTCCATCCACCCGGAATACACCAGACGTCTTTCCACGGCGCAGACGGATTTAGACGCATGCTTTTCAGACAGGGCGGAGGGATTCAGCCACAGAATCCCGTTAAACAAAGAACAGCAGAATCGCTTTTTATACTATATCAGTAAAATTACGGACGCCGGAGGATACGGTCAGGACCTTGTGGAGCAGACCGCCTTTACGGAGCTTCTGCTGCTGATTAACGGAGCCGTCCGCACCATCCATCTGCCGGAGACCGCTGAAAGCCGCACCTATAACCATCAGGTGGACGATATTCTTGCCTATATCAATTTGAATATCGCCTTCCCGATTACCATTGAGCAGCTTTCAGGTGAATTTTTCTTAAGCGAATC
Organism: uncultured Lachnospiraceae bacterium; assembly: GCA_910577275.1. Classification (GTDB taxonomy): domain Bacteria; phylum Bacillota; class Clostridia; order Lachnospirales; family Lachnospiraceae; genus Suilimivivens. The sequence goes on from CAJTMW010000011.1 coordinate 23,192, forward strand.
CTATATCTGCCGGATTTTCAAATCGGCCACCGGTACCACCATCAACAAATACATCAGCGCCCGCCGAATCAGCATCGCCAAATCCCTCCTGCGGGACGGCGCCAGCGTCACCGAAGCCTATGAAAAAAGCGGATTTTCGGATTACAGCAACTTTTTCAAAACCTTCACAAAGGCCGTGGGTATTTCGCCCAAAAAATATGCCCAGTGCAGTGTCAGCTGACATTGCACCGGGCCGTTGTTTAATAAGGATATCCGCTATTTGCACAAATCCGCAAATTTCTCAGAATCCATAATCAAAAATTCCGCCTGATGTGTAGGCATTGTTATAAAGTCCGTTGTAGTTATAAGTGTCCGCTTTAGTGGCTTCCACATTGGCCGTATGGTCGAGCATGGTCGCCTGTGCGGAAATCCTGTCGGCGTAGGATGCGTTTCCGCTAAACAGCGTCTTTACCGTATTCATATCCGCCGCCTTGAATGCCTTTTCGTCAATGGAAAGAGTCTTGTTCTCGTTGATGGAAATTCCAACTTTGGCAAGCAGATTTTCATTGGCGCTTGTGGCTCCTGTCATGGACTTTACTCTGTTCTGGATACTGGTGGACTCTGCGGAGCCTGCCTGCTTGATTACAGAGTTGTAATCGTCCACAAAATTGGAAACAGCCTTATAAATCGCATTGGTATCATATCCTTTGGTTGTGGATGTAACGCCGTTTTCATCTTTGGTCTCGATATCAACCTTATTAAATACAGACTTGCTTCCCTTTGCCGTTAAAGCATCCGCGGATTTCTTAAGTCCCTCAGCCGCGCTCTCGATAGAGGACAGGGTCTTTGCGGAATCCTTTGCCGCCGCCGTCGTCCTCTGGTTCTTCTGCTCTGCTATGGAGGATACTTCTTTGGTTGAACGGTGGCTTGGGCTGTAATATGCTTTCATCAGCTTGCCATAGCTGCCGTTCTTGATGCTTGCATAGTCTGAAAGGAAATTCAGACTTGCAGAATTGCCGCCTGTCATGCTCTGAAACAGATAAGAATAATCCGGTTTTAAATTACTTACATTAATACCTATTCCCATAATCTTCACTCCTTTGATAATGAACATCCTGATATTTATGTTCCGCCGCCTGTCCGCAGCGCTTCCCGCGGACAATTACGACCGTGGAACCTCCGTGTTCCACATAATCTCCTGATTAGTTTATCGTCAGGAATACTCTTATAGTTAAGGTTATTGTAGCATTTTGGAAGTAAATTTTCAAGAGCCGTGAAAAACATTTCATTACATCTATGTGACATTTCGTCCATTGACTTTTCTCCTGCAAAATGATAGCTTTTTTTTACAACGATAATACAAAAGGAGCACTCTTATGGAACAGCAGCCTTCCATTTTAAAAGAAATCCGTCCTCACGGCACCAAATCCTTTCCCTGCGCCATCTACCGCACCCATTCCGTGGGAAAAGGCACCCTTGTCAAGCATCACTGGCATGAGGAGGTGGAAATTCTGTACTTTTCCGGCGGGAAATTCCGTCTGGAGGTGAACATGGAATCCTTTCCCATACCCTCGGAATGCTTCTGTTTCATCAACCCCAGCGAGCTGCACAGCATCATCACGGAAACCTCGGACAGCCATTTTGAGGACGCCGTGGTCTTTTCCCTGGGGATTTTGAGCTTTGACTCCTATGACGAGGCGCAGATTCACCTGCTGCGGCCCATCCAGAACGGAAAACTCCTCTTTCCCCGCTGTATTGCCCCGCAGCACCCGGCCTTTGTCCCGGTCAGAAACGCTTTCACGGATATCATGCATTCCTTTGGGCAGCCGCCCGCAGCCGGCTCTTTTGACAGCCAGCTTGTCACGGACAACTTTACCAGCCAGCTTTATATCAAGGCTTCCCTGCTGTATATCCTTGCCACGCTTTCCTCCCACAGGCTCTTTACGCCTACCGAGAAGGATTTGGACAAGCGTGTGGAAAGCATCAAAACGGCGCTGACCTATATCAGCGACAACTACCAGAACAAAATCTACATATCGGATTTGGCAAAACAGGTAAACTTAAACGGCCAGTATTTCTGCCGCCTGTTTAAAAAAGCAATCGGCCGCTCCCCCATGGCATATATCAACGAATACCGCATCAAGCAGGCAAAACGGCTCCTTGAGAATACGGATATTGCCGTGACGGAGGTATGCCTTGAATGCGGGTTCAACAACCTTGGGAATTTTATGCAGGAGTTTCGCAGGGCTACAGGCACTACGCCATTGCAGTACAGAAAAAAGTCATAATACCGTAGTTTTTAATCAAATAACTGTAAGACTTTCTCATCTCATGTCACTAAAATGAATTCAAACGATACCACAGGAGGTACGGCAATGACAAAAAAATGGTGGCATGACAAGGTAGCATATCAGATTTATCCCAAGAGCTTTTATGACTCAAACGGAGACGGCATCGGAGATATTCCGGGTATTATCGAAAAACTGGATTATCTGCACGATTTGGGCGTGGATATCGTGTGGCTCTCTCCCTGTTACAAGTCTCCCCTGGCGGACCAGGGCTATGATATCTCGGATTATTACAGCATTGACCCCCGCTTCGGCACCATGGAGGACATGGAAAATCTGATTGCCGAGGCAAAAAAGAGAAACATGTATATCCTCATGGATTTGGTGGTAAACCACTGTTCCGACGAGCATGAGTGGTTTCAGAAAGCGTGTCAGGACCCGGAAGGCAAATACGGCAATTTCTTCTATTTAAGAGATAAAAAGGAGGGGGAGCTTCCCACCAACTGGCGCTCCTACTTCGGCGGCCCCGTGTGGGAGGATTTGCCGGGCACCGGCAAGCAGTACCTCCACGTGTTCCACAAAAAGCAGCCCGATTTAAACTGGGAAAATCCCGAGCTTCGCGAAGAAGTCTACAAAAACATCAACTGGTGGCTTGACAAGGGTCTTGCCGGCTTTCGGATTGACGCCATCATCAACATCAAAAAGGCGCTGCCCTTCCGCAATTATGCGCCTGACAGAGAAGACGGGCTTTGCAGCATTCAGGAAATGCTGAAGGAAGCCAAAGGCATCGGCGAGTTTTTAGGAGAAATGCGCGACCGCACCTTTAAGAAATACGACGCCTTTTCCGTGGGGGAAGTCTTTAACGAAAAGCCGGAGGAGATTCCCGATTTTATCGGCGAAGACGGCTATTTTTCCAGCATGTTTGACTTTAACGAGACCATTTTCGGCGCAAGCGGCAAGGGCTGGTACGACGCGACGCAAATCACGCCGGACGATTACAGAAACTGCTGCTTTGAATCCCAGCGGAAGGTGGGCGAAACCGGATTTTTATCCAACATCATAGAAAACCACGACGAGCCCAGGGGCGTTTCCCGTTATATCCCCGAGGGCGACTGCTGCCCTGAAAGCAAAAAGATGCTGGCGGCCCTGAATTTCATGCTGCGGGGCATCCCTTTTATCTATCAGGGACAGGAGCTTGGCATGGAAAACGTGTCCTTCTCCTCCATCGACGAGGTTGACGATATCTCCTCCCTGGACGAATACAAGGTTGCGCTGGAAGCCGGGCTTTCCCCCGAGGAGGCTTTAAAGGCGGTAGCAAGATTCAGCCGGGACAACGCCCGCACTCCCATGCAGTGGTCGGACGGGGCAAACGCCGGATTTACCACCGGCTCTCCCTGGCTTAAGGTCAACCCCAACTATACGTCCACCAATGCGGCGTCGCAGCTTAAAGACCCGGATTCCGTCTGGAGTTTTTATAAAAAGCTGATTGCCCTGCGCAAAAATCCCGCCTATAAGGAAACCATCGTGTACGGCGCATTAGAGCCGGTATGGGAGGAACGCCACAACCTGATGGCCTATTACAGAAAAGGCGATAAGACGCTTCTGGTAATCGGCAACTATCAGCAAAAGGAACAGGAGGTCACTCTCCCCTGCGAATGCCGGAAGGTGCTTTTAAACAACTATCCTGATATGGATATGGAAAACAATGTAATCACATTGCGCGGATATCAGGTACTTATTCTGGAACTGTAAATAAAAAAGGAGGACAGAAAATGAACAGAACATGGTGGAAAGAAGCGGTTATTTATCAGATTTACCCCCGCAGCTTTATGGACAGCAACGGGGACGGTATCGGCGATTTACAGGGAATTATCAGCCGTCTGGATTACCTGAAATATCTGGGAATCGACGTCATCTGGCTCTCCCCCATCTACCAGTCCCCCAATGACGATAACGGCTACGATATCAGCGATTATCAGGCGATTATGGCAGAATTCGGCACCATGGAGGATTTTGACGAGTTACTTGCAAAGGCCCATGAGCGCGGCATCCGCATCGTCATGGATTTGGTGGTAAACCACACCTCCGACGAGCACAGGTGGTTTATGGAAAGCCGCAAATCCAGGGAAAACGACTACCGCGATTACTATATCTGGCGTGAGGGAAAGGATGAAAAGAATCCGCCCAACAACTGGGGCGCCTGCTTCGGCGGTTCCGCCTGGCAGTACGACGAAGCTTCTGGTATGTATTATCTGCATCTTTTTTCAAAAAAACAGCCGGACTTAAACTGGGATAATCCGAAGGTGCGTCAGGAGGTTTTCGACATGATGACATGGTGGTGCGACAAGGGAATCGACGGCTTCCGCATGGACGTTATCAGCATGATATCAAAGACTGCGGAAATGCCCGACGGCGAGGTGCACGACCTTTACGGGGATTTTGCGCCCTACTGTATCCACGGCCCCAACGTCCACAGATATCTGCAGGAGATGAATGAAAAAGTACTTTCAAAATACGACATCATGACCGTAGGGGAAACTGCCGGCGTAACCACACAGCAGGCGAAGCTCTACGCCGGTGAAAACGCTCACGAGCTGAATATGGTGTTCCAGTTCGAGCATGTGGAGGGCGACGGAAAATACGGAAAGTGGACGGATGAGAAGATTCCTCTCCCCACCCTGAAAAAGACCCTCTCCCGCTGGCAAAACGAGCTGTACGGGAAGGCATGGAACAGCCTGTTCTGGGATAACCACGACCAGCCAAGAGCCGTCTCCCGCTTTGGCGACGACAGACCAAAGTACCGGGAGGTTTCCGCCAAAATGCTTGCCACCTGCCTGCATATGCTCCAGGGCACGCCCTATGTATATCAGGGTGAGGAGCTTGGCATGACCAACTACCCCTTTGAGAGTCCTGAGGACTTCCGCGATATCGAAAGCATCAACGCCTATAAGGAGTGGTGCCAGGATGGTCCTCTTTCCCATGAGGTTTTCTGGCCCTGCATGCTTTTCAAAAGCCGGGACAACGCCAGAACTCCCATGCAGTGGGACGAGAGCTCGCAGGCCGGATTTACCTCCGGCACGCCCTGGATTGCGGTGAATCCCAATTATACGGAAATCAATGCCAGGGCGCAGACCAAAGACCCCGGCTCCGTATTTCACTACTATAAAAAGCTGATTGCCCTGAGAAAAGAAACACCTGTTATGGTATATGGAAAATATGACCAGCTCTTTGAGGACAGCGAAGAACTTTTCGTTTATACCAGAACGCTGGAAGACGGCTTCGAAGCCGCTCCCGCACCGGGTACGCCGGACAATGACCTGCCTGTGAAAAAACTGCTGGTGGTGTGCAGCTTCAGCGACCGCGAGACGGAATTTGCCATCCCCAATGAATTTATCGGAGCGCCCTGCCTGATTTCCAATCTGGAAAATACCTACGACAGGAAGAAGATTACCGTGAAGCCTTACGAGGCGTTTGTGCTTTATAAAAAATAAGCGGCTGACTTGATAAAGCCGGACGAGGGTGCTGTAATCCCGTCCGGCTTTTAAATCTTTGAAGAGGTAGTTGTAAAAAAGCTATGATAAACCTGTTTTTTGTAAAAGCGCATCCTGAAGCAGCCTGGAAAAATTAATTCCCAGCTTTTCTGCCTCCACATTCAGATAATACGGAATTGTGCAGTTCTTTTTAACCATGCGGTTATCGTGTCTTTTTCGATATTCTGTAAAATCAACATCTACCATTGTCAGTATGCCTTTTGTGTAATCAAAAATTTCAGTATCTTTCTTTGCTTTTTTCACAGATTCTTCGTAGCTTGACGCTTCTGGTATCTCCTTCCCATCGTCTTCAAAATCAATTCCCTTTAAGCCTATTGCATCCCTTGCCATGGCAATAGCATCAGGTACACTTTTTCCCTCTGTATAAATATCCCAGTCCGGTATAAATACCAAAAAATCCTCATTATGTTGCGCTATAAATACAGGATATGCTTTTTTCATTTCCGCCTCCTTATAATTGTCCGGAATTCACAGACTAAAATAATTTATTTCAATTCCCATTTCTTTATAATCTGCTTTGCAGTAATTTCATTTATTTCTTTATGCCTTGGAATCTGCTCTGTGTCGCTTCCTCTTTTATATGTATCATGATTACCTCCATGTTCTTTAAAACAAAACCCGGCTCTCTCAAGCATTTTTATCAGGTCTCTTCGCTTCATTAGTGATAATATCCCCCCCGTAATTATATTATGCGCATAAAATGCGCATTCGTCAACATATAAAATTTTCATATACTTTAAAAACCGGAATTCTTTACCTATGATATGTAATCTGACAACAGAATTTAGAATAAATAATGAACTTCCAGATATAATAAAAATGAAGAAGCCCCATTTCTAAGGCTTCTTCCATGCAGGAAAAGAGACTTGAACTCTCATGGTATTGCTACCACACGGACCTGAACCGTGCGCGTCTGCCAATTCCGCCATTCCTGCGAACAAAAAATATTATATCGGGCTTTTCCGCATCTGTCAACCGCTTTTTGAAAAATTTCTAAAATTACCTTTCACTTCAGCGCTTTTGTCGGCGGATTTATCCATCAGCTCTGAAAGAGCCCGCCTTTCATATTTTCCAGCATCATTTCAAACAGTGAATGAATCATTTTCTGCAACGTTTTCCGCGTACCGTCGTCCACTTCCCTTGCCGCAAGCGCCACGTTTTGAAGGCTCTTTTTCAAATCGGCGCCGAATTCAAACACATCGGAAGCCTTTGAGGCGGAAATCACATCATAAAGCGTATCTATAAACAGATGTATCTCCTCCTCGGAAAGAGACAGTATCCACTCGTTTAAGGCGGCGTCCCGTTTGATTTTGGCACTGGTCATATTTTTCGCCCTGACTATGGTTCCGTCCTTGATTTTCCATGTGTAGGTATTGTGCTGAAAGGTTCCGATTCCCCAGCTTTCCACGATTTCATATTTCCCGTGATTCTCCAATATCATTCCCACCAGAGAGGAACGGGGAATAAACTTGATTACTCTGTCCTCAATAGCGGTATAATTTCCCTGCTCCCGGATTTCCGGCCGAAAGCCCGGGCCGTCGTTATTAAATACCTTAATCAGCCTCGCTCTCGTCTCCTCCCGGCAGTTCATTGCGGCATAAACCGCAAGATTTCCCCCTTTGGAATGGCCTCCCACATAGAAATCCCCTTCGAAAGCCTCCGCCGCCTTTTCCAGATATTTTACTGCCAGGTACTGGCTGGGAAGGGGTTTTGAAAACGCCAGGTTCAAATCTTCCTTCCACCCCACAAGGGTCGCGTCGGTTCCGCGATAGGCGACATAAATGCTCCCGTCCTCCAGAAAATAGGTCATTGCCGAAAACTGTGTCTCTTCTTCCTCATTGATAACATTGACATAAGCGTTCATTTTCAGCCTGCCGAACCTCACGGACTCCGCAAGCGCCGAAAACAGCTCTTTATTATTCTGCCGATACCAGTAATCGTCCAGAATCACGTCCCTTTCAGGATGGGAATAAATGCTCTGTATACTCACCGGCTCTTTTTTCTCCTCCCATCCCGGAACGAATTTTTCATAATTTAAGTATACAAGCTGGCACAAAATCAGACTGTCCACCTCGTTAAACGGTCTTTCCGACAATGGATACCTTCCCCAGTCTTTGATGTAAGAAATAATATTTTCCATAAAATTCTCCCTTCCGGCAAAACAGCTTTCGCTCATTGCAGCAAACGCAATAAATATTAAATTTCAATATAATTTTCCGTCATAGTATCTCAAAAGGAGCCTGACCACCCGGCTGTAGCTGACAGTGCCGTCGGATACGCCGTTCAAAGTCAGGTTGGTGTCAAGAAAGGCGTCCGCCGCCCGCTTTACGGTTTCCGTCTTTAAAACCGCTTTTCTTTCCACCTGCTCCCAGCTCTCCTTTGTAAGGAATTTCTTATCCTTTGCAACCTGTTCGTCAATCTGCGGATGGGCGGCATAGAGTTCCCCATCCTCTCCGATTGCCCTTATAAAATCCCTGTCCAGATAGCCGATAACGCTTAAATAGGCGCTGTAGCGGAACAATTCGTCCCTGGAATCCACACAGGCAAGGAAGCCTAAAAAATTTGCCTCGTCCTCCAGGATAAAGCCCTTTAAGTGGGACAGCTCATGGCACATGGAAACCGGCATATTGGTAATATACATCTGTCTGTTGTAATTGGCCTCCATGGAAAAGGGGAAATAATATCCCATGATACTCTGCTGGCTGTAAAAGCCTGACAGGCAAAGCCCCTTGGGCTTCGGATAATAGCCCTGCAGATTTTCAAAGGTTCCGCCCAGCCTCCTCATTTCCTGCCGGGCTTTTTCCCTGATATCTTCCTTATATATAATATACCCCTTTTCGTCCCTCTCAAAGGAAGGCGCCAGGGCGTTGGCCTGCTCCACCACATAATCCCGAAGGGCGGCAATCTCCTCCGTCCCGTATACCTTATCCGGGTTTCCCCCTATCTCATACCTCTCCGTAATCGGCGAAACCTGATACAGAAGAAAGCAGTTCAGCATCATAATCACGCTGACAATTCCAAGCACCCAGTAGAGAAAAAACGCATATCCGCCATACAGCTTCTTAAACGCCGAAAGCCCTGACGACGGAATTACAGGCGACGGCGTCACCGACGGTACTCTCCGCCGTAAGGCAAGGCAGACAATAAGGATAATGCCGGCTGCCAGCAGGATGAAAACCAGTATTACCGCCAGATACAGCATCCATTCTCCCACGGAAAAGGGGAAAATCCCGGTGATTCTCCCGTAAGTCTCCACCCACAGGGGGAAAATGTTATCCACATAAAAATCGCTGAATCCTTTCCACACTCTTCCTGCCATATTAAGCCCTGCCGCAAATAAAATCAATATCCCCGGCGTCCAAAGCTGCCATTTCTTCACTTTCTTTTCTCCTGACGTTCTCTGCCCCACACTTTTCCCTTCTCTTTAAAGAAAACAATCATATCCTTTTCCGAATGCTACTATATTAATAATAAGATTTGTCAAGGCTGCGTAAACCTATGCAAAATGCATTTACTTTTTTAAAATCCTCCAATCAGTTTTTATGGAGCGGCCCCCTTTTATTTCTGCTGATGGGTACACATCTTTATTTTACCATGAAACTCCGCGTTCCGCAGAAAAATATTTTAAAAGCAATCCGTCTTTCCGTCACCCCGTCGGGAAAAAAGGACGGAAACAATCTTTCTGTTTTTGCCACTTTAGCCACCACTCTGGCGGCTACTCTGGGAACCGGCAATATTATCGGCGTTTCCACCGCCGTGGCTCTCGGCGGTCCGGGCGCCATCTTCTGGTGCTGGATAACCGGGATTTTAGGCATGGCGACGGCCTATGCGGAATGCTTTTTAAGCGTCTGCTTCCGAAAAAGGGACAAAGACGGCGTCTATCAGGGCGGCCCTATGTATGTGTGGGAAAACGGCCTGCATAAGCCTTCCGTGGGAAAAATTTACGGCTTCCTGACGCTGGTTGCAGCCTTCGGCGTCGGCTGCACCACCCAGGCCAACTCCATCACCCAGACCACCTCCTTAAGCTTTGGCCTTAACCCCCACATTGCCGGATTTGCCGCCGCCATTTTGGCCGGGCTGGTGATTGTCGGCGGGATTCGCTCCATCGGAAACGTATGCATGAAGCTGGTGCCTTTTCTTGCCATTCTCTACACGGCAAGCTGCGTGTTTCTTCTTATTATAAACAGGGAAGCCCTCCTGCCCGCAATCCGGCTGATTTTAGCACACGCCCTTGCTCCCAGGGCGGCCCTCGGCGGCGCTGCCGGCTCCTCCCTGATGCTTACCGCCCGCTACGGCATTGCCAGAGGGCTTTTTACCAACGAAGCCGGCATCGGAACCGCGGCAATCGCAGCCGCAGCCTCCGACACCGATAATCCCGCCCATCAGGCCTACGTCTCCATGACCGCCGTATTCTGGGATACCGTCGTCATGTGCCTCTTAAGCGGTCTGGTGATTGTGACCAATATGCTGCTGCACCCCGCTTCCGTCCTTGGCGTCAATGAAGCCGGACTCACAGAGGCCGCCTTTTCCTATCTCCCCATACTTGGAAATGTATTTTTATCCCTCTGCCTTGTGGCTTTTGCCATCACCACCCTAATCGGCTGGTCTTATCTGGGAGAACAGGCCTTCCGCTATGTGACCGGCAATAAAGGGATTTTCATCTACAAGGTCGCCTATATCGTAATGATTTACATCGGCGCAGTCCTGCCCCTAAATCTGGTCTGGGAGTGCACCGACTTAATCAACGCCCTGATGGTGATTCCCAATGTGGCGGCGCTGTTTCTTCTGCAGAAATATCTCCGTTCTTAGAATATTGACTATTCCTCTTTCATTCCGTATAATACGGAAATATATGGCTTCACCGGCAGGCAAAGCCGTCCCTGAAATCTGTCCATATAAGAACGGAGGTCATCAATGAAAAAGGAATACTTAAAATATATTCTCCCCTCAACCTTATCTTTTTTACTGACGGGAATCTACTCTATTGTGGATGGTATTTTTGTAGGCAGGGCCATGGGCGATGCTGGTCTTGCCGCCATTAATATTGCATGGCCTCTTGTGGCTCTCATTATTTCCCTTGGAACCGGCATCGGAATGGGCGCCGCCGTTGTAATGTCCTTAAACAGAGGGGCGGGCGACGAAAAGAAAGCGGCAAGGGCGGAGGGCAACGCCTTTTTTCTGCTTCTTACCGGCTCGCTTCTGCTGATAATCCTTCTCTTTTTGTTTTCTCCCCTGCTACTTGAGCTTCTCGGCGCAGAAGGAGAGCTTCTTCCTCTTGCCGTCACTTATGTGCGCTATATCCTTTTAGGCGGCGTCATTCAGGTGTTTGCCACCGGCATGGTTCCGATAATGCGCAATCACGGCGCGTCCTTTTACGCCATGTGCGCTATGGCGTCGGGTTGCTTTGCCAATATTTTTCTTGATTACTATTTTGTGATAGCTTTGCGCTTAGGACTGGCCGGGGCCGCTCTTGCCACCGTCTTGGGACAGGCTCTCACATTGATTTTGTGTATCGCCTTTTTTATAAGGAAGAAAAACCGTGTTGCCTTTTCGGATATGCGTCCTGATAAATCCGTGATTCCCCCCATTTTACAGGTGGCGGTATCCCCCTTCGGGCTGACCTATCTGCCCTCCGTCACCATCATTTTCATGAATCTGCAGTCTATGAACTACGGGGGAGAGGAGGCTGTCAGCGCCTATGCGGTTCTTGCCTATATTATCTCCTTTATGGAGCTTCTGGTTCAGGGAATCGGTGACGGCAGTCAGCCGCTTTTATCCTTAAGCCGCGGAAAAGGAGATGAAAAATCGCTGAAAACCTATGCCCGGTGGACGTTTTTACTGGGGATAAGCGTCGGCGTTCTCGGAGCCGCCCTTTTTATCCTGTCAGGAAATCTGTTGCCGGAATTTTACGGAACCTCCCCGGAGGCGGGCGCTTATATTATAAAGGCCACCCCTGCTTTTGCGCTGGTTACCGCCCTTTACGGACTGACGAAACCGGCGGTTTCCTATTTTTACGCCACCCGGCGCACAACCCGCTCCAATATCCTGGTGTATGGCGAAATCGTACTGACCCTCATTCTTATCGTGGCGCTGCCCCTGTTTTTGGGGCTTGACGGGGTCTGGTATACGATTCCCGCCGTGCAGGTGATACTCGGCGTTCTCTGCGTTGTTTTCCTGAAAATGCCGGATAAAAGGCGGGATTAAAGCCCAGGCATGAACCAGACGGCGGCGAATCAGACATTTGTTGACGAAAGAGCCGGGAACCAATATAATAGTACCAGCATGAATACAAGGGAGAATTCTAAAATGGGAAAACTAATTGCCAGATGGAAAAACGACAGATTCTACAGCCAGATTGTAAAGCTGCTGCTGCCAATCGTCTTTCAAAATCTATTAAGCGCCGCCGTGAGCTCGGCCGACGTGGTAATGCTTAATTATGTGGGACAGTCGTCCATATCGGCGGTTTCACTGGCCGCCCAGTACGCCAGCGTACTGTTTATGGTCTATTATGGTCTGGGTACGGGAGCTACTATCCTCTGCGCCCAGTATTACGGAAAAGGCGATTTACGGGCAATTGAAATCGTTGAGGGAATCGCCCTGCGCTTTTCCATTTCCATCTCTATTCTGGCCGCCGGTTTTGCCATGTTTGCCCCCGGCCTTATGATGAAGCTCTTTACCAATGACCCGGAGCTGATTGCAATCGGCGCATCCTATTTGCGTCTTGTCAGCGTCAGCTATCTTTGCTGGGGAATCACGGAGGTTTATCTCTCGGTACTACGCAGCGTGGGCAGAGTCGTCATCAGCACGGCCTTAAACACTCTTGCTTTTACCTTAAATATTCTCTTAAACGCCGTGTTTATTTTCGGCCTTTTCGGCGCGCCGAAGCTGGGCGCGGCAGGCGTCGCCCTTGCCACCTCTCTTTCCAGAGTAATCGAGCTGATTTGCTGCTTTATCGTGTCGGCGAAAAGCAGGGATATCAAGTTAAAGCTTTCCACTCTCTTTGTGAGAAATAAGCTTTTGTTTGCCGATTTTATCAGGCTTTCCCTGCCGGCTCTTGGAAATGATATCGCCTGGGGCGTTGCCTTTTCCATGTATTCCGTGATTATCGGCCATTTAGGCTCGGACGCCGTCGCCGCCAATTCCTTTGTTATCGTGGTGCGCAACTTCGGTACGGTTCTGTGCTTTGGCATCGCCAGCGCCGGCGGCATTTTACTTGGGAATATTATCGGGGAAAACAGACTGGAGGACGCAAGGCAGGACGCAAGAAAGCTGATGAAGCTCACCGTTTTAAGCGGCGCTTTCGGAGGGCTGCTTATCCTTGCCATAACGCCTTTCGTGCTTATGTACGCCGACCTTACGGATACCGCCATGCATTACCTGAAATATATGCTTTTAATCAATACATATTATGTGATGGGCGCCGCCGTAAACACCACCCTGATTGCGGGCGTGTTCCGCGCCGGAGGGGATTCCCGGTTCGGCTTTATCTGCGACGTGATTGACATGTGGGTTTATGCCGTCCCCTTAGGATTCCTTGCGGCTTTCGTGTTTAAGCTTCCGGTTATGTGGGTTTATTTCCTTCTGTGTACCGACGAATTCGTCAAGTGGCCCTGGGTTATCCGTCATTACAGAAGCGATAAATGGCTCCACAATATCACAAGGGACAATATCGAGTAACTATGAGTAATACGGGATTATCTATGAGGAAGCTTTTCATTCCGCGGACAGCGGAGAAATAATCAGCGTCAGGAAGCCGTAAAATTTCCCCACGGAAGGCGACGTGCAGACCGGCTATGACAGGCGTCACGGCTGCAGCTTCACGCTGATTTCTCCGTTGGAGAGGTATTCCGTCGTTCCGTCGTCATAACGCACGTGGAGATGGCATTCTTCATTGATTCCAAGAACAAACCCATACTCCCTGTCCGCCCCGCCGGCATCCGCCTGCCGGTCCGGTGCTCCCTCGGGTGTGACAATACGGACTCTTTTTCCAATGACAAAGCAGCGCTTTCTATACTCATCCAGATAATTTCTGGCAGGAAACGCCTTATAATACTCCATGAAATTCGTAAGGAACTCCACCGCCACCTGATTGCGGAGGTTTTCACCCGGCCCGCGCCCCTGAAATACGGCTCCGGCAATATTTCTTATTTCCTCCGGGAAACCGCCTTCCGGCTCATACATGTTGATGCCGATTCCCACAATCACGTATTCCAGCTTTCCTTCCTCCAAAGAAGCCGAGCCTTCCGTGAGAATTCCCGATATCTTAAGGCCGCGCAGGAAGACATCGTTCACCCATTTAATCATTGCCGGCTCCCCCGACACCTTTTCCACAGCCTTTGCTGCGGCCACCGCCGTCAGCGTGGTCAGCATCGCGGCTTCCTTTGGCCCTGCGTCGGGATGAAGAAGGAGGCTTAAGTAAAGTCCCGTCCCCTCCGGGGAATAAAAGGAGTGCCCCCGGCGTCCTCTGCCCGCGCTCTGCTGCCGGGCAAGAAGAACCATATCCCGCTTCTCCCCGTCCACCACATAACGCTTTAATTCATTGTTGGTGGAATCCACCATCTTTTCCACACGGACATAAAGCGGGATATTTCTTTCCTTAAGCTTCTGCTCAATAAACGCCGCGGAGAGCGCGTCGGTTGCTTTCTGCAGCACATAACCCCTGTTATTTACCGCTTCTATGTCATAGCCGTCTTTTTGCAACGCTTTAACAGCCTTCCACACCCCCGCTCTGGATATGGAAAGCTGCTGTGCAATTTCCTGTCCCGAGAAGAATTCCCCCCGGTGATTTTCCAATAATAACAATACCTGTTCTCTGATTGTCATGACCCTAATAACATTTCCTCTATAATTTCGGAAGCGTCCGCCACCAGCCTGCTGCACGGCCTTGACTCATAATACTCCTTTGTCCTGGCGGAAGGCTTTGCGCTCTCCTCCATCCCTTCAATGCCAAGCAGCTCCCGGCAGATAATGGAGTGGTTTTTCTCCTTAAATTTCTCCGCCAGCTTTCTGGTAAGGACATAAATCTGCTCCCGTCCCGCTTCATTTTCCGGGTCGGTGTTCCCTTCCTTTAATCCCGCAAGCAGTGCCATTGCCGATACCACTCCGCAAATCTCCCGCATCCGTCCCACTCCGCCGCCCATGGGGCTCGACAGCTTTAGCGCCGTTTCCCTGTCCATCCCGAATAAATCGGCGTAAGTGACAAATACGGCCTGGGCACAGGTGTACCCCGACTCAAAGATTGCAACGGCCTGCGTTACCCGGCTTTCCATCAGCCTTTCTTTCCGCAGCATTTTTTGTACTTCTTGCCGCTTCCGCAGGGACAGGGGTCGTTGGGATAAATTTTATCCGGCTTCACAATCGTGGTGGAGGATTTCTGCTCTCTGTACAGCTCCTTACGCCTGTCCTCGTCAAAAATCGCTTCCCACTCCGGCAGCTCGTACAGCCAGTCCGCGCCGGCGGCCACCATATTTTTATACAAAAGCTCCTTGTCAAAGCCAAGGCTTACCTGAGTATCCTCCTCCATCTCCTCGATGGGGTTGGCTTCCTTTAAGCTGTCGTTAATCCCGTCCAGAAATCCTACCATGCTCATAAGGTCGATTTCATATTTGTCCGCAAGCTCCTTCACCGTGCCTTTTACTTTCTCGTCGGGGTTTTTAAGGAGCTGTGCGTATATCTCCTTTTCCATCTGGAAATACTCGTCCCAGAATCTTCTTAAATCTCCCTTGTTGGCTGTTTCCGAATAAGCCATATCACGCCATTTTTTTAATAACGCCATAATAAACCTTTCCTCCTCATTTGCTTCAAGCTTTCTGATTGCGGGCAGCGCCCGCCTTACTTTTCTTTACATATTATACCCTATAATTGTAAAAAAGCAAATTTTTTCATTTTCGGTGTATATCGGCGGATTTCCGGGCAATAATAGTATTAAGTCAATGGAACCCCCTCCTTTGATGACGTGGAAACCGGATACGGGAAGCCACGGGTACTACAGATAAATTAAATACTTATCCTCCCCTTGGGGAGGTGTATCTTCCCCCTGGGGAGGTATTCCTCCCCTATAAAAGCCTCCGGGACTGCAATGGTGCGGTTTCGGGGGCTTTTTACATACAGAAAAGTCAATTTTCGGATTCCCGTGAGAGTATGTTGAGCCGGAAAGGATGACAGCGGCCAGAATATCTGCTATAATTTAGGGACAAATTGAACAATATTAAAGAAAAGAGGACGTTGAAATGAAAAAGTTTTTGGGAGAATTTAAAACATTTGCTTTAAAGGGAAATATGATAGACCTGGCTGTAGGTATGATAATAGGGAGCGCCTTTACCGGCATTGTGGGCTCACTGGTCAACGACATTTTTATGCCTCTGCTCAGCGTCTTCACCGGCAAAATCGACTTTAACAATCTGATGATTGTCCTGGGAAGCGGCGATAATGCCGCCACAATTAATTACGGTACGTTTTTGACTCAGGTTGTCAACTTTCTTGTTGTCAGCTTTGTCATTTTCCTTCTGGTACGTCAGATTAACAAGCTTCAGCGTCTCCATGCAAAAGAAGAAGTGAAGGAGGAGACTGAAAAAGAATGTCCTTTCTGTAAAACCAGAATTTCCATTCATGCCACACGCTGCCCCTACTGTACGTCTGTTCTGGAAGGCGCCGGCGAGGTTTTGCCGGATATGAAAGAGGGGGTATTGTAAGACGTCCGGGCATATTACAGCCCCGGCGTCATTGATGGCAGTAAGCTGGAGGCGTAACGGAGAAAACTCTGCGAGTGAAAAACAGTATTCAGTCGAGTCTCTTTTGGGAACCCAACACAAGCGTACCGTCTTACCCCGTATACTTCTCTATTACCTTCTCCAGCTTTTCAGGGTACTTTTCCGCCCATTCCTCATACAGCATCCCTTCCTTTTCCACCATTCTTCCCAGCTCCGCCAGAAATTCGGGAATGTCTCTTGCCAGAATCGACTTTCCCATATCCGCAAGAACCTCCTTTCCCTGAACAGGACAGCCTCCGGTAAAAACGGCAAAAGCAGGTCTTGGCCCTTCCGGCGTCTGACGGATGCCTCCGCGGAAGCCAATCCTTCCAATCTGATGCGTACCGCAGGAGGAAGGACAGCCGGAAATGTGTATTTTAGGAAGGACGCCGTCGGCAAAGTCTTCTCTGCGGACCCTTTCAATACAGGCATTTAGTAATGCCTGGGAATCGCCGATGCCAACCTGACAGACGGAAGCCCCGATACAGGCTACGGAGGTCTCGAAAAGAGTCCGGGCGCTGTCTTTTGTGGCGGAGAGGATTTCCTCCGCTTCTGCAGCATTGCAGTTTACCACATAAAGCCCTTCTTTGGGAGTCAGCCGAATCTCCACATCTTCCATGGGTTTAATCAGATGATAAAGCCGGATGACCTGAGCCGGTGTGAGCATTCCGCCCGTCGGCTGATAAAACACGGCATAAAGTCCCTCCTGCTTTTGGGGAACGATGCGCTTATCGGATAAAATGCGGCTCTTTACAGGGCTTTTCTGCTTTGTGACAGGGCGCAGGGTCCCCTGGTATTCCTCTGACGCCATATATTCCGAAAGCTCCAGAGCTTCGCCGGATTGAGAGGAGGCGGCAGCTTTCCTGGCATGTGATGCAGCTATCTCTTCCAGCTTTTCCAGATAGGCTTTCCGAAAGCCCTCCGCCCCTAATTCCTCCGCCATAAAACGGGTTCTCGACCTGGCGCGGTTTTCATAATTTCCATAAGCTACAAAGGTCTCCACCATGGCCTTGATGTAGTAAAGAATCTTATCGGGAGAAACGTCTCTTGCAACGCAGATTCCAAGAGCGGGTTTTATGCCCAGCCCTCCGGCAGCATAAACGTCAAAGGCGCCGTCTGGCCTCGCCGCAAAGCCCAGGTCGCGGAAAGTCGCGTGAGTTTCATTTTCCGGCCGGGAGGAAAAACAAACCTTCAGTTTACGGGGAAACTTCACCGCCCTGATAAAGCCCATCAGATATTCCCCCGCGATAACGGCATAGGGCATTACATCAAAATATTCCTCCTTTTGAAGGCCGGATAAGGGAGTTGCCATCACGTTCCGGGGGAAATCCCCGCCGCCGCCCCGGGAAATCATTCCCGCCTGCCAGGCTTCTTTCATCAGAGCGCATAGCTGCCCGGCTTCCAAATCGTGAAGCTGGATGGACTGACAGGTGGTCATTTTTAACCGTTCGATTTCGTATTTATCGCAGCTCTCCGCAATAAATTTGAGCCTTTCCTTTGTAAGCCGGCCGCCTGCCATGCGAAGCCGGAGCATGTGCTTCTGGCCGCCGCGCTGCGCATAGCTTCCAAAACCGCCGGAAAATTTCTTATATTCGGCCACAGAGAGCTCTCCCTTATGAAATTGTATGGTTTTTTCCTGAAATTCCTCAAGGTCGGGAAGAAACTCGGTGAAATAGTCTTTGGGCATGGTTCGTATTCTCCTTTTTGTCAGCATAAGATTCGTTTGCAAAGCGCTTGGCATCTGCTGTCCAATCCTATTATTGACAAAGAGAAGTTAAATAACACCTTTCAGAACAAAAATGCTCTCAATACCTCCGAACTATTTTGAAATGATTGATAGTACAATGCGGCGATTCTGTCAATTCCAACAGAATTTATGCTTTCTGCATTGCGCGAAGTTGAGCTAACTGATTGATTAGGTCTTTTTCATTTTCTTCTTGTGTCTTTGTAGGGTCAAAACCGTTGTATTCTGCGCAGGGAAGTCTTTCGCAATTTCCACAATGCTCCAATTTTTTGGTATTAACACAACATTGATATATTCCACACATTTTTTCACCTGTATATTCCAGCCAAAATACTTGACCCTTAATTGTCGGACAGGATTTACAATCAGCCGGATAGTACTGACATTCAGAACATATAACCCCACAACAGCTAATAATTTTATCCATGATACTCCTTTAAAAAAACGATTTGCCAACAACACCGAAATTATATCACATAGCCGACCGGTTCTCAATGACACAGCATACGTTTTTGATTTCTCCTTTCCGCTGTTTCTGTCTGTTTCCTGGCGGTTCAGCTATATTTTCAGTTTATAACACCTGTGACAGACAAATATCATATTTTCCATCTTCAAACTGGCGTGTGCGACGGAGATTGTAAACATTCAGCCAAATGTATTGACAAAAAGCAAGGCGAAAAACATAATATAAAATAAATTATATAAACTATGCAAACCGAAAAATGCGTCCCTCTCATGAAAGTGCGGTAGCGGCATTTGAACAGGTAGGAACAGCTTTTATTCATATTGCTGTCAGTACGCCTAACCTCTTCCGTTTCCTTTATCTTGAAGGCTATTACGGCTCACCGTCGGATAACCTTGACGCATTAATTACGGACGAGGATAATGCAGCACTAATTAAAAGAATTTCAAAGGAATTGGCTATTTCAGAGGAAAATACAAGTCGATACCTGCAAAACACCATTATTTACGCACATGGAATCGCTACCCTCGCCGCAACAGGCGTTATCAATGCGTCCGAAAAAGAAATGATGCAATCAGTAAATCGTGCGGCTGACGCCTTTCTCGTTCAAGAGGGTGTTCCTGTCAAAAAAATACCCTGCGGGGAGGAAACCTAAAAATGAAAGCCAGACATATCATTTTACTGACAGCAATGGCTGTTGAACTTATATTGTTTTTGTATTGTCTGTTACGAAAGTCCAATCATGTTACCGCAGGATATATTTGTGCAGTATTGTCACTTATTCTTTTGATATGCACGGGCTGGCTTTTATTGTTTCCCAAAATAACGCCCATTGAAACTACGGGTGAATATCAGATAAAGCGTGAGGATTCTTTCTATACAGATACCTCAAGACCTGAAACTTATGCTGATGACGGGAGTTATCGGGAATTACCTGTTTCGTTTTGGTATCCCGCGGAATACCCGGAAACTCAGAATTGTCCTTTGGCTGTGTTTTCTCACGGGAGCTTTGGAATGAAAGACAGCAACGAAACTCTTTATCGTGAGCTTGCAAGCCACGGATATGTGGTCTGCTCTATCGACCATACATACCAGTGCTTTTCCACAAAGCTTTCAAACGGCAAAACAATTCGTCTCAGCGGAGAGTTTATGAAAGAAATTGCTGCGGACAGCCCGCAGGATAAACCAGAGCAATCCTTACCGCATTTTGAAAAATGGATGAATATCCGCACAGGAGATATAAACTTTGTATTGGATACTGTTATAGAAAAGATATGTAAGAAAAGCAACGAACTGTCTGTATATGATTTGATTGATACTTCCCGTATCTGTGTTATGGGACATTCCTTAGGCGGTTCAGCAGCTCTCGGCGTTGGCAGATGGAGAGGCGATATTGCGGCAGTTATTTCCCTGGAAGCTCCATTCCTCTGCGATATTCGGGGTGTAGATACTGACGGTGATTTTATCTTTGAGCAGTCAGAGTACCCTGTCCCCATTTTGAATATTTATTCTGACGCGTCCTGGGAACATTTGCGGGAATGGAAACAATATGAAGGAAATGCACGATTATTGGACATGGAATCTGATGATATTCAGAACGTGTACCTTTCGGGCATTGGTCACTTTTCATTGACAGATTTATCCCTGTCCTCTCCATTCTTAACATTTGTTTTTGATGGTTTCAAAACGAATTATGCACCACAGGAAACGCTGAAAAAGATAAATGAAATTTGTCTTAAGTTTTTAGATGGGCATTTGAAATGAGGTGTTCCCTATATAATGCTTTTGTTCTCATTATATTAATGTATCTCCGTACATCCTGGTATTATCGGCTCCACTTACGGTCAAAAAATAAGATTCTTATACCAAGTACCACCGACCATTCCTATGTTAAATTTAAAGTAATATATAGTACAATGAAAAAATGAAAAGTTGCGCAAAAAAGTTGCATACTCGCTATACTTAATTGCTGGTATGCAACTTTTATCACTTTATTTCGTTCGTAAACACAAAATTTTCAGTAAATTGCTTGCAGATACTATCATATTTGCAGTTTCCTATACTATACAGGCTGTAATTCATCTGCCAGCTCTTCTACTTCCTCAATTGTAAGCCCAGAGCCAACAGCAATATCGTCATATGACAATTTTTTCATTTGTAAAAACCTTTTTGCTGTCTCAACCTTCTCATCATACCGTGCATCATGCCTTTCGCTTTCAACATATGAACGCATAATCTCTTCTTCATCATACAATACCATCATAATTGACACTACCTCACTTTCTTTACTGCTCAGATATTCGCTAAGCACATTTCTGTCTTTGCAGATACGGATTGCTTCCATAACTGCTTTTCTTGTCCTCCCGTGTTTCCTCATCTGCTCATTGCAGACTTTTGTAAACATAACATATTGATTGATGATATCTCCTTCTTTTCCATCGTATATCATTTTTACCTTTACATCAACCGCACATTCTTTTCCACCGAAAAATTCCTGTGACAATGAGATTTCAGACGGCCTTGTCTTCCTCTCTCCGGTATAAATAACAAAAATCTCCGGTATCGGCATTCTTACTTTTTTGCTCTTATACAGGTTCTGCTTTGTCCTCTCAAAATAATCATGCCATGTCTGCACCAGATACATCAGCGCACGGACTATGATGTTCACCGTCCATACAGAGGACTGCGCTTCTACAAGTATCATCAGCTTATCGCCCACTGTAAACCCAAGGTCATTGTAAATGTTGTCCGTTAATACATTTTTGATTGTTATATCATTTAAATCATCCTCTGTAACATCAGTATCTTCCGGATGGAGCGCTTTATACAGTTGGAGAAGGTATTTCTTATCCTGGAACAGATTCGTGAATACACTGTCCTTAATCGTGCGCTTCATGATATCTTCCTGTTCTTTCTTTACATTGTCTAAAATCTCTGCACTGTCTCTTTCCAATCTCTTCACCTGCCTTACTAATCCTCTTCTTTTATTCATAGTAACATAAATCTTATCATTTTACAATGAAGCTGTTCTTGCATATCCGCTATATCTGATTGCAGATACGCAACTTTTAACCCTTTATTACACCCACAAGTACAAAATCTGCAACACATTGATTGCATATGCTGTCATTTTTACAGCATATTCCGGTGGGCAGCACGGATACTAATGCTGGTATCAAACAGCATGGGAAACATCTGCATTGCCCATTTTATTATAAAACCATATACTTAGCCATGCGGCTTCCATATGCCATATCCAGCACATCCGGTATGCATTCTTCCATACAGCGGTATTTATCCCGCAGCATCTCTTCCAGTAATATCTGCCCTCCATCCACTTCCGGTATGTCTGTTGTAATTTCATACTGCTCATAATAAATATAACCTGCATACCCTTCCTCAATATCTTCCGGAAGCAGGTTGGAGCCGTCACCTTCTGCAATGCGGATAATCTGCCTCATCTCCGGAACATACACAAATATGTCATCATACCCTTCAGATTTCTTTCCTGAAATCTCCTCTGGCAGCTGTTTCCTGTCTGTATCTTTCTCGCCCACGATATCTACCTCCAAAATTCTTCAGTCTGTCTCTTTTTCTCTGCATTGGAAAAAGGAAAGCCGGATTATCCCCCCAGCTCATCACCGATTTCCTTTAAGGTACTTCCATCCAGAAGTTCCACAGCCCCGAATACTTTCTTGGGGTTAGTCAGGACATAGAACCTGAATTTCGGTATTCCAACTGCAAAATCAGGTATTTCCTCCGGCATTATGCTCCGGATAATCTTCTCCATATCCTCAAATACCGGTTTCCCATCAAGACGCATATTGGAAACAGCCGTCTGGTAAAGAGCCTTTTCATCTTTTCTCCATACTTCCATATTCTTATCCGATACTGTAAATGCACCATTCACTCCCTCTGAAAGCCCATCCACTGTTACATAGTAGATAACCGCAAGGTCAAGAAACTCACGGTAAGGCACTCTTCTAAGAAGTTCACTGTTCATTTCACGATTTACCAGTTTTGCACGGATACATTCCTTAGCCGCTTCCCAATCCCATAACACCCTCATATCTACGCCGTCAAGGTCATTACAGTGTCCTATAAGTTTATCGTAAACATCCTCTGTTACCTTGGCAAGTGTTATCCGGCTGTTACAATAGCCCTCATAATAACCATTCAGATAAATACATGTCCCATTACTGCCCTCTGGTCTGAATGCCGTAATTCCTGTAAGTGTGACGCTGTTGTTTTTTTCTCTCGGGACGAGCCGCATTTTCAGTTTTCCACCTGCTTTTCCTCCACTCCCTTTAATACTCCCTCTGCAAATTCTTTCAGTTCCATATCCTTTCCTCTCCTTTTTACGCTGCTTTTGTCTTTGCAAGTGCTTCCATCACCCTCTTATAGGTTTTCTCATTCATGGACTCCGGTGCTGTAATCTTATATCTTTCCTGTACTGCTTCCATTGCAACTCCTGCTCTCTTAAGCTCCGACTGCAGAGATGCCCTCTGCTCCTTAGAAATGCCCTCTGTTGTACTATACTCTTTCTGTGATTCCTGTTTCTGCTGGCTGTTTTCCTGTTTTCCTTTTGGCACTGCTTTTTCCTTTCGGCTCACGGTATCTGCTTTGGCTTTCAGCTCATAGACTGTCTGGCCTTTATCATTATGGATAACAAGGCCTGATATCTCACGGTCATTGCTGTATGTAATGGAGCGCACTGAAAAACGGTCATTACAGTAATAACGCTTCTCCTTATTGGAACCCTCTTTCATCTGGATTGAAGTTTTTCCTGCTGGAATATAGATAAAGGGAGCTGAATACAGCGCCCTTACAATCCCCCAGTTGAAGCACGCCCTCTTGAAACTGTCCGATGCCTGGGATTTCTCTTTCTCCGTATATCCCATCGTGCCTACATCCTGCTTGGCAATCCACTGCATGGTTTCCCTGTCAAATACCTCCACGGTGCAGTAAAGATTTCCGTCAATACACTGATGGCTTCTTTTCCATCCAAAAGCTCCGGTCGTTCTTCCTTAATACGCTTCGCATCTAATTTGGTGGAATCAATGTTCTTCCATGAGACACGGAACGCCTCACTGCTTGCAAGCTCATTGTCCTGCATAAAAAGTTTCACTTCCTGCTCTATCTGCTTCTGTTCCTCTGTCAGCTCCGCAATGAACCCTAAGATTTCTTCACATCTCCTTAATTTTTCATCAAACCCTACCAGCTTAATAGCGCTCGCTTTCCTTGCCGTATGGAAATACTGCCGGATTACCTCGTCACAGGCTTTGCTCCCATCCGGTGGCAGGATAATTCCTTTCACCACATGGTTATTCCAGAAATTATCTTCTATCGAGATAAGGCGCCCAATCAGTTCCTCATCCCACTCTATTTTCCTGTAGGTAAACCCTTTCCCAAGGATTAACGCCGCTATATACCACACCTTTTTTCCTGTAACCGCCATATAGTGGTAGCACTGTATACCCTCCTTCCTGCAGTGACCCTGCGGTCTCGTACCGTACCCCTTTTCCAAGCAGTTCATCGGTGAAGCTGAAAGCATCTGTATTCTGCACCACCTTGTAGCGGTCGGATACCACACCCAGCACTTTCCTGTCAGAGCTCCTCACATTTGCCTTGTATCCTTTTATCAGTTCCTGATTATCTGTATACACTGGCTCCTGCACCACCGTCCAGTCAAGCCCCGCAAGTTTAAGGGCTTCTGCTGATGCCGGTGCTTCCATAACAATCATACCTAATCCATGCCACGGTTTCTCCCTTACTGAAAACATACTTTCAATCATATGTGCCATTATTAACATCTCCTTTTCTTTTTAATTTTTTCTACGAACAGGTATGGCGGAACGTAATAAGGAGCCCCCATTTAAGGGAGCTCCCGTTTTCCATTCCTTATCCTTTTTTCTGATTACCTGATACCTCCACTCCATAAACCGCATCTGTCAGAGCAGATACTTTCCTGTGCCGCTTTACAGATACTATGCGGCTAAGTAAGCTATGCTTCTGCGCTTTTCATTCTGCCTATGCTTCCGATAAGACTGACAATGGACATGGCTGCGGCAATCAGCGCTGCGGCTGCTTTTAAAATACTCTCAGCTAATTTCAGTCCTCCCATACAGTCCTCCTCCTTTCCCTTTGCTGTTTCTATCGCTGTGGGCTCTGCTGGCCTACTGACAGAATATATCAGTATATGGTCTGCATATACGATATGGGAAACAGAACTGTATGTCGGCTTTGCACATCCGCTGTATTTTTAATATACCGTCCTTTGCCTTGCCACCGTTTTTTTCTGCTTCTTATTTAGAATAAAACACTTTCCAATCATCCAGCCTCAGACATGCAAGCCGCCCTTTCACTGAGTACAATCCGGAAAGCTCCTGAATCCCGCTGCCGCAGTCAATACCTACCATATCACCCGCATCCCATATCTCCAATGGGTTATTGTCCTGCATATATAAAGTAGGGGTATGACCAAAAATAATGGCAGCGCCAAAGGGAAAGCGGTACTTAAACATCTCCCTGTCCCACACCGCAAACTCAGCCTCATTTTCATACTCCGCCCCTGAAAACTTTCTGTATAATTCCGTTGGAGCTGCATGCACCAGCTTATAATCCTTTCCGTTTACATTTACATCATAGCTTAAAGGCAGTGAAGACAGAAAATTTCCCAGCTCCTTTCTTTCATCATCTGAAAGCCCCTTCCATGCCTTATGTGTCACATCCCCTCCATTCCCATACCAAAGGGCAAATCTCTCCTTTTCAGCTCTTCTGGCAAGCATTTTCCGCATCATGGCTTCATAAACAATACTGCCTCCTTCCTCCTTCGTTTTTAGCATTGGATGGCTGATGCCCAGCGCCTTCATCATCATCCATTCGTGGTTGCCGGGGAGCATACGGGCGTTCGGCATCCCCATAATCTGCTGCAGGAGCTGTATGCCGTAAGGATGGCGGTCAACCACATCTCCAAGGACGTACAGGAAATCTTCCATGCGGAGGTCAATCTTCTCCAATATTGTATCAAAGTTCTCTTTATTCCCATGGATATCTGATAATACATAAATCATTTTCAATGCCTCCTTTCTGTACTTTCCGATTCCATAAGAGAATATATAGCCACATATATTCCTTATATTGTTTAAGTACTTCCTGTCTGCCTTATATTTGTTATAATTTCATTATAAAAGAAATTCCGCCCAGGATGTGTACTGGCAGCACACAATTTAAGCTACGTTAAAATTCGATATTTTTCCATATCAGCTTGCCATATCACAGAGATTTCCCTATAATTTAAATTGATACACGTTATAGAATACAGGAAAGCTTTCGAAGTCTGAGAGGTAAATAACCGCCGTAACGAACGATGAATCAGGGAAGCAAAGAATACCGGGTAAAAAGAAAGGGCTCTTCTATGGATAAGACAACTGAGGAATTGAACCACGAAATCAAGGCAGCTACCGATATAGAAGATTATCTGAACAAAAATAAGGATAACCTTTTGTCTTTGAGCCTGTCTGAATATCTGAACATATTGCTGTCACAAAAGGGAATCAAAAAAGCAGACGTGGTACGCGGCTCTTTACTTGGACGCGCATATGTATATAAAATATTTGCCGGAGAAAAAATCCCGTCAAGAGATAAGCTGCTGGCAATAGCATACGGCCTTGGTCTTTCCGATGATGAAACGCAGAAAATGTTGAAGCTGTCGGGCAACAGAGAACTCTACGCAAGAGATAAGCGTGATGCATTGATTCTGTTTGCCCTCCAGCGAAACAAATCTATTTTTTATATTAATGAATTATTGGACGGGCACGGCCTCGCCATTTTGAACACCTTCAAGGAATGACACCTATTCCTGGGAATAATAATACCATGGACTGAAATTCTCCTCCGGCACAGGGTCAGGGCTGGAACTGTCTATAATAATCGATTTATATTGATTAGGGCGGGAAGACTGCACCTCAACAGCAAAACGGTACGCGCCGCCTTTCTGAGTCAGGAACTCCGGCCTGATTCGTACTCCTCCATTTCCCACACTCATTATATATTCTTTTGACCAGATATTGTTTGTGACATATTTATTGTTTTTATCATGAACAATCACATTAAATTCGTCCCTGTCCGCATAGTCATCCAGATTGTCCCATGTGGCATAAAACACCCACTGCGCCCTGTCCTGAACCATTTTCCATGCGAGCCCTGTGGGGACAGGCAGCATCGGCGCGTCTTCCCCGGTGTACTCGAAGGCATCTGATATCACATAAGGGCTGTCAGCATACGTAACTCCATCCCCCTCGGCTGCTATTGCAAAATAGTAGTACCCGTTTTCCCAGAGTTCCTGTGAAAAACTCCATTCAAAAGTAGGAATACCATCTATATCCCTGGCGTTATTCCCAGCCACACCTCCTTCCCTCTCCCACACATCCTCATCTATCCCCGGCGGGTCAGGCGTATCTCTCCTGCACAATTTATACTTATATACTACCCCTGCGCTGTCAGGTATACCTGATTCCGGTACGTTGGTCCACTGTCCGATACCTGTCTCGCCATCCCATCTTGGGTTTTCCGGTGCCGGAAGAACCTGCAGCCCCGCACTTTCAGCCGAAGAACCGTCGGATAATGCAGACCGGTACAGGAAGGCTCCCCCTGCGCAGACTATCAATAAAGATGCCATGGCGCAACACAAAACAACCCGTCTTGTCCGTGAAAAAGCCCATCTTACCTGCCGGATGGACTGATACCTTTTATCCGGGTCCAGCCTGGTACATTTTCGGATAATCCTTCTGTAACCGGAATTTCCCGATTTCTTATCGAGAAGCTGTTCCAGCGTCATTCCTAAAGAGTAGATATCCGCCCTCTCATCGGTTTGCGCAAAGCCGTATTGCTCCGGAGGCGCATATCCCCTTGTCCCTAACAGCTTTGTATCCTGCTCCTGCTCGTTCTTATAGAGCCGTGCCGCATCAAAATCAATTAAACGGATATGCCCGTCTTTGGCAAGAAGGATGTTGGAGGGCTTAAGGTCTCTGTGAATAATCCCTTTTTGATGGATAAATTCCAAAATACAGCACAATTCTCTGGCAATGCGCAGAAACTGCTTTCCGGACACTTCTCTTAAGCCGGGTGATTTTCCATCTATGTATTCCTCTATGACTGTTGTATCAGTATCTGACACAGCCACCTCATATATTTCCGGCAGATAAGGATGATGGCAATCTTTCAATATTCCATAAACTTCATGCCGTTCTTTCAGCACTTTCCGTATATAAACCTGCTCCGTGCCTTTTTCACGCACCAGGTGGACTGTGCTCTTTTCACTTTGCTTTAGTTCACTGATTATTTCGTAGTCTTTCATAGTTCTGTTGTTAATTCTTTTGTCTTTCCTGATTTATTTCGCGCCATTGATTATGAGCTGTCTTAATTCAGAGCTTTCTGGTAGATACAGATTACACTCCCCTACGCAAAATCATACATGCCTTACTGAGCCGTCAGTTCGTATCATCTTAACATAATATCATTCCCTTTATGATAATTTTATCATGTATTAGAGATAGAAACAAATGTTTTGTGCACTTTTTAATTTTCAAACACGCTCTAACCTAAATCATAATTCGATATTTTCCTAACAACCATATCTTTTTCAACACTTTCCATTAAAATTTCAAGACCTTGCAATCTTATACAAATCATCATCTAAATAATTCTTTAATATCCATTCTTCATTAAATCCAGTCCCTTGATAAAATTCTTCTGCAATACCACCACCAATAGCGCACAAAGTATCTGTGTCACAATTAAGGCTTAACACATTTCTAATAAAACTCTCATAATCTTCACTATCAAGAAAACATCGGATTGCTACCGGTACACTTCCCTGACAAGAAACATCCCACTTATATGTATCTCTGTATTTATTCAGTTCATATTCCACACTGTATTCATAAGAAGTCATCGGATATTGTTTCCTTGCATAATCAAGTATTTCAGCTTTTGATGCACCTTTTTTTGCCATATAAATACACATAGATGTTACAACTGCACCTTTTATACCTTCAGGGTGATTATGTGTACATTCTGCCGATTTTGTTGCCCATTCTATCACTTCACTTTCTGTATTAAAATATTCACCAATATATGAACACCTCATTGCAGCTCCATTTCCATAACTGTTATATGCTTTTTTATCATAAGAGCTTAACCATCTATAAAACCTGCCGCCATAGCCACACTTGGGGTAATCATTTCCAAATTTGTGGTAAGAATCAACAAACGAAATATGATTTTGAAATTTATATTTTGTAGCCAATGTTAATACTGTATCATCTGTATAGAAACATTTATCTGTAAATAGTTCTATATGTTTCCAATCTAAAGTATTCTCTCTTTTACGTTCCCACCTTGAACCTGCTATATCACCTAAAATTGCTCCTACTATTGCCATTTATTTACTCTCCCTTTTATTAGATTTCATCCAACATAGAATCCATGTTTACAGGACTTTTAACATTATCCTGTTCTATGAAAATTTTGTTCCCTTTGCCAATCTGTCCTTCCGTAATCTCTTTTCCTCGTTTCTTCGCTATAAGCTTATCGATTAATTCAAAACAACAAATCCTATTTCTCAGATACTGAGGATAGGATTTGTCGTTTATTGTAATCTAAGTATCACAAAAGCTTATAAAAATAAATCCTGACTCCCGATAGCTGTCTCCGGTATCAATTTTATCCCAATACCGTTTTCTATGTCCCAGACACAATCAAGAAGCATTATCATACTTCCATCCTGTTTAAAAAGCAATGTTTTAGGAGTAACCATTTGTGACAAGTCCTCAATAGAATCAACCATTCTGGCCCCTGCCCAATTAACTGCCAATTCCTGTAAGTGACCATTAATGTATCTTTTTAATTCTTCACCAACAGTTTCCACATACTTTTTTTCATTTTTAATGAATTGTGAATAGCTTTCCTGCTGTTCTTTAGTGATTGCTTTGCCCAAATAGGCTTTTGCAACTATATTAATATCCCATATCTTTCCAAATACACCAATTTGCTGTTTCTTATACCACCTGTGCTTATAGCTCATTTCTCCAAAAACAGAGTCATTGCACCTTGCTTCATCCATGATATTAATTCCTTTCTGCTATGCTGACTGCTTCTGTGCCTTGTATTCAGATATTCCTCCGGAATGCGGTATATTTCCATGAACTTCCGTCGGTACTTTTTGCATGGTCTTACAGTCTTCACATTCGTGCCATGTATATTTATTTTCTTCCCGCCATTTGGCAACTTCCTCCGGAGTACATCCTTTTTGTTCTGCTAATTTCTCGTCCGCCTGTGAAAAATTGGAATCTCTATCCTCCGTAAAATCATCAATCTTTACTTCTCCCTTAGAGACTTCCGAAAAATCAGGGTTCTCATCCTTAAATGGAATGGATTCAAAATCATACTTTTTCATGATATCATCCCATGTTTTATTCTCCGGATTGGTGCCATTTCTATCTCCCGGCTCAACATCCCTATCCGGCTTCCATTCGGAATTTCCCCGCTCTCCTGTCCACTCTCCTCCGTTTTTGGGAACAAGCCCACAACATTCAATGCGGATTTTCGTATCCATTCCCCTAATATTGATTTTTAATATTTTATTCGGCACTGGTATTTCTTTTGCCTCCGGTGCAAACGGATTACTCATAATAAATGCCTCCTTCCTTCTACTTCCTCACGCCATTGTTTATAAAATTCACTTCCATCTGGCTCCGAATCGCTATATGCTTTCATCAGACAATGGCTCAGGCTTAATACTAAATCATCTGACGGGGCGTCTAACTTCTGTGAAACCAAAGTATTCAAAGCACACCTGAATTTTTGCATATCCGAACAGGATGCCCTTTTCAGACTATTTACAGTTTTTTCCAGCCGCAAAATATCCCTCACTAAACACGCCTGCTCAGAAAAACTTTCTTCACTCCATATCTGCAGCTTATGCGAATATCTGTAATTTTGGAGTAATGAATGCAGCTGATTTTTTGTATGTACAGAACACTCACATTTCTCTATCGCCTGTTCTATATCCATAGGAACTATCAAATCCGGAGAATCAAGGCGATTCTTAAGCACAAAATTTACAAGTACCGAATTGACTGCCTTTGATTGATTTCTTTTCGCTTTAGATGAGTATTCATAATCTTTTTCCTCACCATTAAACTTTTTAATCTGACATAGCACCGACTCAATCCAATCATTCTGATATACTACAGCCACACCCCTTGGCAGCCTGGCAATCTCATCCAACTGTGTGTCCTTAAGCGCAGCTGCTTTTCCCAAAAGTCTTCTGTCTGATTCCTCCGGCAAACGCATAACAATCTTCGTGTTTGTGTTTCGAATTGCTGAAATATCAACCGCTCCGGGAGACTGGTCTGCTATAATAAAACCTTCTCCATATGTCCTCATCTCTGCTATGGCATTAGATATCATTTCTACAGATTTACCAGCAACATTCCCCCCTTCATCAGATGATGAATTGTCTGCGGTACTTCTCAAAATGTTATGGGCTTCCTCCAGCACGGTTATATGTTTAAGCTTACTGTTAAATTTCGTACAGGTATCCATTCTATACTCAGATAATCTCATAACAAGAATACCCATCAGAAGCGACTTGGTTTCCTGTGAGCCCACCCTGCTTATATCCACTATAACATTTGTATCGAACAAGGTTTTATTATCAATCTCATTGGCCGCAAAAATCATCCCGTTCAAACCATTTGTAAGAGATTTCACCCTTGTCAGAAGCGACCCCTTATAATTTGACTTGACCTCGTTTGAGTAATCGGAGGCATCTATCACTTTTACCAATTGTTCCAGCAAATCCTGAAATGTTGGAAACTGATTATCCGAAATCCAGTTCTTCGATGTAGAAATATCCCATCCGCATGATTCATATGTTTCCAGAACCGCATCCTTCAAAACGGCAGGCATTGCCGCATACATAGGCCAGCAGACATTGAATATCTCAATAAGCCTGTCAATATGTTCAAGTACATGGACGTGCCTTGGAAATTTAAAAGGATTTATACGCAGCAGTTCCGTATACTCCGGGTTGGTCCCAAACACTCTGACTCCTCTTTTATGCCCCCATGTTCTTTTGTACTCTCCCTTGGCCGGCTCAATAACCATAAAGCTGAGACTGTCCTTACGTGTAGAAGTCAATTTATCCAGAATATGATATATTGCATTTGACTTGCCGCTGCCAGTCGCTCCGGCAATAAATGTATGCATTGTAAGGCTTTCAACATCCAGGCACACTTTGCTTTTGTCAACACTCTTTCCCATATTAAATATATTTCCGAGCTGTATGGATTCAGAGCTTTCATTTTTATTATATTTGACAACTTCCTTACCAAAATCAGCATGCTCCACAACCGGAAATCCACAGACAGAATGCCTCGGCAATCCCATTTGTATGGCTAATTCATTTCCGCTCACAAGATTGGTGGGCATGACAGGAATAGGTTCAACCTCTTCGTAAGCCTTATATTCAAATACCGGATGAATAAAATTTTTCACATATTCCGAGATAAGCTCATTTTGAGACTTTTCGTTTCCTTCGGATTGCTGCGGCTTTCTCCAGGTATTGATTGCCGAGGCCTCTAATCCCGAATTTTCACCGCTCATTAAAGCTTTATATGTTGCCGCCGCTACCTCGGAAACGGATGAGTCAGCGCTCATAAAATATGCTGCGCATTCCCACATGCCTACGCTTTCAAATTCATCCAGCCTTTCCAATTGCTTATCGATTCTGGCAAGCATATCAATCAGCGGCTTGTTCTGAATCGTTAATTGCAAATTCTGGGACTCTCCTGTTGTCACTCCTAATGAAAAAGCAAGACTGTGTGAGGTTCCGGTCGTCTTCGAACTGCTTTTCCCATATGAATAAGTTCTGGACTTGCTGATACTTCCACCGCCGGTTGTTGTCGATACGGTCTTGTCGGTAGCCATGGAAATTGCAGTGCCGATAAGTCCGCCTACAGTGCCTCCTATTGCTGCACCCACTGCTTTGCCTGCTGCTGCACCTGCTACTGTACCTGGACCAGGAATAATACTTCCTATAACTGCGCCTGCAATTGAAAGAGTTGCGCCAACAGTACTTCCTACCACACTTTCCAACGACTTCCCCGATACAGATTGTGTTTGTCCTGTATTATGGCTCTCACTCTCTGCAGTTCCCTGATTTTCCGTTGTTGTTTGGGTACTACTCGCATTTTCGCCCTGTGTTTCTGTCTTATTCTGGCTCTCGGATTTATTGGTTCCATAGCTGACTACCGTATTGGCATAAGGGGACAACTGCGTGTAAATATTTTCATATCCCTGACGCGCCATGCTCAGTTGCTCCTGCGAGGTAGGATTGGCAATAATGACAGCCGTATACTTATTTCCCTGCATCGCAAGAGCCAGCTTTTCCAGTCCCTGCAAATAATCATCATTGTCCGTAAAATCCTTGTTCTTATTATTAGCAACACATGAAACAGCAGACAAGGAACTCGTATCTATTGATGAGAGTAAACTCTTTATTTTTCCTTCCTTCAAATTCTCTGTCCCAATTCCGGGAAATTGCCCGTTCATGGCGTTGACAAGCGTATTATAGGAGGTCTGTGTACTGTTTTCATCAGAAAGGGAACGAATTCCAAGATAAAAATCCGTTTCTGCTCCATCACTGTCAATCACCGTAACTATCGTACTATTTGTCGCGGCTACGGCATTAAAAACACTGGCAAAC
Source organism: uncultured Lachnospiraceae bacterium (assembly GCA_910577275.1). GTDB lineage: Bacteria > Bacillota > Clostridia > Lachnospirales > Lachnospiraceae > Suilimivivens. Next base: position 56,738 of record CAJTMW010000011.1, read on the forward strand.
TTATATGTCGCCGATTCATTCCGTTCATATACCATTTCTGTTATTCTAAACAGTCGTATTTTCTCAGTGTTTTTTGAAACAGCCTTTTCATCTAACGGTACGACAGGCAGTTCCGGTAGATGCGGAATATAATTTTTTAATACGACATCATCTACTAGCCTAAATGCATCTAAGAATCCCTGTTTTAATTCCGATTCACCTGGAATTTCAGGGGCTGACCTTTCTCCTTGGTCCGGTTTGCTCGGAAGATTTCTATCATTTCTTTGCATTTCATCCATAAGGCACCTCCTCAATTCTTTATGATTTTTATGATTTCTATGATTATTATCACTCCTCCGGAACCTGCCATTACCCCGCCTACTCCAGCAATCGCCAGTCCCGTATATACTACAATCGGTTTTGCCGCCCATGCACCAATTCCAGCAGCCGCGCCGCCAATAGCTGCCATGGCAATACCCCTTTTAATCATCCGTGCCGCTCTGTCTGCCAGATGAACCTCTTCTTCTGTTCTTTCAGTATTTAATCTCTTTTCTCCTATGACTTCTCTGCCTGTACGACGGCTCTTTTCGGGCATATGTAGATTTTGAAATTCATCGCTTTGGGCTTTAGTGTCTGTTTGCGGATTTGAGCCGCCTTTGCTTCCCATACCCGGTTTCCGTATGGCTGTCTCTGACAATACGGTTCTGCTGGTTCTTCCTTCCTGAGATTTCTGACCTTCTCTCCTGTCAGCCAATGGCTTCCCAACAGTCCTGGATTCTTCACCGAAAACCTTTCTGATTACATTTTGAAGATGCCTGATTCTTTTTTCAGAAAAGTTTATCATTAAGGCAACCTTTTGCCTGTTTAAATATGCTTCATCCCAGTGATTGGGGTCTTCCTCGTATTCCTGCCGGCCATCTTCGACTTCTATGACATTCACAGACTCCTTTGCATATGCCAGTGCCTCATTAAACTTCCGAAATGACGTGTCAATAATCAGATAATCAAGCAGGGCGCTTCTGACAGTTTCAACATTGCCGGATTCAACATTTTGTCTAAATTCATCTGATATCATTCCATTGTCTCCTATATCTCTAAAATTCTGTTAAGCTCATCTCCTATTTCTTCAAGCTGGCGCATCAGCTCACTAGCCTCTCTCAGTGCTTCCTGCGCTTTATCTTTGGAACCGGTTATCTTCATCAACTCTTTCATCTTTTCCGCTAATATCCCGTCCACCTTATCAAACTGTTCCTCAAAATACTCCTTTATTATTTGCGTCCCTTTTTCCGCATATTCCATGACCCTGCGCCTTTCTTTATGCATGTTTTCTCTAACAAAAGCCACCATTGCATTCGAAAGTTTTTCACGGCTTATATACTTTATTTCCTCTTTGATTACATACTCAACAATCTCATCCGTTGTATAATGAGGGTCAAACCAACATTCCGGATGAAAGAATCTATCCCATCCCCGCCTCACATGGGTAACCTTCTCAAGCCGTTTTTCTTCACGTTCCTCAATACGAGACTCAATTGCCGTATCCAAAACAGAATCTGTATTAAATTGTGCAAGTTCACCTCTGACGTACGATTCCAGACTAATCTTTAATCCATTACCGCTAAACTCCTCGCTGATTGTATTCAATTTCTTTATATACTCATTCAATAGCTGATTACTTTTTTCTTTAACATCACAATCAAGCAATCGTTCAACCGATACCTGAAATTCACTCTGTTTATGATTAGCCAGATTTTTGAATCGCTCTATATAGCTCAGCGCCTCGCTTTCCTGCATTTCCTCCGGACAGTTACGGAAAAATGATGTAAACGCCTCTTCAACCTCTGCTATCAAATCCATAAGACTCCGCTCAAGCTGTAACCTGATATCAAACTCCCTTAGCCGTTTCTTGAATTCCTCATTTACCTCTCTGCTTGAAATTTTTTTACTGAGTTTTTCTATCTCTTCTTCAATTTTTTTTAAATCCCCCTCATGTGACACTACCTCTTCCTTCGTCTTCATAAAGGCCTCTGCGCTCTCTAATTCTTTCTGAAAGCAATCGACAAGATTCCTGATTTTAGCTGGTCTGCAATATTTGGTAACATACATTCGGATAGTTTCCTCTATTCCCCGAATTCCACTGTGTACCAGTGCCTGTCCATAAATATCGTTTTCCTCTATGGCCAGCTTGAGTTCCTCATCTATTTTCGCCTGACAACTGTGTCCCAGATGCGGATACTGCTCCAAATGTAGCTGCTCCTGCTCAATAAGCTTCTCAGCAATCGGTGTTAGCCACTTTAACAATCTCTTTTTTTCATTCTCATCGGATGTATTCTGATATCTTCTGATAAACAAAGCCGGTTTCGCTGCCACAGGAAAAATGTTCGGTTCTTCAATCCCCATATCTTCAAGATATTTAATGGTGTCGGGAAGTGTCTCCCCCCTTATATCATCCAGCTCCTCGTCATATTCATCCATTTTGTTAATTATAAAGAGGAAACGTTCTTTTGACTGTTTACCCCCAACCTTCATACTTTCTGCTATACGCTTTAAGAATTTATCCTGTTCCTCGTTATGTAGTGTTCCCCCATTCATAACGAACATCACAAGCATCTTGGAAGATTGTTCCAACGCTTTTAGTGCAATCTTTCCATGCCGCGGGTCTCTTGCATTATCTGGTCCGGGCGTATCTATTAATACAAGGGAAGCCTCATCCGCAGTGACAAAAGGAATATCACCGTTTATCCAAATTTCATTTACATTCTCATTAGCGTTTAATTCCTTCATTGCCTCATAATCAAGGTCAGAATAATACTCCAGTTCTGACTTATCTTTACCATAAACAACCGCCTTGTACGTTGAGTCATCATCATCCTGAATTCTTGTAATTGTTGCAGTACACGCTCCCATCTTTGAAGGCATTAACTGATTTCCAAGCAAAGCGTTTATCAACGTTGATTTGCCCGCGCTCATTGTTGCAACAACATTCACTTCAAGCAGCTCATTGAAAGCAAGTTCAAAGGCATTGGCAAGTGCCGGTGATTGCAGTTCCTTAAATGGCAATTCCTTCATTTGCGAATAGAGCTTTCTGATACTGTTTTCTTTATCTCCAAATTCTTTTGCGGGCAAATTCTTTACACGGAACTGAATCCCTTTCTTTTCTGCCTGCCCGATTGCCGCCATCAAATCCTGATAATCCAACTCTGTTCCGCAAAAAGTAAGTTCAAATTCATCATCGTTATACTCTTCCTCTAAAAGAGAGGGGATTTGCTCTACCCAAAGCTGAAAACGCTTGTCCAAATACTGGATAATTTTACTGCCCGACTTGGGTTCTCCTCCATTTACACTCATCTTTGTCTGAACCCTGTAAGGATTGTATGCTATCTCAACCTGTTTCATAAATATCATCCGTCCTTTCTACTATAAGTCATATAGTATCTTCTCCAGCCCCGGCAATCCTGTGTTTACATAAGCCTTCCATAGCTCATCATCACAGACTCCGGAGAATCTGCTTCTTAAATCTTTTACTTCACTTTCGTCAATATGTGGATAGTATTCCGCCAATGCAAATTCTTCTTTTAAAAACAAATTCCGAAAAACCTCTGCGCTTCTCCGCTCGTTATCAGATAATTCAGCTCCATTTAACAGACGTTTTAACTGTAATCCCGCTTTAGCGGAAACCGGACAGACAACCGGATTGGGAAAACCTATATCCTCCAAATGTTTCTGTATTTCCTGCAATATGTTCCCTATAGAGTCATCTTCCATATCACAGCTGTCCATCATATTAACCGAAAATACTATTTTGTCATATGAGACTTCTTTTTTTATATATGTCAAATAGTTATAATCAGCTTTTGAACCATAAGTCTCAACAGGAATTACATATAAAATCTTTTCTTTATGTCCTGTAAGCTCGCTTCTCGTCACATTCTTATGCAATGTATTCAGCGCGGAATCTATTCCCGGCGTATCCGTCAAAGTGATTTTTCTATTACAGAACAAAGAATCAAAATAGGCGCACACTTCAAACGGTGTTTTTCTGTCTTTCATATAGTCCCGTACATAATCCGGGTCTTCAAAAAAATAATGATGTTTCTCGTCAATTATTGTATACAAATTATTTTTTACAGGTATCGAATGAAATTTGATAACAGTTGATGTGCATGCTGCCTTCTTTGTTTCAGAGAGATTATGCCCCATAATTGCATTGATTAATGTGGATTTACCGGCACTCATAGTGGCTGTAAAAACAACCTCCTGCTCCCTGGATTCATTAAACTGTCTTGCATCGCTCCAGGCACAGACCATTTCATCAGAAATCAACGTTTTAATTGCAAATCGCTTGTCCCCTTCATACATTTTCAGTACCATATCGTCTATTTTTTTATGATATCTGCTATGTACACACGCTTTAATATCATCGCATATTTGTTTTCCTTTTTCTTCGTCTGTAACCGCAAACAGCAACAGACAATCGAACAGAAATATGTACCTATATGAAAAAATTTTAAACGGAGAAAACCTTGTTCTCAAAACTTCCTTATCTATCTGCTGTGAATAGCTGTCCCAGTGCTTCCCTCCTTCCTGCTTTCCATACAACGCTTTATATACTACCTGTAACTTAATATCAATCAAATCTTCCCTCTCATATCTGACTGCATATTTTTTTAGAAGCGCCATATATTTTTCCCTTGTTATGCCTCTTTCATTATGCAAGGGATGAGCTAACTGTGGGTAATATATTATATTCTCACTCCACCTCTCCATATCCTGTGCCACACTCCATACCCGTTCAATTTTCTACGACTACATTCTCTCCCTGACTCCTAATCCACATCTCAATTCCCTTCCCAAACACCTCCGCACTGACAGTATAAACTCCATCCTCCTCGTCCAGAATCTTCGCAGTCGGCAGTCTGTCCAGCACAGCATCGATATCCATCCCACTGTATTTAAACTTCACCTTCTGCAGCCTGCCCCCATACATAAACTGTACCCGTTTCCTGAACTCTCCTTCCTCAAACCTGCTGTTATAGGGGATATGAAAGCGTTCGTCCAGCACCTTAAAGCTCTGGATGCGGTCAATCCGGTATATTGTCGGGAAGGCATCATCCGGCACTTCAAATTCCTTTTTTACCTCCTCATCGTCAATAAATGCCGTGAGATAGAAATAGTATTCCGAGAACATAATAGCCACAGGCTTCACCTTCCGATGGACTGTTTCCCTTCCTTTCATTCGGCAGTAGTCGAGTTCCAAATATCTGGCTTCATGCACCGCCTGCCCGATATCCCACATTTTATCGATGAATTTTGATTTGTGCCGGGGCTCTACATAATGAAATTCCTCATTCCTGATAAGGTCTTTCACCAGTTTCTGGTTGCTTTGGGGAACACAGCAGTTAATCAGCTTGTCCAGTATTTCCACTATCTCACGTTTTGTAAAAGCCCTGCTGTCCAGCAGAATCTTGCAGAGCGCCAGGACTTCGCTGTTCCTTAATTTCAGCTTATAAAGCGTCTCAAGGCGGTATCCCCTGGACTGTCTGTCATATACGATGGAATTTACATTTCCCGTCCGCTCGGAATCGGCATCAAGAAAGTTTCTGATATCGTCTATATCCCGCTGTATACTGCGCTCATTGACACCGTAATACCGGGCTTCCTCTGATTTCCTTACCACATCCCCATCTGCCAGTTTTGTATAGATTTGCAGTATCCGTACTACTTTGTCACCTTTTACATCTTCGAACATAGCTCCTCCTGTGATATAAATAATTATATCATTTGAGAAAGACACATCCTGTCACTCTAAAAATCTTTATTGCCATAAATCGACAAAACAACTTATTTTATTATAAATAAAACTGTCCCGCTTTTGTTCTACTGCCAGTAGACATTTTCATTTTTTTATCCTGTTACTCGGTTTCATTTTCTTTTCGGCGTTTACTTAATATCCCCTCTATTACTCTGGCGGAATATCCTCCTGCCCTTGCAATTTTTGCCCGCTCGCGTCTGTCAGTTTCACCTTTTGCCAAATCGGCAATGAATTCCGGACGATAAAGCCGCATAGGGCAGTCAATTTTATCTCCATGGAAATGTGTAAACAACTTGAGCATAGCGTCACGCCCTATCAGTTCAAAAAGCTCAAGATAGCTGTCATTTAAAGCTTCTGCTTCATTTCCTTCCACATGGAAAGCCTCGTAAACAATCTCATCATTTATATTGTTAAAATCTATCTTCATCACCTTGCCACCTCCATTCCAGACAAAGTATATCAGCATTCAATTGCATAATTCCAATCATATAATGGTGTGTTTTATGTCCTACAGGAAGAATACATTTCCGTTATCATAAAATGTATCCGTTTTATGTTGCAGAATATGTTTTTCATACCTTAAACTTTGTCCCTTTCCGTCAATTAAATGTTGCACATCCGTTGCATCTGCTTGCAAATATGCAGCATTTATCCTCTGATTTCTTCTTTATCCACCCTATCTGCAACAAATCCGCTTCATCTTAAAGCAGAAATGCAACAGACACCACTATGGAGCGCCTGCTGCATTTTAATATCACATTCCTTTGCTGTTCCCATTTCCATTCTCCGGAACACCTTACCTGATAAAATCCAGAACTCCGCTGAGCTCATCAGGTAGACTTCCACATTCTTCTGGTAGTCCTGCTTCTTCCATCATAGACTTCTCTGGGATCTTCTCTACATTTACAGTACCAATACCGGCAAGCAGCGCTCCCACCAGCTTCATTCCTTGTGACTGCATTTCTTCACGTACCATTAAAAGCATATGCTCATGAAACTGCTGACGCTCCGCCGTCTCGATTTTAATATTGAGATATTCATTTACTAACACCCCCATGGCATTACAATACTTCTCTTTGAGCATCATAGTATAAGCAGTCATAAGGGATTGCTTCTTCGTGGTATAGAAAAACTTATTTAACGCCCATCTTATATTTTTTTCATCCCATGTCAGTTCCTGACTATACTCACGCTTTTTCGGAGCAAGAACAGCTATATCCAGATATGATAAATAAAGACAAAGATAATTCCTGACAGTCTGTTTTGATACTTTTCTTTCTTCTGCTATGGAACAAATCAGTTTAGAGCGCATCTTATCATCTGATACGAAAGAAACAATAGGTGCAATCATTGTATACCGCTCATGCATAACCCTCCTCTGGTCTGCGTCCAGAACATCAGTATCTCTTATGACATCAACGCTGCTCACCTCAAATAATTCTCCATCAGTACACTCAACATAAGATTCCAATAACTCTGGTTCCACCCATACAGGCATCTTCCTGTTGATACAATCAATCACAAAAACTCTCTCCTGTAACAAATCAGCATAAGCGTACTGAATGGCATCATATGTCCTGCATACATCAGAACACTTGCCAATCATCCTCTTTTCGCATCTCCCTTTGAAATTCTTTTTCCTCATCCTTTGCAAAACCTCCCCTCTCGGAACATCCTGCATTTTCCCAAAAACGCTCCCAAAAATGAAATCAGAATGTTTTTGGGGATTTTGCCTATCATTTTGGGGGAAATGAAAAACCGGAAATCCAGCATTTACAAGGCTTCCAGACTTATTATCATTATCCCAAAAACATCATAAACAAATATCACCATGTCGTAGGGCATTGAAATTTATTCTGTATAAGGCACCTAAAAGGCACTTTCTTTTATCTACTTTACCTAGTGAAAGTATGCCCCTACTCCATGGTGATTCTTTTGTAGTATGTTCCTAAAAATCCAGTGTTTATGCGGGGGAAAGGATAGTCCAAAGGACAAAAATAAGACCCGCATCCTCTGATGCAAGGTCTTGTTTTTCTATGTCGTTGAATATGTGATTTTGCCTTTTTATAGATTAAATTCCACTGCCCTACGACATCTGCTCCGACATGCCGACCTCCATTCCGCTTCGCTTCATGTCGGTCGCGGGCTTCGCCCTATGCAGCCAGTCGGATAAATGCTCTGGTGAGCAAGCTCCCCTCCGCATTTACCCTCCTGTCTGCGCATGTCTCATTTCTTCGCGGAAATCGCCGCTTGCGCCGCGGAAAGTCGGGCTATAGGCACTCTGAACGGGCTGCAGGACACGTAATCCAGTCCCAGGTTGTGGCAGAACTCTACGGACGAAGGGTCGCCGCCGTGTTCGCCGCAGATACCACAGTGGAGGTTCGGATTTTCTTTCTTTCCCTTGGTGATGGCAATCTCCATCAATGTTCCCACGCCTGTACGGTCCAGTTTTGCGAAGGGGTCGTTCTCGAGAATCTTTGCGTCATAGTAGGAATTCATGAACTTCTCGGAGTCGTCGCGGGAGAAGCCGTAGGTCATCTGGGTCAAATCGTTGGTTCCGAAGCAGAAGAACTCGGCGTCCTTTGCAATCTCGTCGGCGGTAAGGGCCGCTCTGGGGATTTCAATCATGGTTCCAACTTTATAGGTAAGCTTGATTCCTGCCTCGGCAATTTCCTTATCGGCTGTCTCGGTAACAATCTTCTTCACAAATTTCAGCTCTTTGTCGTCCCCAACAAGCGGAATCATAATTTCGGGAACAAGGTTCCAGTCGGGATGGGCTTTTTCCACTTTGATTGCCGCACGGATTACCGCCGCTGTCTGCATTCTTGCAATTTCAGGATAGGTAACTGCAAGACGGCATCCTCTGTGGCCGAGCATGGGGTTCATCTCGTGGAGGGAGTCAATCATTGCCTTGATTTCTTCCACGGTCTTGCCCTTTGTATCCGCCAGCTTCTTAATATCGGCTTCCTCGGTGGGAACGAACTCGTGAAGCGGGGGGTCAAGGAAACGGATGGTTACAGGGTTTCCTTCCATTGCTTCATATAATTTAACGAAGTCGCCCTCCTGCAGGGGCAGAATCTTTTCAAGGGCTTCTTCTCTTTCTTCCTTTGTATCGGAGCAAATCATCTCACGGAAGCTGTCGATTCTGTCGCCCTCAAAGAACATATGCTCTGTACGGCAAAGTCCGATTCCCTCTGCGCCGAGCTCTCTTGCTTTCCTTGCGTCGGCGGGTGTGTCGGCGTTTGTTCTTACTTCCAGCGTCCTGTATTTATCGGCCCATGCCATAATTCTTCCGAATTCGCCGGCAATGGTAGCGTCCACTGTCTTGATTGCGCCGTCGTATACGTTGCCTGTGGAGCCGTCAAAGGAAATCACGTCCCCTTCGTGGTATTCTTTTCCGGCAAGGGTAAATTTCTTATTCTTTTCGTCCATGGTGATTGCGGAACAGCCGGATACGCAGCATGCGCCCATTCCTCTTGCAACCACGGCCGCATGGCTTGTCATTCCGCCTCTCACGGTCAGGATGCCCTGCGCCACTTTCATTCCTTCAATATCTTCGGGCGAGGTTTCCAGTCTTACCAGAACCACCTTTTCGCCTCTTGCCGCCCATGCTTTTGCATCCTCGGCGGTAAACACGATTTTACCGCAGGCTGCGCCGGGCGCTGCTGCCAGGGCTTTTGCAACGGGGGCTGTAGCCGCAAGTGCTTCCGCGTCAAACTGGGGGTGAAGCAGGGAGTCCAGGTTTCTGGGCTCAATCATGGAAACTGCCTTCTCCTCTGTAATCATTCCCTCGTCTACCAAATCACATGCAATCTTAAGGGCCGCCTTTGCGGTTCTCTTGCCGTTTCTGGTCTGGAGCATGTAAAGGTGCCTGTCCTCAATGGTAAACTCCATATCCTGCATGTCTCTGTAATGGTCTTCCAGTTTGTTGCAGATATCCACAAACTGTCCGAACACTTCGGGCATGGTATCCTCTAACTGGGCAATGGGCTGGGGCGTACGCACGCCTGCAACCACGTCCTCGCCCTGGGCGTTAATCAAAAACTCGCCCATCAGCTTCTTTTCGCCGGTTGCCGGGTTACGTGTAAAGGCAACGCCTGTCCCGGAGGTCTCGCCCATATTTCCAAAGGCCATCATCTGAACGTTCACCGCGGTTCCCCAGGAATAAGGGATATCGTTGTCGCGGCGGTATACGTTGGCGCGGGGATTGTCCCAGGAACGGAACACGGCTTTGATTGCGCCAAGGAGCTGTGCCTTGGGGTCAGCCGGGAAATCCTCTCCGATTTTTTCCTTATACTCTGCCTTAAACTGGTTTGCCAGCTCCTTCAGGTCTTCCGCGGTCAGCTCGACGTCCTGTGTCACGCCTTTTTCGGATTTCATTTTGTCAATCAGCTCTTCAAAGTATTTCTTGCCGACCTCCATAACTACGTCAGAATACATCTGGATAAATCTGCGGTAGCAGTCCCATGCCCAACGGGGATTGCCGGATTTTGCGGCCAGAACCTCAACCACGTCCTCGTTCAGTCCCAGATTAAGGATGGTATCCATCATACCCGGCATGGAGGCTCTTGCCCCTGAACGCACGGAAACAAGCAGAGGATTTTCCTTATCGCCGAATTTCTTTCCGGTAATCTCCTCCATCTTGGTGATGTGCTCCATAATCTGTCCCATGATTTCGTCGTTAGTCGTTTTTCCGTCCTCATAATACTGAGTACAGGCCTCCGTGGTGATGGTAAAGCCCTGCGGCACCGGCAGACCTAAGTTGGTCATTTCCGCCAGGTTTGCTCCCTTTCCTCCCAAAAGGTTGCGCATGTCGGCATTACCCTCGGTAAATAAGTACACCCATTTCTTCATGAATTGTCCCCTCCATTTTCATTTTCTTTTTTTATGGTGTCACCCGCCTATTTGGCAGGACAGTGCTGTCGCATCCTCGACTAATTCTTTCAGTCTTTCCATTTTTCCTTCCGGAAGCATGGGAACATCCTTTAACAGATAAGGACGGCCTAAGCCCTCATATTTCCCCTCGCCGTATCTGTGGTAGGGAAGAATATGTATCTGAGTAACGCCCGGCAGGGTGTCCGCATAAGCGGCAATGGCCAGAAGTTCTTCCTCAGTATCGTTAAATCCCGGTATCACCGGCACCCGGATAATCAGCTCGCACATGCGGCTTTCCGCAATTTTCCTTGCGTTTTCCACCATCATGGTGTTTTCTTTTCCCGTAAATTCTTTATGTTTTGCCGGATTCATATGCTTGATATCCATCAGATAGGTATCAAGATATGGCAAAAGGCCCTTAATCACATCAAACCTTGCAAATCCCATGCTCTCCATGGCAGTAGTGATTCCCATATCCTTTGCCGCCCGCAAAAGCGCCGTGGCAAATTCCGGCTGCAGAAGGCTTTCTCCGCCGGACAGGGTAAGCCCCCCGCCGGAGCGCCCGTAGTAGGGCATATCCCTCTTAACCGTTTCCATCACTTCACGCACCGTCACATCCCTGCCTATGGTTTTTTTCTTTCCGTTCACCGTCATGGTTTCTATGGCAAACTCCTGAGACTCGGGATTGCAGCACCACCGGCACCGAAGGGCGCAGCCCTTTAAAAATACAATGGTGCGGATGCCTACGCCGTCATGGATGGAATATCTTTGTATGTCGAATATTCTTCCCGAAACATTTAAATAGTCTTTCATATCTTCACTCGTCCGCTGCTTTCTGCCGCCTTACGGCTCTGCCTGCGCGTAACGCGCTTCCTTTGCCGCTTTTTCGCCGCCATCCGGGCGGTGTGGCCGCCTACCGGTTCGTCGCCTGCTCTGTCCTGCGGATAATATCATCCTGCAGGGACTTTGATAATGTGGTAAATAATGCCGAATAGCCAGCCACCCGAACTACCAGTCCGCTGTATTTCTCAGGATGCTTCTGGGCGTCAATCAGTGTTGCTCTGTCAACCACGTTAAACTGCATATGCATTCCCTTCTGGTCAAAGTAGCCGCAAACCAAGGAAACGAAGCTTTCCAGTCCCTTTTCTCCCGCCATTGCCGTGGGATGCATCTTCATATTAAAGAGGGTTCCGTTGCTGGCAATGCCATGGTCGAGCTTTGCCACGGAATTACATGCCGCCGTAGGGCCGTTTACATCCTTTCCCGAGGACGGCGACACGCCGTCGGCCACCGGCATATGAGCCAGCCTTCCGTCCGGGGTTGCGCCGGTCTGCGCGCCTAATGGCACATTTGCGGATACGGGATAGAGTCCCGCCTGGAAAATACCGCCTCTGGGGTTTTTGAAAGTTTCCAGAGGTCTTGTGTAGGTGTATGCCGCGTCTCTCGCTAGCATATCCACCTCGTCGATATCGTTCCCGAATTTGGGAAGCTCGTCAATCATATCGCGGATTTCTTCATAACGGGCTTTTTCCTTCGCCGGAAGCTCCATGGTCAGCACGTTTTTAATGGTCATGGCAATAACGTCAGGCGTAACTTCCTTCCCCTGCTCTTTCAGGCTCTCCGCCACCTGCAGGGCAACTTCCTTTGCCGTGATGGCGTCGAAGCCCTGTCCGAAGTTCATCTCAAGGGCTTTCTTGAGCTCTCCCATGGTCACTTTCCTATCTTCGTAAACCAGTTTTTTCACAGTATACAAAGAATCCGCCACATTGGCAATACCAAAGCCCTGAGGACCGGTGAAGTTATAAACTGCGCCGCCCTCCTGTACGCTCTTTCCCCGCTTCATGCAGTCGTCCACCATACAGGACTCAAAGGGCAGAGGACAAAGGGTCATATGCGCCATATCAATGGCGTTATCCGCATTCACAAGCAGGGAAATATTGTATTCCATCTGCTTCTTATAAGCATCGTAAAATTCGTCAAAGGTTTTAAAATCCTCCACATTGCCGGTCTGGATACTGGCGGGAACGCCCCTGTCGTATCCGTTGGAAAATACCATTTCCAGTGGACGGCACATGTTGAAGAACGCCGCGTCATGCCAGCCTTCGGTTTTGCCTGAGGCCTGAGGCTCCACACAGCCGATAATGTTGTAATTTCTGGCGTCCTCAAGGGTAAGCCCTCTGTTAATCAGCGCCGGAATAATCACCTCGTCGTTATAGTAAGCCGGAAGTCCGATACCCGTCCTTGTAAGCTCCGCCGCATACAGCAGGAGGTCTTTGGGCGAGCGGTTCCACACTCTTATGGAAAGGGAGGGCTGAGGCAGGAACACGTGTCTCGCCGCCGAAATGCACATAAAGGACAAATCGTTGGTGGCGTCCTTTCCTTCCACCGTCTGGCCGCCTACAATCAGGTTCTGGAACAGGGAATAACCGGCAAATCCTTCCGCGCTGACCTCGTCCCTGCATTTATTCAGGTCGTTTAATTTTACCCAGATACAGTCAATCAGCTCCTGAGCAAATTCACGGGTAAGCTTTCCGCTGTTTAAGTCTTTCTCATAATACGGGTACATATACTGGTCAAAACGTCCGGGAGAAATGGAATGTCCGCTGGACTCCAGCTGCAGAAGCTGCTGTACAAACCAGAAGGACTGGCATGCCTCGTAAAAGCTTTCCGCGCCGGATGCCGGCACCTTCTGACAGATTTCGGAAATGGTAAGAAGCTCTTTCTTTCTGGCAGCGTCCGTTTCCTTTCCGGCCATCTGTGCCGCAAGAGCCGAATATCTTCTTGCATAGTTAATGACAGCGTCGCAGGAAATAATTACCGCCTTTAAGAAAGTATGCTTGGAAGCATAATTCTCATCGCCAAAGAGGCATTTTGAAAGTTCTTCCTCCGCTTCCTTTTTGATTCCATCAAATCCGATTGCCAGAACCTTGTAATACTGTACCGTGATATGGCCTACGCCATTATAAAAGTAATTCCCAGGTGTAAAGAAATTATGCTCCATGGCGCGGAGAGTTTCCGGCGCCATATAACTGGACGCAAGCTCGCTGGTGGTTTTACCCTTCCAGTAGCTGTTGGCCGCCTTTAATCTTTTCTTTGTATCGTCTGAAATATAGAAGGGGTCCGCCGCCCTGTGCTCCACCGTTTCAAATTCCGCTTCCAGCCATTCATACGAAAATTCAGGGTATGTCTGGCAGCCTCTGGGCGCAATCGTGGAACTTCCCACAATCAGCTCGTCCGGCCTGATAATGATGGGAATATTTTCCAGTATATGGGCAAACGCAAGCGCACGCCTCATCATAATAGGCTGTCCTTCCGTCTCTTTGTAGGACTCCGTGATAAGCTCGGCCCTCGCCGCTTCGATTTCCGGCAGCTTTGCGTACAAATGCGCTACCAGTTTCCCGATTCGCTCTGTCTTTTCCACAGGTGTAGCATCATAAGTGTTCATCTTAACCCTCCATTTTAGTTCCGCAGAGCTGCTACCAGTACACCTTTTGTCTGGAACAATCTTCGGCCGCTTTCTGCGTCCGCAAAATTGTTCCGTGCACTGTCCGCATCTCTGCTGATTCCAGTTCCGCAGATATGATTACTCCGCGTAAATGCATTCAATTCCAAGCTCTTTAAAGGTTTTCATCCATTCCGCGTCCGGCTTTTTGTCCGTGACTACCACGTCAACCTTTGATAAGCTGCATATTTTCGAAAAAGCCACCTTTCCGAATTTGGTGGAATCCGCCGCCAGATAAATTTTGCCGGCGGAGGAAAGGATGCTCTGTTTCACCACCACACTGTCGTCGTTTCTGTCTGTGGCTCCTTTTTCCAAATCAATTCCCTTGCAGGAAAAGAATGCTTTGTCGGCATTATAGGAATTAATGCTGTCCGCAGCTTTTTTCCCGAAAAGGGACATGGTACCCGATTTTAAAAGACCGCCTGTTGCAATGATGTCCCATCCCTGTACGTCTGACAGTTCCAGAAGAATTTCTATGGAATTGGTTATCACCGTCAGGTGTCTTTTCTGTTTGATATTTTTTGCAATGAATACCGCCGTGGTGGAGGCGTCCAGAATGATGTGGTCGCCGTCCTCGATTTCATTGCTGATTAAATCCGCAATCTTCTGCTTGCCCGAAGGATTGGACTTCCAGCGGATATTAAAGGGCAAATCAATGCTACTCTTTTCATTTAGCACCGCGCCGCCGTAGCTTTTCGTTACGTGGCCGTCCTCCTCAAGCTTATCCAAATCCCGCCTGATGGTTTCCTCGGAGACATCGAACTCCCTGCTGAGCTCGTTCACGATTACTTTTTTCTTCTCATGGACCTTTTCTAAAATCAGGTTTCTTCTCTCAGCCGCTAACATTTTCCGCCTCCGTAATATTTTTCAAGCCTTTGCAAACGGTGTGAAGCTGCGGCCGCATTGAAAAATCATTTAAAATATCATTTAAAATATGTACTTCTTTATCTTGTCGGAGGGCCTTGCAATCACCGTGCTGTCAAGGAACATTCCCTTGTCGCCCGCCTCGGCTTTCGCCCTGTCGATTGCCGCCTGCACCGCGGAAACGCTTCCGGTAAGTGTCATATAACTCTTGCCGCACATGCCCTTTGCAAGACGCAGCTCAATCAGCTCCACAATTGCGGTCTTGGCCGCCACATCCGCCGCCTCGATAAGGGCTGCCACGTCGTAGGTTTCCAGAACCCCCAGCGCGTTCACATCCTCCGGCTGCGCCGTCCCGTAAATTGCCGGGAAAATGGATTCATGAGGATTGCCCAGAACAAAGGTGTCAATCACCTTATCCCGAAACCGCCCCTCCGCCCGGTCAACCGAAGCTTTTACGGCGCTTAATTCTCCTGTCACCAGAATGACAAACTTGCCGGGACAGGTCACCTCCGCCTGCAAAACCTCCACGTCCGCGGCCTTGGCCATCTCGTCCGCTGCCGCAAATCCTGTAGATACTGTTGTAACTTCCACCATACCAATTGCTTTGGCCATATTTTTATCCTCTCATGCTGATAATACTGATATCATTACCGCCCTGTCTGCTCTCTCCCAAACCGCCCGGGCGTGCTTTTCCTTGCGCTGCAAAACTTTCCCGCGTATATACCGGCCGACGCAGCCCTTACTTCTCTCTGACAATGACTTCCTTTTCGTCCGCCTTTTCCACGATACCGTCGATGGAACAATGGATTGCCACGCTAAGGCCCTGCGCGGCGTCCGCAATTTTCTGTCCCTTTTTCACCTGCTCCCCGGCCTTTACAAAGGGCTTTGCCGGTGCGCCGATGTGCTGGCTCATCTGAATCCTCACGTATTTCGTGGTGGGCGTCGTGTCGATGAACGGCGCCGGGACGTCATAGGAATATAATCCCAGCTTTGCTTTCAGCCTCTTTACGGGAACCTTCTTTAACTCCCTGTCGGGAGCCACTTTACTTACCTTCGGATTCTCGCTCCTGATTCCTGCCGCTTTCAGCCCGTTTTTAAATTCCGCAATCACGCTTCTGGGCGAAAGTCCCTGAGGGCAGGCATAATTTTCGCAGAGCCCGCAGCTGCTGCAGTATGCCGTGTTGGTGTAAACCGACAAGTCGCTGGTATCCTGATTGGCTAAAGCCCTCATTACCCTGTGCGGCTCTATCGGGTGCCCCAGGGCATGCCTCGGGCACATTTCCGTGCAGGTTCTGCACTGACAGCAGGATGAGGCTGCACGTTTTCTTTCTATACTTAAATTTTTATTCATACGCCTTACCACCTGATGCTCTTTCGGCAAAATGATAATGGCGTTTGTTGTCTTTGTTATAACGGTGTTTTCCGTTCCCAGCTTTCCCATCATGGGTCCGCCCATCACGTAGGCCGGGTCCTTTACTGTCACCTTACCCGCCAGTGAAACGGCTTCCCGCACCGTGGTTCCAAGGGGAATACGGACGGTCAGCGGATGGTCGATTTCACCTACAATGGATACCAGCTTATTGGTAACTGGTATCTGCATATGTACCGCTCTGTATAAATTGTACATGGTTTCCGTATTATACACAACCACATTTTCATCAATGGGGATTCCTCCCGGTTTGATGACGCGTCCTGTGGCCTCGTAAATAAGGATAACCTCATCCCCCATGGGGTAGGTTGCGCGCACCGCGCAGACTCTTACTTTCGGATAGCTTTTAATCACATCGGTGATTATCTCAATGGTATGTACATGGGTATCCTTTACCCCGATAACCGCTTCCTTTGCGCCAAGGGTTTCCCTGACCTCGTCCAGCATCTGGATAATTTCCTCCGCATGCATGGCAAGAAGCTGTCTGTGCAGTTTCAAAAGCGGCTCGCACTCCACACAGTTTAAAATTACCGTGTCCGCTTTATCCGTCATTTTGGCATAGGAGGGGAAGCCGGCCCCGCCGGCCCCCACCACGCCATATTCTCTTGCGATATCCTTCAGTTCATTAATCAGCATGACTACTTACTCCAATCCTGTCCTTCGTCAATGATTCCCACGATTGCCGCGTCCACAGGGGCGTCCTGCATATCACAGCCGATTCTTGCCGCGGAGCCCTGCGCCACCAGCACATACTCCCCGATTCCTGCCCCTATAATATCGATTGCGACAACCCGCTCGCCGGCGGCTTTCATTGTCTCCACCGGCTCCACAATCATAAACTTGTTGCCGACCAGCTTTTCACTTTTTCTGGTGGAAAATAAGCTTCCCACAACTTTTCCAATTATCATAATGCAGCCTCTTTATATCGTCTGAATAATTGTCGCAAAATCTCCCTGTTTTACCTGACAGGCGTTGGCTTCATCCGTATCAATGTGCATTTCCAGTGAAAAAGACTCGTCCACGCGTATTTTCACGTTGTCAAGTACTGCTCCTCTCTCATTTCCCATGCGCACGGAAACATAATCTCCGTCCTTTAAGGAAACTGCGTTTGCCTGCTCCGGCGTCATATGTATATGCCGCGCCGCCACAATACAGCCCTCGTTTAAGTACAGGACGCCTTTCGGGCCCACAAGGGCAATCGGCGCGGAACCGGCCGTATCGCCGGACTGCCGGAGGGGAGCGTTTACACCCAGCGTGCGGGCGTCCGTGGCGGAGATTTCCACCTGGGATTTGCTCCGCACAGGGCCTAAAATACGCACGTTTTCAATGGCGCGCAGTTTTAATCCCACCAGAGTGCACTGTTCGTTCGCCGCAAACTGTCCGCCCATCAGCTCTTTCTTTTTCGTGAGCTGATATCCCGGGCCGAACAGCTTTTCCACATCCTCCTTCGTCAGATGGATATGCCTTGCGGATACGCCAACCGGAACTGTCATCCGATTCTGATTTGCCTTTGCGCTTTCAATTGTCTCAAGCACCATTCTCGTTATCTGTTCTACGTTGCCGAATCCATCCATATGATTATGCCTCCGGCATTACCTTCGGTAAAATCATCTCCACATCGCCGTGAGGTCTGGGGATTACATGGGTGGCTACCAGCTCGCCAAGTCCGCTTGCCCTGCTTGCGCCTGCTTCCACGGAAGACTTCACCGCGCCGACGTCGCCGCGTACCATCACGGTTACAAGACCGGAACCAATCTTCTCTGTTCCAATCAGTGTTACGTTTGCCGCCTTGCACATTGCGTCGGCTGCCTCGATTGCTGCTACAAGACCTCTGGTCTCTACCATTCCTAAAGCTTCTAATGATGCCATAAATAGTTCCTCCTGTTTTTAGTTCCGCTGTTTATAGTTACTTTTTATTTCTTAGTTCTGCTGTTCTTCCGGGCGGGCTTTTCCTTCGGCACGAAATCCGGCGGGTCCTCGCCCAGCATTTTTGATTCCGAAGACGGTTCCGTCTTGCCCTTGAAACGGCTTGCCGAGAGCTCTACCATTCTGACAATTTCGGGATGGGGATTGGCAATCATGCCCGTTGCCGCCGGCTTGCGAAGCCCTAAAGTGCTTCCGGCTTCAACTGCCTGCTTTACCGCCGACACATCGCCTTCCACCACCAGCGTCACCAGCCTGCCGCCCAGCTTGCGCTCCCATGTGGCCAGCGTTACGTTCGCCGCCTTGCACATAATGTCCAGCGCGTCCATGGCCGCCACCACTCCGGAAATCTCTATGAATCCATATGCATTACTCATATTGGTTCTCCTGATTCCAGTTCCGCTACAGCCCTCCCAATGCACCTTTGTCTGGAACGATTTCCGGCTTCTTACACATCCGTAAATCGTTCCGTGCATTGTCCGGGCTTTCGCTGATTCCAGTTCCGCCGATTACCCCTTAAACTTAGGCAGAATCTTCTCCACGTCGCTGTGAGGTCTGGGGATTACGTGGGTGGCTACCAGCTCGCCAAGCTTGCTGGCTGCGTTTGTTCCCGCTTCAACTGCCGCGTTTACAGCACCGACGTCGCCGCGTACCATTACGGTTACAAGACCGGAACCAATCTTTTCCGTTCCAATCAAAACAACCTCCGCAGCCTTTGTCATTGCATCCGCCGCCTCAATTGCTGCGGTAAGTCCTCTTGTTTCTACCATTCCTAAAGCTTCCTGTGACATTTCCTGTTCCTCCTTTTTTCACTTCCTAATTTTTATCAAGTGCGCTGATTTTCAGCATTTTTTCTGTATCTTCCGTAGGTCTTGGAATAATGTGTTTACACACAATCCCTGTGTTTGCAAGGGCAACCTCCTCAGCGGCCCGCATGGCTTCCTCCACATCCGCAACGCTGCCTCTGAACTTGACAGTGACCAGAAGCGGTACCGGAAGGGCGTCCGCATTCGCCGGCTTGTTCTTGTCAAACACCTCCAGACGGACATTGGCCGCCTTACAGCCTGCGTCCGCGGCAAGGAACGCACACACAAGACCATATACCTCTAAAAGCCCTACCGCTTCCTGCTTTGTCCTCTCTCCCATGGATTATTCCTTTCCGGCAACTACTTGTTTACAATTGCAATCTTAAGTCCTGTCATTGCAAGGTTCGTCTTTAACGCCTCGTTAATCTCCTCCAGCGGATATCTGTGGGTGATGAGCTCGGAAAGGGGAAGTCCGATTCCTTTTGCCCTCTTTAAGAAATCAAAAGTTGTGGCATAATCTCTTAAAGTATATACCCAGGAGCCCACCAGGGTGATTTCCTTGGAGCACAAATCAAAGTGGGGATTGATGGTTGCATCGCCGCCGTTTACGAAAAAGCCCAGCTCGCAAAGCCCGCCGCCTCTGCGGATAAACTTGTAGATATTTGCGTGGGCCGCCGGATTTCCGGTACACTGGAATGCAAAGTCCGCCAGATGTCCGTCAAAGGAAGCCTCCACCGCGCCTGTAAGGGCCTCGATTCCCTGGAAGTCCTTGAAGCTTACCGTGTGGCTTGCCCCAAGCTTTTTGGCGAAATTCAGTCTCATTTCGTTTCCGTCAACCGCCGTGATGTTTTCAATTCCCATTGTGCGCAGAACCGCGATGCAAATCAGTCCGATGGGGCCGCATCCCTGTACAACCACGCGGCTGTTGAAACGCAGGATTCCCGTTGTTTTTGCTCTCTCAACCGCATGTACCAAAACGGCGCAGGGCTCAATCAGGATTCTGGAATCCAAATCCAAATCGCTTACGTTAAATACGGTGGAACCGCCGCGGATTAATATGTAATCGGAAAACCATCCGTTCAGATGAATATCATCGTCGGGGAGAAGTCCGTATACGTCCGCCGCGCCTACGTTCTGTTTATTTAAGTCAAACATGGTAATGTCCGCATTGTCCTGGAAAATCATACAGGTCACTACCTTGTCGCCTAAGTGGAGGTCTTTGCCCGCGCTGTCCTTTTTAACGTTCTTACCCATCTTTACGATTTCGCCGGTTCCCTCATGGCCAAGCGCCACAGGAATCAGGCTGAACGGGTCTCTCTTAAATTCGTGGGCGTCCGTTCCGCAGACGCCGCAGCCTTCTACCTTTACCAGAATGTCGTCGTCGCCAACCTCAGGCATGGGAAACTCTTTTACTTCGAATTTCTCAAGAGCCGTCAGCATTGCCACATGAGCCGTTTTGGGGATGCTTCCCCCCGCGCTGGCTGCGGCTGCCGGTGCGGCCGCGCCGCTTCCTGACATCTGATTCAAAATCTGCCTGACAATCAGTTCAAGCTCTTTCTCATTTACCGCCATTTTATTCTCCTATTCCAGTTCCGCTACAGCCCTCCCAATACACCTTGGTCTGGAACAATTTCCGGCTGCTGGCGCATCTGTAAATCGTTCCGTGTATTGTCCGGGCTTTCGCTGTTTTTAAATTACCTAATGCATAAGCTGTCCGACATGGTGCAGCGTCTTCTCTTTGTGAAGGTCTGGGCGCTTGTCAGTCCCTCGCCGGTTCTGGACGCGATGGTAAAGGTGCAATACCCTTCGCCTCCGAATCCAAGGGCCGCATAGCTGGGGCCGTTCTTTACAAGAATCGCCGTGTCGATTGCCTTTGCGTATGTAGTGATGTTGTCCACATTCTTGGAATGGATATGTGCGGAATGGCGGTTGCCGTGCTCAAGCCATACGGCCGTCTCCACGCCTTCCTCAAAGCTCTTTACTCTCACCACGCCGAGAATCGGCATCATCAGCTCCGTTGCAATCAGCGGATGCTCTTTGGGGCCTTCAAATACGATACATCTGATTTCCGGTCCCACCTCAACGCCAACCATGGAAAGAAGGGTTCTCGCATCCCTCCCCACGCACTTCCTGTTGAGGGCTCCCTTCGGCGTAATCACCGTTGCTGTCAGCTTATCCTGAATTTCCTTACTTGCCAGATAGCAGCCGTTTTCGGAAATCAGGTAATTCATCAGCTCATCCGCGATTCCGTCAAGAGCCACAATCTCTTTCTCCGCGATGCAGGGGAGATTGTTGTCAAAGGTACATCCGTTTACAATATCCTTCGCCGCCTTGCGCACGTCCGCCGTCTCGTCAACAAGTGCGGGCGGATTGCCTGCGCCTGCGCCGATTGCCCTCTTTCCTGAGGAAAGAACCGCCGTCACCACGCCGGGGCCTCCGGTTGCCACCAGAAGCGGGATTGCCGGGTGCTTCATCATGATAGCGCTGGTCTCCATGGTGGGAAGTTCCACCGTCACAGCGATATTGTCCGGGCCGCCTGCTTCAAGGGAAGCTTCGTTAATCATATTGATTGTGTAAATTGTTGTTTTCTTTGCGTTGGGATGGGGATTGAACACCACCGTGTTCCCTCCTGCAATCATTCCGATGGAATTGCAGATAACCGTTTCCGAGGGGTTGGTTGCCGGCGTGATTGCGCCGATTACCCCGAAAGGCCCCATCTCCACCAGCGTAAGCCCTCTGTCGCCGGACCATGCAATGGTGTGCAAATCCTCTGTTCCGGGCGTCTTGTCTGCTGTCAGCTTGTGCTTAAGGATTTTGTCTCCCACATTGCCCATTCCCGTCTCGTTGACGCCCATGTTGGCAATGATTTCAGCGTTTTCATGTGTTTTTCTTCTGATGACAGAGATGATTTTTTCTCTCTGGTCCAGAGACATACAGCGGACAACCTTCTGTGCCTCGATGGACGCTTTGATGGCTTCGTTCATATCCTGAAACACGCCGTGCATCCCTGTTGCCGGGCTGGCTATCTGCATATTTGCCATGACCTTCTGTACAATGTCATGTATCATGCTTTCGTCTACAGACACGCTATTACCTCCTTTAACATGGCCCTGCCGTAAGCGGCCAATTCCGTATCCTGGGTTGCCGTGCCTCCGGACACGCCCAGGGCTCCTATCATAGTGTCCCCCACCATAAGCGGTTCGCCGCCGCCCAGAATCATCACCTTTCCTTCATTTGAAAACTGAAGGCCGTATAAATCCTGACCGGGCTGGCATAAACGGGACAATTCTTTCGTTGACATCTGAAAGGCTGTGGAAGTGTAGGTCTTATTCAGCGCCACGTCAAAGCTTCCGTGATAGGCGCCGTCCATACAGTGGACTGCCACCGGCCTGCCGGAGACGTCGGACACGGCGATTACCACACGCATGTCCATCTCCCGAGCCTTTTCCTCCACCTTTTCAATCAGACACACCGCCAGCTTAAGCGACATCACTTCCTTTATAATCGCCCTGCCAACCAGATTGTTTGCTATTTTTTCAAGATGATGTTTTTCCATGGATTATTTTCCAAGCTGTTCCAGAACCTTCTTTGTGATTGCTGCTACCAGCTCCTGGCTGTCGCCTGCATCCTTTGAAGAAGAACAGGAACCGCAGTTATGGCAGTTTTCTTTTCCTTTATTCAGGCAAAGGTCGGCAGGATGACGTCCCGGCAGTCCCATCTGCCTTCTGATTTCATACAGTCTCTGAACATTTTCAGGGCTGAATTCCTTCGGTCCGCCAAGCTGCCTTGCTTTGTAGAGCAGCTCTGCGTAAAACTCAACGGATTCCATCTTCATATAAGCGGCTACCACGTCCGTAGACCATGTAAGCGCGCCGTGGCTCTCAAGAAGTACTGCGTCGAAATGCTCCAGATAAGGCTCTACCGCATCCGGGATTTCCATGGTGGAAGGGGTTCCGTAAGGCGCGATGGGCACGCAGCCAAGAGCGATAACCGCCTCGGGCATAATCGGCTGTGTCAGCGGAATACCTGCGATTGCAAAGCTGGTTGCAAAAGTAGGATGAGCATGTACAACCGCGCCCACATCAGGTCTTTTCTGATAAACGCGCATATGCATCTTAATCTCGGAGGAAGGGCGGAAGCCCTTGTTCGCCTGAATCACATTTCCCTTTGCGTCAACCTTACAGATAAATTCCGGGGTCATGAAGCCCTTGGAAACGCCTGTAGGCGTGCAGAGGAATTCGTTGTCGCTCAGCTTAACGGAGATATTTCCGTCGTTTGCCGCAACCATGTTGCGGTCGTAGATTCGTTTGCCGATGTCGCAAATCTGTTTTTTGATTTCATACTCGTTCAGTGCCATTTTTTTCTCCTTTTCTTTTTATGCTTTATATCATTTTTATGATTAGCTTATTTCCCGCGGCAGCTCCCAGGGCATCACGTCCCCCGGTTCCCTTAAGTATTCCAGAATCTCCGCCACTCCTTCGTTTGCCGTTGAATTGACGAAGAAAATCTTTTTGCAGCCGGTGAGCCTAAGCCACCTCTCGGCCTGCGCCGGATTGGCGTCCTCCCGGTCAATCTTTGTGACAATTCCCACCACGTCCCGGTTCACCATACAGGTAATGTTGGGCGGGTAAAGGGAATAGGGTTCGTTGGCTGCAAGCAAAAGCCCCACCACATCAGCCTCGTAAGAATAAAGAGCCAGAGCCCGTCCCAGCTTTGCCGTCTGTGCGTATTCACCCGGCGTATCGATAATCACATCGAAATAATTCACATACTGGGTTTTCTTATAGGTAATCGTCTCGCCTTTAAGCGCCTGGGTCAGGGTGGTCTTTCCCGCTTCGCTGCGCCCCATCAGAATCAGCCTTTTCATGTTCTGGTTATCCCGCAGACCGTATATCCAAGGGTCTGTTCCACATAAAGCAGTATCGCTCCTATGGCCGCGTCCACCTCGGACACCGTGCCTGTGACAATCACCGAACCGGAAAACCTGTCCACAAAGCCAAGCTCCACGCCGGAAGCCTTGATTGCAATATCCGCCATGATAATGGCAGTCTCCGCCGGGCTTACCGTCAGCACTCCAATGGCTGATTTGGAATATTCAACAGCCGGGTTCAGCCCCAGCTTTTCATAAAGGACATTGTCGGGATTTGCAATGATGTGGGCAAGAGTGATTTGCTTACCGGGTACCAGTTCCTGTATGATTCTTTGCTTTGCTTCCATTCCTATACCCCATGTACTAATTGCTGTAAAAAGTGATTGTAAGAACATTTTTATCGTCTATTTTGCCGATGATTCAATTATATACTATACGATACAGAAAGTCAACACAAAACAACAACTTTTTCGTTCCGTTTTTGCCTGTTTTTGGGTTCGATTTCCAATTTTTTTTCTGCTTTTACGTGGTTTTTGTTGTTTTTTCCTTGTTTTTATGAGATAATAAGGCAAATAGGCTTTCACCGGCCGTTTTGGGCAGTTTGAACAGCCAGCCTGTAACAGACACTGATATGCCCTGCGAACCGGCTTATTGTAACGAAAACCCGGCGGACAACGGTCAGAGATTTGCGTTGTCAGGCTGGAAAAATGCGTCAGGGAGGTTATATGCAAAACTACCCTATTTTATTGGATATCCATACCCATTCCATCGCCAGCGGCCACGGCAGCCGCGACACCGTCACGGACATGGCAAGAGCGGCCGCAGACCGCTCTCTTAAAGTGCTTGGAATTTCCGACCACGGCCCGAAGACCCCCGGCGCCGGAAGCAGCTCCTATTTCAGGGGCCTTTGCCTTGCACCGCGCAGCCGGTTCGGCGTTTCCTTATTATATGGGGCAGAATTGAATATTTTGAATGAAAAGGGCGACGTGGATTTGGAGGATTCCATAATTGCCTCCCTTGATTACGCCTTTATCAGCATGCACCACCCGGTTTTTCAGGGCAGGGGCGCAGGCTTCCCGAAAGCACCGGAGGGCTTTGGCGGCGCGGGCGCAGGTTCTTCCCGTACAGGCGGCGCTTGTCCGACGGACAGCATTGCTTTTCGTGATAGCTGCACAAATGCATACATCAACGCCATGAAGCACCCTTGCGTCCGCTTCATCGGACATCCAGACGACGGGCGTTTCCCTGTGGATTACGAGAGGCTTTTATCCGCCTGCGCCAAATACCGTGTATATCCCGAAATCAATAACGCCTCCCTTATGCCCGACGCCTACCGGACGGACGGGCATAAAAACTCCATGGAAATTCTTTCTCTCTGCAAAAAAATGCGCCTGCCCGTTCTGCTTTCCAGCGACAGCCACGGTAAGGCGCATATAGGAGATATGGAATATATTTTTCCGCTGCTTGAGGAATGTGATTTTCCGGCGGAGCTTGTGATTAACAGGAGCGTGGAATTTTTGGCGGAGGTATTGGGGAAATAACCTCATCTTATTATACTGACAGGCTTTTCACGAGCCATTAATTCTATTCATCAAATACCGCCTGCGGTATCAAAACCTGTCCGAACAGTTTTTCAAGCAAATCTAAGCGTTCTATTTTCAGGAGAGATATCAATGGTGTTGTGTCCGATACAACAATCATTTTCCATTCTCCTTTTTTTCGTTTGCCGAAAGTCCGTCGCTACCACAAAATCACATCCTTCCCGCAAATTCTCAGAAATAGTAAACCGGCATAGCGTCCCCAAGCCCGAACCTTTCGTTAGGCTCCGCCGCCCTCTCAAGCATCCCGTTGCTTTTCTGGTAAACAATCTCTCCATCCGCTTCCTTCTTCAAAGCGGCGGTTTTTCCTTTTACTTCAGGGGCTTTTAACATGTCAGGGACTTTGGGGGCAGGCGCTTCCTCTGCTCCAGGCGCCTTGCGTACTTCGGGCGCTTTTTCACCCGTCTTTGCAACCGCCGGTGCAGGCTTAACCTCCGGCTTTGGACGGTTCACCGGCGCTGCCTTTGCAGACGACGCCATTTGGGCTGCTGCCTCCGCCTGCCTTGCCGGAGCAGCTTTTTCCGCAACAGCCATTTGGGCAACAGCCTTTGATGGATTCGCCGCCACCGCTTGATTTATCGCTCCTGCCTTAACAACCGGCTCCGCCTTACCTGCTGCCGCTTTCTCAGAAGCTGGTTTAATGGCCGACGCTACTTTCTCCTGAGCCGGTTTGACTGCCGGAGCAACTTTCTCTACTGCCGGTTTCACTGCCCCGCTGCCCGCCGCCGGCCTGACAGCTGCTTCTGACGGCCTTGCCGGGGCTGGTTTTGCCGTTCTGGGCGGTTCCACGTAGCTGGGTTCCCCCACAATCTCGCTGATTGTCAGACGCCTTGCCGGAGCCTGCCCTTTATCTGAAGATTTCCTTGCCGTATCCCCTCCCGCCGCTTTTGCCGCTCTTTCCATACTTCCTCTGCCTACTGCCATTGCAATACCTCCTCCGCAAGCTTTTTGAATTCCGCCGCGCTTCTCGTTGATTTTTTGTAAACCGCCACAGGCTTCGAGGCGTCCTGCGCCCATTCCACCGCCGAATCCACGTGGATACAGGAATCAAAAACGTGGATTTCCTCATAGCTTTCCAGAATTTCCTTCGTCTGCCTGTAATAGTTTTTGCGTCCGTCCACTTTGGTAATCAGCACTCCCATTATCTGTGCGTCCGTCACGTCTGAAAGCTCGTTTAAAAAGTCAAACATATTTGCCAGACCGAAAAGCCCCCAGGGGGATGCCTCCACCGGCACAATCACATAGTCGGAGGCGCAGAGAATATTGATAACCCAGGTTCCCAGCGTGGGCGGCGCGTCGATTAAAATATAATCGTAAGCCTTTTCTTCTTTAATTGTATGCAGGCATTTCTTCAATATAAACTCCCGCTGCATCATGGTAAAAAGCTCATACTCCACCTGGCTCATAAGCGTGGAGGAAGGAATCAAATCCAGATTTTCATAAGCGGTGGGAACGATATATTCCTTCAAATCCTTCTTATTACAGATGGCGTGGTAGAGGTTTTTCTCACCCTCTGCCATATCAAGCACCCTTTCCTCATCAAAAAAGGACAGCGATAAATTCAGCTGCATATCCCCGTCTATCAGAAGAACCTTCCGTCCCGCCGCAGCCAGCTCATATCCGAGATTGGCACAGGAGGTAGATTTTCCGCTTCCCCCTTTATTATTCGTGAAACATATGGTAATGGTACTTTGACTTCCGCTCATCTGCATCTCTCCAAACACGATAACCGCGCTCCACCTATCTGTAAATCTGAATTTCAAAGGATTTTGCCACGCACGCTCTTGCCTGCGTCAGATTTTCAAACTCCCCGGCCTCTAACATCTGTGTTAAAATATTACCGATAGCGGTTGCTTCTCCCGGCCCTGCATGAACCGGTACGCCTGTGTACCTTGCGGTCAGTTCATTTAAGTACACGGCATTGGAGCCGCCGCCGATAATATGAATCCTGTCATATTTAACTCCGGTTAATTTTTCAATCTCCCTGAGCTTTTCCCTGTAGCATACCGCAAGACTATTATAAACCACACAGGCCAGTTCAGGCAATGTTTCCGGCACGGTTTGTGAAGTTTTTTTACAATATTCCTGAATTGCACAGACCATGTCGTCGGGAGACAAAAAGCTCTTGTCCTGGCAGTCCACTATGGTCTTAATCGTTTCCTTTGACGCCTTATCGCATAATTCCCCGTAAGACATATCCGGCGCCAGCTTCCCGCGTACCGATTGAATCATCCACAGCCCCATAATATCCGTGAGATAATTGATGCGTCCCTGATAACCGCCCTCGTTGGTGAAATTCGCGCGTTTGCTTTCCGGCGAGCAGTCCGCTTCCTCACGCTCCACGCCCATCAGCGACCAGGTGCCCGAGCTGATGAAGCATACATTTTTATCATTGGAAGGAATTGCCGTAACCGCCGACTCCGTATCGTGGGTGGAAGGAAGCACCACCTGGCAGTCATATCCCACCAGCTCCTTTACCTCCCCGGTCAAAGAGCCGATAACGCTGCCCGGCATATGGATTTTCTGGAACATTCCCTTATTGTAGCCCAGCATCTCAATCAGCTCATAGTCCCAGTCTCTTGTCATGGGGTTGATTAGCTGGCTGGTAGTCGCCTCGGAATACTCCTGCACCTTTTTTCCGCAGAGCCTGTAATGAAAATAATCAGGAATCATCAGCATTGCCGCCGCCTTTTCCATATACTCGGGATGATTCTTTTTGACCGCCATCAACTGATAAATGGTGTTGTAAATTGCCTTTTGAATACCGGTCCTGGCATACAAATCATCCTCGCTGATAATTTTGTAAACCTCCCCGTCCATTCCGTCCGTCCTGTGGTCGCGGTAGCCTACCGCTTTCCCGAGAATCTTATCCTCCTTATCCAGCAGAACAAAATCCACGCCCCAGGTATCGATTCCCACGCTTTCCGGGATTTTCCCGATTTCACGGCATTTTCTCATTCCGGCAATAATCTCGTCAAAGAGCCTCTCCACATTCCAGTAAAGAACGCCGTTCTCCTCGTCCATGCCGTTCCAGAAGCGATACACTTCCTCCAGATTTATTTTTCCGTCCTCAAGGCTTCCCAATATATGCCGCCCGCTGGACGCACCAATATCAATTGCAAGAAAATATTTTCCCATTTCCATCACCTTCCCTTTCCATGCCGCAAACGGCACAAGTCAACACGCCGAAACGCCCGCGTTCCTTTTCCCTCAAAAACAATTATCAGAGAATCCTGCTTAAAATATCCCCAGTATCTTCTGGCGGAACCCCCCGTAAATTTTATCATAATCCGCGTAACCGATATCGCTGTCCTTAAATTTCGCCGCCCACTCGTCACGGATGCTTTTCGCAATCAAATCTTTGTTTTCACTTTCCGTCAGCAAAACAGCCGGGAATACATAATAAATCATAAAAAAGTTTAAATCCGCCTGGGTACGGGGCCTTACCTTCCCTTTCACGGAGAATTTCTTATTCACAGCCTCTGTAAAAACAGCAGCGACTTCCTTCGCCGCCGTTTCCTTATCCTCTGACGCATCCGTATATTGAGCCATCTCCTCAAAAAAATGTCCGTATTTCTCCCGGAAGGTCTTCATATTTTTTTCATAAGAGGCTTTTTTCAGTTTTTTCATCATGTTTAACATATCGTCAAACATTGTTTCCACCTGATTTAACATATTCTTCCTCACTTCTGTCACGCCGCTTTCCGCAGCCCCCGCCGCTGCCCGCACGTAGCCGCTCTGTCCGCCTTGCGCGAAAATCTCTTAATCCGTAACAACGCCCTTTTGAAGCATCACGTTTGCATAAAGCGCCGACTCTCCCGTGGCGATAATCGCATAGGAGGTCTTTGCCTCCTCATAAAAAGCAAAACGCTCGATATTGCCGACTGCCGCCGCCCCGCGTTCGTCATGCTTTTTGATAATTTCCTTATAGGTGTCCCAGATGGGCGTCTCCACATTATCCCCCGGCATCACTTCCATCAGATTGACCGGATGCTCCACATAGGTATCCAGCGGAAATACCTGTAAAATCGCGTCTAAGAGCTCGGGAACGCCGTGACCGTCGCAGCGGATTACAATTGCATTTTTCCCCATGGATTCCGCCGGGAAATTGCCGTCCGAAATCACAAGCCTGTCGCTGTGTCCCATCTCCGCCAGCACCTTTAAAAGTTCGGGTGAAAGAATTTTCGGTATACCTTTTAACATTTTTAAATCCTCCTGTTCTTTTGAGCAGACACGTTCCATGCGAACCAAGGTTCGCCAGTGTCTGCCTGGTGATAAGAAATCTTCCCACTTCGCGGGCCCCTTCTTACCACAATAGTCCCGCTTCGGCTCTTCCAGTACACTTTGTATAAATCAATTTCCAGCCGCAGAATGCGTCTGTAAATCGATTTGTGCACTGTACAAGCCTTCGCTGTCATTCATTTGTAAAAAGGGACAGGGAGATATCCCTGTCCCTTTTCTTCAACAATTCGGCCTACAAAAACCTGCTACTGATTAGTCATAAAGGTTAGGAGCGATGGATGCATCGTCCATGTTTGTGGAATCATACCAGTACCCCTGTGTAGGAACGTCTGATACGGATTCGCCGTTTGCAATCTTTGTAAGAACTTCTACGGTTGTCTGACCCATTGCCAGAGGAGACTGTGTAACGGCACCGAACATCTTGCCTGCTGTGATTGCGCCCTTGATAACGGAACCGGCGTCGAAGCCTGCTGCCAGGATAGAGGTTGCAGGGTCTGTTCCAAGTACGTCAAGTTGTTCGTTGGCTGTCAGGATACCTTCTGCCGCAACCTGATTGGAACCGAACATACCGATTGTGTCAGCCTTGTTCAGGATAACGGACGCTTCTGTTGCGCACAGCTCAACGGTTGTCTGAGCAGGAACTGCAACTTCGATGATGATGTCAGCGCTTGCCTCGTCGCCTTTTTCCTTGCAGTTGTTTACATAGTACTCGTTACCGATAACAGCAACGCTCTTTCCGTCAGCCTTTGCCAGCTCGGTAATCTTGTCGATGAAGCCAAGACCACGGCTTGTGATAGACTCGGAAGTAGCTTCCTGGTTTACTTCGCCGATTCTCACGGGAGCGGTTGCGCTTGCAATCTTGTCCTTAAGTGCAGGATAAAGATTCTCGGCTGCGGTTGCGCCTGCAGCATAGTTATCTGTAGCGATGGTAGCAAGTACGGAGCCTGCAGGAGCGTTCGGGATACCGGAGTCAAAACATACTACCGGAATTCCGTTGTCCATTGCTGTCTGCAGAGAATCAAGGCATGCTTCCTGGTCGCAGGCTGCAAGGCCGATTCCGTTAGGAGCGCTGTTGATTGCATTATTCAGCATGTTTACCTGGTCTGCAATATCGCTCTCGGCATTAGGACCTGTACAGTTAACGGTTACGCCCAGTTCGCCTGCTTTCTGGTTAACGCCTGTTACGGCTGCCTGCCAGTAGGATGACTGATAGCTCTTAACAATGATTTCAAATTTGTAATCGCCGCCTGTTGTTGCTGCTGCTGTGTCGTCAGATGCCGCATCGTCTGTTGCAGGGGCTGCGTCATCCGTTGCGGGAGCCGCATCGTCCGTAGCCGGAGCTGCGTCCGCATTTGCAGACTTGTCCGCGCCGCCGCCGCATCCTGCAAGCAGGGTAGCTGCCAAACTTACGCACAGCAGAGTTGTTAATACTTTCTTTTTCATTTTTTTCCTCCTTTATTTGGATAATAAAATAATTTATATGTAACTGCATATGCAGTTTCATATCGCTGTCTTTTGGGCCTTATCAGTCCTTTTCTTTTTTCTTTTTCATAATATCAATCAGAACCGCGCTGATAAGCACAAGGCCCGTGATTATCTGCTGCCAGTTGGCCTGAAGTCCGATGTACGGAAGTCCGGTCTTAAGCACACAGATGACAAACACGCCAATCAGGGAGCCCACAACGCTTCCCACACCGCCGCTTGCGGATACACCGCCAATAATCGCGCCGCCGATGGCTTCCAGCTCGAATCCGGCCCCCGTTCCGGGCTGTACCGTGAAAAATACGGCCGAGTAAGCGATTGCCGCCAGTCCTGCGAAAAAACCGGAAATCACATACGCCATGATATGATAAAACTTCACGTTGATACCGGAAAGAATCGTCGCTTCCTTGTTGCTTCCGATAGCAATTGTGTAACGCCCGATTTTCGTGTGGTTCAGCACAAAGGCCATCACCGCCACCAGCAGCAGCACCCATAAAAATCCCAACGGAACCTTGGTGTCGTTCACTGTAATCTTGAATATATTCCGGAACCAGCTTCCCGGTGTTCCCGTTGTGGGCCATGAAATGCCTAATCTGTTCGAGAGAATAGAGCCCAGCCCCCTGGTAATCATACAGGTACACAGGGTTGCCAGAAACGGCGGCAGATTTATAATGGAAACAAGCACACCGTTCAAAAGTCCAATCGCAATGCCCAGCAGAACCGCCACAAGCATTCCTGCCCCTACCGGCCATCCTTTCTGAACAATCAGGAAACCGCCCGTTAAGGAATAGCAGATAAGCCCCGTGCCAATGGAAAGGTCAACGCCTCCCGTAATCAGCGGAAAGGTTACGCCAATCGCCATAAGCGTAATATAATAAGAGTAATCCAGAATGCTCATTGCCGTTGTATATTTTCTGAAATCGGGACTGACGGCGCTGAAGAAGATGATTAAACCAATAACCACCAGAAGCACAATGAATTTCTGTCCTCCCAGCCTTGCAATCACCGATTTGTTCTGTGTGTTCGGTACACTGTTTTTACTCATGTTCTCCTCCTCCTAACTTATCTCCCGGGTGGCCATGTTCATGATAGCTTCCTGTGAAGCCTCCTCGATAGCGATTTCGCCGGTCTTCCTGCCTTCACACATAACCACGATTCGGTCGCTCATTCTAAGTATCTCAGTCATCTCGGAAGAAATCATGATGATTGATTTCCCGTCCTCCGCCAGCCTGTTCATCAGCTTGTATATTTCGTTTTTGGCGCCTACGTCGATACCCCTTGTAGGCTCATCGAATATCAGGATATCACAGTTCCTCACCAGCCACTTGGCAATAACCACCTTCTGCTGATTACCGCCGGAGAGATTCACCACAAGCTGGTTGACGCTGGGCGTCTTGGTTGCAAGGGAATCCACATACTGCTGGCTGACTTCTCTTTCCGCCTTTTTATTGATAAACAGACCCTTCATATATTTCTCTAAGGTCGCCATGGTAGAGTTCTCGGCAACCGTCTTCTGCACCACAATCCCGTAACGCTTCCTGTCCTCCGACAGATAACCGATGCCGCATTTTACCGCGTCCTCAGGAGAATTAATGGTCACTTTCTTTCCATTAATATAAATATCGCCGCTCTCCTTGGGGTCCGCCCCGAAGATTGCCCTTGCGGTCTCGGTACGTCCGGCTCCCATCAGCCCTGAAAATCCGAGGATTTCTCCCTTGCGGAGCTCAAAGCTCACGTCCTGAACCATTCTTCCCGCATTTAAATGCTCTACCTTCAAAACCACCGGCGCGTCCTCCGCCACCATGCTGTGCTGCTTGGGGTCCTCATAAATCACGCGCCCCACCATCATGTTGATGATGTCGTCCTTGGTGGATTCCTCGGTAATCAGAGTTCCCACATAGGTTCCGTCTCTCATAACCGTTACCCTGTCCGTAATCACCTTGATTTCGTCCATACGGTGGGATATGTACACGATGCCAAGCTGCTGCTTCCGTAAATCCCTGATAATCTTAAACAGCTCGTCTATTTCCGTCTCCGTAAGCGCCGCCGAGGGCTCGTCAAAGATAATCACCTTTGCGTCATGGGAAATCGCCTTGGCAATCTCGCACATCTGCTGCTTGCCTACCGTCAGATTGCTCATGGTTTCCGTGGGGTCAATGTCGATATTCAGTCTGTCAAAGAGCTTTTTGGCCTCCTCGTTCATCTTTTTATCATCAATCGCAATGCCCTTTTTAAATTCCCGTCCGATAAAAATGTTCTGCGCCACCGTCAGGTGCCCCAGCATATTTAATTCCTGATGCACTATCACAATGCCCGCATGCTGCGCTTCTCTTGTATTGTGAAACTCAACTTCCTTCCCTTCATAGGTAATCGTTCCGGAATCCTTCTTGTAAATACCTGTGAGCACCTTCATCAGAGTGGATTTCCCCGCTCCGTTCTCTCCCATCAGGGCGTGCACTTCGCCTTTTTTCACCTCAAAATCAACATGGTCCAAAGCGTGTACGCCGGGAAAAGATTTATCAATTCCTTTCATTGTCAAGATTACTTCGCCCATATTTTTACCTCACCTTTCCAACCGTCTGGCCTTATCCGTTTCCTAATTCTTCCTGCGTCTCGCAGCAACGTCCGCATAAACCGCCACGATAACAATGATGCCCGTAATAATAAGCTGATAATCCTTCGTAAAATGAAGCGCCAGAATTCCTTCCTGTAAAAGTGCGATGATAAACACGCCGATTACCGTGCCGCCAATAGATGCCAGCCCTCCTGCCATGGAAGTACCTCCCATTACGCACCCGGCAATCGCCTCATTATTGTACGTGTCGCCATAACCGGGCTGAACCGTCGTGTATGCCGCCACAAAGAAAATGGCCGCAATACCCACAAGCGTGCCGCAAATCACATATGCAAGCATTTCCCACTTTTTAATATTGACACCGGAGAGCCTTACCGCTTCCTTGTTGCTTCCAAGGCTTAATATGTAGCGCCCTGCCCTGGTCTTGTTCAGTATCACGGAACAGATAACCGCAAAGGCAAGGAAGATTACAAGCCCTACCGGGAAATTTCCCACTTTAACCAAACTACGGAACCATCCCTGTTCGCTGGTTCCCTGAGGCCAGCTCACCGACTGCGTCTTGGTAAATACGCTGGCTACGCCCTTGGCGATATTCATACTTGCCATAGACACGATAAAGGGCGGTACCGACCAGTATGCCACCAGATATCCGTTAAATATGCCGAAAAGCATTCCCACAAGAATGCTGATTACAAGGCTTAAGGCTACCGGCACTCCGTAGGATGTCAGACAGTAACCGGCCACCAGCGCCGAACAGAACATGACCGGCCCGATTGAAAAGTCAATGCCCCCCGTGGCAATCACGAAAGTAACTCCCAACGACAAAAAGCCCAGGAAATAAGCATAATTAAGCGCGCTTAAAATTCTTGGAAGCCCTGCAAAATTCTCACCTAACAGAGTAAAAAGCACATACATAAAAATCAGTACGCAGCAAAGCACAATCCTGTTAAATCCCAGTTTTTCCACAATTGGATTTCTTTTAATTTTTTCCAATTTTTTTCCTCCCGACTACAGATATAACTTTGATTCAGTATATCAGAAAATATGAATGATTACAATGTACCCGAAACGCTGTACGGTCAGCGCGGCAATGCTGCCGCATTACCGGAACAATGCCACGTCAATACCACGGCAATATCACAGTAATACCGGAGAAACGGACACAGCCGTTTCCCGATATCGCTGCCGTAAAGTCATGATAAGAACTTATTTGATTGTCTTATACATCGGGCCGTAAGCGCCGCATGCTCTGTAATCCTGTCCTTCTGCCTCCATACCGAATGCATTCCATGCCGACGGGCGGAAAATCTTTTCTTCCGGAACATTGTGCATGCAAACCGGAATTCTCAAAATAGAAGCAAGGGTAATCACATCTGCTCCGATATGTCCGTAGCTGATAGCGCCGTGATTTGCTCCCCAGTTGTTCATCACGTCATAAGCGGTCTTAAAGAACCTGCCGCCTGTACATCTCGGCGCAAACCATGTGCAGGGCCATGTATAATCGGTGCGTTTCCAGAGCGTATCCGAAACCTTCTCGGGAAGATGGACCGTCCAGCCTTCCGCAATCTGAAGAACCGGCCCTAAATTCTTAACCAGATTCAGACGAATCATGGTGACAGGCATTTCCGCTTTCGTCTCGAACCGGGAGGAGAAGCCGCCGCCCCTGAAATACCCGTTGTCCGCCGCGCACCACTCGGTGGCCTTCAAGATGGCTTCCTGGTCTTCCTCTGTCACGTCGTACCAGGGCTTCATCACGCCGTTGCCGTTCTCATCCCTGGCCTCGCCGCAGGCGTCCAGACAGGCCGCGCCGGAGTTAATCAGATGGATAAAGCCGTCCGCATCCTTTGCATGTCCTTCAATATCATATCCGGTGACTCTCTTAACCGCATCGCCGCTCCAGTAGGTACGCACGTCGGCGAAAATCTGGGCGCGGTTGGTGAGCAGCTTCATAAACAGCATGCCCAGACCGTTTAACACGTCGTTTTCCGTTGCAAGGACATAAGGCTCCCTTGCGCCGTTCCAGTCAAAGGAAGTGTTAAGCAGCGCTTCCGGGAAATCGCAGTTGGGATAAAAGTCCGTCCACTGGCGCTGTCCCTGGAATCCGGCCGCAATGGCGTTGTGTCCCACCATCTCCTCCTCGCAGCCTGCCGGAAGATTCTGGTTGCCGTTCATCAAATCCTTGATGATTACCATCATCTTGACCACGAATTCCCAGGATTTCTCCTTTTCTTCATCGGAATCCTTCACAAAGTCAGGGTTCTTGTCATACCCTTCTTTGCATTTTTCTTTCGTCCATTTCAAAGCCTTCTCATATTCCGCTTTATCATAAATCTCTTCCGTCATGCGGCGGATGATTTCCACTTCGTCCACGGATTCCACACGCATGCCGAGGTATTCTTCAATAAATGCAGGGTCGATGATGGAACCGCCGATTCCCATGGTCACGGAACCAATCTGTAAGTAGGATTTCCCTCTCATGGTTGCCGCCGCAACAGCCGCGCGTCCAAAGCGGAGAAGCTTTTCCTTTACGTCCTCAGGAATGGAGGTGTCGTCAGCCTCCTGAACCTCGTGTCCGTAAATACCGAAAGCGGGAAGCCCCTTCTGCGCATGGGTAGCCAGAACGGAAGCAAGATAAACCGCCCCAGGGCGCTCCGTTCCGTTGAATCCCCATACAGCCTTGATTGTCATGGGGTCCATGTCCATGGTCTCCGAGCCGTAGCACCAGCAGGGAGTTACCGTCACGGTAATGTCAACGCCCTCTTTCTTAAACTTTGCCGCGCAGGCAGCCGCCTCTCCCACACGTCCGATAGTGGTGTCGGCAATCACTACCTTTACCGGCTCGCCGTTGGAATATTTTAAGTTTTCTTCGAATAATCTGGCAGCGGATTTCGCCATATTCATTGTCTGGTCCTCTAAGGATTCCCTGACCTTAAGCGCTCCCCTGCGCCCGTCAATCGTAGGCCTGATACCAATTACCGGATAGTCCCCCACCAATCTGTTCTTTGCCATGATATAACCTCCTTGAGCATAATGATTATGTTGCTTCCTAATATAAGGCAACTGATTTGTTAATATGTAACAAAGCGATTTGCGCACTTATTGTTTTTATTATAAAGAATGACAAATCGAAACAAAAGTGATATACTATAAAAAAGTAGTAATATATTCACCTGTTTTATGTCCCTCGGGATATAGGAGCACCATCTATGAAATATCTTGATTACAGAGAGCATCGGGAGCAGGGGACTTTTAATTTTCCGATTGCTTTTTATCACGAAAACTATCACAGTCCCAGGTATTACATGCCCTATCACTGGCACCATCACTATGAAATCCTTCGGATTATATCCGGCGCTTTTCATCTTACTCTTGACGGCAATACCAGAAGCTACCATGCGGGAGACATTATCTTTATCACTGACGGAATGCTGCACGGCGGCAGCCCAGACGATAATACCTGCGTTTATGACTGTATTGTTTTTGACCTCCAGATACTCATGAAGGACAATCATATCTGTTCGAAATCCATCTGCGATATTATGAACCACAAAATCACCATAGACACTCTGCTATCGGAAGGCAGCTCCGCCATCGTGCCTGTTGTGGGCAATCTCATCTCCGCTCTTGCCGGCCGGCACACCGGCTATGAATTTATGACCCAGGGCTATCTGTATCAGCTCCTCGGCACGATTCTCGAAGAGCATTTATATAAGGAAAATACCTGCGACCTGGCCGAAGCCGGGCGTTTAAACTCCATCAAGAGCGTCCTTACCTACATATCCGAAAATTACGGGAATAATATCAGTCTGGATATGCTGGCGAAAATAGCGGGCATGAACCCGAAGTATTTCTGCCGCTATTTCCGCAGCATGACGGAGCGCACGCCTATCGATTACCTGAATTACTACCGAATCGAGTGCGCCTGCGAGATGCTCACCACCAAAAATATTTCCGTCAAGGAAGCCGCCATCTCCTGCGGATTTAATGACGAAAGTTACTTTATCAAGATTTTTCACAAGTATAAGGGGATTACTCCGAAGCAATTTTCAAAAATGGAGTTTTAGGAGGATTTATGAAACAGAAACTTTTTTTTACCATTCTTACCGGCATTTTGCTGATTTTTTCTATAGCCGCCTGCGGCCAGAAGGAAAGCGGGCCCGTCCTTGAATGCCCCTTTACCGAAGTCGGCTGGGAGGCCACGGCGGAGGATGTGGCGGAGGCGGAGGCCGAAAGCCTTTCCGCAGACGCCGCGGGGACTGACAGTGTTTCTTCGGAGGGCGAAGCCGGAAATGGCGATACAAAGTCCGAAAGCTTTTCCACAAATGCCGGCGGCAGCGGCCCTTCCACCTACGACTCCGTCTACGGCGGAACCTGCTACACCTGGCCTAAGGAATACAACGGCCTTATGGGAACCGTTAAATATATGTTTGACGACGAGGAAAAACTCATGTGCGTCGCCTGGGCTTACGGGTGCGACGACGCGGACGAGCTTCTTTCCCTGTATGAATCCATAAACGGCTCCGTAAATGAAAAATACGGGGAAAGCGGATACGCCGCCGACCATCCCGGCAATTACGGAAACGTCTGGTATCTGGAGACCGGAGACATCGTCCTTACCACAATGATTACCGCGGAAAACAAGGCTTTGCAGTACGCCTACCTTCATCCGCTGGTGTCAAACAAACAGCAGTCCCCCGACAGTTAAGCATAATTATTTCTGCCTGCAAAGCAGCCCGGCAGACAAACGCTTTTACCGTTCCACATCAACAGCATACAAAAACGCCGGAAACAGGAGCTTCGCCGGGTCTGCGCCGCCTTTCCCGTTTCCGGCATCATTTAATTTTCAGACACCGCACCATCTTAAAGCGCTGTGATTTCGTCGTTTATATCCCACAAATCTTCCCAGCCCTTTGCGCCTTCCCATAAGAACACCTGTCCTTTAATCAGACGGCAGTTCCTGTCCTCGCCCTCGATGGCCGCCATCTCATCCTCCGTGAGAGGGTCTTCGGTGGCACATTTCAGATTGGAAATATACTGGGGCTCCTTTACAGAGAAAGGAATCGGAACCTGGCCTCTTTGCACCGCCCATTTCAGGCAGATGATTGCGGGATGCACCTGATGCGCCCGGGCCGCCGCCGCAACCGCCGGAAGCTCCGTATCCGCCACATCCTCCGCCGTCCTGTCCCTTTCCGGCCTTGAGGGCGAGCCGATAGGGCAATAGCCGATGGGAAGTATGTCATGGGCCCTGGCAAAGGCAAAAAGCTCCGGCTGCTGGAAGGAAGGGTGAAGCTCCATTTCAAGAGCCACAGGCTTAATCCTGCATAAGGGCAGAACCGCCCGAAGCTTTGGAACGGTCATATTGCTCATGCCGATGTAACGCACAAGCCCTTTGTCCACCAGCTCCTCGCACTGTCTCCAGGTGCTCATAAATTCCTCCACCGAAAAGGGCCTGGAATCGGGATTCCGGGAATCTCCGCCGCACCCCGGCGCATGGTAATTCGGGAACGGCCAGTGTACAAAATACAGGTCAACATAATCAAGCCCCAAATCCGAGAGGCTCTTTTTACAGGACGCAAGCACCTTCCCCTCCCCGTGCATATCGTTCCACACCTTGGAGGTGATGAAAAGCTCTTTCCTTTCCACAACCTTTTCCGCAAAGAGCCGCCCAAGCACCCGGCCGATGCTATCCTCATTCTGATAGACCGCCGCGCAGTCAATCAGACGATAGCCGTATTTCACCGCCCCGTAAACCGCTTCCGAAACCGCCTCCGCACCGTACTTATCCGAGCCGAAGGTTCCGATTCCCATACAGGGAATCTGTTCCCCGCCGGGAAGCGTCCGTCTGGGAATCAGGCTCTGGTCAATTTTATTTTCCATTTTTTCCTCATTTCCGCGCTGCTGTTTGCGCATGACGGAGTCCGCGGATGCATTAAAGGCGCAGACTCCTTTCTATCGTTAATCGTTAAAGACAACCGCAACCTTACCGCACTCTCCGCCGGCCATCAGGCGATAAGCCTCGTCCGCCTTTTCAATCGGAAATTCGTGGGTAATCAAATCCTCGGGATGAATGTTCCAGCGCACCAGACGCTCCACCAGCTCCTCCATTCTCCACAGCGACGTCACCCAGGAGCCGTAAATCGTTTTCTGGCCATGGATAATATCGGGGCTTGGATTAAAGGTACAGGTTCCGCCCTCTCCCACAAAAGCAATCCTGCCCCATTCTCTGGTGGCACGGATTGCAAGCTGTCTGCCGCTGTCGTTGGCGGACGCGTCGATGGCTCTCTCCACGCCCTTGCCGCCGGTTACCGCCAAAATCTCCTCAAGGGTATCCTCGCCGGGCTTAAATACATAATCCACAAGACCAAGCTTCTTTGCCAGCTCAATCCGGTATTCGTTCATCTCAACGCCAATCAGCTTGTCTGCGCCCAACGCCTTTGCCAGCATAAGAGCCGCCAGCCCCACAGGCCCGAGTCCCGTTACCAGTACCGCATCGTTTCCGCAGATACCAATCTTTTCAATTGCCTCGTAAACCGTTCCGAAGCCGCAGGCAACCTGCGCGCCGTCCTTATAGGAAAGCTCGTCGGGCAGGGCAATCAAATCCTTTTCATCCGCAAGTATGTAGGGAGCCATACCGCCGTTCCTCTGCCAGCCGTAAGCCTGACGGAATTTGCTCTTGCAGGAAATATAGTAGCCTCTCCGGCAGTCGTTGCAGACGCCGCAGCCGGAAATATGATACACGATTACCCTGTCGCCCTTTTTAAACCGGCGCAGTCCCTCGCCCTCTTCCACAATGATACCGCAGGGCTCATGGCCTGCCGCCATTCCGGGAATATAGCCCTCCGGCCCCTTTCCCGTATGCTCTCTGTAAATGCAGCGGATATCGCTTCCGCAAATCGTACTAGCCTTTGTCTGAATCAAAACCTGTCCGTGTCCCGGCGTTGGCACTTCGAAATCCTTCATTTCCACCGTACTGTTGCCGGGAAGAATCGCACCCTTCATCATCATTTTTACCGCCATAATTCATTTTCCTCTCTTTCCGCACTTCAAGTGCCTGTAAACTCTATGTTTTTATTATAAACCTTTCGGGGAAATATTTAAGTGGGATTCCTGTCATTTTAATGGCCGGGATGTCGTGTTTTTGAATCTTTTCAGTTTGCCCTTTCACATCCGCCATCGTAAGCGAAAAGACCGCGGCCTCTTTCAAACAGTATTCTGTCTGCCAAAGGCGCGGTCTTTACTCAGTTTTATGAAAAATTTATTTAGCAGATTTCCACTCTTCAATCTGACGGTTCACTTCATCAACTACGGTCAAAATACCGGCCTGCTCCATCTTTCCCTGATACTCTGTAATGAACGCTTCGATATCATTTGTGGTAAACTGACCGTTTTTGTATTCTGCCGCAACTGCCGCAAGCTGAGCCATTTCCGCCTGTACGTTTGACTGGTCAAAAGTAAATCCACGGAGAGCCGATACGGTTGCTTCCTTATTCAGCTTATCCGTCGCTTCCCACAGTCCGTCTTCCTGGCCGGGCATGTACCATGCGTTGAACTGATTTCCGATTCTCCATGCGTTAGGGCCAAAATTATATGTAGCGTCAGGAACGACTTCCACATGGTTTTCGCTTACTACATTGTAGTGTGTTCCCTCTATGCCAAACAAAAGCTCGTTGAAAATTTCTTTATCGGTGTATACAAGATTTAAAAGCTTCACAGCCTCCTCGGGATGCTCTGAATTGATATTAACGGCTGTCATGGTTTCGATGCCGGAAATCGCTCCGACATAAGCGCCTTCAACAGAAGCTTCAACATAGTCCATTCCCTGTCTGTTCGTGTATTCCGCACTCCAGCCGGGCTTATAGGAGCTTAAGCTCACCGCATATCTGTTTGCCTTCACATCTGCCGAATTATCTGTAACAGTTGCAATATCCTCCCGGATATATCCCTTCTGATACCACTCGTTATCCAGTCTCATCTGGTCGGCAATCGCTTCCGAATAGGGAATGACTTCTCCTGTCTCCTTGTTCACCGACGCATAGGTTCCCACCGTCTCATAGCTTGCTTCATAGAGAGCTTCTGTACGCTTATCAATGGGGAAAATACCGGTTTCATTCTTTACGATTTCATCCAGGAACGGCTCGATATCGCGGATACTCTTCATGGAGTCCATATTAAAACCGTATTTTTCAGCCATATCCTTCCGCACAACCACACCCATCTGCCTTGCGATAATCTGCTGATTAGGTATCGCGTAAAGCTCGCCGTCCACCTTTGCAACATCCAGCAGCCAGTCAGGCATGGAAGCCACCATATCCTGTCCGTATTGGGCAACCAAATCCGTGATGGGAAGGAACGCGTCTCTGGACATATTCTCGTCAAAGCTGTTCAGCCAGTTTGCGGTAAATACCAAATCAAAGGTCTCGCCCGCGGTACTTGCCAGCTTCATTCTGTCATTAAATTCACCCTGTGGAATAACATCCAGGTCAAGCTCTAAATTGAGCTTTTCCTTAATCTTTTTGTTTACATCCTCCAGAACCATGTCATGGTCAGGCTGCTTGTCGCCGGGGATGCACCATTTGATTGTTATGGTTTCTTCGCTTTCTTCTGCGGGCTCTCCGGCTTCATTTCCGGCAGTCTCCTCTCCCGCTTCTGTTTCGGACTTTGCAGGTGCGCTTTCCTTTTCCGCAGGCGCCCCGCTGTTACCGCATGCAGCCAGAAGGCTCATGGTCATTACGCCTGCAAGCAAAGTGGCAATTACTCTTTTTTTCATTATAAATCCTCCTTTTATTTTGTAAAGCTTATCAGTCTTTCCACTGACCTGCGCTTTATCTGCTCTGAATATAATGTAACGGAAATCATTAAAATTTGAAATGATACAAAACTCTAAAAATATGTCACTTTTTTGACTTTATTTTTCAGCCCTTCACGGCGCCTACCGTCATTCCTCTTGTAAAATATTTCTGGAAGAAAGGAAATACCATCATCATAGGCCCGATAGCTACCACCAGCATGGCCATTCTCAGATTTTCACCGGGAAGATCCTGAATATTTACCATAGCCGGCGCATTCTGCATTGCATCCAGCAGCGCCCTTAAATTGTTCATCATCCTCTGGAGCATGTATTGGAGAGGTACCAGCTCGTCGCTTCTGATGTAAAGCATTGCGTTATACCACTCGTTCCATTTTATCAGCGCCCCCAGAAACGCCACCGTCGCGATTACCGGCTTGGACAGCGGGATTGCTATGCGGAAAAAAATATGGTATTCGCTGGCGCCGTCCATCTTTGCCGCTTCGAACAGCGACTCGGGTAATTGCTTGAAGAAGGTTCTCAGCATAATAATGTGGAACACATTTATCAGCGTCGGAAGAATCAGCGCCATCAGTCTGTCCGTCAAATGCAGGTACTGGGTATTGATAATATAGCTGGGTACCAGGCCGCCGCTGAACAGGGTGGGAAAAAAGATGTAAAATGTCAAAATCCCTGTAAAACGGAAGTTAGACCTTGCCAGACAATAAGCCGCCATGGACATAAACAGTACTCCCAAAAACGTTCCCACTACCGTAATAAAAATCGTTACAATATAGGCGTTTACAATGGTCTCCGGGTTTTTAAACAAATACGCATATGCCGTAAAATCCCACTTTCTGGGGAGCACCGAGAATCCGTTGACTGCCAAATCCGTCTCCCCGGAAAAGGATGCCGAAACCACAATCATAAACGGGACAATGCAGATGAAACCAAATATTATAAAAAACAAATGTACCCAAATGCCTGTTTTTTCCTTGGAATTTTTCACGTTTGCCATTGCTCTTTTCATTCTCTACCTCCTCAAAATAATGCATTTTCAGGCGAAATTTTCTTCACAATGATATTGGTAATCATTAACGTCACGAAGCACACAACCGACTGGAACAGGCCTACGGCGCTTGCCATACCGATATTTCCCTGTGTCATCAGGGCCCTGAATACGTAGGTATCGATTACGTCGGTTGTGGGATACAGCGCTCCTACATTTCTCGTCACGTTGTAGAACAGTCCGAAATCCGCGCGGAAAATTTTACCGATATCCAGAATACCCATGATAATGATAATCGGAACAATCTGCGGGATGGATATGTACCAGGTCTTCTGCAGCTTTTTTGCGCCGTCAATTTCCGCCGCCTCATAAAGCTCTGCGTCCACGCC
This sequence comes from uncultured Lachnospiraceae bacterium, assembly GCA_910577275.1. Classification (GTDB taxonomy): domain Bacteria; phylum Bacillota; class Clostridia; order Lachnospirales; family Lachnospiraceae; genus Suilimivivens. The sequence goes on from CAJTMW010000011.1 coordinate 100,878, forward strand.
CATAAGCGCCGCATAATAAATAATGCTCCCCAGCCCCACGCTCTGCCAGATTTTTGAAATCAGGAGAATCGCCGGCCAGTATTTCGGCTCCGAATACCAGGGAATTCCCTCCATTCCGCAAAAAGCCAGAATCTGGTTCACGATACCCTTTCCGGGGTCCAGCATTGCATATACAATATATCCCACGGCTACCCATGATAAGAAGCTGGGAATAATGGAAACCGTCTGATAAACCTTTACATGCCTTGCTTTTTTCACCTCGAACATTATCAGCGCAAACACTACGCCGCAGATAATGCCGACCACAATAAACATAAAATTCAGCGCAAGCGTATTTCTTGTCACTCTCCACGCGTCCTGCGACTGGAAGAAAAATTCAAAATTCTTAAAGCCCGCCCACGGGCTTCCGAAAATCCCTTTCGGCACCTTGTAATCCTTAAATGCCAGAATAACGCCAAACATCGGCCAATAGCAAAATATCCCCAAAAGAATAATGGCCGGAAGCGCCAAAGATAACAATTGCAGATTATCTTTTAAATACATTTTTCTTTTTACTTTTTTTGCAGTCCTTTTCACCTTATCCCATCCTTCCTTCACTTTGTCTTTTCCATTGATTGCAGTATACAGAAGTTTTCCGGCAAAAAAAATGATACAAAACTCTAAAAAGGTGTTACTTTTTTGACCAGAAGCCCGGAACAAAAAAGTAACACCTTTTTACGCCATCCTTTAATTTTCTATTTTCGGAATCCTCACCGTTACGCTGGTGCCTTTCCCCTCACCGCTTTCCACCAAAAGCCCGTATTCCTCTCCAAAGCAAAGCCGAAGTCGCTGATTGACATTTGTCACGCCTATATGGCGGCTTTCCTTAATCATATCGCTTCTTATATTTTGCCGCAGTATCTCTAATTCCTGTTCTGTCATGCCAAGGCCGTTATCGCTTATCACAAGTTCCACCGAATCAGAGAGGATTCTGCCGCTGATTCGTATCAGGCCTTTATTCGTCAGGGGCTTTATTCCATGATAAATCGCATTTTCCACCAGGGGCTGCAGTACGATTCTGATTATCCTGCATCTCTCCACCTCGGAAGGGATTTCCCACAAAACCTCAAATTTATCCTCATAACGCAGCTCCTGAATCTCCAGATAATATTTGCAATGCTGTATTTCCATACTTATAGGCACTACCGTATCCGAGTTTTCCAGCGTCATGCGGAGCATTCTTGACAAGGCTCCCGCCATCCTGGAAATCTCATTCCTGCCTCCCAGCAGCTCAATTGCCGTCCAGTTGATAGTTTCCAGGGTATTATTCAAAAAATGCGGATTTATCTGGGACTGCAGCGCCACGGCCTGGGCCTTCTTTAACAGGCTGACCCTTTCCGCCAGCTCCTCATCCACATTCTGCTTTGCCGTTGCCGTTTTACGAATGGAATTCAGAATATATTCCAGCTCATCCTTATCCTCAAACAGCTCGCCCTCCCCTACCAATACCTTATGATATTTCTCAAGCGAGCTGAGTATCTTGTCAATCGGCTGAAACAGACGGAAGGAAATCGCCACGGAAGCTCCCAGCGTAATTAAAGTCATAACTGCCAAAAATGTCACCAGCATGGTCCTGACCGCCGTCATCTGGCTCTGCATGTTGTCTATACTCATTCTGGTAATCATCTCGAGAGAAAACTCCTCCGCCAGTTTTGACGAGGTTATAAACTCCCCTCCTGTTACCGTATCGCCGTGAAGCACTTCGCCATACGCCTCTATTTCCTCCGCCGGACGGCCTGTAAGCTCCTTATCTGTAGATAAAAGTATGGTCTCTTTGTCTGTCAGATACATTTGCGCGTTTTCAGGCAAATTCAATTCCTCCAGCAGGCTTTTCATATCGAAAGCCATCGCCGCAACGCCATTGACATATTTTCCGTACCTGATTTTCCGAAATATTGTTAATCGGTAATACTCTCCCCTTTCGTTTTCCGATATGGCTATGGCCTTCTGGGCGTCTCCGGCTAAAAAATCATCAATGAGCTCTTTTTCTGAAAAGCTTTCATATTTCGCCACACCCGTCATCGTAATCACTCTGGCGCTTTTAATGGAATAAATCCAGACATCGTCAACAAAATCCTTCGCAATCACAGGCATTTTAATTAATTCCTGAATTGTCCCTATTTTATAATTGTATTGATTTATGTCCTCGTCATATAAATATAATTCCACATTTGAATTCATTCCGAAATAAATCAGCTCTGTTTCGGCTTCCCTGAAAATTCTTTTCAGGTCATTATAAACGTCCGACGCCAGTTTTTCGCTTGCAGTACTCTGTTCCTTTTCCTGTATATTACCATAGGCATAATAACTAATCATAATCGCCCCCGTTAAAGGCACGATAATCAGTCCGGCCAGCATCAGCAAATTGCGGAAAAACAGGCTGTTAAACTTATAATCCGCAAAATATTTCAAAAATCTCCCTTTATGCTTCATCATACTCACCGCCTAAATGAAGCACCTTTCCCCTGTATTCACTGGGATTCATTCCCGTATGGGTTCGAAACAGCCTGGAAAAATACCTGGGAGTCTTATAGCCTAAAATTTCACTGACATGGTATGTTTTGTACTGAGGGTCCTTTAACAATTCAATCGCCTTTTCCATTTTCACCCTGGTCACATACTGAATGAAGCTTTCGCCGGTCTGCTTTTTAAACATTCTGCTTAAATAGGAAGGACAGATATACAGATAGTTTGCCGTTTCCTCCTGCGAGATATCCTTGTAAATATTTTCTTTTATATAGCTTTTGGCTTTGTCCACCATGGTTCCGGTATCATAATACTCTTTTTTCTCATCCGCCAGCCGGATTCTGTCAAAAATCCTGTCCGTATACTCCCGCATTTCCTCCACCCCTGTCCTTGAAAGAAGGGCCGTATAATTAAAATAAGGCTGCAGCGCCCTTGCCAGCCGGCCGTTTATTTCCAGAAGAACGGTATTCATGGTGGACATGATGTCAATCACGGCATTGTTTCTCTTTACCATAGAAACATTTTCAAGCTCCTTCAAAATATTGTGGAACAGCTTCTGGGCAGTAACGATGTTTCCTGTGGTAAGGTTAGACATCACCATCTTTTTCTGTTCTCCGATATTCTGCTCCAGCATCAGACTGTCCTCTTCATCCCAAATCCTTTCCCCTGCCTGCCCGATTTGAAGCACGTTTTCATATAGCTTTCTGACCTTGAACTGTGCCTGGAAACGGAAATATTTTTCTATTTCATAAATCAGCGCCTCCACCGCGCCATTTAATTGCGCTATTTCATCAGAGGGCGCCATGTCCTCCGCTCTTTCCCCCTCTCCATCGTCCGTACAGATTCCTATTACCTCTATGAGATTTCCTGATTTGTATACGATATGAAAATAGTAACGCCCCTGATAAATCCTGAGGAAATTCCCGAGATTTACTTCAAGCTGGTCGTAGCTGTATTCCCAGACAGCATTCATAAAATGCTCATAATCTTCTATATAAATATCGGCGAGAAAGCATTTCCTGTTTTCCATATGCTTTCCGGGATACAAAATCTCCATACAGTTACGGATATAATCCTCGCTGTCCACAACTCCCATAACCAAATCCCCGAAAAACCTCTCCTCCAAAAGCGGAATTGCCTCCTCCATTCTCTCCTTTTCCGCCTTGTTTTTTCGCAATTTCTCTCTTGCTTCATCTAATTGACCGGCGATTTTCCGAAAGGTTTCCTCCAGCCTGTCCACATCGGTGGGCTTCAAAAGATAATCCTCCACACCGTATTTAATCCCCTGGACCGCCAGTTCAAACTCCTGATAACCGCTGATTAGCACAACCTTGCAGGGAAGCCTGTGCTCGAAAACATATTTTGCAACCTCTAATCCCGAAACATTATTCATTTTAATGTCAGTAAGAATGACATCCGGCATCATATAATCGAGATATTCAATAATATCCTGGCCGTCTGCGAAAATCTCGGTCACTTCAAACCCGAGGCTTTCCCAGTCAACAATATTTTTAAGTCCCTGTCTGATTCTTTTTTCATCGTCTGCGATAACCAGTCTGTACATAAGGCTCCTCCATTAAGGCGGCAGGCTTTTCGACTTACCCCTGCGCGAAAAATATCCTCTAAAATAATACCATATATATCTGATGGCATGAAGCGGAAAAAGGATAATTTCACCACATAAAATAATCATTCCCCTTTAATTTAAACAGCGCTTCCATAAAGAAGAAGTCCCCGTATATAATCGGATATTCATGCTCCCTCTCATGGTAGGAGCCCGTGCATTTTAACAAAATGCTGTCCGTATCCTCCGAAAAATCACAGTGGTTTTCGCAAAGCGCCTTCAAAAGCTTTACGGCGGCGCGGTAATAAATGTCCTTCTCATATTCGCCCGCCGTCTTAGACAATTCCAGCAGGCCGCAGGCAGCAATTGCGCCCGCCGTATCGTCGTACCAGAAAGGCTCGGCCGGCTGCCTGAAATCTACGGGAATCAGTCCGTCTTCAGGAATATTCGCCATAAAATAATGGGCAATTTTCCTGGCAGTATCAAGATACTCCTGTTTTCCCGTGTGGAAATAGCTCATCAAAAAGCCGTACATGCCCCAGGTCTGTCCTCTTGTCCAGGAAGAACCAGTCTCATAACCCTGTCCGCCATAGTCCCGTATCATTTCGCCTGTCTCTGTATCAAATTCCACAATATGACGCACCGAGCCGTCTGCCCGCACAAAATGCTTCATGACCGTGTCCGCATGCATCGTTGCCACATGCTTAAAGCGGGGGTCCTTTGTCTCCTCGCCTGCCCAGTACAAAAGAGGAATATTAAGCAGACAGTCAATAATCGCCCAGCCCCTTCTGTCCTCCTTAGCATCCTCCCTGTCATTCCATGCCCTGATAAATTTCCCGGCAGGGTTGAACCGGGCCGCCAGAATATTTGCCGCATGAAGTCCCCTTCTGCGGGAATCCGGGCTGCCCGTCAGCCTGTAGTCCGCAACAGCCGTGGGAAGATACATAAATCCCACGTCATGGTGGAGCCCATAAAAATCCTGCAGACAGTAATCCAGTTTTTCTTCGGAGAATCTTGCAATATCCGCAAACCTCTGCTCTCCTGTCTCGTGATACATCATCCACATCATGCCGCCCCAGAAACCGTTGGTCCACCAGTAAATTCCCAAATCCTCAGAAAAGCTCTTATCAGCTCCGCTCCTGTCGTCATGGACGCCGTTTATGGAGGTATAGGGAATCTTCCGGCAGGACCTCTCGCTGACCGCCCTCATTTTCCTTTTTACCTTCTCTGTAGTTTCACCCAGCCATACACTGTCCTTTTCCCGTACCATATCTTTCTCCTTTCGCCTGTTTTCAAAATGCTTCCTGCCGACTGTGCGCATCCCGGCTGCGGACCAGATTCCCGCACTGTACCAGTTCATATTCTCTGCCCCCACGGCATTCCACCATATTTTCCACATCGCCGTAGCAGGTATTTCCCTGCAGCAGAATCTGCGTCACACCGTATTCTCCTTCTCTGCCGGGCAAAGCTTCCAGACGGACGGGGCTATTCCCCTCCTCCTTCGTCCCGATAACGCTGTTTAAAATCTTTATCGTGTCCACAGGCGTAATACTGCGCACCAGACAGTCTGTTTTATTTTGGATTACCATATTTTCAAACACAATATTTTCCTGCACCGGCATAACGGAGCCGGGATAGATACTGCGGGAATATCTGTCGTTGTCAAAATGGACAGAAAGCGCGGTTTCCCTTACCTTCTGCAGGTGAATATCTTTAAAATGCAGGTTTCTGCAGCCGCAGTTATACACCCCGTTCTCCTGTACCATAACCCAGTTAATACCGTCAAGCGTACACATTCCTTCCCTGTGCGTCGGAGGCGTCATGGACTTGTAAATTACGCCGTCCGGCTTCTGGAAAGCGCGGTACACTCTGCCGCCGTTTACCACAGTATCGGAATTTTGAATCTCCATCCCCTCGTACCAGTCCACCCAGGAGCCTGCCAGAATCCGGCAGAAATATCCCGTGGTACTCTCATCTGCAAGGTCGTAGCAGTCTTCAATCAACCCGTCCTCTATCCATCCCATCTGAGGATTTGCCACCGCATAATCGTGGGCGTTGAGCGCAATCGGGTCGTCAAAGGTGCAAAACAGTCCGTGGCGGATGACAAACCGCTTTCCCGTTCCAAGATGGACCGCATCCTTGCGTCCTTCAATCCGCAGTCCCTCCAACACAATATCCTCAAAGGTACAGATATGCAGACCAAAGCTCAGCGCGGGCAAATCCATACATGTAAAGTCATAAACGCGCAGATGCTTTATGCGGAACAGAGAAATTTCCCCTGTAAGGCCATACACTGCGGCATGATATCTGGCCTCCACTTTGTTTGTAATCAGGCGCAGGCCCTCTATGGTGATATCACTGTCCCATTGCCCGGTAAACGCGCCTCTGTTAATAAGAAAAAAGGAACCCGCGCTGGAGGCCGCGCGCTTAAATGCCACGCCCTTTCCCAAAATCAGATGCGTGTTGCTTTTTATGTACAGGGTATCTTCTATTTCATATGTCCCCGGCCTTTCAATTCTTATGGTGCCGCCCTTATCCAGAAGCTCCTGCAGAATCTGCCTGTTTTCCGCACCCGAATTTTTCTCTGACAGCTCTTTTTTCTCCCATGTCAAACGGGTGGTAATTGTGTGGGAAACAGCCGCCTGCGTCTTAATTCTGAGAACGTAGGCCTTCCTTTCCTGACCGTCTGTTATGCCGTCCTCCGTTTCAAAAGAAATCTCGTCTTCCGACTTTGCAGAAAGGGTCATAATACCCGACCTTGCCGTTTTTCCCTCCTCCCTGATTTCCCATGGATAATAAGAGAGAAAAGTCACCTGCAGAGGGTGGGGCCCGGCAAAACGCCAGTCGTCCGTAAGCTCCAGAGACTGCTCCAGAAGCCGTCCTTCTCTGGTTCCCTTTATATTTTCCCCAAATAGCATACCCGTTTCCACGCCGAAGGCATATCCCTTTTCCAAAACCTTATGGTACAAAACCTTTGCCTCCGGTACGGCCATGTCCTCTATGGTCAGATTCTCCGTAATCGGATAAGCCGCCGCCGCTGCCGCCTTCATTCCCGTTTCGCTTTCAGGCTTCATGGTCAAATCCACGGGACACGCCACATTATGGTAAGACTGCTTATCCATCAAAAGGCTCTTGCTGTTGCCGTAGCTCACCGTTCCCAAATCGGGCAAAAGCGTCTCCCCCTGTGCCTGCAGCACAATCTGTCCTCTGTCCTCATGGAAATGTCCGGTATAGGGATTTCTCTCAGCGGTCACCATCAGCTTTGTACCGCCCTGCCGGTAGGTTAAAAGACCGGATTTTTCCAGGCTGATTTCTTCCTTCTCCGGCCGGTAGTAAGGATGCAGATTTATCTGTTCTCTGTAATACTGGTAAAAAAGCATATCAAAGGAGGCGCCAATCTGTTCCACATTTTCCCCTGAAAAACGGGCAATCAGATAATTGTTTCCTTCCGGGAAGTCACATACCAGCGTCATAAATACCAGAAGCAGAGTAGAAACCTCATTGCCTGCGTCACAGTTTATGGAAATTCTTCTCCCCCGTCTGTCATTTACCGACATCAGCGCTTCCTGATACCTTCCGGCCCTCCTGAAAGCCTCGGGCACTATCTGCCGCCAGCTCTTTTTTGAATATTTTGCATACACATGCCACAAAAGAACGGAGGAGGAAAAGGAATATTCAAAATAGCCTCCTCCCTCTGCGCACTGACCCTCCCCGGTCAGGTATGTTTCAACCATGCGGGAATGCTTTCTGTAAACCGCTTCTATTTTCTCTTCAAAGCTTCCTCTGTGCATCTGCAGATACACCGCTCCCAGCATGGCGCCCCTGCTGCCTACGATTCCCTGATTCATAAAATTACGGTATCCCGGCTCGCTGCATTTTTCCCATATTACTTTCCATGCATCTTCAATTTTGTCAGCAATCCGTTCCTTTGCCTCATCCTTCAAAATACCGCCCAGAAATCCCATGGCAAGCGTAACGGAGGATAGCATATGGTCCTCGGTAAAGCACACATGATGAAACCCGGAGCCTTCCATATCGCAGACAGGGCCCTCGCACCACTTCATGGCCGCTGCCGCCAGAATCAGCTCTGCGGCATGGACGCTGTAAGAAGCCTCGTCCAGCACATAACCGGCAATGGCCAGATTTAAAATCGGATTTTCAAGATTTACCCTGCCCCTGTCTCTCACCCTCACAAAACGGTACATCCCGGCTCCCTGGGGCACATATTCCCGCATAACCTCCCTGCGGTCTATTTTCATGGCCTCCTCTGCATTGGCGCGGAAAAACCGCTGCAGTTTTTCGTCTGAAGCCACAATTTCCTTCAGTCTCTCCCCTTCTTCCCCGTCAAGCACCATACTTTTTTCCAGTTTTCCCGCACGTCCCTTTTGAATCTGCGCGTCCCACTCGTCCTTCCACTTTGGCGCCGCTTCCTCCAAAGCATCCTCTTTGCCGGAGCAGGACAGACCAAGCCAGCTTAAAATGATGACATTCTTTTCGGAAGGAGATGTCAGCTCCAGGTAAATGTCAGTCAAAATCCCGCCGCTTTCGCCCGGCAGCATAAAGCTCCCCTTTAATTCCACAGGATTCTCGTTTCCTTTTGCATTCTCCACCAGCACACGGCTTTTCCCGTCCACCACGCCCGTCACCTTCATTGATGCCTCTGGGGGAAACGACAAAAATGCCAGAAAGCTGTCATATTCCAAAAGCGCCGCTTCTCCTGACCAGCGCACCGTAAAGCTGCTGCCTCCCCTGAAAGTCAGGGAATCCCACAGGCGCACGATTTCCCCTTCATCTATGGAAACCTGTTCATCCTTGCTGATGTATTTGTCAAAAGCAGGATAGAAAATGCCTTCCGCCTCATTTAATCTATAAATTTTGTCCATTGTCCTAATCCTCTGCTCCGAAGCGTTTTTCACGCCGGACTCCCTTCCACATACACTGTTATACGGGTTTCTCCCCTGGATATTTCATATCTTATGAGCGGCAGTACCGTCCGGGGGTAAAGGAGATTTACATTTGCTTCACAGAAGCTGATTTCTCCGACGCCTTCCCCTTCCCGAAGGATAATGCTGCTGCTTCCCATGGTGCCTGTGACCGTACTGCCCGCGGTGCCGCCGTCCGCTGTACCGCTTTCTTTGCTCTTTATCTCGGAGGGCTCGTGATAGGGCAGGGCAAAACCGCCCTCCACAGCCGTGCATGCAAAATCCGCGTGTATCACATGCGTTCTCAAATGGCCGTTTCCGCAGGGTTTCAATGTGGTCTCCACCCAAATCCCCTCCATAGGCCTCCACTTTGAGTAAAGCCCGCCTTCTTTATCCAGCGTTACCGCATCGCATCTCCTTCGCACAAAATAGTAACCGTCCCGGCAAAAGGCCAGCATATTATCGGGCGCTGCCTGTGCCAGATTGTAATAAGAGCGCGGAACCTGAAATCCGAAGTAGCTTGAATAAGCAAATTTTTCATACTTTTCCGCCACATGCACCGGCTCCCATTCCGCATACTGCCCCGACGTGAGAGCCGTCACATAGCCCCGGCTTCTCTGCATAATCATCCAGGGATGGGGAAGCGCTTTTACAGAATCAAGCTTTGGCAGTTCTTTTTCCTTACTGCACCAGAAAGGATGAGTCTCCGGAAGCGCCAGCACCAGAAAGCTTTTCCATGCCCAATAAGGCGAATCCGGCGCATTATAGCCTTCGCAATATGCCAGATTGGGATATGCATAGCCGATAGTCAGTTTATTTTCACTGTCAAGGACAGGCCGGGAAAACCAATACCGGAAATGCCTGTTTACGATTCCCTTGATAACGCCCCAGTCAAAGGCCTCCACATCCGCAAACGCAAGCCCGCACCAGAAGCTGACCTGCGCAAAGCGGTAGGTCAGGGAACGGCCGTAGGGAAGCGCCTCCCCCCGCTCGCCAAACCAGTAAATAAAATCCTGTGCATAAAGGCGCGCCCTCTCCCTGTATTTTTCCGAGCGTTCTGCGTCCTCCTCTCCCATGAGCTTCGCATATATCAGCGAATAAAAGTGCATTGCAAAGCCGATATAATAGTCCCTCTGCCTGGTATCCCCGTCGCTATACCAGCCGTCTCCCAGATAAAAATCATCTATCCTGTTTAAATCCTTATCAAGCTGTTCTTTGTCGTATTCCGCCCCCACGCGACGCAGCGCGCAGTTTACCAGTACTCTGAAAAAAAGCCAGTTATTATCAGAAATCCTGTGCGTATTTATCTGTCCAATCCATTTGCGGAAATTCTCCCTTTCTTCCGGCAGCAAGGGCTCCCAAACCTTCTCCGGCGTCATCCACACCCCAAAGGCAAGAGCCGCCATCTCCACATAGGCCTGTTCCCCGTCCGTGTAGTCTCCCCAATACTCTTTATCCGCCGGATTCGTACCGTGACGAATCCCTTCGGGAATATAATCATCCAGACAGCTCCTTCCTCCTCCATACCATAGCGGCACCAGCCCCCAGAGTACTCTGGAAAAGCCCTCCAGCTGGGCAGTCCTCTCTCCGTAGTGAGTTCCCGTATGCCCAATCATCAGAAGGGCTTTTCCCGGAGAATAATATTTTTTCAAAGGCAGACACATCTCTTCCAGCGCCTCCTGATAGTCTTTTTTCGTTTCAAACCTTATGTTCCTCATAGAAATCCTCCCTGTCAAAATAGTTAACCGCTGTCAGGGCAGACTGCGCCACCCTTTATTTCATTATAAATTTCCGGGCAAAGAATGAAATATCACAAACCTCTAAAAAGGTGCTACTATTTTGACATTTTTATTGAAACAGCGCACGATTGACCGCCATTTTTCACCGTGCTACAATAATGAAAAAGATACCTTTGCAAAATGTACATCCGGCAAAAAATTTTTCAGATAAAAAGGATTCAAAAAATGAGCAACGAAAACCCCAAAACCCTCTACACGGATATGGACATCCGCTTTTCCATGGACGGCGCCTCCATCCGCGCGCTGAATATCGTTCTTGAATACTTTGACCACGCCCTCCCCTCCCACAGCCACGGGAACGGCTGCTATGAAATCCATTATATCCCCCGGGGCTTCGGAAAACTGAAGGTGGGCGGAAATTACAGGGAGTTTGCAAAGGAGGAAACGTCTGAACCAATCTATGACATCTCGCCGAACACCCTTTTCGTGACCGGCCCCCATGTGGAGCATTTTCAGGCGCCCGTGCCTCCCGACTCCATGGAAGAATACTGCGTGTATCTGAAAATCAGCAATTCCTCCCGGAAAAAGACGCCTTCGCCTGTGCTTGACGCTTTCACCTCCATTCCCTTCTGGATTGGAAAAGACACTCAGGGCGTCCATTCCCTGATGCGGCAGCTCTTTGACGAGCTTGCCCACCGCTATACCGGCTATCAGAATCAGGTGGAGCTGCTTTTATCCCAGCTTCTCATTTATACTGTCCGTAATTACGAACAGTGCCGGCCCTCCCGGACGGCATTTTCCAAAAATAATCTTACCGATTCAAAATCAAAAATCATAGAAGAATATTTTCTTTACGAATACCAGAATTTATCACTCGACGCTCTGGCGGACCGGTTAAAGCTCAGCTCCCGGCAGACCCAGAGACTCCTTATGGAATACTACGGCAAAACCTTCCATCAAAAAAAAGCGGAGGCCAAAATGTCAGCCGCCGCCGTTTTCCTTTCCGATAAAGGAAGAAGCATCACCTCTATCGCCGAGGATTTGGGATATTCCTCCGCAGAGCATTTTTCATCGGCTTTTCGGAAGTACTATCAGATAAGTCCCCGGGAATACCGAAAGCAGGCCCTGTGAGCCTGCTTTCGTTCCCTGAAAACCAAAATCTTTTCAGATATTTATGCCGATGTATCCTTTTCACATCACATGTATATTACCAATGCATATTTTTTAAATCGATATATTTTGCAGATTTGGTACGATACCTGAATCATCTTGTAACGATATCAACCGGTACGTTGAAAATCTTTGCCACCTTCAAAATCGTGTCGATGTGTCTGCCGGTTGCCGCCGCAAAGTGGTGAGTGGGCCCGCATTCGCTCCAGCGGTTCACGAACTCCCTCGCTCCGCAGGTAAAGCGCGTTCTCATGTTGGTATCGCCGAAGGAAAGAATCTTACCTTCCTCGTTTACGCCCTCCGCAACAATAAACTTGAAGTGTCCGTCCCCGTCCTGAGTAATCGCAAGATAGGTCACAGGGCCCGTGTAGGGATAGAACTGCGTCAGGTAGCCGCCGCCTGTCTTTCCGTGGAACACCTTCACAATCTTCATGGTAGGCTTCTTATCGGAAATATCCGCATCGCCGGAGCCGCTGTGTCCGATGATGGCGATATCGTCGTTAAAGTCAATGGAGTACATTTCGGCAAGCTGCCCGGTTCCTGAGATGGTCTTCAAAATACTCATTGCCATGGCAACCTTCATATCGCCCTCAACCGCGCAGGCAGTTCCCTGCTTAATCAACATGGAAAACGCAGGAATCAGCATACTGTCCAAAACGCCGGCCTTGCCCTGCGCAAATCCGTCATAGTGGGAAGCAATCAGGCCAAGCTTCTCATCCTTCACCCACTGTTCAAAGGCAACCACATATTTTGCCATTTCCCATACTTCCTCAATGCTTCCGCCGCCCTCGATATCAAAGGTGTCGAGAATATCCTGCGCCTTTGCGCGGATTGCCTCCTCGTCGGTAACATCATCGGCAATCGCCCACATTTTTTCCCAGTCAAACTGCTTGGTGTAAAGGTGCATTCTTCTGTAAAGATTGGACTCGTCAATGTAAAGGTCCATCATGCCGGGATAAGGTCTTCCCACCTGAGCGATATTGGTGTCGCGGAATCTTCTTCTGACCTGAGCCGCGCGGCACCATTGTTCAATCTGCTCCTGGACGCCGGGGTCTCCGCCCTCTACGACACCGGTAATCACCGCATGACGCTTACCGTATCTCTCAAGGTCCGCCACCATCTCTCCAACAGCGCCGCAGGCATAACCTTCGCCAAGCCATGAGGCAATGTCTGTGTGGTCATAGTCGAGGGCTTTCAGCTTCTGAACATTGACAAGCACCACGGGAACGTCCAAATCCTTTACTGCGGGAAGCATATTGTAGGATGTTGCGTAGGTAAGGAGCTGCATAAATACCAGGTCAACGTCCGCCGCACGGAACAAATCTCCGGCCGCCTGCGACTGCTCCTTCGTGGTTACCATTCCGCCGTCGATGATTTCCACGGTGTCGGGAATCGTCTTTTTAAATGCCTCGTACTGCGCCTCAAATTCGGGCACCAGCGACGGGAACTGCGGCAGATATGCGCCCAATGCGATGGAAAAAACGCCTAATTTTGCTTTTGTGTTAACTAACATGCTTTTCTATCCTCCTGCTTTTATAATTTTATTGTTCCGGTTTGTAAACCTGTATTTCAAACGAATCGTAAATGCAGCTTCTTGCGTCGCGGAGATTCTCAAGCTCTCCTCCGGCAATCATCTGCGCCGCAATGTTTCCGATTGCGGTTGCCTCCGTAGGCCCGGCGTAAACGCATCTGCCTGTGGCATTTGCCGTGAGGCGGTTCAAATAGTCCGCATTTGCGCCGCCGCCCACAATATGGATGCTGTCGTAGGAAAGACCTGTCATTTTTTCAATTTCCTTCACCGCGGCTCCGTAACATTTTGCCAGACTGTTATAAATAACCGCCGCCACTTCCGCAATCCCTTCAGGAACCTGCTGACCGGACTCCGCGCACGCCGCCTGAACCTCTTTGGTCATATTGGCCGGCGCAAGGAAACGGTCGTCGTTACAGTCCACAATCGACGCAATATTACTCTCAGATGCCATCTCGCAGATTTCCCCGAAGCCCAGCCCGCCGCCGATTTCCTTTTTGACGGACTGTATCATCCAAAGTCCCATAATGTTTTTCAGATAGCGGAAACGGTAATCATACCCGCCTTCATTGGTCAGATTACATGCCTTACTCTCCTTTGAGCAGTTTGCCGCCATCAGCTCCGTCCCCATAAGGGACCAGGTTCCCGAGCTGATATAAAGCATTGCCTCCTCATTGCTCGGCACCGCCATAACCGCCGAGCCTGTGTCGTGTGTTGCCGGAAGAACCACCTTACAGTCGTAACCGATTTCCTCCTGCATTTCTTTTGTCAGGCTTCCCAGCTCGCTTCCCGGCATATGGATTTCCATGAAGATGTCCTTCGGATATCCCAGCTTCTCAATCAAATCAAAATCCCAGTCCTTTGTTTCCGGGCTTACAAGCTGCATTGTCGTCGCATTGGTGTACTCGGTGACAGCCGCTCCCGTAAGCAGATAGTTGAAATAATCAGGAATAAGCAAAAGCTTTTTCGCCGCGTGGAGACGCTCCGGCTCCCTTTCCTTCACCGCCATAAGCTGATAAATTGTATTGAAAATCTGCTTCTGGATTCCTGTTCTGGCATACAAATCATCCTCGCTTATGATTTCATACACCTTCTCGTCCATGCCTCTCGTGCGGCTGTCACGGTATGCCGTTGCCTTCCCCATGCGTTCTCCCTTTTCATCAAGAAGAACAAAGTCAACGGCCCAGGTGTCAATCCCGACACTCGACGGAATTTTACCAAGCTCTTTGCATTTCTTCATACCGTTTTTGATTTCCTCAAAAAGCCTGTCCACTTCCCACACCAGCTCGCCGTTATTGTCCACCATTCCGTTGGGAAAACGATAGACTTCCTCAAGCACCATCTTTCCGTCTTCCTTATGCGCAAGAATATGGCGCCCGCTGGAGGCCCCGATGTCAATCGCCAGATAATACTTACCCATACCTTCTCCTTTCTCCGGTTTTGTATTTTATAACTATTTTACCGCAAAAGAGGGATAAAAAAAAGACACCTTTTTGTTTTAAAAAGTGTCCTTATTTGCAGGTGTCTTCTTTTTGACCCGGTCTGTAAAAAATTATTCAATTTTAATAGGAATTTTTTGAGGAGTAAATGTCGCTATAAAATTATCAGCCTCTTTTATCTTCTTTTTATCATCCGTATCTTCCAGTTCAATTTTCAGTTCTTTGAACATTTTGTCTAATCTTTCGTAATAAATATCAGGCATAATAATTCTATTCCTCCTACCCTTTTGCAGACAATAGTATATTTTTCTTTATTATAGCACAATTCTTTCAAAATAAATATATTTTCATAATAATCTGTTTACAAAATCTGATTTCAGGCTGTCAATCTCCTGCTCTAAATCAATATATTCGTCCAAATCAAATGTTTGAATGCTAAATACTATAATATAATTTTGATTTGCTATATTCGCCGGAAAACATACATATGCCCTGCCGTCTTTTTTATGGGAATTACGTGTATATTTAAACATAAAGGTATCTTCCAGCAAAATACTGCTCAAAATACCTGTACGTTTTCCGTTAAGCAAAAAATATTCTATTTCTTTTTTATCATCACCCAGTATATTTTTATTATCTATCGTTGTCGTTGAATAACGGCGCGCAAGCCTGATGAGCAATGTCAAAATCCTGTATTTGGTAAAATGCTTGTTATCCACTTCGGAAACGTTTGACAATCCACACAATTCCGAATAATATTTTCTGAACAGGCTTTCTATTCCCTTTAGAACTGCTTCTATTAAAGCATCCTTTTCCCTTATACTTGTCACACTGTTAGTTGACAATTCTTTCCACATATTTATGACATCTTTTAATTGTGTATAGTCTGCATAATCCAGTTCGTAATACGTCTGGGCCAGATTATTTATATCGATATCTTCGTAAACATACCCGGATTCATAGCAAACCTTAATTATAACATCCCTTTTTATTCTTTTTATGGAATATGCATATATCTGCGCGCTTTCGATTAATACATTGTTCTCTACAAATCCCGCCAAAGCATCATTAAATCTTAACAGCTTATTAAATCTGGCAAAATCTCCGCTACGATTTAAAATCACTCCCGCCGTATGATTCAACTGTCTTTCTTTTTCCTTAATAATTTCCTCTTTCGTACCGAGTGTTTCGTATAATTTGGTGATGCTGTTTCTTTGTTCCGTGTAAATAACAGAAAATATCAGCCAAAACAGAAGAAGCATCATTATCGCTATCGGATTATTTATCATATAGTTAATGGCCCGGGGGAACTCCGCTTTCGGCTCCGTTACTAATATTGTCAGCAACCAGCCAATAACCAGCGTAACTACCGGCGATATCGGATTCAATAAAGTAATAATGGAATTCTTGATAATTCTCTTCAAAACGGCTTCCCCAATCATTAGTATAATAATCCTGATTATATACCAATAATTCACAAAATACCACAAAAATGTTAATTTGTTACTTATAATACATTTATTTTAGTACAATAGCTCCATTCTTGTCACCCGATACCTCCTCGGCGTCACTCCAAACCTCTTCTGAAAAATCCTGTGAAAATAGCTGACATTCTCATATCCCACGCTCATACCGATTTCCATCACCGACATATTGGTGTTTTCCAGAAGGTAGATTGCCTGATTAAGACGCTTTTCCTGCACCAAATCCGTATAGTTTCTGCCGGTTATCTTTTTAATCTCCCGTGAAAGCCAGTAAAAATCACAGTGTAAAAGTCCGGCCAGCTCCGAAAGCTCACCGTCCCGGTAATGCTCCTCCACATAGCTCAACACGTCAATCATCATTCTCTGCTTCCCGCTTCCGGTTCCGGTCTCCATTCTGTCAGTATAATTCATCAACTGAAGAAACAAAAGTCCCATCGTAACCTGATTGATGCTTCTTTTATTCGGCTGCTTATTCCAGATGGACCAGATGAGGTTTTCCAGAAGGTTTTGTACAGGCAGCACATCCGCCACTTTAAAGTGCATATAGCCTGACGCTTCGTCTTTTCCTTTCAGGCTTTCAATCACGAAATCCCTCAGGAGGTTTTTTTCCTCTCCCATCATTTTCAGGCTGTGGTCAAAAAATTCGGGCAGAATAATAAAATTGACGGCCACGTCGTTTTCTCCGGCGGGATAGATTTCCTGTACTGCTTTCTGGTTCAAAAACAGCAGCTCGCCCTCCTTTAAAATCACGTCGTCGCCGTCTACCACATGATGAGTGCTTCCCGAACACATATAAATCACTTCTATATAATTGTGGGTATGTTTTGGGAAATGCACAAACCGGGTATTGGGGCGCACCTGTATCAGCTTGCCGGCCTCCAGCAGCTTTTTGGCTTCTATCATATCCCGGCCGGCCGACATATACAGCTCTTTTTCAATTTCCTTTCTGCCTGCCAGAATGCTTTCCTCCTCCGGCGTTATTTTTTTCAGCTCCGATAAAAGCTCGTCCGTCATAATTGAACCTCGTTTGTCAATCCGAAAGGCTTATCTTCCTTCCCATCAACCCGACAATATCCTCATACATATCCTTCGATTTTTCAGAAATACTCTGCTCCCCGGCTTTTCTCTTTCCCTGCGCTTCCTTCTCCTCCTCAAGAGCTTCCCGAATCTCCTCCTGAGTCTCGTCGAATTTGTCCAGCATGCGCTTCCATTCCTTCTCGGTATATTCCCCGGCGCCAATCTGGAATTTCTGCTGTGTTTCCCCTTTGAGAATTTTCGTGTAAAGCTCCTTTTTCCTGCCCTGAATCTCCTGCATCATCTGCGCCGTACTTAATCCGCCAACCGCCATAACTGCCGCTCCTTCCTGATTCTCATACCTGAGAATGTATATTCTCCGTATCTCCCGCATCTTCTTAAACTAAAAAATCTCTGTTATATTTATCGGCATAAAAAATGGCTTTCAAAACCCTTGCGTTCTTCTATATTCTCTGACATATGGTAAGACTGCGACAGGCCAATTGTTTTACATTAAAATTATCCCTCTATACCGCCAACAAACGCTGCCACGCTTTGCGAGTCAGCTTATTGTAAAAAGACAGAGCATGCCAAAGCACGCTCTGCCTCCTGTTTCACACTATTATTTCACTTTCTCAAGTCAGTCCCTACACCGTACTCAAATCCCATTCTTCATAAATCTTGGGAACGTCGTTAATCAGTCTCTGGGTATAGGCGGCCTTGGGACGGAGAATCACATCCTCCGCCGTGCCGTGCTCCACGAATTTTCCATGCTCCATGATATATACGGAGTCGGAAACATAGTAGGCAAGGCCGATATCGTGGGTGATGAAAATAATTGTCATATTGATTTCATCACGCAGCTTTAACAGCATATCCAGAATGGTCGCCCTTGAACAGGCGTCAATCATGGAGGTCGGCTCGTCGGCTAACAGAATCTTGGGCTTTAGCAGGAAAATTCTTGCAATCATAAGTCTCTGCATCTGTCCGCCGGAAAGCTCGAAAGGATATTTGTTGGTAAGCTCTTTGAACTCCAGATTTACGAAGCTGCAGGCTTCCCGCATCATCTCGAATTTCTTCTCATAAGGAAGAGATTTTCCGCCTCTCATATTGATACAGTCAAGGAGAACCGAATCAATTTTGTTGAATGTATTGTAGGAGGAGAAAGGGTCCTGGAAAATTGCCTGAATGCCCTTCCAGTATTCCTTCTTCTTTGCTCCGCTGGAAATATCCCTGGGCTTGCCCTGGAACATTACCTCACCTTCCGTGACGCTGATAAGGCCGAGAAGCATCTTGGAAAGAGTGGTCTTGCCGCTGCCGGATTCGCCTACGATGGAGACGATTTCTCCCTCGCGGAAGTCAAAATCCACATGGTCAACGGCTACTGTTTTCTTATCGCCCATACCAAAAATCTTGGTTACGCCTTTGCCGCTTAAGCATTCCGCTCTCTTATCACTCATTCTCATACACCTCCCGAATCTTTCTTACAGACATCAGGCAACGATACTCACGGTCTCTGTCGCTTTCCTTGCTGGGAACCTCCAGTGCGGGAACCTCCATTGCCATACAGGTGGGCGTCGCATATTTACATCTGTCTGCGAAACGGCAGCCCTTAGGCGGGTGCTTTAAGTTGGGAGGCGTTCCCGGAATTGCCACAAGCTTATTCTCACGCACACCTTCCTCGGGAACGATGATGGAGCCCATCAGACCCTTTGTATACGGATGAAGCGGGTCGAATACCATTTCTTTTGCCGTACCGCGTTCCACAATCTGTCCGGCGTACATTACCATGATGTCGTCCGTTACGTTATAAAGCAGGGGCAACTCGTGGGTGATGAAAATCATGCTTCTGATAAAGCCCTTTTCCATCAGGTCGCGCATCATCTTGATAACCATCTTCTGGCTGGTAACGTCAAGAGCTGATGAAGGCTCGTCAGCAATCAGCACCTTGGGAGAAAGAATCGTGGAAATTGCGATAACGGTACGCTGTTTCATACCGCCGGAGAGCTCCACCGCATGCTTCTGCAGTACTTCCTCGGGAAGTCCCAGAATCGCAAATCTTTCTTTTGCCAGGTCGTAGATATCCTTTTTGGTAGCCTTCGGGTCATGTACATGAATAACGTCTTCAATAAAACGGATAATTTTCTGGGTGGGATTCAAAGCGTTCATGGCTGCCTGAGGTATGTAGGCGATTTCCGTTCCCAGAATCTTTTTCCTCACATCGTCCGGCTTCAAACCGGAAATGTTGTTTCCATCTACAATGATGTCGCCGCTGATATAATGAAGGGGCGGAAAATAATATCCCATGAGAGACAGCGCCAGTGTGGATTTACCACAGCCGGACTCGCCTGCCACGCCCAGAGATTTCCCTTCTTCAATTTTCAGAGAAACACCATCTACTGCAAATACGTCCTCCCGCTGACGGGTAACGTATTTCGTCTTTAAATTTTTAACTTCAAGCATTACTTTTCCCATGATATCCCTCCTTAATCTCTCAGCTGCGGGTTAAATACCTGGTCTAATCCCGTATTCATCAGGTTAAGTGAAAACGCAATCAGAGCGATGGTAATAACAACCGGGAAGTATGCCCACCAGGAACCGTTCAGGGGCGCCGCATAGGCTGTCGCCCAGTTCATCATAAGTCCCAGGGTAGCTGTGGTAGAGGATGAAGGTCCAAGGCCCAGCATGGAAAGCTGCGCTTCGGCAAGAATCCCCGAGGATATCTGTAAGATAAACGCCATCACCACATAAGACGCAAGATAAGGAAGAATATCCGTAAGGACGATTCTCATCATGCTGTGTCCTGAAAGCTTTGACAGGTTCACGTGGTCGCGGTTTCTTAAGGAGATAACCTGTGAACGCACGGAACGGGTGGTCCATGTCCATGAGGTGATTCCGATAATAATTCCTACCAGATTAACGCCTCTTGCGTTCTGTCCCACAGAGTAGGAAATCAGGATTAAAAGCACAAAGGAAGGGATAACAGTAAACATGTTGGTGACAAACATGATGATATCATCCACAACTCCGCCCACATAACCGGATATCAGTCCAAGGAACAACCCAATCAGGGTTGCAATCATACCTGCAATCAGACCTACACGAAGGGAGGTCTTGGTAGCGTCAACAAGCTCTGTGAGCACGTCGCGTCCGAAGTTATCTGTTCCCAGAATGAAAGTCCTTCTGTTGGCAACATCCTTGGTATTGACATATTCTTTGGAGCCGATGGAAGCACTTTCTTCAAGCTCTCCTGTTTCGGGATTCTCACGTGCGATAATCACATCGTTGTCCGAAAGGATTCCGTCAATATTGTTGTTCAGACGGACATAATATTTCTTTTTGGAAGCGGTAAGTCCCGGCTGGTCCGCACCTTCGGAATAATTTGCCTCCCAGAGGCCAATCAGACCTTCCACATCCTCAAGGTCAATATCGGCTTCCGCAACGCCGCCGAACTTCGTCAGCCATTCCTTCATGGCTTCCTTATCCTCAGCGCTGATTTTGGAGCCTATGGAGCTGGCTTTCGCATCGATATTCAGTGTGTAACGGCTTCCCTCCACCGCATCCTTTACGGACACATAGGTGCCGGGCTTGAAAAAGTTACCGTTACCTACCATTTCAAGCGGGTCTGTCGTCACAATCAACGGATAAATGATTGTAGTAAGAAGCAATCCGGCAAAAATTACAAATCCAATAACAAACTTGGGAGAATGGAACACCTGTCTCAATGTATTTTTCATAATCCACCTCCTAATCCTGCTGTGCTGCCTTGACACGAGGGTCAATGACGCCGTAAATAAGTTCCACAAACAGGTTTGCCAGAAGCACCATCACTGTGATAATCAGCGTACATGCTGAAATCAGAGGATAGTCCTGACCTCTTACCGCCGTCATCAGCGTGGAGCCGATACCGGGGTAGCTGAAGATAATCTCTGCAACTAACGCGCCGCCCATCATGGTTCCAAGGCTCATTGCAAGACCTGTAATCTGGGGAAGCATTGCGTTTCTGAACACATAACCTACTATCTTTCTGTCCTTGATTCCAAGGAAACGGCTGTATTTTACATAGTCCGCATTCAACTCGTAAATAGCCATGGAACGCATACCGATTGCCTGACCGCCGATGGTAATCAGCACGATTGACCAGAAAGGAAGCTGATAGTGGGAAATTACGGAACGCACGAATTCCCAGCTTGCATTAGGTATCAGGTCAAAACCGTAGCCGCCGCTTGTGGGGAACCATTTCAAATTAATACCAAACACCGTCAGCAGGATAATCGCCATACCGAATGCGGGGAAATTGCTGACAAACAAAAATACCGGAAGGATGACCTTGTCAAAGGCTCCCTTTATGTAAGCCGCCACAGCGCCTAAAAGATTACCGAGAATCCAGCCCACAATAATCGCCGGTAACTGCAAAGCCAATGTCCATCCCACGGAAGATGCGATAATATCCGCTACCGTTCTGGGATACTGTCCGAAAGAAACTCCGAAATCACCGCGGATGGCGTTCTTTGCCCAGATTCCAAACTGTACAATCATGGGCTCGTTGACACCGAATTTTTCCGCATAATCATTTAATACCTTCTGGATTGCTGTTGCATCCGTCATGCCGGATACAGAGCCTGCCGCAATACTCGCCACCGGGTCGCCGGGCATGAGCCTTGGCAGTACGAAATTAAGCACGATTGCAAAAAGCAATGTAATCAGATACCATATAATTTTCTGACCGTAATATTTCTTAAATCCTTTCAAATACTTCACCCCTTCCTCTTACTCATAAAAAGCCGGGCGGAAAGCCTAAGCCCCGCCCGGCTTTATCAAGGAATTATTTTTATAGTAAAACTCATTCCTATTCAACCAGTGTCAGATTATAGAGAGCTGCAATTCCATAACCGTCTGTACAATCGGTAGGAGGAATGTTGCTTCCGTCATCCTTCATCGGATATCCGGTCCATACGGATTCGTTTACAATGTAGAACAATTCCGGTCTGTACATAAGTGCAAAGTTAGGAACGTCTGTCAGATAAATCTCGTTCAGTCTTGTGTAGTATTCTTTCAGGGTAGCCTGGTCTGTTTCAAGCGGAATCTTTGCAAGGATTTCGTCTGCTTCGTCATTTCTGTACTTGCCCCAGTTACCGCTCCAGTTTACTGAAAGGTCAGCATACTGGCTGCTTAAGAACTGCATGCAGCGTCCCCAGGGATTGGTGATGGAAGCTCCTGAAGGAGAGTTCATACAAATTTCAAAGTTGCCTGTTGTAATGTCATCGTAGAATGTGTTGGTATCCGGGAAGAATGTCTGGATATCAATACCGATATTCTTGGCGGAAGCCGCTACGATTTCAAGGGATGCCATCCAGTCTGTCCATCCGTCAGGGCACTCAGCCTTGAAGGAAAGAGGAGTTCCGTTGTACTCACGGATGCCGTCGCCGTCGGTGTCAACGATGCCTGCCTCGTCAAGCAGAGCGTTTGCGCCGTCAATATCGTTTCCGGCAAACTGTAAATCTTTTACTGCGTCATGGTCATACAGGGCCTGCTCGCCGTCTGTCGGGTTCATGGTTGAACGGGGAACATCTTTGAAAGTAGGAGACTGATTTGACATTGCGGATGCAATAATCTGGTCATAATCAGTTGCCATAGCGATTGCTTTTCTTACTTCCACCTGGTCAAGACCGGGCTTCTCAACGTTCATCCAGCAGGAAGGCATGGTAGCGCACTGTCCGTAAGGAGGCTCGTCAATGTATGTAGTAATAGGAAGGTTCTTCTCTTCCCAGAGCTTCTGCACGTCGGTTGTGAACTGCTGGCAAACGTCAACGTCGCCTGCCTCTAATGCAACCTGGCCTGCATTGTTATCAGCATAGATTACGTGAGCGATGTACTTCGGTGCAGGAAGTTTGCCCCACATGGAAGCTGCCTGGCCCCAGTAATTCTCGTCTCTGATAAATACAACCTTCTGGTCGTCGTCGAAGAAAGGCATGTAAGGACCGGATGCAACAAGGTCTTCCATCTTGTCAAGCTTCACAGCATCCTTATCGGAGCCGTTTCTCTCCTCAACGGTCTCAAGATATGCTTTCTGCATAACGAACATCTGCTGAAGAACCTGCTGAACCTTCAGAGGGTTCGCCGGATTGCCTGCATCGTCAAGCTTACACTTGATAGCCAGAGTAGTATCGTCTGTCGCGGTCATGGACTCAACATAGTTTGAGAAATCAAGACCAAGAGAGGATTCATACTTCACATTGCAATCCCAGGTATAAGCAACGTCGTTAGCCGTAAGGGCGGAACCGTCGCTCCAGTGAGCATCAGGATTCATCTTAACAGTCATAGCTGTCAGAGTATCGTCATCCCAGGACCAGTCTGTTGCAAGCAGCGGATAAAGCTGTCCGTCTAACAGATTGAACATAAATAAGGTTTCATAAATCAGCGTACGGGAAGAATCCTTCTGCTGAATACACATTGCATTGTTGGAGTTAGTTGAGAACGGGTTCCAGTCGTTGATGGTTCCCCACTGCTGACCAGCAAAATACAATGTCTCGTTTCTCGGTGTGCTGTTGGTGTCGCCAGCGGATGCTGTATCATCTGTGGCTGCATCGTCGGTTGTTGCAGCATCATCGGTTGTCGCCGCGTCATCGGTTGCAGCATCATCGGCTGCCGCCGCGTCGTCGGTTGTGGCCGGAGCATCATTCGTTGCAGGTTCGGAGCCGCCGCCACAGCCCGCCAGCAAGGATGCCGTCATAGCCAGGGTTGCAAATAGTGCAACCAGTCTTTTAGTGCGTGATTTCATAACTTTTTATACCTCCTGTTTTTTCGGAACAATAACCCGCCTTATATCGAAATATTTCCACGCCGGATTATTTTCCTGTCTTTTTAGAGAATAGCACATTTGTACAGAAAAAGCAACAAAAAAAAGAAAGATATGAAATTTTTGCACAAAGCAAAAATGCCATATCTTTCCCCGTCACGTTAAAGACGATATTACTGCCGTTCTCCTATTCCCACACGCCGTTTCCAAGGCCGCCTATAAATCCCGAAAGCTCCAGCGCCATGTTCATTGCCTCCTGCACTCTGATGTGTCCCGGCGTCCCCCTTCCGTTCATATGATATAAGAAATGCACGATTCTGGAATCGTTCAATTCCGCGCATACCTTTCCGATGCTTCTGTCCCACCCCGCATTATGGTTCAATATGGTAGTGGACAGCACAATCCATGCTTTCGGATATATTTCCCTTAAAGACAGTATCCATTCCTTATACTTTCTTCTCCATTCCCTGGCCTTCTCCCCCTGCTCATCCTGCATGATATCCACCGGATAAGCATCATTTTGCCCGATTGCCACTACCACCACATGGGGCGTATAACGGTTGAAATCCCAGTCCCTGCGCTCCCCTTCCTCCTGATAGAACCGCACCTTTCTGTAGCAGCTCTCCATTCCAACCTTTCCGTCCATCAGATAGCCTGTGCCGTCGCTCAGCGCAATCCCGCCCTGGGCCACCAGATGAACCCTTGCATGGAGCAGACGCGCCGTCGCCCAGGCATAGGAAAAATAGGCGTTGGAAAACTCTCCTTCATTCTCCGGGTCCTCCTTTCCGCAGAAAGCCGTCGCCTCCGCCACCTCCCCGGCAGTCACGGAATCCCCGTAAAATTCCAGCTTCTTTCTGGGCAGAGGCCGGGCCTTTACAAGCCTTGCGCCATATTCCAGAAGAAATCCCAGAAAAGCGTACTCATGACAGTTATCCATTCTTTTAAAGAAAGTCACCATGTGCTCCGCGCCCTTATCAAGGTCTTCCGCAAGGGTAAGCACCACCGGCTCCCCGTCCTTTTCTATTTCAATCCTGCTCTGGGTATCGTCGAGAAGCACTCCCAGAAAAGACCTGTGATAATACCGTTTATTGACTACCACCGCCTTCACGTAAGAGGAGCCTGTAAATGCCATCCGCACAAAGCTTCCCGGCATGGTAAACACCGGCGCGTCCGCATCCGTATCGTCGATTCTTCCGCAGTACTGTAATTCGTCATGAGTGGGAGCCACAAGGCGCTCCTTTTCGCTGTCATACTGGTTCCACTGGTTCATTTTCCATCCTCCGTTTTGCAAGCATATCTGTTGTCTGATAATTCCAGTGTACTATATTTATCCTTTTTAAAAAAGACCTTTTTGTTACCCTTTATGCCCGCAGCCCCCGCACTTTGCGCAGTCGCAGCCGCACTGGAGAGACTTTCCGCTCCTTTTGTCCCGTATCATTTTTCTTACGGCCAATCCCACAATCGCCAAAAGGACTGCCGCCGTGATTACTGTTCCCATTGTAGGCCTCCTGTTTTGCTTCGGCTCTCCCGGTGCGCCGGCCTGATTTCCGGCCCCATTCTGCGCCTGCAAGCCATTTGCGCACCGTTCGAACCCTTACCATTATTATTTATCATTTTACACGAGCCATTCTCCGCATGTCAACCTTCATACCGGAGCCGTCCTTCACCGGGCGGAAAAGCAGATAACAAAATCCAATCGCCAGAAGAACCGCCACGGCCGCGCCGACGCCGAATCCGCCGCCGTTAAACCATGTGCCAAGCTGAAAGATGCACAGGGAAACCACATAGGCAAGCAGCGTCTGATAGCCGATGGCAAACCAAAACCATTTGATGTTGTTCATCTCTCTCCTGATTGCGCCCATGGCCGCAAAACAGGGAGCGCACAGAAGATTAAACACCAGGAAGGAATAGGCCGCCGCGGCAGTCATGCTCCCCGCAAGCTGTCCCCAGATTTCCTCTCCGTCCTCCGCCACCTCTGCAAATCCAAAGAGAATACCGAAAGTTCCCACCACGTTTTCCTTTGCAATCAGACCGGTGATGGCCGCAACCGCCATTTTCCAGTCACCCCAGCCAAGAGGCGCAAATACAGGGGCAAAGATACTGCCAGCAGATGCAAGTATACTCCTGTCAAGCTGTTCCGCTTCCAGCATTCCAAAAGACCCTTCCGCCCGTCCGAAGCTCATGAGAAACCATAAGATGATTGTGGATAATAAAATGATAGTTCCGGCTTTTTTTATAAACGACCAGCCCCGCTCCCACATACTGCGGAGAACACTTCCCACAGTGGGCCAGTGATAAGCCGGAAGCTCCATCACGAAGGGCGCCGCCTCTCCCGCAAACATCTTTGTCTTTTTCAGTATAATGCCGGAGCAGATAATCGCCCCGATTCCCACAAAGTAAGCGCTGGGGGCAACCCACCACGCACCGCCGAAAAGCGCCCCGGCAATCAGCGCGATAATAGGAAGCTTCGCACCGCAGGGAACAAAGGTTGTGGTCATAATCGTCATCTTTCTGTCCCTGTCGCTTTCAATGGTACGGGAAGCCATGATTCCGGGCACGCCGCAGCCGCTTCCAATCAGCATGGGGATAAAGGATTTCCCGGAAAGCCCGAACTTTCTGAAAATTCTGTCCATGATAAAGGCAACTCTTGCCATATACCCGCACCCTTCCAGAAAGGCAAGAAAAAGGAAAAGCACCAGCATCTGGGGCACAAAGCCCAGCACCGCTCCCACGCCTGCCACAATACCGTCCAGAATCAGCCCGGAAAGCCATTCCGCACAGCCGATTGCTTCCAGCAGATTTCCGATAAGCACAGGAATTCCGGGGATTTCAAGGCCAGACAGGCTCCAGCCGTCGCCAAAAACGCCGTCGTTTGCCCAGTCTGTCGCCCAGGTTCCCACTGTGGTTACGGACACATAATAAACCAGAAACATCACCCCTGCAAAAATGGGAAGCGCCGCCCATCTGTTGGTCACTACCCTGTCAATCTTATCCGATACCGTCAGCTTCTTTCCGCCTGTCTTTTTATAACATTCTCCGATAATGGAGCCGATATAAACGTACCGCTCATTGGTGATAATGCTCTCGGTATCATCGTCCATTTCCTTTTCAATTCTCTCGATTTCCGCGGAAATATCGGGGACATTCTTCATCTGTTCCGCAATTTTGCTGTCCTTTTCCAGCAGCTTGACCGCGAAGAACCGCTTCTGCTCCTCCGGTATCTCATCCGTCAGCCTGCCCTCAATGGATTCCAGCACATTTTCCACCTCCGCCGCAAACCGGTGCGCTCTCTGCGGCGGCGTCCTCTTTTCCGCAAGCGCTACGGCACGTTCGGCTGCCTGCAGGACGCCCTTTCCTTTCAGGGCGGAAATTTCAACCACCTCGCAGCCCAGCTTTTCACTCAGCTTTACGGTATCGATTTTGTCTCCGCTTTTTGCCACAATATCCATCATATTGACGGCCAAAACTACAGGTATCCCCAGCTCCAGCAACTGCGTGGACAGATACAGATTCCTTTCAATATTAGTCCCGTCCACAATATTGATGACGGCGTCCGGCCTTTCCGCAATCAGGTAATTTCTTGCCACCACTTCCTCCAGGGTATAAGGCGAAAGGGAATAGATGCCGGGCAAATCCATAATCACGACGTCCTTCCTGCCCTTTAATTTCCCTTCCTTCTTTTCCACCGTAACTCCCGGCCAGTTTCCCACAAACTGATTGGAACCCGTCAGCGAATTGAATAATGTTGTTTTACCGCAGTTTGGATTTCCTGCAAGCGCAATTTTTATTGACATAGCTTATCTCTCCTCTACCTGTTATTAGTTATAACTAACTTAAACCTTAAAAACATGCGGCCTACCGCCGCTTTCTGTAATTTCCTGTTTTTAAGTTCTGCCCGCAAAGCTGTTTGCCGGATACGTGTCACTGTATAAGAATCATCTCCGCATCCGCTTTCCGCAGGGAAAGCTCATACCCCCGCACAGTGATTTCCACCGGGTCTCCTAAAGGTGCAACCTTTCTCACAAAGACCTCCACCCCTTTGGTGATACCCATATCCATGATTCTTCTTTTTACCGGTCCGTCTCCGGTAAGCCCTGCCACCGTTACGGTGTTCCCGCAGGAAATTTCCTTCAATGTTTTCATCATTTTCCTCCTCGTTTCATCCAACCATAACCTTATTTGCCATATCCCGGCCGATTGCAATCCTTGCATCCTTCACATTGACAATCAGATTGCCCCCCGTCTGAGATACCACAGTTACAATCCCGCCGGTCACAAAACCCAGATTTTCAAGAAATCTTCTGGTTTCCTCCCTGCCGCCCACCTTATGTATTACGCCGGGCTCCCCTTCTTTCATCAATGATAACGGCATGATTATCCCTCCTTCTGATTTAAAGTTTTATGCATCTATCGCTTTGTTGTTTTCGCTACCTTTAGTTAGTATAGTCTATCTATAATTAGTTGTCAATAATACATTTTCCAAATTTTTAATATTTCTTAAGGGATTTTTGTGGTATAATTCTTAAGGAAAATACAGCGCGCAGGAGTGAGGAAAATATGCACACCACTGAATCTTCGGAAAATTATCTGGAAACAATATTAATATTAAGTAAATCCCGGCCTGTTGTCCGTTCGGTGGATGTTGCCGAGGAGCTGGGCTTCAAAAAGTCCAGCGTCAGCGTGGCCATGAAAAATCTGCGCGAACGGGGGCATATTACCGTCACAAAAGAGGGATTCATTTATCTGACGCCGGCCGGCCGGAAGATTGCGGAAATGATTTACGAGCGTCACGAGCTGTTTACCAGATGGCTGGTAAATCTGGGCGTCGATGAAGAAATCGCCGCACAGGACGCCTGTAAGATTGAACACGTTTTGAGCCAGGAAAGCTTTGAAGCCATCAAAAGACATGTGAAGAAATTATGAACTATTCATCTGCACAAACCAAACCGATTATCCTTGAGGATTCAGAATTTTATACCGCTATGGAAAAGACGGTAACGCCCTTTCTTGAAAGCATCCGTCATTGCGGATATGTAGACGTCGATGCTTCCGGCGCCGATGCGGACACCGGTAAGCTTTACTATGAAGCTTACCGCCCGAAGGACGCCGCAGCCGCCGTCGTTATCAGCCACGGTTTTTGCGAATCCATAGAAAAATATAAAGAAGTCATTTATTATTTTGTAAATGCCGGCTATGAGGTGTACCTTGCCGACCACCGGGGACACGGCCGTTCCCTGCGGGATACCGGCCACCCTCACATGGTTCACGTAAAACGCTTTGCCGATTATGCGGAAAACCTGCACGCCTTTATTTCAAAGGTGGTAAAGCCCTCCTGCAACGGCCTGCCTCTCTATTTATATGCCCATTCCATGGGCGGCTGTATCGGCGCGCTTTACCTTGAAACCTGGCCGGACACCTTCCAAAAGGCGGTCCTTACCTCCCCCATGCTGGGTATTATCATGGCCGTTCCCGACTCCTGCGCCCTTGCCTTAGGGCATATCATGACCAGCCTTCATAGAGATGAACGCTATGCCTTTGGACAGAGCGCCTACAGCCCCAATGAAAAATTCGAGGACAGTTGCAGCACAAGCCTTCCCAGATTTCAGTACTATCAGCAGAAAAGAGCTGCAAACCCGCTTTTCCAGACCAGCGGGGCAAGCTACGGATGGTCTTATCAGGCGCTTATCGCCTGCCGGCTTGCCACGAAAAAAGAGAACTGTGAAAAAATCACAGCTCCCGTTCTTGTATTTCAGTCCCTTTGCGACAATCTGGTGAAAGCCTCCTCCATTAAGCGATTTGTGGAATATACCCCTTCCGCAGAGCTGGTTCAGATTACGGGGAGCAGGCATGAAATTTACAACAGCCCCAGCCATGTGCTTGCGGGATATTATGAAAGGCTTTTTGCATTTTGGGGCAGTAATCCCTGACAGAAACCTGCCCGCAGAAACAAACGCCGTCGCGCTCTGCGAGTCAGCTTATTGTGATAAATCACTTTTCAACCACACAAAGGAGTTTTCCATGAAAAAGAAACCGAAACAAATAGCGGCAATCATCTGTATCGTACTACTGGTTCTTTTATATGTAGCCACACTGGTAATTTCTCTCCTGGACTTTCCCGGCTCGGACAGGCTCTTTGCGGCGTGCCTTGTGGCAACCGTCGGACTGCCCATCCTTCTGTGGATATACATCTGGGCCTACGGCAAGTTCACAAACAAAGCAACGATGGCAGACCTTTATCCCGAGAGCAATGATTCCGGCGCCAGGGACAACCCTCCCTCATGAAATAACTTAATAAAATACCCCGGCCTGTTTTCCTTTTTCGGCGCGGATTTCAGGCAGGTTCATGGGTTCACGGCTGACGATTACCGCAAAATTGCTTCCAGCTCCTCTTTCGCCCGGGCAAGATTATGGAATACGATTCCTTTCATGCCGATTTCTCTGGCTGCCTCCACATTCTTTGCCGTATCGTCAATGAAAACGCATTCCTTCTCCTCAAGTCCGTACCTTCGGCACAGCAGATGATAAATTTCATGGTCAGGCTTCACCAGCTTCACCTGATAAGAGATAATTGCGCCGTCCGCCTCGCTTAAAAAATCCAATGCCCCCTGGCATTCCGCAAATGCCGTTTCGCCAAAATTGGAAATAATGTAGACTCCGTATCCCCGCTCCTTTAGCTCTCTAAGCCAGGGCCCCGCATAATCATAACGGACTATCATGTCGCGCATGTTCGCATAGATTTCCCTGATTTCCTTTTCCACCGCCGGATTATTGGCAATAAAGCCTGCAATCAGCTCGTCATCGCTCATTTTTCCCCTGTCCATCTCGTTCCAGACGGCGCTCCTGACCGTGGCGTCCGCAAGCTGCTCGAATACCTCGTCAGAATATCCAAAGCTGTGAAAATAATCCTGCCAGTGAAAACCGGCAAGAACGTTTCCTATGTCAAATACAATATTTTTAATCATATTCTCTCCTATTTCAAGTTCCGCGGCTCCCGGCCAGTACACTTTTGTCTAAATCAATTTGCGCCCGCATAATTCATGCGTTCTCAAATTGATTTGTGCACTGACCGGGAAGCCGCTGTTATTCCGCTTCCGCCCTTCCGCGCACCTTTGTCTGGAACAATTTTCAGCCGTTGTCACGTCTGCAAATTGTTCCATGCGCCTCAGGGCAGAAGCTGTTATTCGTTCCTGTCATTTTTAAAAATTCTTCGGCTGCGCGGGAAACCGGCATTTTCCCGTTTCTCACCACGCAGATTTCCCGTCTGGGGATAATTTTGTTAAAGCGCAGTTCGAAAAGCCTTCCGTCCTCCAGATATTCCGCCGCAAAATCCCGGACCACGCTCCCGACTCCAAGCCCCCGCAGAGCAAACTGTACTATCATATCGCTGGTGGCAAGCTCAAATTCCGGGTGAAGCCTTATCCCGTTTTTTCCAAGGAAGCCGTCCAGATAGCTTCTGGTACTGGTTTTTCCCTCCAGAGAGATAATGGGAAGCTTTTCCAGCTCCTGCAAATCCAGCATGTGGTTTTTGTACTGGATAAATCTTCGGCCCGCCACGAAAACGTCCTCGATTTCCCGCACCGGCATCACGGAAAGCTCCGCTCCTTCCAAAAAAGGCATACTCACGGCTCCGAAATCAATTTTCCCCTCCCGCAGCAAATCGAGAGTTTCAGGGGTCGGCGCATTGGTGACCGTCACCTTGATTCCGGGATATTTTTCATGGTATTCCTCAAGCAGGGGAAGCAGATAGTATTTAAGAGTCATGTCGCTGGCTCCGATTCGCAGCTCTCCATAATCGAGCCGCAGCATGGAGGAAAGCTTTTTTTCTCCCATCAAAATCTGCTCATATCCGGCTTTCACGTGTTCATATAGAATTTCTCCCTCCGGCGTGAGGCGGATTCCCCGCGCACAGCGGACAAAAAGCTTTACCATAAGAGCGCTTTCAAGCTGCTTCAGCGCCTGGCTCACCGCCGGCTGGGAAATCGAAAGCTCCGCGGCAGCCATGGTCAGGCTCCCGAACCTGGCCGCATAGTAAAACACCTTATAGTATTCAAGATTTTCGGACATAGCTCTCCCCATTTTCACCCTTTTGCGCCTGTCTTTATCTGCCGGTTTCCATCTGCAGCAGCAGTTCCGCTCCCCTTACCCATTTCATCTCCGGGTTACTCCGGCATAAAAAAAGGCTCTTTTTTCCGAGAAAAGGGTTCATGTTCCGGCGCAGTTCTTCCCTGTCTCCCACAGTCACATTCTCTCCCGTCAGCGCCAGAATCAGCTTTGACCTTGCGTGAAAGAGCTTTAAATTCCCGGCCAGGGCGTCAAGGGTCTTCTTTTCCGTCAGTTCTTCATATTTTTCAAAGCTGCTTCCCATCTGCAGGAAGGACAGCGGAACCACCTGATTTTCCATCTGCTCGTTGCTTTTCCAGTACAGGAGATTTAACCTGACGTTGCGGAACACCTCGCTGTGGGAGCGCAGAGCGGCGGCGATATCAAAGGCCGTCTGCTTTACATATTCCCGTGGAAGGTTGCAGTCAATAACCACCGTCATTTCAAGCTGTCCGCCGTTATAATTCCCCGGCACATGAAGCACGCGCGTGACGGCGTCACTCAAATTCTTTTTTGCAAGTAAGTTCACTGAAACTCCTCCCTCTCAAAGCTCCGGCATATGCCGCCTTTCTCCGTCTATTTCGCTACCTTCCCTTATGCATTCAGTAACTGATATATCTCCTCGCTGTCATACTCCGGCCCGCACTTTCCGGCCGCCTCGCAGATACGCTCCACCGTCGAAGGTTCCTCATCCAGCTCCTCCGCTATCTGCGCAGGGTTTTTTCCTTTTATTAATTTTCGGCATACTAAGGCAATCAGTTGAATACCTTTTCCTTTCTCTATACCCTTCTCAATTCCGGCTTTCTCACCGTCGCTCCATATCATTTCACCCAATGCTGTCATACCTAACGCCTCCTTTACTCTGTTTAAATCCGCCCCTTCAAGAAATTTGCAGGCAAACGCATACAAAACCGCTTCCATTTGCTGCCTGTCCGCCTTTGAAATCTGGCGGCTTTCCTTATCAATTATTTTCTTTGCCCCGAGTATCCTGTCCCTGATACTGCTCTTTCCCGACATCAGCGGCGTCAGAAGGAGTGGACCCATATTCTCTTTTGAAAGGCTTCCCTCCTCCGCTTTTTGTTTTAACTCTGCAATCACTTTGTCGGCATCCTGCTTTTTCATCTGCAGCGGAATAATACGGTAATGATTGATTCCTTCTTTCAATTCACTGTGTATCTTTCGCGTATTACCCGAACAGAGGACATAGGTGGTTACCGGCTTTTTGTAAGTCATTTCCGTGTGGGCATCATATACCCGGAACCTGCGGAGGTCGTCTTTGCTTATCTCCACACTCTCAAACTCCAGATGCACTAAAGAACCGTCCTCCATCTCAAAAAGCATATCCTCTGTCCCGCGCACCGCCTCCAGACGAATCTGCTCTGTAGGCAGCATCCTCCGTATTTTCCCTTTCACATGAAAATACGGCAAAAGCTCCTGCCCGAAATACATACCGGCACTCTTTAATGCCTTGTCTTCCAGCTGCAAACCGGAATATTCATTCGCCATACAGCTCCTTTCCAGCTATAGGAGAACCTGTCATCATTATATGCCAAAAACAGTTTTCAGGCAATGCGCTTCATTTGTGTTTTTATCATTATATCTCCGGCATAAAGTATTTGTCAAATCGTTAAAAAGTTTTCACGGAATAAATGTCCGAAACGGACAATATATGCATTTACTTTTGCTCTTAAGAATTGCAACAGATGAAAAGACCCGACAGGCTTCCTGATATCCATTGCCTGAAACGTTTTTATTTTAGCAGAGTTGTGGAGGGTTTACAAGGGGTTTTTGTGGGAAATTTGGTGTGTTTCAATAGTACGCCATAGAAAGGGGGGCTTCCTCCGTCGCCACGCTCTCGCTCTACAAAAACATAGCAGTACTAAGCTCGCGAGTTGCACAGCAACTCGTGACCTCGCTAAGTACTGATGTTTTTGTAAGGGCTCCTTGAGGACGCCCCCCTTTCCATGGCTGTGTATCGAAAAATCTACTGCAAATTTCTGTCAGCCAAAGTTGCTATAAAGTAACAAGCTTGCTAATATAACAGAGAGACGATAGCTGACTGGACAAACTCAGTCAAAACCCTACCGCCAACCGCTACTTAGCTTACTTTCTCTGAAATATACGTACCTATAGCCAGAGACGAAACAGCTCAAAGAAAAATAAGCATCCTTAAGGAGCCCTTATAAAAACGTCGGTGGTTAGTGAGGTCACGAGTTGCTATGCAACTCGCGAACTTACCACCGCTACGTTTTTATAGAGCGAAAGCGCGGCGACGAAGGATGCTTATTTTCTTTGAGCGTTCTTCCTTTGAGCATTACCTACTTCTCCTACCCCATACTATATTTCCAAAACATCTCATATCGACGCAACATCAATCAACGTAAACTGTTCCCTTGCATTCTCCAGACTGGTCACCAGCGCCCTTGCGGTGTCCATTGCCGTAATACAGTTTACTCCCGTTTCAATGGCTGTTCTTCTGATTAAAAATCCGTCTCTCGACTTGTCACGTCCCTGAGTGGGGGTATCGATTACCAAATCGATTCTGTGTCCTAAAATCAAATCCATTACGGTGGGGGATTCCTGGGAAATCTTATTGACTTTCCTTGCCTTCACTCCCGCCTCCTGCAATGCCGCCGCCGTGCTCCTTGTGGCGTAAATGGTGTAGCCGAGCTTTTCAAATCTTCTGCCGATTTCAACCGCTTCGCCCTTGTCGGCGTCCTTGACGGTGATAATCATCTGTCTGTGCTTCGGCAAATCAATTCCCGCTCCAAGGAAGGCTTTGTACAGGGCCTCGTTGAAGGTTTTGGCAATGCCAAGGCACTCGCCTGTGGATTTCATTTCAGGCCCTAAGCTGATTTCCGCTCCTCTGATTTTTTCAAAGGAAAATACCGGCATCTTGATGGCAAAATAGTCCGCCGCAGGCGCAAGCCCCGGCTCGTAGCCCAGCTCTCTGATGGATTTGCCCATAATTACCTCGGCCGCAAGGTCCACAATGGGAATTCCGGTGACCTTGCTGATATAAGGTACGGTACGGGAGGAACGGGGATTGACCTCGATGACGTAAACCTCCTCGCCGATAGCGATAAACTGTATATTAATCAGGCCCTTTACATGAAGCGCCCTTGCCAGCCTTGCGGTATAATCCGCAATTTTGTCCCTGACGGTGCCGGATATGGTAAAGGCCGGATAAACGGAAATACTGTCCCCGGAATGCACGCCGGTTCTCTCGATATGCTCCATAATGCCCGGTATCAGAATATCCTTTCCGTCGCAGACCGCGTCAACCTCAATCTCCTTGCCCTGCAGATATTTATCCACCAGTATCGGATGGTCCTGGGCGATTCGGTTGATGATGTTCATAAACTCCTCAATCTCCTCGTCGCAGATGGCAATCTGCATTCCCTGACCTCCAAGCACATAGGAAGGACGTACCAGTACCGGATAGCCCAGCCTGTTTGCCACTTCCTTTGCCTCCTGCGCCGTGTAAACGGTATCGCCTGCCGCCCGGGGAATCCCGGTTTCCTCCAGAATCCGGTCAAACAGCTCCCTGTCCTCGGCGGCGTCCACGTCCTCCGCCTTTGTCCCCAGAATGGGCACGCCCATTTTCATCAGGCTTTCCGTCAGCTTAATGGCTGTCTGTCCGCCGAACTGCACCACCGCCCCGTCCGGCTTTTCCAGACGGACGATGCTCTCCACGTCCTCCGGCGTAAGAGGCTCAAAATACAGCTTATCGGCAATATCAAAGTCCGTGCTCACCGTTTCCGGGTTGTTGTTGACGATAATCGTCTCGTAACCTGCCTTTGCAAAGGCCCAGGTGGCATGGACGGAACAATAGTCAAACTCGATTCCCTGTCCGATTCTGATAGGGCCCGAGCCCAGCACCAACACCTTTTTCGGCGGCGTCGTGAGCTCCGCCTCGTTTTCGCTGCCGTATACGGAATAGTAGTAAGGGGTACACGCCTCGAATTCCGCCGCGCAGGTGTCCACCATCTTATAAGCCGCCACGATGCCGTTATCGTAGCGCAGCTTTTTAATTTCTTCCTCTGTCCTGCCGGTGAGTCTTGCAATCACATTGTCCGGGAATTCAATCCGTTTTGCCTCCCGCAAAAGCTCAGGCGTAAGCGGCTTTTCCTTAAGGGCCTGCTCCATCTCTACTAATATCGCAATTTTATCAATAAACCACTCGTCAATCATGGTGATTTCATGAATTGTCTCGTAGTCGATTCCCTTGCGGAGAGCCTCGGCTATCACATAAATCCTCTGGTCGTCCACCTTCTTAAGGCGCGTCTTTAATTCCTCCGCGGAAAGGGCGCTGAAATCATAACTGAGGAGACAGTCCACATGCTGCTCCAGAGAACGGATGGCCTTCATAAGCGCGCCCTCGAAGTTGTCACAGATGCTCATAACCTCGCCGGTGGCCTTCATCTGAGTGGTCAGTGTTCTTTTTGCGGTGATAAATTTATCAAAAGGCAGCCTTGGCAGCTTTACCACCACATAGTCCAGCGTGGGCTCAAAGCTGGCAAAGGTCTTGCCCGTAATGGCGTTTTTAATTTCGTCAAGGGTATAGCCAAGGGCAATCTTGGCCGCCACCTTGGCAATGGGGTAGCCGGTGGCCTTGCTTGCCAGCGCCGAGGAACGACTGACACGGGGATTCACCTCAATCACACAGTATTCAAAGCTATCGGGATGAAGGGCAAACTGCACATTACACCCGCCGGTAATCTCAAGCTCGTCGATGATATTGAGTGCCGCGGAACGGAGCATCTGGTATTCCTTATCCCCCAGCGTCTGGGAGGGCGCCACCACGATGCTGTCCCCGGTATGCACCCCTACGGGGTCGATATTTTCCATGTTGCAGACGGTGATGCAGTTGCCTGCGCCATCGCGCATCACCTCATACTCGATTTCCTTCCAGCCCGCAATACAGCGCTCCACAAGAACCTGCCCCACTCTGGATAGCCTGAGTCCGTTCTCAAGAATGCTCTCGAGCTCCGCCTGATTGTGGGCGATTCCGCCGCCGGAGCCTCCCAGGGTATAAGCGGGACGAAGCACCACGGGATAGCCTATGGTATTGGTAAAGGCCACGCCCTCCTCCACCGTTTCCACCACCTGGGACGCGGCGCAGGGCTCGCCGATTTTTTCCATGGTATCCTTAAACTCCTGCCTGTCCTCCGCCTTCTTAATGGTGGCCGCGGTAGTGCCAAGAAGCCTTACATTGTGGGCTGCCAGAAATCCCGACTCCTCCAGCTCCATGCCAAGGTTAAGGCCCGCCTGTCCCCCTAAAGTGGGGAGAATGCTGTCAGGCTTTTCCTTTTCTATAATCTGCTCCAGGACTCTTGCGGTAAGGGGCTCGATGTAAACCTTGTCCGCAATGTTCTTGTCTGTCATAATCGTTGCCGGGTTGGAATTTACCAGAATAACCTCAACGCCCTCCTCCTTTAAAGAACGGCAGGCCTGAGTTCCCGCATAGTCAAATTCCGCCGCCTGCCCAATCACAATCGGGCCGGAGCCAATCACCATTACTCTTTTTACATTTGGATTTTTAGGCATTGCTGCTCCTCCTTCTGTATTTAACCCATCATATCAATAAATCTGTCAAACAAATAACCGGAATCGTGGGGACCCGGAGACGCCTCCGGGTGGAACTGGACGGTGAAAATATTTTTTCCGGTATAGGAAAGTCCCTCGTTGGTGCCGTCGTTTACATTGACAAAAGCCGGAACCGCAACTGCCGGGTCCAGTTTTTCGGCGTCCACCACATAGCCGTGATTCTGGGAGGAAATATAAACCCTGCCGCTTTTTAAATCCTTTACCGGGTGATTGCCTCCCCGGTGCCCGTACTTCATCTTAAAGGTATCCGCCCCCGTGGCAAGGGCCATGAGCTGATGCCCCAGACAGATTGCAAAAATGGGTATATCGCTGTCGTAGAGCTTCTTTATTTCTTTGATAATCTCCGTACATTCCTTGGGGTCGCCGGGGCCGTTGCTTAACATAATGCCGTCCGGCTTATCTGCGATAATCTCCTCCGCCCTTGTCCCCGCGGGATACACCGTAACCTCGCATCCGCGCCCCGCAAGGGAGGCCGCAATATTATCCTTTGCGCCGAAGTCAAGAAGCGCAACCCTTTTGCCGGCCTGTGCCCCCGGCTGCGCAGATTGCGTCTGTAAAACCTCCGGCTTTGCAGAAAGCCCCCGGCCGTCCTTTTTTTCAAAATGATATTTATGGGAACAGGTTACTTTTTCAACTACTTTTCCGGTAGTATATTGTTTTAACTGGGGAAGAATCAAGGCAGAATTATAATTTTCATCGGTGGTAATCATACCGTTCATAGTGCCTTTTTCACGAAGAATCTTGGTCAGCGCGCGGGTATCGATGCCCGCAATGCCCGGAATTTCCTGCTCGGCCAGAAATTCCTGTATCGTTATTTCCTTTCGGAAATTACTTGCCGTGCGTGAAAGCTCCCTTACAATAAAAGCGTCCGGCCACGCCCTTTTCGACTCCATATCCTCCCTGCACACCCCGTAATTTCCAATCAGGGGATAGGTCATGCATACTGCCTGTCCGGCGTAGGAAGGGTCCGTCAAAACTTCAAGATACCCCGCCATGGAAGTGTTAAAGACAATTTCACTGATAACTTCCCTGTCGGCGCCTATATGCGTTCCTGTAAAAACAGTGCCGTCTTCCAGAATTAAAAATGCTTTCATCCAATTCCTGCTCCCTTTCTTTTTATTTTTCTCTGAGTAATCGGTTCATTATAGCATAAGAGATTTGCCTGTTCAACCGGCAAATGCACTTTCTCACTCCTTATGCCGGTAAAACGAAATACATGCCAGCGCGCAGACCATCGGTATCGCCGCATACCCGGCGTTTCCGTTTCCACGGTTAAGCAGCACATATCCCGCCCCCGCAAATGTCAGGATGATAAATACTATACTCAATACAAGCACCAGTTTTTGCATACTGTCCTCCTCCATCTTCTTTCACCGGGAAGCCGCCTTCTCCTCCATCCACTCCTCCATGCAATCCTCTATAATATAGAAGGGAGCCGGTCCCGTCTTAAGAAAGAACTCATGGAACTCCTTCACGTCAAAGTCGTCCCCCAGCTCCTGCTGCGCCTTTTCCCTCAGATTCAAAATCTCAAGGTAGCCGATAAAATAGCTGAGATAATTGGCGGGCTCCTGCACAATCAAATCGAATATCTCGTCAACCGTGCTCTCGTCGGAAATCCCGTATCCCTCAAGGAATTCGGAAACCTCCTCCTTTGTCCAGCCGTCGTAGTGAATCGCCATGTCAATGTAGGCGGACAATGCCAGCGCCCATGCGCTGTTTCCCCCGGACAGCTCCGCAAGCTCCTCCTCCATTCCCCCGAGGATGCCGGAATACTCAAACTCCACATAGGTTGCCCATCCTTCTGAATATCCGGGATAAGAAAAGAGGCTCCGTATCAGGGGAAGCTCCCCGGTGCCGGTGTAAACATTCTGATACAAATGCCCCGGATATCCCTCATGTGCCAGCATGGGATAAAGCTCTGTCTGTCCGTCGTCCACATATTTTCCGTTAATATAAATCACGTTATTTTTCAAATCGTCAACAGGGGTCGTCAGATAAAAGGCCGGGCTTAAATGCTCCTCCATAGAGGGATGGACATATTTCACCCTGTAATTCACCTCCGGCGGCTCCGGGAAATATTCCCCCATCCTGCCCTTTAAATCCTCTATTATCTCTTTCGGCTCCGTAACCGGGTACTCATAGTCCATAAATTCATAGTAAAGCTCCGGGTTTTCCATTATTTTCATCTGCATACCGAAAAGAAAGCTTTCCAGAAATTTTTCCGTGCTCCGCTGAAGCTTTTTCACCGACAAATCGGAGCCTGTCGCGTTACGAACCAGATATTCATAATACTCTTTTCCTTTTTCATAATAGGAAAGCCCGTATTCATTGACGCCGTTCCCCTTAAGCTCCGTAAGGCCGTCAATCAGCACCTGATAGCCCTCCGTCACCTCCCCGGTGATAATATCATGGTTCTTTATGCGGTATTCTTCCTTTTCCTGTTCGGAAAGTCCCTCAAAGGATGCTATCTTATCGTCAAACACCTCTATCATGTAGTTTTCTTCCGGTTCCTCGATAAATTCGGCGCATTGTTCGATAATCGCGTCCGCCACGTCGTCGGACATGAAAAGACCGGCCTTTGCCTTTTCCCGCTCAAAAGCCACAATCTCCTCGAAAGCCTCGTCTGTCTGTGAAGCCAGCTCCAGATAATCGTCGATATCCCGCCGGGTGCGGAAGGTATACTCTGCAAGCACTATGGGAAGCTGGGCCTGATAGCCTGTGGTGGGGCTTAAAATCTCCTCGTACAGCGAAAACTCCCTCGCAGAAAGCTCCGTCTCCACATAGTCTGTCATAATATCATAAACTATCTGCTGCTGCCCTGTCAGAGTATCCTTATCAAAAGCGGAAAGCTCCTTTTTCAATTCTTCAAGCTCACTGTAAAACTCCTCGTCGTCCGGCGAAAAATTCCCCAGCGTCACCTCATAATCGGTAATCCCGTAGTTTTCGGGATAAGCCAGAATATAATGGAGATTAATGGTGTTCCCTGCCACTTCCTCCCGAAAGCATTCCTCCAGAAAAGCGTCAAACTGCTCCGGCGAAGGGCGGCTCATGTTTACCGCCGCAAACACAAGCCCCGCTGCCGCCAGAGCAACTGTCAGAAATACCGCTATCCATTTGCCGTACCGCTTTTTTTCCTGATTTTCCATCTGTATCTCCCATGACGCGGCGCTTGCTCTACTCCGCGCTTTCCGCCGTCGCCGCTATGACGCCCGTTCCCTCTCTGGTCCACACAATGTTGTCGCGAATCATCTCGTCGATGTCCATTCCGATAATCTCGGATGCCCGCTCCTTTGCCTCGCCTTCGTTTTCCGTTCCCAGCTTCTTATACATTTCGTAAGAGGGCTTTTTGTTCCCCTCCAAATCGTACAGTCCAAGGGCAAGATGGCTTTCCATCTCATAAGCCTCGTCCGTCTGGCGGAACAGCATGAACGCGTCCACATCCGGCAGGGACGCCGCTTTCAGATAACCGTAGGCAATGGACGCCTCCTGCTTCTCGTCCCCGAAAGCGGAGGTATAGCCGATTTCCGCAAGGGAAATGCTCCTGACCTCTCCCGCAGGATTCAAAAATTTATCTTCATGCATATAGTCGATTAAAATATCAATATTCTGCATGGTGATGTAGGGTGTGGTGATGCTGTCCTTCACCCATACCGCCGGCCCGTTCCATGCATAGGGGTCGTACAGAGGCGAATTGTAGGGATGGTAGGAAAGCCCCCAGTCAATATTTCCTTCCCTGTTCATATAGTAATTAAACTGGTCAAGATACTCCTTTGCCAGAAAGCTGCCGGGATTGGACTTCCGGTTCCACTCCTGGTCGATGGAATTGTATATTCTTACGCTGGCGTTCATGCTTTTCATTTCATTATAAAGGATGCGGAACGCCTTCACATAAATATTGACATTCAAATCCATGGAGGTGGAATTGGTATACCACCATGAGGTGCGGGCGTTCACTTCGTTTCCGATAATCCAGTTGTCCACCTGCCCGCAGCCGGTCTGTCCCGAATAATGCTGTCCCAGGAAAGCCCCGATTGCCTTTAAGTGGTTGACTCCGGTTTCCTCCTCCACATTCAGCGCATAGCCGGGGCAGTTATCCCCGTCTGCCGCCAGCGGATGGATTAAATCCTGAGCGTAGGGATTCTGTCCCCCGTTTAAGAGAAC
The DNA here is from genome assembly GCA_910577275.1 of uncultured Lachnospiraceae bacterium. Classification (GTDB taxonomy): domain Bacteria; phylum Bacillota; class Clostridia; order Lachnospirales; family Lachnospiraceae; genus Suilimivivens. The sequence goes on from CAJTMW010000011.1 coordinate 142,913, forward strand.
CATGGTGATTTGGATTCCGTATTTATTCAGCGTCCTGATGGTGGAGTCATATTCTGCAAGCCGCTCTCCGTTAAAGTACCAGGTCTGGCCGTTATAGGGAAAGGCAACGGTTCCCGGAACCGACTCGTCCGAGCAGATATCGTCGATATCCATATTATAGACCATCTGGTGAATCCCAAGCTCCTGCAGCTCCTCGCCGGTAACCTTGGTGATGTCAGGAAGGAGCCCCTTGATTCCTCCGTCCATTCTTGTGGAAGAATAGGCGGCAATGGCCTCGGGATTGGTAATATAATGCTCGTCGCTTACCTGAATCATCTCCCCGTTTCGCTTCACCGCAATCAGAAACTTGCGGCTTAAGTTGGAGTCCGCCGTATTGTAATTCAGCGGAAAACTGGCCGTGACGCTTTTCCCCGCGTCCACTTTAGCGACAATGCTCCCGGTGGTTCCGTCTAACTGAACGTCATTGGCATAGACATAGAACTTGCCGTCGTCGCTTGACGGAACGCTGGAAGTTCTGATTTCGCAGACCACATCCTCCTCCGAAATCTGACAGGATTCGATGGATACCGGCCGTCCCGCGGCCTCCGCGCAATCAGCTCCGTTCCTGCCGCCGAAGCCTGCCGCCGCCAGTACCCCGACTGCCATCGCCATCAATGTAAGCATCATCTTGTTCTTTCTTTTCATGGGAATCCTCCATTCTGAAGTACCTTGTACCGTCTTTTGTATTTCTCAAAAATTTCTTTTTCTACATTATAGCGAAAGCCGGGCTCTGTGTCATTAATTATTTTTAAGTTCCCGGCTCGGAAATCCGGCTGACCCCCACATAGATGTTGGAAATGCTGTACCATGTGGGAAAATCCACGATTCCATTAGGGGGCAGGTTGAAAATCCTCTGGAAAGCCTTCACCGCGTTTGCCGTGGCCGGACCGAAAATCCCGTCGGCGGTGATGGTGGGAATCGCCGGATAATTTCTGGCAATCCGGTTTAACTGCTGCTGCATCTGCCTTACCTTTTCCCCGGAGGAGCCAATCGTCAGGTCATAGCCAGGCCAGGAGGAGGGAACCCCTGAAATGCTTGTGGCAGTATTGATGTACATATCGCTTCCATAGTAATAGCGGATGATGTCTATGGCGGCATAACCTTCTTCTCCTGCTGACTGACAGGGACTAAAAATATTTTGACGAAGAAAGTCTGCCTTCTTCCTCTCCGCCGCCTCCTTCCCCACGAGGTACTCCTCCTTTGAAATTTCCCCCAGGGCAAACTGCCCGTAAAGCGCCTTTCTCTCCTCCTCTGCGGAGGCAAGGCTGTTTTTCAGCCTCCTCAAATTTTTCTCTTTAGCGGCGGCATCTTCCTCCCGGCAATGCTTTTCCATCCCCTCTCCCTCTGGCAACCCCTCCGGCGCGTTCCCCGGTACAACCGTTCCCCGGCAATCATTCTCCGGCTTCTTCTTCCTCTCCCGCCTCCTTATCTTTTCCTGCGCCCTGTCAAATTCTTCCTCCGTCACCAGCCCCTCATGGGTGTTCTCCGCCACAATCCATTTCTCCCTGTCCGCCGCTCTGGCTCCTCCGCTTCCCACCTGTATCCGCCTTCTTTTTCCGTAGATATTTTTTCCGGTATAGCGCTCGTCCCGCAGGATTTTCAGCACCCCCTGAGGCGTCCAGAAATTGACGTCACCGCTCCTTCCCCACGTTTTGCGGGTGCAGCCCGCCGCTTTCTTGTACTGCATGGGCGTCGGAATGCCTTCGCCGTTCAGCCTCCGGGCAATCTCCGCCGTACCGTTCCCTTCCGCCGCCATATAAAAAATACGGCGGACAATCTCTGCCGCCGCCTCGTCGGGAATCAGCCTGTTTTTATTTCCGGCGTCCTTTTTATACCCGAACGGCGCAAAGGAAGACAAAAATTCTCCCTTTTCCGCCCTGAAATACTGCGCGCTCCGCACCTTGCGCGACAAATCCTGACTGTAAAAATCGTTTAAAAGGGTCTTAAAGGAAACCGTAAGGCTGTCCGCTTCCCTCCGGGCGGCGCTGTCAAATCCGTCGTTTACGGAGATAAAGCGCACTCCCCAAAAGGGAAATATACGGAAAATATAATTTCCCACCGTCAGATAATCCCTGCCTAAACGGGAAAGGTCTCCTTGTGTCAACTAAACACCAAATTTTTTACGGATGCCAGAGGCGGCCAACAGGTCTTTCCCAGACCGCCCCCGGCATCCGCTTTATCGTGAAGTAAAAACCTTTATCAGTTGTCATATCCCTGCATATCAAACATATCCTGGAACTTCCAGACAATTTCAATCTCGGTGGGAGAGGACACCAGCACTTCCTTGATGAATGTCTGCGCCAGTTCCA
>CAJTMW010000012.1 GCA_910577275.1 uncultured Lachnospiraceae bacterium
CACCATGCGTTCATCCGTGCTGTCAATCAAGTCTGCAACAGCTTCCACCTTATCCGGGGAATACTGGCCGCATAACTGACGGGCATATAAAAACTTTGTCAAAACCGTATCACCCACTAATTCAGTGACTTCATCCAGCTGCAAATAACTGTTTTTCATAAAGCGCCGGTATTCCTTTGATACAGGAATTTTGACCACGGTTTCCTGCTGTTCAGGAAGATCAAAGGCTTCTTCTGTTTTCATAAACACCGCCCCATGTTGGGCCAGCTTGCGCTTCAACCTTTCAATGTTTTTATATCCGGTCACGGTCTGTCTTTTATATCCACTTGCGGGATCTTCAATCCATTCTGTTTCAACATAGGTATTCCAGAACGCATCCTTGCTGATTCCCCAGCCCAGCAGCTTGCATTGTGACCACAATTTTTCATACTTTCCTGACGTTGGTGTACCGGATAAAAGGATCACGTTTTCCGGCTGCAAGGAAAGTACGAATTTTGACCGTTTAGCCGTTTCATTTTGGATATACTGCGATTCATCAAGCATTAGTGTAAAAGGGCCTATATGGGCGATATATGAGCGCCTGAACGCTAATTCATAGTTGATAACACCCAACACTGACTGATCATCTTCTATGTGTCCACTGTTCACCAGCTGCCGGAACTGGATTGACTGTGTTTTCCTTGTCAGGTCATACACTTTATAGTCAGGATAGTATTCAGTAAAATGCTGAACCCAGTCATCTATTTTTGACTTCTGACATATCAGCAGATTGACTGCCGTATTCAGATCCCACATTTTTTCAGATCCTACAAAAGTTTTCCCCAGCCCCATGTCAAGGAAATAACCCACACGGTTGAACCGTTCAGTCTGTTCAAGTACCTGCTTCTGGTGTTCATATAGGCGCATTACTCCCACCTCTTGATCCAGTTTACGGCTTCATCGTAATTGTCCACTAACGGCTGCAATTCTTCCTTTTCCTGTGCTTCCCGGTTACATATTGTCTGATAGATTACATCGTCCCGCAGGGCCGTGACCTCATTCCTGATTAAATCCACAAGCATCTGCGGTTCCAATGCGTCAAGTTCCCAGCTTTCCTCACCGTACTGGTCAATGTACTTCCCGCATCTGCTATCTGTAATCTTTGCCGGGTTAGGCGGCGGGTTATAGGTCTTGACCTGATTCATTGTCAGGGCTACACGCTTCACCTTTACAGCAGCACCAAACATTTCAAGCCGTTCCTGAATATCCCTTGTCATATCAATGCCAGACGGATCATGATCCCCTAAATGGATAATGTAACGGCCCTCACGTCCCTTCTGACAAATAAAACGCTGTGCAGCTGTCCACATTTCTGACTGTGAAGTGTAACCCCTACAGCTGAAATATGGCGTGTCAATCGGCTGGCAAGCCTGGCCGACAATATCAACAAGCGCATCCTTCTCAACCCACACTTCAACATAGTTCGGTTGACCTTGCCACTTATCCAGCAGATAGGAATATTTTGCACTGTAGATCACATCCTGCGGTCTATCCCAGTGTGAATTGCGCCGTAAATTCCGGGTTCTGTCTGTGATACTGTTCCAGTCAATCAGACCGGCCAGACGGCCATCATTGATCAAGTTCCCTATGTTCTTATAACTGCGTTCGTTGTTCTCAATGTAACCACGGGCTACAAGCTGGTAATAAGCCTGCCTTAATGTCAGTTCATACCCCTGTTTGCTGTATTCAGCAATAACCCCATTGATCAGGTTAATCAGGTCAAGGCTTTTTTGCCTGAACGCTATTTCTTTATACTGAATTTTAGGCATCCTTTTCACCTGCTTTCTTTTTCAGCCGGACAATGTAAACACAGTTTTCATTCCGGTATGCTTCATAAATTTCTTTGTGTCCTTTGGTTCTGCGGTATGACTGAACGCTTGCAAGACGTTTCTTCGCTTCTTCCGGCGTGTCATAGGTAAAGCACATATTTTTCATGCTTCCAGTAAGAAAACCGTTAATAGCAATGATTTCATCACTTTGCTGTGCGCCCTTGAAAGACTTTCTTTCAGGTAATTTCACGTTGTAACTAATGTTCATTGATTCACCTTCACTTTCTCCATATGGGATAAAATTCAAATTGTCATAGGTCACGGTGTCGGCATAGGTCATCCCGTCCGTTCCCGGTATTGTTTCATCAATGCTGACTGTCTGGATCCGCCGCCCCTGTTTTGCCAGTTCCCCGCCTATGGCTGAACGCATGGCATAAAAGGCAATTATTTCAAAACTATGTTCATGTAGTTCAGGGACAGCAAACCACCGTTTGACTGACCGCAGATAGCGAAAAATAACAATGTCGTACCAGTCATCAAAGGGCAGTTTCCTGATATTCAGGTATTTACTAATCAGATAATGGTTATCTATTGCAAATTGCTGTTCTTCCAGTGTCAAAGGGCTGTTCAGGGGATCGTTTTTCATAGCGTCCCCCCCGTTAGCTTGCGTTTACAGGGATCCCGGTTATCTCTGTGAACTTGTTAGCATAAATGCAATATGACCACTTCCCGGAAGTCTTGACCGCTGAACCATATTCAAAACCGGGCCTTCCTTCCCTCAATCCTTTTCTGACATAGCTTTCATGTTTGTGAAGCAGGGTAGCGGCTTCCTTACAGGTCAATGTGGCTTTCTGCTGAACATACGGCTGAACCACACACTTACAAGGCGACGCTGTAGGCTTCTGAACAGGTGCAGCGGTCAGTTCTTCCACCGTCACCCCCAGCACCGCAGCAATAGCTTCCACACGTTCCTGTGAAGGGACATTGATCCCGTTCACATACTGACTGATCGCCGCTTTGCTGTATCCTGTTTCCCTTGCCAACATTGAACCGTTGACTTTCTTTCTGGTCATGATCTCTTTCAAATTCTCTGCAAACATTAACTTCACTCCCTTCTAGTTAAGATGTCTTAACTTTTTCCGTAAAAAAATATACGGGAATAAATTCAACCGGTATTGAAAGTAGTTCACAGGCCCGGTTGATCTCTACCTGTGTAAAATGTGTAATGTTATTCAGTTTTGAAGATAATGAAACACCAGACAGCCCCATCGCTTTTGCAAAAGCTGACTGTGTTCCAAAAACTTCTTTGATTTTTCCCTTTAATTTAGAATAATCAAACATTCTTTTACCCCTTTCTTAAAAGTGTATTTTTGTTGTACTGCTTCCGGATCCGCAGCATTGACATTTCACGCTTTATCACAGAATACTGGATCTCTTTATTGTCCAGTTCATCCAGATAGCTTTGAACTTCGTGCGGATCATCAAAAGTCAAAATCTGTTCGATCCATGCGGCTTCTATGTGCTTCACAAAGTTCACCCCCCTTATTCAGCAGCAGATTCTAATGAACTGACCACTTCTTCAAGGCTGTCTTTTGCATTGTCCAGCGTTTCATGTGCTGCTTCCAGTTCGCTGCAAGCATTATCAGCCATTTCATAGCGATCCCCGCCCTGCATATTTTCCGGGATATTATCACGGTATTCTGTTTCTTCATCCATGATTCCCTGAACGTCATCAAGTAAGGATTCCAATTCGGCCTGAACGGTTTCCACCCGGCTGATCACTTCACTGATCTGTTTTCTTCTCTGTTTGTTCAACTTTCAACCTTCCTTTCTGGACATAGCAGCCCTTTTATAAAAATTGTCTATTGTCAGCACCTTGTAAAACTTTGGGAAGGTCTTGCCCTATCAGATTTCACACTAAAACCTGCAAACTTGCTGAACGACAAAGGGATTTTTTAAGCGTTGTTTCCCTTGAACCGCTTCCCCATTTTCTCATTAAAAACCGGGCGAAAACTTGTTGACCAACACACAATAGACAATGTTTATAAAAGAACTGCTACTGTTTATTTATCCGCACTCTGCATTTACACGGGCTTGTGACCGTCCACGGCTGCATTACGGCGGGCCTTACTGCAGCCCGGTGATCTTTGTCATATCTTCATTCAGAAAATTATCTGACAAAAATTCTTCATAGGTTTTATGGAACCAGCTTTGTGCTGAAAACCATTCATATTGTTTCTTAGGTACAGATTCATCAACGATTCTGTCATATTCCGGATCATAATACTTTTTCATGTTCACACCTTCCTTTCTTCAAATACTACCGTTTTCATAACCTTCAACCACTATTGCAAGTCCGGCTTTCAGTTCACAACAGGTTTTTTCCCGTTCCCGTCCTTCTCTAGGGTAAATGTTTGTGATCGGTCTGTCTGCCAGATAGTCAGGAACATCAATTTTATGTTCACCGTCATAATAGACAATCCATCCTTCACCTTCTATTGTTCCAACTGTAAACGGCATACTCACCGCCAACACTTCCAAAAAATCCTTTAACTTCATACTGTTTACCCTTCCTTTCTACTGACATTTAAAAGTTACTTCATGTCCCGGATTCTCATTGATCAATTTCTTTTTCAGGTCATCCACCATCATGTTGTTGTCAAGTGCTGCCTGAACCACGTCTACCAGCTTTTTTCCGTCCAGATACGCCCACACGGTTTTTCTTTTTGTCCTTCTCATATTTCCTTCTTTCTCCCCGGCTTTACCCTGCCGGGGAAGGGTAATAGTTTATTTAAACTTCCTGAAAGTGAAAATAGTTGTCAGCCCGTTTCTGTGGCTTTCAATTTTCGCTTCGTCCTCATTTACCATCCGTAATGCCTGAATGATTTTTTCAAAGTGCTTTTCTGTTCCGTCCTCAAAATTGCTTTCCTGACCACTTGACCAGAAGAAACGAAAATCTTTTCTATAGGCTGCGTATGTGGTGTAAGTTCTGGTTTCACCAGTTTTTGCTATGACAGTTATTTCCACATCTTCACCTTGTTCTTCTTCCCGAATCCAAATGTTGACGCTTTCACCGTTCATATTGACTTCCAGACGGTCATTCAGATCACAGATATAAAAGCTGTAGTGACCTTCTGCTGTGCTGCGGTAAATCGGATAACCGGCCCGCTGGCTGCTTTCTTCGTCTTTCTGATAATCTGTAGGAAACATCTTATTTGCCGCTTCCCATGCTTCTACTATAGTCTTTACTATCATATATTTGACCGCCCTTTCTTTGTGGTTTTTAGTGAAGTTAAGTATTTGTTTGAAGTTAAGAAGTCTTAACTTCATGTCAATAGTACCATCATCAAAAACGAATGTCAATACTTTTTTTTAAGATTTCTTAACTTTTTTTCAAGTTCAGTTGAAAAACGCTTAACTTTGCTTTATAATGTAGGTGAAACATCAGGAAGGGAGAATAATAAAAATGTCTGATACGTTTAGAAATAGGCTGATCACAGCTATGGAGATCCGGGGGATGCGGCAAATAGACCTTGCTGAAAAATCAGGACTTCCAAAAGCACAGATCAGCCAGTATAAAAATGGAAAATATGAACCAATGCAAGATGCCCTTTACAAGTTGGCAAAGGCACTTTCTGTTAATGTTGCGTGGCTCATGGGGCATGATGTTCCAATGGAAGTAGATCGACAGCAATTAGAACAGGAAGTTGAAATATGTGATCTGATCAATAGGTGCTATGGCAAGGAAGCATATTCAGTTGTAAAAATGTATCTGGAAATGAACGATAAAGGGCGCAAGCTGGCCTTTGATCTTATAAGTAACTTACACAGCAATCCACAAAACACTGTTCCAGACAGGAAAAAAGAAAAAGCTGTATAGTTGAAAAGAGTGGTAACATAATTCATGTGAAAGGATGGTAAAATTATGACTTGTCCAAAATGTAACAGTACAAAGGTGACTGTCAAACGTGAAAAAACGGGAGAAGTTCAAGGACGGTATTCAAAGAAACACGGCGCTGTATGGTGGATCTGCATCGGCTGGTGGCTTGTTACTCTGGATATATGTACTTTGGGTATTTTTCATTCTGTGTTTTTCAAAAAATCAAAAGGCCCAAACGGTAAAGCAAGTTTATGGCATACCGTAGCTATTTGTCAAGACTGCGGCCATACATGGGAAACATCAAGCAACTAATAAATACGGTTACAGATGGTCACGCTTGAAATAATTCAACCGTAACCGCTGAAAATACTGTGTTTTCAATGGTTTCCGGTCACTGGTTACACATGGTTACGGTTAAAACTCCTACTACTATATATTTTTCTTTTTATACACTGAATATAGTAAAAGTGCATTGAAAAATTGAAATATTCAAGCAGATGGGAATTTAACCGTGTCAACCGTAACTTTCCCGTAAAATCAAGGTTTTTTAACCGTAACCGCAAGTGTAACCAACCGTAACCATGTGTAACCGCTAAAATAAATAGAACGCTGAAAGTTCGCACCTTCCAGCGTTCCAGTCACTAACCATTTACAGAATGAAATGATCAGATCCGCAAAATCATTATACCATTTCATTCTGTATTTCACAATGCAGGAAGGAATGATTTTTTTATGTCAAAACGCAATCCGAACGGTTACGGCTGCGTAACCAAACTATCAGGCAAGCGATCAAGGCCCTATGTGGTCAAGGTCACTGTGTACGATGCAGAAGGAAATGCAAAACAGGCCCCTGTGGGATATGCGCCCACCAAAACGGAAGCCCTGATCCTTCTGGCCCAGTACAATAATAGCCCGTGGGAAATTGACCGGGAAAAGGTCACGCTTGCGGTTCTATATCAACGCTGGCTGAAAATAAAGGCCCCTAAACTTGGAACCTCAACGCAAAGTTCCCTGAAATCTGCTTTCAAGCACTGTTCCAAATATTACGGCCTGAAATACCGTAGCTTGAAAGCCTATCAGATGCAGGACTGCATTGACAGCTGCGGAAAAGGATATTCTACCCAGTGGGCTATAAAAAATCTGTTTGGACACCTTGACCGCTTCGCCTTTGAAATGAATATCATTGACAAAATGTATTCACAGATAACCACGGCCCCGCCGATACCTGACACCAAACGGGAACCCTTTACCGTGGAACAGGTGGATGCCCTCTGGAAGATAGCGGATCAGGAATGGACTGACACGGTTCTGATCTACATTTATACCGGGTTCCGGCTCACTGAATTACTGAACATGAAAACTGAACAGGTGAACAAGGATGAAAAGTATTTGCAAGGCGGCGTGAAAACAGCTTCCGGGAAAAGTCGGATTGTTCCCATACATTCCCGGATCTGGCCGTATATTGAAAAGAGGATCCAGCAGGGCGATCCGTATCTGTTCAGTTATCAGGGAAAAAAGCTGTCACAATCCAAATACTATGAATTTTGGAACAGCGTCATGGAGAAGATCGGCGCTAATAAGACACCCCATGAAGCAAGGCACACTTTTGAAACAAACCTTGACAATGCCGGGGGAAACAGGAAGTGTATTGACCTGCTGATGGGCCACAAGTCAAAGGACGTGGGGAACCGGGTATACAATCATAAAACCCTGAACCAGCTGCGGGAAACGGTTGAACTTTTGCGCTGAACTAGAAACAAACTAGAAACAGAAAAAGCCGGAAATGCTTATTTTTCAGCATTTCCGGCTTTTTGAAAAACATTATATCATCTTTTATTGTTTCTGCGCAACATTAGTTAAATTTAAATATTACAGAGTCACATTTTATATTTCGTTGTAAGGAGAAACCTGTCACAGGCAGGAGGATTCCTTGCAACCTACGCGCGCATCAATGCGCTCCCTATTTATACTCTCAGAACTTTGCCATGCTAAAATTGAACTTTCAAACACAAATTGAACTTTTATGAAAATAAACTTTTTCACATTTTCATATTGAACTTCTCCTCCCATTATGTTATCATTCTTTTGAAAATAAACTTTTCTCATAACAACAGGAGATTCAAAAATGAACTACAGTACCTTTTCCGAACGGTTAACCGCCTCTATGCGGGAGCAGAACCTGAAACAGGTGGATTTCCTGCGGGAAGCGGATAAGGACGGCGTCAAGCTTGGAAAAAGCCAGATGAGCCAGTATGTCAGCGGGAAAGCCGTTCCGCGCAAAAATATCGCGCTGTTTCTGGCAGGCGTTTTAAATGTGGATGTACAGTGGCTGTTACACGGCAGACCGGCGGCTGACAACAGCGCCACAGAAACAACGGCTGACAATAATACCGCCACGACAACCACGGCTCCCGGCTCTCCGCCGCAGCCGCTGTCCGCCGCGCCGGTTCCCTCAGACGGCGGCAGGACGCAAAAAGAAAAAATAAAATCCCCGAATTTCAATGCAAAAGGAGCGCTAACAATGAATGAAATCAAAAAATCTTCTAAATTAGATTATGTATTATACGATGTAAGGGGCCCGGTGGTGGACGAGGCCACGAGAATGGAGGAAAATGGAACCAGCGTTCTGAAACTGAACATCGGGAATCCCGCTCCCTTCGGCTTCCGCACCCCCGACGAGGTGATTTACGATATGCAGAGACAGCTCACCGAATGCGAGGGCTACTCCGCCGCAAAGGGACTATTTTCCGCAAGAAAAGCAATCATGCAGTATGCGCAGATAAAAAATATCCCCAATCTTTCCATAGAAGATATCTATACCGGCAACGGCGTAAGCGAGCTGATTAACCTCTCCATGTCCGCCCTTCTTAACGACAGCGACGAGGTTCTCGTCCCCGCGCCGGATTATCCCTTATGGACCGCCTGCGTCACCCTGGCCGGAGGAAAAGCCGTCCATTACCTCTGCGACGAGGAGGCCGAATGGTACCCTGACATGGACGATATCCGAAAAAAAATAACGGACAGGACAAAGGCCATCGTCATCATCAACCCCAACAACCCCACGGGCGCGGTCTATCCCAGGGAGGTTCTTCAGGAGATTGTTGAAATTGCAAGGCAACATCAGCTCATTATTTTTTCCGATGAAATCTACGACCGCCTTGTGATGGACGACGCCGTTCATATTCCCATTGCCTCCCTTGCGCCGGATTTGTTCTGCGTTACCTTCAGCGGATTGTCCAAATCCCATATGATTGCCGGCTTTCGGATTGGCTGGATGATATTAAGCGGAAACAAAAAGATTGCAAAGGATTATATTGAAGGACTGAATATGCTTTCCAACATGCGCCTTTGCTCCAATGTGCCCGCCCAGTCCATTGTGCAGACAGCCCTTGGGGGATATCAGAGCGTGAATAATTATATCGTTCCCGGGGGAAGGGTCTACGAGCAGCGGGATTATATCTATAAGGCATTGAACGAAATTCCGGGAATCAGCGCCGTTAAGCCCAAAGCCGCTTTCTATATTTTCCCTAAGCTGGATGTGAAAAAGTTCAATATTCAGGACGATGAAAAGTTTGCGCTGGACCTGCTGCGGGAGAAAAAGCTGCTGATTATCCACGGGGGCGGGTTCAACTGGAATCAGCCTGACCACTTCCGCATTGTGTATCTGCCCCGTATCGAGGTTTTGAAGGACGCAATGAGAAGCCTTGCGGATTTCCTTCGGTATTACAGGCAGTAGGTATGTATCTGAAAAAGTTGCGCTCAAAAATCCAGAATCAACAAAGCAAAAGATTTCTTCTGAATTTTTGCATATATTGAAAGGGGCATCGCTCTGTCATCTAACTTGATGATTTTGCGAGACCCCTTTTGCTTTTGTATCTATTTCAATTCACAATCCCATATTATAAATATTCCTTAATCCTCAAGACTGTCTGTTCCCCTTGCTTTTCACTCACAAGCTCTGACAAATTTTCTTTCGTAACAAACAGATTCCTCGGATTTCTACCAATTATCAAATACTGATTCTTATCATCAAGCGCAATGTACTTTCTCGTATCATCATCCAAAAGTATGTCTGCATTATCAATCACTATCAACTTTTTTTCTGTATTGCGAATAATATTCCCAATATCCTTCTGATAATCTAAATAGTTTAAACAAATAATATCAGGATTCAATGCCATGCACTCTTTTATAAATGAAAAAGCTACCGTTTTTCCTGTTCCGGAATCTCCCGTCAATATCGTAATGTTATTCGTGAATTCAAAATCTAAAACAAATGAAGTATGCTCTGTAGAAAAATGCTCCATTACAATTGGCTTACTCTTCATTGCACCACCACTCCTTTAATTCCTCATAATCACAAATTTCTTTCTTTTCCAAAGAAGTTTGTACACTCACCGCTGGCATTTCAAAAGGAATCAGCGCATAGTCACTATAAACATTGCCTGCCTCAAGATTATATAACACCTCCAATGCATTGTTTCCACATTCTTTCAGGCAAAATACTTTGTCTGGATTATATAGTACATTTAGCACCGTTTTACAACCGACTGATAACTTGTCAACATCCAGAACTATATCGTCAAATTTAGAGCATATTTTGTATTTGCTGATTAACTTCGCGCCATCTATTATTCCTATAACTTTTGATGCCCTGTCATCAAGCTTACGCGCGGTATTTTGATTAAAATAAATGTCGTTTAGTTCTACGTATTCCATATCTTGAGGAATATCGTTTTTGTTCTTAAAAATTGTTATCACAATACCACCTCCAGGCCAATATTTTGAAATTTCATTAAAAGACTGGTTCCCCTGCAAATATGCTGCATCTTTTCTTTAAGCTGTAATCTGCCTGCATCAAGACCACAAATATCATCTGGCATTCGCCTCATAGATATGTTTTCATCAATGCACTTCCTTTAATTTATTCCCCAACTTATCTCCCCGGCAGCCACACCCTCTGCCCCGGATAAATCAGCCCGGGGGGTCTTATGCCATTATAATCCACAAATTCCCTGAAACCACACTCATTCTCATTCATATATCCCTTATAAATCCCCCACAGGGTATCGCCCTTTTGCACGAAATACACGGAATCCTCCAGGCGGAAGGTCTGCATCATTGTCAAAAGGGTGTCCTCGCACATCTCCTTTTGCCGGGCTTCCTTTCTGATTCTGGACGCCATATACCAGCCTCCGGCTTCCGGCTCCATCAGCGGTATGGCGAGCGTAACCTCATAGGTATCGGTGATTCCCTTCCAGACAAGATAATTGTACCAGCCAACCTTTTCCTCCCTGCGTTCCCACTTTATTTTCCGGTCGGCTCCCGCCGGTAAAAGGCGGTCAAAATCCGCTCCCGCATTTTCCACATAAGAACGCACTGTATCCGCATCTGAAAAATCCTCCCCCTGCACCTGACTTATCCAGATTTCTCCCAAATCGGCAGCCCCATCCTCCAAAAGCCGCCAGTAGCCGCTCTCCGCCGTCCAGATTCTGCAATGGGCGTCATCCATCGGCTCCCACCCCTGGGCTTTTATCACTTTCGTAATATCCAGCGTGGCAACCGGCACCACCTCTTTGTTATCCGCCGTTGTGGTCAGAATATAATCAAGCTCCCACCAGCTTGTGTCATCTTCTTCCCTGTCAGTCCGGCCGCCCCTTGTAAGACGGAGGGTATACTCCCTTTCCAAAGGGTTTATCTCAGGAATCTGCAGCAAAAACTCCTCCAAATCCTTCTGAAAATATCCCTCTCTGATAAGGGCTCTGGCCGTTTCCATTCCCTCGTTAAACTCGGGACAGTCGATTCCCGTCACATCATGCCACTCTTGTTCCTGCTCCCATTCCCCCTCCGCATAATATTCCGTGGAAAAAACGGGCACTCCAAAGCACCTGCTGCCCCCTTTGGGAACGGAAAACCGGATGTTATTCAGATTCATGGTGGAAACTTCCTCCTCCCTGACCTCTCCGTCCGGGAAGGTGACGCTTATTGTTTCCGACAGGGAATCCTTAATGTTGCAGACAAGCCCTGTATACTCCTGATTATCGGGGAGCGCATGTCCGTCGTCTATTACAGAAAAAGGGGCAAATTCCGGCTCTCTGTCCAAATCCCTGCCCGCCCGCTTTCCGTCCGAAGCTTCTGCTCCCGCCGCCAACGCAGACACCGGATTCGCCCCGCTGCCTAAAGTATGCTCCCTGCCTGCCGCCGCAACCGCAATTATCAGCAAAAGCAGTACGCCGGAGAGGATTCCCATTATCAGTATTTTCTTTTTCATATGCAATGCTCCTGTTTTTTATCCGCCTGCTTTCTGCCAATCCCATGAGCTGTCCTTTATGTACGGCATTGACAGCGCAGATTTACCATCCGCTGCACAGGCATATTATAAAACAGGTTTGTATCATAATTGCATCATAAGCTTCCCTGCCCCAGAGTATTAATCTCTATCTCCGACACATTCTCCACCGCCGGTTCCTCTCCTGCGGAAATCTCTACCTCCACACCAAACTTCTGCATAGGCGTTGTCTCTTCTTCCGGGTCTGTATACTCCCGCTCCTCCTCATCCTTATACAGGGATTTTTGCTTCCGGCGCTCCTCCATCTCATGGAGCATGGCGGCATTCTTTGCCATTTTATAGAGGTCTGCGTCATATTCCAGCAGCTTCTGCTCATCCTTGGCCGGAACGATATCTCCGTTTGCAATCCTCCGCGCGGTTTCTAATGCCTTTGCCATGTCCTCCGCCATATCCTCATAGGCTTCGCTCTGCTGCTTTGCCACATAGCTGTTAAACTCAGCCACATATCTTTCTGATTCCGCCGCCCTGTCGGCAATCAGCTTTTCTCTTGCATCCTCAAGGGCCTGCCGCGCCTCCTCCGACAATTCGATGGACACGCCGTCCACCTCCATTTTACCGGATGAGAGCATCTTTCCGATATCAGAGGAATCAGTAAATATAAATCTTCTTTTACCCACAGTTACCGTTCCCTGTTTCCCTTTCGTTTTTCCGGCATTTGCCTGCTTTCCGCCGCTTATCTGCTTTCCTGCCTCCTGCTTTTGCCCGCTTTTGCTTTGTACTTTCCCTGAATTCTGCTGGCTTTGCCTGTTCTGCGTCATAAAAAATTCAGCCGTTTTTACCACATTAATATCCATCGCCATTCCTCCCTGAACTCCTCTGCTTCTACAGTGAAAATTGAAATCCTTTTCAATCCTGCGCTTCTGCCTGTTAACTGAAATATAGATGCTAAAGTATATATCGACCAGTTTTTTATATAAGCGTACAAATTTCCTGTTGTTTTTTCTGACATTTATGGTATACTCTTCTCATGGGGCATTGGCGCAGCTGGGAGCGCGCCACACTGGCAGTGTGGAGGTCACGGGTTCGAATCCCGTATGCTCCAGTACTTGTGGTAAGGAGGGACCCGCGAAGCGGGAGGATTCCTTATCACGCGGCAGACGCCCACGAACGGAGTTCGTTTGAAATGCGTCTGCTCTTATTTTTATAAAGATAAAATTGAAGGGTAAATCTTATATGGCTTTAGCACAGGAAAAAACTTATAGTATCAGTGATATTTATGCCCTGCCGGAGGGACAGCGGGCGGAATTAATTGACGGACAGCTTTATAATATGGCTCCGCCAGGTACCGCACATCAGAAAATCAGCTGGAAACTCCATCAGACAATCGCAAACTATATCAGTTCCCAAAACGGAAACTGTGATATCTATGCCGCGCCTTTTGCAGTTTTTCTGAATGCGGATGACAAAAATTATGTTGAGCCCGACCTTTCCGTTATATGTGACAGAAGCAAGATTAATGACAGAGGGTGTCTGGGAGCGCCTGACTGGATTATAGAAATTGTTTCACCGTCAACCCAACAGATGGATTACGGTATCAAGCTGTTTAAGTACCGGACAGCCGGAGTGCTGGAATACTGGATAGTCAATCCAATGCTGCACACCGTAACTGTTTATGACTTTGCGCATGGAAAGAAAACCTGCCAATACAGCTTTGAGGATAATATTCCTGTCTGCATTTACAAGAATTTCAATATATGCCTTTCAAAAATAATCGGATAGGGAGCCATCCCCACCCGATTTTCTTTTTGTCAGGCGTTCCGTTTCCAACACAAGCGTATTCACGCTTCCCTGCCTCCACAAAATTTCTGACGGATAAAAATTATATCCACCATTCCGGCGTCAGTTCTCCAAGCGTTACAATTCTGTTGTTGTCATAATCCAGCATAACTTCAACGTTCTTGTACTCTTTCGGCATAAGCTGTGTCATAAGCTCGCGGCAGGCCCCGCAAGGAGCCATCGCCTTACCGTCCCAGTTGATGGCGATTACCCGTCTGATTGCATTTTCACCATTTGTAATCATATTAAAGATTGCGTTTCTTTCCGCGCAAATCCCAAGCGTACACGCCGTGTCTATGCAGACGCCTGTATATATTTTGCCGGAAGACGCCTCAATTGCGGCGGCAACGCCCCCTGCCTCTATGATTTCCGATACCTTTCTCGGGTTCAAAACGCTTTTTGCCGAATGATATAATTTTTCCCATATCTGTTCCATATTAAAATCACTGTACCTTTCCTCACTGTCCGAAAACCACGCCCTTATCATATTTTCAAACATGCCATACACCTCTCTGTTCGTCAGAGAGAGGGTATAATACCATCGTCCCGTATCGCTTTGGAACTCCGTCTTCACCGCCTTTAAATATCCGCCGGCAAGCAACAGACTCCAGACGGCATTTTTCTTCACTGAAAGCTGCTCGTAATTTATCGCTTCATCAATTTCAACCGTCAAATTTTCCGGCTTCATCAGCTTTTCAAAATCCTGCTTTACGCCCCTGCCGCCTTCCCGCAGCAATTTCTCCACCAGACCGTTAGCGCTGGAATTGGCCCAGTACGCCGCAACCTTTTGCGTATCCAGATAATTGAGAACAGACCACGGATTATAAATATCTTTTCTGTTTCCAAAGGTAAAGCCGTCGTACCACTCCTTTACCTCCTCCTTTCGGTCGGATAGCCCGAACTCGTCAAGCGCCGAAAAAACCTCTTTCTCCGTAAATCCAAAACAGTCTGCATATTTTTCCGATGTAGCAGTTATCACTTTCAGATTATTAAGGTCTGAAAAAATTGATTCCCTACTTATTCTGGTGATTCCTGTCAAGATTGCACGTTCCATATATGGATTGGTTTTAAACGTTGCATTAAGCAAACTCCGCATAAATCCTGTAATTTCTTCCCAGTATCCGTTTATATACGCCTCCTGCATAGGCGTATCATATTCATCCAGAAGAATAATGACTTTTTTCTTATAAAAACGGGACAAAAACAAAGACAGCTGATGAACCGCCATAGTAGCGGTAACATCGTCCATATCTGCAGACACTGACTCAAAAAAAGCCCTCTCCCTGTTATCCAGAATATTACTCTGGCAGATAAAGTTATACTGCGAATACAAATTTGTCAATATCTGGCAGATTTTCCGGCGCGCGGTATCATAGTCCTTTTCCTTGATATTTTCAAACGAGAAACTGATAACAGGACAGGTTCCCTGAAGTTCCCTGAACTCCTCTTTTTCCCATACAAAAAGACCTTCAAACAAATCCTGCCGACCTGAATAATCTACAGAAAAAAATTTTTCTGTCATACTCATATTTAAAGTTTTTCCAAATCTTCTGGGGCGTGTTATCAGCGTTACGCTGTCATTGCTCTGCCACCATTCTGTAAGGAAACCTGTTTTGTCAATGTAAAACAGATTATGTTCCCGAATATATTCAAAATCCTGATGACCTATCCCAACCGTCCTTTTCACGCATCACACCTCCGTCAATTTGCCCTCACACAAACGGATTATAAAACCTGCTCCCGTCCGCAAAGGTAACCGCAAGCGCCGCAACCATAAACAGCACCGTAAATCCAATCACCAGATAATCGTTGCGTTTCAACGCTCTCTCCATATACCAGGTTCTCTTTTTGTGCTTCCCGTAGCCCCGCAGCTCCATGGCGTTGCTCACCACGTCGATTCTGTCCATGCTGGAAAAAATCAGCGGGAATATGATGGACGAAGTATTCTTAATCCTGCTCATAAGGGAAGCTTTCCCGGACATCTCAATCCCTCTTGCCTCCTGGGCATTCCTGATTTTGGTGAATTCCCCCTGTACGTCGGGAATGTACCGCAGGGCAATGGAGATGGCATAGCCAACGTTATAGCTGATGCCGATTTTGTTCATGGAAGCCGCAAATTCACTTGGATTTGTAGTCACAAGGAACATAAACACCGCCGGGATAATGGTAAAATATTTAATCACCACATTAAACTCATAAAAAAGCTGCTCCAGGGTCATGTCATAACGGCCTGCAATGTGAAAAAGCACCGTCTTTGTGCCGTAAATGGCAGTCCCCTGGTCCGGTGAAAAAATATAAATGGCAAGCACGTTAAAGACAAGGAAAACCATCACCAGCTTAAATACCGCTCCCACCTGCTTCCACTGGGTTTTAGATATTTTAAAGACAATCAGGGAAAAAAACACCATGAAAAGAAGCACTCTGGTATCGTAGGTGAGCATACTGGTAAAGCACCAGAGCAGAAAAAAAATCAGTTTGGTCACGCCGCTTAATCTGTGAATCCATGTGTCCTTTTCTTCATATGATAAAATCTTAGCCATCGGCCCGGTTCTCCTTTAACACTCGGTTTTCCCTCTCGTATGTAATAAATCTCCCCACAAACTCCGAAGGATTGTCTATCTCGCAGCCCACAGCCAAATCGTACAGCGAAGTCTTTTTTAAATAAGCTCTGTCGGCAATGGACTCGTTGGTCAGAACGTTTGCCGGCGTATCGTCGGCTATGAGGTGGCCGTCCGCAATCACAATCGCCCTGTCCGTGTATTCCAGCATCAAATGCATATCATGAGTAATCATGATGATAGTAATCCCGAACTTTTCATTGATTTCCTTAAGGAACTCCATGATTTCCGTATAGTGGCGGTAATCCTGCCCGGCGGTGGGCTCGTCGAGAATCAGAACCTCGGGATTCATAACAAGGATGGAGGCAATGGACACTCTCTTTTTCTGCCCGAAGCTCAGCGCGGACACCGGCCAGTTTCTGAAAGGATAAAGACCGCAGATTTTCAGCGTCTCAAAAACCCGTTCCTTTATTTCCTCCTCGGGAACGCCTCTGACCGCCAGCCCTAACGCCACCTCCTCAAAAATCATCGGTTTGGAAATCATCTGATTAGGGCTTTGCATCACCAGTCCGATTTTTTCTCCTCTTTCCTTGATGGAAAGGGGCGCCATGTCCTGTCCGTTTAAGCAAATCTCCCCTCTGGAAGGCTTATAAAATCCGCAGATTAAATTGGAAAGGGTGGACTTGCCCGCACCGTTTTTGCCCACAATGCTGACCATTTCCCCTTTCCTGATATCAAAATGGATATGCTGGAGAATCGGCTTTCCTTCCACATAGGAAAAATACAAGTCCTCCACCTTAAGGGCCGAGGGGGCGTCCTCCTTCTTTTCCTTCCCTCCGGCGGCGTTAAACCATTTCTTCACCTGCGCCTTATAATCCGTAAGATTCATGGTCTCGATATGCTGAGGCTTATCCGCCGCTGAAATACTGCATCCGGCGTGCTTAATTGCCGTCACATAAAGAGGCTCCCGAATCCCCTGTTCCTTAAGGATGTCCGTTGACAGAAGTTCATCCGGCGCACTGTCCGCCACAATACGCCCCTCGCCCACCACGATAATTCTGTCCACGTCGCGGTAAAGGGCGTCCTCTAAACGGTGCTCGATAATCACAATGGTGGTCTGTTTCTTTTTCTGTATCCTGTCAATCAGGTCAATGGCACGCTTGCCTGTGGCAGGGTCAAGATTGGCTAAAGGCTCGTCAAAGAGCAGAATCTCCACATCGTCCACCATGACGCCGCCCATGGAAACCCGCTGCTTCTGCCCGCCCGAAAGCTCTCTGGGTGCGTTTTCCAGAAGCTTTTTCACGTCCACCATCTCAGCCACTTCACCAACTCTTTCAATCATTTCCCCCTGAGGCACCATATCGTTTTCAAGGGCAAAAGCAATGTCCTCCGCAACGGTCAGTCCGATGAACTGCCCGTCCGTATCCTGAAGCACGGTCCCCACCATTTTCGACAGACCGAAAAGCCCCAAATCAGCCGGATTTTTCCCCTTTATCCGAAGGCTGCCCGTAATGTCTCCGTTATAAGAAAAGGGGACAAGCCCGTTGATACAGTGAGCCAGGGTGGATTTCCCTGACCCGGAAGGCCCCACAATTAAAACTTTCTCTCCGGGCATAATGGAAAGATTTATGTCCCGGAGAGTCGGCTCTACCTGTGCTCGATATTTAAATGAAAAATCTTTAAACTCGATAATAGGTTCCATGTATTAATCCTCTTTTAGTCCTCTTTGGTAAGGCTGGATGATTTTGCTCCGATTTTGGAATACCCCACGCAGAGCAGCGTACCTAAAATACCGATAATCAGAATGTTGCCGAGGAACGCGCCTGCGCCCTGTGCGAGCAGCTTCTCAACAGGCTCCGCGTAAATCACAATGTCAAGAATGGGGGCAAGCACAATCCATGCAATTGCATTGGCAATCACCTGAACCACGTTAAACAGCACGATTGGCTTTTTGCTTGTAAATCCGCCTTCCTTAATCGCATACCTGGCGGCAAAAAGACCGATTGCAAAACCTACGACTCCGTCCGGGAATACCCAGCTCCACCACACGCTGCCGTAAAACATCGCGTCGCCAAGGGCATGGCCTAAAAGTCCGATTACGCCGCCCACCACAGGTCCGAACACGGCCGCAAGAAAGGCCATAACCGCCATACGGGGCTGTAAATAGGTATTCGGAATCGGCGTGGGAATCTGAATCTGCGTAAGCGCCACGAAAAGCGCCGTTCCAATACCGATAGCAACAACTTCCTTGATACCAAATTTGAGTTTCATTGAAATCTCCTCCTCATCTGTTTGTTCATATATTTATTTTCTGCACGGGCAGAGACCCGTGAAACTTCGTTTCCCGGGTTCGCTTCGCTCGTCAAATGAATTTAATAAATCATCTGACGGGCAGAGACCCGTAAAACTTCGTTTTCCGGGTTCGCTTCGCTCGTCAAATGCATCGAAAGACATTTGCTCGGACAAGCCCGGCAAATGTCTTTCAATACATTTTCCTCTGCCCTTTGCGGATATTATAACACAATCTCCCTGTCGAGTGCAAAAGAATATATGATTTTTTGTATCACTTCTTTTCCGGTGAGGCGATAAAGGGCTTCCGCGTAGTAGTCAAGCTGTACCCGGTATCGCTGTATCAGCTCCTCCGGGGTTTTTACGGAATCGGTCTTGTAATCGGCAACCACGATTTTCCCGTCCTCCTCGAAAAAGACGTCGATGATTCCCTGAATCAGCACCTGCTCGCTGTCGGGGAACTGTTCTCCCAGCCGGCTCGCCTCAAGCCCCAGCACAAAGGGCTGTTCCCGGAAAAGCCTGCCTTTTTCATCCGCCCTGCACATGCGCCGGGCAAGGCTGTTCTCGAAAAAGGGGAGAAGTCTTGACGGGGAAACACTTTTCCGCCATCTCTCCTCAAGAAGCTCCGTTTCCGCAAATTTATCCAGCTGGCGGGTGATTTCTTCTTTCCTGCTTTGTCCGCTCTCGCCGGCCTCCATCACCGCCTGAAAATCCATCAGCTCCATCACCTTATGATAAGCGCTTCCCCTGTCGGCGCCGGACATTTTCTCCTCCTTTTCTATAAAGGACGGAATATAGGGTACTATCTCCGGCTCCTCGAAAAGCATTTTTGTAAAAGCCGCTTCCACACCGCTGACCGCTCCCGATGCCCCAGGCTCCCGCCCGTCTATTGACCGGTTCGGTAAATCAAGCATCGCCTTTTTCTTTAGCTCAGACACGGTGGTCTTAACGAAAAGCCCGGAAAGGTACTGATATCTGTAGGTGCGGGCGAACCGCTCCGACATCTGCGTCAATATCTGATTGTCTGATTCGGTCAAGCCGCCCAAATCACCATAGCCTTCAAAAAGCTTCCTCCTTCTGTCCAGCTTAAGAAGGGATTCCTCCACATCTCCGTGAAAAACATCCGACGGCGTAATCAATTCCGCCTTATCAAGGCACGGGAATATAAAATCCAGATAGGACGAAGCCCCGGCAAGCGCAGAGAACGGGAGCTTTCCGTTTCCTCTTTTTTCCTCCTCCTGAAATTCCTCCTTTTCTTCAAGGTCTGCGGCAAACTTCTCCATATCCCCGGTCACAGCCGTTAAAATCAGCTTTTCCTTTGCCCGGGTCATCGCCACATAGAGCACCCGCATTTCTTCGCCCAGAGCGTCGATTTTCATCTTCAAAGCCACCGCATTCTTTTTCAATGTATGGCTCTGCAGGCGCAGGACGCTGTCAATATAGTCCACGCCGATTCCCATATCCATATCCGCAATCAGCCTGCCGCTTACGTCCTGCATATTAAACCTTTTTGCAAGACCGGCTACAAAGCAGACCGGAAATTCCAGCCCCTTGGACTTGTGGATACTCATAATCCGAACCACATCCGCATTTTCATCCAGCACATCGGCCTGCCCGTAGTCCACCTCGTACTTTTCCAACTGTTCGATATAGCGAAGAAAATGAAAAAGCCCGTAGTAACTGGTATTCTCAAAGGCCAGAGCCCGGGTGAGCAGCATTTCCACGTTGGCGCTGCGCTGCTCGCCGCCGGGATGGGCAAGCACATAGTCAAGATATCCTGTATCCGAGCAAATCTCCTGTATCAGCCTGTGAATGGGCGTGTAGGCGGTTTTTTGCCTGTAGCGGGAGAGCATCCCCAGAAATATCTGCACCCTTTCCTTTAAAGGGCCTTCATACGTAACCAGATTCTCATACAGCAGCCGCTTTGTCTGCGGCTTTGCGCCCGCCGGCCTTTCTGCTTCCGGCTGCACGGCTTCCTGTCCGGCCGCCTTCTCTCCCCGCTCCGCGGCTTCCTGTCCGGCTGACTCCTCTCCACGCTCCGCGGCTTCCTGTCCGGCTGACTCCGCTCCGCGCTCCACGGCCTCCTGACCGGCTGCTTCCTCTCCCTGCCGGGCCGGGCGGCTCTCATCCCCCTGCTCCCCGCTCCGCAGCCGGGCAATTTCCTCCTCGGAAAATCCGCCGAAAAAGGACTTCAGCGCGCCGTACAATGGGATATCCTGCATCGGATTGTCGATTACCCGAAGGAGCTGTAACAGAGCCTTGATTTCCACCGCCTGAAAATAACCGGTTTGGGAAGAAACATAGACAGGAATCCCTTCGTTTTCCAGCACACCCTTAAAATCCTCCGCCCACCCGGCGGTGGTCCGAAGCAAAATCACAATGTCGCTGTAGCGCACCGGCCGCAGCTCCCCGCTTTCCTTATCCGTCACCTGAAAGCTGCGGTGAAGCTCCTTTATTTTCCCTGCAATCACCGCCGCTTCCTGCTGTCTTGCGCTTAAAGGGGAGGCGGCGTCTGTTCCAATCACAAGATACTCGGTGTCATAGGAAGACTTGCGCCGGCTATCTTCCCCGCCTGTGGACGCTGCGGCAGATGCCCTCTTATCGGATTCCTCCGGGTAAGAAGCGCCCGGATAAAGCGCCGCTTCCCCGTCGTATTCCACGCCGCCAAGCTCCTGCACCATAATTTGACCAAACAGGTCATTCACACTGTCAAGCACCTCCCGGCGGCTCCTGAAATTCTTATGCAAATCAATTCTCTGGCAGCTTGACTCCTCTTTGGAATAACAGGTGTATTTTTCCATAAAAAGTTCGGGACGCGCCAGACGGAACTTGTAAATACTCTGCTTTACGTCCCCCACCATGAAGCGGTTAAAATTCCCCTCATCCTCGCCGGAGATACTCTTTAGCAAAAGCTCCTGCACCATGTTGCTGTCCTGATACTCGTCAATCAGAATCTCCCTGAAAAACTGCCGGTACTCAAGAGCCGCCGCGGAAGGGTATACCTCCCCTTCCTCTGTTTTTTTCAGCAGAATATTTAAAGCAAAGTGCTCCATATCATGGAAATCAATCATGTTCTCCCGCCGTTTTTTCGCATCCAGCCTTTCCTTATAGGCAAGAACCAGCCGAAGGAGCGTTTCCAGACGGGGGGCCGCCGCTTTCATTCTCTCCGCTACCTGCTCCGGGGAAAGATTAAAAAACTGTGCCCGAAGCTCCTCCAGTTTCTTTTTCACCTCTCCCCGGAGCTTTTGTGCCCGCTCCCGGCAGAGAGGGCTTACGCTGTCGTCCTTTTTAGACGGAAGCCTGCCGAAGGATATGGTCTCAAAAGCCTCATAATATGCCCGAAAACTATCAGATTTTAAAACACGATTTAACATTTCACATTCATTTTCCAGTACCTGCCCATACATATAAGGGCCGTCCGGGCGCTGGGCAATACGTATGGCCGCCTCCAGCTTTTCCAGGCACTCCTGTATTGTCAGCTTCACATAATTTACAAGATACCTGCACCAGTAAGCGTCCTCAAAGTCGCCGGCATCCTCTATCCGATAGTCCTCTATGCGCTGCAGGAGCCATTCTTCCGGCCAGGGACAGCTCATGGAAAACTCATAGAGCTTTTCAATGTACTCCTCCAAAAGCCTGTCGTTGCTTCCGCCCGTAAAGTATTCCACACATTCGGCAAAGGAGGGATTTTTATCCTGATACTGTTCTTCCAGAAAGTCCCTCATCACATCCTGTTTAAGCAGCTTAAGCTCCCCCTCGTCGGCAACCCGAAAGCCCGGGTCCAGACCGATTTCGTTGAAATTATTGCGTATTACAAACAGGCAGAAGCTGTCTATTGTGGTAATCTGGGCGTTGTGGAGAAGGGACGCCTGCTTTTGCAGATGGACGTTGAATGGATTTTCAGACAGGCTCCTGTCGATTGCCAGACTGATGCGCTCCCGCATCTCCGCCGCCGCCGCGTTTGTGAAGGTCACAATAAGCAGCCTGTCGATATCCACAGGATTCTTTTCATCCGTAATCATTCGTATAATCCGCTCCACCAAAACTGCGGTTTTCCCGGAGCCGGCGGCGGCTGAGACCAGAATATTCCTGTTCCGCAGCTCGATTACCTTCTGCTGCTCAGGAGTAAAATTAATCGCCATGCTTTTCCTCCTCTTTGCCGCCCTGCAGCTCCTCCTTCATCCTTCCAAGAAGCACCTCCTCCGGCAGGGAAGGCAGGACTCTCACATGATATCCGGGCGTCTTTTCCTCAAAATCGCAGACTCCCTTGTAGGCACAGTACGTGCAGGAGCTCATCCCGCCCTGCTCGCAGGGATTGACCTCGATATTTCCGGCAAGTATCTCCCGTCCAATCTGCCGGATTTTATGGCTCACAAAGGAGGACACCACCTCATAATCTTCCTTTGCAATAGTGCTTGAGCGGGCGGAAAAGCTGCCGTCCTTTTTTCTCTCCACCGGAATTACCAGAGATTTTCCCGAAAAATTCTTATCCAGAAGGCTGACCACCTTTTCATCGGCGTTCACGATTCCTGTAGTGCAAAGCTGTTTCAAAAGCTCCTGATTTATCTCCCCGGGCGTCTTCTCCCCCTCCGCTTTCACAAGAGGGTCGCTCACATGATAATAAAGGAGAGCCGCCGGAACCACTTCTTTTCCCGGATGCTTCCTTTCGGTAATCTCAACCGCGGCGTTCATGTAAACCACAAGCTGTAGCTGCAGCCCGTAATAAAGCGCCGCCAAATCAAATTTCCGGCTGCCGGATTTATAATCAATCACCTTCACATACACATGCTTCTCGTCCTCACAGGTATCAATCCTGTCAATCCGCCCGCGCAGACGCATTTTTTCATCCTCCGACAAAGCCACATTCACCGCTTCCAGATTTTCCACTCTGGAAAAACTCATCTCAAAGGAAGCCGGGACAAAATCCCCCTCCTGTAATTGCGCCTTCAATGTGCGGACGGTCCTCTGCAAAATCCGGTACATTCGTCCCACCATATATTCATAACGGGCGTTACTGTAAAGAACCGTCTCCCGGTAATCCATGGTACAGGCTTCTAAAGCCTCAAGTAAAAGCCTGTCCCCCTCCTCCTCGGTAAAGGTAAACCAGGTCAGATTATTTTCTGCAAGTTTTCCTGCAAACAATTCCAGCACTTCATGAAAAACCGTCCCCAAATCCACCTGTTCAAAGCTGTATTCCTCCCGCTCTTTCAGGGACAGCCCATATTGCAGGAAATGTGAATAAGCACAGGCCGCATACCGCTCCAGACGGCTGACGCTGTTTTCCAGCATACTTCCGTACAGCGCCTTTGCTACTGCCTTTGCAAGGGGTTTATGCTGATACCCCGAAAAAGCCGCCTCCGAAAGACGCCTTGCGCGTTCCCCGTACTCCTCGTCCTTTTCGTAAAGCCTGTAAACGGCCTGCAGCCGTCTGCCGTCCTCCGCGCTTCCCCGCCCTTCTGCATAATCCCGTATTTCCCGCGCCAGGAAGGATATCCCGTCCCTTTTCCCTATCAGCTCCTCCACTGTATGGCGGCTTCCGTCCGCCTTCTCCACCGCCAGATGCGGGAAAAGCTTCCTTATCATATCCACCAGATAGGAGGGCCGGATACTTTTTCCCTGACTGCTCAATCTTGAAAAGGACAGGTACAGCCGCTCCGAGGGCTTCGTCATATTCATATAAAGATAAAGCCTCTGGATATACATCTGCTGCCGCGGCGTGGGCGCCAGCTCAAACTCCGACTGCTGCAGAAATTCCCGGTCGATATCCGAGATAATACCGCCTCTGCTGCTGCCCTTTGGGATATTTCCGTCGTTTATCCCGAGGAAAAACAGAACCTTCACCTGCTTTAAGCGGCTTCTTTCCATATCCCCCACAACCACCCTGTCCACGCTTCCGGGGATAATTCCCACCTCAATCTCCGCAAAACCCGCGTCCAGAATATCCGCAAACTCCTGCATCCCCATAGGCTCTTTATCAAGGAGCGCCACAATCTGCTCCAAAAGCTCCATCACAAGCCGGTAAATCTGGGCATACTCCTTCGCCCTCTCCGGCTCCCTGTTTTCCCTGAAATACTGCTCGTATACGGAAAGCTTTTCCTGAATCCGTCCCGCCACAATGAAATCGTAGAGCGTCCTTGTGATTTCCCCGGCGGTTTTCTTTTTCTCCAGAAGGGGGGCAATCTGCGCCATCAGCCGGGCTCTGGTATCGTTTAAGGCTTCCAGCGTAAGGAGCTGTTCGTCCTCGCCGGAAGCATTTCCCTCCTCTTTCTGCTCTGTTTCCGCCTCCGCTGAAATCTCCGTCGGGGGCTGCATCCTCAAATCCGCTTTCCGAACAAAGGCCTGGCTCCACTTTTTCTTTCCCCTGATTCCAAGAGCCAACACATAGTTTTCCAGCCGGTCAACCTCCTCCTGTGAGAAATCCGCCAGACCGCAGCGCAGATAGTGAAAAACAGTTTCGTAAGAAAAATCAAAGAGCACCATCTTAAGCGCGCTCCGTATGTACTCGATAAAAGGATTCAGCAAGAGCCCTCTGGTTCTGTCCATAAAAACCGGGATATCGTAAACAGGCGCTTCCCTCTCGAAGTATGGCGCATAGGTTTCCAAATCCCCTGCCACCACGGCAATATCCCGATAGCAGTAATCCTCCTCCAACACCAGCTTTTTAATCTGAATACAAACCTGCCGCACCTCCTCTGCGGGATTTAAAGCCTCCATGAGCCGGATGCTTTCCCGCTTATCCTCCCGCTGCAAATCCGCAGAGCCGGGGCCGCCTGCTGTCTGCACTCCGTCCGCTTCCTGTACGCCTCCCGCTGTCTGCACGCTGTACGCTTCCTGTACGCTGCCCGCAGGCTCCCCGCTCTGCCCTACGCCGGCTTCATAAGGCCGCAGCGGGTAGCGGAACAGGCTTTTCTCCAGATGCGCCATCTCCCGGTTATCCCGGAATCTTGGCAGGGGATTTGCCGCAAGGTACACATCCTTTTCCCTTTCCCCGCTTCCCCTTTTGCCGCCGTTCTCCCTGTAAAGCCGGCAAAGGTCGTTTACCGTCTTTTTGCTCAGATAAAATAATTCCTGTTCGCCGCCCGTTTGAAACGGATTTTCCCGTCCGTCAATGGTTATGGACACAATCACCCTCTCCGCCAGCCCGAAAAGCTCCTGAATCAGCCGGTACTGTATGGGCGTAAAGCCTGTGAAGCCGTCGAATACAATGACGCTCCCCTTTATGATTCTGGATTTTCCCACCGCCGCGGTAAGGAGCCCCAGGGTTTCCTCCGTGGTAACGAACCGCTCGCTGATATAGTCGGTAAAGCCCTTGTAAATCACTTCCAAATCCTTCAGTTTATAGTGCAAAGCCCCCCGCCCCCTGGCAAACTCGGAGAGCTCACCCACCTGAGAGGCGCTGATGCCATACTGCATAAATTCCGAAATAGCGGACTTCACCTCATGGATATACCCGATTTTATTCAGATTCTTCCCGATAACCGGCATCTGCTCCTGCAGGAAGGCCGCCACCTTCCGCAGCACCAGACTCTTTCCGGTATCGTCCAAAACAGGCTTACTGCCGTAGCCGGTTTCCTCAAAAATACGGTGGGAAAGCCGCCCGAAGCTCAGCACGTCAATGTTCATAATGCCGCCGCAGTCGCTGGCATTCACCAAATCCACCTGTGTCTGCATGGTAAACTGGTCGGGCACCAGAAATAGAAAATTCCGTTCCGGCTCCCGACCAGCCCATTTGACAATATCCTCATGTAACTGTCTGCTTTTCCCGGCGCCCGACGCGCCGAAGTAAAACTGTAATCCCATAGATGCTCCTTATAAAAACGGAATCATTTCCTTAACAGATGTAAAAATTAAATCAGGAATTACTTTTGATTCCTCCACATCCTTCATCCCGGCCTCCCCGCTTAAGACCAGAATCCCTGTATACCCGTTATTGACCCCTGCCGCCACATCTGTATACAGCCTGTCGCCTACCATGGCCGTCTCCTCTTTCAGGACGCCCGCGCGCTCTCTCAGATAATCCATAATATCCCCGCTGGGTTTTCCCACAATATGGTCAGGATACCGGAAGGCCGAGGCATGAATAAAGGCGTGAATTGCCCCCACGTCAGGGACAAAGCCGTTTTCCGTAGGACAGTTATAGTCGGGATGGGTGGAAATATAGGGAAGTCCTTCCCTTACCAAATCGCAGACCCTGCACAGCTTTTCATAGGTAAGGGTGGTATCGAACCCCACCGTCACCACTTCCGGCGCCTGCTCGTCCAACAAAATCCCTTCCTGCGCAAACTCCTCCTTTAAAAGCTCGTTGCCAAGCAGATAAACCCTTTTCCCCGGGAAATGAGCTTTCAAATAGGAGATAGTTACCATTCCCGAGGTTACAATCCGCTCCGGCCCGGCCTTAAGCCCCATCCTCTCCAGCTTTTCCAGATAGCTTTCCGGGCTTTTGGAGGAATTGTTGGTGAGGAACACATAGGTTTTTCCGGCATTTTCCACCGCCTCTAAAAAGTCCCTTGCCCCCTCAATCCACTTTTCCCCCAGATAAACGGTTCCGTCCATGTCAAGAGCAAAGCATCTGATTTTTTTGAGAAGCCCCTTTTCGTCTGTGTCAGTTTTCGGTATCATGACAATTTTCCTCTCTCCGGTAATTTTCGTCCCCGGGAACGCCCCGGGCGGCGCCAAAGCTGGTCCGGGCGGCTTTTAAGAACCGGCCAGAGTTCCCGGGCCGCAAGGTCTCCCGCTTTGCGCTCAGACCGCCCTCGTGGCCTCCCCAAGCCATGCCAGCTCCTCTCCCTCGAAATAAGGAGACAGCTTTTCATAAACTTCCTTATGATAGTCATTCAGACGCTTCTTATCCGTCTCCCCGAGCAGAGAAACCTCCACAGCGTCCAAATCAATGGGGACGAACGTCAAATCCTCAAAGTACATGAACTGCCCGTACTCATTTTCCTCCCCTTTCCGGCACAAAAGCTCGTTTTCAATACGGATTCCATGGCTTCCTTCTATATAAATACCCGGCTCGTCCGTGGTTACCATGCCCTCCTCTAAAACCGCGCTTTCCTGCCCGGGAAGCGGCTTCCAGCGGAAACTGTTAGGGCCTTCATGGACGTTTAAAACGTACCCCACGCCATGGCCGGTTCCGTGCTTGTAATCAAGTCCCTTTTCCCAGAGCACTTCCCTTGCCCTGACATCCAGGTTGCTACCCCGGCAGCCGTAAAGGAACTTCGTTGCCCGCATATTCAGCATCGCCCGCAAAACCAGCGTGAAATGCTCCTTCATCTTTGCCGTGACAGGCCCTAACGCAAAGGTTCTGGTGATATCCGTGGAGCCCTCCAGATAATGGCCGCCGCTGTCCACCACCAGAAGCCCTTCCGGCGCAAGGGTAAGACAGTCCTCCGGGCTTGCGCTGTAATGATTGATTGCGCCGTTGGCGCCGTAAGCGCAGATAGTGTCAAAGCTCGTCTCAATGAAATTATCGTTTTCATGACGCAATTTATCAATGTATTCCGTCGCGCTCCATTCCGTCATGGGAATTTTGCCGATATTTTTCTTCAGCCAGTACATAAAACGGGCAACCGCAACTCCGTCTTTTAAGTGCGCCTTGCGGAGATTTTCCATCTCCACAGGATTTTTTACAGCCTTCATGAGCTCCGTGGGATTGGGCTTATCGATAACGGTTACGTCTCCTGCCAGCTCCTTTTCCACACGGCAGTTCACACGTCCCCTGCAAAGCAGAACGCTCTCCCCGTGAATACCGGAAACATAATCATAAAAATCATCATAAGGGCAAAGCTCCACACCATTTTCCTTCAGATAATCCAAAAGCTCCGGCGTCCAGACCTCGCATTTTTCGCCGTCCCTTGTCTCTTCCCTCTCCCCCTTTGCAAAAAGCATTACCTTTTCCATGGTAATAATTACATAGGAAAGAACGATGGGGAAATTCTTCATGTCGTTTCCGCGCAGATTAAGGAGCCATGCAATATCGTCAAGGGAGGTCAAAATGTGTTTATCCGCTCCCTCCTCCTTCATCTTTTCACGGACTCTCGAAATTTTTGAGGATGCGCTCTCCCCGCTGTAACACTCCTCAAGCACAAACACGGGCTGATGGACAATGGCCGGACGTTCCGTCCAGATAGCCTCGCACAGGTCCTTATCCCAGATAAGCTTTCCCTTTTTCTTTTCCAGTATCTCCTCGTACTCCTTCGCGTCAACCGCCCTTACCACCCGGCCGTCAAAGCCCAGAGTCTGACCTTCCACTATCACCTGTTCCAGATATTCCTTAAGGGTGGGAACCTTCGGCTCATTCATCTTCATCAAAATAATGCCTGTGCCCTCAAGCTGTCTGGCCGCCTGTATAAAATATCTGGCGTCCGTAAAAAGCGCCGCCTCATCCTTCGTCACCACCAAAGTGCCTGCGGAGCCGGTAAAACCGGTTAAAAATCTGCGAACCGCAAAATAGCCGCTTACATATTCGCTGTCGTGGTAATCCGACGTGGGAACCAGATAGCAGTCGATTCCGGCGGCTTTCATGCATTCTCTTAATTTGCTTAATCTCTCGCGTATCATAATTTTTCACTTTCCTTCCTGTTATAATACTTATTATTATAACTGCTAGGGGGAAAAAGGACAACTACAGGAGTTTATGAAATCCCGCATAAAAAAGAAAAATCCACACATAATAATCTACAAAATCAATGTCTGGAGGATTACCATGGATTATTTTAACGCTTTCTGGGTGGGCGGACTGATTTGCGCACTGATTCAGATATTAATGGAAAAAACAAAAATGATGCCGGGACGCATTATGGTGCTTTTGGTGTGCGCCGGAGCCGTTCTTGGCATATTCGGATGGTATCAGCCCCTGATTGACTTTGCCGGGGCCGGGGCTTCCGTTCCCCTTCTGGGCTTCGGAAATGTTCTGATGAAAGGAGTAAAAGAAGCCGTGGACACAGAAGGCTTTATGGGGCTTTTTACAGGCGGTTTCAAAGCCGGAGCCGTAGGAACGTCGGCTGCGCTGGTGTTCGGCTATCTGGCAAGCCTTGTGTTTAATCCTAAGATGAAGAAATAACTGCGGTACACAGGCAGAAAGGCAACTCCCCTGTGCCTGCATCTTCCGAAAGCAGACGGCCCGGAAAAGCAAAAGCTTTCCGAGCCGTTTTTCCTGTTTTCTTCATTTCTGTTTTTTGCGCTCATCGCCGCAAAACTTTTTTACAACCTCTACCTTTTTATAATCCCTGTACCCCTTATGCAACGTTTCAATTTCCACTTCCCCGTTCCGGTTGATAATCCTGTATTCGTTAAATTCCCCTTCGCGGTATCTGAAATCCTCGCCGTTATCCTGATAATGGGTATAAACGCCCTCGCCGGGGTAAGCCTCGAGAATCAGCAAATCATCCTTATCCTCCCCTACATGCATTCTCACCGGATATTTGGGAATGACTGCGCCAGCCTTCACATAAATCGGGCACACATCCAGGGGCGCTTTCCTCACAAAGAAGCTCTCTCCCTCCTTTTTCTCGCCTGTCCAGTAATCGTACCAGACGCCCTTCGGAAGATAAACCAGCTTTTCCCTTGCGCCCTGCTCCACCACCGGCGCAATCAGCATCCGGTCGCCCAGCATAAATTCGTCGTTTCTGTTTTTGACATTTTCATCCCTGTCATATTCCAGAACAAGGGGACGAAGCATGGGGATACCGGTGCACTCTGTCTCATGCATCAAATCGTACAGGTACGGAAGCATTTCATAACGCAGACGGATATATTTTCTGCAAATGGAGAGAACCTCCCCGCCAAACTGCCAGGGCTCCTGATTCCTTCGTCCCAGCGCGCAATGATTTCTGAAAAGCGGTGAAAAACATCCCACCTGTGTCCATCTGCTTAAAAGCTCCGGCGTGGTATCGCTTCCGAAGCCGCCCACGTCCGTCCCCATAAAATTCATGCCGCTCATTCCCAGATTGCACATCTGGGGAATTGCCATGCGGATATGGGACCAGATGCTGTGGTTATCTCCGGTCCAGGCAACGGCATACTTCTGGGAGCCGCTGTAACAGGCGCGGGTAATCACAAAGGGCCTTTTGCCGGAAAATTCCCGCCAGCCCTCATAGGCTGCCTTCGCCATATTGTGTCCGTAAATGTTATGCACCTGTGAATGGGGCGCCTTTCTGTCCTCGTCGGTAAACACCACATCGCAGGGCAGAGGTCCCCGGAAGCTGGCAGGCTCGTTCATATCGTTCCACACCCCGGCCACGCCAAGGTCTATCAGATATTTCTGCTTTTCCTCCCACCACCGGCGCACTTTCGGATTGCCGAAATCCGGGAATACCGCGTCTCCCGGCCACACCACGTTGACGTAGATTTCTCCCTCCGGCGTGGTGGCAAAATAGCCGTTCTTTACACCCTCCTCGTAGACATCATAATCCTTTTCCACCTTTACCCCCGGGTCAATGATGGTAACAGCTTTGATTCCCATTTCCTTCAAATCGGAAATCACCTTCCGCTCGTCCCGGTAGGTTTCCTTATTCCATGTAAAAACCTTATAGTTATCCATGTAGTCAATGTCAAAATGAATGCAGTCGCAGGGAATTTCATTTTCCTTAAGCTTTGCGGCAATATCCCTGATTTTATCCTCGGTCTCGTAGCCCCAGCGGGACTGATGGTAGCCCAGCGTCCACATCTGCTGCATGGGAGCTCTCCCCGTCAGCCATGTATAATCCGAAACGACGTCCTTAAGGCTTTCCCCGGCCATGAAATAATAATCCAGATTTCCCTCATCCGCGCCGATTACGTAATAACCGCTGTTTTCCTTCCCCAGATTGAAATAAGTTTTCCCGTGATTGTCAAAGAAAATGCCGTAAGCCCCCTGCTTCTTCAACACCATCATAAAGGGAATGCTCTTGTAAAGAGACTTGAAATTATCCTCCTGAGGGTCGGGAAGGTCGGAGTTCCACATTTCATACTCGTATTCCCTTTTGTTTAAAAATCCTGTCTTGTCCCCGAGACCGTAGATGCAATCATCGCTCTCAAGGGTACGTATTTCCTGCACCGGATAATTATCCGCCGCCTCTGCCGACGCCTCATGGCCCTCACCGGCAAGGAGCGCCAGCATGGCTTCATTCATATCCGCTTTGTTTTTTTCCCTCTCTCCTCTGTGGGAAAGGCTTAAGGGAACTCCCTTATTGTCATAAAAATCCACATGGAAGCCGTCGCTGACTATAGCAGTCAGTTTTTCAGTCTTAATAACCACCCCGGATTTTTCCAACAACACGCTCTTAATTGCCGTACCCGAATGGATTTTTGCAGTATTTTCCCCATTGCATTCCTCAGCGCCGGTGGTAATATCACGAACTTGGCCGAAAATTTTCTCATCCACCGCCCGGGATTCGTGACCATGACCGTTATAGTCAATAAACACATTGATAATACTGTCGGTAATTACTTCCACGCAGGGACGAAAGCCGCTTCCTTCATAATGAAAATAAACCTTTGCTCCTGCCGCCTCATAGCTTTCTAACCTTCCAAACATATCACCCCTCCATTCCTTTCCCCGTATTACTGTTATTTAATTAAACACTTCATTTTCGTCTGCTCTTTTTCCTGATGGTGTATTGTCCGGGAAAAGTTTGACGAAACCACCATGGGAACCATATCCTTTTTTCAAACTTTTTGTCCGGCAGCTGTACCAGAATCACCGCCACAAAGACAAGCCCGCAGCCTGCCAGCTCCCTTCCGTTTAAAGCCTGCCCCAGAATAATCCATCCCGCAAGCATGGAAACCACCGATTCCAGCGAAAGTATCAGGGACGCAACCGTGGGGTCCATATCTTTTTGTCCGATTATCTGAAGCGTGTACGCCACGCCGCTTGACATGATTCCCGCATAGGCGAGGGGGATAATTCCTGCAATAAAGCTTTCAAAGGTCGGCTCCTCAAAGCAAAAGGCCAGAATACTGCTAATCAGCCCAGCCACAAGAAACTGAATACAGGAAAGCTCCACTCCGTCCGCTTTCGGCGAAAAATAGTCAATCACCAGAATATGTACTGCAAAAATAATGGCGCATATAAACACGTAAGTATCGCCTTTGCTTAGGGACAGCTTTTCACTCATGCACAGCAGATACATCCCAAAGGCCGCCAGCGCCGCCCCAATCCAGACCTTTCCGCCCGCCTTTTTCCCCAAAAAAATTCCCATGACGGGAACGATAATAATATAAAGGGTAGTGATAAATCCCGCTTTTCCCACGGTAGTATACATAATGCCAAACTGCTGCAAAAGAGCGGCGGTGCCGAGAGCCAGCCCGCAGCAGATGCCCCCCGTCAGGGTGATTTTTAATCCGGCCCTTTTTTTCCCCTTTTCTTTGTCCTTTTTCCTCCGAAAATAAACCAGAGGAAAGAGCACGGCGCTTCCCATCAGAAAACGGATTCCGTTAAAAGTAAAAGGCCCCATGTAATCCATGCCCACGCTCTGGGCGACGAAAGCCACGCCCCAGATAAACGCCGCCAGAAACAGCAGAAAGCTACTTCTCAAGGCTCCTTTTTTCATAAATCTCCTCCATCACACCGCGGATATCCTTCCCCTCACATGCAATCGTGATATCCGCATATTTTTCATATAAAGGAATTCTCTCCTCATACAAATCCCGCAGCGTATATCCCTTTTTCAGCACAACGCCGCGCTCGTGAAGGTCGCCGAGACGCTGCTCCAGCTCCCCGTAGGGCAGCTTTAAGTAGACAATCCGCCCGATTTCCTGAAAGTGTCTCATGGCTTCCTTCCCGTAAACTGCGCTGCCTCCTGTGGCAATGACTGCGCCTTCTGCCGTAATCGATGCGTTAATTTCATTTTCAAGCATAAGAAAACCTGCCTCACCCCGCTCCTCAATGAGCTGGTAAAGCAGTTTCCCGCATTTTTCCTGAATCACCAGGTCCGAGTCAATAAACCGATAGCCCAGTTTTTTGGCAAGCACGACTCCCACCGTGCTTTTCCCGGAACCTGGCATTCCAATCAATATTACGTTTTTCATGAGTTCACCACGGCAATGACCTCAACCTCGCACAGCACCTTCTTTGGAAGCTCCTTCACCGCAACGCAGCTCCTGGCCGGTTTTCCTGTGAAATACTGCTCATATACGCCGTTGAAGGCCCCGAAGTCTGCCATATCTGCCAGAAAACAGGTGGTCTTTACAACGCCCTCGAAACTGCTTCCCGCTTCCTTTAAGACTTCCCCTATGTTCTTCATTACCTGATGCGCCTGAACCGTGATGTCGCCGTCCGCAATCTCTCCCGTCTCCGGCACAATAGGAATCTGCCCCGATGCAAACAGAAATCCGTTTGCTACGATTCCCTGTGAATATGGGCCGATGGCCGCCGGCGCCTTTGTGGTTGATACTTTTTTTAACATGTTCTTTCTCCTCCTTGTATTTCTGCCTGTTTTTCAGGTATTTCCTGCCTTATCTCTGTTTAACTTTGGCTTTTTACTCGTCAAATTCCGCCGTCACATAAAAACCTCTGTCGTTTTCAATAATGCTGACCACCTTTCCCTTTCTTGCCAGCATTCTCTCCCTGAACGGAAAGTTCCCGGACATTGCCAGCGCCGGGTCAATGGTATAGTAATAATTGCTTGGAAGCACCCCTTCCGTCACCGTGACCTCGTCCCCTTCCTTCAAAAGGCCCGGGCGCTCCATCTTGAATTCCATCTGCCGCATTCCCATCCGCCCCTTTATAAACTGCCTGTATTTCTTTTATGTTTCCAGTATATACCTTTCTTTATGAAACCGTCAACTCGGTATGGCACTCCCGGTCAGGCTTTTTCACACGCCCGAGAGAAAAATCCCCTTTGCAAAATAGATAAGGCTTCCCAAGAGCTTTCCCAAGGCCGCCGCCGTGATGGCAACGCCAAGCCCGTGCCGGAATCCGATTCTTCTTGCAAAAATCGGAATGGAATTCAGCATTTCCGCAATGGCAAGGGCAAGACAGCCCACAAACATACCGGCAAAAACGCCTCCCAACATCAAAATCCCATATCCAATCCATTTCCATATCTCGGGAGTGGCACTCCCGAAAAGCTGATGCGCAAGAACAAACCTCCCCATCCCGCCTCCTTTGGAAAATACGCTCAGGGCGCCGCCGCAGAGGGTTCCGAAAATCACCGCTTCCTCCAGCACAAACACCTTTTTTGCCACGTGCATTTTTCCGGCGAACCTTGGAATCAGCCCCACGGAAACCAGTACCGTAAAAACGCCTGCCGACGCCAGAAGCCCGAAGGAAAGCCCGCATACTCCCATAAAAACCTGTTTGAATATTGTCCCCATATCAAACGTCAATGCTCTTTCCCTCCCTGTCCGCCGTTTCAATCAGCGCCTTATTCACATCCGTTTCGTAAACCCGCATCTCCACCTCGATAGGCGTAGGGTCCTTGGTAATCCGTCTCCCTCCCACATGGTTAAAAAACAGGATAATGCCGACCGCAAGCCCGATGGAATAGGAAACCTCCAGAATGCTGTACCCTTCCGAAGCATATCCCATCACAAGCTCATGTACATGGGAAAAAATTTTATTGATACTGATATCATTGTGAAAAGCCATAATTGTAAAGCCGGTTCCGAAAAAACTGATTGCCGCCACAAACACCATTTTTATCCACTGGAGGAGCCCCTTATGTCTGTTCACATTGACCAGCTCGACCAATACGGCGTTTTCCCCGAGGCTTTCCACATTCACTCCCGGACACTCGCTTTCAATCAGTTCAATCACCTTTAAAATACCGATAACCTGCCTCTTTTTTTCTCCTTCTCCGAACTCATGCACCTTGAGAGCCTTTGCCTTTGCACACAGATTTTTATCCCTGCAATAAACGGAGGCAATGTCCTTCACGCATACGCGTTCTTCCATCACCTCCGCATTTTGTTCCGCCTTTAAATATAAAACTGTACCCGCCATACCTGCCTCCTGCTGAAAATGCATTTCTTTTTTTTGAAAAAACAGCATGGTTTTTCTGCTGCTTTCCGCTGCAAATAGTATGGCCTTTTCCTTTTCTTTCTATTCCAGTATAAACTGCATCAGCACCGGGTCATGGTCGGAAAACTCATATCCCCAGTCCATATTTTGATAATAATTAATCCGCACATTTTCAGACACAATAAAACCGTCAAGAGTGACTGTGTAAGTCGATGCCTCGTCATACGGCGTCTCCGCGCTCCGGCAGGTATTGTGAACGATATCCTCCTGCTTCGCCTCGTCCATTGCC
The DNA here is from genome assembly GCA_910577275.1 of uncultured Lachnospiraceae bacterium. Classification (GTDB taxonomy): domain Bacteria; phylum Bacillota; class Clostridia; order Lachnospirales; family Lachnospiraceae; genus Suilimivivens. The sequence continues at coordinate 35,892 of CAJTMW010000012.1, forward strand.
ATGCGGAAGCCCTGAGGCAACGTTTCCCGCGGAAACGGATAAGCCCATTCCGGCGCGTTTTCCTGCATTCCCTCTTTCAGATTATGATTAAAATCACCGCCGCAGATGACATAATTCCCCTTATCAAAATCCGCCTTCATCTCCTCATAAAGGGTGGAAAGCTGCGCCTGCCTGATTTCATCGCTTCCGCCGTAGGCTGAAGTATGTACGTTATAAATACAGAGCTGCTTTCCGTTTTCCACCGGTATCCGGGCTATGGAAAAGCATCTGTCCAAATCCACCAGCTTACTGAAGGATTCCGATATGGGAAGGCTCCTGCGCATACTGCCCGTGATTTCCTCCCGGGAATAAGTCACAAGGCCGCTTTTATTGGCACCGTGAGGCTCCCAGGGCGGGAAGAACAAAAAGGGAGAATCATAGGCCTGGGCATATACATAATAATAGCCCCTGACAAACTGATTCATCAGCTCCAGCTCGTCAACGTGGTAAGAACGGGTTCCGTCAACATCCACCTCCTGCAAAAGGACAAAATCAGGCTTCACCGTGTTGATAATATTCCCCATTCCGCACACAGCCGCCATCAGGCTCTCTTCGTCCTTTGCCCAGGAGGACTTTCCTCCGTCCATGAAAAAGCTGTAATCCTTTCTGTAAGCGCCAAAGCCAATGTTATAGGTCATTATAAAATACGCCTCTCCCGGCTTCACGCTGAAATCCTCGTCAAAATAGGAATTTTCCCCGTTGCGCCTGACCTCAAGAGTCAATTTGTCAGGAAGACGGTAATATGCCTTAAAAACATAAAAAACGTAACCTCCAAGAATTACGGCAACAATTAATAAGAAAATTAAGATTCTTCTGATTGCTTTTTTCAATTTACTTTCTCCTGTCCTAAACTCCGCCAGCGCTTACCGCACAGGCGAATCAAAAACAAAATTCCCCGCACACACAATTCAATACACATAGCAATCCATACCCCCGCAAGGCCGTAACGTTTTGACAAAAACGCCGCCAGCGGAAGCCGGATTACCCACATGCTGAAAAAATTCATGCAGCTTGGAATCAGGGTGTCGCCTGCGCCGCGGAACACGCCGGAGGCCACGATGGAAGCCGCATACATGGGCTCCGCAAAGGCTTCAATCCGAAGTATCTCGGTTCCCATCCGCCGTATCTCCGGGTCGGGAGATAAAATGCCAATCATCCAGGGCGCAAAGATATAAAGCAGAATCCCGGTGCCGGTCATCACTAAAATACCAAGTCCTACCGTAAGCCATCCCAGTTTCTTCGTGATATCCTCCCTCTTTGCCCCCACGCTCTGTCCAATCAGCGTGGTAGCCGCCATTCCGATTCCATGGCCGGGCATATAACACAGGCTCTCCGCCGTCACGGAAAAGGAATTTGCCGCTATGGCAGCCATCCCCAGAGGCGATACGATTTTTGTAGACATAATCTGAGCGCCGCACATAACCACCTGTTCAAATCCCACGGGAAGCGAAAGCCGGAAAGCCCTTATCAGCTGTTCCTTTGAAAACGCCAGCCGCTCCTCTTTCCGCAAACAAAGGGCCGGAGAACGCGCCAGCAAAAAATATAGCATAAAAGCCACGGACACAAGCTCCGCAAGGGATGTTCCAAGAGCCGCTCCCAGAACGCCCAGACCAGCGCCCGGTATTGTGATTTCACTGTCGAACACTACAATCGTTCTGGGGTTAAAAATTAAAACAGAATTAAACAATACATCCAAAATACACATCAAAATATGGAGCATGCTGGGAACCTTCATATTTCCGCTGCATTGAAGCATCCCGCCTGCCATTGCATTTAACTGCAATACCGGAAGGGAAAGACAATATATCAGGAAATAAACGGCCGCATTGTCCCTTATCCCTTCTTCCCCGCCCAGCCACAGCGGAAGCCTTTGATGTATCAGCACACCGAAAAGAAGCAGTATACAGCTGAATATTACTGCCACGGCCAGTCCCTGCCGCACGATTCCCCGTGCCTTATCTTCCTCCTTCGCTCCGATAAAATGAGCCACCTGTACGGTAAATCCGACGCTTAAAGCGGAACATAAGCCTCCCATCATCCAGGTACTGGAGGACATCAGTCCGATGGAGGCCGCCTCCCCGGAGCCGAGATGCCCCACCATGGAGGCATCAATATACTGCATCACAATGGAGGAGAGCTGCGCCATAATCGCAGGAATGCTCAGCTGCATTGTGAGAACCGCCAGCTGCCACAGCGACAGCTCCTGCCCGTCGCGCATGCTCCCCAGAAAATCCTTTTTTAACATAATCCGCCCTGTACTTTGCATAAGGCGTCGCCGGTAAGCACGCCCTCCCAGTTCATACCATAGCCGAACCCGTAAGTATGTCCTTCGCTGTCCACATAGGAATCCATGTCAAGAGGCGCGTCCTCACAGTGCCTCTCCACCGTTTCCATATCCTTCGGAAGCTGAATGGGCAGCCGCCCGCCGGGCTGCGCTTTTCCGCATAAAATATCATAAATTGCGCTTCTCTGCACGCCAAAGTCCACAATAATCGCATCTGCATAAGGCTCCAGCTCCGCCAGCACCGCGGGCTTATGCATCCGAATGCAGACAATCACCGGCTTATCGCCCATGGCCTTTCTGGTTTCCAGAACGATATCCAAATCCCTTTCATTTGCCGCGGTTCCCGTCTTGCCCGCATAACTTCTGTTGGTAAAACTCTCCCGGATATCGCCCCCCGCAATGCTTTCTTTTCTCGCCGCATCCGCTTTATAAGGACGGTATTGCAAGGATACCGGCAGATAGCCGTTTCCCCCTGCCTTTGCATCCTCCGCGCTGTACCCGTCGGAAAGAGGGCTTTCTATAAATACCAGTCCGAAATCAGCCTCCTCCGGCTCCTCCGCCCAGTCAAACCAGGGCGCCACGCTCTCTTTGTCCGCCTCAATCACTTCCTTTTCGGCATCCATTCCCCTGAAAAAGTTCTTCTGCGCCCTGATGAACCGCTTCGGCACATAAACCTTTTTCCGGCCGGAAACGGGAAGCGCCCTTGCCCCGCCTTTTTTTCCGTTCTTAAGCAAAACCACGGATTTTAACTGGGCTTCATAACCGGCTCTGCGGAATTCCTCGCAGCCTACCGTCCGCATACTTTCCTCCACATCCAGATATGGATTCTCGAACAGACCGCAGCGGAACAGATTCAGCAAAAGACGGGCCGCCGAGCGTTCCATTCTTGCCCGCATGGCGCTCTCGCCGTATTTTTCGCATCCCAGCCGATAAGCCTCAAGTACCGGCTCTATCTTGCAGTTGCCTCCAAACTGGTCAACTCCGTTCTCAATAGCCAGCAGATGCCGCTCTCCTTCCGTCAGGTTCTCCACGCCAAAACAGCGGGAGCCAAAGGAGTCCATCTCGGGCGCCGGGTCCTGGGTAATACCCCAGTCCGTGCAGACCACTCCGTCATAGCCGTACTTTTCACGCAGCAAATCATTGATAATATAATGGCTGTAGGAGTTTCCCACATTCTTTCCGTCCTTTGTGTCAACGCCGTAGGAAACCGTATAATACGGCATAATGGACGCCACCGTTTTTGTAGGCCCGTCCAGTGAAAACGCGCCCTCAAGGAAAGGCTTTAAATGGGTTTCAAACTGTCCTCCCGGATAAACTGCAAATTTTCCGAAAGCATAATGGGCGTCCCTTCCCCCTTCACAGGGGCCGCCTCCGGGCCAGTGCTTGGCCATGGCGGCAACGCTTTCCATGCCCCAGCCCTCGTCCCCGCAGGCAGGCATACTGCCGCTTCTGCCGTCGGCGTCCGTTCCCGCTTCGGTGGTCTGCAGCCCGTCGCAGTAGGCCTTTGCCATGGATGTCACCAGCTCCGGCGAGGTTCCGAAAGTATCCTCAAACCGCATCCAGCGGGGCTCCGTCGCAATGTCCACCTGAGGTGACAAAGCCGTGGTAATCCCCAAAGCCCTGTATTCCTTCGCAATCACTTCTCCGAATTTCCTGCATAAATCCGTATCAAAGGACGCCGCAATGCCAAGCCCCTCCGGCCATTTCGACACATCCGCAGAACCGCTCTTATATTCCGCTCCGCTTTTCCCTGCGCCGTGCCTGGGGTCTGTGGCAATACTGACAGGTATCCCGAATCCCTGCTTTTCAACAAAAGCCTGCATCCGATTATTCCACTTTGCCGCAACTTCCGTGTCCTTATACACCATTGCCAGCACATGCCTGATGTGGTCGTTTGACAAAAATCCCCGCTGCTGGTCTGTCAGCGCATCGTCCTCAGTCACCCCCGGCTGATATTCCTTTCCATCGTAGGTTCCCCCAAACACACCGCCCGGCAGCGCCGGAATCATCTGATGAGGCGAATACATCATCAGTCCCGCAATCTCCTCCACAGATAAGCGGGACGCCAAATCCTCTGCCCGCTCCTTCGCCCCAAGCCGCCAGTCCTCGTAAGGAAGCAGCTCGCCGCATCCCGCCAAATCCTTGAAAACACAGCCGTCCTTCTCCAGTACTCTCCCCGTAGCGCTGCCAAGAACCGGACCGTCCTGATTCTTATAGAGCGTGTAACCGTCTTTCTTTTCTACTTTGTAATTTCCCATATTTCCCCGTTCCCTTCTTTTTTCTTCCTGTATTCCATTGTATATAAACCGAAGGGGGGAAGTCAAGTTTTTTAGGGTGCGGCTTTTTATTCTATCGCTTTACGATACTCCTCCTCCGCCTGCTCCGCTGTCAGGGAAAATTCATGCATCAGAGAAGTTTTGACTTCGGCGTCCGAGTGATTTTTCAGATGCAATTTAACCATATCCTCCGGCTGAATCTTACGCAGAATCTCAATATCTGCATAATTACGCAAAAACCGGGAACACAAAATATTGTCCCCGAAAAAAGGCCATAACCTGAATACAGGTTACAGCCCTTCCATTCCCGTCAGAATCCCTTAATTCTATTTACAGCTCACCAGTTCCACCCCGTGGGCAATCCCCGGTATGCTCTGGCCTTCATTAAAGCTGGTTTTGGAGAGCAGCGCCCCTGTGGGAACAAACAGAACCCGCTTCCATTTCTGCTCCTCCAGCTGCTTTAAAATATAAGCGGACAAGGTAACCGCGCTGCAGCCGCAGCCGCTTCCGCCGGCATGGGCGTCCTGGCTCTGGTCGTAAATCTCCATTCCGCAGTCCATATGCACCTTTGAAATGTCCATGCCCTTTTCCCGCATCATATCCCAAAGCGCCTTCTGCCCCACGCTGCCCAAATCGCCGGTGATAATCTTATCATAGTCGGAGGGCTTTCTGTCAAAATCCATAAGATGCTGGTAGATGGTGTCGCAGGCCGCCGGCGCCATACAGGCTCCCATGTTCATGGAATCCTTCAAACCGAAATCCACGATTTTGCCGAGCGTAATCCCGTCAATCATCGCCCTGTCGCTGCTGCTTTTTATGCTGCTCAAAATAAACGCCCCGCTTCCTGTCACCGTCCAGGTTGCGGAAAGGGGGCGTTGGTTCCCGTATCCTAAAGGAAAACGAAATTCCTTTTCCGCGCTGGCAAAATGGCTTGAAGTCACACAGGCCGCATGCTCGGCCATCCCTCCGGCAATCATGATAGCCGCCATCGAAAGCGTAAGCCCGCAGGTGGAACATGCCCCGTACATCCCAATCAGCGGAATCTGAAAAGAGCCAAGCCCAAAGCTGCTGGCAATGGACTGCCCTAACAAATCCCCGGCAAAAAGATACTTGATTTCATTGTTCTTTAATCCTGTTTTCCCGATGGCAAGAGTGAGCGCTTCCTTTTGCAGGGTGCTCTCCGCCTCCTCCCAGGTTGAACAGCCGAATTTATCATCCTGACCCACCACGTCAAAACAGCTTCCGAAGGGCCCCTGGCCTTCCTTCGTCCCCACCACCGACGCGCTGGCTCTTATATACACAGGTACCGGAACCTTAATACTCCGCGCACCCTGCTCAAAAATTGCTCCAACCGTTGTTTCCATAAAAATTTCCTCCATGCCGGAACGTTTTCTGCCGCATCCGGATAAAATTTCTTTTGAATAGCTTTTCTCATATCGGAAATTTTTATTCGTTCTTATTTTTTATTTCCATTGGCAACAGTCACCCGGCTCGTCGCCTGCAGGAATCAATTGACTCCTTTGGTCATCAAAAACTCTTTCCATAAATCGTTGTACATTCCCAGAAGATGAAGCTGGTCGTGGGTATACTCAGCGTTCAAATTGCCTTCTTCGTCGCAGATGACCTCATTTACATCAATATAAAAGAACTGCTCATTGTCCGCTAAAGTTGCAATGGCGTTATTTCTTGCATTGATATTGTTATTGTTGAAAATTGCATCGGAATTATGTTTCTTCCCCGTCACACGCATAATCCCCTGAATAAATATCTTTGCCTCGGGAGCCAGCTCGTGAATCCTGTCCACCACCTTTGTGTATTCTTCCATAAAATTCTCGGTGGTTCCCTGTCCCAGCTCATTGACGCCCACCATGATATAAATTTTCCCGTAGGTATTTTTTAAGAGGGCTTCCTCCACTGTTCCCTTTCCCTTGAATTTCTGTGTAAGAGCCTTATAAATGGTAAGGGAGGTCTCGCAGTAAAAATCCGCATGCTCCGACAAATCCGTATAATCCCGAAGCCCTACCGTTCTTGAATCCCCGATAAACAGCGCGTCGTCAAAATAGCTTTCATCAACCGTCTCAAACTCATAGGCCGCCGCGCGCTGTACGCCGACGTCTCCGTAAATATCCGCCGATATGTGATTCAGATATTCCTCCCGGGTGCTTTCCCGCAGCGGCGCAAGCCGTCCTTTGGGGAATTCCTCCGCATCATTTGCAGCAACGCCGCTTTCCATAGAATTTTTGATTGTGGTGTCAATGGCTTCATTAAAAGAATTGCTTATTGCTCCTGCTATCGCGCCTTTCACCGTGTGGTTTATGGAGTTGCCGGATACGTCCTCAGAAGGATTCTCCTCCTTTTTTCCATCCATCTCCTCTGGCGCCTTTTCCCGCTGGCGGTCTTCCGTACCATCTCCGGCGGCCATACTGCTTTCGGACTCCCCACCGTCAGGCGGCATCTCACTGTTCTCCTCCGGTGAGCGTTCCCCGTCATCTCCTGCCTCGCCGGTATTTTCAGCCACATTATCCGCAATTGTCATAATCCCCTTTTCCGCAAACATCTGCCAGGGATAAATTTCATCATTCAGCGCAGTAAACATCACCGAAAGCACCGGCGACGTCACCGGGTCATATTCCTGAGTGGCATAGATATTTTTAAGGCCTCCGAAGCCTATGACTGAAAAAAGCAGACCCGTACTTAAAAGCAGTAAAAAAAACGGGCATTTCCTGATAAATTTCATCTATTTCCTCATTTCCAGCATTCACGCATATGAATGTTTCTCTTAAAATTTCAGGTACATAAACGGATTTCCCGCACTACTGCACAGCAGATAAACGGATGCCCAGAATACCGCTGCAAGCAGTAAAATCACAACCGGATTTCTCTTGTGTTTTTCAAAAAGCTCATAAACCGCCGGAATACACAGCGCGATTCCAGCAATAAAATAAATACCATAATTTTCGGCATATCTGAAAATATCCTGCTGATTCACGGCAATCCCGGCTCCGCCAATCATCGGGAAAAGCCTCCCGAAATAAATTCCCAGCTTTTTAAGGTCCGTCACGGCAAAAGTCACCCATGTAAGCGGAATCAAAAGCAGCACATACAAGTTTCCTGCCACAGGCACCTTTTTCAGATATTTTCCGTACACCAGCTTTTCCAGAATAACAAAAAGCCCGAGCACAGCGCCCCAAATCAGGTAATTGAGGCCGTTTCCGTGCCAGATTCCCGTGAGAAGCCATACAACCGCAAGATTCACGGCAAGGCGGAATTTGCTGCACCGGCTGCCGCCAAGGGGAATATACACATAATCCCGAAACCAGCTCCCCAGCGTCACATGCCAGCGCCTGTAAAACTCGGAAATACTTTTCGCCGCATAGGGATGATTAAAATTGGGAATAAATTCAAATCCCAACATCACCATCAACCCCGACGCCATCAGGGAATATCCCCAGAAATCAAAATATAGCTGCAGGGAGTACCCCGCCGCCCCGAACCATGCAAGGGGCGTGGAAATACTCTGGAATCCTATCATCTGCAAATCATTCCACAAAATCGCCAGCCTGTCCGCCAGCAGCACCTTCATGCCAAGTCCCAGAACGAGATATTTGAGTCCGTCCTCAAACTGCTCCAGACTGCAGCGCCGCTCCTCTCCAAATCCTCCCTCATCATACCGCATGATGGGGCCGGATACAATCTGTGGAAAAATGGTAAAATAGAGCGCCACGCTGACAAACTTCGGTTTTTTCCACACTTCTCCCCGAAGCATATCCGCCTGAAAGGAAATCATTTTAAAAATATAGTAGCTAATCCCAATCGGGAGCAGCGCATTGTCCACAAATACTGCAAGGATTTTAAATACCGCAAGAATCAGCACATCCAGCAAGACCGCTGATATCATGGCGTTTCTGCGTTTTCTTTTCTGCCATTCATGGATGGCAAATCCCTCCCCATGCTTCCATATCCGCATTCCGAAGAAGTAGTTCAGGGAAGTGGCAAGGATAAGCACCAAAATAAAGACAGGCTCGCCCACCGCATAAAAGACAAGGCTCCCTGCCAGTAATACCGCTTCTTTATATTTCGAAGGTATTACAAAATATAAAATTAAAAATATGGGTAAAAACCGGAACAAAAATTCCAAACTGGAAAAACTGACCATAACATTCCCTGTCCTTATCATCTGCATACTTACCAAGTCATATTGTAACATTCCTCTTTTGAATTCACAAGATGGGGAATTTAATTTTTGTGGGTTGGAAGGGAGGAGGGGGAGGACGCTCCCCCCCACAAAAAGAGCAGGCCAGAGAATCCTCCAACCTGCTCTCAATATTCATTTACGGCACATCTGCCGCTATATCACAGACTAATCAGCCCGCTTACGCATCCGCCTTATTCAGCAATATCTGCGTACATGAAGTACCAGTAGCCGTAAGCTGAATGCCATGAGCCTGTAAGCTTATCGCTCTGGAGCCAGAAGTCATTGTAGTAAGCTACAGGGATACAACCTGCTTCTTCCATCAGAATATCCTCTGCCTCATGAAGCGCTGCAGAACGCTCTGCTGCGTCAAGAGTTGTTCTGGAAAGAGTCATAGCTGCATCGTAATCTGCATTGTTGAACTTACCGTCGTTGTTTCCGTTCGTGGAGAACAGAAGGTCTAACATGTTGGAAGGGTCGCTGTAGTCGCCTACCCAGCCGTTACGTGCGGAATCATAATCGCCGTTACGACGCATAGGTGTGAAGCTTGCCCACTCAACGATATTTACGGAAAGCTCAACGCCAATCTCGCCCCATGCCTGCTGTAAGTACTCAGCAACTACCTTGTGATAGCCGGCATCGTTTGTGGAATAAGTAATGGCAGGAAGTCCTGCTCCGTCGGGATAACCGGCGTCTGCAAGGAGCTGCTTAGCTTCTTCTACGTTTGCCTCATGAGCTGTGGTATCGATATAAGGCTTGCCGCCGTTTGCATTGTCCATGAACTGGCTTCCGTCTGTATCAATCCAGCCGGGGCCCATGAAGTTGCTTGCCGGTGAATAGGTTCCCTGCATCAGGGTATTTGCAACATACTCACGGTCGATAGCAAGGCTTAATGCCTTACGAACTCTTGCGTCTGTAAAAGGCTCTCTCTGAGTATTTACGCTCAGATAATAAGTACCGATAATCGGGTCTACATAGAATTCAGGGTTGCCTTCCAGTGAAGGAATTTCCTCTGTAGGAACGTCTTTGATGAACAGAACTTCGCCTGTCTGGTATGCGCTGTAGGAAGCGTTTGCATCCTCAATCAGGTTGAACTTGATTCCGTCAAGCTTAATAGCGTCGGCATTCCAGTAGTTGGGGTTCTTGCTCATAAGGATATACGCGCCCGGTACCCACTCTGATACATAGAAAGGACCATTGGAAATATAGGTCTCTGCCGCGGTTGCCCATGCATCGCCGTTTGCCTCGATTGTCGCCTGCTGTACAGGGCTTAAGGTAGCGAATGCCGCAAGGCTTCCGAAGTAAGAGCAGGGAGCGTTCAGGGTAACAACCAGTGTCTTGTCATCCTGTGCAACTACCTGAAGGGCATCCAGATTTCCGCCGATTGCATCTTCATAACCTTCCACCATGGAAAGAACTGTCTCTGCATAAGGAGCAGCTACCATCGGGTCGCATACTCTCTTCCAGCTGTAAACGAAATCATTGGCTGTAAGGTCGGAACCGTCGGACCACTTAAGGCCGTCTCTTAAATGGAAAGTCCATGTAAGACCGTCCTCGCTTGTCTCCCAGGTTTCTGCCTGTCCGGGAGCCAGCTTGCCGTCCTGGTCAACAGTCAGAAGACACTCGAAAGAGTGCAGTAACATGTTACCGCCGTCTACCGCGCTGTTAAGGGCGGGGTCGATTGTCTCAGGGTCAGGACCAATCTGTACGGATAAAATCTTCTCACCTGTGCTTGCTGTGTCTGTAGCAGCCGCATCGTCTGTTGCCGCTGTGTCGTCTGTTGCTGCATCGTCCGCTGTAGCGGCATCGTCTGCAGAAGCATTGCTGTCACTTTCAGTTGCAGCATTGTCGCCTGCGTTATCATTGCTGCCGCCGCAGGCGGTCATTCCGATAACCATGGTAACTGCAAGTAAAAGCGCAATTACTTTCTTTTTCATACTTTTTCCTCCTCTTAGAGATTTTTTGAGCGGTTTTTCCGCCCGGTTACCGCGATATTCATCCCTCACTTCTGCATCATGTTCTCACGGGACGCGTAGTCTGTACACATTCCTGAGCCGTGAACAGTAACATCGGGTTTCCTATTCGCATTTATAAAACAATATGGATACGTGTATACGCATCTATATTTGTTTACCACATTTAATTCAACTTGTCAATATGGTGACATGCTGCAAAATGGCCTTTTTCCACTTCTTTCCACTCGGGAGCCTCGGCCGCGCATCTCTCGTCGGCATAAGGACATCTGGTGCGGAACCGGCAGCCCGAAGGCGGATTAAGAGGACTTGGCACATCGCCCTCGAGCACAATCCGCTTACTTTCCCTGGCCGCCCTGGGGTCCGCAATGGGAATCGCGGATATCAGGCTTTTCGTATAAGGATGGAGGGGACGGGTAATCAGCTCATAGCTCTCCGCCAGCTCTACCATTCTGCCAAGGTACATAACGCCGATTCGGTTGGAAATATGCTTCACCGCCGAAAGGTCGTGGGCAATGAAAAGATAGGTCAGCCCCATATCCGCCTGCAAATCCTCAAACATATTGATTACCTGGGCCTGAATGGAAACGTCCAGAGCGGAAATTGGCTCGTCGCAGACGATAAACTGCGGCCTTACCGCAAGGGCTCTGGCAATACCCACCCTCTGACGCTGTCCGCCTGAAAACTCATGAGGGTATCTGTTGGCATGCTCGGAATTCAGTCCCACCCTCTGCAGCATCTCTATAATAATGTCATATCTTTCCTGTTTGTTTGCCGCCATCTTATGGACGTCAATAGCCTCGCCCACAATATCCCCCACCGTCATACGGGGGTCAAGGCTTGCATAAGGGTCCTGAAAAACAATCTGCATTTTTTTGCGGTAGGGAAGCATATCCACGTAGGTTTTCTTTTCCACGTCGAAAATCACGTCCCCGTCATAGACAAACCTTCCGCCCGTGGGCTCGTAAAGCCTAAGCAGAGTACGTCCCGTGGTGGTTTTCCCGCAGCCGGATTCTCCCACCAGCCCCAGTGTCTCGCCCCTTTCGATGGTAAAAGACACATCGTCCACTGCCTGAATGTATTTTCTATTTTTTCCGAAGCCGCCGGCCGGAAAATATTGTTGTAAATGTTCTACCTGAACCAGTATATCACTCATTTGAGGCTCCTTTCTCCGGGCTGGCGCTTTGCATTTCCTCTTTTTGGTTCAGCCAGCACTGGGTATAATGGACTCTTCCAAAATTTGTGACAGGAGGCATTTCCCGAAGACAAATCTTCATGCATTCCTCACATCTTGGCGCAAAAGGGCAGCCCTTGGGGGGATTTAACATATCCACCGGCGTTCCCTCGATGGGCACCAGCCGCTCGTGCTCTTTTGTGTCGATTCTCGGAATGGAACGTATCAGGCCCTTTGTATACTGATGCTTCGGATTGTAAAAAATATCGTCCGCCGTACCATATTCCACAACCTTTCCCGCGTACATTACCGCAATCCTCTCGCACATGCTGGCCACCACGCCGAGGTCATGGGTAATCATGATAATCGCCATGCCCAGCTTATCCTTAAGCTCCATCATCAGCTCTAAAATCTGCGCCTGAATCGTCACGTCGAGCGCCGTCGTAGGCTCATCCGCAATGAGGAGCTTCGGCTCGCAGGCAAGAGCCATGGCAATCATGACACGCTGCCGCATACCGCCGGAAAGCTCGTGAGGATACTGCTTTAATCTCTTTTCCGGCTCATTGATGCCTACCAGCTCAAGGAGTTCCTTCGCCCTCTCCCTTGCCTCGGCTTTCTTTTTATCCGTGTGGAGCAGAACCGCTTCCATAATCTGGTTTCCAATGGTATAGACCGGATTTAAGCTGGTCATGGGGTCCTGGAAAATAATGGATATTTCATTTCCCCGGATTTTCCTCATTTCCTTGTCCGTCATCTGGTCAATCTGATGGCCGTTAAATTCAAGACTGCCGCCAATCAGCCTGCCGGGATAAGCGGTAAGCCCCATAAGGCTGTAGGCCGTAACCGACTTGCCGGAACCGCTTTCGCCTACGATTCCCAGTACTTCGCCTTCCCTTAAGTGAATGGATACATCGTTTAATGCCTTCACTTCTCCCGCAGGAGTGAAAAAGGAAAGCCGTTCATTTTTTATATCAACAAGATATTCTGACATAAATCCCTCATTTCCGCACTGCTGCTGTGCCGTTTTCATTTTCCGTTAGTTTTTCAGCTTGGGGTCGAAAGCGTCCCGAAGACCGTCGCCAAACAGGTTAAAGCTCAAAATAATCAAACTGATTAAAATAGCCGGTATAAATAACAGGTACGGATAGGTATTCATACCGTTAATGGCGCTGCTTGCAAGGCTTCCAAGAGAAGGAAGGGGCACCGCCACACCCATTCCGAGGAAGCTTAAGAAGCTCTCCGTAAAGATGGAGGACGGAATCTGAAGTGTCGTGGTTACAATCAGTGTTCCGATACAGTTGGTGAGCAGGTGCTTTTTGATAATTTTGCCGTTGCCCACGCCAAGAGCCCTGGCCGCGGTAACATATTCGCTTTCCTTGAGCATCAGCACCTGGCTTCTGACCATTCTGGCCATTCCAACCCAGTACAAAAGGGCAAACACAATAAAAATACTGATGAGGTTCTTTCCTACAATCCCCACCCAGCTAAAGCCCGGCACATCTTTCAGGGTTTCGAGAGGCGCGTTCAGCGCAAAGGATAAAAGAACAATCAGAAGAATATCCGGTATGGTGTAAATAATGTCCACAATCCGCATCATAACCAAATCGACCCAGCCTCCGAAGAAAGCCGCAATGGAGCCATAGGCGGAACCAATGATAAAGATAATGCCTGTGGCAATAAGCCCTACCAGAAGGGAAATCCGGCTTCCCATCATTACTCTGATGGCGTAATCCCTGCCCAGGTTATCGGTTCCGAAGATATGGGGGAACACCTTTTCACCGGCGTCAATTCTCGCCTGCTCCTCCTCAGAATACTGCATGGGCGCCAGATTATTGGCTCCCTTTGCCTGCTCCTTATAGCTGTAAGGATAGAAGGACGGGACAATGAAAGAAAATATCATAACGATAATAATTACCACGAGGCTTACCATAGCCACTTTATTTTTTGCCAGACGGCGCATACCGTCTTTCCAGAAGCTCACGCTCTCCCGCATGATAATCTGGCTCTGCTTTTCCTCCTCGGTTGCCGGCAAGAAATCCTCAGGATTAAGTTTTAACTGAAAACTCAGTGGATTCTGTTTCATATGTATTGCTCCTTATTTTAAATTGATTCTCGGGTCTACCAGCTTGTAGATAATATCCACAACGACGTTCATAATGATTATGAGGGTCGCAAGGAAAATCGTTGTTCCCATAATCAGCGTATAGTCACGGCCGCTGATTGCGGTGATAAACTCGCCGCCCAGTCCCGGAATGGTAAAAATCTTTTCAACAACGAAGCTTCCCGTCACCGTATAGGCAAGCATGGGGCCCACATAGGTTACAACCGGAAGGATTGCGTTTCGAAGCGCATGCTTGAAAAGAATGAAAAATCCGGATACGCCCTTTGCCTTCGCCGTCCGCATATAATCCTGCCCCATAACGTCCAGCATGGAGGAGCGCATCAGTCTCATAATGTAGGCTGTGGGATAGAAAGATAAGGCAATCACCGGCATCACGTAATGCTTCCACGAGGAAAGCCCCAGCGTGGGCAGAATCATCAGCTTAACGCCCAGAAAATACAGGAGTACCGTACAGATTACAAAGCTTGGAACCGCAATTCCGCAGGTGGCCACCACACTGATAAGGCTGTCCGCAAACTTGCCTCTCTTTAAAGCCGCAATGCTGCCAAGCGGAATCCCCAGACACAGCGCCACAAGCACCGAAAGACCTCCCACTCTGGCGGAAACCGGGAATTTCATCTTGATAATTCCCATAACGGTACGCCCGCGCTGCTTTAAGCTGTCGCCGAAATCGCCGTGCAGAGCGTCCCACATATATGTAAGATATTGCTGCGATAAGGGCTTATCAAGTCCGTACTTGGCTTCCAGCGCCGCCGTCGCCTGAGGGCTGATTGCCTTTTCCGAGAGGAACGGCCCGCCCGGAACCATATTCATCAGAAAAAACGTAATGGTTGCAACCACCCAGATGGTCACAATCGCAAGACCGATTCGTTTCGCAATATACTTTAACATTTTTACAACTCCTTACCTGAATTTTAAAGAAAGAACACGTGAGCCCGTACTGCCGGCCCCGTCATTCCCCACAATGTTAATATTCTACCTATAAAACGGTACATTTGTCAATTCTTTTACCGCATTTTTTTCGTATTTTTCAATGTTTATGCATAAAATTATCAATATTATGCAAACTAAATACAACTGTTTTTGGTGGAATCAAGTGTATGCGTAGGGAAATCAAGTGTATGCGCCGGAAAGTCAGAATTGCGGGAGGTGTGCGCAATTACGTGTATTTTCCACAATATAACAACGGAAATTATGAAACGGCAGCTGTGCGTACCTTGCACGGAAGATGCGGTAAGGAGGAACCCGCAGGGCGGAGGATTCCTTATCACCCGGCAGACACCGACGGATTTCTGTCCGCATGGAATGTGTCTGCTCAAAGAATAGGAGGATTGTTTATGAGCGAACCAAAAAATGAAGAACAACTGAATCTGGAAAAAGACTACGAAGAATATGTCAAAAAAATCACCCCCACCCACAATCTGTACCTGCAGATGTTAAAAGCCTTTATCACTGGCGGCATCATATGTACACTGGGGCAGCTTCTGCTGAACTTTGCCAAAAACTCCCTTAACATGGATAAGGATATGGCCGGAAGCTTCTGCTCCCTTGTCCTGGTGCTTGTCAGCGTCCTTTTAACCGGGTTTAACATCTATCCTTCCATTGTGAAATTCGGCGGCGCGGGGGCTCTTGTTCCCATCACCGGATTTGCCAACTCCGTGGCGGCTCCCGCCGTGGAATTTAAACAGGAGGGACAGGTCTTTGGCATCGGATGCAAAATCTTTACCATCGCCGGGCCGGTGATTCTCTACGGCATTTTTACAAGCTGGCTGCTGGGGCTGATTTACTGGGCCGGAAAAGCAATGGGACTGTTTTGATTGCCACAGTCGGCTTATTATTGCACAAATGGGACTGTTTTGAAACAGTCCCATTTTATGACCAGTTTGGTCAACTATATCTATTTGTTCATTTTATATACTGGGTCCGCCGGATAACCTCCCTTTAGCTTCTGCATTCCTCTCTGGATAGCGTCCTTTGAATTTTTCCAGTCCGCGTCCTTGTTCCGGTAATCAAATTTATCCACCAGCCAGGTTACGTCCTCCTGCAATCGTGCCATATTCTTTTCCGTCAGCTCAAACATAGCCGGATAAAATTCCTTTTTTTCCTTATCGCTTAATCTGTTTTCCGCCCCCTCGCACAAATCCCCGAAATGATGCAGGCAAAAGCCCTTACTCTCATGGATTCTCTTACGGAAATCCCCGTCCGTCTTATACATATGGAAAAATGTGTCAAGGTATCTTTCGTAGGTATCCGCAAAGCGGTTACAGATATAGCAGGACTTTTCCTTTTCCTGCACCCACAGGCCGACGGGATTGACCCTCTCGGTATTTTTCTTGAATTTCCCCATAAGGGTGGATTTGGAGGGCGCAAACTTCTTGAATTCCTCTTTCATCTCCCTGTTTATCTGCATATAATGGGTCTTTAAAATCCACCCGTTGCCCAGCGTGTTTCCGTAATCAAACATCTTTTTGAAATGGGCTCTGCAAAAACCCGCCTTGTCGGTGGCCTCCCGCACGTCGCTTTCCATATAGGAAGAACCGCTTCCCAGCACAAAATCGATGGCGTCCTGCTCCACCGCCCGCTCTATATAGCAAAAAGGACATTCATCCCCCGCATTTACCGCATCATTTAATGGTATCGTGTAAAGTTTTTCTTTCATGGCTTCCCTCCGCGACAATACTATTTTCAATTGACCAGACCGGTCGTTTTGCTCTATGTATAGCAGATTTTCTTCATCTCATCCAGATACCGGCGCACTTCATCAAAATACATTTCCGGCTGAAAGGAGCCGTTTCTGAAATGCTCCTCCATAAGCCCATCCATGGTGAATTCCAACATTCTGGTTATCATTTTTATGTCCACGCCCTTTCTGAAATGCTCCAGACCGGCCCGCCCCATGATTTCCTCATACCTTTCCGGCAGAATCTCCCGCCGCTCCTGTATTTCCGCAAGCGCTTCCCCCACCTTTTCCTCCCTGCATCTGTTCAGAAAACGCAGGATACAGGGGTAGCTTTTCATTGCCTGGAGATGGGAGTGCTTTATCTGGACAAGCAGCTCAAAATAATCGGTTTCCTTCGGCGACACCCCTGTGGAAAGCTCCAGCATAAGGTATCTTACGCTGTAGTCATATATGAAGCTGTAGAGTCCAAGCTTGCTGACAAAATAGTGGAATAAAAGCCCTTTGCTTATTCCCGCCTCTCTCACAATATCGTCGGTGCTGGCGTGGGCGTATCCGCCTTCCGCAAAAACCTTTAACGCGGCGTTAATCATGCGGTCCTGCTTTTCTTTTTTCAGGTCAAAAAATTTTTCGTTCATGGGGGACTCCTTGGCGAAGGGGGACGCCTGGTCAGGCTGTTCTTCGCAAACTCGTTGTTATTGTTTCATTGGTTTACGTTTTTTCCGGTTTTTATGTATTGTATCTAACTTGATTCATTGACTTTTTAAGTCAGTAATGAAAATATAGCATATTTTTTTTCCGTCTTCAATCGGTTTGGGGAAACTGGTATTCACAAATTTTTTCGTCTACCATATCTTGTGCAGACAGGACGATTGTACAATTTTATTTTTTGACTCACAGAAATCAATTTTCAGATTCCGGTGAAATGAATATTACCAAAGAGGCTGTCAATCTGGAATATTTCTTAAGCCCTTATAAAAACGTCCATGCTTTTAAGCATGTGATTGGCGAGGTTTCGAGCTGCTATGCAGCTCGCGAGCTTAGCATCCGTTACGTTTTTATAGAGCGAAAGCGCGGCGACGAAGAAATATTCCAGATTGACAGCCTTTCTGCCATATACCCTCACCGGAACCTGAAAATTGATTTCCGTGTTTTTGACTGGTTAAATATTGACACAAAAAATGTAATATGCTAACGTATATAAAATTTATTCGGGCAGGAGGGCTATATGGACAAAAAATTAAAACCATTCTGGGAAGAAGCGTATCAGGACAAAGATATTACCGTATTTTCCTCTGAGCCGAATGCAACGCTTAAAGAATTTGAGCATCTGATTAACAGGCAGTCAAGAATAATCGATGTGGGATGCGGGGAGGGACAGAACGCTTTCTATCTGGCAAAACAGGGCTATTGTAATGTTGAGGCTTTTGACATATCAGAACATGGCATTGCAAAATTGCAGCGGAAATGCCAGAGGAACAATCTGAAAATAAACGCGTTTACGGCAGACCTGACAGTCTTTCAATTTGAAAAAGAATATGATATGGTTATGTCCTTTGGAACCTTACATTTCGTACATAAAACAGATTGGAAAGCTTTTATCAACAGAGCCAAAATGCACACGAATGCCGGCGGTATACACATCATGCAGATATTTACCGATGCAGTACCGGCATCAAAAGACATTGCGCCCTTTGCAGTCGGTCTTGCGAAAGACGGGGAAATAAAAGAGTTGTATGATGATTGGGAAATTCTTCAGTTTAAGTCCTATGTCTTTGAGGATGAGCATCCCGGCGTTCCAAAACACCTGCATGCATCAAATAAAATAGTTGCCAGGAAATTACCGTAAGTAAATTTTAGTAACAGTTCAGCCATGCCATTCATAAGTCACCAGATTTTACGTAATGATTGACAATATCATGAATTGGCTGGTGACTTATTTCATGTCGGGCGTCCGCCCTATAGAACTGAGTGTACAATTTGCCCTTAGTGAGCAAGCTCCCACGTACAAATTGTACACCAGGTTCTGCATGGCTGAACTGTTACAAATTTTATTCTTTTTTTATACATATTCTCTTTTCAATTTCACAAAATAGTATTAAGATATTCCTATATGATGAATAACTGAAAGGAGTACTTTTATGTCCAAAAAATTTGGTAAATTTTTACTTTTCTCCGCAATTGCCGGCGCTTCCGCTTACGGCGCCTACCACTATCTGAAAACAAAAGAAAATTCTTCCTGTCCGGGAAATACCGATGATGCCGACGATGACTTTGATGATTTCAGCGAGGACCTTGACGAGGAGCCGGAACCTGCGAAAGAGCGCTCCTATGTATCCTTAAATCTGGACAAAGCCGAGGCCATTGCCACAGAGGCGTTCCACAAGGCAAAGGAAGTGATTGTTGATTCCGTTAATCAGGTAAAGGAAACCGTAAAATCCGTTACCGAAAGCCAGAGCGGCTCCGACGCTAATTTTACGGATTTAACTGCTATAAATAAAGAAAAAGAAGCGGAAAGCACCACAGAGGAGTTCTTTGATGATGAGGAGAGTTCTTCGGAAGATACGGATTCCAAAGCATCGGACGCTGCAGCTCCTGCTCCCGCAGCGGAAGACGCCGCTCCTGTCACAGAGCCTGAAACCGACGACAACGTAAAGGCCCAGGCGGAGGGCAAGGTTGAAGAATTTTTTGACGACTGAAGCTGATATGTTTTCAGAAAACGGCGCAGCCTGACGGCTGTGCCGTTTCGGCTTTTGTACGTCCGATGGCGGTTCCATCGGGCAGTTCCATCGGGCAATGCAGTCCGGCAGGAGCCTGCATATCTCACGGCATTCCTGTTTCCGCCGCTTCTGAAAGAAACGGCCGCCAGGCCCTTTTAAGCCGCTTTATCCCCTCCGCCAGCTCCCGCTCCTCCATGGCTCCGTACCCCAGAAGAACGGTGCTCTCAAAGGGCGAACCGGCAAGGCTCCCCTCTCCCATACAGTCCTGAGAGATTCCGAACATTTTGATTCCTTCCCTTGCCGCGGCTTCAATCAGCACTTTTTCCGGTATCTTTTTCCGGCTGGTAAGCAAAACATGCAGACCGGCGTTTTCCCCCGAAATCAGAAAATCCCTCTCAAAACCGGACAGGCGTCCCAGCAGGAAATCATGCCTCCCCCTGTAAATTTTCCGCATTTTATTTAAGTACCGCTCGAAATGCCCGTTCCTGATAAATTCATTTAAAATGCGCTGGTCGATTCTCGATACCGTGCAGGCATAAAATCCGCAGTTTTCCTTATAGACGGAAAGTAGCCTCTCCGGCAGAACCATATAGCCCACGCGGATTGCCGGGGCGATTGCCTTGGAAAAGGTTCCCATGTAAATCACGCGCCCGCTTCTGTCGGAGGCCTGCAGGGCCGGAATCGGTTTTCCCTTATACCGGAACTCGCTGTCGTAATCGTCCTCTATCAGGTATCTGTCGCCGGTCTCGCCGGCCCACTTTAAAAGCTCCATCCGTCTTCCGATTGGCATTACAATTCCCGTGGGGTATTGATGGCTGGGCATCACATAGGCAACTCTTGCGCCGCTCTCCCTGAGCTTTCCCACACGCATGCCGCCTGCGTCCATGGGAATCGCCTTGATATCGTAGGCAAAGGACTGGAATACTCTGTAGGCGCGCTTGTAGGTAGGTTCCTCCATGGCAATGGGCACATGCCGCCCCAGAATCTTTTCCAGCAGCATAAACAGGTAATCCGTTCCCGCTCCCACAACAATCTGCTCGGGACGGCAGTTCACCCCTCTGGAGGAATGGAGATATCTGCCGATGGTTTCCCGTAGCTGTTTATCGCCCCTCGCGTCCCCTAAGGCAAACATCTCGCTGTTGGCGTCCACCAGAATATCCTTTGTGATTTTTTTCCAGGTGGCAAAGGGGAAGTCCTTAAGGCTCAGGGCATGAGGCGAAAAATCAAATAATGCCTCAAAACCGTCTCCCGTCCGGCCCCTTCGTTCCGTTCCCGCAGCCCCATTCCCTTCCGGCGCAGGCGCGGCGGACATCCCATTCTCCTCCCATAAAGTCCGCTCCGCTCTGCTTCCCGCGCGGACTCTCCCCGCGCCTTTGTAAAGCGGTACATTCTCCTCTGCCGGAAAATGAAACAGCTCCTCCGCATGGCTTACAAAATATCCCTTACAGGGCCTTGCCTCCACATATCCTTCCGCCACAAGCTGCCCGTAGGCAAAATCCACGGTGCTTCTCGCCACCTGGAGATATTCCGCCAGAGAACGAGTTGAGGGAAGCTTTTCACCTGCGAAAAGCTTCCCCTTTCTGATTTCCTCTTTAATATATTCATAAATCTGCTGATAGAGATACTTTTCTCCCCTGTCTGTCAGCTCTATTGTCAAATCATTCATGGCATTACCGCTTCTCCTTAAGCCGGGCAATCAGTTCATCCTTGGCGTCTCTGGTCTTTTCCTTCATTCTGTGGGACACCGTGGTATTCGCCAGAATCGACGATATCAGCTTTGAAGAAATATCATACTGTCCGTTATACATGGCAAGAACGGCAATGATATAATCCACCGTGTGTTCATCCATTCCGCACATGGGATAGTTCTCCGTCTGCTTTGCCGTGATAAATCCCTCAAGGGCATTTTTGAGGAATTCATCCTCCTGCTTTTTCAAATCCGCCATCTTCGCCTCAAAATCCGGCCCCACACCGTCCATATTTTCCTGCATGCTGCGCAGAAGCCACCCCGATTTCAGGCAGATATAAGCCTTTTCGCTTGCCTTGGCCCTCTTTACAATGGCGTTGGCAAGGCTCAGCTTATACCTTTCCAGAGCCTCCTCATAGGTATAGGTGGCCTTTTTTAAGTTTGTGGGCTGATATGAGGCGGAAATCAATTCCCGGATAGCCTTAATCTGAAAGGGCATCAGTCCCTTAAAATAGCGCCCGAGCGCGGCAAACCCGCAATGCGGGCAGATAATCACATCATACTTGAGCGGCTCAAAATTCTCATATACCGGACGTAAATCCAAATCTGTCCGGACAAGCTTTGCTTTTGCCACCTTCAGAGTTCTTTCTTTGATTGTGGCGTAGCATACCGGACATTCATGGGTCTTATCATAAAGATAATCCTCTTCCTTCATTGCCGCAGGGGCCGCTTTGGGTTTTTCGGCTTCTTTTTCCTTCTTTTCCTGCTCGTACAGCCCTGCTTCTTCCAGATAGTGGAGTCCAAATTTTTCCAATCCAGATAATAACCCCGCCATTTTACCCCTCCTAACCTTCAGGCATCACGCCCTGGGCAATACAAAAGAACTTTTCAGTGACACAATCCTGTTAAATACCAAAGCTCCCTCTTTCGAATCCTTTGCGTCCACGCAGAAATATCCCTGGCGGACAAACTGGAATTTATCATACGGTCTGGCAGCCCCAAGCGCCGGCTCCAGATAACAATCTTTGAGAACAGTAAGGGAATCGGGATTTAAATTAAGGCTCCCGTCCTCGTTATAAACGCCCTTCTCCTCATCTATAATATTTTCGTAAAGCCTGATTTCCGCTTTCACAGCCTCCTTAGCCGGCACCCAGTGAATCGTACCCTTTACCTTCCGCCCGTTAAAGCCCGAGCCGCTCCGTGTCTGCGGGTCATAGGTACAGTGCACCTCCGTCACCTTTCCGTTTTCATCCTTAACGCAGCCGGTACAGGTTACAAAGTAGGCGTTCATAAGACGCACTTCATTTCCCGGGAACAGACGGAAATACTTCTTAGGCGGCTCCTCCATAAAATCAGCCCTGTCAATATACAGTTCTCTGCCAAAGGGGACCATTCTCGTTCCCATTTCCTCATTTTCAAGGTTATTGGCAACCTCAAGCAGCTCGCTTTTATCTTCAGGATAATTATCGATAATCAGCTTCACCGGGTCGATTGCCGCCATCATGCGGGGACGTTTCAGCTTAAGGTCCTCCCTGATGCAATACTCCAGCATGGCGTAATCGGCTGACGAATTGCTCTTTGACACGCCGCACAGCTCCACAAACATCTTAATGGATTCCGGCGTAAACCCTCTCCTGCGAAGGGCCGCGATAGACACCAGCCTGGGGTCATCCCAGCCGTCCACAATGCCGTCCTCCACCAGCTTTTTGATATATCTCTTACCGGTGACCACATTGGTCAAATACATTTTTGCAAATTCTATCTGCTTCGGCGGATGGGGATACTCAAGCTCTCTCACCACCCAGTCATACAGCGGTCTGTGGTCCTCGAACTCCAGGGTACAGATGGAATGCGTCACCCCTTCAATCGCGTCCTCAATAGGGTGGGCGAAATCATACATCGGATAAATGCACCACTTATCCCCGGTATTGTGATGGGACATATGCGCCACACGGTAAATCACCGGGTCCCTCATGTTGATATTAGGAGAAGACATGTCGATTTTGGCGCGGAGCGTCTTTTCCCCGTCCGCAAATTCCCCTGCCTTCATCTTCTCAAATAAATCGAGGTTTTCCTCCACGCTCCGCTCCCTGTTCGGGTCGTTTGTACCCGGCTCTGTGAGCGTCCCGCGGTACTGCCTCATCTCCTCGGCGGTAAGGTCGGACACATAGGCCTTTCCCTTGCGAATCAGCTTCACCGCTCCCTCGTACATCTGCTCAAAGTAATTGGAGGCAAAAAACAATCTGTCCTCCCAGTCCGCCCCAAGCCATTTGATATCCTCCAGAATGGATTCCACAAATTCCGTCTTTTCCTTGGTGGGATTGGTGTCGTCAAAACGCATGTTAAACTTCCCGCCGTACTGCTTTGCAAGGCCATAGTTTAAAAGAATGCTCTTTGCATGGCCGATATGGAGATACCCGTTAGGTTCAGGCGGAAATCTGGTGCATACCCTGTCGTACACGCCTTCCGCCAAATCCTTATCGATAATCTGTTCTATAAAATTTCTGGAAACTGCTCCCTTTTCTTCCTCTGAACTATTTATATTAGCATTTTCTTTACACATAGAATAAATTTTCCCCTCATTTCCAAAATCATTTACTTAAAATCCTCTGTAATACTTTCACGCAGTCGCGGAGAAATCTGATTTCCTCCAGTTTCCACACTCTTTCCTTAAGCGTTTCCCCAAAGCAGACGTGGATTCCTTTCGCCCCGGATATCGGCACAGGCATCACCACCATCGCCCGGAACCCGAGACTTTCCATCCCTTCCTTTTCACCGGCGCCTATGGAGGAGCTCCCGGATAAAATCAGCGTCTTTTCCCCTCTCAGAAGGGAAATTCCCACTCCTGTATCGTCCAGCTCCCAGGAGACTCCCTTTCCGCACCATTTCGTCCCGATTTCAGGGGACTGTATGCCCTTCTGCACCCGGTAGATTACAGCGACGCTTAAATCCAGCACGCTTCCGGCAATTTCCAAAAGCTGCCCTGCCTTACGTTCCACATTCTCCTGGCTGTCAAGAAGCCATACTGCCTCTGTCAGCGCCTCTGAACGTTTTAAATTTTCTTCCATATCCGCTTCCATCCGCCGGACTCTTGCGTACTCGGCATTTGCGTTTAAAACGGAAAGCTTATACTCAAACAGAGAGCTTGTGATATCCCTCAGGGTATCCACCGCCCTTAAAAACTGCTTTTCCGTAATCTGGTTCTCGAAGCCTTCAATAGGCGGATTTTCATAATCCTGCACGTTATCCGCATCGGAAAGAATACCGCAGACAAGCCAGTTTACAACAGGCTTGCCGTTTGCCCTGGACACAATTACCGCCAGACGCATATTGGGATAGGCCGTGGTTTCGACCGTCTGGTCCTCCAGCACGCTTTCCGATAAACGGGACAGCATATCCAGAAGCTGATTCTCGTCAATCAGACGTTTGATTCTGCCCGCCTCCTGTGACTCTCCGTCGGATTTCACAAAGGGTGTACCCTCCTCGTCCACGCACCATGCAAACACATTGGCAATGTCACAGATATGCTTTTGCCACTTTTCCAGTTCCCTGCCCTCAATCAGACTCCTTAAGAGAGGGTCTTCCTCCTGTCCCCGGACAATGTTTTCCAGTTCGCTCACAGCAGCTGTACTCCTTCTTGTCTACTATTCATCCACGCTGTAATTCGGTGCTTCCTTCGTGATATGGATATCATGAGGATGACTTTCTTTCAGAGAAGCGGCGGAAATTTTGATGAATCTGCCTTTCTCCTTCAATTCCTCAATGGTGGTGGTTCCGCAGTATCCCATACCGGAACGCAGCCCGCCCATCAGCTGATATACGGTGTCCTCCACCGTGCCTTTATATGCCACGCGCCCTTCCACGCCTTCCGGCACCAGCTTTCTGGCGTTTTCCTGGAAGTAGCGGTCCTTGCTGCCGTTTTCCATGGCGGCAATGGAGCCCATGCCCCTGTAAACCTTGTATTTACGTCCCTGATACAATTCAAAGGTTCCCGGGCTTTCGTCGCATCCCGCAAAGATGCTTCCCATCATACATACGTTCCCGCCGGCGGCAATCGCCTTGGTCATATCGCCGGAGTATTTGATACCGCCGTCCGCGATAATCGGAATGTTATATTCCTTCGCCACATCATAGGCGTCCATAATTGCGGTAATCTGCGGTACGCCAATGCCCGCAACCACGCGGGTGGTACAGATAGAGCCGGGTCCGATTCCCACCTTGACCGCGTCTGCGCCGGCCTTAATCAAATCTCTCGTCCCTTCTCCCGTCGCCACATTTCCGGCAATCACCTGCAAATCAGGGTATTTTTCCTTTATCATACTAAGGCACCGGATGACGTTTTCCGAATGACCGTGGGCGCTGTCAAGCACCACCACGTCAACCTTTGCATCCACCAAAGCGCCCACACGGTCCAGCACGTTGGCTGTGATACCCACGCCCGCCCCGCACAGAAGCCTTCCCTGGCTGTCCTTGGCCGACAGCGGATACTTGATTGTCTTTTCTATATCCTTGATGGTGATAAGCCCCACCAGATTGTAATCGTCGTCTACAATAGGAAGCTTTTCCTTTCTCGCCTTTGCAAGAATCTTTTTGGCCTCCTCAAGCGTAGTGCCCGCTTTCGCCGTGATTAAGCCCTCGGCCGTCATGGACTCCTTGATTTTCTTCGTAAAGTCCGTCTCAAATTTCAGGTCCCTGTTGGTAATGATTCCCACCAGCCTGCGCCCTTCCGTGACAGGCACGCCGGAAATCCTGAATTTTGCCATCAGCGCGTCGGCGTCGCCCAATGTATGCTCGGGAGTAAGGGAAAAGGGGTCCGTGATAACGCCGTTTTCGGAACGTTTTACCTTGTCTACCTCCTCCGCCTGGGCTTCGATGGACATATTCTTGTGAATAATGCCGATTCCGCCCTGTCTTGCCATGGCGATTGCCATTCTGTTTTCCGTTACCGTGTCCATCCCCGCGCTCATCATGGGAATATTAAGCCTGATTTTGGGGGTTAACCAGGTTGACAAATCAACCTCACTGGGAATCACCCTCGAATATGACGGTATAAGCAGCACGTCGTCAAAAGTAATGCCTTCACCAATTATCTGACCCATCTCTTATCCTCCTGTGTGTTTAGTCTGTAAATACTTTTCGGGGAGCCACCAGCTGCATGGCTTTTAACATTTCTTTGTTCGGCTCGAAAATCACCTTCTGCTTACCGTCGTAATAGAACAAATACCTTGTATCAGGCTGTTTTTCCTCGCCGGAGCTGTAGTCAACCACCTTGTCGTTTCTGTTTTTGTACTGGTCAAGGTGCCAGGATTTTACCGGAGCCACAATTTCCATTTTACCCAGGTCAAAGGTGGCCGCTTTCTTACGCCTTGATTTTGCCATAATCTTATCTATGGAAAGCTCCTTATCCACATAAAGATACTCATACTCGATATCCGCATTCAGATATACAAAGTAAGCGGCGGCGGCAAACAAGCCTCCGATGATGAGAGCCACCAGATTCAGCATTCCTATAAAAATAAAACAAACTGCCAGCATGATTGTAAGAATTTTAAGCAGTTTCATATACACCGGCGTCTTTCGTTTGACAAGCCATTCTACATAGGTTTCGTTCATTTTTTCCTCCATTCTGAATCGTTTTTGCCAGACAATCCGTCTCACTGGAAATCTGCCCGGCCCTTTTTCGTTTCTATGCCATTTATCTGCGCATAAGTATATTTATAATATGATATTATATTTTTGACAAACTTTCAAGTGATATAGCGTTCCTTTTCCTTTTTTCTATTTTTAATGAAAACTTTATTGTTTTTTTACAGATTAACAGCTTCTATTCATTGACACCTCATTTTCTAATCGCTATGATAATTGTTATGGATAAAACATACACGAAAGTTACCGGGGAGGAATAAATTATGTCCAAAAAGGAAAAAAGCCCGAAAGAATACAGAGGCGTCATCGATGAAATCAGGCAGCAGCAGATGAAGACAAAGGAAATGTCCGCCAAAGGAAAGCTGGAATATTTCTGGGATTACTATAAGGTTCACACCATTGTTGCAATCCTTGTTATTTTCTTTGCCGCCATGTTCATCCGCGACGTTGCCACCGCAAAGGATTACAATTTCTACTCGATTCTTTTTAACGCCCGGCAGCTGTCCGGCGATGGTCTGGAAAGCGCCTTTTCCGAATATGCAGGTCTGGACACGGAAAATTATGAGTGTTATATTGACGCTTCCACAGGTCTTTCCCTGACGTCCTTTACGGAATACGATATGGCCACTGTCCAGAAGCTCATGGCGACTATTCAAATCGGGGATTTGGATACGGTGGTGTTTAATTCAGAGCTTTTTAATAATTATGCGGGCAATGAAATGTTTCTTGACCTTCGGACGGTTTTGAGCGAAGAGGAACTTAATGTCTGGAAGGATTACCTTTATTATATCGATTATGTGGAGGTTGCAGCCGAAAGAGAGGATGTTGACGTGGAGGAAGCCCTTGCCGAAAAAGGCGCGGCGGACGATGAAACGCGGCAGCAGGAAATTCTGGAGGAAACAAACCGCCACCGCAGCCCCGAGGGTATGGCTGAGCCTGTACCGGTGGGCATCTTTATGGAAGAATCTCCTTTTGCCGAAAAGAGCGGCGCTTATTCCGGTCTGGTTCCTGTATTCGGATTCGTATCCACCTCAAAGAGAACCGAAACGGGAAAACAGTTTCTGGAATTTTTGTGGGACGATACCATAGATTTTGCGCAAATGATTGATACCTCCGCGGGCTTCTGACCGGATTTCAGTATAGCATAAAGCTGTGCCAGAGGTATTTTGCGGCATTGGTATGCTAGCTTTGCATCAATACGGCGGCGTCATAGGGCGATTAATACCTGTAATAGGGAATCCCCCCGCAGCACAGGCCGCCGCCTCCGCAGCAGATATTGCAAATCAGATTGGCGATGCAGAGCTTCATGCAAAGGCCGTCGCCGCTCATATAAGGCTGGCTGTAGGTTCTCTGCCTCTGGCGGTACCAGGTTCCGCCGTTTTCAAACTGGTACACCAGATTGCTGTAGTCCCGGTTATCGGGCTCTAAGGACGCCGCCCTTCTGGCATGCTCCAGGGCCGACACCTGATTGCCCAGCCCGGCATGAGCCAATGCGCTGTAGTAATACCATCTGGCATTTCTCCCGCTTTCCTCCATGCCGTCAAGAACCGTTCTCGCTTCCTTATAATAACCGTTTCTGATATAATTTCCGGCCGCCCGCAGATGTCCGTCCTCCTCGTAGCCGGTGGTTCCGCCTCCGCTCCCGTAGGAGCCGCCGAAACCTCCGAATCCGCCAAAGCCTCCGAAATCCCAGCCGTCAAAACCGCCAAAGCCTCCATAGCCGCCGCCACTTGTGCTTCTTCCGCCGCCCTGATAGCTGTAGCCTTCTGTTCTTTCCTTCATCACCTGCTGGTAAGCCTGCTGTATTTCCTTGAACTTCTCCTCAGCCTCTTCTTTATGCGGATTATTAATATTCGCATCAGGATGATACTTTCTGCTGAGCGCCTTGTATGATTTTTTGATTTCTTCCTCTGTTGCGTTCCTTGAAACGCCCAGCACTTCATATGGGTCCCGCATTTTTTACCCCCTGCCTGCCATTCGTCAGGCCTGCCAGTTTTTCTTCCCGTTTTTTACTTACCATTTCGTAGCGATACCAGATTCCCGAATAAAGGATATTCCTTAAAATCTCCACATTGTCAATGACGGGAAGTTTTTCAAATTCCTTACAGCAGTTCGCCATAATCATTGTAAGAATTGTTTTTATTTCTTCCTCAAAATCAGGATTCTCATATCTTTTAATTAAAGGGTTATATCTGTTTTGCCTGATATCCTCCTCGATATCCTCATAGGCGTCCATGAGATAAATAAATTTCCCCAGATGGTTCCCCATAGCCCTCAGGTTATCCTGCCATTCATCCTTTCGAACCGCCATGATTTCACCCATGATTTCACCGAAAAGCCCGGCCATATAATCCACGTCCTGATTCTGCTTTCTCTCCTCCTGGGAAATCGTCCTCATCAGACTGTCAATCCGCCTTGCCTTCTCCCCGTAGCGGGAGCAGATACTCCGGTATGCCTTTTTCAAAAGCTTTCCGTAGGCCAGACGGCTCATTTTTCGCTCGTCCTCCCAGTCGTCGCGGCACTTATAATAAGTAAAAAGCAGGTTCATATCCGCCGCATATGAGGAAAACTCATTGCTTCTGGCCATATGCTTTTCAAAGGGATGGGCAATGCATTTTATATTCTCCGTCCTTGTCTCCGGTTCATACAGACTGCCTAAAAGCATGGCAAGAAAAGTCATATCGTAGGACAGGCTCATCTGCCCCGCCTTCCCGTACCTTTTCCGCAAAGCCTGGCACAGCCCGCAGTAATAGGAATGATAGACGTCAAACTCCTTAAATTTCATATCCCCCTTATTAACAATGACGTATCCGAACATAACATTCTCCTGTTTTAACTCTTCTTAATAAAGGTCTGTCCGCATTTGGGGCATCTGATTTCAATTTTCCCCTTGCCTCTGGGAATCCTGATTTTCTGACGGCAGGAAGGACATCTGTATATATGATGGGTTTTCCTCTGGCGCATATCCCGCTTCCACGTGGAAAAAAACTGTCTGACCTTATATTCGTATTTCAGATATGCGGTATTCTCCATTCTCCGTTTATAAATATTTCTGGAAAGCATTCTGAAATAGGCATACACAAGACAGATAATTCCAAGTGCATAAAAAAGCCTTATTCCAATCAGGGACAGGGCAAAACATACCAGAACCAGAATCATGAGAAAACGGTTAAACTGGTCGTTCCCGTATCTTCCCTGCATAAACCGGTAAAACTTTTCTTTCATAGCGTTCGCGCCTTTCTAAATTTAATCCTGCCTGCAAGAGGCGTCTGCACTTATCTGCATATACGCCTGCCAAATGCTGCGGCTCTGACTTCTATCCTACTTCTTTCTTTGTCATAAATCAATTAACGCAATATAAATGATTATAAATTATTTCTAAAAAAAGAACCGGTGCAAAATCCGGTTCTTTTCTTAATTCCCGCGGGAATGAGTCAGGCGGATGCGAAGCATCCATTTGACTTAACTGTTATCTCCTTTTAATCTTCTATATCCTGGTCCGCCGCCACGGCAGAAACCACAGAAGACACTACCGATACCACTACTGCAAAAATAATTACTAAAAATCCGCCGGCTAACAACATAAATCCCATTTTCCGCATCTCCTTTGACAATCCTGCATTTGCGCCTCCAAGCCTGACCACACGGTAAACTTAAGGCTGTATTTATTGTAGTTGATATGGGAGAATTTTTCAAGTAGAAAATGGCAGCTGCGGGAGTCAATTTTCGGATTCCGGGCTGACATCCTCTCTGATATATACACTCACCGGAATCTGAAAATTGATTCCGGTGCGGAGGAACTACTATATTCAGGAAAATTCCGGCTTCACAAACTCCCCGTTTCTGCTGAGGGCGTAATGCAGATGCGCTCCTGTGCTCCTGCCTGTGCTTCCCACTGTGGCAATCTGTTCGCCCTGTTTCACTTCCGCACCCGTTTCCACGAGAATTTCCGCACAGTTTGCATAATAGGTCATGTCTCCGTTGCTGTGCTGAATAATCACATAATTTCCGCATACCGTATCCGTCCCGGTCTCATACACATATCCTGCTGCCGCCGCCTTTACAGGCGTTCCCCTCTCCGCCGCAAAATCCATACCGCTGTGAATAAGCTTCTTCCCCGTCATCGGATGAATGCGGGCGCCATAGTCATCTGAGATTCTCTCATAGGTAAGCGGGTAAGCATATTTCAGAGTTACCATCTCGTGTACGCCTTCGCTGCTTCGGAGCAAAACCCCATAGTCGTCCTGCGCATCTCCATTACCCTCAGGCTGATTTTCACGATAAGCGTCTTCTTCCATATAAAAGTGATATTCGGTAACCGATGCGTCGTCCTCCTCCGAAGGTATCGGCTTTGTGTGGACGATTTTTTCATCCGGCAGATACACCGCTTCCTCCCCGGCCTCCTTCTCCCCCGGATTTTCGCCGTTATAAATATAGTCCGCTTCCGTATTGCTGTCCGTTCCCGGAACGCCCTGCTTCTGTGTGACGGCTTTCATCTGCGGCGTATCCTGCGCCGTTTCCCTGTCGGTAAGAGAGATAACCAGCTTCCACCTGCTGTTCACAAAAATCAGCGCCGCTGCCGCTAGAATCACCGCCCCGCCCAAGGCAGCCGCCAAGGGCTTTGCCTTCCTATATCTCACCGCATTCTTAATCCTGGATTTCACACTGTTTTCCCCGAAAGCAATCGGACAGCCGGATTTCCAGCTGTACTCTCTGGAAATAGCAAGCAGCGTACGCGCATAAACCTTGTTGTCGTCATTTCCCAGCCTTGCAAGAACCGCCTCGTCGCAGGACGCTTCCATATCCTCCTCCATGAGGCGGAAAGCCAGCCACACAAAAGGATTGAACCAGTGAATGCACACCGCCAGACAGGCAACAGGCTTTATCAGATAATCCCTCCGCGCAATGTGTACCTTTTCATGCGCGCACACCATGTCCGACTGTACCTTGTCAAGCCCCCGGGGAAGATAGATTACCGGCTTTAGAAAGCCTGCCACAAAGGGAGCCCTGATATTCTCCGAAACCGCAATCCTGTACTTTCCGTCCGTAATATATTCCCTGTCCTGCTCTCCCTGCCCGTTTTTGTCCTTTGCGCCGCCTGCAAGAATTTTCATAAAACGGATATAGCTGAATATTCCATAAAAAAGCAAAAGGGCAAAGCCGGTAATCCACAGCA
The DNA here is from genome assembly GCA_910577275.1 of uncultured Lachnospiraceae bacterium. Lineage (GTDB taxonomy): Bacteria > Bacillota > Clostridia > Lachnospirales > Lachnospiraceae > Suilimivivens. Next base: position 67,858 of record CAJTMW010000012.1, read on the forward strand.
GCGCAAGCCCCGCTGTCAGCGATTTTATATCCGGTAAAAACAGCGATTTTTCTTTCCCGCCAAAAACCGACAGACCGAATGAGCCTCCATTTCCCGGGGAAGCAATATTTCCTGACATTCCCCTGTTTTCCGTGACTGCAATATCTTCTGTCATATTTTCATTCCTCAAAGCAGCCCCGGCGTCCGATATGTTTCCTTTCCCTGAAAAATCCTCTCCTTCAGGCAATGCGCTGCTCTCATTCGCTGCGGCCGCGCCAAATCCGTCTGCCCCCGTTCCCGAAAGATGCGTCGAGGGAATGATTCCCCAGTCCGCCTCCAGTGAAAAGGGAATGAAAAGCCGGACAAACACCGCCAGCCACAGACAGTAGGAAAAAATTGCAGGCATCTTTTTCAGGAGCAATCGCAGAAAAATTACCATGACTATCACAATCGACGCCGCAATACTCATATTTAAAACAGTTAAAAATATCCCCGCCATGCGCTTCCTCCCTATCTGTCCTCCCGGTACTCGTCAATAAACCTCTGCATCTCCTCCGCTTCCTTTGAAGAAAGCCTCCTTCCCCTGCAAAAAGCAGTCAGAAACTTCGGCAGAGAGCCTGCAAACACATCCTCCACATACTTCCGGCTCTGAGCGCCGTAAAACTCCTCCCGGCTCATTTGTGCCGACACCACCGCGTTTTCATTTTTGAAAATCCCTCTGTCGCAAAGCTTTTTCAGAACCGTGTATGTAGTCGATTTCTTCCATTTCATTTCCTTCTCGCAGATTTTCACCAACTCCGGCGAGCCCAGCGGCTCCCTGTCCCATATAATCTCCGCAAACCTCTCCTCGGCGTCCGCCAGCTTATAATCGCCCATTTCAAATCTCTCCTCTACACATTTATCACCCTGTTCCCGGAACTGCGCCCCTGCAAATGCCTGCGGAGGTTTCTTCGCCACGTCGGGAGACCGGCTTTTTGGGTCTATGCCTTATAGACTCAAAATATATTATCAGTCTATAATATATAGACTGATTTGTCAACCCTGTATTCTTCTGTATCATAGAAGCCAATTTTCAAATTCCGGCAATACAAAAGACGCCCCGCCCGATACATCCCGTACCAAAGCGACAGCGCCCTCTACTTTACTTTTTATTTATTTTCTCTCCGAAACTGCACCGGCGTCATGCCGTAGGTCTTTTTGAAAAGCCTGTTAAAATGCTCTACCGTCTCATATCCCACGCTGGCGGCAATGCTCTCCACCGTCTGATTGGTTTCCTTCAAAAGCGCCCTTGCCCTTTTCATTCTGGACTTTTTCACCGCATCCTGGAAGGTGGCGCCGGTATGCTCTCTGATGTATTTGGAAAGGTACGGCGCGGAAAGGTGGAACTGCCCTGCAAGCTCCTCTAAGGTCACGTCCCTGTAATGGTTCTGGATATAACGCATGATATCCATAATCCGCTCCTCACGGCCTTCCTTCACATTTTCGCCCCTTGCCATTTTATTTCCCGCGGAAACCAGCGCGGCAATGGAACTCTTGATGATATCCTCGTCGATTCCCACGCCCCAGTACATTTTACCGTTGCATAAAATTCCCACGTAAGCCGCCGCCTTTGAGGAAGATCCTCTTGAAACGGCGTGCTCCTCATAAACGGAAAGCTCGTAGCTGATGCCGAAAAACAGCTTCACGGCGTTGCTCACGGCATCCAGACGTCCGTTGCCCGATGTTTCAATGACCCTTCTTTCCCTGTTCTGCTCAATGGTCACCTCGGCGGTAATACCGTCTTTCTGCTGTTTAAAATGACACTCGGGAATGTCGAAAATCTCCCTCTCGTTAATATAATTATCCTCAAATATCCGGTATACGTCCTCGGGGACAAGCTCCTGATGCCGTTGGTCGGAAATACCCTTCATCAGATAGCCCACTTCCTCCTTCATCTTATCCGGCAGGGAAATACCAAAGTTCTGCTTTAAGATAAAGGCAATGCCGCCCTTGCCCGACTGGCTGTTGATTCGAATTACGTCCGACTCGTACTCGCGCCCCAAATCCTCCGGGTCAATGGGAAGATAAGGCACATCCCAGCGTTTGCCGCTTTTGCCCTCCTTCCACCATGTCATTCCCTTTGAAATCGCATCCTGATGGGAGCCGGAAAAGGCGGTAAACACCAAATCCCCGGCATAAGGCGCTCTCTCGTAAACCCTCATACCCGTAAGCAGCTCATAGGTTTCCCTTATTTTGCTGATATTACTGAAATCAAGCCCCGGCTCCACGCCATGGCAGACCATATTCATGGCAAGGGTCACGATGTCCACATTTCCTGTTCTCTCGCCGTTTCCGAAAAGCGTTCCCTCCACACGGTCAGCTCCCGCCAGCACGCCGAACTCCGCATCGCTGACGCCGCAGCCCCTGTCGTTGTGAGGATGGACGCTTAAAACCACCGCATCCCTGTATTTTAAATTCTTGTGAAGATATTCCACCTGACAGGCAAACACGTGAGGCATGGCAATCTGCACCGTGGTGGGAATGTTGATGATTACCTTATGCTCCTTATCCGGCTGCCACACATCAAGCACCGCATTGCAGACCTCTAAGGCGTAATCCACCTCCGTCCCCGGAAAGCTCTCCGGGCTGTATTCAAAGGTAAAATTCCCCTCCGTCTCCTGCGCAATTTCCTTAAGGAGCTTTGCGCCGTCCACCGCAAGCTGCCTTACCTCTTCCCTGGACTTCTTAAACACCTGCTCCCGCTGAGCCACAGAGGTGGAATTGTAAAGATGCACCACCGCCGAGGGAGCGCCCTTTATGGACTCAAAAGTTTTTCTTATGATATGGTCCCTTGCCTGTGTCAGCACCTGAATCGTCACGTCCTTTGGTATCATATCCCGCTCAATCAATGCGCGCACAAACTGATACTCCGTATCCGAGGCTGCCGGAAACCCCACCTCAATTTCCTTAAAGCCCACATCCACCAGCATTCTGAAAAATTCAAGCTTTTCCTCAAGCCCCATAGGCTCAATCAGCGCCTGATTTCCGTCTCTTAAATCCACGCTGCACCATACAGGCGCGGCGGTAAGCGTATCCTTCTTTACCCAGTCATATGTAACTACCGGCGGCATAAAATAAGATTTTCCGTATTTCTCCACTACATTCATAATTTTCCCTCCAGATTTTAGTATAGACAACGCCCATGCAACACGCAAGATATGTTTTTAATCAATTTTATTGATTTATTTTATTCTTTTTGTGTAATTTAACTAATAAACCTTTCAGGAGAGGGCGGCTCGTTTCTCACTGAAAACCCGCCGCGCTCTGCAGCACAGGGCCCGTAATTTCATACAGCCTGTCAACAATGCTGCGGTTGATTCCGCCATCGCTGCATAATATTGCAAAGGCTTTTTCCCTGTCGTACCCTTTCCTGTAACACCTGTCGCTCCTAAGCGCGTCGTAAATATCCGCCACCGTTACGATTTGAACCAGAAAATGCTTTTCCGGAAAACCGTCGGGATAACCCCTCCCGCATATCTTCTCATGGTGATGACGCACGATATTTAATACGGATTCATTCTTTTCCCCCGCTTTTCCTTTAAGGAGCAGCTCTCCGTTTGCCGAATGCATACGCATCTTTCTGAACTCTTCCGCATTCAGGCTCCCCGCTTTATGCAAAATAGCGGAGGGCACCTGAAGCTTTCCCACATCATGCAGTAAACCGCCTATCCCGAGAGTCCGCAGCTCATCCTGAGGCAGTCCGTAGGAAATTCCAAGCGCCATCGAAAGCCTTGACACATTCAGGCTGTGCAGATAGGTTTCTTCACTTTTTCTCTTTAGAGCGTACAGGATATTAAATTCTTCGTCTGAAAGATATAATGTCTTCATAATTTACCGATACCTGCCTTTCCTGCCTGAGAACTTATTTTCTGCGGAAAGGGGGAATTTTATTCTTTAGATGATAGGACATACATTTTTACAAAAAATCAGCGAAAACACTGTATTTCAGTATCTCCGCTCCTTAACCTGAAAATGCGCATACACACCGGCAATTGTGAGTATACGCATTTTAACGTGCGCTAGAGGATTCGAACCCCCGACCTTTTGGTCCGTAGCCAAACGCTCTATCCAGCTGAGCTAAGCGCACATGTGTTGCTGCATCTGCAACAACAAATATCTTATTATAAAATTAAAGCTTTGTCAAGTACGCGGAAATAAAATTTCAGAAACTTTTTTGTCCGGCTTTTGCCGTGCTTCCCAAACGCATTTAAAAGCGGACCTCACACACTTTTATTGTTCAGACGCCCTCATAACTGAGCAATCACAAAAATCGTATAAATCGCCTTAATCGCCGCCTCAAAGTCCTCGTTTGCCACGCCGATAATGATATTCAACTCGCTGGAGCCCTGGTCAATCATCTTTACGTTCACATTCGCATGGGCCAGCGCGGAAAAAATACGCCCCGCCGTTCCTCTGGTGGATTTCATGCCGCGCCCCACTACTGCCACGAGGGCAAGGTCGGCCTCGATATCCACACTGTCCGGGTCAGCCAGCCGGTGGATGGCGGAAACCACCTTCTGCTCCTTATCCGCGAACTCGTCCTGATGCACGAACACCGTCATGGTATCGATTCCCGAGGGCACATGCTCAAAGGAAATCCCGCTGTCTTCAAATGCCTGAAGCACCTTCCTGCCAAATCCAATCTCGGAATTCATCATTGCCTTTTCAATATTTACGGAGCAGAACCCTTTTTTCCCCGCAATACCTGTAATCACATATTTCGACTTCTGGCAGGTGCTCTCCACAATCCAGGTTCCTGCATCATCCGGCCTGTTGGTGTTGCGGATATTGATGGGAATCCCTTCCCTTCTCACGGGAAAAATCGCATCCTCGTGAAGAACGCTGGCGCCCATATAGGAAAGCTCCCGCAGCTCCCTGTATGTAATGGTGTCAATCCCCTCCGGCTCCTCGATAATTCTGGGGTCTGCAATCAGAAAGCCGGACACGTCCGTCCAGTTTTCGTACACATCCGCCCTTACCGCCCTCGCCACAATGGAACCGGTGATATCGGAACCGCCTCTGGAAAAGGTCTTGATTCTTCCGTCCCCGTAGGCGCCGTAAAATCCGGGAATCACCGCACGTTCCGTGGTTTCAAGTCGCTCCCGCAAAATCCGGTTGGTAAGCTCTGCGTCAAAATCGCCGTCATCCGTAAACCGGATAACCTCGGCGGCGTCCACAAACTGGAAGTCAAGATAGGCCGCCATAATGATGCTGTTTAAATATTCTCCCCGGGAAGCCGCATAGTTCTCCCCGGCCTTTTCATTAAAATTCCTTTCAATGGTTTCAAATTCCTCTTTCAGGGAAAGGGAAAGGGAAAGCCCCTCGATAATTTCCTGATATCGGGCCGCAATCTCGGAAAGCAGCCTGTGGAAATCCTGGCCGGATTCCGCCATGTGATAGCATTCGTAAAGCATATCCGTAACCTTGGTGTCCTCCGGAAATCTTTTCCCCGGCGCTGAGGGCACCACAAAACGCCTTTCCGCATCTGCAAGAATGATGTCCCTCACCTTTGCAAACTGCTCCGCGCTGGCTAAAGAGCTGCCGCCGAACTTCACTACCTTTTTCATAATAAATAATCCTCCATGCTACCAGCACCTGCAAATTTGGGCGTCAGCACAAATTTGTCTGTGAAAAATTTATTTTTCACAGTATCTCCTCATAAAAATCTATTTTATTTTTCAAACAGCTTATCTATTATTTTATGACCGGCCGAAACAAAGTTTCCGCTTCCGGCAGCCTCCTCTTCATTGTAGGCAAACGTGCCGGCAACGGGAAAATCGCTGTCATACAAAAGATAAGGAACCGGCTGTGCCGTGTGGGTTCTCACCCTGATTGGCGTGGGATGGTCAGGCATCACCAAAAGCCGGTAGGAAATACCATCCGCGTCAAGCTTCTTTGTCAAAGGCCCGATAACCCTCTTATCCAGGTACTCAATGGCCTGCACCTTCTTCTCCACGCTGCCCTGATGTCCCATCTCGTCCGGGGCTTCCACATGAATGTAGGCAAAATCGTAACCCTGCTTTAACGCCTCAAGGGCCGCTAAAACCTTCCCCTCATAATTGGTGTGAAGGCCGCCGTTTGCTCCCTCTACCTGCGCCACGCCCATTCCGGCTCCCACGGCAATTCCCTTTAAAAGGTCCACCGCTGAAACCATCATACCCTTACGGCCTGTTTTTTCCTCAAAAGAGGAAAGCGCTGGTTTCGTTCCGGCTCCCCAGAACCAGCAGCAGTTTGCCGGCCGGAGTCCTTTTTTCTTTCTTTCTATATTTATTGGATGATTCACAAGAATATCATAACTTCGCTCCATCATGCAACGAAAATTTTCATTTTCGGGAAGATGAGGGCCTATTACCTGCCCCAGAACATCATGAGGCTGGGAAAGTTCAATCACCCTTCCCTGATTCCAAATCAGACAGTGCCGGTAGCTGGTGCCCGCATAAAACCGGAAGCTTTCGTTTTGAAGCTGCGCCTTTACCGCCTCTAAAAGAACCGTGCTTTCCTCCGTACTGATTTCCCCTGAGCTGTGGTCGATAATGGTCTTTTTTTCAAAAGGAACGTCATCCTCGGATATGGTGACAATGTTGCAGCGAAAAGCCACATCCGTATCCTTCATGGGGACGCCGATGCTGAGCGCCTCAAGGGGAGAACGCCCGGAATAATAAATTTTCGGGTCATATCCCAGAACCGCCAGATTGGCTGTATCAGACCCCGGCTTCATTCCGTCGGGAATTGTCTGCACCATTCCTATTTCCGATTTTTTACAGAGCCCGTCCATGGCCGGCGTGTCGGCATATGCAAGGGGCGTCTTGTCCCCAAGCTCCGCTATCGGCTCCCCCGCCATACCGTCTCCCAGCACCACAATATATTTTCTTTCCGACATAGCTTCCTCTTTTCCGATTCTTTCTTATTCCACTCTGATACGGCTGATAATTCCCAGCTTTCCGGCCTTTTCGTTAAACTCCGCTTCCGTCATTTCATCCGTGATAAAACCGAATTCTCCGGGTACGTCCGCTTCGATAACACTGACCTTCTCAAATACATGAATCGCCTCGTATTCCTTTTCCAGAGGCACCCTTACAAAAAATCTCCGGCTTGTCCTGTCAATGCCTGTAAGCGCCACTTCTTCTGCATCCCAGAAGCACATAATCACCTTGCCTATGTGCCTTGCGCAGTCAACCACGTCAGATACCACCGCGCTGGCTGTGGGCAGCTTTCCCGCTCCCCGACCGTAATACATGGAATCCCCCAGCATATTTCCATGGACGCAGACCGCGTTAAACACCCCGTTTACCATGTAAAGCGGATGGGACTTGCTAATCATGAAAGGCGCTACCATGGCGTAATATTTTCCGTCCTCCTCCCTGCTTAAGGCAAGAAGCTTGATGGTCTTTCCGCAGGCGTGTGCGTACGCAAAATCCGTCGTGGTGATTTTCGTGATTCCTTCCGTGTAAATATCCTCATATTTCATGGTCTTTCCGCACATAAGAGAAGATAAAATTGCAATCTTCCGGCAGGCGTCATAGCCCTCCACATCCGCTTCCGGGTTCCGCTCCGCATAGCCCTTGTCCTGAGCTTCCTTCAAGACCTCGTCATAGCAGGCGCCGTCCTTTTCCATTTTGGACAGAATATAATTGGTGGTTCCGTTTAAAATCCCTGTGATTGCGTCAATCTTTTCCGCCGTCAACGAGTAGTTGAGAGGACGGATAATCGGAATCCCGCCGCCCACGCTTGCCTCGAAAAGATAATTACAGTTGTTTTCATGGGCTATCTTAATCAGCTCCGGTCCGTAAGCCGCCACCAGTTCCTTGTTGGAGGTGCAGACGCTTTTCCCCGAAAGGAGCGCTCTTTTGGTGAAATCATAAGCCGGCTTAAGGCCTCCCATGGTTTCACAGATAATCTTTACTTCCGAATCGTTTAAAATCTCCTCCACATCGTGAGTGATTTTGTCCGCATAAGGGTCTCCGGGAAAATCCCGTAAATCCAGTATATATTTAATGTTAATCGGCTCGCCCGATTTTTTGTTGATTTCTTCTTTGTTTTTTTCAATTACCTCCACGACGCCGCTTCCTACCGTGCCGTATCCCATTACTGCTACCTGTATCATGTTGTCCTCCTGAATTAAGTTCCGCAGACGCGCTTCCGGTACACCCTTGTACGCCTGCTGTTTTATGCTTTTGCAAGTATCTTTACGTTTCTGACGCCTCTGTGCCGCTCCATTGTTTCAAGCATCTCCGACACATTGCCTGTGGTGGGAAGCACCTGTACGCTTAGACTTAAAGACGCCACCCCGTTAATCGGAATGCTCTGATGAATGGTCAGGATGTTTGCCTTAAACTCGGCGATAACCTTCAGCACGTCCGACAAAAGCCCCGGCTCGTCCTTCATCTGAAACGTCAGCGTAATCGTGATTCCCTGAGCATTGTCATGAAACTGAAAAATATCGTCCTTATACTTATAAAAGGAACTGCGGCTGATGCCAACCTGGTCCGCCGCTTCGTTAATCGTATGCACCTTTCCCGTGTCAAGGAGCTTCCTGGCCTCCACCACCTTCAAAAGAACCTCAGGCACAGCCTGCTCCTTTACCACAAAATACCTGCTTCCCATAATCCACATCCTATCCGCTGCCCGGCTCCGCCCCGCTGTCGCGGCATTCGCAGATGCGTGTGCAAGCACCCGCGCCCGATGCGCACCGGCGCCGCTTTCCTTGTTTTTGTTCTCTTTGCGTGGACATTTGTTTGCCAACGGAAGATATTTTATCACAGGGAAAAATCTATGGCAAGATATTTTTTTATTTTTAAGCAATTCTCTTTTGATAATGAATTACGGATTGCCGATAACTGTTATTTACGACAGTGTATAATAATTTTTCATCTGCGCACCCTAATTCCTGTAAAAAATTTTTATGGAGGAAATGACATGAAAGATATAGATAAAAATTCACTGGACGAAGCTCTGGCGAGAAACACGCTGGACGATATCCCCGAACCCAAAAGTAATGCAAAAGAAATTGTCGGCCTGACCAAAAGCAGCGGACGGATTACCGGATACCAGTTATCCGACGGTTCCACGGTCTCTAAGGAGGAAGGCGTTGCCATGGCAAAGGACGGCGACATCAAAGGCGTCGGCATTGCCCACCGGAAGGACACCGAATATTTAAAGTCCCTTCCTGACAGCTCTGAAAACAACAATCTCGGGAATCTGCCCTCGGTATCCGGGTGAAAGTCTTTTCATTAAAGACTGTGAGCCGGAATATTTTGCTTTTAAAGCTTTTACTCAAAGCCTTCGGCGGTCTGACACAGACCGCCGACTTCTTCCGCCGTCTTTCCCGGGGATTCAAATTCATTTTCAGCCGCATACAATATCAGACATAAATAGATTCCCATCAGCTGTCAGACAAGCTCCTCATACTGAGGGGCCAGTATTTTAAATATCTGCTTCTCGTCATAACTCCCCGCTTCCTGCTGCGCCCTGATAACTTTCTCAACTTCTGACAATTCCTCCTCCAGCTCATCCGCAATGACCTCCGCCGGTTTATCCTTCTGAAGCTTTTTGCAGACAACCTTTATCAGGTGTTCAAGTCTTTCCTGTACTATCCCTTCTAACTTGATATCCTCAAGCGCCTTGCACATATTATATGTCCTTTGATATCTCATATCTTCATTCCCCTCCATCCTGAAATTTGCCACTACCTCCAGTAACTGTCTTGTATCACTGTCGATTCTTCTGTAAGCTTCTTCATTTTTTTCAATAATTTTCTGTAACTGCTTCTTATCCTTCCCGTACCGCACCACCTCAAACAGCTGGCGAAGTCCCGTCTGATACTCGTCAAAGGTATCATGCTCATGGCAGTCATATAAATTAAGCCTGTAGTTGGAAACATATTCTTTCAGCTCGTCATCAATATCCAGCAGGTCATACAGGCACTTCGGCCCGTTCCACGGATGTTCCATCCCGCAGTATACCACCAGAGTAATGACCGGTATGAATTTTTCATCCTTAGATATCCCGGAAAAGAATTCATCCGTCCCCGCCGCCAAATCCTGATTCCTGTCATGGGCGTTTTTCTTTTGCTTCCATTGCCTGTGATAGCTAAGGCTCTCCGAGAGCATATTCCGCAGTACCATGCGGTAATCCACATAAGACTGATTTTCGATTGCCAGAATATGTATCAGCCTGCCCCGCCACATGCGCGTCTTATCCACAATGGCCTTAAAATTCTCGCGTCTCTCCGCTTCCTTCCCCAGATAAACGCTCTGCGCCGGAGCCGGTTCCAGCTCGTCCGGCTTTACAACCTGCCTTCCCTGAAACAATGCGCCGTTTATCTGGTCCGCAAATCTGTGATTATCGTCCAGATAATCAAACTGGTACTCATCCTTTTTTCCCATTCATTTACCTCCCTTAGATTTTTACATATAAGGGATTTTCTGAGAATAAACGATGTGTCACAGACGTGATATCAGAACTTCAGACCCCAGATATGTTTAGATTTATCATAGCATATGCTACCAAATTTTGCAAACAAAATTTCAATTTTTCGATTTTTACAAAAATTTAAAAATTGGAGTTGACAAAGTAAAAGACATATTGTATATTATTACTTGTCCGTTGGATACGGCAACAAACGCTGTCACGCTTTGCGAGTCAGCTTATTGTAACAAAATGCGCGAGTGGCTCAGTTGGTGGAGCGCGACCTTGCCAAGGTCGAGGCCGCGGGTTCGAGTCCCGTCTCGCGCTCTGTTTAAAGTCGCGGAAATGCTGATAAATACAGCGTTTCCGCTATTTTTGTGTGTCTACAATCCGGTAGACAGCTGTAGACAGTACTTTTTCAGTTTCAAGATAATACGAAAAAGCATCATAAACATTGTAACTAAAAGACTCATATTTTCATAGCTAAAAATTAACAGCTACGCGAGGTGTATAAATGGGGAATAATTTTATAACTCAAACCTTTGGAACCGATTGGGAAAGCATAGCTGAAACTGCGCCGGACGGCTGGGATTTGTCAATGCTCCACGAAATCAAAACCAATCCCGAATGTCAGGAATTTATTTCGGAAGAGGAGGCGATGAGAGAATTAGGACTAACATAACTCCTGCTTTCACCATTCCACCATAATAAAATTATGATTATCCCAGGGAATATCCGGGTTATTGTAAATTGTATATTCCCGATATTTATAGTATGTACCGGTGGTAAAAAATACAACTCCTGAAATATTATCAAAATTACTGATAATATCATTCTTCGCAATTATCCGATTATAATCCCTTTCTATGCCGGCAGATGTCTCCCTCTTAAACCTCGTATCTATATCAAAGAGAAAGCTTTCTCCTGTTTCCCATGAAAGCACCCTGATTTCAATACGCGGATTGGAAGCATTTGGAAAAATGCATCTGTAAACTTCTTTAAACGAAATTATTGCCGTCACCAGCTCTTTATGGCTTTAGATTTCTCTTCTTGTTTTGTAGGTTTTAAATTTAATCTCAGCCATACATTTCCTCTTTCCCTGTTTTCCTTATCCAGACCCGGCTTGTCAAATCTCACGTCGTTATATGTTATTTATTATAACATAATTATATAACATATTTTCGAATCCGTTTCAATACTATTATATTGTTAAAAATAATAAATTGAGGTGACGGGATTCAATGGCCGATGACGATAAATTAATAATTAAACCCAAGAAATTTAAAGGGCAAGACGGTTACAAAACTTTTTCAATCAGAGTTAAAGAAGAACTTGTTGAAGATATTGATTTAATTTCTGTCAAAACCGGGCGCAGCCGCAATGAATTGATTGGAATTTTTCTGGAATACGCAATTAAACATTGTAAAATTGAAGAATAAAAAGCAAAAAGGCGATATACCTCCCCCCGGACCATATATCGCCTTTTTATAATGCCCCACTACTATATCCGCAACCGCCAAATGCCTGCCGCCGTTTACCTGCCCCGCCGCCTGTATACGTCAGATAGATATTTCGCATCCCCCTGACCCCTGCGGCAGCAGCCAAATATACATGCAGGCATGCCCGCCTGACTCGTTACTTGCGGGAATAAACCGCCAGGCAGGCAAACAGCGGTATTTCTATCAGGCAGGCGCCCATAATCACATAAGGCGTCCAGAGAGACAATGCGCCGATATTCAGGAACCTGAAATCTGTAATGGCATAAAGCATACTTGCCTGTATCCCCGTACCGCCTGCCGGAAGGATACTGCAAATCCAGTCGGATACCTTTCCCGGCACCGTCATGCAAATCACCGTCGGGGCAATGGCCGATACCAGAGCCGCCGCAAGGGACGTCACCGTGCTTTTGCATCTGGACGACAAAAACAAAGTAAAGCTGACCTGTGCCAGAACGGAAAGAAAACCGGCAAGGGCAAACAGCTTCTGCAGCTGCCCCATGTTTATTCCCGCCAGAGTGACGATTGAGTACACCATCTGAACCGAGGTTTTTGTGCATTCCCATCCAAACAGACTGTTAGCCGTCAGAATATATACCACAGCGCATATAAAAAATGCAGCTCCACTGACCAGAAGGGATGCGGAAACCTTCACAACGCCCAGCCGGGCTCTGCCGTGCTTTGTGCATCGCAGGATTTCGTCAGCCCCGGACTGGCAGTCGGCGGAAAATACAGGGGCGGCAATCACAACGCAAAGCATCAGAACCAGAAAGCCCATAATGTTCTGATAATCCATCACTGAGGAATTAAAGCCCGCATACACCTCAAAGGGCTTTTTCACCCTTGCGTACATTTCCACAGCCTTCCGGCGGGCCGAAGGGCTTTCCGGCTGTTCCATCTCCATAAGCGAGGCAATCCTTTCCCCGCAGACATCATAATACCCGTCAATCTGCTCCGGGGCAATTTCCATGAGCGCAGGCGCCATGCCTGTGTCCGGGTCGGCAAAGGCTTCCTTAACGCCGTGAAGCAGCGGCGCAACGGGAAGTATCTCCCGCTCATAGACGCCTTCCGGCAAATCGTAGGATTCCCGCACGCCGTATCTGCTCAGACAGTCCTGATAGTGTTCAACCGCCTCACGCACCCTCTCCGGGGTGACAATGCCCGACGCGCCCGCCTGACGCTCTTTTTCATACGCAATCGACGCCAGCCCCGTAAGCCTTACTTCATTCCCGTTTTCATCCGCGTAGCTGCTATAGCAAAATCTGGTGGGCAGGTACGCCAGAAAAATGGAAAGCAGCAGGGCAAGGGTCAACAAAATCCAGGTGCGCTTCGGTTTCAGCACCCTTTTCAGTTCCAGCCTTAAAAGTCGAAATTTCATGTTATCTCCTCTCTTTTCCCATAAAAACAAAAACTCCTGTTCCGGCACAGCCATTGTACCAGAAGCAGGAGCGTCCTTTTCTTCTTTCCCCTTACAATATCCGATTGTTTTCCTGAAATCATTCTTACAGTTTTCCTGCAAAAATCCTGTTCGCATGCTGCCCGGACTTTTTTACAAAAAATATCCGGCTCACTCTACCCTGTCCCGAAGTTTCACCCTGAAAATCCTCTGCAGCGATTCGTCAATGCGCGCCTCTGACAAAGTCCCGTTATTTACCGCCTCCAAAACGCCGTTATACGCCGCCTGGAAATCATCCGGCATTAAAATCATATCCGCCCCGGCAGCAATCGCTTTCACAGCCGCCTCGCCCGGCTCGTAATAATCCGTGACAGCCTTCATATCCATGGCGTCCGTAATCACAATGCCCTGATAGCCCAGCTGTCCCCGCAAAATCTCCGTAATCATTTTCTCCGAAAGAGAGCATGGCGTGTCGTCTCCTGTAACCCCCGGAACGGATAGATGGCTCACCATTATAAAGTCAACTCCGGCGGCAATCCCTGCCTGATAGACGGGAAAATCCTTTTCTGTAAAATTTTCAATCGTCTTTTGGCTGCTCACCTTGCCGTCGTGCATGTCCTCCGTGGTATCGCCGATTCCCGGAAAATGCTTCATGCAGGCGCTGACGCCGCTTCCCTGAATCCCCTCCGTAAAAGCCGCCGCCATGGACGCGGTCTGAGCCGTATCGCTGCCGAAAGAACGCTCTCCGATAAAAGCATTCCCCTCCTCAATTACGTCCGCAACCGGCGCAAAATCCACGTTAAATCCGTATTTTGAAAGATATCCGCCTATAGCGGAACCGGCGTCCCGCGCCGCCTGGGCGTCTCCTGACGCGGCAATGTCCGCCGCGCTCCCCACATTCTCCGCAAGGCCGCTGTCCGCAACCCGGCTTACAATCCCGCCTTCCTCGTCTATGCCAAGAAACATAGGCCCCTGAAAGTTCTGGGTGTTTTGAAGCATCTCCGTAAGCTGCGCCTCATCCTGTATATTGTGTGAAAAATAAATCAGGCCTCCCACCGGGAATTCGCTCAGCTTTTCCCTCGTGGTATCGCCTGCTCTGATAACTGTCGCCGTGCCCGTAAGTTCTTCCGGCGTAATCATAAAAAGACCCGCCACCTTACTCTCCAGATTCATTTCGGCAATATACGGCGTCACGATTTCCTCCAGCCAGTCAACATTTCCTTCCTCCGGCAGGGGCTCGTCCACAGGCGCCTCCACCGTGGCCTGGTCGTCTTCCGATTCGGACAGCTCCTCCAGTTGCTTCTGAAGCTCCTGAGCCTGCTTTTTATCGTTAATTATCTGCATAACCTTCCTGATGCCTATAATGCCTCCGGCAACCAGTCCGGCAAGGATAATGAAAAGGACTATATAAGCAATCGCCTGGTTTCTCACCCTGCGCTTATGTCTGTATATTTTTCTATCCATATCTTCGCTGTTATTTGCCATACTTTATCCTTTACCTTTCTGTACCCAACAGCTCTGCCGCGTTACCGGTTTGATGCCCTGTCAGCCTGCTACGGGGTTGTTGGCTGCTTTATCTGATTACGTTTACATCTTATAAGTGATACATATTTATAATAACTGATTTATCTCCCATGTCAAGTAAAAGCGGGCATCAATCTTCTCGATTAACACCCGCTCTCAAACTATGCTATCCAATGGCCTTTACCTCCTTAGGTTTTATTTTGGATACTTTCCACTATTCAGTTTTACTTTTTCTCTTTCGTACTTCTGCCTTTTTTCTTTTGTACGGATGTACTGTAACGTTATCTGTGTTTCTTCTTCTGTCTTTCGTTACTTCCTCTTCTGCGTCTCATACGAATTCGAAAATCCGCTTTCTTTGGTACTTAGTTCTTTTGTACTTTAAAAGCTTAACTCTTCACATTTTTGTTATTTGATTGAATCAAATAACTTATCTTATGTTTTCGGTGGTCCGTACCTCCTTTTCTTTAAGATTTTTATCTATGTGAATTTGTTTTTGTAAACTTATTATATACAAGCCTTTTTAATTTGTCAACACATTTTTTCAAATTTTTCAATATTTTTTTATTTTTTTCTCTTTCTCTGCAATTTATCAGTATTTTTGACATTTTTTTCAAAATATTCTCATATTTACCAGTATTCAGCAATTAGTTCCTGCATCAGACGCCTGCGTCTTTTCATTGTTCCGGCGGCGATAGGGCATATTATCAGAAAAGAGCGGCTCCCCGCAGGAATACCGCTCTTTCCAAAACACTTTTCTCTCTTTTCAGGATTTCTTAAGTCAAAGGGTACTTATCCGTAAGCTTCTGAACAATTGCACGGGCTTCGGGAATCTTTTCCTCCCCGCCTTTTATGATTAATGCAATTGCTTCCGCAATTAAATCCATATCCTCCGTGTTCATTCCCCTTGAGGTAACCGCCGGTGTTCCAAGGCGGACGCCGCTGGTCACGAAAGGAGACTTGGGGTCGTTTGGAATGGTGTTCTTATTGGCTGTGATATGAGCCTCATCCAGCATTTTCTCCACAGCCTTTCCGGTCAAATCATAAGGCGTCAAATCCACCAGCATCAGGTGGTTGTCCGTGCCGCCGGACACAATTTTAATTTCTCTTTTCATTAGGCCGCTGCAGAGCGCCTTTGCATTGTCAATAATATTTTGCTGATAGGTTTTAAATTCCTCCGTAAGGGCCTCCTTAAAGCATACCGCCTTTGCCGCAATGACATGCATCAGCGGGCCGCCCTGGGTGCCGGGGAAGATTGCCTTGTTAAAATTAAATTTATCCGCCGCTTCCTGATTTGCAAGAATCAGTCCGCCTCTGGGGCCTCTTAAGGTTTTGTGGGTGGTGGTTGTCACCACGTCCGCATAGGGAATCGGGCTTGGATGAAGACCGGCAGCCACAAGACCGGCTATGTGCGCCATATCCACCATAAGTACGGCTCCCACTTCGTCGGCGACTTCCCTGAATTTCTTAAAATCAATGGTTCTCGCATAGGCGGAAGCTCCTGCGATAATCATTCTGGGCCTGCACTCCAGTGCGATTTCCCTGAGTTTGTCATAATCAATGAAGCCCTCGTCATTTACACCGTAGGGCACGATTTTGAAATACTTGCCGGAAATGTTTACCGGACTTCCGTGGGTCAGATGACCGCCGTGGTCAAGGTTCATTCCCATAATGGTGTCGCCGGGATTACATACCGCAAACTGCACCGCAAGATTTGCCTGCGCGCCCGAGTGGGGCTGCACGTTGGCATAATCGCAGCCGAAAAGCTCCTTTGCCCTTTCTATGGCAAGATTTTCCACCACGTCAACGCACTGGCAGCCGCCATAGTAACGCTTTCCCGGATAGCCTTCCGCATATTTGTTTGTCAGCGGGCTTCCCATCGCCGCCATTACTGCTTTGCTCACCCAGTTTTCGGAGGCAATCAGCTCAATATGGCTGTTCTGCCGCTCCTGCTCGTCCACAATCGCCTGGGCAATTTCCGGGTCCGCTTTTTTTACTTCATCAAATGAATACATATTTTCCTCCATTTTTAGTTCCGCTACAGTCTTCCAATGCCCCTTTGTCTGGAAGGATATCCGGCTGCTTTGCACCCTGATATCCTTCCGGGCATTGTCAGACTTTCGCTGTTTTCCAGTTCCGCTTCAGTTCCGCAACTGCGCATATTTTTTTCAACTTGTAGTTTAACACATGCTGCCCGGAAAAAAAACCATATTCCTAATAAATCATTAAGATTTACGGAAGATGTCAAAAAATCTTTACTACCGCCGGATTAACTGCTAAAATAGGGAAAGATTTCAGAGGGGAAAATATGATGTATTACATAATCGTGAATCCGGCTTCCAAATCAGGCCGGGGCGCTAAAATCTGGTCCATGCTGATGCCGGTTTTAGAGCAGAAGGATATTGAATATAAGGTTTTCTTTTCCGCAAAAATCGGTCATGTCACCAAGCTTGTGCGCGACCTGTCAGACTCGGTGCTTGTGCGGAATCCTGAAAGCGCCTTAAAGCTGATTGTCCTTGGCGGCGACGGAACTCTGAATGAAGCGATTCAGGGGATTTCCGATTTTGGACGGGTACAGCTCGGTTATATCCCCACCGGCTCAAGCAATGATATGGCAAGGGATTTGAAGCTGCCCGAAAGCCCTCTTGAAATCCTTGATAATATTTTGCGCTGTGAAAAGCCCTGCCTTATGGATATCGGCTGCCTTGTCTATGAGAAAGCCTCTCAGCAGCTTTCCAGGCAGCATGACAGCGAGGTTTCCTTAAAGCGCTATTTTGCAGTCAGCAGCGGAATCGGCTTTGACGCCGCCGTCTGCGAGGAGGCTCTTGCTTCTAAATTTAAGAACATACTGAATAAAATAGGTCTTGGAAAGCTGACCTATCTTTCCATTGCCCTTAAGCAGCTTATCATGGCCAGAAAAATCACCTGCACCATCACGCTGGACGGCAAGGAGACGGTTTCCATTCCCAAATTTTTATTTGTGGCGGGAATGATTCACCAGTATGAAGGGGGCGGATTCAAATTCTGTCCCGGCGCCGACCCAAGGGACGGAATCATTGATATCTGCGCCGTGGGAAATATCCCGAAATGGCTGATACTGCTGGCTCTCCCCACCGCCTTTAAGGGCAATCACTACCGCTTTGACGGAATCGACCGTTATTACGCCTCCCGGGTCCACATAGAAACCTCCGCGCCCTTGTGGGTGCATACGGACGGAGAGGTTACCATGAAAAGCAGTTCCATTACGCTGACCTGCGAACGTGAAAAACTGCAGCTTTTATTATAAGTCCCCGGCAAGGGGGCAAAAGTCCCGTCGGGACAAAGGCTGTATAAAGATAAAAAGCTTTACAAAGAGGAGAATTATGAAAAAAATTTATTTTGAAAGGTATAAGCACGCGATACCGCTTATTGTTTATGCCGTAATTTACTGTGTCTGGTTTGCATGGCTTGAAAGAACCGTGAAATATCCTCCCTTCATCATTCATATGAAGGTTGACGATGTGATTCCTTTCAGCGAAATATTTGTGATTCCATATTTTTTATGGTTTTTGTATGTGTCCGCAGCCGTTTTGTATTGTTTTTTCAAAAACAAACAGGAATACTGGAAAACCTGTGTTTTTCTGTTTACCGGAATGACTGTGTTTCTGGTGATTTCCACTCTCTGGCCCAACGGACATCATCTCCGTCCTTCGGTAATGCCCAGGGAAAATATATTGACCGCTATGGTCGCCCATTTATACCGTGCGGACACACCCACCAACTTATGGCCCAGCATTCATGTGTATAATTCCATCGGCGCCCATTTAGCCGTTATGCACAATCAGAAGCTGGCGGATAACAAAATCCTGCGCAGAGGTTCCCTTACCCTTTGCGTTTCCATTATCCTGTCAACCGTGTTTATCAAGCAGCATTCCATGTTTGATGTGCTGACCGCCTTTATCATGGCCGGGATTATGTACCTTGTGGTGTATCAGGCTGACGTCGTCGCCCTGTATCAGGCGAACAGAGCCCACGGAAAGCAGCACGGCAGGGTGCGCAGAGTTTAAGATAAGGCGTCCTTCAAAAGAAACCTGAATATGATTACCGGGAGCGAGAATATCTCATTTTCGCTCCCGGTATTTTTTGCAATAAGCCGGCACGCAGAGCGTGGCAGCGTTTGCAATAAGCCGGCTCGCGGAGTGTGGCAGCGTTTGCAATAAGCCGGCTCGCGGAGTGTGGCAGCGTTTGTTGCAAAAAAATGAACCTCATACAAAGTCATGGCGAATATAGGGTGAACAGGCAATGGAGGTGAGGAAGTGAACGCAGGAGAAATAGAAAAATGTATCGATGCTTTCGGCACGGATATCTACAGATTTTGCTTAAAGCTCTGTGCGGACAGGGCGGATGCCGAGGATTTATATCAGCAGACCTTCCTTAAAGCGTTGGAAACCAAATGGACGCTCGACTGGGAGAAAAATCCGAAAGCGCTGTTCTTCTCTCTGGCCCATAACCTCTGGAAAAGCGACCGAAGAAAGCTGGCGCGCCGGAACACGATTGCCCCTTGCAGCAATTTTGACGACGAGGCGGAGACGGTACTGCATTCTGACGAAAACATTGAAGAAGGCTATCTTCATACAGAATTGATTACAGCGGTCCGTCAAATCATTCAGACTCTCCCGGAAAAATTTCAGATACCTCTGATACTGTTTTACCTTTCCGACTGTACCGTAGAGCAGATAGCGGCGATTATAAAGAAACCGCCCGGTACGGTGAAAAGCCGGTTGTTCAAGGGAAGAAGCTTAATTAAAAAAAGACTGGAGGATGCTGGTTATGAGAGATAATTATTCCAACACGGAGATTTCCGATTTAAAAATAGAAGAAGCTGTCCGGGCTTCTGTGAAAACGACAGATACGCCGCCCCCGGAGCTGAATAATAAACTGAAAGCCGCCCTGTATCAACGGGAAGCCGTCCTTAGAAGGCAGCCTGGCATGCATAAATTACCGCTCTGGTACCTGCCGATGGTTTTGAACCTGATAACCTTTTCTTTACTGGCTGTTCTGGCTCTGATAATGATTGAAAACAGTTATTTGTCTTACTTTGTCGCCGGGAGCTGCTTTTATGCCGGCGGGGCGGGGATATTGCTCACCGTAGCGGGCGTAAAGAGGGCAAACCTGAAAGAGGAGGTCACTGTACGCATTGAGAAAAGAGGTGTATTGGCATGAATTATACGAAAAAGAACCGTCTTTTGCCTTTTATTGGCATTGCAGCTATCCTATTGCTGATTTTTATACGGTTTGTCCTGTTTTATCTGAAAAGCGACGGATTCAGCGGCCTTTCCATACGGCTCCCCGTCCTGCTTTTCTGCTTCATCCTTTTTGCGCTTTGTACCTCCGCGTTCTTTGCAGCGTGGGTATATCAGGATTGTAAAAGGCGGGGCGACGACCCGGTATTATGGGCGGTTGTAGTTTTTGCAGCCACACCCTTTTTAGGGCTGCTGATTTACTTTCTGCACCGCTCGGAAACCAAAACAATATGTCCGGCCTGCGGACATCGAATTTCAGTAAAAGCAAACTATTGCGAAGAATGCGGAACGCATATCGAAAAGGAGGATAACGGTATGATGTTAAATCAGGGAACCCATCACTTAAAACTTATGATTGCCGGTATGGTGAGTATGGTGCTTATGACAGGATGTCTGACAGGCTTTATCGCCAACGCTGCTGCCAGAAACGGTATCAACACAGACGTCACTTCAAACGAGCAGGTTTGGAATCTGGGCGCAATCAGCATGAATCATAACTCTTATCTGGACGGCGTATGGAAACTGGATTTCAGAAGCGCCAGCAAAGGATTTTTGAAGGAACAGGGTATGACGATTGCGGACCCGGACGCCCAGCTGCTTTACGCTGATGTTTCCTGCGGCACAGTACCGGAAAGCGCGTCGCTCATCCTGTGGCTGGTGCAGAAAGACAACGCCATATCCTTTGACGTCACAAATCTTTCAGAGCCTCTTGAATATCCCCTGAATGAGTTTGAGGCCGGAAAAGTTCGCGTAAGGCTGGAAATCAACGGCGTGAAAAATACCGTTTCCGAAATCTGTATTCAGTAAAAACAGTCAGGGCGGGAAATCGCAAAACAGCTTCCCGCCCGTTTTGTTTTCAGAAAATCTGACCGGACCCTCAGTTGAAATTGAAGAACCGGCGGCAGATTTTATACCCTTCCACAGAAATCTTCCGACCGCTTCTTCCGGGAAGGTTTGTGCACTGGCCCAGCAGTCCGTATCTGAGCTTTCTATATAAAATCCAGTCCTTTTTCTTTAAATAATTCCAGAGCTCCTTTTTCTTTGCCAGATTTTCCTTCGTGCCTGAGCGAATCAGGAGTATCGAAGATACCGTAGTGATGATATCCAGATAGCTTGTCATATAGTGGTTCATTTTTTTCACAGGCGCAATCAGACTTTTATTGTCTGTCATATAGTCTATCATCAGCTTATTGACCGTGATTTGCTGGTCGATTCTCCCTATCATGATATCCTCGTTGACGGACTGGCCTTCCCTTCCTATATAATAGCGGTAAAAATTCACGTCCAGATAGTACATGTTTTTTACATAGGGAAGGGGCTCAAATACGTAAAGATTGTCCACATAGTAGGTATGTTCGGGGAGCTTCAGGCCGCATTCCCTAAGAAGCCTTGTCCTGAAAATCACGGAATGCATCAGAATATACTGTCCCTTATGAAAATGCCTGACCTCGTCCCAGCCAAAAAGCCGCTCCACGGGCAGCGCATGCTTGTACCGCATCACCTTATGCCGCTCCTGCCCCAGCTTTTCGTAGACGAAATTGCTGATTAGCATATCCAGCACCTTTTCCCCGCCGGTGAGGCTCTTTAAGGCGTCAAGTATCCTTTCGTAAGCCTCCTCCTTTACCCAGTCGTCGCTGTCCACCACCTTGAAGTACAGCCCCTGCGCATTCTCAATTCCGGTGTTTACTGCAGAGCCGTGTCCTCCGTTTTCCTTGTGGATTGCCCTGACAATGGAGGGGTAAGCCGCTTCGTATTCATCCGCAATCCGGGCGGTTTCGTCGGTGGAGCCGTCGTCAATAATGAGAATTTCCACGTCCTCTCCGCCTTTTAAAAGGGAATCCACACATTTTTTCATATAGGCCGCTGAATTATAACAGGGCACCGCAAAAGATAACAGCTTCATTTCTCCTCGTTTTCTCCAATCCGATAGTTATTTTATTTATCATACCCATTTTACCGGAAAGAATCAACTTAAGAAATTATAAAGATAGGCGCTGTAAGCGGAGGGAATGGGGTATTTATCCCTGACCTCCTGCTTTTTCGCAAAAATCAAATTCCCCCTGTTTTTCTTATTTGCCAGCTCGTCCACCCTCACGGCATACCCAATCATGCGCCACTCCCTGTGGGTGAAAATATGCTTACTGTCGGCAAGCTTTTCTATTTTCAGCACCGAAAGTCCTTCCTCTTTCAGATACCCGAGAACCTGCCGTCTGGAAAGATGCCCGGAAAGACAGGGAAATTCATACATTCCCCCAAGGAGGCCGCCCTCCGGCCGCTTTTGCAGAGCCGCCCTGTTTTCATCCAGAATCACAAGCACCGTCTTTTCTTCAATCGTCCTTGGCTTTTTCGGCGTTTTAAAGGGAAAATCCATTTCTCTTTTCTCCCTGTGGGCGGCGCAGAGCCCCTCCCACGGACACTCCCCGCAATGGGGCGCTCCCACCGGAATGCACACCGTCGCCCCAAGCTCCATCAGCGCCTGATTGAAGTCTCCGGGCCGCTCCTTATCCATATCCCGCCATAATTCCTTTGCGACGTCGTCCCGGACCGACTGCCGTGCGATATCCCGCCCGTCCCCCTTAAGCCTTGCGAGAACCCGCAGCACATTTCCGTCCACCGCCGGAGCCCGCCTCCCGCAGGCGATAGAGCTGACGGCTCCGGCCGTATAGCTGCCGATTCCGGGAAGCTTTAAGAGGTCTTCATATTCCTTTGGCATAACGCCGCCGTATTCCTCCATAATCATCAGGGCCGCCTTTTTCATGTTTCTGACCCGATTGTAATAGCCAAGCCCCTCCCAGAGCTTTAAAAGCTCCTCGTCCTTTGCCTGCGCCAGATGAGCGATATCCGGCAGAGCCTTCATAAACCTGTCGTAATACCCCTTCACCGCCTCCACTCTCGTCTGCTGGAGCATAATCTCCGACACCCACACATGGTAAGGCGTGGGGTCCTCCCGCCAGGGCAGGGTTCTTTTGTTTTTATCATACCAGGAAAGAAGCGGCTCTGCGGCGATTTCCATCTCCGACAATTTTACCGGGACGCTCTGTCCTATTTCCATGGAATCCGGCGTTACCCTGCAATCGTAGGCAAGAATCTGCACTCCCGCCTCTCTGGCCTCAAGAAGGGCGTCGGCAAATTCCGGCTGTGTCTTCCGGTTCGGCGTAAAATATTTTACATTTTCCATCTGAACCACAAAAATCACATATGCCTTATAGCCCTCCCTTACAGCCTCCGCCAGCTCCGTCACGTGCTTTACCGCCCTCTCTGAGGGAGCGTCGGGAAAAAGCACGACATCCTCCTGCTCAAGGGTAACTCCCTTCACCTCAATAAAAATTTTATCCTCAGCCGTCTCCACATAAAAATCAAAGCGGGAATTGCGCCATGTCGTCTCCGGTCTTACCGATACCGTATCAGGAAAAAGCCCCCCTTTTTCCAGCCATTCCTGCACAGCCTTATTGGGCGCCTGTGAATCCATATTAATCAAACGGCTGCCCTTCTGGACAGCCACCAAATCGTAACCTGTGCTTCTGTTCGGATTTTTGCTTTTGTTTAAAAATACCGCCGCGTTCCCGGTAAGAAGCTCCCGGCACCGCCCTGTATTTTTGACATGAACCTTTTCCCGCTTTCCGCCCACCGACACGTAAGCAATAAACCTGTTGGGACGGCTCTCAAAACGGGCTTCTTCTATGTTATCGTATGTCATTTTCTCCTCATTTCCGGTTCCGCATCCGCCTGCCGGACTTCCTTTGTCCGAAACCGCCGCAGGGCGGATGACATTTGCCGTTACAGTTATCTCAGCCGGTTGCTCTCGTATTTCCCGAAGGTTAAAAGGCAGCTCCGCAGCTCGTCATACCGCCGCTCCACATCCCCTTCCTTGATTTCAACGCCCACGGAGATTGCCATGATATTTATCATATCATCGGTAATCCTCTCCCTCAGCGCTGAAAGAATATTCAGACGCTTCTCGCAGGTGTCCGCATCGAGAAATTCTATCACCAGAGGGTCAAGGTGGAATCCGGTTTCGTCAGCGGCAGAGGCTTCTGCGCCCCCGCCGATACAGGAACGTCCGCCGTTTCAATATCTGCGTTTTCTGTGCTTCCTGCCGGCTGTGTCGGTATAGGGGCGCCGGCTGCTTTGAAGCTGGTTTCCCCTGACTCTTCCGCATCTGTCAAACCTGCTGCTCCGGCACCTCCTTCCCCCGTAGTCCTCTCCGTCCGGGAACTCCTCTCCGCCCCGGCGTCTGCTTCCGGCTTCATTTTCGCCACCACAGGGGCAATCAGCTCCTCCTGTAGCGTAAAACGCATTTCCGCCGCCGCGTCCTGATATTTGTTCCTGTCAAGCCTCTCCATAAACATGGAAAGAGGCCTTGCGTAAACCTTATATTCGCCGTAAAGCGCCTGATAGATTACCAGCGCCTCCCCGGTTTCACTGTGCTCCGCCAGCGTCACTATCCTGTATAGGTTTCCTTTAAAATGCCTGTATATTTGTCCAGGCCTTGGAATATTTTGCATAAGCTTCCCCTTCATTTTTATAATTTAATTCTATATCTATCTTTCCATTTCCTCACTGTTTACAAATCTATATTTTCCTTTCCCTTTCCCTTTAACGCTTCTTACCACTTCTATATCCCGCAGTTTTTTCATAATCTCCTTTGAAGCAGAAATTGAACATCTCAGTATATTTTTTACTTCCGGCGCACCAAAAATCTGGTCTGCTTCTATCGCATCATAAATTGCAATTATATTTTTTACGGTTGGTTCATTGTAACTCTGTTTTTTAATAGCTGATTTCAAAATTTCAATAGACAGCTTTTTGTCCTGAATAGCTGGATTTTCAGCATCAATAGCCATATTTTCAGAGTTAAAAGCCGGCTTTTCTTTCCTGCTATTATAAATGACCGTATGTAGTAAAAATGCATTCGTGTAATATTGAGGCTCCTGCAGGCCGGCTTCCGCCATTTCCCGATACATACGGTCCACGCCCTCTCCATATTCCTTGACATAATTATATGCTTTCAAAAATTCTGCAATTTTGGGGTTCCTGGAAAAATGTGTATTTCGGATGTTATCTGCCCTCACCAGCCCTGGCAGCTTTCCCGGACTTTCTACTACGATTCGGTTGTCAAACATTTTTATATGAATATCCGTTCCGCTAATGCTATATGCCCGATGCGTCACGGCATTTACAATAATTTCCTGCCGCACAAATTTCGGGTATTCATCTTCTGTGACAAATAGCCCATCCTTTCCAAGATAAGTCTTTTCCTTTATCTGTGTGTCAATATAAGCAATGGAATCCATAACCATTTTTAAAATATTTCCTTCAAAAATCACATCCTTGACCACATTCATTTCTGCGCCAAAGCGTTCCTCCGTACCGTCATATCGTATAAAACGTATGCGGGCGCGCGGGAAGAAATTTTGCGGTCTTTTTCCAAACAACAGGATAGCCGCAGTACTAATCTGTTCTTTCCCCTGTTTTATTTTTACAAATCCTTTATTTTCTGTCAGAAAGGATATTGCATTTTTCCGGTATCCGATTTTTCTTATATATTCCTCGACAAAATCGATATCTAAATCATCCATTTCTGCTTCCGGCACCGGCTTATCTTCAAAAAACCTTTCCCCTTTATCATATATAAGCTGCAAACGTTCATTAAATCCCAACTTCTTTGACTTGTCCCCTACACGCAAATAAACCTCGTCTGCCTGATTGGCGTGAACATGGGAACTCGGCTCTATATGCATCAATACAACATGATTATCCCGGCCTTTCTCATCAGTGCATGGCACTTTTTCTATAGCCACCTGTACAGTTGGCTCACAGAAGTCATATGGAACTGTAAGCAATTCGTTCAGTTGCCGGATATTATAATCTGTTCCTTCTATCCTTCTGGACTTATCGGAAATGCCAAGGGCAACTGTACCTCCATCTGCATTTGCAAAGGCAACAATTGTAATCGCCAGTGATTTTGGTTCAATGTGAATGCTCTTTCGGTCAAATATCTGCATTTCATCAAATGCCAGAACCTCTTCAATTGTCATTTATCCGCCCTTTCACTCATTTACTGCCGTATCAAAAACATATTTAAAATACATCCCCGATTCGCTCGATTCTCCTGCTGCTTTCCGGCAGCAAATCCGCCTCTTTCCCTGACTGGGCGGTAAACACATACATGCTGTCTATCCCGTAATTGTCCGCTCCCTGAATATCCGCACAATATTCATTACCTATCATAACGCTTTCTTCCTTTTTTAATCCGTATTTCTGAAAGATTGCATCATAAAAATAGAAAGAAGGCTTTTTTACGTCCGCATCGGAAGAATATAAAATGCCGTCGAAGCAGTCGTAAAATCCCAGCAGCTTCATTTCCGGCTCGGTAAACATTCTCTGGGCATTGGAAAGAAGATAAATCTTTTTCCCCGCCTCCTTAAGCCGTTTAAACAATTCTTCCACACCCTCGTAAAGCCTGATTCCGTTCATGGAAAGGCTTCTGAACATCAGGCTTATCTGCCATGCCTGCTTTCTGTCGATTTCCACTCCCTTGTCCGCAAAAAGCTTCTCAAATACGTCCTCTAAATGTATCTCCACCTCGCCCGCCGTGATTTGATTGTCCTTAAGCTCCTCCCGAACCCGCAGAAGATTCCTCCCGGTCTCCTCCGCATAGAGCTTTTTATACATTTTTTTGAGCTCCGCGGGCTCATAAGAGGCTCCCATCATGGAAAAAAGCCACGCCATGTTTTTCCACAGGGAGGCTTTCGCCTCGTTGGTGCTGATATCCACCAGCGTTCCATATAAATCAAAAATATAATTTCTGTATTCCGCCATTTCTTAAAACTCCCTTGCCACTTGATTTTATCGGTGATTTCATTATACCAAATAAGCCTTTAAGGTGTAAAGATTTGCTTTTTTCTGATATGGTTGCTATCATGGATATAAGTAAAATTTTGCCGGCCACCGCCGGAAGAAAGGACGCCCTATGCTACAGACATTATATCACGTACAAGAATACAAGGAGGAACTGATTTATCCCGCCATCTGTAAGGCTCTGGAAGCGCTTGATATTGCAAAGGACATGCGGCCGGGCTTAAAAGTGGTCATAAAGCCGAATCTGATTATGGCTAAAAAACCTGAATTTCCCGTCACCACCCATCCGCTGGTAATCAAAGCCGTGGTCCGGTGGCTGAACGGTCATGGGGTCAGGGATATCACCCTTGCGGAAAGCTCGGGAGGGCTTTATAACGCAGAGTATATGAAAAATATCTATAACGTCTGCGGGGTAAAGGAGCTGTCGCCAAATCTTAAGCTGAATATGGATTTCTCCGCCCGGACGGTTGCTTGCCCGAAGGGCTTTGCCAACCATTCCTTCCATATTATTACGCCTGTGCTGGATGCAGACTATGTAATCAATATCTGTAAGCTGAAAACCCACGCCATGACCGGCTACTCGGGAGGCATCAAAAACCTTTTCGGCGTTATCCCGGGACTGGAAAAGCCTCAGATGCACTACCTCTGGCCGAATCTTCATGATTTTTCCCGGATGCTTCTGGAGCTTGCGCAGACGGTAAGCCCTCAGCTCACCATTATTGACGCCATCGACGCCATGGAGGGAAACGGTCCTACCGGCGGCACCTCCCATCCCCTTTATATGCTCCTTGCCGCCAGAGACCTTTACACACAGGATTACTTTGCCGCAAAGCTTATGGGGATTGACCCCATGAAAATCGAGATGATACGGCAGGCGGTGGAGGCCGGTCTTGCCAGACCTTCCGAAATTGCGTTAATCGGCGACGCCGTGCCGGAAAATCTGACTCCTTTTCAGATGCCCGACACAAAGAAGCTGGATTTTACCGGCAATGTACCCGGCTTTCTGCAAAAGCCTTTTCTGTTTTTTGCAGAGCGCCTCATGAAATCCTATCCTCAGGTAAACCGTGATAAATGCGTGGGCTGCGGGAAGTGCGCGGAAAGCTGCCCTGCCCATGTGATAAAAATTGAAAATAAAAAGGCAAAATTCAGGAAAAAGGGCTGTATTTCCTGCTTTTGCTGTCAGGAGATGTGTCCTGTAAAGGCGATTTCCGTTAAGAAAGCGTTATAATTTTTTATATAGACAGGTTTTACAAACCCCCGCATTATTGACTTGATTTTTTGACCATGTTATACTTTTTTCGCATAATGCAGAGTTACTTTTAAGGGGGGATTTTTGTATGAAATTTCTTGTAAACCGCAAACTTTCAACACGAATCAGTATCATAACCACAGTCATAACTCTGACCGGAATGCTGCTGCTCTGGGCGGTTGTGTCCGGCAATATTGCATCCATAGTCAAAAATGACATTACAAACCAGATGACGGATGCCGTGGAGTCCAGAGCCGCTATTATCAACGATTATGTGGCTTCCGCGGAGGAGTATATGACTGCATTCGCACTTGGAAGCGAGGTTCGCAATCTGCTTTCAAACCCGGATGATACCACCTTATTGAAAGAAGCGCAAAAATATACGGAGGATTTTGCTTCGGTCAAGGGCATTTTCGAAGGACTGTACATCGCCACCCCGGACACCTATGTTCTGACCCATACTTCCCAGTCCGCCATCGGGATAACCACCCGGAAGGGCGAATCCCTTGACGAATTCCATAATACCATACTGGCCGGGCCGGAGCTGACTAATCTGGGCATCATGAAATCTCCGGGAACGGGAAGTATGATTCTTTCTATGTACTATCCGATTTTTGAGGGGCAAAAGTGTATTGGCTATGTAGGGGCCGGCGTCTATGCCAGCCGCCTGATGGACGTACTCCTGGGACTGGACATCAAGGGACTCCCCAACAGCGAATATGTCTTTTTAAATGCGGAAACAGGCGTGTATCTTTATCATGAGGATGAATCTCTGCTGAACACGGAAACCTCTGACAAAGGATATCTGGAAATTATCCGTCAGATTAAGGAGAACGGAAGCACTGATGCAAATACTTATTCCTATCAGGATGAAAACGGCGTCAATCAATTGGTTGTTTATAAATATCTGAAGGACAGGGGCTGGGTATTCATGGTCAGGGACAGTGCCGACGAGGTCTACAGCGCTGTGGAAACCGTCAGAATTGTAGTCGGCGCACTGTGCACAGCCGTAGCCGCCGCCGTTATCCTTGTCACCCTCATCATTTTACACAGGCAGGGCAAAGAGCTTATGGCTGTGGAAAGCGCAATAAGACGTCTGGGTAATCTGGAGCTTTCCGCCGACAGGGAGCTGGAGCGTTTTTACGGCAGGAAGGATGAAATCGGCCTGATTGCACAGACGACTCATAACCTCTGCAGCTGCCTGCGGAAAACCATTGACGATATAGGACGGATTCTGGGCGAGATGGCGGACGGCAACATTGCAGTAAATGTTGTGAAAAACGAGAACTATTATATCGGTGATTTTAAAGTTCTGGCCGACAGCCTGAAAACAATCCGCACGAATCTCATGAATCTGCTGGGCGATATTTCGGGTATTGCCAATCAGGTGAACGCGGAAGCCGGCCAGGTATCCTCCGGCGTGCAGACGCTTTCACAGGGAACTATGGAGCAGTCGGTTTCCATCGAGGGTCTGGTAAGTAATGTAACGGAAATAACTTCGCAGATTCAAAGCAATGCCGTACAGTGCGGCAATGCCAGCGAACTGGTAGACAAGGCAAACGGATACGCCATCGAGGCGGATGAGAAAATGGCGCAGCTGATGGAGGCTACAAGAAATATCGACCAGTCCTCCGTTAAAATCAGCAGCATTGTAAAGACAATTGAAGACATTGCTCTCCAGACGAATATTCTGTCATTGAACGCTTCTGTGGAAGCGGCCCGCGCCGGTGCTGCCGGAAAAGGCTTTCTGGTTGTTGCCAACGAGGTTCGCAGTCTTGCCTCAAAATCCGGTGAAGCCGCCCAGAACACCGGTGTTCTCATCGGACGCTCCGTCCAGGACATAAAGGCAGGGACAGAATCCACCGACCATGTGGTTTCGGCAATGCGGGTTATCAATGACTGTATCCAGTCGATTAAAATACTGATGGATGACATTGCCTCCGCCAGCGCACAGCAGTCGCAGAAGATAGCTGCCGTGGAGGAGGGAATCAGGGAAATTTCCAGAGTGGTGCAGACGAACTCTTCCGCCGCCGAGGAAAGCGCCGTAGTCTCCAGGGAATTATCCGAGCAGGCTGATACACTGAACAGATTAATCGGGCAATTCCGTATCAGCTGAACCGGATTTATATCTGAATTTCATTGAAAAGCCGCCGCAGCCATGATTCATCAAGGCGTCTGCAGGAAACATCTTATCTGCTTCCTGAATGCGCAAATCACAGCTGCGGCGGCTTTCTTCTTCCGTTCTTAACCTTTTACTTCCACTACCTCATATCCCGCTTCCGTCACGGCGGCTCTCAAGGTCTCCTCCGTCACATCTTCCCCGAGGGTAATTTCCGCGCTTTTGTTCTCAAGGCTCATAACAACGCCTTTTACGCCCGGCACCGCCTCCAATGCCTTCTGCACCCTGCCCGTACAGTGCGCGCACATCATTCCCTCAATAATCATTGTCTTTGTCATTTCTCTCTCCTCCTCCATGGATTTATATTTTTCTGTTGCCGCGTCTTTCTCCGCCGCTTCTCCGGCAGCGGTTTCTTCTTTTATTGACGCATTGCCATAACCGCTGTTTTCCGGCGCGGATTCATCTGTCTTAGCCTGACCGGGCTGCCGCGCCTTAAAATTCCGCAGCCGCAGGGCGTTCCCCACCACGAACAGACTGCTCAGGCTCATGGCCGCCGCCCCGAACATAGGGTTTAACCGGATTCCGAAGGCCGGGTAAAGAAGCCCTGCCGCAAGGGGAATCCCTATGGTATTATAGAAAAACGCCCAGAACAGGTTTTCCTTTATATTTTTGATAACGGCGCGGCTCAGTCTGATGGCGCTTATGGCGTCAGTCAGCCTGCTTTTCATCAGTATGATATCGGCGCTGTCAATGGCAACGTCCGTTCCCGCTCCGATGGCAATACCCACGTCGGCGGCCGCAAGGGCCGGGGCGTCGTTAATCCCGTCCCCAATCATGGCAACCTTCCTGCCCTCACTCTGTAGCTTTCTGATTTCCTTTTCCTTATCCTCGGGAAGGACTTCCGCAACCACCCTGTTAATGCCAAGCTCTCTCCGCACCGCCTGAGCCGTGCGCTCATTGTCGCCGGTCAGCATCACCACTTCAATTTTCATGTGATGAAACTCTCTGATGGCGCTTATCGAGGAAGCCTTCACCGTATCCGCAACCGCTATGATTCCCAGAAGCTTTCCCCCACCGGCAAACAAAAGGGGAGTTTTTCCCTCCGCCGCCAAATCCGCCACGGCCTCCTTCTGCATATTCGACAACGCAATCCCGTTATCTTCCATAAAAGCCCTGTTGCCTGCAAAATACCTCTCCTCTTCACAGGTTCCTGTAACGCCTCTGCCGAAAACCGCCTGAAAATCCGTGACGTCGGGAATCCTCTCCCCCGTCTTTTCCGCTTCGTTTAAAATGGCCTCGGCAAGAGGGTGCTCGCTGGGCTTTTCTATTGCAGCCGCAAGCAAAAGCAGCCGCCGGGTGTCCAATTCCCTTTCATAGCTGAAAATATCCGTAACCTTCGGCCTGCCCTCCGTGATAGTCCCGGTTTTATCCAGTACCACCGTGTCGATATCCTTCGCCGACTGCAGGGCGTCCCCTGATTTGATGAGGATGCCGTTTTTGGCTCCCACTCCCGTCCCCACCATAATCGCCACAGGCGTCGCAAGTCCCAGAGCGCAGGGGCAGGAAATCACAAGCACCGCAATAGCGCTTGACATGGCCGCCTCAAAGCCGCCCCCGGCTATCAGCCATACAATAAAGGTAATAAGGGCGATTCCCATTACCGCCGGCACGAAAATCCCGGCGATTTTGTCCGCCATTTTTGCAATGGGCGCTTTGGAGGCGGAAGCCTCCTCCACCAGACGGATAATCTGGGAAAGGGTTGTGTCCTCCCCTACCTTCACCGCCCGGCACACCAGCCTGCCCGCTTTATTCATGGTGGCGGATACCACCGCGTCCCCGGCCTGCTTTTCAACAGGAATGCTCTCCCCTGTAATTGCCGCCTCGTTGACGCTGGAGGTTCCTTCCACCACCACGCCGTCCACCGGAATCAGGCTGCCCGGCTTCACCACAAATAAATCGTCCCTTAAAAGCTCATAAGTGGGGATTTCCTTCTCCTCCCCGTTTTCCAGAAGCAGAATCGCCGTCTTGGGCGATAAATCCATCAGTTTTTCTATGGCTTCTCCGGTCTTGCCTTTGGAGCGGGACTCCATATATTTTCCCACCGTAATCAGCGCCAGAATCATTCCCGCCGACTCAAAATAGAGGTCGGAGGCGTACCGCGAAACCAGAGCGTCGTTCCCGTGTCCAAGACCGTACCCAATCCGGTAAATGGCAAAGACGCCGTAAACAAGGGCCGCTCCCGAGCCGATGGCAATCAGGCTGTCCATATTGGGGCTTAGGTGCGCCAGGGTCTTAAAACCTGTCTGGTAATACTTCCGGTTCACATAAATAATCGGAAGGGTCAGCAAAAACTGGGTAAACGCAAAAGTCAATGCGTTTTCATTTCCGTGGAACAGCTTCATCAGCCATTCCGGCACGGGAAGATGCAGCCACATAAAAAACATGTGGTGCATGGAAACAAACATAAGGAGAATCATAAAAACAATGGAAACGGTAAGCCGCACCTTCATTTCCCTGTTTTCCTTTTTTCTTTTCAGGGCTTCCCGCCCGGCGCTGTCCTTTCCTGATACGCCGGAAAATGTCCTGCCGCCGGCCTGCTCGCCGGCTCCTCCTGCCTCTCCGCTGCCTGTTCTCACCGCTCTGACGCCTGATGCTTCTCCTGCCGCGGTTCTGCCCCGGCTCTGCGCTCCTCCTGACGGGGCCTTATTTGCACCGTAGCCTGCCTTCTCCACCGCTTCAATGATTTTATCCTCGCTGCACAGGCTTTCGTCGTACGCCACCTGCATACTGTTGGTGAGCAGATTTACCGTCACCTCGTTCATTCCCGGAAGCTTGCAGACGCTCTTTTCCACATGAGAGGAACAGGCGGAACAGGTCATGCCTGTCACTGTAAATTTTTGTTTCATCACAACCTCCTGCATCGATTTGGCCGCCGCCTTTGCCGTACCCGGATGCCCGGCCCGGCGCCGACGCAAATAACTATTTCAGCTTTTTCACAAGCTCTATGGCTTCTTCCATAATCTGTGTGTTGCCGTTTTGGATTTCCTCCACCACGCAGGTCTCCATATGCTCCTGCAAAATCAGATAGCCAAAGCTCTGCAGCGCGCTCTCCACAGCCGCCACCTGTATCAGAATATCTCCGCAGTAACGGTTTTCCTCCAGCATCCTGCCGATGCCGTTTAGCTGGCCCGTGATTCTGCTCAGACGGTTCTGGAGCTGTTTTTTCTGCTTTTCGTCCCTGGGCGTATGTTTGGTGCGGCAGCAGTTACATATGTTTTCCTGATTCTTAGTATCTCCTGTTTGCGGCATATCAACACCTCGTTTTTGCTTTATATACCCCATGGGGGTATTTGTTTTTACAATCATATAATATACCCCCATGGGGTATTTGTCAAGTTTAAAATAATCACCGTTATGACCTCTATACTGCGGATGACAAAGCAATACCTGTTCCGCAATCGAGCAGGGAAGGTTACTTCCCCTGCTCGCGCATCGCCGATGCGCCACTTTGGCGACATGTTTCCTCTGCATCGGCATGGGCATAAAGAAAGCGCATGGTCATGCTCCATGCGCTTCTTTCCTTTTCAATTCCTCCACAATCTCAACGCTTGCCGTAGAACCTATGCGGGATACTCCCAGACCAATCATCCGAAGGGCTGTTTCCAGACTGCGGATTCCGCCTGCCGCCTTAATCTTTATATTGTCTCCCACCGCGTTTTTCATCAGCTCCACATCCTCAAAGGTGGCTCCCCCTGTCCCGAAGCCTGTGGAGGTCTTGATAAAGTCAGGCCCTGTCTCCCGCGCGATTCTGCACAGCGTCAGCTTTTCCTCCCGGGTCAGATAGCAGTTTTCAAAAATCACCTTGGAAACCACCTTTTCCTTTCGGCATATCTCCACAATAGAAGCCATTTCCTTTTCCACATAAGCATAATTCTTTTCCTTGAGCTGCGTAAGATTGACCACATAGTCTATCTCATGAGCCCCGTTTTTGATGGCATCCTCCGTCTCGAAGACCTTGGCCGCTATGGTATTTTGTCCAAGGGGAAAGCCTACTGCTGCCCCTACGTGGATATCCGTGTTTTCCAGTAATTTCCTGCACAATGCCACCGGCGCCGGGTTGATTGCCACCATGGCGAAGCCGTATTTTTTTGCTTCCCCGCACAGCTTTTCAAAATCAGCCTTTGTTGCGTAAGCCCTTAGCTGGGTATGGTCAAAATAACCGGCCAGCTTTTCGGGTGTAATCTCAGTCAATTTCATCTTATTCCTCTCCCTCCGGCACCGCGCTGGCGGCCAGCCTTCCGTCCTCACGATACAAGGTAGCTTTATTTCCGCTGGTTCCCAAATCATGCGCAAGAATATATCTTTCCATGCCAAACTCTCCTCTTTCTACGCTGATTTTTGCTTCATGCAAACATTTACCATACGCCCTGCGACGCCCTTTAAAGCTCCATCTGCACCAGAGTCGCAGGCATCTCATGCTTTGTGTTCACTTTATCCGGCCCCGTCACCAGGTCAAAGCAGGAAATGATGAGCCGCCCGTCCCACACGATGGGTTCTCCCGGCTGGTCAAGACCGCCGTCCACGCCGGTACAGTCCGGGCTCTGGGCGATACGCTCCACTTTCCCGTCCGGCGTAACCTTTGCAATGGCATTGGCGCAAAAATCCGCAATGTAAAGATTTCCTTTCTCATCAAATATCATGCCGTCCGTGCTCTGCAGGTTTGCAGAATCCTGTGCAAAGAGCCTGTTTTCTTTCAGACTCCCGTCCTCATTAAAGGTAAGACGGTATATTGCCCCGTCGCCAAAGTTCCCCACATACAGATTCCCGTCCCTGTCAAAAACAATTCCGTCCGCCCCGTACTGGCAGGCCGGATTTTGTGTCACAAAGGAGGCAAAGATGTTGGGGTCGGCCAGAGTATTTGTCACATGGACATCCTTTTCATTCAGTCCGAAGCGGTACACGCAGCTTACCAGCTTTCCGTCCTCCCTCTTTTCCGGGTGCAGATAGCTCTGAGTCACATACATGTAGCCGTCCCTGATTCGTATCCCGTTGGGATGCTCCATGCCGTCGGCCACCACCACCGTCTCCAATATTTCCCCTTCGTCCGTTACCTTAAGCTTAAGAATCCGTCCCTTGTAAAGGAATTCTTCCCGCTCGCTCCAGCCCTGGTTGTCGCACAGATAAATATTCCAGTCCCCGTCAAAGGCAATTCCCATATTCCGGGCCACTCCGGTATCCGGGTGAACGGGCACATCAAACCATTTTTCCGCCTTTCCCTGTCTGTCAACACGCAGCACCATCCCGGAAAAGTCGTCCCGGGCATAATTGGGGCAGGAGAGCACCAGATTCCCGTGCCTGTCTATTGCCATACCGTCCGGAGTACACACATAATCCGGCAATACGCTGAAAAGTTTTGTTTCTCTCATTGCTAACCTCCTGTCATCTAAAATGTAATTACAATCTTTCTTGTCCCCGGTTCCCTTCTCTCCACCAGTGCAAAGGCATCTAAAATATGGTCGAAGGAAAAGGTATGGGAGATAAAATCCATAGGGTTCAGTACCCCTGTATTAATCCATGCCATAATCTGGGCGTGTGCCTGGGCCTCCTCCTTTTTGCTGGGCCACTGAACAAAATTCAGGCTCCAGTTATAGGGCGCATGGCTCCAGTCCAGCTCCATTCCCAGCTTGGGCGATATACCGTAGCCGCAGATTTTTCCGTTGTACCGAATCAGCCCCATGGCCTGATTCAGCAGAGCATTGACTCCTACCGCGTCCACCACGTTATCCACGCCTTCCGGGAACAGGCGGCGCACCTCCCGGTCTATATCGCAGGAAGCGGAATTAAACGCATAGTCTGCTCCCAGCCGCTTTGCCTCCTGCACCTTATCGTCAAAAACGTCCGTGGTAATCACCGTCCCCATGCCCAGGAGCTTACAAAACCGGGTAAAGCACAGACCCACCGGTCCTGCGCCAAAAATCAGCACGCTTTCATTTGGTCGGAAGCCAAAACGGCGGATGGCGCTGAGCACCTCCCGGAAAGTAATGACCATGGCCGCCCCCACCGCGTCTATCCGGTCATCAGGCCGAATCAGAGTCTGGGCGAGATAGCCCTCGCTCCACTCCGCGGTGCCGGGTCCCATGCCCTTTTCAATGTACGCTTTCGCATCTCCCACCACCGCATACTCACTGTAAGCTCCCCAGCCGGGCGTATAGCCCTCCACCGGTTTTTCCAGAAAAGGAAGCAGCACCATATCCCCTTTTTTCAGATTTTTCACATCCGCTCCCGTCTCCACTACCTCGCCTACCCCCTCATGGCCCAAAATGGCCGGATAGGTATTGAAATTTTTGAATGTGCGGTGAATCAGCTTTGTGTCTGTTCCGTTGCACACACCGCAGCTTTTCATTTTTACCAGAGCCTGACAACGTCCGTACTCTGGCATGGGAAGCTCCGTTACCGCCAGAACGCCCTGTCCGTCAACCGTCAATGCTTTCATTTTACGTCCTCCTTTTATCTGGCATGGCACCACAAAATCACAGCCGGGTCTTCCCTGTCAGAGATTACATGATGGTCTTCTCCCGGCTCTACCAGGACAATGTCACCGGTCTTTAAAGGCTCCTCTCTGCCGTCTATCAAAACCAGCGCCTTTCCCTGCGCCACCATAAACAGCTCGCAGTCCTCATGTACATGAATCCCCTCAGGGTTATCGCTGGCATGGCTCACCTCGCCGGGCCGGGAAAATCCCAGTCCGCCCGTATAGAGCTTCTCTCCGGGCAATACGCCCTCAAAAATATGTCCCTCTGCGGGGTTTAAATCTTTGATTGTCAATTTCTTCATTCTCTTTCTTCCTCTCTGTATTTCTCTCTCAGAGCTTTGAGCTCTATGGGAATCCCCTCCCTCCCGCTCTCAATGGCGGCGAATACCGTCATCTGGGCACGGGCGGCGTTTTCCAGACGGGTGTCCATTGCCTCCCCGCCTTCCAGCCATTCTACGAACTGCGCTGTCAGATTTTCATTTCCCCACCTGTCCTTCGCCGAACCGATAAGAGGAATCTCAAATCCTTTTCCCGGAAGATTGGGGTCCGGCTCGTCCTCGGATTTCAGATAACAGCGCAGGCTCTTTCCCTCCAGAACCAGCACCGCATTTTCCAGCTCTGCCCGAATCAGCTCATTGCCCCAGGAATGAAGGGAACAGGCGCTGGACATGGACACTTCATAGCTTACCCGCACGCCGTTTTCATACTTCAATATGGAAAGGGACTGCCCGCCCCCTTTCATGCTGAGGGCGTGCTGCGGGCTCCAGACGTCGGTATAGATGCTTTTACACCGGCTCCCGGTCAGCGATTCCAGCAGGCTGAAATGATGAATAGACGCCTCGTTGAGCATTACATGCTCCAGCTTTTTCTGCCGCTCGCTCATCTCGGCCTGCTTTGCCGTGAACTGAAAGGAAAGGTAATCCAGAGCGCCGTATTTTCCGCTGAAAATTTCCTGCCGCAACGTGGAAATATGCCGATGGAACTGGTGGGACATGGTCACGCCGTATTTCGTTCCGGTTTCCTCCGCCCTTTTCAGAAGCCGCAGCAGGCTTTGCGGATTGTCGGTGACGGGCTTTTCGGACAGCACCTGACATCCGTATTCCATCGCCGTCATGGCAACGGCCTCGTGCGCCGCAGGAGGCGCGGCGATGATGCAGAAGTCCGGCTTTGTTGTTTCAATGGCTCTGCGCAGCTCGGTAAAGCATTGCTCTTTCCTCAGAATGCCTCTAACCGATTCCAGATGTTCGGGGATAACGTCCACCGCCCCTACCACCTGAAGCAGTCCGTCCTTCATGCACCGGGGCAGGGTATGTCTGGCCCAGTTTTCTCCCCAGCCGCCGCAGCCTACTAAAATTGCTTTTTTCATACCGACTCCTATCTGCCCGCCTGAACGGGCGCACAAATCAGGATACTAAAATCTCTGAATTTCAAACTGTCTCCGAAAATTCCACCGCCGCCGCAGCCCACAGGCAGGCCGCCACGGCCTCCTTTGCATTGACTTTTCTGGGATAATTGATATAAACGTCATAGCTGTCCTGTACGCACAGGCCGTCGCAGGCATTATATACGTCCAGAAGACCGTCGCTGCCTTCTCTCATCTGGGAAATGACGCCCTCATAGCCCTTTCGCACCGTCTCTTTATACTCCTCTGAAGGCAATATTCCCATCTCTATCCCCCGCTCCAGTGAGTAAAGGAACATGGCGCTGCCGGAGGTATCGCACCAGTTATCCGCCTCGTTCTTCTTATCCACCACCTGATACCACAGGCCAAGCTCCCCGTCCTGCTCCTGCCTAAGGCTTTCGGCCAGCTCCAGATACTGCTGCAAAAGCGCCTGATACTCTGGATGCTCCTTCGGAAAAACAGCCAGCGCCTCCGCTAAAATCAGCGCATACCAGCCCAGTCCCTCGCACCATATTTCCGGGGAGCGTCCTGTTTCCTGATTTGCCCAGGAGGGTCTTTTATCCTGGCTCCATGCATGGTAAAGCAGTCCGGTTCCCTCTTTCCGGCAATGGCGGTAAATGGAACGCAGCTGCAGAGCCGTCTCGTCAAAACACTTTTCAGACTCCGCCGGGTCTGTAAGGTATGCGCCATATTTTGACAGGAACATCTGTCCCATAAAGACGCCGTCCACCCACATCTCTCCCGTCAGTTTCCGGCCGTGCCAGAAGCCTCCGTCCTCATTGCGCGGATAATCCTCAAAGGCTTTTCTGATATGCTGGCATGCCGCCAGAAGCCGGGGCTCGCCGGTCTGCTTAAGGGCCCAGACCAGTACGGAGCCCGTCATCATATCGTCCATGCTGTTTCCGGTAAATCTCGGCACATTGCCCCGGATATCCACGTGAAAATCCACATACGCCATTACATAGTCATAATATTTCTGTTCCCCGGTCTTTTCCCATAAACGAATCATGCCCCACAGCATAAAGCCCTGCGGATAGCTCCAGCTTTTGTATGGGTATTCATCCGCCATGGGGAATCGTTTCATCAGCGTGTCCGCCAGTCTGACCGCATAGTTTCCTTTCATGGTATTTATCCTTCCTTTCTCATTTACTGCGCGCAGTTTTTCAAAATACTTAAGACGTCTTCCTTTGACAGTCTCATAAACTGTCCGGTTCCTCCGTTTCTGACCGCCCGCTCTGCCAGCATATCCAGTTGGTCGGCAGGTACGCCGAGCCCTGCAAGCGTAGAGGGTAATCCAAGCCGGGTAAAGAACTCCGACAGACGTCCTATCCCCTCTAAAGCCAGCGCTCTCTCGTCAGGAAACTGTGAAGGGTCCAAATCCCAGACCCGGGTGGCAAACCTGACAAAGACCTGAATATCCGTTTCAAATACATGCTTCATCCAGCCGGGAAACACAACGGCCAGTCCGGCGCCGTGAGCCACATCATAAACGGCGCTGAGCTCATTTTCAATATCGTGAGAGCCCCAGTCCCCCTGACGCCCTGCGCTCAGCAGTCCTGACTGGGCAAGGCTGGCGGCCCACATAATCTCCGACCGGGCAGCCACATCCCCGGGACTTTCCATAAGTATCCGCCCGTTATGGATGAGGGTTTTCATACAGGCCTCGCACAGCCGGTCTCCCAGCTCCGTATTCCGCGTCCGGGAAAAATAATTTTCCATCACATGGGAAAAAATATCCGCAATACCGCAGGCGGTCTGATAAGGAGGCAGGGAAAGGGTAAGCAGCGGGTCCAGAACGGCGAACAGCGGACGCATCTTCCGGTTATTTAAGGGAATTTTCTGCATGCCATCCTCGTTTGTGATAACGGAGCCTACCGCCACCTCGCTCCCCGCCGCGGGCATGGTCACCACAGCGCCCAGGGCAAGCAGGCGTTCCACCTTCTGCTTTCTGGTAAAGAAGTCCCAAACATCCCCCTCGTAAGGAACGCCCAGGGCAATGGCCTTGGCGGAGTCAATGACGCTGCCGCCGCCCACGGCCAGAATAAAATCCACCTTTTCCCGGCGGCACAGCTCTATTCCCCGGTACACCAGACTAAGACGGGGATTGGGCTGTACCCCTCCCAGCTCCACGGTCTCAATGCCCTGTTCATGCAGATATCCGGCGATACGGTCTATCAGCCCGGACTGCTTGCTGTGACGGCTCCCGAAATGGAGCAATACTCTGTGCCCTCCAAATTCTTTAACTCTCTGTCCCACTTCCTTTTCAGCTCCCTGACCGA
Organism: uncultured Lachnospiraceae bacterium; assembly: GCA_910577275.1. Lineage (GTDB taxonomy): Bacteria > Bacillota > Clostridia > Lachnospirales > Lachnospiraceae > Suilimivivens. The sequence goes on from CAJTMW010000012.1 coordinate 108,420, forward strand.
AAAAGACCTGCGTGGGAACCTGATACTGAAAATCCTGCATATGTATACCTCCTTCTTAACCTTTATTCCATGATATGAATTTTTTAAAAAGCCGCTGTCCTTTGTATGATTTCCTCCTGAAGCTCTGACGTAAGCCGGACAAAATAAGCGCTGTAGCCGGTAACGCGCACCGTCAGTCCGGCGTATTCCTCCGGATGGCTTCTGGCGCGGAGAAGGTCATCCTTTGAGAGGAAATAAAGCTGAATCTGCATACCGCCCTCTTTAAAATAGTCCGAAATCAGGCCCCTGAGCAGCCGGTCTCCCTCCTCCCCCTGAAAAACCTGAGGCGGTACCTTAAAATCCAGAGTGCTGGCATTGTTGGACAGGCTGTAATCCAGCTTGCCCGCCGAGCGCAGGAAAGCGGTGGGGCCGTTTTTGTCCATACCGTGGGAGGGACTGATTCCGTTGACAAAGGGTTCTCCCGCCCTTCTTCCGTCAGGAAGCGCGCCGCAGGCCTGACCGCAGTCCAGAAAATTCAGGAAGCTGAATATCCCCGGCCGCAGACGGCTTCCCGAAGGGTGGGGACAGTCGCTGATAATCTCGCACATCCGCCTGCAGAGCCAGACCATGGTCTGGTCCGCCCGGTCGTCATCGTTGCCGTATTTCGGCGCCCTGTTAATCAGCGCGGCCCGCAGCACGGCGTCCTCCTCAAAGTTCGTCCGAAGCCCCTGCAAAATTCTCTCCCTGGAAAACTTCCCGAAAATTTCCCCTTTCTGCTCTCCCGAAACGCCCTTCCCGGAATCCCCCGGGCAATCCCTATCCTCAAAGCACAATGTCCGAAGGGCGGTTAAGCTGTCCGAGACGGCGGCCAGTCCCGGCATCCGCACTCCCACGGAGGAATATCTTGCGCCGTAAAGCGACAAATCCGCAGCCTTTTCCACACAGTCCTCCACGAACAGGGAAAGCATGGGCTGGGGGCGGAGCAGAGCCGTCCTGTATTCCTCCAGCCAAATCTTTTCCGTCAGAAGTGCGGCGGCGGCTTTGACCTGTCCTGTCAGCGCTTCTTCCACCTCCTCACAGGTATGATACCGGGTCAAATCTCCAAGAGCCGGTCCGAGAACTTTTCCTGTGGTCAGCGAAACCCCGTTATTTAAGGCAAGCTCCAGACATTTTCCCACATTCAGAATGGCCCCCATGGGACTTGGACGCTCCATCCCCGCCAGCCCGTACTCGTAGCAGCCAATCAGACCGTAATCCACCGCATCCTCTTTTGCATAACCATATTTTTCCAGCGCTTCCAGAACCGCCGTATCGTTGTACAGCATAGGCCCCAGATTTTGCCTGTTGACCCGGCAGCATTCCAGAAAAAATTCCGGGTCTGTTCCCGGAAATATCCGGGCGTTTAATTTGGGCTGCAAAAGCCGGCAGCTCTCCAGAGAGCGCAGCAGCATAAAGCTTAAGGGATTGACGCCGTCCTTCCCCTCCCCGGTCATGCCGCCGATGGTAATACTCCGCGCGGGGTCGCTTATCCTCTCCGGATACTCCCCGTTTTTAATCCAGAAGCAGTCCACCAGCTCCTGGGCTTCTTCACGGGTAAGAAGCTCCGACTCCAAATCGGCTTTCAGATAAGGATAAAGATACTGGTCCAGCCTTCCGTAGGAAAAGGCGGAAAGCCCTGACTCTAATTCCACAAGGATTTGCAAAAACCATACCATCTGGAGGGCCTGCCGGAAGCTCACCGGCGCAAAAAAAGCAATGTGGCGGCAGGTACGGGAAATCTCCCTAAGCTCCCTTCGGCGTGCATCCGGCGCATCCTTTGCCTGACGCTCCGCTTCCTCTCCATAGCGGCGGATATAGCTTTGAGCCCCCTCCAGGCAGTACAGCGCAGACGTAAGGAAATCCTTCTGCCCGGATGTAAGCGCAAAATCCCTCTGCCGCAGACGAAGCTCCTCCGCCATCTGCCCCAGCCCCTTCTTAAGCGCCCGCTCATAACCGATAATGATGTGTCCGTAATTCACCGACCCGTAAAAGAGCTCCCTCCACTCATCATAGTCCGGTGCCTTGCTTTTCCCCGTTTCTTCCTGAAAACGAGCCGCGGCCAGCGCTTCCCTTTCAGCCCTCTCCCGGGGGAAAAGGAAGTCCGGCATAATCTGCCGATTGGAATCCACCTCCGTATAGGGAATGCCGCCGACAATCAATTCCTCCGGGTAAACCGGAGCTGCCAGCCGTTCCAGATAATATTTCATCAAATGTCCCTGCCGGACCACCGGATTGCCCCGGTAAAGCGACCAGTCGTATCCCTCTGCCAAATCCGCGGCCCTGGACGAGTAATCCCGCTCCGAAAGCTGTTCCCGGAGCCTTTGCGCCCTCTCTGTCATGAAAAATTCTCCTTCCTGCTGTTTTCTTCTCCCCTGCCATCTTCCGCAGTCTTGTCATTTTCCACAAGCGTCGTATGATTTCCGATTTCCGCCTCCGTCAGTCCCGCTTCCCGAAAGAGGGACAGCAGTTCCTCCATCTTTTTCCCGGAAGGCGGCGTCAAATCTTCGGCAGGATATTTAAGTCCCAGCCGTACATATTTTTCTCTGCCAAAGCGGTGAAAGGGTAAAAGCTGGATGCGCTCTATCCTGCTTTGGGGAAGGTCTGACAATTCCCTGAGCCTTCGGGCAACAGCCTCCATCTCACGGCTTTCGTCGTTCCATCCGGGAATCACGGGAATCCTGACCCAGATTGTTTTCCCGGTACGGCAAAGCCGTTCCAGATTTTCCAAAATCAGCCCGTTATCCGCCCCTGTCCCCTCTTTATGGAGGGAGGCGTCCATGCATTTCACATCATACAAAAACAGCTCCGTACAGGGAATCACTTCACTGAAATTCTCCCAGGGAACGTTGCCCGCAGTATCCACCGCTCTGGATATGCCCGTCAGTTCATGGCAGGACATCATCTGCCGAAGGGCCTTCGCCTGCAGCAGCGGTTCTCCGCCGGAAAAGGTGACGCCGCCTCCGGTGCGCCCATAATGGGAGCCGTCCCGCAAAAGCTGCCGCACAAGCGTATCCTCCTCCATCCAAAATCCTGTGGGGGAAAGAGCGTCCGAGGAACAGACGGCCGCACAGGGAAAGCCTTCCTCTGCGGTACAGTCACAGCCATCCTCCCCGTAAAAAAGCCCTTTAGGACAATTCCCGCGGCAGCTCCCGCAGCCGATACACTGCTTTTTGTCGTGCCACAGCCGGATACCGGATTCCATGGCCTCCGGATTATGACACCAAAAGCATCTCAGACTGCACCCCTTGCAAAATACCGTGGTTCTGATTCCCGGGCCGTCATGGATGGAAAATCTCTGCAAGTGAGTTATTTTAAGCATTTCAGCCTCCCTGCTGCCGCCAGACAGCTCTTAAATGCGTACTTTCAACTGAATACATTCAGGCAGAAACTTTGTGCGCCAACATGACGCAAAACTGTCTGCCGTCCTTCCCGCTCGTCAGCGGTAATGCTCTGCGGCATCCCTGTTCCACTCCTGAGCCAGCAGTTCGTCAATCAGCGCTTTGGCCTGCTCATAGGAACGGGTACGGTGGTCGTTCATCAGCTCCAGAACCAAAAGGCTCCGGTCGCCTGTATGGTAGGCCTCCATGATATTGTTTGCCCGGCACATTCTGGGCAGGATTACATTGTTCATCAGTTTCGGCGGGAACGCAGGCATCCGAATCCCCTGAATTCCTCTGGCGCTGACCATGGCGGGAATCTCCACCAGTATATCCTCCGGCAGTCCGGGGATACAGCCCTTATTGGGAATGTTCAGGGTCAGCCGGGTATAGCAATCCGACTCCATGGCGTCGATAATACGGATATGCTGTTCGTTGCTCCTGCGAAGCGGATACTTTTCAACGATGGGCGTGCCGTCCCTTAAAATATTCCCGATTGCCTCCCTTTGTTCGTCTTTCTGAGCCAGATAGGCGTTCCAGCAGATTTCCGAATCAAAGCCGCCGTTTGTCCCATACCATTTTTCCTTTGCGGCCATATCCGTGTGATGCCACCAGGGAGAGGTGCTGCGCACCGCATCGCCGATGGGCATCAGGCCGTACTGTCGATAGGCATCCACCGCGCCCGGAGAAAGTGCGTCCGGGCACTTATGGAAGCTGTTTAGGGTATTGTACTGCGGACTTTTCCAGTATGCTTCGGACTTTTCTTCTATCCACCGGTCAATCAGGGGATAGGCGTCCTTTCCCTCATAGCGGAAATCCGTCAGATAAACGCAATGGTTAAAGCCCATGACCTCGCCGGTCACCTTTTCGGGGTCCAGCCCCAGAATCCGGGCAATCTCCTTATAACCCCAGTGGCCGTGGCAGACTCCCACCGCATTGGCATGGAGATATTTGGTGGCATAGCCTGTGGCTTCAAAAACCGGATTGGAGGTCTGAATCAGCAGGGCGTCCGGGCAGAGCTCCTTCATGTCCCTGACCACTTCTTCCACGAACCGTATCTGCCAATAGGCTCCCACGCCTCCGTAATAGCAGGAAACCCGGTCACCAATGCCGCGGTAATATCCATGTTCCTCCGCGATTTTTCTTTCCTTTTCCAGCGGGCCATAGCCGCCAATCTTTACCGCGCAGATAACATAGTCCGCCCCCTCAAGAGCAATCCTGCGGTCGGTATGCGCCTCAATCCCAATCTCCGCCTCGATTTCGGCCCGGTAAAGCTCCGCTACTGCCGCCGCGTCCTTAAGACGTTTTTCGTCGATATCCACAAGGCAGACCCTGCAGCCCTCAAGCGCCTTTGTCAACACCAAATCCCTCACCAGTTCCAGGGTAAATGCGGTGGAACCTGCGCCCAGAAGTACAATTTTTTTCATCTTTTTTTCCTCACTTTCCAAATCCTCTCACCCGTATCCGAATACCAGCGGAAGCTGATATTCCAAAACTCACATCAGCATTTCTTTCAGCGGCCACACTCCCTCCGGCTCCATCTCCCCGAAAAGCACCGCTGCCGCAGCCCTGATATTCTCAGGAGATGTGGCGAAGGTCAGCAGCACATTCCCGGCGTTCCCCGGAATGGAAAGCTGTTCATAGGGCGTATTGCTCACGATGATGATTTTAACCTCCGGGTGCAGCGAAATCTGCTCCTCCCAGAAATCCCGGTTCTTCGCCTTTCCCCGCAGAAAATAATTGGTGGCTATCACCGTATCGTATTCCGTAAGCGCCTGAGTAATTTGGCTTTTGTCGGTATCGTCATAAGAATAGGAGGTTTCCAGATAACGGATATCCGGGCGATAGCCCTGGCATGCCTCAAACAGAATGCCGGAATGCCACTGCATATCGTTATATTCCTTCACTTTCTGCTCTATCACAAGGATTTTTTCCCCTGTAACCGGGATACTTCCCTCCCGGTCTCTGGCGATGAGCACGCTGCGCCTTGCCGCCTGCCGGGCAAGCTGCCGTATGCCTTCCTCCTGCAGAACCTTTTCGGGCTCCTCCCCCTCGCCTGCCGGACCAAACAGTCCGTATTCATATTTCAGATTCAGGATACGGTATACCTTATCCTCCAACTCCTCCATGGGAATCCTTCCCTGTTCCACGAAGGAGCGGATTTTGTCTATCACCTCTTCCACCAGATGGTTTTCGGCCTTCATCAGCACCAAATCCGCCCCTGCCTCCAGCGACAGGGCGCAGGCATTTGCCACGCCGTATCGGGTGGCGATGGCCCCCATGGTCATACTGTCGGTGGCAATCACGCCCTGAAAGCCCAGCTCCTCACGCAGCAATCCGGTAATCACCTTTTTCGACACCGTGGCGATGTTATCCGGGTCGATGGCGGGAAAGATGCTGTGAGCAATCATGATGGAGGGCAGGAGTCCTTCGGCAATCAGCTCCTTATAGGGTAACAGCTCCCTCTCCTCCATGGTCTTTTTATCCACATCGATAACCGGCACCTGAAAATGAGCGTCCACATCCGAGTGTCCTCTCCCCGGAAAATGCTTTCCTGTGGCAATCATTTTTTCTTCCTTCAGTCCCCGGCAGGTTTCTCTTGCGTAGCGCGCCACCTCCCGCGCGTCGTCGCTGTAGGCTCTGGTGTAGATTTCCGGGTTGGCCGGCTCGGAGTTTACGTCCAGCACCGGGGAATGCACCCAGTTAAAGCCTACTGCCTTTCCCTGTCTGGCCACGGCTTTTGCAATCCGGTATGCCATATCCGTATCGTTCATGGCACGGATTCCCATGGGCTTGGGAAAGAGGTTGACGCCCCCGAAGAAAAAGTCCGCGCTGCTTCCCCCTTCCTGGTCATAGGAAAAGTGCAGGGGGATAGAAAGCGGCCTTTTCCTTGCGCGGGACTGCAATTCGTCCAGAACCGCCTTGTACTGGCCGGCCGTGGGCACCGGAGCCGGTCCTTTAAACCGGATGCCGTCCGCGTTTTCCAGCTTCACCACCGTCTTGTTGCCGTTGGGATCCACATAACTGCCAAACTGCCGCATATCGCAGGACAGGCGCAGGCCGCCGCAGTGATATTCCTCGATATATTTATAAATATGCGCCCTCGGCACTGTGCCCGCAAATCCCAGTGTCAGCACCGCCCCGATTTTCTGCTCCAGACTCATTCTTGCGATTAAATCACGAATATAGGTATTTTTCTTTTCCATCTCAGCCTCCATGGCGCCGCATTTTCGCGGCTGTTTTTCACGATTGTGACGGGGCTGTCGGAAAATGATATCTGCATGCAATATATAGATGCGATTGCCAATCTATCGCAGTATATATTGTGGAAATGCATCATTTCCCGACAGCCCCTTTATAAGAAACGGAAGGTTTATTTGTAAAACCAATCAGTACGCTTCCCTGGCATAGGGAACCAGAATCTCGTCGATTCTCGCAAGCTCCTCCGCCGAAAAATCCGTATTCCCCATTGCCTTTAAATTGTCGTCTATCTGGGAAAGCCTGCTGGCCCCGATAATCAGAGTGGACACAGGCGCGCAGCGATAGCACCAGGCCAGCGCCATCTGGGCCAGACTCTGACCCCGCTGCGCGGCAATCTCGTTGAGCTTCTTTGCCGTGGATACCTTATCCTCCGTCACCTGCTCCTTATTCAAAAACACGCTTTTGCCCGCCGCCCGGGAGCCTTCCTTTACCCCGTCGAAATACCGGTCCGTGAGGATTCCCTGAGCAAGACACATATAGGCGGCCGCGCCTACCCCGTGTTTTTCCAGCGTCGGGAAAAGCTTTCCCTCCGGCCTTCTCTCGAACATATTGTAATTGACCTGATGCACGAGACAGTGGATGCCCTTTGCCTCCATGGCCGTAAGAACCGCCTCCGTCAGCACGGAGTCATAATTGGAAATCCCCACATACAGCGCCTTGCCCGAGCGCACAATCTGCTCCAGCGCTTCGATGGTTTCCTCAATGGGGGTATTCCTGTCAGGACGGTGGTGATAAAACAAATCCACATAGTCCAGCCCCAGCCGGCGCAGACTGTTGTCGCAGGAGGCAATCAGATTCTTTTTGGAGCCCCACTCCCCATAAGGCCCCGGCCAGTGGCGGTATCCCGCCTTGGTGGCGATAAACAGTTCGTCTCTGTAGGACGCCAAATCCTTTTTTACGATTTTTCCGAAGCACTCCTCCGCGCTTCCCGGAGGCGGCCCGTAATTGTTTGCAATATCAAAATAAGTAATTCCCCTGTCAAAAGCCCCGAGAACCATTTCCCGGGCATTGGAATAGGAAGATTCCTCTCCAAAATTATGCCACAGCCCCAGAGACAGGAAGGGAAGCATCACGCCGCTTTTCCCGCATCTCTGATACAGCATATTGTCATATCTGGCCTCGCTTGCCATATACATTTCCTCGTCCTCCTTTAACACATCTGTATCTTTTTCTCATCTGCATCTCTCTCATCCGTATCTTTTTCTCATCTGTATCTTTTTCTCATCCGTATCCCTTTCCCGCTGTCTGCGCGGTAAATGCGCAGACCTGCTATAAAGATACTTTTTCCACTCTTATTTCCTCGCCTGCCTCCGTATCGATACAGGCGATGGTCTCCTTCCCGCGGTAACGCTCCTTCCCATTTACCGTCATGCAAAAGCTCTCCTCCCCGTAGGGGTTGCACAGCCGCAGCTTCCCGCCTCTGGCGGAAAGGATGCGTATCTCTTTCGGGCTCCCTTTTTCCATGGACGCTTCCACCTGAAAGCCGCCCTGGCACCAGAGACAAAAGCGCACGTCCCAATCCTTCGGTACTGCCGCAAAAAGCTTTATCACAGGCTCCTTGCCGGGAGCGCCGCCGCTGCTCTGGCAAAGGGCCAGCTGTACCGCCGCCGCCACATTTCCCAGCCGCTGGGCGCTGATGCAGTTGACTCCCTCCCTGACGGTGAGCCTGTTCTCAAACTGGGGCACCCGCCCGGTATCCGCAAAATAGCAGTATTCCTTCTCCGCATTGACACAGTCGAGCTGGGCGTTTGCAATCTCCTTAAATTCCTCTGCAAAGCCATGGGCCGCATACATTCTGGCGCAGCCGGACATTTCCGAGACGGTATAGCGGCTGACCGTTCCGTACTTTTTCACCCGGCCTGCCAGCGTGTCTTTGCTGATTTGATACACCTCCGGCTCCACAAACCGGGTGGCGAAGGAGGAGAGGTCAAAATGGTCGCAGGGGTACATGCTGGGCTGTCCGTGGTCCTTCTCCAGAATCGGCTCTCTGCCGTTGGACCACATCACCGGTTCCCCTTCCTCCAGCCCGCTGGTATCGCCCTCCATGGCTGTGGTGGGAAGCGGAGCCATATCCGCCGCAAAGGCTTCCCAGCCTTCCCATTTTTCACGGTCCGCATTCAGTATCCTTGCCGCCTTCAGCAGGATGGCCACCATGGCGCGCATACCGGCCACGTTTTCCATGCCGTCCGTGCAGCCGAAGTAGGCTTCTCCCGTACAGGTCCGGTAAATATGGTATTTTCCATCCTCCCCTTTCCCAGTGAGAGGGAAATTCATAAAGAACTGCGCCACTCCCCTGATGATAGGGTAAGCCTCATTTCTCAAAAATTCTTCGTCTCCCGTGTAGAGATACTGCTTCCAGAACTGGTAGGCTATGGCCGCCTGGGAGCCGAACATATAGGTGGTCGCGCCGTAGGGGCCGCATCCCCTTTCGTTGTATACCACCCGTCCGTCTTCATAATGCTCATAAAATTTATAATTATAGCGGGACTCATGAGGCGCTTTTCTGTCCACAAAATCTGCAAAGCGGTCCGATTTTTCTTCCCATGGCTTGCGGAAAAGATAGAGCTCTCTCATTTCCTTTGCAATTTCCTCAGGCAGTACCTGCGGTCCGTTAAACCATGTGACCTCGGGGATATACATGCCCTCCGTGTCAAACTGCTGGCGCGCGGCAACGACGCATGCCTCCTTCATACCTCCGTACAGGGAGAACAAAGGCTCCATCAGCTCAAAATGCCCCGAGGCATGAATCGCGTTGTAATACAGGCTTAAATTGTTCCACCACTGCATGGTTCCCCAGTTCCGATAATCCCCGCCAGGCGAAAAAATCATGCCGCCGAAGTTGGGCGGATACTTCCCCTTTGAGCTGGAATTCATCAGATAAAAGAAGTAGGTATAGTGCAGCTCCAGCTTTTGGGCAACCGTATCCTGGCTCTCCATATGTACATAAGACTTTTCCCAGAAGTCCGCCCAGGCCGCTTTGTGGCGCGTAAACAGCTCCCGCGCCCCTGTTTCGGAAGCGGCGGCGACCTTTTGAAGCGCCGTCTCTACTACGTCCTCCTCTTTGGAAAAGCTGGCCGCGCTCACCATATAAACGGTAAATTCCTTCGTGCGGGGCCTGATGCACAGCCGCATCTGAGTCTCCTGAGGCTTGCCGATGACGTCAAATTCCCTGTTCGGAATCTCCATGGACTCCCTGCCGCCCACCTCGTTGTTCATCCGCAGGGTCACCTGCGCCCCTTCCGCCCACACCGCAAGGGCGCTGGCGCAGTAATGCTCGTTTCCGGTGCATTCCTCCCGTTCCGTAAAGACCTGTTTCAGCACCACGGTATCCGGCTTTTCCGTCCCGTCCGCAGTTTTCTTCCCCGGTCTTTTTTCCATGGTCAGTCTGGACACGGCAAGATTGCTCAGGGTACGGAATTCCGACGGACGCATCATATCCACCTTGACCTGCACGCTGCCCTCATAGTCTCTCTCATCCCGCACCTGAACGCACAAAGCGCCGCTTTTTTCCTCGGCAAATATCTTTGCTTCCACCCCGCGTCCCTTAATCTCCGCGCAGGCCTCATACAGACCCAGATGCTGCGTCGTGTCCCCGTCAAACACGTCCTCGCCGTAATCCACGAAATCCACGTCCACAAATCCGATTCCATAACCATAGTCGGAATGTCTGCGGTTAAAGCTGTTGGTGTAGCTGTTGGCGGCGAACACGTCGCACCTGTTCACCGCAAGCTTGAGAGCGGAAGGCGAAGTAAACACCATGGCCCCCATCTCCCCGTCGCCGATGGGAAATCCGCCCTCCCGGCGCTTTATGGTTCCCTGATAATATAAATCCCCGCGGGATACCAGCTCTTTTCTTTCTATCTCTTTCATCATCTTACCCCCTGTATAGATTCTTATTTTCTGACCTGATAGGGCTGGCAGATTCGTATGGTCATCCCTTTGCCCACCCTGCCGGATATCCGCAGCCCATAGCTGTCCCCGTAGGCCAGCTTCAATCTCCGGTGGACATTGGAAAGCCCGATTCCTCTGCCGTTTTGCTCCCCGTCCGTCACATATTCCATATCATCCACATCCATGGACGGCCCTCTGCCGTTATCCGTCACATCCACAATCAAAACTTCCCCTTCCCGGAAAGCGTAAATACGGATAAAGTGCTCCGGCCTTATTCCTTCCGCAAAGGCGTGCTTGAAAATATTTTCCACAATAGGCTGCAGACACAGGCGAAGCATGGCGGCCTGCCCGGCCTCTTCTATGGAAATATCCACCTTCGGCAACATGCCCAGCCGGTATTCCTGTACCTTCAGATAATTTCTTACGTGCTCTATCTCCTCCGAAATCTTTACCGGAACCAGAGGGTTCTGAACCGCATAGCGAAACATTTTGCTCAGGGCGTCCGTGATATTCTGGACTGCCTCCGCGTCCTCCATCACGGAGTACATATTGATGGCTCCCAGCGTATTGTAGAGAAAATGGGGATTAATCTGGGTCTGCAGGGCCTTCATCTCCGCTTTGCTTCGCTCCGTCTCGTTCTTCTGGTTGGCAAGCTGGGTGGCATAGACGCTGCGTATGAGAAAATATGCCAGAGCCGAGGCCACAAGAACGGCCAGAGTTCCCGCGATGAGGAACGCCCGGTTCAGGCTCCAGATGGAGGTCTGATATACCTCTCTTGGAATTACAGCCACCGACGTCCAACCGCTCTTTTCGGACTTCTCATACACATACAGCCGCCCGCCTGCCTCTTTCGGGCCATAAAAATAAGCGTTCTGCGCCGTAAGCTCCTGATAAAGCTCCTCCGCCTCCCAGTCTCCCTCCTTCGTCCCGTAGACGGCGGACCCCTTTTCGTCCAGCACCAGCACCCGGATACTGTCCAAATCCTTGTTTTCCCATATCCGGTCCAGCTCCGTGCGCTTGATGGACATGAGGAAATACCCCAGAGGCCTTAAATCCTTATAGGAATAAATATATCTTCCGATGGTGACAAAACCGCTTTCCAGTCCGCTCTCGTCCGCTCCGGGCATAAAAATGGTGATTTTTCCGCTCCGCTCTATGTTTTTTGTAAGAGCAACCGTCTCCTCCCGGTCGATTCTCCTGTCGCTGGTGTAGTAAAAGCCGTTATTGCCCAGCACCTGAAAGCTGCTCACAAGGGAATTGTTCAAAAACAGCTCTACCGTAAACTGATGCTCCAGCCAGGATAGAGCCGACGCATATTCCACCTGGTCAATCTCCTCCTGATAGAGGATGCCCAAAAGCTCCTCCTGAATCAGCGCCGACATGGACAAATCGTCATAATCGCCGATAGCCTTATCCATATCATAGGTAATGTCCTGCACTATCATCTGCCAGTATTCCAGATTGCGCTCCTGCATCTGCCTGCTGTTGCGGTGGATTCCCACAATGCTAAGCAAAAGCACCGGCAAAAGGATAACGGAAGCCAGCCCGATGATAAAATGAACAAAGTCTTTTTTTCCCTTCAGAACCTTTGTCAAAGCCCCAGTCCCCTTTCCTCCCGGAACTGCGCCGGGGTTTTTCCATAAAATTTCCGAAATACGCTGCTGAAGTGGGAATAATCGCTGTATCCCACCTCCGCCGCAACCTGTGTGATGGTCTTTGAGGGGATACAGAGCTTCTGCCTTGCGGCCTCCATCCGTATCTGCGTCCTGTAATCCACAAATTTCTTCCCTGTCTTTTCCTTAAAAGCCAGACTGAAATGGGAGGAGGAAAATCCCAGCCTTCCGCAGAGCTCCTCCTGGCTCATGGCCGGATTCGCCAGCAGATATTCCCGCACCTGCTCCAGCAGACCGTGCCGTTTTCTGTTGCTTACCATTTCCCATAAAAGCTCCAGATTTTCCTCAAACCCGCTCTCTCCAAATTCATCTGTAAAGAGACTCTCTCCAAGTCTTTCGGATATTTTATCCGCCGTATTGGAAAGAATCTCCTGCAGGAGCCTTTTCTCATCGCTTTGTCCGATTCCCGCAAGGCTTTTTCTGACCTTTGCTCCCGCCTCCAGCCACGCCGTTTTGTCCAGATTCCACAGCGCCTCCACCAGTCCTGTGACCAGACGGTCCATCTCACTGTATTTCAGGGGCATGCCGCTCTCATCCCGTTTGCGCATAACCTCCCTTAACACCTCTGTCAGCTTCTTCTGGGAGACCGGCTTAAGCACATAATCGGATACGCCGTATTGAATGGCTCTCTGGGCATATTTGAAATCGTCATAGCCTGACATGATTATCACCGCGGGGCGGATTCCCTTCTCACGCATACATTTGCACAGCATCAGTCCGTCCATGCGCGGCATGCGTATATCCGTAATTACGATATCGAAGTTATCCCTCTCCAAAAGCTCCATGGCCTCGCAGCCGTCCACCGCCTCCGATATCTGCCCGATACTGAAATCCGACTTCCGAAGCATGGCTCCTATCCCTTTGCGAAAGACCATTTCATCATCCACAAGTAAAATCTTATACACGGCGTATCCTTTCCTGTTATCTTTTTATCTTTTTTTGAACAACGGACGGCTGACAGAGCCCGCCGTCCGTTGTAAAATGTATCATATTCAATATTTTATATCTGATTTGCGTATCCTATTTACGTATCTTGGCAGTACCGTTCTCATACTGCTCGGTTGCCTCCGCAATAACCTCGGTGCCGCCTCTGTCCATCCATTCCTGAACAAATTTGTCGAAGTTATCCAAAGATTCCGTTCCTATCATCACCTTGGATGCATAGTTGATGAACAGCTCCTGCTTATCTTCCTCCACGGAAAGCTCGGGATGGTTAGCAATGCTCTCCAGATTGATGGGCTGGATATAGTCCAGAATATCGTCCGCGGCCTTGGTATCATAATATTCGATGGCCTCCGGGCCTCCCGCCATGGCGTTCAGCGTCGCCCTGTCAATACCTGCGTCCTTGACTCTGCGCAAAAACTGAGGAATCACGTCAAAGGGATTGGGCGATACGGTAGGTATTTCAAGATTCACGCTGCCGTCCTCGTTCACGGTATAGAACTCTCCCTCCACCCCATAGGTCAGAAATCTCTGAAGGTCAGGGTCGGGGTCCAGCATTTTATCAAAAAACTTAATGATTTCTTCAGGATGCTCGCATTTGGCATTGATGTAGTGTACATTTGCCGTAGGCGTAAAGGCCGCGTAGCCATGCTTTCCTCCGTTGGGATTCAGCGGAGACGACACGCATACCCATTCCGCGTCCGGTACGTTTTCCTTCAGCGCGATATTGTATCCCGGCGCAGCGGAAATATTAACCACCATCATTCCCACATCTCCGGCCGCTGCCTTCTGGTCGCGGACGGTTCCGTTGTTGGTAAGACTCTCCGTATCAATCAGTCCCTCGTCGTAGAGCTTTTTATAAAAAGCCAGAGCTTCCTTCATTTCCGGGAGAAGATAAGCGGGAATCACCTGTCCTTCATCGTTGAGCTGCCACGTGGTGGGCACCACTCCGTAGGCTGCGAAAAAGGTCTCGCTGTATTTGAATTTTTCCCTTCCGATGTAAGGATACTTTACTCCTGCATTTTTAAATGCTACCAGAACATTGTAATAATCGTCAAGCGTTACCGGAATGTCAAGTCCCAGCTCATCCAGCAGGTCCTTGCGGATTACGGTACATCTCCGGGCGGTATTGGACATGAAATCGCCCACCGCATAGATGTGTCCGTCCGGTCCCCGCAGTTCATCCCAGACAGTTTCCGGAACCTGAGCCATCAGATTGGGGCCGTATTCCTCCAGCAAATCGTCCAGAGGCATAAACAGACCGTTTTCAATGGCTCCCGACATTACCGAGGTGTAGGGCATATCCCCTGCGATTACATCCGGGAAATCCCCCTGCGCCAGCATCATACCCAGCTTTTCCGTGAAACCGTCGTGCTGAATCAGCGTGATATCAAGGTCTACTCCCATCCTTTCCTCAAAGGCCAGCACATGTTCGTCCGTATTGATGTCGGGACATGACTGCACATAGCTGTTGCCGGCGCGAAGTCCGATATCGATGACGGGAACCGCTCCCGCGTCCTTATCCCCGGAGCTCTCCGCTGCGGCATTTCCGCCCTCTGCTGTGTCCGCTGCGGTCTCCGTCTTATTTCCCTCCGCAGCAGTCTTTCCGGATTCTTCCGGCTTGCTGCCGCAGCCCGCCAGCATGGTAAGCGCCAGCCCTAAGGCAATGATTCTTGCAACATTTTTCTTTTTCATAATTTTTTCTTCCTTTCTTTTCCTCTTGTTTATCCTTTTACGGAACCGATAGTCATACCCTTTACAAAGTGCTTCTGCAAAAAGGGATACACACACAGTACCGGAATAGCCGCCACAATGATTGTGGTCATCTTAAGCGCCTGGGTGGACGTCCCGGTGCTGACCATATTCATACTCTCTATGGAGTTGGAATCCAGAACGATGGATTTAATCCGCAGCTGTAAGGTATATAAATCACGGTCGTTAATCAGGTAAAGGGGAGTGGTGTAGCTGTTCCAGTAGCCTACGCCGTACATCAGCCCTACCGTTGCCATCAC
The DNA here is from genome assembly GCA_910577275.1 of uncultured Lachnospiraceae bacterium. Lineage (GTDB taxonomy): Bacteria > Bacillota > Clostridia > Lachnospirales > Lachnospiraceae > Suilimivivens. The sequence goes on from CAJTMW010000012.1 coordinate 123,594, forward strand.
CGCTTTGGAAATCGGCAGGATAATCTGCATCAGCGTCCTCATCTCCCCGCAGCCGTCCACTTTGGCCGCGTCAATCAGCGCCGGCGATACCTCCGTGAAGAAGGAACGCACAATGATGATATTATAAGTACTCAGCGCCGAGGGCAGAATAAGCGCCCAGAAGTTGTCGTAAAGCCCGTAAGACCTCATGGTCAGGTACCAGGGTATAATCGGCGCATTGAATATAAAGACGATAAGTATCATCACATTGCAGAACTTGCGCATTTTGAATTCTTCTCTGGACAGGGGATAGGCGAACATCACCGTCATCAGAAGGCTCAATGCCGTTCCCGCTACGGTCATCAGCGCCGATATCCCGATGGATTTCAGGATACTCTTATCCATAAGCACCGTCTTATAATTTTCCAGGGTAAATTCTATGGGCAGAAACGCCACCCTTCCGGAATCCACCGGCCCCGAGCTGCTTAAGGATACGGCCAGCATATTCACATAGGGCAGTACCGCAATCAGTCCCACCAGCCCCAGTATAACCAGGTTCGTCATATTAAAAATTCTGTCCGGTAAAGAGCGTTTTATTGTCTTTGTCTCCATATTTTCCTCCTGTCTCGGTCAGATAATCGACTGCTGCGTGGTTTTCTTGCTCAGGGTATTTGATATAAACAAAAGCGTTATCCCCACTACCGATTTGAACAGTCCTACTGCCGTCGCATAGCTGTACTGCAGATTCTGCAGGCCGTACCGGTATACAAAAGTATCGAACACGTCGATGCGTCCCTGGTTCATGCTGTTCATGAAAGAATTGGTTTTCTCGAATCCAATCTCCATGAAGTTTCCTACCTTTAACAGCAGCATCGTCATAATAATCGGCAGGATTGTAGGCAGCGTAATATTCAGCATTCTCTTGAACCGGTTCGCTCCGTCGATTTCCGCCGCCTCATACAGGGCCGGGTCAATACCGGCAATGGCTGCCAGATAGACGATGGAGCTCCAGCCCATCTCCTTCCAGATGCTTGCGATAACCAGAATTCCCCGGATATGCTTTTCGCTTGCCATGTAATAGATGGAGTCCAGCCCCAGCATCTGGCGGAAATTGTTGATGACTCCCGTGTTGGGCGACAGCAGCGTGGTGAAAATACCGCCTATGATGACCCAGGAAAGGAAATGGGGCACATACACTGCCGTCTGTACCGCCTTTTTGTATTTTGCATTCCTCACCTCATTCATCAGAATCGCCAGAATAATCGGTATCGGAAACACTATCAGCACGTCATAGGTTCCCAGAATCGCCGTGTTCCGAAAAATCTGTCCGAATTCCGGAAACTGAAAAAAGTGTGCGAAATGCTTGAAGCCTGCAAATTTGCTGCCGCCGATTCCTTTATAGATATCGTAGTCCATAAAGGCAATCACCGTCCCCGCCAGCGGAACATACTTAAACAGTACGAACCAGATAAATCCCGGCAGCGCCATCAGGTACAGTCCCTTATGCTTGCAGACGCTCTGCCACAGGCTGTCTTTTTTGGACCCTGCGGCCACAGATGACCTCTTACTCATTGTTCTACCTCCCATATGAATTTTTCCTTCTGTGCTTTTGATGGGTTTATTATAAGAAAAATAAATTCTGTCAGATAGGGAATTTTTTACGGTTCTGATGGGATATTTTTACAAAACGGCAGCTTTCCGCCCCGGCCCTCCTCCCCCTTACCGGCTTTGGGCAGTAAAAAACCGCCAGTATTTCTCTGGCGGTTTCAAACAACCGGTTTTTATTCTTATTTTTCGCCGCTCTCGGTCTTAACTGCCGCACCTGCGTTCAAAATCTCCATAAACTCCTCCCCTGTAATGGTTTCCTTCTCATACAGGTATTTTGCAAGCTCGTGGAGCTTGTCCAGATTGTCGGAGAGAAGCTTTTTCGCCTTTTCGTACTGGCTCCTTACGGATTCGATGACCTTCCTGTCGATTTCCCTTGTGGTATTCTCCGAGCATGCAAGGGACGCGTCCCCGCCAAGATACTGATTGGATACGGTTTCAAGGGCGACCATGCCGAATTCCTCGCTCATACCGTATCTGGTAATCATGGCTCTCGCCAGCTTGGTTGCCTGCTCGATATCGTTGGAGGCTCCGGTGGTGATGGAATGGAAAATCAGCTCCTCCGCCACCCGTCCGCCGGTAAATGTGGCAATCTTATTTTCAAGCTCTTCCTTGCTCATAAGATTGTGCTCTCCCTCGTCCACCTGCATGGTATAGCCCAGCGCGCCCGAGGTACGGGGGATAATGGTAATCTTGGTAACCGGAGCGGAGTTGTTCTGCAGCGCCGCCACCAGCGCATGTCCGATTTCATGGTAGGACACAATCAGACGCTCCTTATCCGAAAGCACCTTATTCTTCTTCTGATAGCCTGCAATTACCACCTCAATGCTTTCTTCCAGGTCAGCCTGGGTCACATACTGGCGTCCTTCCCGTACTGCCCGCAGGGCCGCCTCGTTCACCATATTGGCAAGCTCCGCGCCGGAAGCGCCGGAGGCCGCCCTTGCAATGGCGTTGAAATCCACGTTATCTCCCAGCTTTATCTTTCTGGCGTGTACCTTTAAGATGGCCTCCCTGCCTGCCAGGTCGGGAAGCTCCACGGGCACCCGCCTGTCGAACCGTCCGGGACGCAGAAGCGCCGGGTCTAAGGATTCCGGCCTGTTGGTGGCCGCAAGAATCACAACGCCCTTTGAGCCGTCGAAGCCGTCCATCTCCGTAAGGAGCTGGTTTAAGGTCTGCTCCCTCTCGTCGTTGCCGCCCATGCCGCCGTTGTCCCGCTTTTTACCTATGGTATCAATCTCATCTATGAACACGATGCAGGGCGCTTTTTCGTTAGCCTGCTTGAACAAATCCCTCACCTTTGCCGCGCCCATTCCCACGAACATTTCCACGAATTCCGAGCCGGAAATGGAGAAAAACGGAACGTTCGCCTCCCCGGCCACCGCCTTTGCAAGGAGGGTCTTGCCTGTTCCGGGAGGGCCTACAAGCAGCGCCCCTTTGGGCATGGAAGCGCCGATTTCCTGATATTTCTGGGGATTGTGAAGGAAATCCACAATTTCCGTCAATATTTCCTTGGCCTCGTCTTCGCCCGCCACGTCGCTGAACTTGATTCCCGTGGTGGACTCCACATAAATTTTGGCGTTGCTCTTTCCAAACTGCATAGCCGGCATCCCGCCGCCCATCTTCTTCATCATCCAGTTAGAGAGCAGCTGCCCAATCACTATGAAGATGACTATCGGAAGAATCCAGCTTAAGATGAAGCTTAAAACGGGAGACATTTCCTCCTGAACCACTCTGCCGAAAGAGCATCCCGATTTCTGCAGCCGTTCCACAAGCTGCGGGTCGTCAAAGGTGGTGGTCCGGTAAAAGAGCGGCTTTTCCTGCTTATCGGTGAAGTAAATATAATCTCCCTCGATTTGCACCATCGCCACCTGTTTTTCGTCCACCATGCCAAGGAAAGTGCCGTAATCCACATTTTCCACCTGCTGCCGCATAAGCTTTGGAAAAAGCAGGCTGTTGAGCAGCATCATCACCAGCATGACAATCAGATAATAAAATATCAGCGGTTTCTTTGGTTGTTTTACTTCTTTCATGTGTCCCCTCTTTTCCGCGCCGCAGCCTCTTTCGGTCTGATTTGACCTGCGCGGCGCCCGTTTACCAATCAGGCGGATTTAATCTTTTTAATCTTATCGTGCGCAAAGGATAAATAAAACATCCTTATCCGAAGCTTATTTTCCTCATAAAGGTCGATACTCCTGTAAAGCTCCTTATAGTAATCAAACAGGATTCGTTTGGTTCGGACAGTCTGGTGAAAATTCGTCTGGGTAGCGACAAGGCTGCCCTTCGTCTTTACGTAATAATACAGCGGCCTGGTAATTACTCCCACCTTGCCCACATATTGGAGATATTCAAGATTGAAGCGGAAATCCTCGCACCAGTCCAGCTCCGGCGAACAGATAAGCCCGAATTTCCTGATAATATCGGCCCTGAAAAATTTGTTCCAGAGCACGCCGTAATAAAAATTGGCCGGAGCCGCCATCATATATTCCGCAAACCTGCTCCGGGTAATCACCGGCCCTCCGTCGATATTTCCCTTTTCATAAATCCGCTTCCCGCAGACCCTGTAATAATCGGAAATCACCATACCGCAGTCATAGGTGAGCGCCGTCCTCACAAACTCCTCCGTGGCATACTTCGGCAGCCAGTCGTCTCCGTCCACGAACTGGAAATACTCGCCCGACGCCGCCTTCATTCCCGCGTTCCGGCTCTCGGAAACGCCCTTGTTCTCCTGATTTATGATAACGAACCGCTTATCGGAAGCGGCGTATTTTGCAAGCACCCTTTCCGTGTGGTCCGTGCTTCCGTCATTTACGACAATGATTTCCGTGTTTGTATAGCTTTGATTCTGGATACTGCGCAGGCATCTTTCGATTGCCCTTTCACCGTTATAGACGGGCACGATTATGCTCACTAACGGTTCTTTTATGGATTCTTCCATATTAATCCCCCGTTTCCGTAACTGCTTATTAAAAATGTATTACCGTTACAAAGAAAAGTCAATTACGGGATTATAAACAATTTATAAAAACTTTTATACCCGCTCTCTAAACCTTTCGGACATGGCACAAATCTCACCAAGGGGCTTTGGCGTCAATCTCCTTCCCGTCAAGAACCGCTAAGTACAGCTCTCCGTCCTGTCTGTAGCAAAGCTTTAAGGAAAAGAAGGGCAGCTCCCGCCGCAGATAATCAAAAAACAGCAAATCTCCCGTCCACAGCTCCAGCTCCCCGATTCTGTCCTTTTCCACCCATTCAAGCCTTCCCTCGTCGCACTCCTTAAGCGTTCCCTCAAAGCCGTCCGCCGTATAAAGGCACATATACTCCACCAGTTCCTCTCCGCCGCCGCTTTCATAGCAAAAGGTCACGATTCCGCGGAAACGGTAGGAAGTAAGAGTAAGTCCCGTCTCCTCCTTCACTTCCCGCAAAAGGCATTCCTCCGGGCTTTCCCCCTTTTCAAAATGTCCCCCGACTCCAATCCATTTATCCTTGTTTACATCATTTTTTTTCGAAACCCTGTGGAGCATAAGGTATTTTCCGTCCTTTTCAATATAACACAGGGTTGTAAGACTGCTTTTCATAAGCTTCACCACATTTCCGTATTTTTTCCGATTCCGCCGGCAGCCATATGGAGCGAAGCCTGAACTTCTCCGGTCCCGGCCATCATCCGGCATACCGTTTTATGGCACCGATATCGGTTATAATACAGTATAGCATTTCCATAATTTTCGTCAAACGAATGTTGCTATCCTTTAACGGATAATGCTATAATTAAGAGGCATTTTTTAATAGCGGGTTTTGTATACCTGTAAATTGTACGACAACAATATCATACAAGGAGGTATGAATATATGGAATTTGTATGGCACAGACCGGAGCGGGGAGGCAAACTGCAGCCATTGGACGTCATCGACGGTTTCAAGGTGAGGCCGGGCTTTTATAACAGAGACGGCGCGGCGGCGGCTCCTAACGGCGTCAGCTTTACTATCCATTCGTCAGGCGCCACAAACTGTACGCTGCTGCTCTTTCATCCCGAGGAATCGACGCCTTATGCCAGGCTGAAATTCCCGGAATCCTATCACATCGGAAACACCTATTCCATGCTGGTATTCGACATAAAAATCGAAGATTTCGAATACGCATTCCAGTTAGACGGTCCTTATGACAAGGAAAAAGGGCTTCTTTTTGATAAAAACAATGTTCTGCTCGACCCCTATGCGCGCGCCGTCACAGGCCAGAGACACTGGGGGGAGCACCCGGAAAGCGGAAAGCACTTTACCTATCACGCAAGAGTGGTTGAAAACAACTTCGACTGGGGTAAGATGAAGCAGCTTGAAACTCCCCTGGAAGATTTGGTCATTTATGAAATGCACGTCAGGGGGTTCACGAAAGACAAGTCCTCCGGCGTTTCCGCAAGGGGAACCTATGAGGGGCTTCGCCAGAAGATACCTTATCTGAAGGATTTGGGTATCAATGCCATAGAGCTGATGCCGATTTTTGAGTTTGATGAAATGGAAAACGCCAAGGTGGTGGACGGCGTACAGCTCTACAATTACTGGGGATACAATACCGTCTGTTTCTTTGCCCCCAACACCAGCTATTCTTCCGTTGTGGAGCATAATCACGAGGGCGACGAGTTAAAGCAGCTCATTTATGAGCTGAAGGAAAACGGAATTGAAGTCATCCTCGACGTGGTATTCAACCATACCGCCGAAGGCAACGACGACGGCCCCTGTTTTTCCTTTAAAGGAATTGACAACAACATTTATTATATTCTGACCCCAAACGGGGAGTACTATAATTTCAGCGGATGCGGAAACGCCTTAAACTGCAACCATCCCATGACGCGGCGTTTCATCATCGACTGCCTGCGCTACTGGGTTACGGAGTACCGTGTGGACGGTTTCCGTTTCGATTTGGCCTCCATCCTCACAAGGGACCAGACCGGAGCTCCCATGGCGGACCCTCCGATTCTCCAAGGAATCGCCTGCGACCCTATTTTGGGAAACGTCAAGCTGATTGCCGAGGCCTGGGACGCGGCGGGGCTTTATCAGGTGGGCAATTTCCCCGCCTACAACAGATGGTCGGAATGGAACGGGAGATACCGGGACGATATGCGGCGTTTCCTGAAAGGGGACGAGGGTCTGGCCGGAACCGCCATTACCCGGATTACCGGCTCGAAGGATTTGTACGACCCCTCCGTCCGGGGCAGAAGCGCTTCCATCAATTTCTTAAACTGCCACGACGGCTTTACGCTGTACGATATGTATTCTTATAATATGAAGCACAACGAAAAGAACGGCTGGAACAACACCGACGGCGACAACAACGGAAACAGCTGGAACTGCGGCGTTGAGGGCGACACCGACGACCCTGAAATCGAAGGGCTCCGCCGACGCATGGTAAAGAACGCCTGCGCCACTCTGATGTGCAGCCGGGGTCCCGCCATGTTTTACGCCGGAGACGAATTCTGCAACACGCAGTTCGGGAACAATAACGCCTACTGTCAGGATAATCTCATTTCCTGGCTCGACTGGACAAGGCTGGAAACTTATCGGGAAATCCACGATTTTTTCCGGTACATGATTACTTTCCGCAAAGAGCATCCCATTCTGCGAAAGCCCACCAAGGCTGCCTCCTGCGGTCTCCCCGAAATCAGCATCCACAACGGCTATCCATGGAACGGCGGAACGGGACACACAAGCCGCCTCATCGGCATCATGTACGCCGGACGAAACGAGGAGGATACCAGGGATGATATTATCTTCTATGCCGTCAACGCCTACTGGGAGCCCCTTTATCAGCAGCTTCCCGATTTGCCCGACGGAAAGGAGTGGAAAATCAAGGTGAATACCTTTATAGAATATGAGGACGGGAAGGATTTTGAGGAACAGACGGAGTTTAATTTCGGAAAAAGCTTGAAGATTCCGCCGCGGACTGTGGTGGTGCTGGCGGCGGAGTAGAAAAAGGGGAGTGAACGGGGGACGTTCGGAGAAGAGGATATTCCTTCGTCAGCACGCTCTCGCTCTATAAAAACGTAGCAGTACTAAACTCGGCTCGCATGCTGCATAGCAGCCCGCGAGCCTTGTTAAGTACTGACGTTTTTATAAGGCTTCCTTAAGGAATATCCTCTTCTCCGAACTGTTCTCCGACAGGCCCTCGTTGTTAGGTTGGCGGGCGGTATGGGTCGGCTAACCACCGCTGTAAGTTGGTGGGCGGTAAAGTTTGGCTAATCGCCGTTGTAAGCTGACGGGCGGTAGGGTTTGGCTAATGGGCATTATAAGCTGACGGGCGGCAGGGCCTTGGCTGGATGTCAGTGTAAATCGACAGGCAATAAAATATAGCAAGCCGCCGCTGTAAAGCCGGCGGCTAAAGGGGCGATTTGAGCATAGTGGTTTGAGAAGGCCAGCCCGGGGACGGGTATTCGTCCTCAAGTCTGCAAATAAAAAGTCAAGCATAAATTTGTGAACTTTGAAAAATTTATACAGGTTGAAATTAAGTCATAAACATTAAGCCACCGGTTTACGCTGGCTTAAGGAAAAAAGAAAGCTATTTGGGCGCCCTCCCACAGGGAATGCCCACTTTTTATTTTTTGAACACAGCCTGCGGAGCTTCTGAATTCTTCAGCAACACGGCGTACTGGGATGCCATGGGAAATCCGTTCCCTGATGGCCTCTTTCTCACGGTCAGAAAATTTCGGGACCCTTCCGGCATTGCCGGGGTTCCGCAGCTTTTACGACGCTCCCTCCGATGGCCATGGCATAGTCCAGCCCATCTTTTTCACAGAAAAAACCGGCCACCACAGACAGC
>CAJTMW010000013.1 GCA_910577275.1 uncultured Lachnospiraceae bacterium
GTCGGGGACAAATAGGAGCCAACAACACGCTTTATGAAACTTCAAAGGGCGGTGTGGCAGTGGTGTTTTACCATGTCTGCCGCCCTTTTACATATCGGAAAAAGGAGGTAACTTTTCATATGGAACACAATTTTCACGATTTCCACCGCGGCGAGATATACTACGCCGATTTAGAACCCGTATTTGGGCATGAGCAGGGCGGGACCCGCCCGGTGCTGGTACTCCAGAACGATGTGGGCAACTACTATTCCCCCACGCTGATCGTCACGGCGGCGACCCGCAGGACCTTCAAGAAGCCCTCCCAGCCGACCCATGTGGTGCTGGACGATGCGGAGGGGCTGGCACCGTCCCTGTTCATGCTGGAGGTCATCCGTACCATCGACAAGCGGCGGGTGCGCGGCTATGTGGGGAAACTCACGGAGGAGCAGATGGAGCAGATCGACGCCGCTCTGCGGGTCAGCCTCCGGCTGGATGAGGATGCCTTTCTCCCCACGGAACTGGAGGCGCCCTGATGGACAAGCTCATCATCGACCCGGAGTTCCGGGACAAGATACCGCCGCTGACGGAGGACGAGTTCTCTCTGCTGGAGGAAAACATCCTGTCAGATGGGGCGGTCTTTTCGCCTCTCGTTGTATGGGATGGCATCATTCTGGACGGCCATAACCGCTATGAGATTATCCAGAAGCACCCCGAGTTGATCTACGCTGTTCACGAAATGCAGTTTACCAACCGTTACGAAGCCCTTTCGTGGATATGCAAAAATCAGCTTGGCAGGCGTAACCTGACGCCCCAGCAGAAGAAATACCTGATTGGGCAGAGGTATGAGGCGGAAAAGCACATCGACTTTAACTGTGGAAATCAGCACACTTTGCCGCACAAAAGTGGGGTGGACAAACTTTGTCCACCCCAAAAACAACACGGGACACGTTCACGGATTGCTAAAGAAGCCAGCGTGAGTGATGGGTATGTGCAAAACGCAAGTTTATTTGCCAAAGGCGTAGACGCCGCCGAAGAAGTCCTTCCCGGCATCAAGCAGGAAATCCTCACAGGTACGATTAAGCCCCCGGAAATCGCTGTTGCCGCTGTCGCAAAGGCAGAGCCGGAGGAGCGTCCCCAGCTTGCCGCCGCCTTAAAAAAGCCCAGGGGCAGTACAAAGCAGGAACCTGAAAAGCCCCAGCCCGTTTACCACAAAGCACCTCCGGCCAGTTCAAAGAAGGCCGAGATGCAGAAGATCGCGGAAATATCCGCAGAGATGGAGCGCCCCAAATCCCCCGTTACGGAAACCTCCATGCTCCATTCGCTGGAGGGTGAGGTCGTCTCATTCATTGAGCTGTGCGACCACTTCTTCCGGGAATACCCAAGGCTTTTGTCGGATGACCAGTACAAGCAGGAGGTCGTTCGGATCATGCGGACACTGAAAGAATATATCATGACCATTGAGGGAGGAAAAGCAGAATGAACACGAAAAATCTCTTTTGCAGGGAGATCATGCTGGACAGCCAGGAGCTGATCATCCCCCGCACTACTTATCAGCGCACCTTGAACGAGGACCGGGTCCGCAAGATCGCCGCCGAGTTCGATGAGCGCATCGCCAACGAGCCGAAGGTCAGCAGCCGGGACGGGTGCTATTATGTGTTTGACGGTCAGCACACCATCGCCGCCCGGAAGTTCCTCAACGGCGGGCGGGATCTGCCCATCCGCTGCAAAGTGTTCTACGGCCTGTCCGAGCGGGACGAGGCGCTTCTGTTCGCCCAGCAGACAGGCGCGTCCGCCAGCCTGACCGCCGGGGCGAAGTTCCGGGCGCTGGTCTACGGCGGGGACAAGGAGACGTTGGCGTTCCTCAAAGCTACCGAGACCGTGGGACTGTGTGTGGACTGCAAGCAGACCAGGGGCGTGAAGCGGCTGGCCTGCATCAGCACCGCCTTTGAGCTTTACAAAAAGGCGGGCAGCGGTGTCTACCGGGAGGCTATGCAGACCATCGTGGATGCCTGGAAGGGCGCCCCGGACTCCCTCCGGGCGGAGACGGTGCAGGGCGTGGTGGAGTTCGTAGACCTCTATCACGGGGAGTACAGCCGTAAACGGCTTGTGACGCGGCTGCGCCAGGTAGACCCGGTGGTGATCTTTCGTGAGGGCCGTGCCATGACCAGCCTGCCCGGATATAAGCGGTATCTCTATCAGGTGTACCGCATCTACAACGGCTCCAGCGCAAAGACCGCCCTGCCCATGAAGTTTTGAAAAATCTGAGAAAAGCGTCTGCCTTTGAGGGCGGGCGCTTTTCTCTGTTCCACAAGGAGGTGGGCTTTTGAAGATCGGGCTTATAGATGTGGACAGCCACCGATGGCCGAACCTGTGCCTGATGAAGCTGTCCGCCTACCACAAGGCGCGGGGCGATGTTGTGGAATGGTGGACCCGGTCGGGACGGTATGACCTTGTTTACAAAAGCCGGGTGTTTACTGATACCTATTCCAAGGACACGATCACCGTCACCAACGCTGACAAGCTGATTTGCGGCGGCACTGGCTACGGTCCGGGACCAAATCTGCCGGACGCCGTGGAGCATAGCCGTCCCGACTATGGCCTCTATCCGCAGTTCCCTGATACCGCCTACGGTTTTCTCACAAGGGGCTGCCCGAACCATTGCGGTTTCTGTGTGGTGTCCGGCAAGGAGGGTAACAAGAGCGTCCATACCGCTGACCTCTCAGAGTTCTGGGACGGCCAGAGGGCGGTCAAACTGATGGACGCCAATCTGCTGGCCTGTTCCGACCATGAACAGCTGATCGGCCAGCTTATCGAAAGCCGCGCCCTGGTGGACTTCTCACAGGGGCTGGACATCCGCCTTATCACGCCGGACAATGTGGCGCTTTTGAATAGAGTGCGCACCAAAACCGTCCATTTCGCATGGGATAACCCCCATGTTGACCTGACCGGTTATTTTCAGCGGTTTTCGGAACTGTCAAAAATAAGGGATTTCCGGCGCAAACAGGTCTATGTGCTGACGAATTACAACAGCACCCACGAACAAGACCTGTACCGGGTGGATACTCTGCGCCGCATGGGGTTCGACCCTTATGTCATGGTCTATGAGCGGCCCACGGCGCCGCCCATCACCCGACATCTCCAACGGTGGGTGAACAACAAGAGGATTTTCCGCACCGTGGAGCATTTTTCGGATTATGAGCCGATGAAAAAGCTGGGCGGGGATGGGTAGGACACCCTGCCGATGAAGTTTTGAAAATCTGAGAGAAGCGTCTGTCTTTGGGGGCGGGTGCTTCTTCAATTTGTGAAGGGAGGAACAACACCAGTGAACAAGGCTTTCAGCTTTCAGAACATGGATGTGCGGGACATCGACCGCTCCCTGCTGGTGGATCGGCAGGATATCCACATTGACCGCAAACTGCCCCGTGAGCAACGGATCAGGGAGTTTTGCCGTCAGACCAACCATCACCCCGATTGCGTCATCATCGACGGCGTAGTGGTGTTGAGCCGCTTCATGGACACGGAGGCGACCATTGAGGACCGCATCAGCGCGGCGGTTCGGAATGCCTGACAGAGCGGATACAGCGCCGGCGACATCCTCGCGTTTTTCGTGTCGGCGCTGTATCCTTGACCTATGGGGGCATCAGCCCCCGATTTCTTTTGAAGGGAGGACTACATATGGCAGACAGGATTTGGAATGCCGCCGCCTACACCCGCCTTTCCCGTGAGGACGGGGACAAGGAGGAGAGCAATTCCATCGGCAGTCAGAGGGAAATGATCCGGGCTTTTGTAAATGGCCGTGCGGATTTGGTCATCGTTCAGGAGTATGTGGATGATGGGTACTCTGGCGTTGATTTTGAACGGCCGGATTTCAAGCGGATGATGGATGACATCCGGGCCAAAAAGGTGGACTGCATCATCTGCAAAGACTTATCCCGTTTTGCACGAAACTACATCGACTCCGGGCGGTATCTGGAGAAGATATTTCCCTTTATGGGCGTCCGCTTTATCGCTATCAACGACAATTACGATTCCTTTGGGGAACGGACTCAGGCAGATTCCCTGATTGTTCCGTTCAAGAACCTGATTAACGACGCCTACCTCAAGGATATTTCCATGAAGATACGCAGTCAGCTTGATATTAAGCGGAAGATGGGCGACTTCATTGGTGCGTTCTGTACCTATGGCTACAAAAAGTCCCCGGACAACAAAAACAGGCTGATCGTGGACGAGGATGCCGCAAAGGTAGTTGAGATGATTTTCCGCCTGCGTCTGCAAGGAATGTCCAACACTCGGATAGCGGATAAGCTGAACGACATGGGCATTCTCAGCCCGATGGAGTACAAAGTATCAAAAGGACTTGAGTACCGCTCCGGGTTTAGGGCAAATGAGCGGGTTCTTTGGTCGGCGGAGACCGTCCGCAGAATACTTGTCAACGACATCTATGTGGGGACGCTTACCCAGCATAAGCGCGGTACTCCAAACTACAAGGTGAAAAAGGAAGTCCGCTACGATGAGAGTGACTGGATCATCATTCCCCGCAACCATGAGGCAATCATTGACCAGATCGACTTTGATACGGTCCAGTCCCTTTTGAAGCGGGATGTCCGGGTCGCACCGAAAAAAGAATCTGTCTATCTCTTTTCAGGCTTTGTGTACTGTGGGGACTGCAAACACGCAATGATCCGCAAAACGGTCAAGGCAAAGGGAAAAAGCTACTGCTATCTCGTTTGCTCCACTCACAAGGCGAGACAGGGATGCACTTCCCACAACTTTAGTGAGACGAAACTGGAGAAAATCGTTTTTACCCTTGTGCGAGACCACATCGACCAAATTTGTGAGATCGAACGGGTGATGGACTATATCGCCAGTCTCCCGGAACATCAACGGGAGATATTCAACTACGATGCTCAGATCACAAGGCTGGAACAGGAGATACAGCGGTTTCAGGATTTGAAATTGAACCTTTACAGCGACATGGCGGACGGCATCATCAGCAAAGAGGAATATCTGGAGTTTCGGGCAGGATACGATCGTAAGATTACAGCCCGCCAGCACTCCCTCCGCCAGATACAGGAGGAACGTGCGCAGGCGGTCCGGGATAGCGAGGAGGAGATACCCTGGATTCAGATGTTCCGGCAGTATGAGAACATTACCGAACTTCACCGCACAGTGCTGGTCAATCTGATCGAGCGCATTGTCATTTACGATGCCCAACATATTGATGTGACATTTCGGTATCAGGACAAATTCAAGGCTGCGCTCGAATATATCGCCCGGTTTGAAACGGCAGAGGAGGCATAACATCATGGCAAGAAGAAGCAGAAAGACATATCAGGAGATAGCGGCATCGGAGCAGAAAGGCTCCGAGCCAAGGGCGTTGGAATGGCCCACGGCGATCTATGCCCGCCTCTCCCTGGAGAATAGCAACAAGGATGACCACGGGGAATCTATTGAGGGACAGGTCGAGATTTGCAGGGACTATGTGGAGGAGCATTCCTTCCTCTATCTCCGTGATACATATGTGGACAACGGCTGGACGGGAACAAACACAAACCGACCTGCGTTTCAGAGGCTTTTGAACGACATATACAGCGGCAAGATCAAGGCACTGGTCATCAAGGATTTTTCTCGGTTCTCCCGTGATTATATTGAAGCGGGTAATCTGCTGGAAAATATCTTCCCCGTATTGGGGGTACGGTTTATCTCCGTTGCCGACCGTTATGACAGCTTTGAAACGGACGGTTCTGCCAGCAGTCTCTTGATACCGCTGAAAAACCTGATCAACAGCTACTATTCCAAGGATATCTCCAAGAAAGTGGCAACCTCCATTCAGGCACGGCAGCTTGCGGCATCGTATATCCCCAGCACTATCCCTTATGGGTATATCAAATCCACTACAAGGGAATATCGCTTTGAGCCAGACCCGGAGACAGCACAGAATGTGACCCGTATTTTCCAGATGCGGATTGATTGTGTTCCTCTCAACCGGATTGCGGCAACGATGGAGGCGGAGGGCATCCCTTCCCCCGGAAAACTACGGTATCTGCGGGGACAGACAAAGGACAAGCGGTATGCCACGTCAAGGTGGTCGGCACAGTTGGTCAAACAGATACTCAGAAACCCCACATACCTGGGCCATTTGGTGTTTGGACGAATGCCTACCGCCCTCTACCTCGGCAAGCCGGATTACCATTATGAGCCGGATGAGAGCAAGTGGCGGGTGCTGGAGAATATGCACGAACCGTTGGTGTCTCAGGAGGTCTTTGACCGGGTAAAGGAAATGGCTGTGCAAGGCAGAACCGAGTGGGAGGAACGCCTGAAACGGAGCGAGGAACAGCGGGGGCAGAATGTCCCTGTGTTCCACAACAAAATTTTCTGTGGGGAGTGTGGAGCGCATATGCGTTACCAACGGCTTGTAAAATTCCCGGAGCGCAGAACCGGCAGTTACAGCTGTCCCAACTACCGCTATGGAAGATGCAGCCGACCACTGACCATTACACAGGATAAAGTCAAAGCCATTGTATGGCAGACGGTATCCGACCAGCTTTCCATCTGCTGTGACTATGAGACTGTGGTGGAGCGGCTGAACAATGGGGATACCACCGCAAAGATGGAGGGATACAGGAGCGAGATACAGAGCCTTTCCATCCAACTGAACAATCGGCGCGACAAGCGTGAGCGGCTGTATGAGGACTTTTCTGACGGTATCCTCTCACCGGAGGAATACATGGCGATGAAGAAAAAATATGACGCCGAGTATCAGGAAATCTCCGCAAAGCTGATGGATGTCCAAATGAGGCTGATGCGCCTGAAAAAGTCCCTCTCCGGCAATAACGAGTGGCTTGTCCATATCAGACAGTTTGTTGACGCGGAGAAGTTCAGCCAGGAAATGGTGGATGCACTGGTCGAAGCCATTAAAGTCTATCAGGACGAGGACGGCGGCAAAAGAATTGAGATCATCTTCAAATACGCCGCTGACCGGGAGTTGTTGGAAGAAGCCTGTGGGGAGCTGGCGGGAGGTGCGGAATGAAAGTGTGCTTGTATATCCGTCTTTCCAGTGCGGATAAGGACCTGCGGTTCAAGACCGAAAGCGAGAGCATCGCAAACCAGCGGGCGCTCCTGCGGCGGTATCTCCGGGAGCATAAGGAGTTTTCCGCCTGTGAGGTCATTGAGTTTGTGGACGATGGCTTTTCCGGCACGAACGGCAACCGCCCCGGCTTTGAGCGGATGATTGAGTTCCTGAAGAACGGCGGAGCGAAGCTGGTGGTCTGCAAGGATCTCTCCCGATTCTTCCGTGACTATATGGAGATCGGTGACTACCTGGAAAGGATTTTCCCGTTCCTCGGTGTCAGGCTGATCGCCGTGAACGATGGCTATGACAGCGATGACTACAAGGGAACGACCGCAGGAATGGACATCGTGATGAAGTGCATCGTGTACGGCTTTTACAGCAAGGACTTGTCCACTAAAGTCAAGACAGTCCTTACCTCCAAAGCGAAAAAGGGACAGTTTATTGGTGGCTTTGCGCCTTATGGGTACTTGAAAGACCCGGCCAACAAAAACCATCTGATACCCGATCCAGCTGCTTCGGTGGTGGTGAAGAAGATTTTTGTGATGGCACTCACGGGGATGACGACCGGCGAAATCGCAAGGGCTTTGAATGATGGGCATTACGAAACGCCGTCACAGCACTTCCACAGACTGTACCCCGATAGCAAGAAATTCTCCGCCACGTCCAAAGCGAACAGTTGGACTTGTGATAATGTCTACAAGGTCATCCGGCGCAGAGAGTACACGGGAGCAGTTGTAAGCAGTCGGTGCAAGTGGAAGGGCATCGACAATCCACACACGACTTTGCAGGATGAGTCAGAGTGGATCATTGTCCCTGACTGTCACGAGGCAATCATCTCGCTGGAGGATTTTGAAAGGGCGCAGTCAGCAATCCTCGGAGAAAAGAAAGGCTACAAGCGCATGAAAAAGGACTATCTGCTCCGTTCCCTTGTCCGTTGTGGCATATGCGGACGGGTGATGCAGAGATGCCCGGGGCGGAAAAAGCGTCCTTTCTACAAATGCGACAAGAACCGTTTTGTCGAAAACTCCCCCTGCCCCCTTGGAGAGAGGTTCTATGAGGATGACTTGGAGCGCATCGTGATCGCTTCGCTTTCTCAGCTTCTGCAAACTGTTGTTGACGAGGATAAGCGGATTCTGGATGCCGCAGCCAAATCCCACGGTTCAGCCGAACAACTCAGACGTTCGATCCTCCGCATAGAGCAGAGCATCAAGCAGTGCCAGACACGAAAGATGGAGGCTTACGAAAAATACTCGGACGGCAAGATCACCCGTGATGAGTTTATCCGGTTCAGGGACCAGCTTGTATCGGAAACGGAAACCATGACTGCCGAAAAAAACTCGTTGGAGGAACGGCTTGCCTTACTGGAACAGTCTCAATCGACCGAGCTGCATGATCTGGCAGAGTCAGCGTTGCAGTTCCTAAAAGCGACGGATGTGACAAACGAGATGCTCCGCGGCTTCATTGACCGTGTGCTGGTGTTCACTGGCGGCAGGGTGGAGATCGTTTATCAGTTCAATAATCCCTTTGAGGATACGGCTCAAGATACGAAATAAAGTAGTTACACAATAACGGCTCCTGGCTGGAGGTCATGGGTGGCATATGCCACGGTTTCCAGTCGGGGAGCTTATATTTTTGGTCTTTAGCTAACACTGGGAAACCCGCCATTTAACCTGAAAGGCTGGTATGATGATAATCTGAAAAATGACCCTCGTTGGACGGAGTATCAAACACCGCCGGAAAGTAACGCAAACTATGCCTGGATTTTGCATATGCTTTCACATTTAAAGCCTGCTAATGGCGTTGCCGGATTCCTGCTTGCCAACGGTGCGTTAAATGATAGTGATACTTTGAAAATCCGTAAAAAACTCGTTCAAAATGACAAGATTGAAGCTATTATCGTTCTGCCGAGAGAGCTGTTCATCACTACAGATATAAGCGTTACCCTTTGGATTTTGAATCAAAATAAAAAAGGAGGCAGCTATCACGGCAGAAATCTGCGCGACCGCAAACATGAAATACTTTTTATGGATTTGCGTCAATGGAGAGAAAATCCCGTTAAGGGTGAAAATAAAAAGAAAGTACGTTTGATAGCGGAACAGATAGGGAAAGCCGCCGGCATTTATCATACCTGGCAGAGTGAAGGAACTGACGGAACAAAATATGAAGTACCTGAACTTTACCGTAGTGTGGGTATTGCCGAGATTAAAACCAAAGGCTGGACGCTTACTCCGAGCAAATATATTGAGTTTATCGACCATGATTTGGATATTGATTATGAAAAGGAAATGGCCCGTATTCAGGCAGAAATGAAGGAAGTTATGAAGCAGGAAAGAAAATCCCAGCAGATGCTGGAAGACGCATTTAAGGGGATTGGTTATGGGATTGACTAAATATAAACTTGGAAAACTAATCGAGCTTGTTTTAGATACCAATTCTGAATTGATATATGGCTCTGATGATGTAAGAGGTATGACAATCACAAAGGAAATAATACCTACGAAAGCTAATGTGGCAGGAACAGACTTATCTAACTTTTTAGTTGTAAGACCGGGCGAATTCATTTACAATCCCAGAACACATGGCAAGAGAATTGGTTTCGGTTATAATAATACAGACGATACTTTTATTATTAGTTGGAATAATGTAGCGTTCAAAGTAAAACCATCAATGGAAGACGTTGTTTTGGCTGACTATTTGTTTTTACATTTTAAGCGGGATGAGTGGGACAGAGAAGCCTGCTTTCAGTCATGGGGAAGTTCAACAGAAGTATTCTCCTTTGAGACTTTATGTGATATGGAATTGAACCTCCCGCCGCTTATAGTCCAGCAAAAGTATGTAGATGTCTACAATACCATGCTTGCAAATCAGCAAAGCTATGAGCGCGGGCTGGAGGATTTGAAGCTGGTTTGTGATGCTTATATTGAAGGTTTAAGACGTAAAATGCATTGTGAGGCTATTGGACCGTTTATTGAGCGACATGATGTAAGAAATGGTTCTAATGGTACAAAAAACGTTATGGGTGTAAGTACAGCAAAGGAGTTTCGAGAGCCTACCTCAAAAGTTAATCGAAATGAACTGGCTAATTACAAAGTAGTTAAACCGCGTCAATTTAGTTTTGTACAGACCACACACAACGAAAAGGTTTTTGCATATGCCTTTAATAACACCAATGAGGATATTGTTGTAACACCGGTAAATGAAGTGTTCTCTGTAAATGAAGATAAATTATTACCTGAATATTTATCCATGTTTTTTAACCGGACAGAATTTGACAGATACGCAAGATTTCATTCCTGGGGTTCCGCAAGAGAAACATTTACCTGGGATGATTTAATTAAAGTTGAAATACCTGTTGCGGACATCACAGTTCAGAAGTTTATTGCTGGTATTTATACAGTATATAAAGAACGCAAAAAAATCAATGAAAAACTGAAAGCACAAATCAAAGACATTTGCCCGATACTTATAAAAGGCTCTATCGAGGAAGGAAGAAAAACAAAGGAGGCATAGCTTATGGCTAAACTAAAAAATTACAACGGTCGCTATTGTGAATCAGAATATGAATATGCCTTCATTGGATTTCTGGAAACGGAAGGCTGGGAGTATTCTTCCGGCAGTAAAATTTCCCGCATAACCAAAAGAGATGTGCTGATTGCCGATGATTTCAAGAAATTTATAGCCGATACAAGTTCGGATTTAACCAATGCTGAGATTACGCAGATTTTTGATAATGTGCGTCTTGCAGGCAGCGAAAGCGACTTTGCAACTTTGCACAAGGTGTACGGATGGATGGTCTGCGGCATTCAGTATACACCGCAAGACGGATTGGCGAGAATGATACCGCTCATTGATTTTGAAAATCCGAACAAGAATATATTCCGTGTGGTAAACCAGTTTACAGTAGAATATACAGACAACGGTCAGAAAGAAAACCGCAGACCGGACTTGCTTTTGTTTGTAAACGGTATGCCGTTATGTGTGATTGAACTGAAAAATCCTGCCGATGCGAATGCGACTGTTTATGACGCATGGGAGCAGATAAATATCCGCTATTGGAGAGATATTCCGCATTTACTGCATTATTGCCCCCTTGCCTGTATTTCAGACGGCGTAAAAACAAGACTTGGAACCGTCCGCACACCCTATGAGCATTTCTATGCCTGGCGCCGTGTACAGGACGGTGATAAAATATCCACGCTGCCTTTTGCAGAGACGGAAACAATGATAAAAGGCGTATATAGTCCGGCCCGTTTCCTTGAAATTTTCAGAGACTACATTTACTTTCAGGACAGCATTTATGACAGTTCCGAGATTGAAATCGTATGCCGCTATCCGCAGTTTTTTGCGGCAAGGCTGCTGAAACAAAGTATCATAGATTCTGTTGTAAAAAGAAGCGGTAAAGGCGGTACCTATTTCGGGGCGACAGGATGCGGGAAAACCTACACTATGGCGTTTCTGGCCCGGCAGCTTGCCCTTCGCTGTACCGATATCCCGCAGATTGGCTCGCCGACAATTGTTCTGATTGTTGACCGTGATGAACTTCAAAAACAGGGAGCAAAGCTTTTTACCAGGAGTAAAGAATTCCTGAATCTTGGCGAGGTTTCCGTTGTAAAAAACAGAGCAGAGTTAAGGCAGGAACTTGGAGCAAGACAAAGCGGCGGTTTCTATATCTGTACCATCCAGAAATTCTGCGACCGTAAAGATGACAAAATTGGTCTCATCAATGACCGCCGGAATATCATATGCTTTTCCGATGAGGCGCACCGAACCCAGCTTGAACATTCGAAAAAGATTCAGTTCAGCAAGGATGCTGATAAAAATATGAAAGCCATGGTGTCAAAGCCCTATGCAAAGGTGTTGAAAGAAGCATTTCCACAGGCTACTTTCGTAGGGTTTACAGGGACTCCGATTGCGGAAACCTATCAGACTTTTGGCGAGGAAATTGACCGATATACCATGGACCAGGCGGTTGCTGACGGACTTACGGTATCTATCAAGTATCATCCCCGTATCGCAAAAGTTTTGCTGGATAAAGAAAAAGTAAAACAAATTGAAGATTACTATAAAAAATGTGCTGATGACGGCGCGACGCAGGAGGATATTGAAGCCAGTAAAAAAGCAATGAGCTCTATGGAGGTCATTCTCGGGGAACCATTACGCCTGGAGCGTCTTGCCGTGGATATTCATGACCACTATGTTTCTTCCTGTGCAGGCGACCCGGATAGAATTCAGAAAGCCATGATAGTCTGCTCAAACAGGAAGATAGCGTATGCATTATTGCAAAAATTCAATGCGAAATACCCGGAGTGGTTTGAGGAAAAGAAAACTGCCGACGGAGTATCAGCAACGAAAGAAGAACTGAAAGAATTGAAGCCAATGCCTTTTATTGCCATGATATCAAGTGTCGGCAGTAATGATGAGGCTGAGATGTATAATTATCTCGGCGGCAGCCATAATGATAAGCGTTCCGAAGAACTGGACGCAGCGTTTAAACAGGAAAAATCAAATTTCCATATCGCTATCGTTGTCGATATGTGGATTACCGGATTCGACGTACCGTCACTTACATATTTATATAACGATAAACCGCTAAAGAAACATGTGCTGATTCAGACCATCAGCCGGGTAAACAGAAAATACCCCGGGAAAGAGTTTGGCATGGTTATTGACTATATTGGCATTCGTGATAATATGCGGGAAGCTATGAAGGTTTACGGCGGCGACGCTTCTGTCGCACCCACAACTGATGATGTTGAGCAGGCAACCTCTGTATTTCGGGAAGAACTGGCAATTTTAAAATCCCTGTTTGCAGGTTATGATTTAGCGCCTTTTCTTATTCAGGATTGTGACCCTATAGAGCGTTACAGACTGCTTGCAAAAGCCGCGGAATACGTATTTGTGTCAACACAGGAATTGCGGACGGAAGGGAACAAAGGTACTCAAAAGGTCTCATTTAAGACATACTTCTTACAGACAGTAAAGAGAATGAGAATTGCTTTTGATATTTGTCAGCCTTCCGGGTATCTTGGTGAAGAAGAAACCGCACTTGCACAGTGCTTTATGGCTATAGCAGGCTTTGTCCGCAAGATGAGCGGAACAGGCGAAGTGGATACCGATACGATGAACCGGGCAGTTGCCAGGATGGTTGAGGAGGCTCTTAAATACAATCGGGTAGAAAGTGTTCTTGAAAGCGGCGAGGAAGAAGACATCTTTTCCCCGGAATATTTTGAAAAATTATCTGATGTCGAAATGCCCGCAACCAGGCTTGAACTTCTTGTAAAAATGCTTCGTAAGCAGATAAAGGAGTACGGAAAAGTCAATCAGCTGGCGGCAAGGACTTTTCGGGAAATGCTGGAAAAGACCATTGCACAATATCACGAAAGACGCAGGCATCTTGACGCGGAAGAAGCCGGAGAAGCGCAGGAGCATGCATCTGAGGATATTATTAAGATTGCAACTGAGCAGGCGCTGACTATTTTACGTAAGATGAACGAAAGCAGAGAAAGCTTCCGTAAGATTGGCTTGACTTTTGAAGAAAAAGCTTTCTACGATATTCTTATAGCCCTGCGCGACCAGTACAACTTTGAATATGGAACAGATAAGGAAGCAGACGGCATTGTTATTAATGACAAGTGCAAATCTCTGGCTAAAAAGGTAAAGGAAATAATTGATACAAAATCATCCTTTGCCGATTGGCTTAATAATAAGAATGTCCGTAATCAGCTTAAGCTTGATATCAAGATATGCCTGGTTAAGAATGGTTATCCGCCGCAGTACAGTCCTGAAGTATTCAAAAAGGTTATGGAACAGGTAGAAAACTTTGAAGAATATTCTGATACCTCCGCATCCGGTTATGTGATTCCTATATCTTCCAGGACGCATCAATATGTGCCGATAAAGAGTACAACGATAGCAGCTGACGAGTCTGCAGAGTATGATAGGAAAAGAGATGATGAGGGTTGAGTTTTGCAATATTTATGATGTGATAGTGCTTTATTTAGGATAATTTTAGGAGGAGACACCAAAATGACCACCCCCCGATACACCTTAGAACTGGAACGCGCGATTTTCAACTGGTACTATGGCGGCGATGATGCGGCGCCGGAACCGGTGTTTAATGAAGTGGCAAAGGGTCTGAATAATGACATGCAGGTCCTGGCTCTAACCGACATGCCGGATAAAGACGGACATTACTTTATCCCTCTTTTTACAAGTAAGGAGGAGATGGAAAAGGGCAAATCGTCACCGGTTGTCAGCCAATCGCTGAAAGCCTTATTCGAAGCGGCCGGCAGCAGTCCGATGTGCAGCGGTTATATTATCAATCCCTGGGGACAGAAGCTTGTTTTGGAGAAAAGCATTATCCGAAAGCTTCTGGAATATCAGCCAAAGTCTCATATTACCTTTGTGAAGGGCAGCGTTGTGGAGATGCATGTAAATGCGATTGTCAATGCGGCAAACGAGAGCCTTCTTGGCGGCGGAGGTGTGGACGGCGCAATTCACCGTGCCGCCGGGCCGGGGCTGCTTAAGGAATGCAGAGCCCTTCGTGGATGCCGTACCGGGGAAGCAAAAATAACCGGGGCGCACGATATAGATTATGCGGATTACATTATCCATACGGTGGGTCCTATTTACAGCGGGAGGAAAAGCGATGCGGATATGCTTGCCTCCTGTTACAGGAATTCTCTGGATTTGGCGCTGGCAAACGGGTGCGGCAGCATTGCATTTCCCGGAATATCCACGGGAGTGTACGGCTATCCGTTAAACGAAGCGGCAAAGGTATCCCTGCTTACAGCGGTGGAGTGGCTTGACGAGCATCCCGACACGGTAATGAATGTGTATTTCTGCTGTTTTAAGGATTCCGAAATGGACGCCTACATGGCGCTTGTAAATCAGTGCCACAAGAAAAAAATTTAAAAATGACAAGGAGGATTTATCCATGCTGTTTTTGCAATACCCTAAATGTTCAACCTGCCGGAAGGCAAAAAAATGGCTTGACGCAAATAAGATTGCCTATACGGAACGTCACATTGTTGAAAAGAATCCCATCTGTGACGAATTAAAGGAATGGTATAAAAAAAGCGGTTTGCCGCTGAAGAAATTTTTCAATACCAGCGGTCTTTTATATAAGGAAATGCAGTTAAAGGACAGGCTTCCCGCCATGAGTGAGGAGGAGCAGATAAAGCTTCTTGCCGGGAACGGTATGCTTGTGAAGCGTCCCATTATCATTGACGGCGAGACGGTTCTTGCAGGCTTTAAAGAGTCTGAATGGGCAGAAAAGCTTGGCGGCTGTGTATTGGAACAAAATTAAGGAAAAGACTATGAAAGTATATTTTGACCAGGAGGGACTGGTTCAAAGCCAGGAATTTTATGTGAATGAGGATTTGCCGTACTCGTTGTTTTGCAGTATCAGTTCCGTATTTCCTTTTGTGAAGTATGAGCAGGAGCTGGAGGAAATCAATGATTACTGCTTTTTTATATTGAGCCATCTGGAAGATAATATAAAGACGCTGATTAGCGATTCGGAGGTTTCTTTTGAACTGATAAAAGGCGGTCGGCCGCAAAGAGAGTATACGAAAGAGGAATTGAAAGATTTGTTCAATCCTGCCTATATGTTCTCTCCGGTACTTACGTGGGAGAGGCTTTCACGAGATGTCAATAAATGTACGTTATTGCTGTTGATACTTTCTTATCTGGAATCTTCCCTGAATGAAATTGCAAAATGGTTCTGCGAGAAACGGTCGATTGCCCTTGGGAAAAAGGAGAAGGGCGTCAGTGAAATTGCATTTTATTTGAGAAAAATCGGACAGTGCTGTAAGTGCGATTTGGAAAAAACACTGGAAAACGAGCTGGCATATTTAAACAGGGTCAGAAAAATACGCAATCAGTTTGTGCACAGGGGCTGGTCCATGGCGGAAGAAGATTACGATGAGTTCCGTCTATGCGAGGTGATTGACGCGGCAGCGAAAATATTTGCAGGGACAGAGAAGGCGGCCTGTGACGCAGGGATAATTCAGAATTAAGATTCTGCGTTTTGCTGCCGCCGGCAAAGCAACAGACAGGCAGTACCGAAAGCGCCGCCGGGGATTAAACCGAAAATCCAAACCGGGCTGATATCTGCCGGGTCATTTGTTGCATGTAAGGAGCCCATTTATCGGCAAAAGCGTCAGTAATTCGTACGGAAGGACCGGTGACGCTGATTCCTGCAATGATTTTTTCAGAGTAATCGTATATGGGAAAAGCAATACAGCGTGCGCCGATTTCACATTCTTCGTTGTCAGTAGCGTAGCCTCTCCGGCGAGTCTTAATCAGCTCATGGCATAGAGCCTCTCTGGTAGTAAGAGTATGTATAGTATATTTATCAAGACCATGGCTTACAATGAAATTATCAAGCTCCGATTCAGAGTAATTCAGAAGAAACAGTTTGCCGATTCCGGTGCAGTGAAGGGGGGCGATATTGCCGATTCGCTGCATGGCCTTTACAATCTGCTTCGGACCTTCACATACATCAATATAAACCACCTGAGAATTTTGTTCTATGGCGAGACAGACAGATTCCTGCAGGGTTTCCGATATCTCTTTCAGATAGGGGGAAATAATCCGGGGAAGCTGTTTGTTTTCATTTACTTTCTGTCCCAGGGCGGCAAGCTTATAAGTAAGGTAATATCGGGAGGTATCTTTTTCCTGGTCTACGTAGCCTGCCGATAATAAGGTGGTGAGAAAACGTAAAGTGGTACTGTTATTCATATTCATTGCCTGTGCAATGTCCATCAGACGTGCGGCTTCTTTTTGTTCCGCAAGATATTCTAAAATGTGCAGCGCCTTTTCTGCGGACTGATTTCCGGAGGTTTTGGAGGCTGTGTCAGTATTCTTCATATATTCCCCATTCTTGCATATTGCAAACTTCTTTGCTGAAACAACGGATATTAGACGCAATTATATTAACATAAATAAAAGTATAAATCTATCACTTTATAACGCTTCCAACATAAATAATACATTCCCTGGAGGTCAACAATCCTACAGCTTTGCTGCGAGATGGTTGACTTTTTTAGGTACATGTGTTAGCATATAGCTATATTTTAAAAATTAAAATTTAATTTCAAATAATGAAATTAACTCAAAAGGTAATATAAAAGAAAGCGAGGAATGAAAATGAAAATTGTAATGCTTGAGCCGCTCGGGGTAAGCGAAGAAAAGGTAATGAAGATGGCCAAACCGTTTCTGGACGCAGGGCATGAATTTGTGTATTGCGGGAAGCCGGTCGGAAGTGAGGAGGAAAAAAAGGAACTGGCAAGGGAGGCCGACGTGCTTATTATTGCGAACTCTCCTTTAAGCGCGGATGTAATTGATGCAGCGCGCAATCTTAAGATGATTTCCGTAGGATTTACGGGCGTTGACCATGTGGATATGGAGACCTGCCGTAAAAGAGGTGTGGTCGTATGCAATGCCCAGGGATATGCCACCGACGCAACGGCGGAGATGACGCTTACTATGATGCTGGCCTGCCTGAGAAATGTTGTCCCCTACGATGGAATTGTGAGGGAAGGAGGCAGATTACAGGGATTTTCACACAATACATTAAAGGGAAAGAACGTGGGAATTGTGGGAACAGGAGCAATCGGAAGGCGGGTAGCCGAACTGGTGAAGGCCTTTGGCTGTAATCTGTTAGGATATGATGTGGCAAAAAGCCCGGAGGCAATGGAGCTTGGCGTTACTTATGCAGAACTTGACGAGCTGTTCGCAAAAAGCGATATTGTGACAATGCATGCGCCGCTTCTTGAGTCTACGAGGAAACTTGCCAGCAGGGAACGGATTGCCCTTATGAAAAAGACGGCGATTCTGATTAACTGTGCAAGGGGACCGCTGGTGGACAGTGAGGCATTGGCAGAGGCGCTGAATGAAGGAAGAATTGCCAAGGCCGGCATTGACGTCTACGAGATGGAGCCTCCGATACCCGCAGACCATCCTCTGTTGCATGCAAAAAATGTGATTTTGACCCCCCATGTGGCATTTTATACAGAAGAATCCCTGGCGCTGCGTGTAGGGATTGTATGTGACAATATTTCCGCATGGATGGCAGGGCATCCAATAAATGTGAAATAACAAAGTGCATGACAGAGTATAAATTATAAGCTGCAGATAACAAAGCTGCGAGCCAGCTTACCGTAACAAACGCTGTTGCGCTTTGCAAGCCAGTTTATTGTAAGGAAAGGCGGCGCCGGAAACAAAAGTCTGGCGCCGCCTGCTTTCGGTCCGGGTATTTTTTAACAGTGTCCTATGCTAAAATGATATCGGTTATTTCTGGATAAAATATCAGTCAGAAGTTTGAGAGGGGAGGAGATGCTTTTGCTGAAAATTGTGTTAGTGGAAGATGAATTTTATATCCGCGAAACCTTAAAAAGAGTGATTGACTGGAAGACAGAGGGGTGTGAAATCGTGGACGAAGCAGCCAGTGGAAAACAGGCAATTGATAAAATTAGAAAGCAGCACCCAGATTTAATCTTATTGGATATTAATCTTCCGGATATTAACGGATTCGAAGTGATAGAGCGGTTAAAGCAGGAGGGGGAAAAGGCAAAAATTATTATTATTACCGGCTATGATACGTTTGAGTTTGCTAAAAAGGCAATTTCCTATGGGGTTACGGATTATATATTAAAGCCTGTTATGGCCGCAGAATTGATTAATGTTATTCGCAGGGTCAGCGCCCGAACGAGGGAAGAAAAGAAAGAAAAAATGGCGTTTCAGCAGTTGACTGACGATATCTGCAGGCTGATTCCGCTGGTAGATGCGAAGACGCTCAAAAATAATCAGCAGCTTGCGCCCGAACAGGAGAGCAAGCACGGGTTAATCAGAAAGATAAAACAGTTTGTGGAGGAAAATATCGGCAATGAGGAGCTCAACGTGGATTATGTCAGTAAAAAACTTTTTCTGAACACATCATATTTAAGCCATGTATTTAAGAAAGAAACGGAACAGGGACTTCGGGAATATATCTATGCTCTTCGAATGAATCATGCTTATGATATTGCAGTAAATTCGGAAAAGAGCCTGGAAGAAATAGCGGAGGAGGTGGGCTATAAGGATGCGGCTTATTTCGGAAAATGTTTTAAGAAGTATTACGGAGTTTCCATCTCAAATATTCGAAAAATTCAAAATAAGTATAAAAAATAAACGGAATTCTATTATCAGAAGAACGAATCTTATGATTGTCATATTGGTGGCAATCATTGGGATTATGTTTGTTTACACAGTGTATTTCCGAAATGTAAGGAACATTGACAGAGAAACCGCACAGACGGTAGAGTACGTTTTTGATTTAATGGACAATACCCTTGGGCTGATGCATCAGCAGATAGATGATTTGATTAGAAATATCAGCTTAAATCAGGAGGTACGCCATTATTATCAAAGCGATAAATCCATAGACCGGGTGGAGAACGCAAAGCGATTCAGTGAATATATGGATGTCTTACAGTCTGCAAATACTATGTTCAAGATTATTAAGCTTTACCGGCTGAACGGAGAATTGCTTTATCGGGCCGGCAGCTCGCCTGTTGAACTGTCACAGGACGTACTGCCCGAAGGCATCTGCGAAATACTGGACGCACATAAAGGGCGTCAGTACTGGATGCGGAGCTACATGGGAAATCAGGAGATGGTGAGTGTTTTTTCCTATATTTACAATTTTCAGACGGTGGAAGTTATGGGAATACTGGAAGTACAGATACCGGCCCGGCTTTTGTTTTTTAATCAGACGTCCTATCTGAATCAGGGGCTTGAGGTTTTTCTGGTAGAGGAGGGCGGAAACTGTATCTGGCAGATGGGACAGATGCAGGAGGTTGATTTTGATGAAATAAGGCGTGAAGGCGAAAAATTTCGTTCTGACAGCGGACAGTATTCCGCACACCTTCGAAAATCAGAAACCGGAGCAGGAACCTTTTATCTAATCAAAACCACAAAGGATGTCAATAAGATGAACAGGGAATTTCTGCTGTATCTGATTGGTATTTTTTTGTTGATATCGGTGTTTATCGTGTCCATTGCTTTTCGCGTCTTACGGCGGATGCTGATACCCATAGTAGATTTAACCAGCTTGGTTGACAGTGTGGATTCGGAAGCCGGCTTACAGCTAAGGGAGCAGGAGGAGATTGACAAAATCAAGGAACGGCAGGATGAAGTGGGGGTTCTTGCAGTAAGCTTCGACAGGCTGCTTAAAAAGATAGAAGCCAGCATCGCATATAACAGAGAGGCTGAACGCCACAAACGGAGACTGGAACTGGAGCTTTTGATGTCGCAGATAAAACCCCATTTTCTCTACAATACTATAGAATCCATCTGCGGAATAGCCATGCTGGGGAGAAACGAAGATATCTGTAAAATTGCAGAAAGTATGGGGACATTCTACAGAATCAGTCTAAGTAAAGGGGAGCTTGTTCTGCCGGTAAAGACAGAGCTGGAGCATATTAAAAGTTATCTGGATATCGAAAGGATACGCAGCAATTACAGCTTCCATTATTATATCCATATAGAGGAAGGCATAGAAGAATGCCCGATACTGAAAATGGTTCTGCAGCCGATTGTGGAAAACGCGGTTGTTCACGGAATCCGTGGAATGGAAGACGGGAGCGGAGTGGTATCCGTAACGGCCGGTAAAACGCCGGACGGCGGTCTTGCTTTTGAAATCATGGATAATGGAAAAGGGATACCACCAAAGATTCTTGTGCAGCTTAACAGCGGGAATTATCATTCGGAAGAAAAGAACGGATTCGGTATGCGCAATGTTTATGAGAGAATTCAAATGTATTATACGGGAAGATGTACATTGTGCTATGAATCTGTGCCGGAATATGGAACAAAAGCAACGCTTTGCCTGAAAGGAGAACCGGATAAAAGAGAATAAACAAAGAAAAACGCCATTTCACACAAAGAGATTCTCTGTTTCTTTTAGAAAATAAGCATTATGATTAAACCATCAAGGAAATCTAAAACGGCTGATGAAAGGAGAGGAAAGATGAAAAAAAGAATAGTCAGCTTACTGATGGCGGGGATTCTGAGTGCGGGATTGCTTGCCGGATGCGGCCAGAAAGAAAACACAGCTTCTTCAAAGGATACCGGAGATAACAAAGAAGCTGAAGTGCAGGAGGACACGGAAGACGCGTCCGGTCAGGAGGAAGGTCAGGAAATTGACAGGGATGTGGAAACGACTATCCGGTTTGCATGGCAGTCTATGGCCGGCAGTACAAAGGAACAGTTACTGCTGGGGGCAATTGAGCAGCTGGAAGAAATGTATCCGAATGTAACCGTGGAAATTGAAAATGCGGAACCGGGAAAGTATGCTTCGAAAATATCAATGGATGTTTCCTCAGATAATACCTGTGATATATTTTCCTTCTGGCGGCCGGAAGCAAGCTATGGAACGGACAAATTTATTGAAGCCGGAGCATTGGCGGATTTGAGTGAGCTTCTGGAGGACGAATATTTTAAAGGCAAATTTGAGGACTCGGCAATCAGCACCTGTTCTTATAAGGGAACTTTCTATGGAATGCCGGAAAACTATGCGTTTATCGTTATGCTTGCCAACACGGAAGTCCTTGCAGACTGCGGTCTGGAAGTGCCGACCACATGGGATGAGTGGATTGACAGTATGAGTGTGATTAAAGAGCATGGATATATACCATGGGGGATATCAACAAAGGCTTTTGCCTCCGGGTGGGAGCGCCCTTTGGGATATGTGCTTGACCGGTATCTGGGCAAGAACGGGGAGACCGGCTGGCGAAACGAAGACGTACTGGAAGCATTTGCAGGAAACGTGCATTTCAACACGCCGGAAGGAATTGAAGCATGTAATAAGCTGTATGATTTGTGTGCGGGAAACGCGGCCGGCGACGCCATGACGCTGGACGATACGCAGGCTACTTCCAAGTACTTTAATAACGGAAAAGCCGCTTACTGGGTAAACGGAACATACGGAATTGAAAATATCGATAAAGGCATTCAGGAAAAGTGCGTGACGATGGTATTCCCTGAAATTCCCGGCGCACCCTATAACGAGCCGATTGTGGATAAGGACGTAACCGGTATGTATTATGTCAGCAGCAAGGCTTGGGCAGACCCGGTGAAGAAGCAGATTATCTATGATTTATTTAAGATTCTCTACAGCGACGAATTTATTGACGGATTTTTCTATCAGGCGCTCAACCTGCTGCCCCTTCAAAATTATGAGCTGGATGCTGAGCGGATTGGAAAAATCATCAGCGATGCCAAGGTGATTGCCGATAAATCTGAAATGGTAAAATGGCCCCTTGGACGTGCAAACCCTGAAAACAAAGAGGCGTTCTACAGCGTTTATACGGATTTCTGGGCAGGAAAATATACCGGAGAAGAGTTTGCTGTAAAGCTGGATGAGATTTTTTACAACGGAAACTGAAAATGAATAGATTCTGAGATTTGACAGAGGCGCGCTGCCTGGGGATAAGGTTCCGGTTTGTACCGCCTCTGTCATTTTTTTATCAAAGGGGTGACAGCTTATGGGAAATTTAAAAATGAGGCCATTGTATTACCTGTACCTGCTTCCGGCATTCGTTCTGTTTCTGATATTTTTTATTGTTCCTTTTGTACAGACCTTTTATTTCAGCCTGCAGGACTGGGACAGTATCGGGGAGATGACCTTTGAAGGAATTGCCAATTATGTGGAGATGTTTCAGGATGAGGTATTTATTGCCAGTGTTGGCAGAGTGCTGAAATACGCGCTGATTCAGGTAGTAGTGCAGATTGCTCTGGGACTTTTGTTTTCGGCGCTGCTCCGGGGAGAAAAGAAAGGAAACGGTTTCTTCCGGGCGGTTTACTTTTTGCCTTATATCATTTCGTCGGCGGCAATCTGTGTGATGTTTACCGTTATGTATGATAATGATATCGGTTTAATCAATAATCTGCTTCGCGCCGCAGGGCTGGATGGTCTGGTACATATCTGGCTGGGAGAAGAGGCTACAGCTTTCTATGCCACAATTGCGGTTCCCATCTGGCAGGGGCTTGGCATGTATATTGTTGTTTTGCTCTCCGGCCTTCAGGGAATCAGCGAGGAATATTATGATGCGGCTAAAATCGACGGAGCAAATGCTTTCCAGAGGTTCCGCTCCATCACCCTGCCGCTTCTGTGGCCGATTATTCAGATTTGTATCGTTTTGTCGGTATCGGGAGCGCTTAAAAATTTCGATTATGTCTACATGCTGACCGGCGGAGGACCGGGAAGCTCCACCCATGTTCCGGCAACGTTTATGTACGACAAAACCTTTGTGGGGATGCGGTACGGATACGGCTCCGCGGTTGCGGTTTTTATCTTTGCGCTGGGCTTTTTATTTACGGTAGTCTTTAAGGGGATTGCGGGACGAAAGTCTGTGGACGAGTAGAAGGAAAGAGGTGAATTTATGAATCCAGTTGTTAAACGCAGAATGGTAAGCGGTGTGAAATACGGACTGATGATAATTTACGCTGTGATTACAATTTTTCCGTTCTATTGGACGCTTGTGAATTCGTTCAGGAAAAACGACCAGATTTTTTCAAAAATGGTGCTTTGGCCGGAAAATATTATGAATCTGGAAAACTATAAAAAAGTTTTTATGCAGGATATCCCAAGGGCGTTTAAAAATTCAATCATGCTGACGGCTGTTGCGCTGATTTTACTGATTGCCTGCACTTTACTTGCAGCCTATGTGCTGTCAGTTTACCGGTTTAGGTTTGCGAAAGCATTTTATCTGACATTTGCCATGGGAGTGGTTATTCCGAGATTATCTATTTTGATTTCCACTTACCATAACTTTAAAACCTTTGGTTTCCTGAACAGGCAGTTTCCGATTGTCTTTTGTTATGCAACCTTTGAATTGCCGCTGTCCATATTTTTAATTGTGGGGTTTATGCAGTCCCTGCCGTCGGCTGTGCTGGAATCAGGAATCGTTGACGGATGCAGCTCTTTCCAGCTTTTAACGAAAATTGTATTGCCCATGAGCCGGAACGGCTTTTTAACGGTATTGATTTTATCCTTTGTATCTATCTGGAATGAGTATGCGTATTCAAACGTGCTGCTGAGCAATCGAAAATTCAAGACGCTCACCATCGCGCTGGCAAACTCAAAGACGGAATATGCCATTGATTACGGAATGCTTTCCGCTGCTGCGGTGTTTGCCGTGGTACCGGTAATGCTGGTGTACTTTTTCCTGCAGGATAAGATTATCAGCGGTATGGTTGTAGGCGCGGTAAAAGGATAACTGTAAAATGTGAAAGGAGAAAACTGAAATGATATATTCAATATTGGGAAAAACGGGACGGAAGGTCAGCAGAATCGGTTTTGGCGGGGCAACGGCAGGGCTGAAAAACTATACGGGGAAATTTGACCCGCAGCAAAAAAAGGACCGTGAAAGTGTGATTGCGGCTATCCATCGGGCTTATGAGCTTGGTATCAATTATTTTGATACGGCGGCCGGATACGGAGACGGAGCCAGCGAGGAAATTTTCGGGGAAGCGCTTTCGGGCATTTTGCAGGAGGAGATTTTCCTGGCTACCAAGGCAAGCCCTGCAGAGCCTTTGAAAGTAAGGGCTTCTCTGGAGAAAAGTCTTAAAAATTTAAAGAGAGATTCCATAGATTTGATACAGATTCACGGTTCTTATTTCAGTCCGGAAACCGGACGGGAAATCTTTCGGACAAACGGGATATTAGACGTGCTTTGCAAGGCCAGGGAGGAAGGGCTGGTAAAGCATTTGGGATTCAGTGTGGAATGCCAGAACGAGGTGATGTATGAGCTGATTCGATGCAGGGAATTTGACGTGATGCAGATAGAATATAATCTGCTTTTCCAGCATCCCTACGACCCCTTTTTTCACTGTGGCAGTTTATATGACGCCGAAAAGGAGGGGCTTGGAATTGTCAATATGAGGACGGTAACCTCAGGGATATTCCAGAAATGGCTTCACATGGTTAATCCCGGGAACACCTTTGATTACAACGGTGCTCTGGTTCAGTTTGCTCTTTCCAATCCGCTGATTCATGTTTCCCTTCTGGGAATGCGGGATGTTGATATTGTGGAGAAAAATGTGGCGGTATGCAATGATTTAAGCGGAAGAATTGATTTGACACAATTGCACGAGAGGTATATTTAAGGACATCAGCAGAGATTATGAGAAAACAAAGCAGGAGGGGAATGTTATGAATCGATGGACAGTGCTGACACTGGGGTGTTTCAGCCGGAACAGATATTGGGGCGAGGAGGATACCAAATCCTATCGCCGCGCGCTCTGCACCTCCACGCTGATTACGACGGAAGCAGGAGAACATATTTTAGTTGACCCGCCAGTTGCAGGACAGGAACTTGTGCAGGTGCTGGACGAGCGATGCGGCCTTAAGCCTGAGGACATTGATTTTGTGTTTATCACCCATCATCATGGAGACCATTATGTAGGGCTGCCGGATTTACAGGGGGCATGCTGGCTGGCTGCGCCCGGAGATGTGGAGGAAGTGCGCCGCAGCCTTCCCCGATATGCAGAACGGATTTTTCCGGCGGGAAAGCAGATAACAGAGGGAGTGAAGGTTATTGGTCTTCCGGGCCATACAATGGGGCTGGCCGGTCTTCTGTTCGAGAGTGAGGACGGAATGGTGGTAGCTGCCGGGGATAGTGTGATGACACGGGATTTCTTTAAAGACAGGAGAGGCTATTACAACAGTGTGGATTTTGAAGCTTCCGCACGCACAATTGATTATTTAAAGGAACAGGCAGATATTGTAATTCCGGGTCATGGGAATTATTTCTTAACCCACAGGCTGTGCCGTAGATAATATTTAAGAGCAGGCTGATATTTTTCTGTGAGCAGCCGGTGGAAAACGTAATGAAAGGAGAGAAAAAGTGTCGGAGCATAAATGGTATAAAACAACCTGGCGGTGGTGCCAGACAAATTTAACGGAAATTGACGCAAAGGATTGCGACATTGAATTCTGGAAGAAATACTGGGAGGAGAACCAGATACAGGGAATTATCGTGAACGCGGGAGGAATCGTGGCTTATTACCCAAGTAAGTATCCGCTTCAATACCGCTCGAAATATTTGCAGGACGGAGATTTGGTAAAGGTGTTTACAGAGGCGGCAAGAGAGCGTGGAATCCGCGTGCTTGCCCGTATGGACATAAACCGTGCCACCGGGGAATTTGTGAAAGCGCACCCCGAATGGTTTGCCGTAGATAAGGAGGGGAGATATTATGAGGCCGGCGAGAGGTATCTTACCTGTATCAACAGTGCTTACTATAAGGAATATGTCCCTATGGTATTAGAAGAAATTATTGAAAAATATCACCCGGACGGTATAACCGATAATTCCTGGCAGGGGCCGGGAGCAGGACAGATTTGTTATTGTGAAAACTGCCGAAAGAAGTTTAAAGAGGATACCGGTCTGGATTTGCCAGAAGCGCCGGACTGGAACGATAAGACCTATAAGGTATGGATAAAATGGAGTTTCAAAAGCCGGACGGATAACTGGGATTTGTTTAACAATATTACCGAAAAGTATGGCGGTGAAGACTGCCTGTGGCTGGGAATGGTCAATGCCAATCCCATTGATTCCCACTGTGCGCTTTATGATATCCGTGAGATAGGGGAGCGTTCAAAAATTATCATGACAGACCACCAGTCGCGGGATACCATGAATGGTCTGGAACAAAACAGCCTTAACGGAATGCTCTTACATGCAATTTCAGGATGGGATACTGTTATTCCTGAGAGTATGGCAAATTATGTCCGGGGAGTACAGACCTTTCGGCGGGCAAGCAATCCGAAGTTGGAGACTCAGAAATGGATTCAGGAGGGAATTGCAGGAGGAATTTCTCCGTGGGTGCATTATGTGGGCGGAAAGCAGGAGGACCGCAGGCAGTATGAGAATTGCCGGGAGATTATGAGATGGCATAAGGAGCAGGAAAAATATTTATATGACAGAGTGCCGATATCGGGTGTGGGACTGGTCTGGAGTCAGGAAAACGTCAATTTTTATGGAAAGGACAATCGTCATGTGTTATGCGCCCAGCCATGGCGGGGCTTTACCCGCGCTTTGACACGGGCCAGGATTCCGGCGGTTCCCGTTCATGCCGCACAGATTTCCCGACATGCGCAGGAGTTATCCGTACTGATTTTGCCGGATTTGGCAGTAATGACGGATGGGCAGATAGAGGATGTAAAGGCATTTGTAAAGCAGGGCGGAAGTGTGGTATATACCGGTGCGTCGGGCATGCTTGATGAATGGGGAGAGCCGAGAAAGCGCTTTCCGCTGGACGAGATGTTCGGAATCCGCCGCAAAACGACGGAGATTATCACGGAGCGTCAGGAAGCAGCCACGAAGGACTGGGAACAGTTTGCCTTACATAATTATCTGCGCCTGCACAACCCGGAACACCCGATTTTACAGGGATTTGAGAATACGGATATTCTGCCCTTTGGCGGAGAGATTTATGAGGCGGAATCTGAAAGGCTTACAATAGTAGCAACACTTATTCCGGCATTTCCGATATATCCGCCTGAAATCAGCTTTATGGAGCCGGACAAAAGAGACAGCGGCGTTCCGGTGATACTTGCCGGAGATACAGGTTACGGCGGCAGAGTTGTCTGCTTTTTGGGAGACATTGACCGCAGATACTGTCAGTATAATATGGGCGACCACGGAGATTTGCTTGCACAGGCAGTTCACTATGCGCTGCAGGGCAGAGAAGTCCTGGAGGTAGAGGGAAAAGGATATCTGGACTGCCGCCTGTATCGGCAAAAGGAGCGTCTGATACTGCATATGATTAATCTTTCGGGGGCAAACCAGTTTCCGGGACTTCTGGAAGAAGAATATGAGGTGGGACCTTTCCGGGTACGGGTCAGAACAGAGAATTGCCATGGAACGTCCGCCGTGTTAAAATGCAGAGGAGAGGCTGTGCCGGTAAGTTATGAAAACGGATGGGCTGTCTTTATGGTAAATCAGATAAGCAGTCAGGAACTGGTCGTTATCGGGGAAGAATCAGCAGAAATAAAGAGGCATTTTCAATGAATATCGTAATAGCAATAGATTCCTTCAAAGGAAGCCTGTCGTCTGTGGAAGCAGGCAGGGCGGCGGAAAAGGGAATAAGGAAGGTTTATCCCGGGGCAGATATTGAGATATGTCCTTTGGCAGACGGCGGAGAAGGTACGACGGAGGCTCTTGTAAACGGTATGGGCGGCTGTTTCCAAACAGTGGAGGCAGCAGACCCTTTGGGGAACCGGAGAAGGTGTAAATACGGAATACTGGATAACGGCGCTGCTGTGATAGAGACGGCGGAGGCGGCAGGGCTCTGTCTTGTACCGCAAGGACTGCGGAATCCCCTGCATACCACTACTTTCGGAATAGGTGAAATCATTAAAGATGCAGTCGGACAGGGATGCAGGAAATTTCTTATCGGACTTGGAGGAAGCGCCACTAATGACGGAGGCATCGGGATGCTGCAGGCGTTAGGTTTTGGCTTTTATGATGCTGACGGGAAGGCAGCGTCCTTTGGGGCGAAGGGGCTTGAAAAACTTACATTGATTTCGAGCGAAAATATTCTGCCGGAGCTGGAGGAATGTGAATTTCATATAGCCTGCGATGTGGAAAACCCGCTTTGCGGGCCAAATGGAAGCAGCGCGGTTTTCGGACCGCAAAAGGGCGCTGATGAAGCGATGGTTCGGCAGATGGACGGATGGCTTGCATCTTATGCAAAGCTGGCAAAGGAAACTGTGGCTGCGGCAGACCCTCTTTATCCGGGGGCAGGGGCAGCCGGAGGCCTGGGATTTGCTTTTCATACCTTTTTGAACGCCGCTTTAGAGCCGGGAATTGAAATTGTAATACGGGAGACCGGCCTTTTGGAAAAAATCAGGAAGGCAGATATTGTGGTGACGGGGGAAGGCTGTCTGGACGGACAGACAGCGATGGGAAAGGCGCCGGTTGGCGTGGCGGAGCTTGCCAAAAGATATGGAAAACCGGTGATTGCTTTTGCCGGAAGCATTGGAGAAAATGCAATGATATGCAACGAAAAGGGAATAGATGCCTATTTTTCCATTCTACATAATGTGGTATCTTTAGAGGATGCCATGGATATACAAAAAGCGGAAAAAAATATGGAGATGGCTGCCGGGCAGGTGTTTCGGCTGGTTCAAAAGTTCCGGCAGTAAAAGCAGAATTACAAGGCAGAAGGAGTCATCAAATGAGAAAGTCAGTTTTTTCCTATATCGAAAAGAAATATAAGACCTCCCCGGAATACCCTTGGGCGAAAGACGACAGGGACGCCGTATTCCGCCACAGCGGCAACAGGAAGTGGTTTGCGCTGGTGATGGAAGTCGGCAAAGATAAGTTAGGGCTTTCGGGGGGAGGGTACGTGGACGCAATTAACCTGAAAATTGACGACAGGATGTTTCATGACATACTCACCCGGGAGCCGGGCATCTTTCCGGCTTATCACATGAACAAGGAGCATTGGATTACCGTACTTTTGGACGGCACGGTGGAGGAGGAAAAAATCTTTGAACTGATTGACACCAGCTTTCAGGCTACTGCTCCAAAGCCCTCAAAGCTGCCATCTGCTCCGCCAAAGAATGCCAGGACTGCCGCCTCAAAAAGCCATGAAAGAACTTCGGAGAAGTCCTTGGAGAAAAAGAAATAACATACATAAAAGCTATGGCATGGTATTCCATATAGGTATTTGATATCTTTTCTTTTTGCAGTTAAACTAAGCATATAGAAGCATTAAAGTATACTGCAATGAACGGGAGAGGAAAAGCAAATGACGGAAAAAGAAAACATTATGGGTACGCAGAAAATGAGCAGGCTGATACTTTCTACGGGGATTCCGCTGATGCTCAGCCTGTTTATCAATTCTCTGTATAATTTTGTGGATTCCATGTTTATTTCAAGGGTTTCGGAGGACGCGCTCACCGCGCTTTCGCTGGCTGCGCCCGTCCAGATGCTGGTATCGGCGCTGGGGCTTGGCAATGCGGTGGGACTGAATGCGGTGATTTCCAGAGCCCTTGGCAGAAAGAAACCGGACGAGGTACGGCGGGCGGCGGATGCGGCTATTTTTATAGCGTTATGCTCCTGGGGAATTATAGTAATTCTGTGCCTTCTTTTTGTAAGACCTTATTTTGAGTGGCAGTCAGGGGGAAACGAAGTGATTGCGGAATACGGCGTCAGATATCTGACGGTATGTATGCTGTTTTCTTTCGGGCAGATGGGACAGTGGGTGTTTGACCGCTTTGTCATTGCAAGCGGGCGTTCCAGCCTGTTTTTATTTACCCTCTCTGCGGCTTCGATTACCAATTTGATTCTGGACCCTGTGTTTATCTTCGGCTGGTTCGGGCTGCCCAGAATGGAAACGCTGGGGGCGGCAGCCGCCACGGTGATTGGCCAGAGCGCCGGCATGATAGCGGGGATTTTCATCAACAGGCGCTGGAACAGGGAAATTCCCTTTGGCCTTACCTTCCGGCCTGACGGGGAGAGTGTGAAAATGATTTTGAAGGTGGGAATCCCGTCCACGCTGGTGCAGGTGCTCACCTCTTTTGTGGGAATTCTGATGAATTCCATTTTGCTGGCCTTTTCCACCACGGCGGTTGCGGTATACGGCGTGTGTACCCGTATTTCCGCTGTCAGCACGGTAGGGGTTCACGGAATCAATAACGGACTGATTCCCGTCATTGCCTATAATTACGGCGCGGGTAACAAACAACGGATTTCCGATGCGGTAAAGTGGGCGATGATATACGGCGCGCTGCTTTATCTGGTCTTTTTCGCAGCGCTTGAGCTGTTTCCGGCGGCGGTACTTCAGATTTTCGACGCATCGGATTATATGCTGGAAATCGGAATTCCGGCGCTTCGTATTTTTGCGCTGGTCTGGTTTATCGGAATCCCGGGACTGGTGATGGCGGCGGCATTGCAGGGGCTGTCCATGGGATTTGGGAGCATGATGATTACCATGACCAGACAGGCAATTCTGCCGCTGCTTTTTGCCGTGCTTCTGCGGACGGCCGGAAATTTAAACCTGATTTGGGCGGCGTTTGTTATTGCGGAGGCTGTGGGAATACCGCTTGCCCTGACGCTCTGGAAAAATGGATTTCAAAAAGCGCTGACACAGGAAGAACGGCAGGCCGCCCAAGCAAATGTCTATGGCTGATTTCCGCCTGTCATCTCCTGAAACCTCTCGAGAAACTTCTGCGCGGCTTTGGGGAAGACCTGATACTTTTTCCATAAAAGGCTCATATCGGCAAAAAGGGGCGGGTTTAAGGGGCGGAAACAGAGATTGCTGTCTCCGGTTACGTTAATCAGCTTATCAAGGGCAAAAGCATAGCCCATCCCCTCGTCCACCATGAGGGAAGCGTTGAAAATCAGGTTGTAGGTGGCGCTCACCCGGATTTCGGAACGGCTTTTCCTGAGCCAGGTGGTGAGAATATCCCCGTCCCGGGTATTTCGGTTAAACATAAGAGGCTTGTCCCACAAATCCTCGGGGGAAATGGCCTCTTTTTCCGCAAGGGGACTGTCTTTGCGCATTAAAATTCCGTAGCTGTCAGGGGTGGGAAAGCGCAGGTATTCATATTTGGCCGCGTCCACCCGGCCGAAAACCAGCCCGAAATCAATCAGGCCCTTATCAAGGCTTTCCAGAACGTCGCGGGTATCGCCGCTGGAAATATGGTAACGGATATTCGGATAATCCTGCTGCAGCTTTCTGGCGGCTTTCGCAAGGTATCGTACCGCGTCCGTCTCCCCGGCGCCGATATAAATATCCCCTTCTACAACGTCGTCCACAATCGTGATTTCACGCTTTGTCTTGCCGATTAACTCCACCACCTCCTCGGCGCGCCTGCGCAGAATCATGCCCTCCTCCGTCAGAGTGACCCTGCGGTTTCCACGGACAAAAAGCTGCTTACCGAGCTCATCCTCCAAATCCTTCAGCTGTCTGGAAAGGGTGGGCTGGGAGAGATGCAGGGACTGCGCCGCCCTGGAAATGCTCTGTTCTCTTGTGACTGCAAGAAAATATTGTAGTACCCGTAATTCCATTCTGATATCCTCCGGCTTCTTAATATTTTTATTATAAAGGAAAACAGGAAATTTTAGAATATTAATTTCTTGTATTGCAGGCGGTTTTCAAGTACACTGAATATATAGAAGAAAGCGGGGATTTTAAAATGAATGATAATGAAACGAAACTGACGGTTAAGATTCGGAATGAAAGGAAAGAGGATTATCGTATCGTTGAGGAGCTGACGAGAAAAGCCTTCTGGAATGTAAACGAACCCGGCTGTAACGAGCATTATCTGGCGCATATCCTGCGGGGGCACGAAGACTTTATCCCCGGGCTTGACTTCGTGGTGGAAACGCCGGACGGAACCATAGTGGGGAATGTGATGTATACTCTGGCAAAGCTGAAGGATGAGGACGGGAGAGAAATGCCGGTTCTTACTTTCGGCCCAATCAGCGTCCACCCGGCATATCAGCGAATGGGAATCGGCAGAATGATGCTGGAGCACAGCTTTGCGAAAGCCGCGGAAATGGGATACGAGGTGATTGTAATATACGGAAATCCTGATAATTATGTGGCGAGAGGCTTTAAAAGCTGTAAGAAATACAATGTGTGCAGGCAGGACGGCGTATATCCGTCGGCCATGCTGGTAAAAGAACTGAAGGAGGGAGCTCTTGACGGAAGAAAGCGGTTTTATCAGGAAAGCCCCGCTTACAGTTTTGACGGGGAAGCGGCGGAGGAATTTGACAGGCAGTTCGAGCCGATGAAAAAAGAATATCTTCCGTGTCAGGAGGAATTTTATATTCACAGTCATTCTGTGATTGTGGACGGGTGAATCCGCCCCGCAGGACAACGGATATCAATTTGGCATAATTCAAGCCAATAACATCAAG
This sequence comes from uncultured Lachnospiraceae bacterium, assembly GCA_910577275.1. Taxonomy (GTDB): domain Bacteria; phylum Bacillota; class Clostridia; order Lachnospirales; family Lachnospiraceae; genus Suilimivivens. The sequence goes on from CAJTMW010000013.1 coordinate 32,974, forward strand.
GGAGGAATAAAAATGCTGGAATTACCGGAAGTGTCAGCCAGAGCGGCTCAGATACGGGAGCACATCGCAGGGAAAACGGTAAGCTGCGTCCAGCCGCCGTCAAAGGAGCATAAATTCTGCTGGTATAACGGAGAGCCGGCCTCGTATCACAATGCTTTGGCCGGAAAGAAAGTTACAGGGGCGGAGGGCTTCGGGATATTTGTGGAGATATCCTTTGAGGATGACATCAGGCTTTGCGTGAATGACGGCGTCAATATGTTGCTGATACCTGTTTCAAAGGCGCCGCGTAATTACCAGCTTCTGATGGAGTTTACGGACGGACTGGCGCTGGTGTTCACGGTTGCTATGTACGGCGGAATTTATCTGCATAAGGGAGATTATGACAACGAATACTATATAAAAAGCAGGCAGGCGGTTTCACCTTTTGCGCCGGAATTTCAGGAATACTTTTCCGGGCGGAGGGCGGAAAGCAAAAAAACGCTCAGTGCAAAAGCATTTCTGGCAACGGAGCAGCGTTTTCCCGGAATCGGAAACGGCGTTTTGCAGGATATCTTATTTTCAGCGCAGATTCATCCAAAAAGGAAAGTGGAAACGCTGCCGGAAAAAGAGTGGGAGATGCTTCGCGATTCCGTTGTCTCCGTGTTGCGGGAAATGACGGACAAGGGCGGGCGCGATACGGAAAAGGATATCTTCGGCAGACCGGGCGGATATCAGACGAAAATGTCGAAAATGACTTATAAGTCAGGCTGTCCGCGTTGCGGCGGAAGCATTACGAAAGAGGCATATATGGGCGGAAGCGTGTATTATTGCCCGGTGTGCCAGCCGAAGGAAGCAGAATGATAAGAGGAGGAACACAAAATGTTACAAACAGGAACAAAAGCACCATCATTTTCATTACCCGACCAGAACGGGAAGACCCATACGCTTGAGGATTACAGAGGCAAAAAGGTGATTTTATACTTTTACCCGAAGGACAACACGCCGGGGTGCACAAAGCAGGCGTGCAATTTCGGGGAGCTGTATCCACAGTTTCAGGAAAAGGGCGCAGTAGTGCTCGGCGTCAGCAAGGACAGCGTGGCGTCCCACAAGAAATTTGAGGAAAAGTACGGACTGCCTTTCACCCTGCTTTCCGACACGGAGCTTTCCTGCATTCAGGCTTATGATGTATGGAAGGAAAAGAAAAATTACGGAAAGGTGAGCATGGGCGTGGTGAGGACCACTTACCTGATTGACGAGGAAGGGATGATTGTGAAAGCCTTCGACAAGGTAAAGGCGGCGGAGAATCCGGCGCAGATGCTGGATTGTATCTGAAAGCAGGGGAACGTCAGGCTTATGAAGATAATTATTTCACCGGCAAAGAAAATGAACGTTGACACGGATTCTTACGAGGTACGGAGATTGCCGGAATTTATTGACGATACCCGAATCCTTATGGAGAAAATAAGGACGCTGTCCTTTCAGGAGGCAAGGGAGCTTTGGAAATGCAACGAGCGCCTTACGGAACTGAATTATCGGCGTTTTCAGGAGATGGATTTGGAGCGGGCGCTGACGCCGGCGGTAACGGCGTACGAGGGATTGCAGTATCAGCACATGGCTCCGGGGGTGTTTACAACCGGAGCGCTTTCTTACATAGAGGAGCATTTGCGGATTCTCTCCGGCTTTTACGGAATTCTTGCGCCTTTTGACGGAGTCGTGCCCTACCGTCTGGAGATGCAGGCGAAGCTGTCTGTGGGCAAAAGCCGGGATTTATATGATTTCTGGAGGAACCGCCTGTATAAAAGTCTGACGGAAAGAGACAGGGTGATTGTCAATCTGGCGTCCAGAGAATATTCACAGTGTGTTGAAAAGTATATCACGCCAGAGGATAAATTCATTACCGTTGAATTCGGGGAGCTGATAAACGGAAAGGTAAAGCAGAAGGGAACTCTTGCCAAAATGGCAAGGGGCGAGATGGTGCGCTTTCTTTCGGAAAACGGAATTGAAAGCCCGGAGGATATCCGTGAATTCCATGAGCTGGGATTTGTTTATTGTGGGGAGCGGTCTGCGGAAGATAAGTATGTGTTTGTTAGGGCGTCCAATTTGGAAGATTGTTATACAATTTTGGGAGATAACGATTGACTTTCCCTGCAAAGATGGTAATATCCTCATAGATAAAAACAGTGAAAGCAGAACGGAAACGGAGGAGAAAGATGAACAATATTGAACGCCGCGATGCCCAGATGGCATACATATCGGACGGGACGATTTTTGAGGAACAGCTGGTATGCAGGAAGCTGCTCCAGAAGCTGAATTTTATGGACAGGTCGGATTTTGAAGGCGTAGCAGCCGTGGTAAAGGAGCTGCTCGGCAAATCCGACGGCGCTTTTATCAACCCGCCTTTTTACTGCGACTACGGAAAGCACATTGAAGTGGGCAAAAACTTTTTTGCAAACTATAACTGCACCCTGATTGACGTGGCAAAAATCAAAATCGGAGACAACTGCCAGATGGCGCCCAATGTGGCGATTTATACGGCGGGACATCCGGTGCATCCCGTCAGCCGAAATTCCGCTTACGAATACGGAAAGGAAGTTACCATCGGCGACAACGTATGGCTTGGCGGCAATACAGTGGTATGCCCGGGCGTACATATCGGAAATAACGTGGTGATTGGCGCGGGAAGCGTTGTCACAAAGGACATTCCCGACTGGACCATAGCGGCGGGGAATCCCTGCAAGGTGATTCGCAAAATTACCGACGACGATAAAAGGAAGCTGTTTAAAAACGAGGAAATCGACGAGGAAGCCTGGGCGGATATCGTCCAAAGAATGGAATTTTAGGTACCTATGAATCAGATATTCATGATTATCATGGCGGTCAGCGCGGTAATCGGCGGTATTGACAGAATACGGGGAAACAAGTGGGGATACGGAGCCAAATTCGAGGAAGGCTTTCTGTTCCTTGGGCCTACCGCCCTGTCCATGGCGGGCATGATATGCCTTGCGCCGGTGCTTTCCGATGTTCTGGGGAAGGCGGTTATCCCTTTTTACCGCATGATTGGCGCGGACCCGGGGATGTTTGGAAGCCTCCTTGCCATCGACATGGGAGGCTATCAGCTGGCGGCGGAACTGGCGGAAGATGCCTGGATTGGCAGTTATGCCGGAATCGTTGCAGCGGCGATTTTCGGCTGTACTGTGGTTTTTACAATCCCCGTGGGAATGGGAATGATTGAGGCAGGAGACAGAGGATTTTTTGCCAGAGGAATCATGCTGGGAATTATTACCATGCCGGTGGGACTTGTGACGGGAGGCATCCTTGCAGGGCTTTCCACCATAGAATGTATCCGGCAGAACCTCCCGGTATTTGCGCTGGCGGCTTTGCTCCTTCTGGGGCTGTGGAAAATACCGGAGAAAATGATTCGGGGCTTCTGCGCTTTTGCAAAAGGAATCCAGTGGGTGATTACCGTCGGACTGGTGCTTGGCGTAGTAGAATATATGTGCGGCATTTCTCTGGTGAAGAATCTTGCGCCCCTTTCGGAGGCAATGGAAACCGTATCGTCCATCGGAATCGTGATGCTGGGCAGCCTTCCGGCGGCGGAATTTTTACAGAGGATTCTGAGAAAGCCCTTTTTGCTTCTGGGAAAGCAGCTGGGCATGAATCCGGCGGGAATGACGGGGCTTTTGGTGGGAATGGTAAGCGTGATTCCGGCAATTGCCATGTATAAGGATATGGACGAAAAGGGCAAGGTGGTAAACGGAGCCTTTCTGGTCAGCGCGGCAAGCATGCTGGCGGCTCACGCGGGCTTTACCCTAAGCCGGGAGCCGGAGCTTCTGGGAGCCATGCTGGGCGCGAAGCTCAGCGGAGGGGCGGCGGCTTTTATTCTGGCAATGCTTTTGCTGCGCGGAGATAAGGCGGCTTTTGAAAAAACTGATAGTATTTAAGGAAAGACTCTGGTATGATAGGGAAAACGGTTTTCGAAAGCCCTGAAATGGAGGAAAGAGCGAAAATGAATGCAATAACCGGCGACGACTTGAAATTTTTTAAGGAATATAAAGAGATTTGCTCCGCCTATCAGCTGGCGGGCAGCACCATGTATTTTGATTTGGCGACCGCAGCGCCGAAAGCGGGAGTCCCCTACAGGAACAGAATGCTCTCCGTTCTGCTGGGCGAAGCCTTTTCCTGGCAGATGAAGCCGGAGCATTTAAAGCGTCTGGAGGAGATGTATCAGAAAGCGGAGGAGGAAAGCGAGCTGAAAAAGGAGCTGGCGCTTTACTTCCGCCTGATTGAGGACGTAAGAAAGCTTCCCAAGGAAGTGTATGTCAGAAGAAAACAGATTCTGGCGGACAGCCAGAGTATCTGGGAGCAGGCAAAGGCAAAAAATGATTTTTCCATGTTTGCGCCATATCTGGAAAAGGTGATAGAGAGCCAGAAGGAGGTTCTTAACTTTCTGGATAAAAGCTGTTCTGATTACGACTATCTGCTTGACCGCTATGAGATGGGAACTGACGCCGGAATGTATGACAGCTTTTTTTCAAAAGTGAAGGAAAAGCTGCTTCCCCTCATCCGTGAGATTCAGGAGAGAGGCAGGAAAATCGACGATTCCGTCCTGTTTGCCGATTATGATATAAAGGAGCAGGAAGCCTTTCTGGAAGAGCTGAAGGATTACATGCAGGTTGACAGAGACTGCTGCTATATGGGCGTTTCCGAGCATCCTTTTACGGAGTTTTTCTCTGCAAAGGAGGCCAGAATCACCACCCATTATCATAAAGACAGCTTGATGTCCGCCATTTTATCGACGGTCCATGAGTACGGACATGCCCTGTACGCGCTGCAGGTTGAGGAAAAATATGACGGAACTGCATTAAAGGACGCAATCGGCTCCGCCATGCATGAAAGCCAGTCCCGGCTGATGGAAAATCATATCGGCAGAAATCCGGCTTTCTGGGAGAGCAATTACCCGAAGTTGCAAAAGCGTTTCCCGGATAAGCTTGGAAACATTTCTTTGGAACGTTTTATGGAGATGGTAAATGTGTCCAGACCTTCCCTTATCCGAACAGAGGCGGACGAACTGACTTACCCGGTGCATGTGCTGATTCGTTATGAGCTGGAAAAGGAAATTTTCGGCGGCGGCGTGGACGTGAGCCGGCTGGACAGCCTCTGGAACGACAAATACCAGTCATATCTCGGCGTTTGCGCCGCCCGTTCCTCGGAGGGGATTTTGCAGGATATCCATTGGAGCGCCGGGGATTTCGGCTATTTTCCGACTTACGCCCTTGGCAGCGCCTATGCCGCCCAGTTTTTCCATGCCATGGAGAAGGAAATTCCCGTGGAGGAAGCGCTGCGAAAGGGAGATTTCCACGTTATCAGTAACTGGCTGAAAGAAAAGATTCATCGGTACGGCGCGTCTAAAACCGCCGACGAAATTCTGGTTCTGGCCACAGGGGAGCATTTTAATCCTGATTATTACATTGATTATCTGGTGGAGAAATATACGAAGCTGTATCATTTGTAGGAAAGAACTGTAGAATGGCAGATGCCTGAAAGCGCACGGAAGAAATTGAGGACATGAAATGGCATCAGTTTCTTCCAGACAAAGATGAGCCAAAGGGCATCTGCCGGAATTTAAACAGAGGTATGGAATGAATATTTTAGTAATCGATGCACAAGGGGGCGGCATCGGAAAACAGGTCATCACCGCCATAAAAAAGAATTTTCCCGGCCAGCCGGTGACTGCGGTGGGAACCAACAGCGCGGCAACCTCCGCCATGCTGAAAGCCGGGGCCGACGAGGCGGCCACCGGAGAAAATGCGGCAGCGGTGTGCTGCCGGAAGGCGGATATCATCATAGGGCCCATTGGAATCGTCATTGCGGATTCCCTGCTCGGGGAAATCACACCGGCTATGGCAGTTGCAATCGGACAAAGCCGGGCAAAACGGATTCTGATTCCGGTGAACCACTGTGATAATTATGTCGTTGGGGTTTCGGATTTGTCCATGGCGCGGCTGATAGACGGGGTGGTGGCGGAGGTTCGGAAGTTGGTTTAAAAATTTAATAGTTGTTATGAACTTTCGCTTTTGTCAGTCTTGAAAAAATTATGATTTCTGTATATAATATCAACATTGAAAAGAAAGCAATTCTATATACTGCAATACACCCAATCAGGCAGCTCGAAGCTGCCTGCCGGAGCCGAAGCTCCCAAAAGCATTAAAGTTTGACATTGTCAATACAAAAGTCAGACTCATTGTTCGCGGAATAAAGTATGTACATGAAGGCATACGACCTCTCAGAAGGAGGCTGTATGTTTTTTTATGCGTCGAAGAACGGGAGGCAGATTGAAAATTGCCATTTTCAGTCTGCAGGTTTGTGTCTGCACAGCATCCACAAACCTGATATGCACAAAAGCTGTGCGGAAATGAGGAGCAGAATGAAAAAAACCATCTCAATATTAATAATTACAGCCATGCTTTTATCCATGGCGGCCTGCGGCGGGGAAAACACAAATAAGGGCGGAGCGGGCACGGAGACGGCAGAGCCGGGGGCGGAAACAACAGACAGGACTTCCGAACAGGTGACATTAGTCTACGGAAGCGGCGACTATACCCGCATCAATCCGGCGATGGACGAGCACGGAGAGATAAATATTCTGTTATTTGGCGGGCTGACGGCTCATGACGGAGAGAATCAGGTGATTCCCGGGCTTGCAGAGAGCTGGGAATTTGATGAGGAAACCTGCACATACACCTTTCATCTCCGGGAAGGGGTAAAGTGGCATGACGGGCAGGCGTTTACTGCCGATGATGTGAAATTCACCATAGAGGCGATTATGAATCCTGACAACGGCTCGGAGAATGCGCCCAATTACGAGGATGTGGAGGAGATTAGCGTGACGGATGATTATACGATTGCCTTTCGGCTCTCCGCGCCTAATGTGGCGTTTCTTGACTACATGACTATGGGGATTCTGCCCCGGCATCTTCTGGAAGGAGAGGACATGCAGGAGTCCGATTTTTTCCGAAATCCTGTGGGAACAGGGCCTTATAAGCTGGAAAGCTGGGACGCAGGGCAATCGATTACGCTTGTGAAAAACGAAGATTATTATAAAGGGAGTCCGAATATAGACAGGATTGTATTCAAGATTGTTCCCGATGACAATGCGAAGGCAATTCAAATGGAGTCCGGGGAGCTGGACATGGCGCTTCTTACGCCAAGGGATGCGCAGGCTTTTGCGGGCAGAGAGGGTTATACCTGTTATGACATGGAGACCTCCGATTACCGGGGAATTCTCTTTAATTTCCAGAATGAATACTGGACAAAAAACAGGGATATTATTCCGGCAATCTGCTATGCCATAGACCGTCAGGCAATCATTGACGCCGTGCTTTTAGGACAGGGAATGGCTGCTTACGGCCCGCTGCAGAGGAATATATATAATAAGGAAGAGATAGAGCATTATGATTACAATCCGAAAAAGGCAAAGGAAATTCTGGAAGGGGCCGGCTGTGTTATGGGAGAGGACGGTTTTTATACCAGAGACGGGGAAAATGTGGGATTTGTAATCAGTGTGGGCGCCGGCGACCAGGTTCGCATTGATATGGCGCAGGCGGCGGCATCGCAGCTTCAGGCAGTCGGAATCGACTGTTCGGTGGAGATTCCCGCTCAGGTGGACTGGGGCGGGCAGATGGCGTATCTTATCGGCTGGGGAAGCCCTTTTGACGCGGACGACCACACCTATAAGGTTTTCGGGACAGGCAAAGGCGCAAATTATTCCGGGTATTCCAACGAGAAGGTGGACAGGTATCTGACGCTGGCGAGAGAGTCTGACGACCCTAAGGTACGGGCTGAAAATTACGGCAGATTTCAGGAAGAGCTTGCCGCTGACCCGGCCTTTGCGTTTATCTGTTATATAGACGCAAACTATGTGGCGAAGTCGGGCATAAAGGGAATTTCCGCAGATACGGTAATGGGGCATCACGGCGTTGGAATTTTCTGGAATGTTTCGGAATGGGAGTACGAGGGAAATCGTTAAGATGGCGGAACTTAAGAAGGCGGAACTGTTGGAGGTTAAAAATTTATCTGTCAGCTTTTTTTCACCGCGGGGAGAAATCTGCGCCGTGCGCGACGTGAGCTTTTCCTTAAAGCAGGGAGAAGTGCTGGCAATCGTGGGGGAGTCGGGCTGCGGAAAAAGCGCTTTGTGTAAAAGCATTATGAAGCTTTTGCCGGAGCATGCAAAAATAAAGTCGGGCAGTATTTTAATCAACGGGGCGGATATCACAAATTACGGGGAAAGGGAGATGCAAAAGCTCCGGGGCAGTCTGTTTTCCATGGTTTTTCAGAACCCTGTGACTGCGCTGAACCCCACAATGTCCGTTGGCAGGCAGATTGAGGAGGCGGTCAGGCTTCACCAGCCGAAGCTCTCCCGCAAGGCTTTGGAGGAAAGGGCAATGGAGCTGCTTCGGTTGGTGGAAATTGACAGGCCGAAGGAGAGGCTTATGCAGTACCCTTATCATTTGTCAGGGGGACAGCGGCAGCGGGTTGTGATGGCCATAGCCCTTGCGGGCAATCCCGATATTCTGTTTGCCGACGAGCCTACCACGGCTCTTGACGTGACGATTCAGGCGCAGATTTTGGATTTGTTCAAAAATCTTCAGAAAAAGCTGGGAACCGCCACGGTTTTTGTGAGCCATGATTTGGGGGTGGTGGCAAAAGTGGCGGACAGGGTTGCAGTCATGTATGCGGGAAAAATTGTGGAAATCGGGACGGCGGGGGAGGTTTATCATGACCCGAGGCATCCTTATACCTGGGGATTGATGCGCTCGCTCCCTTCCATGGCGAAGGGGCGGGATATGCTGTACACCATTCCGGGTATGCCGCCTACGCTTAGGAAGCCCCCGAAAGGAGACGCTTTTGCCTGCCGGAACGAGTACGCCCTTGCCATCGATTATGAGAAGGAGCCGCCCATGTTCCGGGTTACGGACACTCATTATGCCGCCACCTGGCTTTTGGATGAGCGTGCGCCAAAGATGGAAAGCCCTTTTGGCGAAAGAGGGGGGAGCTTCAGCCGGGAAAACAGGGATTTCGCACAGACACATTCGGCGGAGTCTGGGAAGAAGCCGTTGGGGTATGAGAAGAAGCCAACGGAGCCTGTGAAGAAGCTGCCAGAGATTGCGGCAACGTTGCCAGAGAGCCTTCCCGGCGGACAGGGCCGGAAGGATAAGGAAATTTTACTTGACGTGCGCCATTTATCCCACAGCTTTCCTCTGGCCGGAGGCGGTTTTATAAAAGCGGTGGAGGACGTTTCCTTCCAGATACGCCGGGGAGAGATTTTCGGACTGGTGGGAGAGTCCGGCTCCGGGAAGTCAACGGTGGCGCGGTGCGTGATGAATATTTATAAGCCTGACGGCGGCAGCATTTTCTATAAAGGAATAGACGCAGGCGGTAATACCAGGCGAAACAGGGCTTTTTGGCAGAACCGGAAAATTCTCCAGAGCACAAGGCAGATTATTTTTCAGGATTCCGATTCCAGTTTAAATCCTCGCATGAGGGTGTGCGATATCATTGCAGAGCCCATGAGGCTCCAGAAAAGGACGCCGCCGCGGGGTTCCTTCCGCGCGGAGGCGGAGTTTCAGATGCGTTATGTGGGGCTGGACGCAGACTATCTGGATAAGTACCCGTCCGAATTATCAGGCGGTCAGCGGCAGAGGGTGGCAATAGCCAGAGCCCTTTCCATGGAGCCGGAGCTTCTGGTCGCGGACGAGCCTGTGGCCTCTCTGGATGTTTCCATTCAGGCGCAGATTATCAATTTGTTCCGTCATCTGCAAAGGGAGCACGGATTTTCCTTTCTTTTTATTGCCCATGATTTGAGCGTGGTGGAGTTTTTGTGCGACAGGGTGGGGGTGATGTATCAGGGAAAGCTGGTGGAGACCGCGCCTGTGCGGGAGCTGTTTGAAAATCCAGGGCATCCTTATACGAAATCATTGATAGCGGCAATTCCCGTGCCCGACCCGGGAAATCAGGAGAAATCAGATGTCAAAGCATAACAGGATACGTTATTTTTGCCGAAAATTTTTAACATTTACCGTCAGCATTTTTCTGCTGTCTTTCCTTGTCTTTTATATTTCAAGGCTGGCTCCGGGAGACCAGCTGGTATCCTATTACGGAGACCGGGTGGAGAAAATGAGTCCGAAGGAGAGGGAATGGGCGGAGGAGAGGCTGGGGCTTAAAGATTCCATTACCAGCCAGTATTTCCGGTGGCTGGGCGGAGCCGTGCAGGGGGATTTCGGCATTTCCTACAAATACAAAATGGACGTCACAGAGGTGATTGCCGGAAGAATCGGCAACACCCTGATTCTTGGCGGGATTGGATTTTTGTTGATTTTTATCCTTGCGCTTCTCCTTGGGATTCTGTGCGCATGGTATGAAGATAAATGGCCGGATAAAATTATCTGTAAGGCAGGCACGGTTACCAGCTGCATTCCCGAATTCTGGCTGTCGCTTCTTCTGATTTTGATTTTTTCCGTGTGGCTGCATCTCCTTCCAAGCTCAGGGGCTTATTCCGTTGGGGGCGGAGGCTTTGCGGACAGGGCGGTTCATCTGATTCTTCCGCTGACAATTGTTGTGACGGGGCATCTGTGGTATTATGCCTACATGATTCGCAATAAGCTTCTGGAGGAGGTACGGGCGGACTATGTTCTTCTTGCAAAGTCGAAGGGGCTTGCAAAGCGCAGCATTATGTTCCGGCATTGCCTTCGGAATGTGATTCCTTCTTATTTAAGTATTATGGCAATCTCCGTTCCTCATGTGCTGGGAGGAACCTACATTGTGGAGACGGTTTTTTCCTATCCGGGAATCGGCACGCTTTCCTATGAAAGCGCCAGATATAAGGATTACAATTTGCTGATGGTGCTGTGTCTTCTTACCGGCATTGTGGTGATTTGCAGCAATACCGTTGCACAGATGATAAACGAGCGGATTGACCCGAGAATCAGAGCGGAGGTAAAAGAGCCTTGAGCAAGCAGTTTGAAATCGTGGGAGCAAGGCAGCTCCCGGATAACCCGTCCCGGAAAAGTGAAAAGCGGTGCGGCGGGAAGCCTCTTTTTTCAGCTATTATACTTGGAGCGATTGTTGCAGGCTGTCTTTGCGCCGGATGGATTGCGGGAAAAGACCCCTCTTATCTGGATTTGCAGCATTATAATCTGCCGCCGGATAAGGAATTTCTTTTTGGCACGGATACTATGGGCAGGGATATTTTTTCCATGATATGGCACGGGGGAAGGCTGTCTTTGGTTATTGGAGCCTTATCAACCCTGATTTCCACAGTAATTGCCGTTATTTTCGGGGCTGTCAGCGGAAGCGCGCCGGCATGGCTTGACGGGCTGCTCATGCGCCTTGCGGATATTATTTTAAGCGTGCCGTCCCTTCTTCTGGTTATTTTCCTGCAGGCGTTTTTGGGGAAAGCCAATGTGCTTACAATTTCCATGGTAATCGGCGTTACCGGCTGGATGAGTATTGCAAAGGTGGTTCGGACGGAGGTACGGCAAATCCGGGGCAGCGAATTTGTGCTTGTATCTAAATGCATGGGCGGAGGTTTCTTTCATGTGCTTTGGAAGCATTTAGCGCCTAATTTCATGGCTTCTATTATGTTTATGGTGGTGATGAACGTGCGGAGCGCAATCGTGGCGGAGTCAACCTTAAGTTTTATGGGAATCGGCCTGCCCGTGGAGGTGATTACCTGGGGAAGTATGCTTTCCCTTGCGGAAAAGGCGCTTCTTACAGGTTCGTGGTGGGTAATACTGATTCCGGGGCTGTTTTTGATTGTGACGCTTATGTGTCTTACGAATATCGGGAATTATCTTCGGGAGAGCGGGAACAGGAGGTGCAGGAATCTTTAAATATTGCTTGCGTTTCGCTTGCGGATTGCATATAATATTTGGAGGAGGAATTTGTTATGGCAAGAACATCAAATGTATTTGCAAGAGTGGAACCTGAGATAAAAGAACAGGCGGAAAGCGTACTGAATCAGCTTGGTATACCGATGTCCAATGCTGTAAGTATGTTTTTAAGACAGGTTGTAATTCAAAGGGGGCTTCCTTTTGAAGTGAAACTTCCGGCGAAAAGACCGCTTGTAATGAGCGAACTTACCAAAGAGCAGTTTGATGCCGAAATCGCCAAAGGTATGGATGATATAGATAATGGCAGGGTTCATTCGGCAGATGAGGTTCAGAAAGAAATGCACAGGTTATATGGCATATGAGTCGAAAAACGAACAACGTCACACTTCATGAGCCGGTTTATCGTATAAAATATTCAGAGAGCGCTCTTGACGATTTGAAATCAATTTATGAATATATTGCCTTTGAACTGTTGGTGCCTGATACGGCGGTTAACCAGGTGAACAGAATTATGAAAGCAATAAAAACTCTCGATGAAATGCCAATGAGACATAAAATCTATGAGGAAGAACCGTGGCAGTCACAGGGATTGAGGTTTTTCCTCGTTGACAATTATCTTATATTATATCTGCCGAAAGAAGAACAGAAAACTGTAAATATTGTAAGAATTATTTATAGTGGCAGAGATGTAACGGCACAGCTGTAAAAAACAAAATTATAATTGTAACTTAAAATGAGTTACAGCATAAATGAAAGAATCGGCATATTATAGGCCGCTGCCCTTAAGTAAAAACCACCTCCCGGCAGCGGCCGCATTTACAATCATCCGATTTGCGAAGCGTACCAGCGTTTATTCACATCATCCTATCATCTCTCAAAGCCTCCGCAAGTTCTCCCCGAAGAATTTTTCTCCCTCCCAGATAGTACGCCAGCGCTACAAACCCGAAGACCGTCAGTACAAACAGCAGAATCGGTATGACCGGCGCTTTTGCAATAAACTCTATGGGCGCCAGGTAGCTTGCCTTTATCATAAAGGCGGTGGCAACAGCGGTTAAAAGGAGCGATACCATAACAGGCTTTCCGGCAATAACGAGGGCTTCGATGCAGAACATTTTCCGTATTCCCTCCGGCGTCAGGCCCACGGACTGATATCTTGCAAATTCTCTTTTTCTCTGGTGCAGGAATCCCAGCGTATTGGAAAAAACATGGGCGATGCCGATAACGGCAAGGAAAACGCAAAATCCCCCAAGCACCAGCTCATAGCCGTCTATCATTTTTTCATTGGTAATCCTTTCCTGAATACGGTTTTCGCTTTCAAGGGCGTAGTCCGCCCCAATGGCGGAGAGGACGTCTTTTTCCAGCGCGTCAAGCGCTTCGGGGGAGATGCTTTCTCTTAAGTCAGGCGAAGTCTGACCTTCGTTGACCGACAGAAGCCGGACATAAACGTCCTTTTCCGCACCACCGAGCCGGCCTTTGATTTCTTTCCACAGGGACAGGGGGAGGAAATTGACCAGCGCGTAATCCTCGTATTCCTCCCGCAGGGCAGGAGCGTCCTGCGTGCAGGCAAGCACCGGGATTTCCGTTCCGTCTGCCTGACGTTCACTTTCGGGGGCGGAGGCGTCGGCGGACGGGGTATCCGCAATCCTTTGCAGGGTGATAGAATCCATGCTTTCCGCGACATAAGGAATATATTCCGCGTAACGGAAGTTGCTGTTTAGGCTGTCCCATATCCGGTTTAAAAGAACAGTTCCCTTTTGCCCCGGGGCAATGCCAAGCTGTCCGCAGTATTCGTCAAAGCTGTCGTCGTCCATGATGACAAGGGAAGCGTTTACCCTGTAGCAGGGGACGGACCGGGGCGATGGCGGAATGGAATCAGTCTGGCGCGCAGTCTGCCCGGACAGAACGGAATCAGATTGCGGTGCCGCCTGCCCGGAAGCGGATTGTGGAGCGGTCTGCCCGGAGGCGGACAGGGAAGGAATCAGAGCCTCCAGCCCTCCTAAGGAAAGCAGCTCGGGGCTTTGCACATCCGCGGGAAGGAGACACGCCGCCTCCGCCTTCTGATAGATGACGGCGCTGCGGCATCCTGATAAATGCCGTATATCTTCCGACGGCTCAAAATCTTCTATTGCCATGTCCTTCACCGTGACCATAACGTCCCACGCATTCTGATACCGCTCAAAGTAAGTGTGGTCGGTACTGATTCCCGAGAGGGTAAAAAAGCATTGCATCAGCATAAATCCCAGAAAGGCCAGAGTCAGGGAAAGGGAGGTGGTGCGAAGCGCCTTTTTCTGCGCTTTCAGTGCGGCGCCTGCCAGTTCGCCCTCCATTCCAAACAGCGCGGACAGAAGGCAGGAACGCTTTTTCCTGTTTAACTGCAGCTCCCCGGCGCCGCGGATGGCTTCAAGGGGCGAAAGCCGGCTTAATTTCCGGGCCGGGAGATAAGCCGAGATGAGAACCGTAAGCAGGGAAAGAAGCAAAATCCCCGCAAGTATCAGAGGATGAAAGCCAAAGTCCATGGGGCGTCCGCCGGGAAGCTTTGCAACTGCGGCGCTCATGATGCCGACAATGCCAAAGCCGAGAGCCAGGCCAAGCAAGAGCCCCGCCAGAATCGGAACAAGGGAGAGCAGCAGGGCTTCCTGCACCAGAGCTGCCCGGATTTGCGCCGGCGTGGCGCCGATACTGGAAAAGATACCGAACTGGTGAATCCGGCTGTTCATGGACACGGCAAAGGAGTTATGGATTATCAGTATCAGGGAAATGCAGACAAGGGTCACAATTGCCAGATAGGCGGGCAGGATGAGCCTCGGCTTATCGTCTCCCGGAATGCGGATAAAATACAGGGATAAAAGCTGATAGTTGTAGGTAACGGAGCTTTCCGTAAGACCTAAGGCCTCTGCAATCAGCGGCATATCCTGCGCGATTGTCCTTTTGTTATGAAAATGAATGTCCGCAACGCCCTGTCCGTTTCGGGACAAATCCGTATTGATTTTGGCTTTTTCCACATTGGCAAAACAGCGGATGGTCTTTAGAGCTTCCTCATTAATGTCTCCTGTAATCCGTCCGTGCCAGTCGCCGTCCTCCCGTTTTGTCCCTTCGATATTGTCCAGCCAGAAATTATAAAACAGGCTGCACAGAAGGGAAAGGAACAGGGCGGCGATAAAGGAGGCGGCCATAATGGAAAGGCTGCCGTTTTTGTTATTTTTGGCATAGTCCAGAGAGTAATTTTTCCACATAAGCCTTACCCCCGTTTTCTGTCGCTGATAATGCGTCCGTCTTCAATGGTGACAATCCGGTCTGCCTCCAGCGCAACCTTTTCATCATGGGTAATCAGCAGAATGGTCTGGTTTAGGCTGCGGTTGGAAAGCTTTAGCATATCTATAATTTCGCTGCTGTTCTTCCTGTCCAGATTGCCGGTGGGCTCGTCCGCAAGGAGGAGAGCGGGACGGTAGATTAAGGAACGGGCGATGGCGGCTCGCTGCTGCTGTCCCCCTGAGAGCTGGTTTGGAAGGGCGTCCAGTCTGTCGGCAATGCCAAGGGAGCTTACCACCTGCTCAAAATATTCCTGATTGGGCTTCTTTTTATCCAGCAGCAGGGGCATAAGAATGTTTTTTCGGATGGTGAGGGTGGGAATTAAATTGTAAAACTGGTAGACAAGCCCCAGCTTTCTGCGCCGGAAAACTGCCGCCTGCGTGCGGCTGAATGTGGAAATGTCAACGCCATCAATAAAAACTTTGCCAGAGGAGGGCTTATCCACCGTGCCCAGAATATGCAGCAGAGTGGATTTCCCCGAGCCGGAAGCGCCGACGATGGCAACAAACTCGCCCTTTTCAACGGACAGATTGATTTCGGAAAGGGCCGTTACCTGACTGCCTCCGCTGCCGTATATCTTTTTTACGCCTTCACATTTTAAAATTTCCAATTTTGAATCTCCTTTCAGACACTGAATTATTTAATACTAATTTCAGTATAGCAGGGCAAAGTGACAACTCAGTGACTGTAAAAGCGGATTTCAAATAAAGCGCCGCCCTCCGGCAGATTATGGGCCGTGAGGGTGCCGTTCTGGCCTTCAATGATTGCTTTGGAGATGGCAAGGCCGATGCCGATACCGCCCTCCGCAGCGTCTTTTCCACGGTAAAACCGCTCAAAAAGCCGGGGAATGTCCTCCCCGGCAAAGCCGCTTCCGGTATCCCATATGCGGATTCGGGTGTAAAGAGGGTTCTGCTCAAAGTCGCAGCAGACAGCGCCGCCCTTAGGCGTATGCTCCATGCAGTTTTTCATAAGATTGACGAGGGCTTCCATGGTCCAGTCCAAATCGACGCAAATAAGGATTTCACCGGTTTCCGGGATGTGGAAGGCAACCTCCGCCTCGGCGGATAATTCCTGAAGATTGTCGGCCGCCAGCATAAGGAGGGTAAAGACATCGACCTCTTTTCTGTTAAGAGACAGGGCGCCGGAGTCGATGCGGGAGAGCAAAAGCAACGCTTCCTCCAGACGAATCAGCCGGGAAAGCTGCGTGTCAATCTGATTCAGGTGCTTTTGCGCCCGCCCGGAGTTATCCGAATGCGGCGCAGTCCGGTTCTGTCCGCTGCAGGAAGCTTTACGGAGGATATCCCTGACTCTCTGGGCGGATAAGGAAATAGAAGTGACCGGCGTCTTAAGCTGATGGGCGATATTATAAAGATTTTCCGCAAAATTGTTTCTGGCCTTTACGGCGGATTCCTTTGTCTGCTGCAGCTCAGTTACCGTTTTGTAGATTTCATCCTGCAGTTTTGAAAAATCATCCTCGCTGTTGTCCCGGCCGTTTTGCAGAAAGATGCCGCCCCGTCCCGTATTCACCCCTTCCAGATATTCGGTCAGCGCGTTTATCCGGGAGAGTTCCTTTTTATGTCGGTAAAGAAAAGTCGCAAGGAAAAGAACCGCGCCGGAGAAAAAGCCTGCCGCAGCCAGAAAGACAATATTTTTTCCGGCAATCTGTACAAAATCCGTCTGCCTGTAGCCGTAGGCCAGAAAGAGGCTTTTCTCCGGCGGAAGGGGAGAGCGGTATTTATATTCTTTCAGCACGGATAAAATGACGTCCCTTGCCGCAGGCTCGTTTTTTATGATTTCCCGGCACAGGCCCTCGGTTATGTGCATCTGCAGGAAGCTGAAATAATCTGTAAGGAGCATGACGGTAAGGGAGACGGACAGAAGGCTGACGGACAGGACAAATCCCGCCAGAATGATGAGATTTTTTCTTTTATTCATACTTTGCAGTCCTTTCAGAGAGAATGAATTTCATGCGTTCAATTACAATAACCCGGCTCGCGAAGGGTGTCGGCGTTTTCTTCCATTCGGTAGCCCACGCTTCGGACAGTTTTCAGGCAGGCGGGCTGATGCAGCTTTTCCCGCAGACGCTTCATGGTAACGGTGAGGGTATTGTCGTTTACAAAATTGCCGTTTGCGTCCCAGATTTCCGTAAGCAGCTTTTCCCTTGTCACGGTTTTTCCCTTGTTTTGCAGTAAATACAATAGAAGCTGATACTCCGACGGGCTTAAAGCAACCTCCTCCCCGTTACAGAGGACCCGGAATTTTTCCTTATCAAGGGAAATGGAGCCGCAGGATAAATATTGCCTGGAAATATCGCCGCTGCGCCGTAGCAGGGCCTGAATGCGTAAGTGCAGCACGTCCAGCGAAAAGGGCTTAACCACATAGTCGTCCGCACCGTTTTGAAAGCCCGAAACAATGTCCCGGGAATCGCCGCGGACGGTAAGAAAAATAACGGGAAGCT
This sequence comes from uncultured Lachnospiraceae bacterium, assembly GCA_910577275.1. Taxonomy (GTDB): domain Bacteria; phylum Bacillota; class Clostridia; order Lachnospirales; family Lachnospiraceae; genus Suilimivivens. The sequence goes on from CAJTMW010000013.1 coordinate 50,608, forward strand.
CCTTCCAGTTGGAGCGAATCCACGTGCACAGAGAATTGCCGCTGCCGTCCGGCATATTCCAGTCCACCAGCACAAGGGCGGGCAGGGCGTTTTGCAGGGCTGCCTTTGCCCCGGCGATTGTGGGAAAGAGACAGACCTGATAGCCCGCCTCCTCCAGATATTCTTTTATGGTAAAGGAAATTGATTCGTCATCTTCTATATAATATATTGTAAGCATTTTTTCCTCGCTTTCCGGCGGCTGACATCAGCCCTATTATAGGGAGTTTATTTTCAAATGGCAAGTCCCGGTGCGGCGGTTGCTCTCAAAAGCAATCCGTGATAAGATGGAAAGCAGAAAATTATGAGAAAGGACAGTGTTGGGAATGCAGGCGAAGCAGGTTGATTTTTCAAAGGGAAGCGTCACACAGAACATTATCCGGGTGGCGGCTCCCATGCTGGTGGCGCAGATACTGAACTTAATGTATAACATTGTTGACAGGATTTACATAGGAAGGATTCCGGGGGAAGGTCTTTTGGCGCTGGGGGGCGTGGGACTGTGTTTTCCCTTTATTTCGCTGATTACGGCCTTTACCAATCTGTACGGGGCGGGCGGAGCGCCTCTCTGCTCCATTGAACGGGGAAGGGGTAATCAGGAGGAAGCGGGAGAAATCATGAACACCTCCTTTTATCTGCTTGTGATTACGGGAGTGATTTTGACGGTTCTGGGAAGTGTTTTCTGCCGTCCGGTCTTAATTCTGTTCGGAGCCTCAGAGGCGTCCCTTCCCTATGCAATGCCTTATATGCGCATTTATCTGATGGGAACCGTGTTTGCCATGGTGGCGCTTGGGATGAATCCCTTCATCAACTCCCAGGGCTTTGCAAATGTGGGCATGACAACCATCTTTCTCGGAGCGGTTACCAATATTGTGCTGGACCCGATTTTCATTTTTGTCTTTCATCTCGGCGTCCGGGGAGCCGCCCTTGCGACGATTTGCTCGCAGATTCTCTCCGCTGTTTTTGTGGTGCGTTTTCTTACGGGAAAAAGGGCGGAGCTTCGCATCAGCCTGAAAAGGAAGCCCTCCTTTGGAAAGAGGCGTGTACTGGATATCGTGGGTCTGGGAAGCGCCAGCTTTGTTATGCAGTGTACCAACAGTCTGGTGCAGATTGCCTGCAACAGGATGCTGGGCGCTTTCGGCGGGGACGTCTATATTTCCACCATGACCATTATCAATTCCGTGCGGCAGATACTGGATACGCCGGTGCTTGCCATTGCCGATGGCGCGTCTCCGATTTTAAGCTATAATTACGGCGCCAAAAGATACGATAATGTGAAAAAGGCAATCCGTTTTATCACTTTGTCCGCGCTGGTTTATACCGGAGCAACATGGGTGCTTATCCTGCTTTTCCCGGAAATGTTTATTGGCATTTTTAATAATGACGATTCTCTCCTGACCGTTGCGGTACCGGCGCTGCATATTTACTTTTTTGCGTTTATTTTTCAGGCGCTGCAATACAGCGGGCAGACGGTGTTCAAGTCCCTGAATAAAAAGAAACAGGCGATTTTCTTCTCGCTGCTTCGAAAGGTAGTGATTGTGGTGCCGCTGACGTTTCTTCTGCCTTATGTGGGAAACCTTGGTGCAAACGGCGTGTTCGTGGCCGAGCCGGTTTCCAATTTCCTGGGAGGCAGCGCATGCTTCCTTGCCATGATGCTTACGGTGATGCCGGAGCTTGGCGGCAGACGAAAGGAACAAAGAGAGCGGACAGACTGACAAAGAGAAGGACCAGGATGCTTCGATGTAAAGCAATGTACAGATGAGGAAGGAAAAATAATGAACTACACATTTTACGAAGCCGCCGCCCTGTTTTTTACATACTCTTTTTTCGCATGGGCAACAGAAACCATGGCGGCCACCATAAAGGTAAGAAAATTCAGAAACAGGGGATTTGCCTCCGGTCCCTTTTGCTTTATCTACGGATTTACCGCAGTAATCCTCGGAATGTTCCTGCAGGACCTCCGCAGGGAGCCGTTTTTCCTGTTTCTGGGCTGCGGGGTAATTGCAACCGCCGTGGAATGGTTTACCGGAAAGCTTCTGGAGAAGATGAAACAGAAAAAGTGGTGGGATTATTCCGGCAAGAAGTGGAATTTTGCCGGATATATCTGTCTGCAATATTCCATTCTATGGGGACTTTTAGGTTTTCTGAGCGTTCAGTATTTAAACGAATGGGTATTGGATGTTTATCATATCCTGCCCGGTGTTCTGGGAAAAGTAATTGTCTGGACGCTTACGGCTGTCAGTCTCATAGATATTTCCGGTTCCCTGATGGCGGTTTATCATCTGGAAAAAAAGCTGCCTTTTCTGCTGGGGTGGAACCGCCGTCTGCAGGGATGGACAGCGGGAATTACGGAGAAGCTTACGGGGCGGATAGAGGGTCGTATGCAAAAGGTTTATCCGGCAATTGCGAAAGAGCCGGAAGCCGAGGAAGCAAAGGACGGGGAAAAATGCGGAATCGTCCAGCTTTTCTGGCTGTTTTTTATTGGAGCCTTTCTGGGAGATATTGTGGAAACCATTTTCTGCCGGATTACGGCGGGAGTCTGGATGAGCAGAAGCAGTCTGGTATGGGGGCCTTTCAGTATTGTTTGGGGGCTGGCGATTGCACTTTTCACGGCCCTTCTTTTTAAGGACAGGGACAGGCCGGATTTTCATATTTTCTGGGCGGGGACATTCCTTGGGGGCGCTTATGAATATCTGTGCAGCGTCTTTACGGAAATTGTATTCGGAAAGGTTTTCTGGGACTATAGCAGTATGCCCTTCAATCTGGGAGGAAGAATCAATCTTCTTTACTGCTTTTTCTGGGGGATTGCCGCCGTGGTGTGGCTGAAAATCCTTTATCCGAAGCTGGCTGTCGTCATTGATTTTCTGCTGAAAAAAACGGGGCAGGCGCTGACCGTATTTTTTGCCGTGTTTATGGCAATGAATATCTGTATGTCCATGATGGCGCTGATTCGGTACGATACCCGGGCAGACGGAGCAGCGCCCGCTTACAAGTGGGAGCGGGTGATGGACGAGCGCTTTGGCGACGAGAGGATGGAGAGAATTTATCCGAATGCGATGCGGAGTTCTTAGCGTTTGAATAGTTTCTTTTGGATTCCTTTCAGAAAATCTTTTTTTAATTCCCGCCTGGAATGAAAAAGCAGTATCTCAGAGCGGGTAAGGCTTGAGGTTTCTGCCTTCAGGCGAAGCAGTTCCAGGGTACAGATGAGGTCAGCGGCCTGAAACAGTTTATAATTACGTGGTAAAACCTTCCGAATATCATAATCCGCCAGTTCTGCGCTCAAAACAGCATTAAGAATTCGGCTTAATTCATGCTGACCGTTGTCGTAGTATAAAATTATTTTTTCAAACTTCTGAAAATATGTAAGATTTTCTTTGATGAAAATTGAGATTTCCCGGGAAATTCGTTCTGCCAGTTTAAGAGAGCTTTCAAATTCTTTTTTGGGGAAAATGAATGGCTGGTATTGAATGTCGCATTTAGACGTGAAGTAATATAGTTTTGTAAAAATACTTCTGCGTTCATTCGGCGGCAGATTCTGATAATCTCCCTCACGCCGGATAAGGGGTTCCGTATGTACGACATGATTTTGATACCCTAAATTGAACAGCTCATGGTTTAGTCTGGTAATTTCTGACGAAATATCTTTTGACTGTTCATGAAATATCATTGCGATAATATAGTAGGGCGAATGCTTACTGTAATCTCCGAAATCACCAGATTCATCTACAAAGATGCTCAGTGTTTTCATTGGTCTCCTTATGAAAAAAGGCGGAGAGTCTCCCCGCCTGTAGGTTGGACCCGGGTCATATGACCAGCCCGATAAAATTTTTGTTGAACAGATTAATATCTGTATTTTTATTATATGCAAATAAGAAAAAATGTCAACGCTTTTCAGAAATATAATAGAAATTTTATATATTTTTTACAGGTAAAGATTATACTGAATCATATGAAAGCAATTTCCGCTTCCCATCACCTCTCCGGCATCTTAAAATCCGCAAGGGCTCTGTTCAGATAGTCGTTAAAAGGCTTCATGACTCTGAAAATCTCCGCCGCCCTTGCAGGAAACATTTCTGCGTCCGCCACAGCTTCATCCCCCAGCGGATATTCCAGATACCAGCTCTTAAATTTCAGATATTCCGCCTGCGGATGCTCCTTTTCATATCCTGCGGGGACATTCTTAAGTGCGGTTCCTTTTACAGTGAAATATTTTTCAAACTCCGGGTCATGTATAAGCATTTCCCATTCTTCGCCGTTTCGGACAATATAATCCCGTACCATCGAGGTGGCGTCCTTAAACATATCTGCAAACAGGCCCCCGCCTAAAAAGGACTGGTTGCCGGGCTTTATCATAAGATAGTAGCCCACAGGAACAGGCAGCTTGCCCCTGGAGGAAATGTGGGCGCGAAAAGCGGGATTATAAGGGGATTTGTCATGGCTAAAACGGGTATCCCTCACAAGCTTAAAGGTAAGGTCCTTCGGATTATTATGTAAAATACTGCCGTCAAACTTTCCGATTTCCAGAATCAATGTCTGTATTAATTCCTCAAATTCGGCGTTTGCCTTTTTAAAGTCTGCCTTGTTCGCGTGATACCATTCACGGTTATTATTCCTGTCAAGTGCGGATAAATAATCGATAATAAACTGTGTATTCATAATCTGTCATCTCCTTTACGCATTTTTGATAACGGAAGCTTCCTGTTTCATTAAACAACGCTTCTCCGCCTGTGTGACGGAAAAAATTTATTTTTTTAATTTTCTGTACTCCTTCGGGCTAATCCCGAAATGCTTTCGGAAAGCCTCGCAGTAATAGCTGCTTCCGCCGAAACCGGCGGCAAAGGCGATTTCAGTGACGCTTTGGGTTGTGCCCAGCAAAAGGTCGATGCTTTTATTGAGCCGGTAGGCTATAAGGTATTGGCCGGGAGACTGGGACAGATGGCTTTTAAAAAGGCTTGAGCACTTGCTCTTACAGCATCCGCCTGCGCGGGCAATCTGTTCAAGGGAAATGGGCGAACAATAATTTTTCTGAATAAAGCCCATCATTTTTCTCATACATTCCAGCTGCTCGCTGTCCACGGGAACCGATTCCCCGGAAAAATTCCGATAGAGCAGTTCAAAGATTCTGAAAAAGTTTTCCTGGACTAAAAAGGGCGACAGCTCGCTTTCCTCTCCGGTAAACAGCTCCGACGCAAGATTTACGATATCGGAGTGCCAGGGGATTTCATCGGAAAGAATCAGGTAAGGCGGCATGTGCTGTGCAAAAAACGGCATAACATACCGGGAACGGAACCAGTCGTTGGCGCACAAAAGACCGGGATGGAAAAGCACGCACAAAAATTCACATTCCTGCCTGCTTTTGGAAAATCCATAATGAAGCTGCCTGCTGTTAATCAGGATTCCTTTTTTCAGCTTTACCACTTCGCCGTTTACATTAAAATCCATGCCCCCGCTAAGCAGAATATTCATCTCGATGTCGTCATGCCAGTGGCTGACGGCGGAATAATTCGGATAAGTGGAGAGCAGCCCCCTTTTGGCATAGGCCGGAAATAAAGGGCGGTTGTAGGCTACATTTTCAGATAAATCGCTGTTGATGGAAAAACTCATGGCGGCCTCCTTGCTGGAAGATTGTTATATTATTATAGCAGATAGCGGAAGTATTGGAAACAGGCGGATGCTATAGTAAATGACAAGATTACTCCTTGAAAATTTTTCATGGAAAAATTCTGTGGGGGAGACTGTGATGAGAAGGAAGCTCGGAAAGAAGGATGAATTTTACGGCAAGCTGGTCGGACTCGTGTTTCCCATTGCCTTTCAGCAGTTTATGCTGTCCCTTGTAAGCGCTTCGGACGCGGTAATGCTGGGAAAGCTGAATCAGGATTCCCTGTCGGCGGTATCGCTGGCAGGACAGGTGATGTTTGTATTTAATCTGTTTCTTGCGGCTCTTACCATCGGGGCAAGCATGTTTGCGGCACAGTACTGGGGAAAAGGCGATACGGATACGGTAGAGCGGATACTGGCTTTTGTTCTGCGGTTTTCCGTGATAGTTTCGGCAGTCTTTTTTGCCGGCGCGGAGCTTTTTCCGGAGCTCCTCATGAAAATTTTCACTTCCGAAGCAAAGCTGGTTTCCTACGGCGCGGATTATCTGCGGGTAGTTGGAAGCTCCTATCTTTTCTGCGGGGCTTCTCAGATTTATCTGTGCATTATGAAAAACAGCGGACATGCCGGGAAAAGTACGCTTATCAGCTCCTTTGCGGTGGTACTCAATATATTGCTGAATGCCGTTTTCATTTTCGGGCTTTTGGGAATGCCGGCCATGGGAATAGCGGGAGCGGCGCTGGCCACCGTGACTGCAAGAGGAGCCGAGCTCATCTGGGCGGTTCTGGATTCCTTAAAGGAAGGGCATATCAGGCTGCGCAAAAGGTACGTTTCAGGCAGAGACAGAGCCCTGGAAAAAACTTTCTGGAAATACACCCTGCCGGTGCTTGGCAATGAGCTGGTCTGGGGCTGCGGCTTTACCATGTTCTCGGTAATCATGGGGCATATGGGGAGCGATGCGGTGGCGGCAAATTCCATTGCAGGCATTGTGAAAAATCTGGCAGTCTGCTTCTGCCTCGGGGTGGGAAGCGGCGGCGGAATTATTGTGGGAAACGAGCTGGGCGCGGGAAGGATGGCTCTGGCAAAGGAATACGGGGGCCGGTTGTGCCGGGTCAGCATCATAAGCGGAATTATCTCCGGGTTTTTCGTGCTCGTCATCTCGCCTGTAATTTTACACTTTTCATCCATTTCCGGTCAGGCCCTGTACTATTTGAAGTGGATGCTTGTGATGTGTTCCTATTATCTTGTGGGAAAGTCGGTCAACAGCACTACAATCGGAGGGATTTTCTGTGCGGGCGGCGATTCCCGGTTCGGGTTTTTGTGCGATGCGGTTACTCTCTGGGTGATTATTGTGCCGCTGGGATGCCTTGCGGCGTTTGTCTTAAAATGGCCGGTAACCGCCGTGTACTTTGTACTGAATCTGGACGAGATAATCAAACTGCCGGCGGTGTACCGCCACTACAAAAAATATATCTGGGTAAAGGATTTAACCAATACCTGAAACAGGAGGACGATTACTATGACAATGAGAGAAAGAATTGCAAACGGAAAACTGTTTACCGACTACTGCGAGGGACTTCCAGAGGACAGGGTACAATGTAAAAGGCGTATGATTGCCTTTAACGGCTCCTCGCCGGAGGATGCGGAAAAGCGCATGGAGCTTTTGAACGAATTGTTTGAGAAAAAGACAGACGCGTGGATAGAGCCGCCTTTTTACTGCTGCTACGGATATAACATCACAATAGGCGACGGCTCTTACCTGAATTTTAACTGCAATTTTGTGGATGACGGCAAAATTATTATCGGCAAAAAGGTGATGTTCGGCCCGGCAGTTACCATCGCCACGGTGGGCCATCCGATTGTCCCGGATATGCGGGATTATATGTATACAGACCCGGTTACCATAGGGGATAACTGCTGGATTGGGGCAGGAAGCGTGATTTGCCCCGGCGTCACCATCGGGGAAAACTGTGTGATTGGCGCGGGAAGCGTTGTAGTGAAGGATATTCCGGCAAACAGCGTGGCTGTGGGAAATCCCTGCCGCGTGGTTCGGGGATTTGAAGAAAAAGATAAGATTTATTACTACAAGGACAGGAAAATTGAAGCTGAGGATTTGGAGGAGGAGAGAAAACTCCGCTGAGCCGCCTGCCCGGATAAAAATTAAATAAAAGCCGCCAATGCGGATAAATCCGGTTTGCTTATACCTTCTGTCCGGATTTATCCGCTTTTTTTATAATAAGCCTGCTTGCGCATATCAGGCAAAGAAATTATAATGTAGGCTGATAAAAGCAGTCTGGCGCAGAAAGGAGCAGGGAATTAATGAAACGGCTTTTTTTACTGGAGGATGATTTAAGTCTCATAAACGGATTGTCCTTTGCCCTAAAAAAACAGGGGTACGAGGTAACGGTCGCCCGCACTTCCCTGGAAGCGGAGGGGCTCTGGGCGGACGGAGAATATCATCTGGCGATTCTGGACGTGTCGCTGCCCGACGGCTCCGGCTTTGATTTCTGCCGGAAGATACGCAGAACCTCCAAAATACCAGTTATGTTCCTGACTGCCGCTGATGAAGAAACGGATATTATTATGGGGCTTGATATCGGCGGAGACGACTATATAACGAAGCCCTTCAAATTGGCGGTGTTCCTGTCGAGGATTAACGCCCTGCTCCGCAGAAGCGATAACTTTAACAGTCAGGCCGCCATGCAAAGCGCGGATTTATCTGATACTGCCGTTACGGAGTTAAATTCAGGCGGCATCAGCGTCCGGCTTTTAAAGGGCGAGGTATATAAAAACGGACAGCTTTTAAACCTCACCGCAAGCGAGTATAAGTTGCTGTGCCTGTTTCTTGAAAATCCCGGCAGGATACTCTCCCCGGAGCAGATTCTGGGGAAATTGTGGGACTGCAATGAAAGCTATGTGGATAATAACTCCCTTACAGTGTATATCCGAAGGCTTCGCACAAAAATTGAGGATAATCCGGGGCAGCCGAAGCGGATTGTCACCGTCCGGGGCATGGGATATAAATGGAATACTGCGGATTGAGGTGCGGGATGAAAATATTTGTGAACCGGAAAATCAAAATGCTCTTTTGCAGTATATTTTTGTGTATTTTTGCCTTTGCGGTAATTTCGGCGCTGCTTCTGGAATTTTTGGGGAAGGGGGCGGGGCTTCCCGTCATGATTTGCGCGTTATGTATGAGCGCCGCAATACTGATTCTCTGTTACAGGTATTTTCTTGAGCAGCACAAAATTATGGAAGACGCCATATCCCGGATTACGGAATATCTCTCCGGCAACAGGGAGATAACCATTGAATGTAACGACGAGGGAGAGTTGTACCGACTGTTCCATGAAGTCAATTCTCTGGTTTCCATTATGAATGCCCATGCCGAGAACGAAAAAAATGCAAAAAAATTCTTAAAGCGTACCATATCGGATATTTCACATCAGTTAAAAACGCCCCTTGCCGCTCTCAACATTTATAACGGACTGATACAGGAGGAAGCAAAGGAATTTCCCGGGATTCTGGAGCTTGGCCGGCTTTCCGAGCAGGAGCTTGACCGTATAGAAACGCTGGTGCAGAATCTCTTAAAAATCACAAAGCTGGATGCGGGGACGATTGTATTGGAAAAGTCCCTGGAAAGTGTGTCCGGGCTTGCCGAAAGCGTAAAGGAGCGCTTTGCGTTCCGCGCCGGGCAGGAGGGAAAAGAAATCATTTTATCGGGCGATAAGGAAACCGCGCTTTTATGCGACCGGAGCTGGATTACCGAAGCCGTGGGCAACCTTGTCAAAAATGCCCTTGACCACACAAAAGAGGGGAATTTTATCCGTATTGAGTGGCGGGCCTTTGCCTCTGTTGTCCAGATTGCAGTAAAAGATAACGGCAGCGGCATCCATCAGGAGGATTTGCCCCACATCTTTAAACGGTTTTACCGAAGCCGGTTTTCCAAGGATACTCCGGGGATTGGCCTTGGCCTGTCCTTAACAAAAGCGATTGCAGAAGCCCATAACGGAACGGTGGAAGTTGAAAGTACGAAAGGCGGCGGAACCTCTTTTACAATGAATTTTCTGATTCCTACAAAATTGTAGGCTGATTGTAATATGGGTGTAGGGATGCTCTGTTATAGTCGGTTTGTCAGATAAACAATCCCGCAGCAGCCGCCAAATGCCGGCAGGTATTCGCCTGGCTCGTTGCCCGCGGGAATGAAAAGAGGTGTTTGGAATATGAATTTGTTAGAAGTCAGTAAAATCTGCAAGACCTACGGCAGCGGTGAAACTGCTGTCAGGGCGCTTAGTAACGTCAGCTTTTCCGTTCCAAAGGGAGAGTATGTGGCGATTGTGGGGGAGTCCGGCTCCGGCAAAAGCACGCTCCTTAATATGATTGGCGCTCTTGATAATCCCACGTCAGGGAAAGTGTGGATTGACGGAAAGGATGTTTTTTTCCATGATACAAGGCCGGCGCTGATTCTTGCGGACGAACCCACGGGCAATCTGGATTCGCTAAACAGCAGCGAGGTCATCGCCCTGCTCAGGGAAGCGTCCCGCAAATACGAGCAGACCATCGTCATGATTACCCACAACCGCAGCATTGCGCAGGCCGCCGACCGGGTATTGCAGGTATCGGACGGGGAACTGACTGATTGGGGGAGGTGTCGGGAATGAAAAGCTATCTTAGTCTTGTGCCCATTTCGGCAAAAGTGCGCAGACGCCAGAACCGCATGACAATTTTATGTATTATCTTTGCCGTGTTTCTTGTGACGGCTATTTTCAGCGTGGCGGATATGGCGATTCGGGGAGAAAGCGCCGCTTTGCTGGAAAAACACGGAAACTGGCATATCAGGATTACGGATGTTCCGCAGGATACGGCGGAAGAAATCCGAAGGCGCGGAGACGTTGCTGCGGCCGGTTTTTCCTCGGTTTTCAATTTCGACGGGGAGGAGCCTTACTTTGTAAATGAAAAAAAGGCAGTTTTATATGGCGCGGAAGAAAGCTATATGAGTGAGATTTCAAATGGCATTTGGGAAGGAAATTTTCCCCAAAACGATAATGAGGTTATGCTCAGCCCCAATGCGGCCGATGCCTTGCAGATACAGACCGGCGACGCAATAACTCTGCATACCCCCGGGGGAGACAGAACTTTTTCGGTATCCGGTCTGGGGACGAATGATAAAAGCTATTATGAGAATCAGACTTATCTTCTGGGTGTGTATATGACGCCTGCGGCGTTTTCCTCGCTTATGGAGCAAAACGCAGTTACGGATATGGATACGGCGCTTTATATACAGTTTAGGAGCGCGGCAAAAGCGGCCGCGGCAAGAGGGGAGCTTTCGTCACAATATCATCTGCCGAAGGAAAGTATCTCTGAAAACACCGGCGTTATGGGTGCGGCAGGCAAGAGTAAAAACAAATCCATAGGCGGCTTCTACCAGTTAGCGGCAGTACTGTTCGTTCTTGTATTGGCAGCGGGAGTCCTGATGATTTCCGGCAGCATGAACAGCAATATCGCCCAAAGAACCCGGTTCTTTGGCATGATGCGCTGCATCGGCGCAAGCCGTCAGCAGATTATCCGCCTCGTGCGGCTGGAAGCGCTGAACTGGTGCAGACGGGCGGTGCCGGCCGGATTGATTTTCGGCACAATTATAAGCTGGTGCATCTGCGGGACGCTTCGCTACGGTATCGGAGGCGAGTGGGCTGCAATGCCCACGTTCAGGGTAAGCTTCGTGGGTCTTTTCAGCGGGGCGCTGGTAGGAATTATAACAGTGCTTCTGGCGGCCAGGTCCCCGGCGAGACGGGCCTCTAAGGTTTCTCCTGTATCGGCGGTTTCGGGTAATGGGGAAAGCGCAACCTTTGTCTGCCGCGCAGCAAAGACGGATTTTGGGAAAATTGATTTTTCTCTGGGAGTCCATCATGCGCTGGCTGTAAAGAAGGGCTGGCTTTTAATGACAGCCTCCTTCGCCCTCAGCATTATTTTATTTCTTTGCTTTTCGGTGCTTCTGGACTTTGCCAGGCTGCTTATGCCGTCCCAGTCCGTTACGACTGCGGACATGGCGCTGAACGGTTATGCCAATGCAATGATACTGGACCGTGAGCTGGTTAATGAAATTAAGGAAATGGAAGGCGTTGCCAATGCCTACGGATGTAACTACAGGGACAATATCCCGGCAGCGTCCTCAAGGGAGGGAATAGACCATATCAATGTGGTATCCTATGACGATACGTTACTGGCTTATGCAGAGGAAAGCGTCGTACAGGGGGATTTGACGGAAATTTACGAAGGCAGCAGTAAAGCGGCAACAGTTTTTAATAAAGATAATCCTTTAAAGATGGGAGATATCGTTTGCATAGACGGAGAGGAGATTGAGATTTCCTGTATTCTCTCGCAGGGGCTGTTCGGCGACAGTCAGATTTTAATCTGCTCACAGGAAACCTATGACCGGCTTATGGGAGAGGAAAAGTACTGCATAATCGGCGTACAGCTTAAGCGGGACGCCCCGGAGGAAACCGCGGCACGGATTAAAAGCCTTGAAAGCGGCGAGGTTATCGTCAGCGACCTGCGGAAGGAAAATCAGGAAAGCAATACCACCTATCTGGCGTCAAGGATTGTGGCTTATGGATTTCTGGCAATTATCGGAATTATCACACTGTTTAATATCGTCAACAGTATTTCCATGAACGTATCCGCAAGAACCAGACAGTATGGCGCAATGCGGGCTGTGGGCATGGACGAGAGGCAGCTTACACGGATGATTATGGCGGAAGCCTTCACCTATGCCGTCTCCGGCCTTGCCGCCGGTTTCGGAATCGGGATTTTCTTAAGCCGTTTTTTGTACACGGGGCTGATTACACGGCATTTTGGAGTTGCCTGGCATTTTCCGGCGGTGCAGTCCGGCATTGTGGTTATTTTTGTCGCCGCCTCCGCTGCAATCGCTGTCTGCGCTCCGGCTAAGAGGATATGCGGTATGGCGATTACCGAGACGATTAATGAGCTGTGAGGAAAGTTTAAGGATGCACAATAAAAACGAAAATTAGATTTTGAACGGTGATATAATCAGAATAATCGATAAATATTCACGACTAAAACAGAAAAATGTTTACAAATGAGTTTTATGAACTATAATATAAATAAATAAGCAAATTGTGAGGTGCTGTATGCTGATTTATTATCGTTTTAATAATTTTTGTTCATTTAACTGCGAAAGTGAATTTTCCATGAATGCACCGACCGGAAAGGTGAAAAAGCGTTTCCCGGACAACTATGTTGAAACTGCAGAAGGGTTTGATTTGCTGAAATCTGCGGTAATTGTTGGTGAGAATGCCGGTGGTAAATCCAATTTCATCAATAGCTTAAAATATTTAAAATTTTTGTTTGTAACCAATATTCAGGTGAAGTCTGTTCGTCCGTATGTGAATGCTGTAAGTTTGAATCATGAAAAGAATCCTGTTCAGAAGTTCGAATTGTGCTTTAGAGCTGATAACGGAAAAGTCTATGTTTATCATCTGCATCTGAATGAGTCTGGGATTGTGTATGAAGAATTACAGACTTTAAAGAAAAGGAATGCGGTAGCATCAAGTCTTTTTAAGGCGGAGAAGCAGAAGGGGGGAACCTGGCTTGCCAGTGCGAAGGAAGCAAATGGCTTAAGTAAGAGCGTGGATAAATTTCTTGTCGGAGACAGTCTCGGTCTTTTAGTATCTAAGTTTGCGTTGTTGGGCAATGAAGATGCATTAGCAGTTGTCGAGTGGATGACAGAGAAGTTATATCCCGAGTCTTTAACTTCTGACATGGCAGATGATGTTATCAGGCAGGATGCAGATATGCGTATTTTAGAAGATGAAAAATATTTAGAAATTTTCCGTATGGTTGATTACAGTATCTGTGGTATCGAGCTTGATAAGGAAAAACCATACAGCAAGACAACCATTATTCGTAAGGGCGAAAACGGAAATAGTTTCAGGAGAGAACTGCAGATGGATTCTGCCGGTGTTCGTGAGTTCTTTGCATGGGCAGTACACATTTTCCGTGTGGTTTATGAAAATAAAGTAGTGTTTGCAGATGAAATGGAACGGGTATTGAATCCTGTTCTATCTGATAGAGTTATTGCTTTTGTAAACGGAGCGGAGCACCATGGACAGTTTATTTTTTCCACTCATAATGTTCTGCATCTGGACTTAAAGACTTTCATGAAAGAACAGATTTATTTTGTAACCAAGAACAGAGGGCAATTGACATCGGAAATGTATTCATTGTCTGATTTTCCGGAAGTTCGTTATGAAACCGCTAAGATTTATGAGTTTTATATGAAAGGTATTCTGGGAGGTACAGCGTTTGAGTAGACCGGAACGTAAATTACAAAAACGATTTGTTGTTTTCTGCGAAGGAGATACAGAATACAACTATATTAATAGAATGCGTGGCGTAAAACATCAGGATGTGCAGATTGTATTAAAGCCTGTCAATATGCATGGCGGCGGTTACAGCAACTTTTTAAAGAAAATAAAGACGGAACCACAGACAAACTGTCTGGCTAAATTTATCATTGTAGATGCTGACCGTCTGGTGAAGCATTACGAAGAAAAAGACAGTTTTCTGCAGTTGACAGAATACTGCAGATTGCATAATAAGAAAGGAACCATTCCTCATTTTCTGATTGTGAATAATCCTGATTTCGAGTATGTTGCCTGTTTGCATGTGCCTGAGTATAAAGGGCAGGAAGTAACAAGGTTTCTGCAGACGGTTTTTGGATACCAGTCTTTGGAGCAGTTTAAGAAAAGTACAGAAGTGTATGAGTGTTTAAATAATGGTGAGCGCTCCTATCAGGTTCTGATTCAGAAGATTCAGGGCAAAGATAAGTTTGTGAAAAATACATATTCTGTAAAGAAAAAGAATTTTGAAATTTCTATTATCCGAACTGATGTGACATGGGAGCTGCTTGACCGTAAGAGTAGTAATATAGAAGAATTTTTCGATGTGATAGACTGGTAAAAATAGATTTTACTGAAAAGATGTAGCAGAAAGGACCATCCAAATGAAAAAACGTGGAAAACAAATTATTTCACTTGCGCTTTGCCTTGCGCTGCTGTTCGCGGCAGCCGTCTGCGGCGCGGATAAGGGAAACACGCCGGAAACCGGCGGGGCGGCATATCAGCCGGAAGCAGATGCCGGAAACCGGCAGCCGGAAGAAGTGAAAGCCGGGGCGGAAAATTCGGAGGCGTCGGACAATGAAATCATCTTAACCGACCAGGATGGAAACGAAGTAAAACTGAACGCTCCCGCAGAGCGGATTGTAAGCTGTTATTACGTTACAACCTATGCCTGTATTGCCCTGGGGCTTGAAGACAGACTGGCGGGAATCGAGAGCAAGGCGGACAAGCGTCCCGTTTACGGGCTGGCCGCGCCGGAGCTTTTGGAGCTGCCGGACGTAGGCACGCTAAAGGAATTTAACGTGGAGGCGGCCGCCGCTGTGGAGCCTGATTTGGTGATTATGCCCAAACGGCTTTCCGATTCCGCCGGGGCTCTTAAGGAGCTTGGCATTCCGGTACTGATTGTCTACCCGGAAAGTCAGGCGCTTTTAGAGGAGATGCTTACTCTCATCGGCAGGGCCTGCGGCGCGGAAGAAAATGCGGACAGGCTTTTGAAATATTATGAGGAAGCGGAAAGCGAGCTGGCCGGTTTTGCCGGGGAAAAAACAGATACAAAGGTGTACATGGCGGGCGTTTCCTCTTATTTAAAGACTGCGCCAAAGGGCATGTATCAGTCGGAGATGATTCGAAAGGCCGGAGGGCGGAACGCGGCTGGAAATATGGAAGGGGACGCCTGGGCGGAGGTTTCCTATGAGGATATTCTGGCTATGAACCCGGACGTGATAATCGTTCCTTCCAGCGCAGAGTACGGTGTGGAGGAGATTACAAATGACATAAACCTTGCGGAGGTAAATGCGGTAAAAAGCGGAGCGGTTTATCAGATGCCCAAAGGACTTGAGGAATGGGATTCGCCGGTGCCCTCCGGGATTCTGGGCGTTCGCTGGCTATGCAGCATTTTGCATGAGGATACCTACAGCCGGGAGGAAATGGAGAAGGATGTGCGGGAGTTCTACCAGACCTTTTATGGCTTTGCGCCGGAAGATATTGTCTGGTAATGCCGCGGATAATTTACAGATAAACGGACGAAAGTTTGAAAGTTAATCGGAGGATAACTGCCATGCAGGCGAAAAAGACCACGGGAAGAATGATAGGAGGCGGAATGCTGCTTTTGTTTGCGCTTTGCGGTCTGTCGGCCTGTATCGGCAGTTATCCTCTTTCTCTGCCGGATATTCTGCGGGTGGTTACGGGAAATGCCGCCGGGGAAATGGGGGAGCGGGTGTTTTTTACCCTGCGCCTGCCAAGGGTGCTGACGGGAGCGGCAGCCGGGGCGTCCCTCGGGCTTTGCGGCGGCGTGTTCCAGCTGCTGTTCCGCAATCCTTTAGCTTCGCCGGATTTGGTGGGAGTGGCCAGCGGAGCGGGAGCGGGAGCCGCCTGTGCGATTGTGTTGGGAACAGGAAGCATGGAGCTGGTAACAGGTGGCGCTTTTCTGGGGGGCATGGCCGCCCTTCTGGGCGTTTTTCTTCTGGTATGGCACAGCGGCGGCAACCGCCCCGGCAGCTTTATTTTGGGGGGAATCCTGATTTCCTCTCTGTCGGACGCGGCGGTTATGTTGCTAAAGCACGGAGCGGACTCCGAGGGAAAGCTTGCGGCCATTGAGTTCTGGACCATGGGAAGCCTGTCCGCCGTCACCGCCTCAAAGGCGGCCGGCGTTTGCGCCGTTTGCTTTCCCTGTCTGTTGCTGCTTATACTGTTCCACAGAGAGATTGTGCTCCTTAGCCTGGGGGACGAGCAGGCAAGTATGCTGGGACTGTCTGCAGGAAAAATGCGTCTGCTGCTCCTTACCCTTGCCACCCTTTCTGTGTCCGGTGTGATTGCCGTAACGGGAGTGATTGCCTTTGTGGGACTGCTTGCGCCTCACGGAGCCTATTTGCTTCTGCGCAGAAAAAACAGGGCTTATCTGTGGATGAGTATGCTTACCGGCGCAATCCTTACGGTAGCGGCGGACTGCTTCGCCAGGAGCGTTACGGACGGCGAGCTGCCGCTGAGTATTTTTACCACCCTTTGCGCCGCGCCCTTTCTGTTTTACTTTCTAAGAACGGCAAAGACCGGTTAAAAGCTGCCTGTCGGGAGCAGGGACGGCGTCCGGTTCGGCGTGGAAGAAAGCAGGCTGTGGGGAAAGGAATTGTGATGGAGCTTTTGCGTGTGGAAAACCTCTGCGCCGGATACGGAAAGCAGAGAATCGTTGAGAATATTTCCTTTTCCGTTAAGGCGGGGGAAACCGTGGGGATTTTCGGGGAAAACGGCTGCGGAAAAACCACGCTTTTAAAAGGAATTGCGGGGCTGATATCCGGGGTTTTGGGCAGAGTATCCATAGGGGGACAGGATATTGTCCCCATGACGGCCAGAAAACGGGCGGAATATGTTTCCATGTTTTTTGCGGGCGCGGAAGTGCCGGAAGGGCTTTTGACGGAGGAGGTTCTGGAGATGGGATGGTACGGCAGGCTGCGTTTTCTTCGGCCGCCGGGGGCCGCGCTGCAATCGGAAAAGGAAAGGGTCGTGAGGGAGCTTGGGCTTGAAGGCTTTCTTTCAAAGTATTTTGGTTCGTTGAGCCAGGGGCAGAAGCAGCTGGTTTTGCTGGGGCGGCTGCTGCTTCAAAACACGCCGGTTTTTCTGATGGACGAGCCGGACAACTCCCTGGATTTTAAGCACAGGCACGCCCTTTTACAGAAGATGAGGCTGACAGCCGGGGAAAAGGGAAAAGCGGGACTGCTGGTGCTTCACGACCCGTCCCTAATCATGTCTTACTGCGACAGGGTGTTTCTGATGCGGGAAGGGAGATTTGCGGATACGGTTTGTCCCGGAAAGGAGACGGAACGGGAAATAGCGGAAAAATTAAAAGAAATAACCGGCTCTGTCCAAGTGACAAAGCGGGGGTCATCTGTTATAATTTCCCCATAAACCATGCCGTGAAAGCTTACTTATGAGGAGGAAACGATGGAGAAAAAACAGACAGAAAAACAAAATTACACAACGCCTTATGAATTTGAGGGGAGAATCCCGCTAAAGCAGGCTGTGCCGCTGGGGCTGCAGCATGTTCTTGCCATGTTTGTGGGAAATCTGACCCCTCTTTTGATTATCACCAATCTCTGCGCGGCTTTGGGAGGCGCGGAGGATTTGATGGCGGTGCAGGTGAGCCTTCTGCAGAACGCCATGCTGGTTGCCGGAATCGTGACGCTGGTGCAGCTTTACGCCATCGGCCCAATCGGCGGCAAGGTTCCCATTATTATGGGGACAAGCTCGGGCTTTATCGGCGTTTTCCAGAGCGTTACCAATGTGATGGGCGGCGGCGTTGCCGCCTACGGGGCGATTATGGGCGCATCTTTGATAGGAGGGCTTTTTGAGGGTATTCTGGGATTTTGCATCAAGCCCATGCGAAAGCTTCTTCCGGCGGTAGTTACCGGAACGGTGGTGCTTTCCATCGGCTTATCCCTGATTGGCGTCGGCGTGGGTTCCTTTGGCGGCGGAAGCGCGGCGAAGGACTACGGCTCTGCGGAAAATCTTCTTCTGGGCGCAATTGTCCTTGTTGTGATTTTAATTTTCAAGCATTATCTGAAAGGGATGGCAAGCTCCTCCTGTATCCTGTGCGGAATTATCGCAGGCTATTTTATTGCCATGCTGATGGGGCTGTTTCTGGATACCACCTTTGTGACGGCGGAGGGCGAGACGGTGACAAAGGCGTGGGTCTTAAACTGGTCAAAGGTAGCGGAGGCGGACTGGATTTCCCTTCCGAAATTCATGCCGGTAAAACCGGTGTTTTCTATGAAAGCAATCGCCCCTGTGCTGATTATGTTTGTGGTGACGGCAGTAGAGACAGTAGGGGATATCTCGGGGGTGATGGAAGGCGGAGTCGGCAGGGAAGCCACGGATAAGGAGCTTTCCGGCGGCGTTGTCTGCGACGGAATCGGTTCTTCCTTTGCGGCTCTGTTCGGCGTACTGCCCAATACCTCTTTCAGCCAGAATGTAGGTCTGGTCACCATGACAAAGATTGTAAACCGCTTTGCCCTGGCCTGCGGCGCCGTTTTCCTGATTGCCTGCGGCCTGTTCCCCAAGCTGGCGGCTCTGATTTCCATTATGCCTCAGAGCGTGCTGGGCGGGGCGGCGGTGATGATGTTTGCCTCTATTGTTATCAGCGGTATTCAGCTGGTGGTAAAGGAGCCCCTCACTCCGAGAAATATGACCATTGTCTCCGTCTCCTTAGGGCTTGGCTACGGAATCGGAGCAAACGGCGCCATTTTAAGCCAGATGCCCCAGGCGGTAAGCCTGATTTTCGGAGGCTCAGGCATCGTGCCGGCGGCAATTGTAGCGATACTGTTGAACCTTTTTTTACCCAAAGATAATGAAACAGCAAAACAGGAGGGTTAGCGCTTGTTAGAGATAGCAAAGTATGTCAGGGCGGAATCGCTGGAGGAAGCCTATGACCTGAATCAGAAAAAAGGAAACGTTATCCTTGGCGGGATGCTCTGGCTAAGGCTAGGCAGCCGCCGGGTGAATACAGCCATTGATTTATCCGCCCTTTCGCTGGATAAGATAGAGGAAATCCCGAAGGAAGCGTCGGAGGCTATGGCGGATAACGGTGCGCCGGGAACGCCGGAGGCTATGGCGGATAACGGTGCGCCGGGAATGCCAAAGACTATGGCGGATAACAGCACGCCGGGAACGCCGGACGGGATAAGGGAGGCGGCGGAGATGTGTGGAGGCTACAGAATCGGAGCAATGGCCACGCTGCGCCAGCTTGAAAAGCATGAAGGCTTAAACCGGCTTACAGACGGCGCGATAAAGGATTGCGTCAGGGATATTGTGGGCGTTCAGTTCCGCAATCTGGCCACCGTGGGAGGCAGCCTTTTCGGACGGTTCGGTTTTTCCGATGTGCTGACGTTTCTTATGGCGGCAGGGGCAAAGGCGGAGCTTTATCACGGCGGAATTGTGACGGTGGAGGAATTCGCCCGGATGCCCTTTGACAGAGATATCCTTACCCATGTGATTTTTCCGGGGAAAAAACAAAGGATTGGCTGGCAGTCCTTCCGAAATTCCCGAACCGATTTTTCGGTGCTGAACTGCTGTGTTTCCTTAGAGGAAAAGGAAACCCGCTGCTGTGTCGGGGCGCGCCCCATGAAAGCGGTCTGTCTGCGGGATGAGCAGGGGATTTTGAAAGACGGGATAACCCCGGAGTCAGCCCGGGCCTTTGGACGGTATGTGAAGGAAAATGTGAAAACAGGGAGCAATCTGCGGGGAAGCGGGGAGTACAGGAGCATGCTTGCGGAGACGCTTACGAGGCGGGCGCTGCTTTCCGCCGCGGAAATCCGATAGAGGCGCAGATTTTCCTGCGCGCGGGAATCAGGGCGGAGAGTGATGGAAGCGCAGATTTTCCTGCGCGCGGGAATCAGGGCGGAGAGTGATGGAAGTGCAGATTTTCCTGCGTGCGGGAATCAGGGCGGAGAGTGATGGAAGCGCAGATTTTCCTGTCTGCGGGAATGCGGACAGGAGAGGAAATGCACAGAGCATTTTAGATAGAGGAGAAGACGGAGCGAAAATGCAGATAGAATTGTGGATAAATGAAAAGAAGGTAAAGGGAGAAATCGAGCCGGATGAGATTCTTCTTGATTTTCTCAGAAAACAGGGAATGACCAGCGTTAAGCGCGGCTGTGAGACATCAAACTGCGGGCTGTGCACGGTTTTTATGGATGAAAAGCCGGTTCTGTCCTGCAGTATTCTGGCGGCAAGGGCGGCGGGGCGCCGCATAACGACCCTCGAGGGGCTTCAAAAGGAGGCGGAGGAATTCGGCGCGTTCATTGCCGACCAGGGGGCGGAACAGTGCGGCTTCTGCAATCCGGGGCTTATGATGAACGCCATTGCAATGTTCAGGGAGTATTGCGGGGAGAACTTTACAAAGGTTTCGGAAAAAGGCAGCGGTGAATTTTCTGCGGAGGGCTCCAAAGACTGGAAGATTCCCTCAGAGGAGCAAATCAAAGAGTATCTTGCCGGAAATCTGTGCCGCTGTTCCGGTTATGAGGGTCAGATGCGGGGGATTATGGCATATCTGGCTTATAAAAAAGAGAAAGGAGCGTCCGGGTGATGGAGAGAAAGGAAAATTCCGTGGTCGGAAAACCGGTGCGAAAGAAGGACGCTATGGCGCTTCTTTGCGGAAAACCGGTGTATGTGGACGATATTGCGCCCGCTGACTGTCTGATTGTGAAGGTGCTTCACAGTCCCTATGCCCATGCATGGATAGAGGAGATTCACACGGAGACTGCCATGAAGGTGCCGGGAATCGAGGCGATTTACACATGGAAGGATGTGCCGGAAAAGCGTTTTACCATGGCGGGACAGACTTATCCCGAACCCAGCCCTTACGACAGGCTGATACTGGACAGGAGGGTGCGCTTTGTGGGGGACGCGGTGGCAATTGTCGCCGGGGAAAACGAAAAGGCAGTGGATAAGGCGCTGAAGCTGATTAAAGTGGATTATCAGGTTTTAGAGCCGGTGTTCGACTTACGGGCGGCAAAGGACGGAAAGGTGCTGGTTCACCCTGAGGAAAACTGGAAAGCCCTGTGTCAGGTGGGAGCGGACAACCGCCGGAACCTCTGCGCTTCCGGCTCGGACGGGGACGGAGATGTGGAAAGGATTTTGAAGGAATGCGATTTGGTTCTGGAAAACACCTATCACACAAAGGCAAACCAGCAGGCCATGATGGAAACCTTCCGCACCTATACCTGTATGGACACTTATGGCAGGCTTCACGTTATCAGCTCCACCCAGATAGTGTTTCATGTGCGAAAAATTCTGGCCAACGCGCTGGATATCCCCAAGTCAAAAATCCGCGTGACAAAGCTGCGAATCGGCGGCGGCTTCGGCGCAAAGCAGACCTGTGTGACCGAGGTTTTTCCGGCTTTTGTCACTTGGAAAACAAAAAAGGCGGCAAAGCTGATTTTCACCAGGCAGGAAAGCCAGACCGCAGGCTCTCCCCGGCATGAGATGGAGCTTACGGTGCGGATGGGAGCCATGAAGGACGGCACCATCCGGGCCATCGACCTTTATACCCTGTCAAACACGGGAGCCTACGGGGAACACGGCCCTACCACGGTGGGGCTTTCCG
Organism: uncultured Lachnospiraceae bacterium; assembly: GCA_910577275.1. Taxonomy (GTDB): domain Bacteria; phylum Bacillota; class Clostridia; order Lachnospirales; family Lachnospiraceae; genus Suilimivivens. Next base: position 72,466 of record CAJTMW010000013.1, read on the forward strand.
GTCACAAATCCATTCCGCTGTATAACCGGAATCTGGAGGCTTACCGCTTTTCCTATGATGTGGTTTATACTAATGTGCAGGCGGCGGGCGCTTATCGCGGCTATGGGGCGACTCAGGGGATTTTCGCCATGGAAAGCATGGTCAACGAGCTGGCGGCGAAGCTTTCCATCGACCCTGTTGCCATCAGGGAAAAAAATATGGTGCGGGAGGGGGAAAAGGTGCCCTCCTATTACGGAGAGGTGATGAACGCCTGCGCGCTGGACAGATGCATGGCCCGGGCAAAGGAGATGTTTAGATGGGACGAAAAGCCCCCTGTGCGGGACATGGGGAACGGAAAAGTCCGGGCAAAGGGAGTGGCTCTTGGAATGCAGGGCTCCGGTATTTCCGGGATGGACGTGGGCTCCGCAACGATTAAGCTGAACGACGACGGATTTTATGCCCTTTCCATCGGCGCGGCGGACATGGGAACCGGGTGCGACACCACCCTTGCCCAGGTGGCGGCGGAATGTCTGGAATGCAGCGTGGACGATATCGTGGTGTACGGCGCGGACACGGATTCCTCGCCCTATGATTCCGGCTCTTACGCCTCCAGTACGGCTTATGTGACGGGCAAAGCGGTGGAACGGGCCTGCCGGGAGCTGAAAGAGAAAATGCGCGTCATTGCTTCGGAGCTGCTTTCCCGTCCGGCGTCGGATTTGGTTTTTATTTCCGACGGAATCGAAACGGCGGACGGAAAGGCTAGGGTATCCCTGGGAGAGATTGCGGCAAAATCCATGAATGGGAACACCCAGGCGGTTCAGGTGACGGTGAGCCATTCCTCCCCTACGTCCCCGCCGCCCTTTATGGCGGGTATGGCGGAGCTGGAAGTGGATAAGGAAACCGGAGCCGTGGAGCTGATTGATTATGTGGCGGTGGTGGACTGCGGAACGCCCCTTAACAGCAATCTGGTGAAGGTTCAGACCGAAGGAGGGCTTGCCCAGGGAATCGGTATGGCGCTTTACGAGGACGTGACTTATGATGAGAGAGGCCGGATTTACGAGGACTCCTTTATGCAGTATAAAATCCCCACAAGGCTGGATATCGGAAGGCTGCGGGTTGATTTTGAGAGCAGCTACGAGGAAACGGGGCCCTTCGGGGCGAAGTCCATCGGGGAAATCGTCATCAACACACCCTCCCCGGCAATCGCCCATGCTATCTACAATGCTACAGGGGTATGGCACAGAGAGCTTCCCATCACCCCCGAAAAGGTATTAAAGGGAATTCTGGCTCATGAAAATTAGGATGATTTATCTGGCGGCTGGCAACAGCCGCCGTTTTGGAAGTAATAAGCTTTTATATGAAATTGACGGAAAACCCATGTTTTGCTATGGGGTGGAGGCGCTCTTTCAGGTTTTGGAGGAGATGGAGGAGACGTCGCTGACGGTGGTGACGAATTATGCCGAAATCGAGGAATATGTGCAGGGGCGCAGACGGGTAATTGAAAAGGAAAGAGTTGCCACAGTCAAATCCCCGGACAGCCATATGGGGATATCTTATTCCATCCGCGCGGGGATTATGGGACCTGACGCAGGCATCAGCCTGTCATCCGATGACAGGTTTGCAGTACAGCCCGGCGGCAGTCTGCCGTTTCCATGTCCTGACGCAGACTACTATCTGTTCTGCGTGGCCGACCAGCCCCATATCAGCAGTAAAACCGTCGTCAGACTGCTTCGGGAGACCACGGAGGGCGGTTTTGCCGGAGGCTGTGTGGAGTGGGATGGAAAAAGCGGGAACCCGGCCGTCTTTTCACAGGAGCTGCTCCCGGAGCTTTTTGCCCTGCAGGGAGATAAGGGAGGAAAAGGGATTCTGACAGGGCGGAGAGACATATGCCGGGTCAGGGCGGGGAGGAGAGAAGAGATGGAGGATGTGGATTTCTGTTGACGGACATTAGTAATTTGAACAAAGTCAAAAACCCCGCAGCAAGTTGACGGGGCATCGAACTTGCAACGTAGCAGAGCTGCGGGGTATTGACCCCTGCGGCAGTCGTCAAATGTGCATGCAGGCATGCCCGCAGAAATAAAATCAGATTTTACACGAAAATGGAAAGGAGAATACCATGGAATTAATCAGCCAAAAAATGAGAAAACTGGCGCCGGAGCTTGACCCGCTCCGCATAGGAACCGGCTGGAAGCCGGAGGATTTGAGCAAGCCTCAGATAATGATTGAAAGCACCTTCGGGGACAGCCATCCGGGCAGCGGCCATTTAAACCTTCTGGTGGAGGAAGTAAGAAAAGGGGTTGCCGAGGCGGGCGGCTTCGGGGCGAGATACTTTGCAACGGATATCTGCGACGGCGAGAGCCAGGGAACCGACGGCATCAACTACAGCCTGGCAAGCCGGGAAATGATTGCCAACATGATAGAAATCCACGGCAGCGCCACGCCCTTTGACGGGGGTGTCTATCTGGCAAGCTGCGACAAGGGAATGCCCGCCAGTCTGATGGGACTGGCAAGGCTGAACATTCCGGCGGTTGTGGTGCCCGGAGGAACCATGAACGCGGGCCCGGAAATGCTCACCTTGGAGCAGCTTGGCATGTACAGCGCAAAGTACCAGAGAGGCGAAATCGACGAGGAGAAGTTAAACTGGGCGAAATGCAACGCCTGTCCGGGCTGCGGGGCATGCTCTTTTATCGGGACGGCGTCAACCATGCAGATTATGGCGGAGGCGCTGGGACTTGCGCTGCCCGGAAGCGCGCTGATGCCGGCGCAGAGCCCCGACCTTCATGCCTTTGCAAGGCAGGCCGGGAGGCAGGCGGTGAAGCTGGCAACGATGGAAGGAATGCGTCCCGGAGATATCGTGACAATGGAAAGCTTTGAGAACGCCATTCTTGTCCATGCGGCAATTTCCGGCAGCACCAACTGCCTTCTGCATCTTCCGGCGATTGCCCATGAGTTCGGGATTGAAATCACGGGGGATACCTTTGACCGACTGCACAGGGGAGCACGTTATCTTCTGGACGTTCGTCCGGTAGGCAGATGGCCGGCGGAGGTATTTTACTACGCGGGCGGCGTTCCGGCGATTATGGAGGAAATCAAAGAGCGCCTCCATCTTGATGTGATGACAGTTACCGGAAAGACGCTGGGTGAAAATTTAGAGGAATTGAGAAAGAACGGTTTTTATGAGCGGTGCGAAAAGTGGCTTCAGGATTTTAACAGCCGCTACGGGGTATCAATTACCAGAGAGGACATTATCCGTCCTTATGATAAGGCAATCGGCACCAACGGAAGCATCGTCATTTTAAAAGGAAATCTGGCGCCGGAGGGCGCGGTTATCAAGCATACCGCCTGTCCGAAGGAAATGTTCAGGGCGGTTTTGCGGGCAAGACCCTTTGACAGCGAGGAAGAGTGCCTGGACGCCGTATTAAAGCATCAGGTGCAGAAGGGCGACGCGGTGTTTATCCGCTATGAGGGACCGAAGGGCTCCGGCATGCCTGAAATGTTCTACACCTCGGAGGCTATCAGCAGCGACGCGGAGCTGGGACGCAGCATTGCGCTGATTACCGACGGACGTTTTTCGGGAGCTTCTACCGGGCCGGTAATCGGCCATTGCAGCCCGGAGGCGGCGCAGGGCGGCCCTATCGCGCTGGTAAGAGAGGGCGATTTGATTGAAATCGACGTGATGGAAAGAAAGCTCAATATCATAGGGATTGAAGGCGAGCGAAAGAGCCCGCAGGAGGTGGACGCCGTGCTTTTGCAGAGAAAGAAAGAGTGGAGGAGGCGGGAGCCTAAATACAAAAATGGCGTGCTTAGGCTTTTTAGTGAAATGGCGGCCAGCCCTATGAAGGGGGCTTATCTGGAGTTTGACACTGAAAAGTAGATGAACAGGTGGCAGCGGAATAAGCGGATTTGAATTAACAATAAGCTGGCCCGCGGAGCGTGGCGGCGTTTGTTTCCGGCTGATTTCATGCGGGGGAAATCAGCCGGAACTGGAAAATGCCCGGTTTCAGCTTTCAAGCAGCCAGCCTATAATATTAACTGATTTGATTCCATCGTAGGAAGAATCCATTCCTGTGTTCAGAGAAAGAATTATCTTTTCATAATTATCATTGATTTTCTGCAGCGGGGCCAGTTCTCTTTTGCGGACAGCCTCGTCGGTCATAGACTCTGTTACCTGAATGTACAGCCTGTCATCTGCTTTGGCGGCAATGAAATCCACTTCCATATTGTTTACCTTACCGATAGAGACATCATAGCCGCGTCTTAGTAATTCAAAATAAACGATATTTTCCAAAACATAGCCGCTGTCCCGGTTTCGGAATCCGAGAAGATAATTTCTCAGTCCGATGTCAACGATATAATATTTGCCGAGTGTACGCAGAAAGTCTTTTCCCTTAACGTCGAAACGTTTGATATCATAAAAGAAGTACGATTCCAGTAATGCGTTCACATAGGCCTGCACCGTATGAGCGCTTGGGGTTCCTTTTCTCCTGCCATTTTCAAGTAATCCCTCATTTTCAAGGATATTTCCTATGGAAGAGACGGAAATATTGCTTCCGATATTGTCAGCGAGGAACATTACAATCTTTTTCAGCAGAGCAGCGTCTGTAATGCGCCTTTGGCCTCTTAAATTTTCGCGCTCCAGAATATCCCGTACAATTACGGTGGAATAAATTCCTTCCAATAAAATGAGAGCCTTTTCCTGGTCAAGCCCGATATCTGCAATACCTGGCATTCCGCCAAAACGGATATAGGCGTCAAAAACATCCCGAAGTTCATAACATTCTCCGTTTTTATCAAAAGCCTGCTTTCTCATGCCGCCCAAAGCGCTTTTTGTTTCTCTGACTTCAAAATTGTGGAAATATAAAAACTCACTGAATGAAAGCGGCAGCACCCTGATTTCCACGCATCTTCCGGACAAATAGGTAGAGTACTCCGATGAAAGCAGATGGGCATTTGAGCCGGTAATGTAAATATCGCAGTTAAAATCCACTCTGAATGAATTGACCGCATCTTCCCACCCGGATATCCGTTGAACTTCGTCAAAGAATAAATACATACTTTTATTCGGAATAATCTGCCTTTTTACATATTCATAAAGCTCGTCACTGTTTATCTTTTGGAATGCGTGAGATTCAAAGTTCATTTCGATAATCTGCTTACTGGGAATTCCGCTGTTTTTCAGATGGAAAATCATCAATTTAAGCAAACTGGACTTTCCACATCTACGGATGCCCGTAACAACTTTTACCGGTTCTGTATCCTGAAAAGCTATGATTTTATTTAAATACAAATCTCTTTTTTTGAGTTCATGCGTATCAATCATTGAAAATTCCTCCTTGTAATAAGATTATAGCACAAACTGTTGAAAAAAATAAAGTTTATGCAATTAACTGCAAAAATTTTTCTTCTGTTTTCCTGTTTTGTTTATGATATTGTGACAGTGAAATGAATAAGCAAAGTGCTGTAATCCAAAGATAATCCTGTAGTTTTGCAGTAGTTTGATTAGATATAATAAATTCAACAAAGGAAAAGGAGGTAACCTATCATTATGAAAAGAAAATTTGTAGCAGGATTACTGACAGCGATTACAGCAGCGTCCATGATATTGGGCGGGTGCGGAAAGTCGGAAGAAGGAGCAAATGGCAGCACGGCTGCAATAAACGAGGCGGACAGTGATGAACAGACAGCTTCCGCAGGAGATGAAGAAAGCGGCCCGGCCGTCGGGGACGAACAGGAGCAGGTAACTATTAAATTCACTTATTGGGGAAGCGGGGATGAAAAGAAAGCCATAGAAGAAGCGGTTGAGAAATTCATGGAAACCTATCCGAATATCACAGTGGATTTAATGCACATTCCAAACGAGGATTTCCTGACAAAGTTAAACGCCATGATTGCAGCGGGAGAAGCGCCTGACGTAAGCTATTCCGCGTCATGGAAATGCCAGATGGGAGAGGACGGCCTTATTTACAATTTTTTTGACCTTTTAGACGATATGGGGCTGGAAAAGGAGGATTATATTTCTACATGCTGGTGGAACTGGTCGCCTGATGAGTCAGCCGGGCCGGTGCAGGCTAACATTACCACGAATCTGATGTATAATGCGGATTGCTTTACGGACGCCGGGATAGCGCTTCCGCCTACTAAAGTGGAGGAGGCATGGTCATGGGAAGAATTTGTCGATGTGGCACAGCTGCTTACGATAGATACCACGGGAAGGAATGCAAAAGACCCTGAGTTTGACGCAAATAATATTCAGCAATACGGTATTATGTTTGGAACAGACTGGAATGTGTACATGCCTTTCGTGCTGTCGGCAGGAGGAGGCTATTTGAATGAAACCATGGACGGGCTTGGATTAAATGAAGATGCGGCGGCACAGGCAATACAGAATTTTGCCGATTTGATTAATGTGTATCATGTATCGCCTACGGCTGTACAGAAAAACGCAATGCCCAGCGCGGCGACTGCACTGGCGTCGAAGCAGACGGCGATGTATATCGATGGAAGCTGGAATCATCTTGACTTAATGAACTCAGGATGTAACTGGGGAGTGGGAGTGCTTCCGATAAGCGAAAACTACACCACTTTCTTTGACGGCGGTTCTCTGATTATTTTTAAGAGCACCCAGCACCTTGACGCGGCGGAAAAGCTGTATTTATGGCTGACAAATCCGGAAAGCGCCGAGAGAATCACAGAGCTTTACAGGACATTATGGCTGCCGGTACAGACAGAATATTATACGGACGAGGCAAAAATGGAATTCTGGGCTTCCGAGGAGCTTCCGGCAAGACCGGCAGGCTTTAAGGACGCCATTGTGAAGGCAACTTATGAAAATTCAGTAATTGCAACAGAAATTGATGTGAAAAATTTTAATGAGATAAATACTCTTGTACAGTCGGCGCTGGAACAGGTATGGTCGGGAAAGAAGACGGCGCAGGAGGCTATGACAGAGGTAAAGGGACAGACCGATTCACTGGTTGACGGTACTTATTCAGGAAATCGTTCCTGAGAAATCAGGCTGCCGTACCGGAAAGGAAGCTTCCGGGCGGCAGCCGGAAAATTATACGATTTACAACGGAAATCAAAGAAACGGTGTGGAAATGAGGGAAATTATGCAGGAAAAGGTAAAGTGGAAATTGACAAAGAGAGAGAAAAGAGAAAATCTGTGGGGCTTTCTTTTCAGCCTGCCGTGTATACTCGGGTTTTTAATATTTGCCCTTGCACCTATGGTGGTCAGTCTTGTGCTCAGCTTTATGGATTATAATTTTACAAGAGGAGGAGAATTTATCGGACTGGCCAATTACGGAAGATTATTTAGCGGGAGGGACCCGTATTTTTATAAATCGCTGCTGGTAACAGTTATCTATGTGGCAATGTCCGTCCCGACGGCAATTATATTTTCTTTTTTTATTGCAATGCTGTTAAATACGGACGTTAAGGGGAAGGGATTTTTCCGTACGGTTTTCTACCTTCCCACGGTAGTTCCCGTGGTGGCGATGTCGGCTATCTGGATGTGGATTTTCAATCCCGATATGGGACTTGCAAATAATATATTGAAATCCATGCATCTGCCTGTAAGCACCTGGCTGTCGGGAGAAAGCTCGGTTATTCCAACGCTGGTATTTATCAATCTGTGGACGACAGGCTCTACAATGGTAATCTTTTTAGCCGGGATTCAGGATGTGCCGCGAGAACTTCTGGAAGCGGTGGAGATAGACGGGGGCGGCTTTTGGGCCAAGCTGCGGCATGTGACGATTCCCATGATGACTCCCACGATTTTTTATAATGTGGTGATGGGAATCATTAACGGGCTGCAGATATTTACACAGTCCTATGTAATGACCCAGGGCGGCCCTAATAATTCCAGTCTGTTTTATGTATATTATCTGTATCGTGAGGCTTTTGAATTTGGAAGGATGGGAAATGCCTGTGCGGTTGCCTGGGTGCTGTTTGTCATCATTATGATATTGACGGCGGTTATATTCAAGTCATCCGACCAGTGGGTATATTACGGGGGTGAACAGTGATGGAAAAGAAAAAGAATGCAATCCGCAGGATTCTGATATACGCGGTACTGATATCGGGAACATTGTTCTGCCTTGTTCCGCTTTACTGGATGGTGAGAAGCTCTCTTATGACAACAGTGGAGGTATTTATGATGCCGCCAAGATGGATTCCGTCAAAGTTTATGTGGGAAAATTATGCGGAGGTTTTTGATACCCTGCCTTTTACCAGATATTTTCGAAATTCCTTCATTATTACGGGCGGGTGCGTGGCGGGAACCATGCTCACAAGCTCGCTGTGCGCTTATGGACTGGCAAGGGTAAAGTGGAAAGGAAGAAATATTGTGTTTGCCTGCATCATCAGCAGTATGATGCTTCCCTTTGCGGTAACGCTGATTCCCACTTTCCTCATGTGGAGAGGAATCGGCATCACAGACAGCTTTGTTCCGCTGATAGCTCCGGCATGGTTCGGCGGCGGCGCTTTTTACATATTTCTGTTGAGGCAGTTTTACATGGGAATTCCAAGGGATTTTGACGAGGCGGCCTATCTTGACGGGGCATCCCATATCCAGATTTTTTCGAAAATCATTATGCCGATTACCCGTCCGGCGCTTGCTGTGGTAGGAATGTTTGCATTTTTAAACTCGTGGAATGACTTTTTAGGGCCGCTGGTTTATCTGAATTCGGAAAAGAAGTATACGGTGGCTTTGGGGCTGCAGCTTTTTACCGGTTCTTACAGAGGGGAATGGAACCTGATGATGGGAGCGGCCTGTCTGGTACTGATTCCGGTAATTATTGTATTTGCTTTCGGGCAGAGATATCTGATTGAGGGCATTACAATGTCCGGCGTGAAAGGGTAGGAAAGGGAGGAATATCATGCATCTTAGAGGAAATATTGGTTACCATACATGGGAGGAATTTTGGGAGAAGGGGTATCGTTCTCCTTATTTTAAGGCGGAATATGACGAGACTTCGGAAAAGACAGACTGGTCATTAAGCGAAAGGCAGCTTTTTACTCAGTCAAACGGGAGAACTCTGATTGGACAGGATACTATGGGAAGGCTGCATTTTGCCTGCACGCCCCATGAGCGGATTTATGCGGTTCCCTCCGGCGGGCCGGATGTGGGGGGACAGTTTAAAGGCCATATCGGGCAGTATTATCAAAACGATACGGCATTGTTTCTTGGGAAAATGAAATATGAGCTGGAAATGGATAACGGGCTTTTACTGAATATGACGAATCAAAAGTCCGAGACGCAATATGTGGATTATTTCCTGCCGGTGACTTTTACAGAACATTCCGGTCTTGAGACGAAGGTATTCTCCTTTGCGCCGGTGCTTGAGAAGGAAGCGCAGGCAATTTCCTCCATTCATCCCCTCCCGGGTCCGGCAGGCGTTTTCTTCTGCGCGGAGGTAAAGAATACGTCGGGGTGTACCTTAAAAGGTAAATTAAGATTGTCCTTCGACAGGAAATTTGTGAACCAGTTTGAGCATTACGGCAAACGGTTCGAGGACTATGCGGTAAATCCTTACAGGACACAATGGGAGCAGAAGCTTCTTGTAATGTGGCACCCGGAAGCCTGCGCGGCAATTCAGCTTTTAGAAGCCGTGACGGAGGGGGAGGCATCGAATCCCTTTATTTATGTGCCCTTTGAGCTTAAGGAAGGGGAAAGCCGGCTGTTTGCGACGATTCTTGCCCTTACGCCGGAAAGAAAGGATATTCATGCCAACCTGGGAATTTTGTATCAGCATACGCCTCTTGAATGGCTGAATGTTACGTCGTCTTTCTGGAAGGAAAGGCTGGGAAGCATGCGTACAGAAATACGGGAGGATAAGGAAGCAGGCGAAAAATATGCCGATATGCATATCCGTTTTGTTCTGGATAATTTTAATTGCCTCTCCTTTGATGAGTATGGAAATCTGCTGACAAACTGGCAGGGAGCGCCCTCCCATTCCTTATCGAGATTGTGGGGAATCGACATCGAGCCTGATGTGGTGAGCGTTATGTATGCCGTCCCGGAGGCAGGGCCGAAGGCGATGGAATATCTGGCAAAAAGAAATGTGCCCAGATACAGTCTGTATACGGACCACAGTATGTTTTTCTATATTGCATTTCTTGTGATAGCGGGCAAATATCTGGAAATGACAGGCGATGCGGATTATTTCAGAAATCATAGGGAGATAAGCGATAAAGCAGAAGAAATCTATCAGGGAATGCTAGAGCATAAGCATCAGGAAAAGGCGCTGTTCAGCAGCAGATATGCCAGCGATTTGATTGTCTTTAAAAAATATGATTACGGCGCTAATGTCCAGTGCTTTTATGCGTTAAAAGCTTTCCGGCAGATAAGAAAGGCGCTGGGAAAGAACACAGAGGAGGTTGACAGGCTTCTGGAGAGAATGCCCTCCGATATGAAAGAATGTATGGAGGCGGAAGGCCCCTTTGGCAGACAGATTACAGGGGGATGCAGTCTGGGCGAAAATCAAAATGAGAGATTTTATATTCCTGAGGAGCTGTACTATTATGGCGGCGAGGACACGGCAACAGTGCGTGCGCCCTTATACGGCCTTTATGAGTTCAGTTATGAGCCCTATGTAAACCTTCACCGTTTTGCCCGCTCTATGTTTATTACCAATTACGACCCGGAATTCCAGACGCTGAGGGAGCTTCATTTTGGAATGAACCCTTCGGCCACAGGCTGTATTTTAAGGCTTGGGGGAAGCTATACCAGAAAAGAAATGCTGGATACGCTGGGGATTCTCTACGAGCGCCTTGACGAGACCGGCTCTCTGTTCTGGTGGCCGAGGGCGGATAACAAAAAAAGATGCCTGACCAGATGCAGTCAGGGACAGGGCGCATGGGTGCAGCAGAGTATGGAACAGTGGTTTGGTCTGCATATGGACGGCGTGGAGAAAACCCTTACAATCAAACCTCAGGGAGCGCTTTCTTCCTATGAATTATCCGGTGTCCGTCTGGGAAGATTCTGCTTTGACATTCAATATGAGGAGAAGCATGGGGAAACCATTTTCAGGGTAAGAAACCGTAATGAGGAAGAGTTAAAGCTGACTCTGGGCATCCGTTCCTACGGAGCGGCGGCGGAAGGGGAGATTACCTGTGACATGGTAAGGCTTACCCCTGGCGAAATCATAGAAAAGCAGTATCAGACAAAAGAGTATCAGACACAGGAGACGGACATTGTCAGAAAGGAATGCGAACTGCTTTCGGAAGAAAGGGAGATTTTTGCTCCTTATGGCATTGTTATGCCGAAGCTTTATTTTGGGAGCTGTAATATATTCCTCCTGCGGTTTGTGATTTCCCATATTGAGGAGGAGGAATGGAGAGACGTCCGTATAGAGCTTACGGCACCGGAGGGATGGAAAGCGGCGGAAAAGGGCTTTTATCATTGGGATTACCAGCCGGTATTTGTGGGACGGAAGGCTGTTTGCAAAATAGGCAGCCTGTCAGGAAAAAAGCATGGAGTCGGCGGATTTTATGTCATGCTGCCGGATGAATTAACGGGAGATGAAAAAAGCGTCATGCTGTCAGAGCATCCATTCCCGCAGACGCAAGGTGAAGGAATGAGGAATGTCAGTCTGTATGTGGAGGGACCGGATGAAAGGGAGAGATTAGTGATAAGAGCCTGCCTTACGGTGAACGGAAAGCTGAGAAAAACGCTGGACATTCCGGTAATAATACTGAACAAAGGGGCTTATATACGGCAGTATGATATAATGTATCATGGGATGTAAGGCATAGATGAGAATAATCAGGTAAAAAATGGTGAGAGAATATGTACAATGTACTGGTGGTAGATGATGAAAAAATACACCGGAAGGGAATTCTTTCTTTGCTGGAGGAATTCTGCCCGGAGGATATGCTGTGGGAAGCCGCGGACGGCACGGAAGCATTGGAAATTATGCGGAATATGCCCTGTGAGATTGTCATAAGCGATATACGGATGGCAAAGATGGACGGATTGTCTCTTTTGCGGGAAGTAAAAAATATCAGGCCCGAGGTATCTTTTATCATCGTCAGCGGATATGCGGATTTTGCCTACGCCAGAGAAGCGATTGCATTTCAGGCATCCGCTTATCTGCTGAAACCGGTAGACCGGACAGAATTGGAAAAAACCATAATTGAGGTGAAGCGGAAGTATCGGGGCGACGAGGAAACGAAATACAAGGTCAGCAGTATGGAAGAGAGGCTTAAGGAAACGGTTCCGATATATATGGAATGGCTTCTGAACCAGTATATTACCGGTGCGGGCGTCCGGCCCAGGGAGCAGCTTGACAGTTTCCTGCCGATGAAGCAGAGCGGCTTTATGATATTGACTAAAATAAAAAAGGAAGGCAGGCTGGAAGAAAAGGAGCGGCGTGAAATCGGCTATGTGATAAAAAAATCTCTGGAGCCTTCTTCCGCCATTACCTTTTCTGTCAATCAACTGCACAATACCCTGGCGACGCTTGTTCTGGGGGATGAAAGACCCGGGGAAAGGAAGCTCAGGAATATTGCATATTTGCTGGAAGCGGAAAACAATACGGCGGCAGATAAGATTTATTTCGCAGTCAGCCTGATTCACGAGAATATGAGTGTAAAAGGAGTGGAGACATTTTCGGAAGCTGCCTGCGCTTTAAAATATTCCTTTTATGAGGACAGGCATATTCTGTGGGCGGAAAGCTATCTGGAAAACGCAAGGGAGGAAACGGCCTGGAATATGGACGAACTCATAAATGCCATCCGACAGGGGGAGACGGAGCTTGCGGAAAAGCTGTATGAGGAGCTTCTGGAAAAAGGAGCTTTAGGACATCAGATTGCACCGGAAATTATGAAAAGGAAGGTAGTGTTTCTTTTTTTCAGAATTTTGAGAACGCTGGAACCGTTTTTGGAGAAAGAAACAATTCCCATGCTGAATGAAAAGGACAGCCGGATAATGGAAGCGGAGTGGTATGGCAGTTTGTTGTCGGAAGGCAGACTTTTGCTGTTTAAGATTGGCAGAAGCATGGAAAAGCAAAGGTTGTCAGGACAGATAAATCCCATGCAGAAATGCAAGGATTATCTTGAAAAGAATTACAGGGAGGAGATAAGCCTTGAAACGGTTGCGGGCGAGCTGCATTTTAATCCGTCTTACTTAAGCACGCTGTTTAAGCAGAGCTTCGGAACCTCCTTTTCAGAGTATTTAAGCGCTGTAAGAATGCAAAAGGCGCTGGATTTACTGATTCATTCCGATTGCAGGGTAAAGCAGATTGCAGGTATGGTCGGGTATAGGGATTCTAATTATTTTATCCGTTCTTTTAAGAAAAAGTATGGAGTGACACCGGATGAATTCCGTAAAAGAGGAACTAATATATGAGAAAAGTTTATAAGCGGTGGAAATATGCCAGGTTCAGAACCTGGCTCATTGTATTTTTCCTGATGTTTTCCATTATTCCTCTGGGAGTTTTGGGAATCATAGTTTTTCAATTGGCGAAAGCGGAGCTGACGAAGCAGGCACAGGAGCATTTCTGGCAGAATGCCAAAAACACCAGCGCGCTTTTGGATAATGAGCTGGATTATATAGAAGAATTTTCTCTGAAAATGAACGCGGACAGCCGCCTGTATGATATTTTCCGGGAACTTGATACAAAAAACGGCATACAGCTTGAGGAGGCCAGCCGGCAGATTACCCGAATTCTGCTGAATTACCTGCCATGGAACAATTCCGTTTATTCCACACACCTTGTAACTTCTTATTACCGTTTTGGGGAGGAGGAGAAAAACTTTTATCCCAAAAACAGCTTTGTGGAATCCAAAATGCTGAAGCAGGCGAGGGAAGCAGACGGAAAGCTGGTGTGGATACCCACCTATAATTATATGGAAATGTTTCGTATAAGCGGGATTAATGAAAATAATCTGGAATATAAGAGATTATTTTCCGCTGTGCGAAAGCTGAATCCCAGTCATATCGCTTCGGGAAGAATTCTTCATCTGGATTCTGATGTGGAGCGTCCTTATCTGGTGATTAACTTTACGGAAGAAAATCTGAGAAATATGCTCAGAGAGTCTGTCAGGAAAGAAAATGAAGCGGAGTATTATGTGGTGACGGAACAGGGGGAGATGGTATGCAGCTCCGGTGCGGAGGCAGGCGGGGAACCTGCCGGCATCACGGTGAAGGATATCGGTATCGACAAAGAATCCGACTGTATCAGAAGAAAAATTAAAGGAGAGGATTATATTATTGCCTATGCCAGAAGCGAAGTGACAGGGTGGTACGTGGTGGCGTCTCTTCCGGTGAAAATTCTGACAGAAAAGATTGCGGATAATCTCATGAGGGTAATTCTGGCGTTGATACTTCTGATGACGGTATTATCCATTGGAATCTCTTTTTTCATTTCAAAAAAGCTTGATAAGAAGATTTACAAGCCGCTAAATATGATAGAAAGCGTGGGAGCCGGTAATTTCAATACGGTAATACATTATCATCCGATGGATGAGTTTGCTTTCTTTTACCAGAAATTAAACGAAATGAACCAAAATCTGAAAAATCTGGTTCATGAAAATTTTGAGGTAAAACTCCGGAAACGGGATACGGAAATTATGGCGCTTAATATTCAGATGAATCCGCATTTCCTGTATAATTCGTTGAATATTATAAACTGGGCGTGCCTTAGAGGAGATAACGAAAAGGCAAGCGGTATGCTTTTGGATTTATCCAGAATGCTGAGGTATACCAGCCGAAGCAGAGAGCTGATGGTAATCCTGCAGGAAGATTTGGACTGGCTTAAAAGATATCTGGGTATTATGGAAAAGCGGTATGAAAAGAGATTCAAGGCTCTTATCAGCATTCCAGAGGTTTTGGAAAAGCTTCAGGTTCCCAAGCTTTTTTTACAGCCTTTCGTGGAGAATGCAATTATACATGCGTTTGAGGAATATCAGGAAGACGGGGAAATACGGATATCGGCCGAGGAGGAAAACGAGGATATTGTCTTTTGCGTGGAGGATAACGGCTGCGGTATCCCACAGGGGAAAATATCAGAGATTTTCAGCGGGAAAAATAATTCCATAGGAATTCAAAATACGGATAAGAGGCTTCGGATGATTTACGGAGAAAAATACGGGGTTTCCATAAGCTCTCAGGTCGGGGAGGGGACTACGGTATTTATCAGAGTTCCCGACAGCAGGAAAAACATACAGGAACCACCTTGTCATTTTCAAAATAAATCATTATAATAATACCTGTTGGAAATAATAATAAAGAAGGAGTCCGTATGAAAAGAAAGAAAGTCCTGCAAAAAATTCTGTACGAAATCCTCGACTGGTCGAAAGTGCTCCTGACAGGGCTTGTTATCGCCTTTGTGGTGAGCCGGACGCTGGTTGCAAACGCACAGGTGCCCACAGGCTCCATGGAGACCACAATCATGTCGGGAAGCCGGGTTTTGATTAACCGGCTGTCATACGTTGTGGGAGAGCCGGAGCGTGGCGATATTATAGCTTTCTATTTCCCGGATGACAAGTCGGAAAAATATTTAAAGAGAATTATCGGGCTTCCGGGGGATAAGGTGGAAGGGATTGGCGGCAGGATTTATATCAATGGCGGGCTATTGGAGGAAAGCTATATCACGGAAGAAATCAATGCGGACTTTGGCCCCTACCATGTACCGGAATCATCGTACTTTGTTATGGGCGACAACAGAAACAACTCGGATGACTCCAGATTCTGGAATGACAAATTCGTGGAGAAGGACGAGATTATTGGGAAGGCTGAAATTGAATACTTTCCTGAATTAAAAAGGTTTTAGAAAACGGAAACAGAAAACATCTGCGGACAAAGTCCGCGGGGAATGGGTAAAAGAACAGGAGAATTGAAAAATGGAAGAAAGATGGGAAGAATTTAAAGCAACTTTAACGGACGTTACTTCAATGAGCAAAAAGGAATTTTTGCTGACAATGGCTGTATGCGTATTGGGCGGAATTGTGTTTGGCATGTTGTTTTCCCCCAGAAAGTCAATGATAATAGGCAGCCATAACGGCAACGGCCATGACGGGGACGACGGGAAAAACAAAAAATCAAAAAAGAAAAGCGGCGTTGTGGACTGGGAAGAAGTAGAACAGAAGGAGTTATAATCTGACTTGCTTCTGTAGTCAGTATACGGCATGGAGGATTAGTTTAAAATGAAAATTACTTTGAAGGACGGCGCTGTCAGGGAATATGACAGTGCGAAAAGCGTTTATGAAATTGCGGCGGATTTAAGCGAAGGACTTGCCAGAGTGGCATGCGCCGGAGAGGTTGACGGGAAGGTAGTGGATTTGCGGACGGTTCTGTCAGAGGACTGTTCCTTGAATATCCTTACGGCAAACGACCCGGAAGGGCTTCGGGTGGTAAGGCATACCTGCTCCCATGTCTTGGCGGAAGCGGTTAAGAGGGTTTTCCCCAATGCAAAGCTTGCAATCGGACCGGCAATCGACAACGGTTACTACTATGATTTCGAGCATGAGCCCTTTTCCAGAGAGGATTTGGATAAGATTGAAGCCGAGATGAAGAAGATAATCAAAGAGGGGAATAAGCTTGAAAGATACACGCTGCCCCGCCTGGAGGCAATCAAATTCATGGAGGAGGCAGGAGAGCCTTACAAGGCGGAGCTCATCAGGGATTTGCCTGAGGATGCGGAGATTTCCTTCTATAATCAGGGGGACTTTACCGACCTGTGCGCAGGCCCGCATCTGATGAGCACAAAGGGCATCAAAGCCTTTAAGCTGACTTCTTCCTCCGGCGCTTACTGGAGAGGAAAATCCGAGAACGCTATGCTCCAGAGAATTTACGGAACGGCATTCAACAAAAAGGATGAGCTGGCGGAGTATCTGACTTATCTGGAGAATATCAGGCTCCGCGACCACAACAAGCTTGGCCGGGAGATGGAGCTTTTTACCACGGTGGACGTTATCGGACAGGGCCTGCCGCTTCTTATGCCCAAGGGAACGAAAATGATTCAGACCCTGCAGCGCTGGATTGAAGATTTGGAAGACAACGAGTGGGGCTATGTGAGAACAAAGACGCCTCTCATGGCAAAGAGCGATTTATATAAAATTTCCGGCCACTGGGACCACTATAAGGACGGGATGTTTGTTCTGGGAGACGAGGAGAAGGATAAAGAGGTATTTGCCCTCCGTCCCATGACCTGTCCTTTCCAGTATTATGTATACAAAGCGGCTCAGCATTCCTACAGGGATTTGCCTATCCGCTACGGAGAGACCTCCACTCTTTTCAGAAATGAGGATTCCGGCGAGATGCACGGACTGACCAGAGTGCGCCAGTTTACCATCTCCGAGGGGCATCTGATTATCCGTCCCGACCAGGCGCAGGAGGAGCTGAAGCGCTGCCTTGATTTGGCGGTGTACTGCCTGACCACCTTAGGGCTTCAGGATGATGTGACTTACCGTCTGTCCAAATGGGACCCCAATAACCGGGAAAAATATCTGGGAGACGAAAACTACTGGGAGTCCACCCAGAGCAAAATCAGGGAAATTCTTTTGGAGTACGGAGTTCCCTTTACGGAAGCCGACGGCGAGGCAGCTTTTTACGGGCCGAAGATAGACATTCAGGCAAAGAACGTATATGGCAAGGAAGACACCATGATTACCATTCAGCTTGACTGCGCCATTGCGGAAAACTTTGATATGTATTATATTGACGCAAACGGCGACAAGGTGCGCCCTTACATCATTCACAGGACTTCCATGGGCTGCTATGAGAGGACGCTGGCATGGCTGATTGAAAAGTACGAGGGCAAGTTCCCCACCTGGCTGTGCCCGGAGCAGGTAAGAGTACTGCCGATTTCCGAAAAGTATGAGGAATATGCGGCTCGGGTGGTGAAGGAGCTTCGAGGGAACGGCGTGCTGGCGGAAGCGGACAACCGCTCCGAGAAGATAGGCTTTAAGATTCGCGAGGCAAGGCTTGCAAGGCTGCCTTACATGCTTGTGGTAGGACAGCAGGAGGAGGCTGACGGCACGGTATCTGTGAGAAGCCGCTTTGCCGGCGACGAGGGCGTGAAGCCCTTAAGCGAGTTTACGGAACAGATTTGTAAGGAAATCAGAACGAAAGAAATCCGTAGGGAAAGCGAAGAGTAAAAAGCATCTGTTTTCCGGTTGACGCCTGTGCTGCCGACGGCGGAGCGGGCAAAAAAGGAAGCAGCATGGAAATGAGGAAAAAATGAAACTGTGGATAAGACGGGATATGACATGGGACAAAATCCTTGGAAGCGTACTGTGTCTTACAGGTATGGGAATGCTGTGCATTTCCGTGTATTTATCCTTTAGCAGTGATATCTGGTACGACGAATTGTTTACCATGGGGCTGGCAAACCAGTCCTGTGGTAAACTTGTTTCTATAACAGCCAGGGACGTCCATCCGCCTTTGTACTATATGATTGTAAGGCTGTTTCTCGGGATTTCCGGAGGATTAAAGGGAGATATTGCTTATCAGGTGGCCGTTGCCAAGCTGGTTTCCATAGCGCCCTTTTTTCTTTGTATGATATATGCCCTCACAAAGGTGCGGAAAAATTTCGGGATGCTTACAGCCGGACTTTTCTGCTTCCTGCTGCCAGCCATGCCGAAGCTGGCGGACTATACGGTGGAGGTCAGGATGTACGGCTGGGCGCTTTTTTTTGTCACGGCGGGAATGCTTCACGCTTATGAGCTGGCGCCACCACGCGGCGTCTGCGGCGAAACAAGCCGCGCCGGTAATGGAAGAACGCCCGAAAGCCGTGAATTTGTCCGAAACGGCGGGGAAACCGGAAAAAAACGGCGTCTTGACTTTGCGGCCCTTACTCTGTACGGACTGGCGGCCTGCTATACCCATTATTTTGCCTGCGTGGCTTTCGCTATGATTTACCTCTATCTGCTGATTGTATTTATGGCGGCATATAAGGATAAAGAAGGGCGGAAAAAAGAGATAAAATCGCTTTTTATAAGCGGAATCTGCTGCGGGGCGGGATATCTGCCCTGGATAATCGGCGCGTTTACCGTGCAGATTTCTCAGGTAAAGGAAAATTACTGGATTCAGCCCCTTACCTGGCGGAGCCTGGGCGGCTGTGTGAAATTTATTTTTCAATTTGCCTTTTCAGGCCAGACGGTGAGCATGATTGCAGGCGGTGTTCTTTTTGCGGTTTACGGGGAAATGCTTCTGCTTTTTCTGGCGGGAGAAAGAAAAACGTCGCAGGCGGACGGGGAGACCGGAAAGCTGCAGACCTCCAAAGAGACGGAAAAGGGCAGGAAGGCGGATGAAAGAGAGCTGCCCGGGAGAAAAAAGGTGTTTTTCCTATTCGGCTGTCTTGGCGTGCCGGCAGGAATTGTATTTTTCGGCTTTCTTGCGTCGGTTCTGATACGCCCTGTTTTTGTCTACCGCTACATGCTTCCGGCTCTTGGCGTGTTCTGGCTGGCTTTTGCGATTGTGCTCGGGGAGGCGAAGGAAAAGAAGCTTTTCTTTATCCCGGCTGTCTTGTTTGTAATCGTAACAGGCATCTTTAATTACCGTTCTTTTTACGGGGAGGAAATGTGGAAAAGAGTACAGATGCGAGAGGCACGGCAGGCGCTGTCACAGATTGGCGGGGAGGACATTGTCATTTTCAATTTCGACCAGACCCAGGCGGTGGCGTCCTGTTATCTGAACAACGACACTTACCTGTGGTACGGAAAGCCGGAGAAGCTGATATGTGAAATGTATCCGAAAAACCATGCGCTGGTGGAGGGAGAATTTTCCGATGAGGAAGGCGTCAGGGCTTTAAAGGAGCTTCTTTTGGCAAAGGAGGGTTCGGGCAAAGGAAAAGTCTGGTTCTTTGGGAGCGGAAACGCCAGAGACGAAATTATCGAAAAATGGGAAAAAGCCGGGATTACGGTAGATGAGAAAGCCAGCGTAATGATAGAAAGGTACTGGTTTAACATTTATGATTGCAAATTAAAATCCGCTGAATAAGGAGCATCAAAAACAGCCATACTTATACTGTGAAGAACAATGAAAAATTGTGAATACAATGAAACGGCAGACAGCCGGACAAAAGCGTACCGGCGGCGTTTGCAGAACCGGAATGGAGGTATAAAGATGGCGGAATTAAAATGCGGTGTGGATAATTGCGTATATAACAAAAGCGAGTGTTGCTGCAAGGGAGACATCATGGTTGGCGGAAAGCGCGCGTGCTGTGAGGACGATACCTGCTGCGAGAGCTTTTCGGAGGCGGGCAGAGACAGGTTTACCAGTTCGCTGGAGCACCCGAGCAAAACCATCAGCATCGACTGCGAGGCAGTAAACTGTACCTATAACAGCAATTACAAATGCGTTGCCGAGCATGTGGACATCAAAGGCTGCGGCGCCTGCGACTGCAGGGAGACGGCCTGCGCGACGTTTACGGAGAAATAGGGAATAGAAGTATGTCGGGAAAAACAGGAGAGCCTGGAATCTGGAAAACAGATTCCAGGCTCATTATCTATATAGTTTGACCTGCCTTAATTTTTTTAACTTCATCAAGGGGAAGCCCGGCATATTCTGCAATCTTTTCAGGTGTTAATATACCGTCAGCCAACATTCTTTTTGCAGAAGTGACAGCGCTTTCCTTTAATACCTGATTTCTCATATCCTCCATGGCCCGGCACATAATTTTGATTCCCTCCTTGCTTTCTTTGAAAAATTTTACCCGCTCTGCCAATGCCCCATAGTGCATATCTGCTGCATCTGTGCAGGAAAAGTCATGCATTAACTTCCCGATTGGCGTATCTCCGCGGTAAGTGCCATTTACATATAGTATGTGTGAACCGTCCTCAAATCTTTCACCGGTTCCTAAAAAACACCGCTCAATAGGATAGAGCGGCAGCCCTTTTCCCATTACATCATTCTCCGTGATGAAGATTACCCATGTTTCCGGCAACTTGTCGAAGTCCTCGCCTTTCTTCAAAAGGTTTGCGTCCATCATACTGGAGTTGTACCTTGCTCTTTTTCTCCCGGCTCCTTTGTCGGAGCGTTGCACTTCCACATTTCCTTTCGTTTTGATAGATTTATACTAGCATAAAACGCCTGATATTACAAGCCGGACAGTACTGGTTATGCTGAAACTAATCCGTACAATGCATGTAATGTGGATGACTGCCTTTGTCAGTATTTGGCCTTCTTTATGTAAGTACATAAATACAACACGATAATCAATTGATAGATGGGACGATACGTGATATATTGGGTTTGTGAAAAGGTCTGATGGAAAAATTCAGGGACAGGACGGGAGATAAAATAAATGCCAGTATTTAATGAAGATACCAGAGTGAAAATTCCGGCCACAATTCAATTTTTAAGATTGGGTTATAATTATCAGTCGTTAAAAGCAGAGGATATTGATATTGATTTCAATACAAAAATTTTCGTGAACAGATTTAAGCCCGCGCTTGAACAGATTAACGGCAGAAAGTTTTCTTATGATGAGATAAAGACCATTATTACAGATATCAACAATGTGTTGAAAAATAATGATTTGGGAAAAGAATTCTATAACTGGCTTATTGATTCCAAAGATAAGGTGAAGCTTATTGATTTTGAAGATATCTCACGGAATGACTTTGCGGTTGTGGACGAGCTTCCGTTTAGCGTGACAGAAGGAACGGAGGAAGGCTCGTTCAGGCCGGATGTCAATATTTTGATTAATGGGATACCGCTTGCGTTTCTGGAGGTAAAGAAGCCGAATAATGACGGCGGTATACAAAAAGAATTTGACAGAATGATAAACAGAAGACTTAAAAATCCGGACTACAAAAAATTTTTTAATCTGATTCAGCTCGTTTCTTTTTCAAACAATATGGAGTACGAAGATGATGACGATGCAGAAGATGTAAAGGCCGGTTCGTTTTATACCACACCCAATGGAAACAACACAAGTTTTTCATTTTTCAGGGAAGATAACGAGCAGTATCATTTTGCATATCCCTATAAAGAAATTGGTATGGATACCATCAAATATGTGATGAAAGACTGCGGATATAATCCGGCCGAAACAGACACGCCGGAGTTTGCGGAGAATTTAAAGACAGGAACGCCATGCAATAGTTTTGTGACTTCTGTATTTGACAAAGAAAGGTTTCTGTATTTTTTACAGTATGGAATAATGTTTATAAGCAGTCAGATTCCAGAGAAGCATATCATGCGTTACCCACAATTTTTTGCTACCAGAAAAATTATTGAAAGACTGGATTCCGGCGGTAAAGGAGGCATTATCTGGCATACGCAGGGGTCCGGCAAGACAGCTATAGCGGCATTTTCAAATCGGGTTATCAGAGACTACTATTCCAGAAAAGGTATCAGCACAAGATTTTTCTTCGTGGTGGACAGGCTTGATTTGCTCACACAGGCAAATATTGAGTTTACCAACAGAGGACTGGAAACCGTTAATTGCGAGGATAAAGCCGGTTTTACAAAGGAACTGAATAAAACGCTTTCAACAAATGCGGGGAGTAAGTCTATCGGCGAAATCTGTGTTGTAAATATACAGAAATTTGAGGGGAAAATGCCGGAAGCAAAGAATGATTACAAGGCAAGGGTGCAGCGTATTTTCTTTGTAGATGAAGCTCATAGAAGCTATTCTTCCACAGGCGAATTCTTTAAAAACCTTATGACCTGTGATTTAGATGCCGTTTATATCGCTCTTACAGGTACGCCGTTGCTTTCCAGGAAAGAGCGTTCTAATTTGAAATTCGGCGATTATATCCATAAATATTTTTATGATAAGTCAATAGCCGATGGATATACGTTGAGAATCAAGAAGGAAAACATTGATACGGTAGCAAAATCAGAAATCAAAAAGAATCTGGAAATAGAGGATAAACAGCTTGAGGATAAGGATGTTTTTGAGTCAGACGCCTATGTGAAAGCGCTGGGAGAGTTTATCGAAAAAGATTTTATTAATTTCCGGTTACAGAATTCAGATGCTTCTATCGGCGGTATGATTGTGTGCAGGACGAATCCGCAGGCAAAAAAAGTACATCAGTGGTTTAAGGATAATTCCAGGCTGAATACCGGGCTTGTAATCACTGATGCAGATGATACAAAACAGAAAAAGATTAATAAAAATAATCAGGTGGATTTTAGGGAAACGCTTGTTCCCGATATTCTGGTTGTAAATTTTATGCTTACAACAGGCTATGACGTGAAGAGGCTTAAAAAAATGTATCTCCTGCGAGGCCCGCATGCACAGTCACTTTTGCAGACGATATCCAGAGTGAACAGACCTTATAAGTCTCCCAACGGAAAGACCTATAAATATGGTTATATCGTTGACTTTGTGGATATAGAGCAGGAATACGATAAGACAATAGAAGCCTACATAAAGGAGCTTGAGGCAGACCTTAACGAAAACGGAGAAAATGAAGGCTCCCTTTCGGGACTGGTTATTGATAAAGAGGATATCAACAGGAAATACCATAAGTATGCGGAAGATTTGGAGGAGATTATTTCTACGGAAAATCTGGAAAGATTTTCAAAGCAGCTTACTTTTTATAATAAGGAAACTCTGCTTAAAATCAGGAGACTTTTAAATGGCATCAAAGAGTGCCAGACGGAATTTATTCTTTCAAGAGCAATGGACTATGCAGCACAGATTGACTCTGATAAGAATAAAAAACTTCTGAAATCAACACAGGAAAGAATTGATTTTATCAATCTTTCTCAGAATACAGTTGATATGATGGACGTTATTTCTAACGAGGAAGTAGTGGAAATTCTGTACGAATTCATAAAAGTGAAAATTATTATTATGGATATCGGACAGATAACGCAGGATAATCCCAAGTTCCAGAGGTTTTCAAAGGTTGTCAGAGAAATTCAAAACGAGATAAAGAAAAATAAAAACAAGGGTGATATTAAAATCAGAAAGCTGGATGAACTTTTACAGAAGATTTTCAACGATTTATCCATCTCAGATTTAAACGATTTGGATTCTATCACCGATGAACTTTTGGAAGCCCTCGAAAGGGCTAGAAATATCAACTATGAAAATGAAAGATTATCGAAGATTTACGGCGGTAACTATGCTTTTGTGAAAACCTATCAGGATGCGGTAGAAAACTGTCCGGCCGACAGGTCAGAGATAGAAAGAACACTGGTTATTATTTATGAAGCAATAGCGGATGCTTTGGATAAAGAAATCGTGACCATTCAGGGGAGAAAGAATTTTGCCGATTCTATAAAATCGAAGGTGACCAAAGTTCTCCTGAAAGAGAAGCTCTATGGAAAAATCAAGGGATTTTATGCACAGCTGTTGAATGAGCTATACACTAATATACAGATATTCAAGTAGGAGGACTTACAATGCCGGACATTTTTACATTAGAAAATAAGATAAAGCAGATGATTGATGAAATGAAAGGGCTTTGTCAGACTAACGGGTTATCCAATCAGGCAAGCGAGGAGGTTGTTATCACCTCGGTCTTTCTCTACAAATTTCTGAATGATAAATTCATGGCGAATATGAATGAGTTTGCAAATGAAATGGGCATGGATACGGATGAAGTTTTGCAGGATGAAAATATGGTTGCAGGATTTTATGACTCATATCCGCAGAATGTGGCTTTTAAGTATGAAGATACGATAGAGTGCCTTATTAATAAAGTGGGAAATAATGATTTTTATAAGCTATTTGATGACGCGTTGGAAAGAATATCCGATTACCCGGAGAATGAAGAATTTTGCATCGAAACAGCAGATGGCGGTCGAAAGCCGTTGTTTACCAGAGTTACAGAAAATGTAGAAATATCGAAAAGAAATAATTTTGCTAAAAACATTTTTGGTATTATCAGTCAGGACAAGTTTGATTTCGGAGAAGCCTTTAAGAATAACTTTGATTTTTACAGTGCTGTCTTTGAGCATCTGATTAAGGACTATAATGTTGCCAGCGGCGTATATGCCGAGTATTTCACACCGCAGGCTATTTCTGCAATTATTGCAAAAATTCTGGTAGGAATGTCGCCGGTAGAAGATAAAATATATGATGTATACGACCCGTCGGCAGGTTCCGGTTCACTGGTTCTTCACCTTGCCCACGCATTGGGAAAGGGGAGCTTTGGAGACAAAGCGCAGGTTTATACACAGGACATTTCCGGTAAGTCCTCCAGATTTTTAAGAACCAATATGCTGCTTAACGGACTCACAAACAGTCTGGACAATATCATTGAGGGAGATACACTTGAAACGCCGGCGCATTATAAGGTGGCGCATGACCCCAGCTCAGGTGTAAAGCAATTTGATTTTATTACATCAAATCCTCCGTTCAAAATGGACTTCTCATCTACCAGAAATATTATTGAGCAGAAGTGGGAGGATTCCGAGGTAAGGGACGGAATAAAGAGATTTTTTGCAGGAGTACCCAGGATTCCGAATAAAAAGAAAGAATCAATGGGAGTATACCTGTGCTTTATTCAGCATATCCTTTGGAGCCTGAAAGAAGATGGGAAAGCCGCCATTGTTGTGCCGACAGGCTTTATAACGGCGCAGTCGGGTATTGAAAAGACGGTACGTCAGACCATCGTGGACAGGCACTGGCTGAGAGGCGTAATCTCCATGCCTTCAAATATCTTTGCAAATACAGGAACCAACGTATCAGTTCTCTTTATCGATAAATCCAATAAAGAGGGGAATATCATGCTGATAGATGCTTCCAAGCTGGGCGAAAAGAGGAAAGAGGGGAAGAACCAAAAGACTGTTTTACGTACTGATGAAGTAAAGAAAATAGAAGATACTTTTATTAATCAGGATGTAGTGGAGGATTTTAGCGTTTCCGTTACCTATGAGCAGATAGCGGAAAAGAACTATTCCTTATCTGCCGGTCAGTATTTCGAGGTGAAAATCGAGTTCGTGGAATTGTCGCAGGAAGCGTTTGAGGAAAGAATGTCGGCCTATTCTTCAAGGCTTGAAAAGTTATTCGCGGAAGGGAAATCTCTGGAGGATGAGATAAGACAGAGATTGGGGGAATTGAAGTATGAGTAAATTGTTTGAATGTGTGGAGATATTAGATTTCAAAAGAATCCCATTATCTGCGAAACAAAGAGAGGGGAAGGAAAAAATATATCCATATTATGGAGCTCAAGGAATTATAGACTATGTAGATGATTATCTTTTTGATGGAGAATATATTTTAGTTGCGGAGGACGGAAACAATTTAAAATCTTTAAACGAAAATATTGCAACATGGGCAGAAGGAAAATTTTGGGTAAATAATCATGCACATATATTAGGTAAAAAGCAAGGATATAATCTTAAATATATGTATTATCTAATAAATTCTTTGGATTTACGAGGATATATTACTGGTTCTGCACAACCTAAATTGAACCAAGATAATTTAGCTAACTTAAAGTTGGAGATACCTGACAAAACAATCCAAGACAAAATTGTTGGAATATTAAGTGCTTTAGATAAAAAAATAGAAATAAATCAGAAGGTTACAATAAAATTAGAATCAATGGTGAAAACCATTTATGATTATTGGTTTATGCAATTTGAATTTCCAAATGAAGAAGGAAAGCCTTATAAATCTTCTGGCGGGAAGATGGTCTGGAATGAAGAATTGAAAAGGGAGATTCCTGAGGAATGGGCAAATGGAACATTAGAAGATTTAGGAGAGATTGTTGCCGGAGGAACGCCTTCAACAAATCATCCAGAGTATTACTCAGAAAACGGGATTGCATGGATAACTCCAAATGATTTGTCAAATTCAAATGATAAGTATATTACACATGGCGAGCGGGATATATCAGAAATTGGAATAAATAACAGTTCGGCAAGACTGATGCCGGAAGGGACTGTATTATTAACTTCAAGAGCACCGATAGGATATTTAGGAATAGCGGCAAATGAAGTGTGTACGAATCAGGGGTTCAAATCTATAGTGCCTAATGGAAAATTTGGTTCCGAGTTTATCTATTATACTGTAGAAAAAATGATAGGATATTTGAAGTTGTTGGGTACTGGTTCAACATTTACAGAAATATCAAAGGCTGTTGTAGCAAAAGTAAAAATAGTTATTCCAGAGGAATTAATCGTTAAAAGATTTGAAGAAATGGTTTTAGATATTTGCGCTAAACGTAAGATTATAGAGAAAGAAAATAAGGAATTAGTCGCTCTTAGAGACTTCTTATTACCATTACTAATGAACGGACAAGTTAGCTTCAAAAGCTCATATATTGAGAAGAATGAGAATTTATAAATAAAGGATTGATTATATGACGAATTGCGGTGAGGGCAGGCAGGTATATATCAGGAAACTTGATGAAAATGATTATTCAGTATACAGAGAAGTAACCTATGCCCATTTCCATTACAAAAATGTGTTTACAGAGAAGTTTATGCAGACAATTTGGAAAGAGGTTAATGCCGCAAATGGTATTGCCAGCACCATTATTGAAAAAAGCACAGGCGAAATTTGCGGATTCTGCCAGCTTAAAAATGTGGATACTCCGACACCTGAAATAGGGATTGACATGAGGGACGGCTATATGGGAAAGAGATATGCGCAGGAAGCAGTAAAATTGTTGATGGATTATGCCAGTCGGCAGTATGATGTGGATTACTTTATCTGGAAGGCGAAAAAGACTAATTCCGTAAGTAGACATATAGCAGAAAAAGCAGGCGGCAGGCTTATTTCAGAAGAAGCGACGATGGAACAGTGGCTGATTGATTATGGCAAAGAGAAGGGGGTGTTGCAAGAGGAAGATATCTCTTATATTTGTACATACAAGATAGAAACAGTTTAAAAAGAAAACCCCCTTGTACAATCCCCCGTTTTATGCTTAAATATTAAATAGCGGTTTCACCCGCAATATAAAATAGCTAAGGACTTAAGTTCAATGAAAAGAAAAATAATTCTCACAGTACTTCTTTCCATGTTTCTCACAGGCTGCGGAGACAAAGAAGTAATCACGGTTGCCGGCATACAGTCAGAGGAAGGGCAGGAGCCGAAATACATAGAAATGCAGGAATTTGAATTAAAGGAAACCGCCCCCGAAAAGACAGGGGACAAGTCGGGTTACTGTGTGGTGCTGATACCGGAAGGCTTTCAGGAGTCGGAGGAGATTCCGGGAATGTATGTGCATGAGCGAAATCCCCTTGACTCGTCCAATGTTTACTATACGGTATCGGAAGGCAGCGGAGAGGGAAACATTTCTTCCGAGCTGACAGAGGCGGATTACAGAGAGAGCATAGAGGAAGCCTACAAGGCCAGCGGGCAGGACGTTCAGCTCAATATAGAATCCTTTGAAAAAATCGACATGGAAGGGATTCCGGGCTATAAGGTGCGGAGCAATTACCAGGTGGACGAGGAGACCATAGAGCAGGTGGCCTATATGATACTGGCGGATAATACCTACACCATTACATACAGTCAGATGGCGGATGACGAGCTTTTAGCCGATTTCGAGATATATGACGGGCAAATCCGGCTTGTAAGGGAAGAAGAAACCGGACTTGCAAAAAATCAGTAAAATAGATATTGACATTTGCAAAGCGGTATGTTATTGTAAGTAAGCATGTGATTCATGCAAAGGGAAGAAGCAGAGTATCCACTCTCACCCTGTGGCGATTGGGCTTACAGGCGTTCATATAATAAGATGTTTTATCAGCGGTTCCGGCAGGTACATGGAAGCCGAAGCATCAGGGCAGGCTGACAGCAGGAGCAGAGAGCCATTGTTAACGGTGCTGCGGAGCATAAAGCCGGTTTGATGGCCGGACAGTTTAAGGCGAAGCGGAGATTGATAATACATTTTATGAAATGGATTTTCAGGTGGATAGTTATGCTATCCACTTTTTTGGTATTTTACTTATGTAAGGGGAGGACACAGCCATTAGCGATTTATTCATTAACGAACAGATTAGGGACAGGGAAGTACGTGTAATCGGAGAGGACGGAGCACAGCTTGGGATTATGTCTTCGAGAGAAGCAATGCAGTTAGCGGAAGAGGCAGGCGTGGATTTGGTTAAGATTGCCCCCACAGCAAAGCCGCCTGTGTGCAAGCTGGTTGACTATGGCAAATACAAGTACGAGCAGACCCGTAAGGAAAAGGAAGCCAGGAAGAAGCAGAGGGTTATTGAAATCAAGGAAATCCGTCTGTCGCCCAATATCGATACCAACGACCTTAACACAAAGATAAGCGCCGCAAGGAAGTTCCTGAGCAAAGGGGACAGAGTGAAGGTGACGCTCAGATTCCGTGGACGCGAAATGGCGCATATGGCCAACAGCAAGCATATTCTGGATGATTTTGCGCAGGCATTGTCCGACGTATGCGTAATGGAGAAGCCGCCCAAGGTGGAAGGCAGAAGCATGACAATGTTTTTAACTGAAAAGCGATAGCCAGCCAGTTAAAATAGATGGAACAAAATTAATATACAGGAGGAAACAGTTATGCCCAAAATGAAAACAAGCAAGTCTGCTGCAAAGCGTTTTAAAGCTACAGGTACAGGTAAATTAAAAAGAAGCAAGGCATACAAGAGCCATATCTTAACCAAGAAGACGACCAAGAGAAAGAGAAATTTGAGAAAGCCCGCCATGACGGACAAGACCAATATCAAGAACATGAAGAAGATTTTACCTTATTTATAAGAAGTAAGGTTTGTACAATAAGCTGACTTGTAAAACGAGGACAGCGTTTGATGCAATAAGCTGACTTGTAAAGCAAGGGCAGCGTTTGATACAATAAGCTGGCTCGCGAAGCGAAGACAGCGTTTGATGTCATAAGGAGGATGTAAGAAATGGCCAGAATAAAAGGTGGTATGAATGCCAGAAGAAAACACAACAGAGTTTTAAAGCTTGCAAAGGGCTACAGAGGAGCCAGGAGCAAACAATATAGAATTGCAAAACAGTCTGTAATGAGAGCGCTCGCTTCTTCCTACGCAGGACGCAAGCAGAGAAAGCGTCAGTTCAGACAGCTCTGGATTGCACGTATCAATGCGGCGGCAAGAATGAACGGTTTGTCCTACAGCAAATTTATGTACGGACTTAAGCTGGCAGGCGTTGAGATTAACAGAAAGATGCTTTCCGAGATGGCAGTTAATGATGCCGAGGGCTTCAAGACACTGGCGGAGCTTGCCAAGAGCAAAATTTAAAAGGGATAAGAAACAAACGCAAAAGACCTTATTAGCTTAAGGTCTTTTTCTTAACAATAAGCTGGCTCGCGGAGCGTGACAGCGTTTGTTAACAATAAGCTGGCTCTCGAAGCGGGGCGGCGCCTTTAAGAAAGCTTTCGGAAAGGAATCGGATGAGGATGCTTGAAAATTTAAAACCTGAAAATGTTTTTTACTTTTTTGAAGAAATATGCAAAATTCCCCACGGCTCAGGGAATACAGGGCGGATAAGCGATTATCTGGTGAAATTTGCCGCCGACAGGGGACTGGAGCATTATCAGGATGAACTGGGAAACGTTATTATTATCAAGGAAGCGTCAAAGGGCTATGAAAACCATGAGCCTGTGATGCTTCAGGGACATATGGACATGGTCGCCGTGAAAAGGCCGGACAGCCCTGTTGACATGACAAAGGACGGCCTTATATTATCGGTGGACGGCGACAGGCTTTTCGCAGAGGGTACGAGTCTTGGAGGAGATGACGGCATTGCCGTGGCCTACGGACTGGCGCTCCTTGACGGAAGTTATCGGCATCCGAGAATCGAGCTGGTCATTACGGTGGATGAGGAAGTGGGAATGGACGGGGCAAGAGGCCTTGACGCAGCTCCCCTCAAAGCGAAAAGACTGGTGAATCTGGATTCCGAGGAGGAAGGGATTTTTCTTTCGGGCTGCGCCGGCGGCGCAAGGGTGAATATGCAGATTTCCGGCGTGTGGGAGAGCAAAAAAGGCGTTCCCTGTGAAATTCGCGTGGGCGGATTGAAAGGCGGACATTCCGGCGGGGAAATCCACAAGGAGCGGGGAAACGCCATCTGCATTCTGGGAAGGGCGCTTTACAGGCTTGGACTGGATATGGAGGTGTCCGTGGCTGATTTTGCAGGCGGCGTTGCGGATAATGCTATTCCCACCGATGCCTGCGCCAGGCTTGTAATCTCAAAACCGGAAACGACGGATAAGGAATGTCAGCAGAAAGCGGAAAGCATCTGCAAAGCCATAAATGCGGAGCTGCGGGAAGAACTGGCGGACAAGGACGAGGGTGTCAGCATTGAAATTACCTTTGAGCCGGTATCGGAAACAAAGGTGCTCGCCGGGGACGCCGGGAAAAGAGCAATCGCCCTGCTAAATACATTACCTTACGGCGTGCAGGCCATGAGCTTTGCAATGCCCGGGCTTGTGGAAACCTCTCTGAATCCGGGACTTTTGTCTGTGAAGGAAAAGGCCGGCAGGCCGGCGGTTTGCGTGGGGATTTCTGTCCGCAGCAGTCTGGAAAGCGCAAAGGCGGCTCTGATTGCACGGCTTGAGACGCTGGCAGGACTGGCGGGAGCCGGAACTGAGATAACCGGCGATTATCCGGGCTGGGCGTTTAAGAAAGACTCACCCCTGCGGGATAAAATGTGTGAGGTATATGAAAAATTATATAAAAGCAAGCCCGTGATTCAGGCGATTCATGCGGGCGTGGAGTGCGGCCTTCTGGCGCATAAAATACCGGGGCTTGACTGCGTCTCCATCGGGCCTGATATGAAAAATATCCACACCTTTGAGGAGGAACTCAGTATTTCGTCCACGGAGCGGGTTTGGGATTATCTGGTTTGTCTGCTTTCGGAGCTTTAATTTTTTAAAACGCGTATCATTTCGGCGGCGGCTGGCCGCCAAAGCGGCGCGGAAATGGGGAAAAATATGAATTTAAATAGAAAAAACATAAGAAAAATCAGAGGTCTTATCCTCTTTACAGGTCTGGTGATTCTTGGGCTTATGAAGTTTGATGTGCTTTGCGGTGTCCTGGTTTTTGTGGTTGGGATTTTAAGGCCTTTCCTTGTGGGCGGAATGATTGCTTTTGTGATTAACCTTCCCATGAGCTTTTATGAGAAAAAGCTTTTTAAAAACGGGCAGCTCAAGGGAGGAGCGGGCAGGGTACTAAACAAGTGCAGCAGGGGAATAAGCCTTCTTCTCGCGTATCTGTCGGTAATTCTGGCAATTACGCTGGTGGTGGTTACGGTGATTCCCCAGCTTGTAAGCACAATTAAGGACCTTGCCAACGAGATTCCCATATTCTGGAATAATGTAATTACCGAACTGGAGATAATTTTTGCCGCAAATCCGGAGCTGCTTCAAATACTGTCAGAGGCTGAGGATATCCAGATTGACTGGCAGGGACTTATCACCACAGTGGTGGATTTCCTCAGAAACGGCATGGGAAGTATGCTGAACTCCACGTTTTCTGTGGCAGGCAGCATTATCAACAGTACGGTAAACTTTTTTATTTCCCTGATTTTCTCCATTTATATTCTGGTACAGAAGGAAAAGCTGGGAAATCAGTTTACAAGGCTGTTAAAGGCGTATACCAGTTCAAAAATATGTAAAGGAACCTTAAAGGTGTTTGGCCTGCTGAACCGCAATTTCAGCAATTTCATTACCGGACAGTGCACCGAGGCAATTATACTCGGTTTGATGTTCGTGGTTTCCATGACGATTTTCCGGTTTGACTATGCGGTAATGACAGGCGTATTGATTGCATTTACGGCGCTTATCCCCATTGTGGGCGCCTTTATTGGGTGCTTTGTGGGAGCGTTCCTGATGCTGGTGGACGACCCTGTAAAGGCGTTCTGGTTTGTGATTTTGTTTGTGGTTCTCCAGCAGATAGAGGGAAATCTGATTTATCCCCATGTGGTGGGGAACTCCGTGGGACTGCCTTCCATATGGGTGCTTGCGGCCGTTACCATCGGCGGCAGCCTTATGGGCGTTTTCGGAATGTTGGTTTTCATCCCTCTGTTATCTACGGTTTACATGCTTTTAAGGGAGGATGTGAACAGAAGAAACGGGAAGAACGGCAGCTTGCCGGCTTTGGAGGCTGTCCCGGATACATCCGAAGAAGGTCGGTAAATGCTGAATTTTGCGAATTTATTGACTCTTATACACCTCTGTGATAAAATAAAAAACATTGAAAGCATTTTAAGCGTGTTTTGAAGGAATCACAGAGGTGTGTTTATGGGACGGGGATGTGTATACATTTATTGCGGCGACGGTCACGGAAAATCACCGGCAGCGCTCGGCAGGGCGGTGCTTACGGCTGCACAGGGGAAAAATGTGGTTATCATTCGGTTTCTCAGAGGGAGAGGGATTTCCGAAAACTATTTAAAGCAGCTTGAGCCTGAAATCAAAATGTTCCGTTTTGAAAAATCGGACAAATTTTACGACAGGCTTTCCGACGAGGAAAAGGCGGAGGAAATTTTCAATATCAAAAACGGCATTAATTTTGCCAAAAAGGTTCTGACCACCGGGGAATGTGATTTGCTGATACTGGACGAAATTCTCGAGTTAATCGACAATCAGATTATTACGGTGGGCGAGCTCAAAAATCTTCTGGACGCGAGAGACGACGAGACGGATATTATCCTGACAGGCGTATCCTTTAACGATGAGATATGTATGCTGGCGGACGAGGTTTCAAAGTTTGAAACGATTAAGATGAAAGAGGAAGCCGGCGATGATGAGTAAAACTGGCAATTTCGGTACAACTTGCCAAGTGTAGCAGCTCCGTCTTTTTGAAGATGGATTCTGCGGCATTTTTTGCAAGATATGAGGCATAAAATCACAGCATCTGTGCATTGACAGCTATGGTGCGGGATGCTATGATATTTTCAGGTAAACAATTTCATAGAATAAAGAGATAGAGGTTGCGTGTTTTATAAGTAGCTTTTCGGATGTGGCAGGCACAAAAGAAGAAAAGCAAAAGGAAAAGACGCCGAAGGAATCCGGTATCCTGCGGACAGATTCCTGGGCATACGGCAAAGAGCCGTATGACTGTCATCAGTCCAAAGACTGCCGGTAAGTCCGGCAAAGTTTGGCAGCTTAGAGGTTGTTGACTGATGGGGCGCTATCCGATGGAAGGTACTTAATTATAATCGGTGTGCGCTGTGTACATCGATTTTTGTTTCAATAAACAGGAGGTAGATTATGGCTGTTTTTACAGGTGCGGGTGTCGCGATTGTCACCCCTTTTAAAGAAAACGGAGAAGTGAATTACGAGAAGTTCGGGGAACTGATTGAAGACCAGATTGCCGGCGGGACGGATGCGATTATTGTCTGCGGTACTACAGGAGAGTCCTCCACCTTAGACCATGAGGAGCATCTTGCCGTGATTAAGTATTGTATCGAAAAGGTTGCCGGGCGGATTCCCGTGGTAGCCGGAACCGGTTCAAACTGCACGGAAACGGCGGTGTATCTCTCCACGGAAGCGGAAAAGTACGGTGCGGACGCGCTGCTTTTGGTAACGCCCTATTACAACAAGGCCACCCAGAACGGGCTCTTTAAGCACTACAAGACCATTGCAGATTCGGTGAAGATTCCCTGCATTCTGTATAATGTGCCCAGCCGTACAGGCTGCAACATTGCGCCGGAGACGGTGGTAAGGCTCTGCAGCGAAGTGGAAAATATTGTGGGCGTCAAGGAAGCCAGCGGCAACATTTCCCAGATAGTGAAGCTGATGTCCATAGCGGACGGCAGGGTGGATTTGTATTCCGGTAACGACGACCAGATTGTGCCGCTGCTTGCGTTAGGCGGCATAGGCGTGATTTCCGTTCTTTCCAATGTTGCTCCTAGGCAGACCCATGATATCTGCGAGAAGTTCTTTAACGGCGACGTGGCGGGAAGCTGCGCGGAGCAGCTCCGTGCGATTCCTCTGTGCAACGCGCTGTTTAGCGAGGTAAATCCCATTCCCGTCAAGAAGGCGCTGAACCTGATGGGAAAAGAAGTCGGGCCTCTGCGCGCCCCTCTTACGGAGATGGAGGAGGAAAATGCGGCGAAGCTTGAAAAGGCAATGAAGGAATACGGAATTCTGTAAACGGGAACGAGGGCTTTCGGGCCAGTAGAAAGGCAGGTTTCATGACAAATATTATTTTACACGGATGTAACGGCAAGATGGGAAAGACCATCGCCGGATTAATTGAAGAAGATGGGGAAATTGCAATTGCCGCGGGTGTTGACGCCTTTGACGACGGAAAAAATCCCTTTCCGGTGTTCAAAAATATCAGCGAATGCGACGTAAAAGCGGACGTTGTCATTGATTTCAGCGTGGCGGCGGCCATGGACGGTCTGCTTTCCTGGTGCATGGAAAAGGAAATCCCCTGCGTGCTCTGCACCACGGGGCTTTCGGATGAACAGCTTGAAATGGTAAAGAAGCTGTCCGAAAAGACGGCGGTTCTAAAGTCCGCCAACATGTCCCTTGGCATCAATATGCTGATGAAGCTTTTAAAAGAGGCGGCGGCGATTTTAAAGCCTGCCGGTTTTGATATTGAAATTGTGGAAAAGCACCACAGGCTGAAGCTGGACGCACCCAGCGGTACGGCGCTGGCTCTGGGGGACTCCGTTAACGAGGCTCTCGGCGGCGATTATGAGTATGTTTTCGACAGGAGTGAAAGAAGGGCGAAGCGTCCCGAAAAGGAAATCGGCTTCTCGGCGGTAAGAGGCGGCAGCATTGTGGGAGAGCATGATGTGATTTTTGCGGGAACCGACGAAGTAGTCACCTTTTCCCATTCCGCTTACTCCAAGGCGATTTTTGCCAAAGGGGCGATTGCGGCGGCAAAGTTCTTAAAGGAAAAGCCTGCCGGATTATACGATATGAGCCATGTCATCGGCTGAAAGGGCGCTGCGAAGTATAAATTCTTCACAGGAAAATTTGTGTCTGCGCCCGAACTTGAGGGCTGCCGACAGAAATGAGGGATTCTTGTATGAAAAAAAGTGAACTTCAATTGATGGAGCTGAAATATTTAAAAAGCCTTGCCAACCAGTATCCCGATATTGCCTCCGCGTCAACGGAAATCATCAATTTACAGGCGATTTTAAACCTGCCCAAGGGCACGGAGCATTTTATGACGGATATCCACGGGGAGTACGAGCAGTTTAACCACGTGCTCAAAAACGGCTCCGGCGCGGTGAGACGCAAGATTGACGAGGAGTTTGGCAATACCTTAAGCAATAAGGATAAGAAATCTCTGGCGACACTGATTTATTATCCCCGTGAAAAGCTGGACATTGTGGAGCGCGAGGAGGAAAATATCGAGGACTGGTATAAGATTACCCTCCACAGGCTGGTGCAGATTACCAAGCGGGTGGCCTCTAAGTATACCCGCTCCAAGGTGCGGAAGGCAATGCCGAAGGAGTTCTCCTATATCATTGAAGAACTGATTACGGAAAAATTTGATATTTCCGACAAGGAAGGCTATTATAACGAGATTATCCATACGATTATCCGAATTGGGAGAGCGCCGGAGTTTATTGAGACCCTGAGCAACCTGATTCAAAGGCTGGTAATCGACCATCTTCATATTGTGGGAGATATTTTTGACAGAGGGCCCGGCCCCCATATCGTTATGGATACACTGGTGCATTACCATTCGGTGGACATTCAGTGGGGAAACCATGATATTGTATGGATGGGAGCGGCATGCGGGCACCTGCCCTGTATTGCCACGGTGCTTCGTATTGCGGCAAGATACGGCAATCTGGACACCCTGGAGGACGGATACGGGATTAACCTGATTCCCCTTGCAACCTTTGCCCTCGACAAGTATCAGGACGTTGACTGCTCGGCCTTTGCGGTGAGATACAATACGGATTACAATACCAAGGATTTGAGCCTGGATATGAAGATTCACAAGGCAATCACCATTTTGCAGCTCAAGCTGGAGGGACAGGTGATTAAGCGCCATCCTGAATTTGAGATGGACGACAGGCTTCTTCTGGATAAAATTGATTTTGAAAAAAAGACGGTTTTGATTAACGGGCAGGAGTATCCTATGAGGGATACGGATTTTCCTACCGTAAATCCCGCCGACCCCTACAGCCTGACGGCGGACGAGGAACAGATGATGGAGCGGCTGCGCCATGCTTTCTTAAAGTGTGAAAAGCTGCAGCGGCACGTGCGTTTCCTTTACACCAACGGGGGACTGTATAAGGTTCATAATTCCAACCTGCTTTATCACGGCTGTATGCCTCTTGACGAGGACGGGAATTTCAAGTCGGTGAATATTGACGGCAAAAAGTACCGGGGAAGGGAGCTCTACGACGTTCTGGACAATTATGCCAGAAAGGGGTACTATTCCAAGAATGACCCGGCGGGAATGAGAAGGGCGCAGGATTATATCTGGTATATCTGGACCGGCCCAAATTCGCCGGTGTTCGGCAAGGATAAAATGGCTACCTTTGAGAGCTATTTTGTGGAGGATAAGGAAGTCGGGAAGGAAACCAAAAACAACTATTATTCTCTCCTTGACAAGGAAGATGTGGTGGACAGGATTCTGGAGGAGTTTGGTCTGGACGCGGAAAAGTCCCATATCATCAACGGCCATGTTCCTGTGGAGCGGAAAAAGGGCGAGACGCCCATCAAGTGCGGCGGAAAGCTCCTTATCATAGACGGGGGATTTTCCAAGGCATATCAGGGGAAAACGGGGATTGCAGGCTATACTCTGATATCCGATTCCCACGGAATGCGTCTGGTTGCCCACGAGCCCTTTGAATCCATGGAGGCCGCAATATCCCGTGAGTCCGATATCTTTTCGGATTCCACGTCGGTGGAAATTGCGCCGGTAAGAATCCGGGTGGCGGATACGGACAGCGGAACGGATTTGAAAGACAGAATTATTCAGCTTGAAAGACTTCTGCGCGCCTACCGGGACGGAACCATTGTTGAAAAATAATTTTCCGCACATGGATTTTGGATATGCTGCGGAATACGGATTTTCCATGCATAAAAAACTCTGTGCAAATATTTCTATTTACACAGAGTTTTTCAAAGTGCAGGAAAGTCAGGTTACTTTCTTGTGGTATTCCTGGCAGTAGTGGTTCCGGTTGCGTTATTGTTGTTATTATTGCCGTCGCCTACCATGTCGTCCGTGATATCGGATACGCCGTCGGCGATATCGTCCACAACATTGCCCACCGCGTCGCCGGCGTCATCCAAAATAGAATCCCCGTCGTTAGCGGTTCCGGTGGTCGCGCTGTTGACATTACCGTTAGTACCGTTGTCTGTGGTGCTGCCTGTTGTGTTACCTGTGCCGGTGGTATTTCCTGTAGTGCTGCCGTTTGTTCCGGTGGTATTGCCCGCCGTATCGGTATCGTTACCCATAGTACCGTCGGTGATATCGGCATCGTTATTGTCAGCGTTTACGCCGCCGTTTGCCGTATCGTTCGCATCTGTGTCCGTATTACTGCCGACAGTGCCGTTTGCCGTACCGCTGCCGGTTCCGGCGTTATTATTTGTTGTACCGTTTTCAGTGGTGTTGGTATTTCCCGCCATGTCATTTTCATTCTTGTTTTTATCAGTTCCGCAGGCTGTAAAAATGCAGAGCATTCCAAGGACAAGAGATACCGTAATAAGCTTTCTTACGTTTTTCATAATGACCTCCATTTTCTGGTTTAAATAAACAGATTTATGACCGCCTATTTAAGCCGCACCTCTATTATATAAGAACTGCATTATTTTCAGTTCTGTTGCTATTATGTGCAGAATGAATAAAAATATTCAAAGGGTGTAAGATTGAAAATTGAAATTTTCAATCCAAAGAGTTTGTGTCTGCACGGCATCCATAAACTCCGTCATGCGCAAAAAAGCTGCGCAGAAATGAGGAAAAAAATGAAATTCAGACCATGTATTGACATTCATAACGGAAAAGTAAAACAGATTGTTGGCGGAAGTCTTACCGATAATGACGACAACGCAAAAGAAAATTTTGTGGCCGAAAAGGACGCCGCCTTTTTTTCACAGTTATATAAGGATAAAGGACTTCGGGGCGGGCATATTATATTGCTGAACCCGGCGTCAAGCGGTTATTATGAAAAGACCAGACAGCAGGCTCTTTCGGCGCTTTTGGCTTATCCCGGAGGATTTCAGGCTGGCGGAGGAATCACGCCTGAAAATGCGGAAATTTTTTTAAATGCGGGCGCTTCCCACGTGATTGTCACCTCCTATGTATTTAAAGACGGAAAGTTACATTATGACAGGCTGGAGGAAATGAAACGGGCGGTGGGGAAGGAGCGTCTGGTGCTGGACTTAAGCTGCCGCAAAAGGGAAAATGATTATTATATTGTAACCGACAGGTGGCAGAATTATACGGATGTGAGGCTGACGGAGGAGACGCTTGACGCACTTTCGGAGAGCTGCGACGAATTTCTGGTTCATGCAGTGGACGTGGAGGGAAAGGCGCAGGGCATTGAGGAAGAACTGGTGAAAATGCTCGGGAAGGCAGGGCGGATTCCGGTTACCTATGCGGGAGGAGTCCATGATTTTACCGATTTAAAAAAGCTGAAAGAGTCAGGGCGCGGGAAAGTGGACGTCACCATTGGGAGCGCGCTGGATTTATTTGGCGGGGACATGAAACTGGACGATGTGCTGGCATATCTGGCGGAGGATTCCACTTGCAGGGCCGGCCGGTAAAACTCCGCATCCGCCTGACTCATTGCCTGCGGGAACAAACGCTGTCGCGCTCCGCGAGCCAGCTTATTGTTAATAAAAAGCCGTGACTGGCCCGCTGCAGAGCCGTCACGGCTTTTATATATGATTACTGTTCCTCCAATTCTTCATAAAACCGGCAGCCGCACCGTCCATGTTCCTTCACATGATAGAGCGCCGTATCCGCCCGCTGGTAAAGGTCGTCTGTGAAGCCCAGTTCAGAGAAAGCGCCACCCACGCTTAAGGAAACCTTCGGGAGAGAGTCCGACGGGTTCATAAGGGTCTCGTTCATTGCCACAATTTTACTTTGAATCATCGGAGCCAAATCCGGGGAGACGTCTGCAATAATTATTGCAAATTCATCGCCGCCGATTCTGGCGGGGTAGTCTGTGGCACGGAAGCTTTCTTCCAGCAGCCTGGCAACCTTTTTGAGAACCATATCGCCGACTTCGTGGCCGTAGCCGTCATTAATCAATTTGAATTTATCCACGTCAATAATGAGGAAAGCCAGCGGTTTGGGGTTCAGCTGGAAAAACTGCTTTAATTTGTCAAAGGCGCCGCGGTTGATGATGCCCGTAAGGGGGTCATGCTCCGCCTGATAGCGGAGAGTCGCTTCATTGGCGGTGTTAAGCTCATAGATGCTGTTATAGGTAAGCGCCAGATATTTAAATTCGTAAGAGCCGATAATCTCCAGCTTTTTTTCATCCTTGATATTGTTTACATAAATTTGCAGAGGTTTAACAATCAACTGGATAATCATAATAAACGTGAGGACATTTTCCACAAAAAGAATGCTGATTAAAACCTGCTGCCTTGTCAGAGCCTTCTTTAAATCCAGGGTGCTGTCGGTCTGCAGCTTTTTGTGAGTGTCCAGAATGTGGGTGAGAAAATAAGAGACGTTTGTCTCTATGTTCAGCTTGACTTCCTGATAGGAAGCGCCGAAAACGATATCATGGGCCTTATCTGTCATTTCCTCGGAGTTTAAAAGGAGGTCTGCCGACGATAACTCCATGTTTTGAATTTCCTCGGGAATATCTATAGGCAGCTCTGAAAGCAAATCTTTCAGATGATGCCCTGACGCCTCCGAAACCAGCATCATGGAATAAATCTCCCGCCCGACCAGTTCGTTAGACTTATCCAGGGCTTCCTGAAGGTGGATAAAAGCCTCGTCGTCGGCATGATGGGAGCGCAGCGCGTCAATCGCCGCTTCCCGGTTCTGGTCAATCAGTATTTCCCGGAAATATGCCTCAAGATATTCAGACTTCCCGGTCAGGGCATAGAGCCTTGCCTGCTCTGTGAGATAATCAGAGTATTCCTGTACAAGGTCGGCGTTGTGCTCGCAGGTGACAAACTGCTCTGTTGCGGAGACAAGATTTGAAAAATAATGCGAAGCATAAAATGTGGCGTAAATAAGCAGCAGATACAAAATGCATGCCACAAAAATCATGGCAAGATTTAAAGAGCGTATTTTGATACCTTTAATTGACTTGTTTCTGTTTTCTTCCATTTATGTAACCTCCATTTTAACAAATATCCTGCCGCCATGCGGGAATTTATCTATAAAAAAAGCCATGTGCGGGTTCTCAACAGCCTGCACACAGCTTTTATTAGCTTAATCCGATAAAACAATATTGCCAGTTCTAAATAAAATGAATCATTTATATTTAAGAAGATGCACATCGTGTTACTGATTAATGCGTTATAAATCGTGTAATACCAATTATAACTTTGTTACGTTTACGGCCTGAGGTCCTTTTTCGCCATTTACGATATCAAACTCTACGGAAGCGCCCTCCTCAAGAGACTTGAAGCCTTCCATTTTGAGTCCTGAATAATGTACGAAAACATCGTTGCCAGACTCGTCAGAAATGAAACCGTAGCCTTTTTGGTTGTTAAACCATTTTACTGTACCTTTGTTCATCGTGATACCTCCAAAAAAAATAAGTAAATAGTGTATGTCGCAGAAATTCTGCATTCAGAAATCACGCAACATACATAGAATAGCACACCTGTTCCTAAAAGTAAAGTAGATAATATCAGAATCGTAGGTTCTTTTTGTAAATTTGTGCAAAACGACAAAAAAAGATGATTTTCGACCCCGAAATTGCCAAAAATAGTAAATAAAGTTGCGGCAATTGGTGTCCTATGGTACAATGGATTGCGTTGGAGAGTGCGGGCGTTACTGCATCTTATACAGGAACCGGCAGCCCCCGCCCCGACAGAAAATTATTGGCTGGAGGTGACAAGCAGATTATGAGCGAACAGTCCGGGAGAAAACGAAAATACGCGCTCCTTCTGGTAACCGAAAAATCGGACGGCACAATAAAAAAACATACCATACATTCAGCGGCGGTTGAAGCGGCGGCGGCGGTACTTTTTATTTTGCTGGTTGCGGTTATCTGTAAATTTGTCTATGATTCCATCATGATTAAGGACATCAGACAGGAGCTGATAAACCAGATAGTCACGATAAACGACTTGACGGATGAAAACGAAGCGCTTACCATGGAGAATTCCACCCTTTCAAGCAAGGTGACGGTCTTAAGCGAGGCTGTCAGCAAAAAGACGGAAGCGGAGGAGGCCATGACGCAGGAGGCAATAGAAAGCGCGCTGCCGAAGGGATTTCCCCTGAGCGGCTCCGCAGTCATGACGGAAGCGTCAGAGGGGAATCCAATGCTGATTTTCAGCGCGGCGGCGGGAATAAACGTACTTACCACGGGTACAGGAACGGTTGTAAGCGTGGATGTGGACGAAACATATGGAAACAAAGTAATTATTGACCACGGAAACGGATATCAGTCCATTTACCGGAACGGCGGTACGGCGCTTGTGAAAAGCGGAGAGGTGCTGGGAAAAGGATATATTCTGTTCAGAATAGGAAAGGATAATCAGGAGCTTGGCTACCAGATTATGGAGAACGATGAATATATTGACCCCATGACGTTAATTGACATAAACGGATAGTCCCCCGGGATTATCCGTTTATCAAAAGGTTACTGTTTTTCCGACAGGCGTCCGAAAACCAGGTCGTAGCCCTCATTTCCATAATTCAAGGAACGGTTCACACGGCTGATTGTGGCTGTGGAAGCGCCTGTCTTTTCCGCTATTTCAAGGTATGTACAGTGCTTTTTCAGCATGGATGCAACCTCATACCTCTGAGAGAGGGAGAGAAGCTCGTTGACGGTGCACAAATCCTCAAAAAAACTATAGCACTCTTCTTTGCTTTGCAGGCACAAAACAGCCTCAAAGAGATGGTCAACAGAAGATGTCTGTATTTTTTTGTTCATTATAAAAATGCCTCCCAATAAAATATATTCGTACAGTGAAATTTTAACATATTAAAGTTTTAAAGTAAAGGAAAAGGATGAAAACAAGAAACAAAGGAAAAAGATTAAGCGGTTATTTAAAGGACTATGTGGTTTTTGATTTGGAGACCACGGGGGTAAACCCGGACAGGGACGACATCATCGAGATATCGGCGGTAAAGGTCCGCGACCATGTGATAACGGAGGAGTATTCCACGTTAGTCAATCCGGGAAAGCATATACCGGCAGGAGCGACGGCAGTAAACGGGATTACCGACGATATGGTGGCGGACGCGCCGGATATCGGTACGGCTATAGCCGGGTTTGTGGAATTTATCGGGGAGAGCGTTCTTGTGGGGCACAATATTCACACCTTTGATACGAACTTTGCGTATGACGCCATGTGGAATACCCTGAAAAAGGAGCTCAAAAACGATTATATCGACACCCTGTTCATGGCGAGAAAGTGCCTGCCAAAGCTTTGCCATTACAAGCTGACGGATATTTCCAGCCATTTTAACATAGAAACAACGGGCGCCCACAGAGCGTTAAACGACTGTGTGATGAACCAGAAGTGCTATGAGGAGATGGGAAAGATTCTTGTGGAGATGGAAGCGGCCGCTTCCCGCAGACAGGCAAATGGCATGGGGAACGCAGGCGGGGAGGATGAGGAATTTGTCTGCCCGAGATGCGGGGGTATGCTGGTGAAAAGGAAAGGGCAGTACGGATATTTTTACGGGTGCAGCGGATTTCCGGGGTGCAGGTTTACGAGGAATATCAGGTAGAGGAATAACAGACGATTGAAAGACAGCCAGCGGGACGTTCCGGCAAATTACACCTGAACGTCCCGCAAATGAAAGCTACAGCAGTTCCATATTTATAGCCTGCTCTGTGAATCCATATTTGGAATACATTTCATATGCCGCTTTATTTTTCGCATTGACCTGCAGCTCGATTCCGTCAAAGTGTTTCTGTTCCTTGATTTGCCTTACTTTTTCAAAAAGCAAATGCCCAATCCCCATTCCGCGGTAATTTTCATCAACTGCCATGCTGTCAATGAAAATTACATTTCTTGTAACAAGCGATGGGTTCCCGATGCGCTGAAATACTAATTCTATAATGCCGACCACAATTCCGTCGGCTTCAGCGACAAAAAACGTATCTTCACTGACAATTTTTTCAAATATATCCTTTGGTATTATGTTATTGTTGGACTTATAGATATCAGGCCGCCATTCAACATGCATGTTATGAACCTGATTCATTATCCTGATAACAGCTTCCCAATCTTTTATCGCTGCATTTCTGACAAGGCAATTCATATTTTTCCCCATTTCTGCCCGCTGCTTTGTTGCGCAAGGCCAACCTGGCTTCTCAGGATTGTGGATACAGCGCAGACACAAACTTGCAGAGCTTACCTTTGCAAACAGCTAGCTAAGCCGTCACCCCTGCC
Organism: uncultured Lachnospiraceae bacterium; assembly: GCA_910577275.1. Taxonomy (GTDB): domain Bacteria; phylum Bacillota; class Clostridia; order Lachnospirales; family Lachnospiraceae; genus Suilimivivens. Next base: position 116,752 of record CAJTMW010000013.1, read on the forward strand.
GCGATGCCCTGCTGACAGACAGGAGTTTTTGCCTCATTTCGTCCTCAATCCGTAAAAGCTCCGTCTCGGCGCTCCGTCTCTTTGCACGGCCGTCCTCCTGAATCTTCAAAACCTCATCTAGGGTGCTGATAAGGGTCTGGTTGGTGGCGGTTAAGGTTTCAATATCCACAATGCCGCGCTCGCTTTCCCTTGCCGTTTCAATGGTGGCGGTCTTTAAGGTCTCGGCATTCTTTTTGAGCAGAGCGTTGGTCATGTCGGTGACTTCCTTCTGCGCTCTTGCGGCTTCGCTTGAATGATTCAGTCCGATGGCGATTACCATCTGGCTTTTCCACAGGGGAATGGTGTTTACAAGAGTGGACTGGATTTTTTCCGACATGGCGGTATCGTTGCTCTGGATTAAGCGAATCTGGGGCGCCATCTGCATGGAAATGGTTCTGGTGAGCTCCAAATCGTAAATCTTTTTCTCGAAACGCTCGCACATGGCGGCATAGTCGTTGGCGGCCTGGGTATCCTCGGGGAGGCCGCTCTGTTCGGCTTTCGCAAGAAGGGCGGGAAGCTCCGTGCCTCTTGCCTGCGAGAGCTTCTGCTTGCCGGCAAGGATGTACATGGACAGCTCCTTGAAGTAGTTGAGGTTCAGCTCATACATTTTATCCAGCATGGCGGCGTCCTTAAGGAGAGTTACCTGATGGTTCTCCATCACCTTGCAGATTTTGTTGATGTTGGCCTCCGCCTTGTTGTATTTCAGCTTCATGTTTTCCAGCTTATTGGAGCTTTTTTTGAAAATGCCGAGAAATCCCTTTTCTTCTTCCTCGTCAAAATCCCGTAGCTCGCTTACCACGCTGGCAAGCATCTGGCCGATTTCTCCCATATCCTTTGTGCGCACGTTATTTAATGCGCTTTCCGAAAAATCTGCAATTTTTTTCTGGCTGCCCGCGCCGTACTGCATGACGAGCTGGGTGTTGGTGATATCAATCTGGGAGGCGAAATCGTCTACCATTTTCTGTTCCTGTGGTGTCAGAACCACCTCGGGGATTTTCGGAGCCTCCTCAGGCGTCGTAAGCACCTCGTTTTTTTCCTCCGGCGTTTGAGCAAAGGGCTCAAATGTGAGGGAAGGGGCCTCGTTTAACATTTCATCTAAATTACTCATTTCGTACCTCCTGCTTTCATTTCCATTTCATTCATCAGACCTTCTCTGGCAAGCATGGTTTTCAAAACCTGCGCGTCGGTGGTTGCGTCAAACACCGCATCCTGGAACAGGTTGTTTAAAAGCTCCGTAAACGCCTGATTGATGGTGTCCAAAGTGTTCTCTATTTCAGCCTTTGCGGCAAGGATTTCCTCTCCGGGGGAGCTGATTTTATCGAATTCCTCATAGGTTTCCACCAGCTTTAAGGTGGTGGGAAGATAGTAGTCCATTAATTTGTGCATACGGCTCATCTGCTCGGGATGCTGCCGAACGCTCTCAAAGATTTCCTTCAAAAGGGTTTCAAGACGGAACAGCTTGCCGGAAATCACTTCTCCGGGAATCTTGTCGTTTAATTCCCGCAGCTTGCGGATACATTCCATGCCCTCGCTGACCATGGCGTTTAATTCGGATACCTGGCCGTCTGCATTGGGGGAAGCTTCCTGTGTGTGATATTCCCCCGCCGTTTGTGCGCCTTTGGCATTCTGCGCCTGCTGCGTCTGGCCGGAAAATTCCCCTTTGCCGGCAGCGCGGCTTTCCGCCTCCCGCTTCCTGCGGTTATCCTCAGTTTCCAAATACTGCCTGTAAACGTTGTCGCTTAACATAAAACAGGTCTTTTGTGTGTCCAGATGACCCTCCGGGAACATGCCAAGACTCAGCATTTTCTGGATATCCCTTGCGACATAGCGGGTGCTTTTCCCTATGCTGGCGGCCAGATGCTCGATTTCACCGTACATTTTATCGCCGCAGAGCTGCATATAGCGTCTGGCACGGCGCAGACGTTTGCCCTGACTGGTGCCAAGGCGCACCATTCCGCCGAAAATTGCCAGAAAAATCAGATTGACTATCCAGCCGGCCGGTGAGAGCAGCGTACCGCCGAGAAAAACCGCACCGATACGAATGAGCGTAATAAAGGAAGTGACTCCAAGGCCGATGCCGCCGAAAACCTGATAAAGAACGTTGGAAACGTTGCCCACCTTTTTAAATTTAATCAGGGAAAGATTTCCAAGCTTGTCTTTTAACTGATTTTGTCCACGCATTAAGGCTTCCTTCTGCCTTAGCATCTGCGCCTTTCCCCGCCGGAGCTGCTCCTCCTGCCGCCGCATCTGCTCCTGCCTGCGCCGGAGCTGTTCTTCCTGTCTGCGCTGCATGTGCCGCTGCCAGTCATGCTGAAGCTTTTGCTGCCGCAGCTTTTCTTTTTCAAAAGGAGAAAAGGCTTTTCCGGTATTTTCCTCTGAAAATGCCTCTGAGGATTCCCGGCTCTTTGGCGGAGGGTCTGCTCCCGGGGTAAAGCTGATGCCCACCTCGTTTAGGGTATTGACCACGGTGCCGGTTACCAGGTCGTTTAATTGCGTGAAATCCCCGCTTTGAAGCGCGTCCGCAAGAGCGCCCTTAAACTGTTCCCCCAGCCCGGACCAATTTTGTCTGTCACTCATTATGTTAAAACCTCGCAGATAATTTCATATGTTGCAGCTTTTATTATCACACAACAACTTTTACTTATCAATACTGAATGTTTACAATTTGATGCTTTTTTCGCGCGTTTTTTGTGATACGATATGATAGATGCAGTATGCGGGGGGAGCGTGTGATGAAAACGAAAATTCTGGTAATAGAAGACGACAGTTCCATTTCGGAGCTGATTTGTATGAATCTGGAGGCGGCCGGGTATCGGGCGCTGCCGATTATGGACGGGCTTTGTGCGGAGCGCTTTCTCAAAGGCATGATAAGCGGCGGTAAAGGAGAGGGCGGGGAGGCGGCGGAGGAAGACGTTGCCCTTGCCCTTGTGGATGTGATGCTGCCGGGAAAAGACGGCTTTGAGCTGATGGAGGATTTTCAGGCGGCGGGAATTCCGGTGATTTATCTGACCGCAAAGGACGACGTGCTTTCCAAGGTTCACGGACTGAAAGCCGGGGCGGAGGACTATATCGTAAAGCCCTTTGAGATACTGGAGCTTTTGGTGCGGATGGAAAAGGTGCTGAAACGGACCGGGCGCAGCAGGGAAAAAATTCAGATTCGGGATGTGGTGATTGACTTGAAGGAGCACAGCGTGACGAAAGCGGGAGAGAAAGTGGCGCTAAAGCCCATGGAATACGAGCTTTTGGTGACGCTTGCCGGAAGCAAAAACGTGGCCTTTTCCAGAGAGGAGCTTTTGAACCGTATCTGGGGCACCGACTATATGGGGGAAACAAGAACCGTGGACGTGCATATCGGCCAGCTCCGCAAGAAGCTGGGCTTTCATGATGTGATTCGAACGATATCCAAGACAGGGTATCGTCTGGAGGATTTGGATTAAATGAAGCTTTGGAAAAAACTGTCTGTGGTCACCGTGGCGGTTTTGTCGGCGGCGACTCTTGCATCGGGAGCGGCGATTATTAACCGTTCCGTCCAGTATAATCAGGAAAAAACAATGGAAAGCGGCAGGCAGCAGCTCGAGTCCACGGCCTATGCGCTTTCAAGGGAGCTGGAATACGGGCCGTTGGAGGGGCATGGCGCCGCCACGAAAAACGCTTACGTGAATTATCTTCTGAAAAAGTACGGTGCGGACAGATATATTTTAATAGAAAATGATGCGGTAATCTGCAACGAAACGCCCTTTGAGCTTGTAAATCCCGGAGACGAGAGATGGAACCGGAAGGAGGGCTACGGCATCATACAAAAGAGAGGGGAGCAGTATATTTTAATCATCGGAACCAGAGTTCCGGCTGTCGGCAGCGATTTCAGTATTCTGCTGGTGCAGGATATTTCCGGTCTTTATCAGGATATGAAAGAGCAGATTTATTTCGGGCTGGTTATCTGGGCCGGGGCGTCCCTTGGGGCGGTGCTTCTCATTTTTTTGCTGACGACGGGAATGCTGCGCCCTTTAAAGGAGCTGCAGAAGGCGGCTGCGGATATCAGTGACGGAGAGCTGGGGCGGCGGGCCGACGTGCGGACAAGAGATGAAATCGGCGTTATGGCAAAGGCATTTAACCGCATGGCGGAGCAGATTGAAAATCAGGTGACAGAGCTTTCTCTTGTGTCCGAGCGGCGCAGACAGATGCTGGGAAGCCTTACCCACGAAATGAAAACGCCGATGACGTCTATTATCGGATATTCGGACACGCTTCTCCAGGTGAAATTAAAAAAGGAACAGCAGGAGCGGGCACTGTGGCATATCAGGGACGAGTGCGGCCGTCTGGAGCGGCTCAGCAGCAAGCTGATGAGCCTTATGGGACTCTATGACAACGACAGCATTTCCATGGAGGAGGCTTCCATGGAGGAGCTGTTTGAGCGTGTGGCGAGGGTGGAGGAGCATCATTTAAAACAGAAAAAAATAAGGCTGGTAACTTCCTGTTCCATGGGAAATAAGCGGGTGGACAGGGATTTGTTTGAAAGCCTTCTGATGAATCTGATTGACAACGGCGCAAAGGCAAGCGCCGAGGGAGACACTATTTATCTTACCGGCTGTGAAAATAAGGTTACGGTGGAGGATGGGGGCTGCGGAATCCCGGAGGAGGAAATTGCCAGAGTGACGGAAGCTTTCTACATGGTGGACAAGGCCAGAAGCCGGAAAGCCGGAGGCTGCGGACTTGGGCTTGCCCTGTGCAGCGAAATCGCGCGGCTTCATGGAGCGGAGCTTATCATCGAAAGCAGGCTGGGAGAAGGGACGAGAGTATCCGTAGTCTGGCCGGAGGAGTAAAGCGCAGACTTTTACAAAATTTTTACAATTTGCTGAATACCTTTTACAGGGGAAGGGCGTATGCTTCAAGAAAAAACAGGAGGCGACTTAGAGGAATGAGGAGAAAAAATCTGCTATTATTATGCGCATTAGCCGGCGCGTTATCGCTGCTGGCAACAGGCTGTCAGAACAGCGCCCAGACGGAGGAGGAAATCGTACTGCCCAGACAGGAGGAGGAAACCGGAGGCGGAGAGGAAGCACCGCAGACGGAAGGAGAGAAGCAGGCAGCCGGCGGGGGAGCCATTGCGGACCAGGTGCAGGCGCCGGAGCGTTTTACCTGGGAAGGCGGGAGCGAGCAGGTGAGCGTAAAGGCGGACGCTCTGGTGGTGATTCCCGAGGGCGAGGGCTTTCAGAGCTATAAGGTGACCGGGCGCGTCTTTAATCAGGAGGATTACGACAGGGTAAGCCAGGTATTGCTGAAAGGAGAAAAACTCTGGGAGCGGGATATGGAAGTAATGGGGGCATCCAACGGCTGGACTGCCGGTGAAATTGAGGAGAGAATCGAGCGGCTTAAGAAGCAGAAAGCCGAAGCTGAGGCAAACGGCGTAAAGCCCATGGCTTTCGAAGGCGGAAAGGGGAAAACCTACGACGAGCTGATTGCGGAGTGGGAGTCCATGAAGGAAAATGCGCCGGAGGAAATCATTGTCGGGGAGGTTCCAGTGAATGTGGAGTATATTGAAAGCGCCGAGGACAGGGCGGAAAACTATATCTCGGGACAGGCGACAGTGGACGGAAAGGATTACTTTGTAAGTCTTGACAATAATTTCAGGGACGACTGGAAGTACATTGCTTTCAGTGTATATAACGACGAGGAAAACAGCAATTTTTCCTTTGGCGCAAGCGAAGGGGATATCCAGTCCGCGGGAATTTCCGTGGAGGAGGCAAGGCGGAAGGCGCTGGAGGACGCGGCGGCCATGGGATTTACCGATATGGCGATAGACGGGGAGGAGTATCTTACGTCGGTTTCCTTTGATGAGGAAAGCGACAGCGGCGAAGCTGTGACGGACGCCGTGGGATACGGATTCCATTTTACAAGAATGCTTGACGGGATTCCCGTCACCTATACCCATGAGGTTGGAGGAACCATGGAGGGACAGGACGATGTGCCCTGGATTTATGAGGAAATGAGCCTGGTCTATACCAAAGACGGGTTTGCGTCCTTTAACTGGCGGAATCCCTATGAGGTGGAAAAAACCTCGGAGGAGTATGTTTTTCTGCTTCCCTTTGCAGAGATTCAAAATGTTTTTCAGGAAATGATAGTGAAAAAATATGAGGATTTTTTTGCGGAGTCAGAGGTAAAGGTGGAATTTGAAATCGACGAGGTTCGGCTGGGATATATGCGGGTTATGGAAAAGGGGAATACTTCGGAGGCTCAAATGGTTCCGGTGTGGGATTTCTTCGGAAAGGAAACCCTGCGATACCCGGATATGAGCGAGCCTTACATATCGGATGGGCATTATGAGAGCTGGCTGACCGTCAATGCGCTGGACGGCACAATTATCGACAGAGGATTTGGGTATTAAAAACGAAAGAAAAATGAAAAGGCAGGAAAAGAGATGGAAAAGAAAGCAGTATGCATATCGGCGTCTAATATCGCTCACAGCGGGGAGGGGAGCTTTTCCCTGCGGGTCGGCAAAATGATTTCCGGCGTCCTTGCACAGGAAAATATTTCCTGCCGGATTGTGGATTTGCGCAAGGAAGCTCTTACGCCGTGTAACGGCTGCGGACGGTGTTACCGCAAAAGGCGCTGCGAGGCGGACGAGGCCTTTAACCGGATTTATGAGGAGGCGTGCGGGGCGGATTACCTCTTTTTTGTCTCCCCCCATTATGCGCCCATACCGGCAAAGCTGTGCATGCTGCTTGAAAAAATGGAGCAGATTACCTTTCTGCGCTGGTGGAGGGATGAAAGCTACCGGTCGGAGCTTTATGGAAAGCTGGCCGGGATTATTTCCCACGGGGGAGGAGGAGACAAAGCCTTAGAGGGGTATAAGGCGATGGTAAACAACACCATAGCCAACGCTCTTGATACCATTCAGGTAAAGGTGGTTCCTTTTAATTCCAGATGGAATACGGGAATCGCCCTGCCTGTGAAAGAGGTGAAGCAAAAAGGGGATATTTTTCCGACGCAGGAATACGACTGGACGAAAATTGAGAAAATGATAGAGGCTTATGTGGAGGTGGTGGTGCTCACCTCCAAATCCTCTTATGTCATTATCTGAGAGTGATAAGCTTTCGGGCAACGGGAATTCTGGAAAGGGTATAGCTGATAAGAAAAGACACCATGGTAAGCCCCAGCCAGAAGAAAAGGACGGCAAACGTCCCCGAAGGGGTAAAGAATTCGTTCAGCGCAAAAAGCAGAATGGGGTGAATGATGAAAATTCCCATGGTCAGGCTGCTGAAGCTGCTGATATATGTACGCAGAGAATCCTTTACCGGAAGCCGGAGCAGGAAGGTAAACAGCAGGCAGTACCAGACAATGGAGGAGAGATTGTCATAAAAATGTTCCGCCAGCCGGCTGTGTATGAGGTAAAGCCCCACTTTCTTTTCGGCGGCATTGCTGGCCAGGGTAAAGAGAAGCAGGAATATTCCGTGAACAGGGAGGGACAGCTTTTGTATTCTTTGCTTTTCAAAGGCAAAAAGACCGCCGGATAAAAAGTAAAAAAGCCAGGTCCACAGACGGAGGGGCTGGGGAACAAACATGCTTAAGGGATAGCCCTTCACCATGGAAAGGGTGCTCATGCAAAGGCAGACTGCCATAAGGATAAGACAGACTGCCCGGTGAAAATGCTTTTTTTCATAAATCAGCCGATGGAGTATCGGAAGAAATAAATAAATAATTATCAGGGCGCCGAAGAACCAGAAGTGCCACAGATATCCTTTCTGCAGAAGGCTGTCAAAAGCCATACGGAAAGGATTAATTATTTTCTGCCTGAAAATAAGGACGGGAATGGCAATCAGGAAGTTCCAGCAAAGCACAATCTTTAAAATGTGGGCAAGCTTGTAGAAGACATACCGGTAGCTTATCCGTTCCCTGGAGAGAAGCAGATAACCGTTGACCATGAAAAAAAGCGGAACGCCGCAGTCGCATAGATAATAAAGGGTATAATTATTCATGCTGACGGCATGGAGTCCGACTACGCTGATGCAGGCTACAGATTTAATCAAATCAAGATTGGTATTTCTTTCGCTTGTCATAACGCCCCTCTTTTAATTAAAAATATATT
>CAJTMW010000014.1:0-113813 GCA_910577275.1 uncultured Lachnospiraceae bacterium
AATATCATGAATTGGCTGGTGACTTATTTCATGCCGGGCAACGCCCGGCACGCCCGCAAATTGCCCTTATATTAAATATAATGCTGCGGCCTGACCGCAAAGCCAGACCGCAGCGTCTCATAATTCCGTATCCTTCCGCCACACTGTTTTCAGCATTATGGCAGTTTCTTTATCTTTTCGTGCCGGGAAGACCTGTCACAGCGTATCCGCCACAACTGCATCTTCCTCTGAAAATTCATCCTCAGGCGCTTCCTCATCCCCATAAGACTCATCCTCAAAGGTCTCCTCCTCGAATGCATCCTCATCATAGGATTCCTCAAAGCCGTCCTCTATGAATTCGTCCTCCGGCAGCCTTTGGGTGTCATCGTCGATAAATACGTCTTCCTCATCCACGTCAATGGTTCCCATAAGCTCCTTGTCTGTGGAAAGCCGGGTATTGCGGTAACGTCTCATACCTGTACCGGCGGGAATCAGCTTACCGATAATAACGTTTTCCTTAAGTCCAATCAACGGGTCGATTTTGCCCTTGATAGCCGCCTCTGTCAGCACCTTGGTGGTTTCCTGGAAGGACGCCGCAGACAGGAAGGAATTTGTTGCAAGAGCCGCCTTTGTGATACCGAGCATCACCTGCTTGCCTTCCGCCGGCTCTTTCCCTTCCGCAATCAGCTGTTCGTTGAGGTCCTCATAATCAAGCACATCCACCAGCGCGCCGGGCAAAAAGTCCGTGTCGCCGTTGTTTTCAATCCTGATTTTCTTAAGCATCTGGCGTACAATCACTTCGATATGCTTATCGCTGATATCAACGCCCTGCAGACGGTACACTCTCTGTACTTCGCGGAGCATGTAATCCTGCACCGCGCGGATGCCCTTAATCTTAAGCAGGTCGTGCGGGTTGATGCTTCCTTCCGTCAGCTCATCGCCGGCCTCAAGTACTGCGCCGTCAAGCACCTTTATTCTGGAGCCGTAGGGAATCAGGTAAGCCTTGGACTCCCCGGTCTCATTGTTGGTAATGATAATCTCGCGCTTCTTCTTGGTATCCTTAATCGTTGCAATACCGCCGAATTCAGCGATGATGGCAAGTCCCTTGGGCTTTCTCGCCTCAAAAAGCTCCTCCACACGGGGAAGACCCTGTGTGATGTCATCGCCCGCAACGCCGCCGGAGTGGAAGGTACGCATGGTAAGCTGTGTACCGGGCTCGCCGATGGACTGTGCGGCGATGATGCCGACTGCCTCGCCCACCTGTACCGCCTCGCCGGTCGCCATGTTCGCGCCGTAGCACTTCGAGCAGATTCCAATGTGGGAACGGCAGGTGAGGATGGTACGAATTTTCACCTTCTCAACAGGCCCGCCCTTTTCATTCACGCCCACGCTCAATATTTTAGCGGCGCGGCTGGGGGTAATCATATGGTTCTTTTTCACCAGCACATTGCCCTCGCCGTCCATGATATCCTCACAGGAATAGCGTCCCGTAATTCTGTCCTTTAAGCTCTCGATGGTTTCCTTTCCGTCCATGAACGCGGAAACCCACATGCCCGGAATCTCCTCGCGGCCTTCCATACAGTCAACCTCGCGGATAATCAGCTCCTGCGAAACGTCAACCATTCGTCTGGTCAGATATCCCGAGTCGGCGGTACGCAGCGCGGTATCGGAAAGTCCCTTACGCGCGCCGTGGGCGGACATAAAGTACTCCAGTACGTCAAGCCCCTCACGGAAATTGGATTTAATCGGAAGCTCAATGGTCCGTCCGGTGGTATCCGCCATCAGCCCGCGCATACCGGCAAGCTGTTTAATCTGCTGATTGGAACCACGGGCGCCGGAGTCCGCCATCATATAAATGTTGTTATATTTATCCAGTCCTGCAAGCAGAACGTCCGTCAGCTTTTTATCTGTTTCATTCCAGGTCTCCACAACCGCCCGGTATCTCTCCTCCTCGGTAATCAGACCGCGGCGGAAGTTCTGGGAAATCCTGTCAACCGTTGCCTGCGCCTCGTTTAACATTTCCGGCTTCTGGGCAGGCACCGTCATATCGGAAATGGAAACGGTCATTGCCGCCCTTGTGGAATACTTGTACCCTGTGGATTTAATTAAATCCAGTACCTCGGCTGTCACCGAAGCGCCGTGAATGTTGATTACCTTTTCAAGGATTTGTTTCAGCTGTTTTTTGCCCACATGGAAATCCACTTCGGGAAGAAGGAAGTTTTCCGGTTTGCTTCTGTCAACATACCCCAAATCCTGAGGAAGAATTTCATTAAAGAGGAAACGTCCCAGCGTGGACTCCACAATACCGGACACGGTTTCACCCTGCGCGTTCTTTTTGGTAATTCTCACTTTAATTCTGGAGTGAAGGGTGCACGCGCCGTTTTCGTAGGCCAGAATCGCCTCGTTTACGCTCTTGTAATACCTGCCTTCGCCTGCTGCGCCTTCCCTCTCCTGGGTCATATAGTAAATACCGAGCACCATATCCTGAGAGGGTACGGCAACCGGCCCGCCGTCGGAGGGCTTTAACAGGTTGTTGGGCGACAGGAGCAGGAACCGGCACTCCGCCTGCGCTTCCACGGAAAGAGGAAGATGTACTGCCATCTGGTCGCCGTCAAAGTCGGCGTTGAAAGCGGTACATACAAGGGGATGCAGCTTAATGGCCTTGCCTTCCACCAGAATCGGCTCAAACGCCTGAATACCAAGCCTGTGCAGCGTAGGAGCGCGGTTCAGCATAACCGGGTGTTCCTTGATAACCTCCTCAAGCACATCCCATACCTGGGTATCCAGCCTCTCCACCAGCTTCTTGGCGTTCTTGATGTTCTGGGAAATCCCTCTTGTCACCAGCTCCTTCATAACAAAGGGCTTGAACAGCTCGATAGCCATCTCCTTGGGAAGACCGCACTGATAAATCTTAAGCTCCGGCCCCACCACGATAACGGAACGGCCCGAATAGTCAACACGCTTGCCCAGCAGGTTCTGACGGAAACGTCCCGATTTACCCTTAAGCATATCGGATAAGGATTTCAGCGCCCTGTTGCCGGGACCCGTTACGGGTCTGCCCCGCCTGCCGTTGTCAATCAGCGCGTCAACCGCTTCCTGGAGCATTCTCTTTTCGTTCCTGACAATGATGTCAGGCGCACCCAGCTCAAGAAGGCGTTTCAATCTGTTGTTACGGTTGATAATTCTTCTATATAAATCATTTAAATCCGAGGTCGCAAAACGGCCGCCGTCCAGCTGTACCATGGGACGAAGGTCGGGCGGAATCACCGGAATGGCGTCCATAATCATCCAGGACGGGTCGTTCCCCGACTCCCGGAAAGCCTCCACCACTTCAAGCCTCTTGATAATTCTTGCCCGCTTCTGGCCCGTCGATTCCTTCAGGCCGGTTTTAAGCTCATCCGCTTCCGTCTCAAGGTCGATGGCCTCAAGGAGCTCCTTGATAGCCTCCGCACCCATTCCCACGCGGAATCTGCTGCCCCATGTTTCTCTTGCGCTCTGGTATTCCTTCTCGGATAAAACCTGCTTGTATTCCAAATCGGTTTCACCCTTATCCAGAACGATATATGAAGCAAAGTATAATACCTTTTCAAGCACCCTGGGGGATAAATCCAGGATAAGTCCCATACGGCTGGGAATTCCCTTAAAATACCAGATATGGGACACCGGAGCCGCAAGTTCAATATGCCCCATGCGCTCCCGGCGGACGCTTGCTTTCGTCACTTCAACGCCGCAGCGGTCGCAGACAACGCCTTTATATCTGATTTTCTTATATTTACCGCAATGACATTCCCAGTCCTTGCTGGGTCCGAAAATCTTTTCACAGAACAGGCCGTCCTTTTCAGGCTTCAACGTTCTGTAATTGATGGTTTCGGGCTTTAACACTTCGCCCCGCGACCACTCCCTGACCTTCTCAGGTGACGCCAGACCAATTCTTATGGCGTCAAACGTCATTGGCTGATACACTTCTTGCTTTGTTTCTGACATCGCTATCCATGCTCCTTTCCTGACCTGTCACCGCCCTGCACATTGAAACGGTGACCTGCTTGTGCTTTGGCACGACTTCCCATACGGCTTATTCATCAAACGAATCGGCGTCCAAAGCCTCGTCAAACTCCTCGTCAAAGTCGTCTTCCAACTCTTCTTCCTCCTCGTCTGTGCTTACAAGCTCGCCGCTGTCTTCATCAAACTCCTGCTGCTGATAGCCCATGGAACTGAATGAACTCTTATCGTAATCGTAGTTTCGGTCCTCGCCCTCAATCTCGTAGCGGTAATCCGTATCTCCGTAGTCGATAGTCTCCATGATTTCAACCTCGGTATTATCCTCCCGAAGCACCCGCACATCGAGTCCAAGGGACTGCAGCTCTTTGAGAAGAACCTTAAAGGATTCAGGAATACCCGGCTCAGGGATATTATCGCCCTTGATAATTGCCTCGTAGGTCTTTACACGGCCCACAACGTCGTCGGACTTCACGGTAAGAATTTCCTGCAGCGTGTAGGATGCGCCGTAGGCCTCCAGAGCCCAGACCTCCATCTCTCCGAAACGCTGTCCGCCGAACTGCGCCTTACCGCCAAGAGGCTGCTGGGTTACCAGCGAGTAAGGGCCTGTGGAACGGGCATGAATCTTATCGTCCACCAGATGATGGAGCTTTAAGTAATGCATGTGACCTATGGTAACGGGACTGTCAAAATACTCGCCTGTCCTTCCGTCACGGAGCCTTACCTTTCCGTCCCTGGAAATCGGGACATTCTTCCACACTTCCCTGTGGTCCCTGTTCTTATATAAATAATCCATCACTTCGGGAAGCAAATCCGCTTTATGCTTTGCCTCGAATTCTTCCCAGCTTGAATTCACGTAATCGTTTGCAAGGTCAAGAGTGTCCATGATATCGTCTTCGTTTGCACCGTCAAATACAGGCGTCGCCACGTTAAAGCCAAGGGCCCTTGCCGCCAGCGACAGGTGGATTTCAAGTACCTGTCCAATATTCATACGGGAAGGCACGCCAAGCGGGTTAAGTACGATATCAAGGGGACGGCCGTTGGGCAGATAAGGCATATCCTCCACAGGAAGCACACGGGAAACAACACCCTTGTTTCCGTGACGGCCTGCCATCTTGTCGCCCACGGAAATCTTTCTTTTCTGCGCGATATAAATACGGACAGCCTGATTTACCCCCGGCGAAAGCTCGTCGCCGTTTTCACGGGTAAACACCTTGGCATCCACAATAATTCCGTATTCGCCGTGGGGAACCTTAAGGGAGGTATCCCTCACTTCTCTTGCCTTCTCTCCAAAGATGGCGCGCAGAAGCCTTTCCTCCGCGGTCAGCTCCGTCTCTCCCTTGGGAGTAACCTTGCCTACCAGAATATCACCGGCACGCACCTCGGCGCCAATCCTGATAATTCCTCTCTCGTCCAAATCTTTCAGGGCATCGTCGCCCACGCCGGGAACGTCTCTTGTGATTTCCTCCGGCCCTAACTTGGTATCTCTGGCTTCCGCCTCATATTCTTCAATGTGCACGGAGGTATAAACGTCCTCCTGCACCAGTCTTTCGCTTAAGAGAACCGCGTCCTCATAGTTATAGCCTTCCCAGGTCATAAATCCAATCAGCGGGTTCTTGCCCAGTGCCAGCTCGCCGTTGGCAGTTGACGGGCCGTCCGCAATTACCTGTCCCGCTTCCACATGCTCGCCCTTGTTTACAATAGGCTTCTGGTTGTAGCAGTTGGACTGGTTGCTTCGTGAAAACTTGGTCAGGCGGAATTCCACCTTTTCCCCGTCGTCGCAGGTCATCTTAATCAGCGCGGAGGACACATAGTCAATGACTCCGCTCTTTTTGGCCACCACGCATACCCCTGAGTCAACTGCCGCCTTCGGCTCCATACCGGTTCCCACCACAGGCGCTTCTGTGGTAAGAAGGGGAACCGCCTGACGCTGCATGTTAGAGCCCATCAGCGCGCGATTGGCGTCGTCGTTCTCAAGGAAAGGAATCAGCGCCGTCGCCACGGAAAACACCATTTTGGGAGACACGTCCATGTAGTCGAACATGGCCTTGGGGTACTCGGAGGTCTCCTCCTTATAACGGCCGGACACCGTATTGCGGACAAAATGCCCTTCCGCGTCAAGCGCCTCGTTTGCCTGAGCTACGTGATAGTTATCTTCCTCGTCCGCCGTCATATAAACCACTTCTTCCGTTACTCTGGGATTTGACGGGTCGGTTTTGTCTATCTTACGGTAAGGTGCTTCCACAAAACCGTATTCATTAATCCTTGCATAGGACGCAAGGGAGTTAATCAGTCCGATGTTGGGTCCTTCAGGGGTCTCAATCGGGCACATTCTGCCGTAGTGGGAGTAATGTACGTCACGAACCTCAAATCCGGCACGGTCCCTGGAAAGACCGCCGGGGCCAAGGGCGGATAAACGCCTCTTGTGAGTCAGCTCGCCCAAAGGATTGTTCTGGTCCATAAACTGCGAAAGCTGTGAAGAACCGAAGAACTCCTTCACCGCAGCCTGAACCGGCTTGATATTAATCAGCACCTGCGGAGAAATCTCCTCGGCGTCGTGAGTCGTCATTCTCTCGCGGACTACTCTTTCCAGTCTGGAAAGGCCGATTCTGTACTGATTCTGCAAAAGCTCGCCTACGGAACGGATACGCCTGTTCCCTAAGTGGTCGATATCGTCGTCATTGCCAATGCCATACTCAAGATGAATATTGTAGTTGATGGAGGCAAGGATATCCTCCTTTGTCACATGCTTGGGAATCAGCTCATGGACATTCTTGCGGATGGCCTCCGCAAGGGCCTGCGCGTCCTCCCCGAACTCCTCGAGAATCTGCGCAAGTACAGGATAATAAACATGCTCCGTAATGCCCAGCTCTCTGGGATTGCAGTCAACGAAGCTGGTCAGCTCCACCATCATATTGGAAAGAATTTTTACGTTTCTCTCCTCCGTCTGAATATATACATAAGGAACCGCCGCGTTCTGGATAGCATCGGCAAGCTCCGCGCTCACCTTTGTCCCTGCTTCCGCAAGCACCTCTCCCGTCAGGGTATCCACCACATCCTCCGCAAGAATATGATGCCTTATCCTGTTGCGGAAGGCCAGCTTTTTGTTGAATTTGTATCTGCCGACTTTCGCCAAATCATATCTTCTGGGGTCGAAAAACATAGCGTTAATCAGGCTTTCCGCGCTCTCAACGCTGAGGGGCTCACCGGGACGGATTTTCTTGTATAACTCTAACAGACCTTCCTGATAATTCGTGGAAACGTCTTTGGAAAAGCTTGCTTCTATCTTGGGTTCATCGCCAAACAACTCTCTGATTTCATCATTGGTACCTACGCCAAGCGCCCTGATGAGAACAGTGATTGGCACTTTTCTGGTTCTGTCAACACGCACATAAAAAATGTCGTTTGAGTCCGTTTCATACTCCAGCCACGCCCCTCGGTTGGGAATCACTGTGGCGGAAAACAGCCTCTTGCCGATTTTATCATGGCTGATAGCATAATAAATACCGGGAGAACGAACCAGCTGACTGACAATAACACGTTCCGCGCCGTTAATGACAAAGGTTCCCGTTTCCGTCATGAGGGGAAGGTCGCCCATGAAAATCTCATGCTCGCTGATTTCTTCTTTTTCTTTATTATAAAGACGAACCCTGACCTTTAATGGAGCGGCATATGTCGCATCTCTCTCCTTGCATTTCTCGATGGAATATTTCACATCGTCTTCACAGAGCTCAAAATCCACAAACTCCAGGCTTAAATGCCCGCTGTAGTCTGCAATCGGAGAAATGTCGTCAAACACCTCTTTCAGCCCTTCTTCAAGGAACCATTTATAGGAATCCTTCTGGACTTCAATCAGGTTTGGCACTCCCAGAACCTCTTTCTGTCGTGAATAACTCATACGCATGCTCTTGCCCGTAGCAATAGGACGTATTCTGTTCTTTTCCATTGACTATTCACCCCGTTCTTAATATGATTAGACAGTGGTATAGAGGTAGTAAGCCTACCATACCACAATAGTGCATTTTCCAGTCTACCACAAATTTAAAGTTGAGTCAACAAAAATTTTTCCAGATTTTGTAACAGTTCAGCCATGCAGAATTGAATGTACAATTTATACGTGGGAGCCTGCTCACTAAGGACAAATTGTACATTCAATTCTATAGGGCGGACGCCCGACATGAAATAAGTCACCAGCCAATTCATGATATTACAAACCATTACGTACAATCTGGTGACTTATGAATGGCATGGCTGAACTGCAAAAAAACAGGCTGCGCACAGCCCTCCGCCGTACACAGCCCTCTTTATCCTTAATATGAAGTGGAATCTCCGATTACTTTAATGTAACCTTAGCGCCTTCAGCCTCCAGTTTAGCCTTAAGGTCGTCAGCTTCTTCCTTGCTTGCAGCTTCCTTCACCATCTTAGGTGCGGAATCAACAAGGTCTTTTGCTTCCTTAAGTCCAAGTCCGGTTACTTCACGAACAACCTTGATAACCTTAACCTTGTTCGGGCCAACCTCTGTCAGCTCTACGTCAAACTCGGTCTTCTCCTCTGCCGCTGCCGCCTCGCCGGCGCCTGCTGCTGCAACTACAACGCCTGCCGCTGCGGATACGCCGAATTCTTCTTCGCAGGCTTTTACAAGGTCATTTAACTCTAATACGGTGAGCTCTTTGATAGCGTCAATAAATTCCTGTGTGGATAACTTTGCCATTTTTATTTCCTCCATTTTAATTTTAATCTGACTGCCCCGGCATCCCATGCCGGACTTTCAATTTCACATTTCAGTATCTGGTAATTTTGCTGCCGCTTTACTCCGCCGCAGGCGCTTCCTCTGCGGGAGCTGCCGCCTCTGCAACAGGTTCTTCTGCTGCTTCCTCTTTTGCAGCCGGCTCGCATGCGTCCGCTCCGCCTTTTTCCGCAATCTGGTTCAGTACGCGGGCCAGGTTTGCAACAGGCGACTGCATGCTTCCAAGCAATCTGGACAGCAATTCTTCTCTTGACGGAATCTTTGCAATCTCGGCAATACCGGCAGCGTCATACACTGAGCCTTCAACAATACCGGCTTTCACTTCCAGCTTGTCTGCTTCCTTTGCAAATTTGCACAGAATTCTTGCAGGAGCTGTCGCATCGGTCTTGGAAATTGCAATTGCGCTGGGTCCTTCCAGATGAGGGGCAAGGGCTTCGCAATCGGTTCCCTTGAATGCAAAATTCATCATTGTGTTCTTGTACACCTTGTAGGTGATGCCTTCCTCGCGAAGCTGCTTGCGAAGTCTGGTATCCTGCTCTACCGTAAGTCCTCTGTAGTCAACCAAAACCACAGACTGGGCGTCCTTGATATTCGCAGAAATCTCATCAACTATAGGCTGTTTCAATTCCACTTTTGCCACTTTCTTTACCTCCTATTAGATTTTTGTGCCGAACAAAAAGCCTTTCCGAAAGACGGAAAGGCAGAATAAGCTTTTTAAGACTTTTCTCCTCGGCAGGATTTATGCCGCGTCTCCGGCGCCTGCTGTCTTCGGCATGGTCATTCAAGACCTTTTTTACAATAGCACAGCGCCGGACTCATGTCAACTAAAATATCGCGATTTTTGTGTCGCCGGCTGTATAAAGCTCCCGGCAATCCGCGCCGTCCGTCTCCTGAGGCGGCTCATCGTCACGGCCGGCTGACAAAGCCTTCCCCGTCGATAATGACATTGGGTGACAGCCCCCGCATGTACTCCAGTATCCGGTCCTTCTCCTCCCCGTACGCCAAATCCACTCGGCAGTCCGACTGAATCGCCGGCATAAACTGAAAGCTCTTTAAGCCCTCCTGTCCGATTGTCACCCGCACCATGCAGCTGTCCATGGTTTTTGAATTAAACCAGAAATTCCCAAGGCTGTATATCACCGGGGTATCGCCGAAATAATCAATCCCCTGAAGACAGTGGGGGTGGTCGCCGATAATCAAATCCGCTCCGGCTGCCTCAAGCTTCGGCGCCTGGTCCAGCTGCAGCCAGTCCGGCTCCTCCACATTTTCCGTCCCCCAGTGAATATAAACAATGACAAAATCGCTGTTTTCCTTCGCCTCCGCCACCACCGCGCAGAGCTTCGACGCGTCAAGGCACCGGAAAACGCCGGGACTGTCCGCCGTCGCTCCCTTCGTGTCGGGATTTTCCAGCCTCTCTATCTGGGTGGCAGCCACAATGGCAATTTTCATATCGTTCATAATAAAGTAAAGGGGGGCCGACGCTTCGTCTATGTTCCTTCCCGCGCCGACGCCCGGAATCCCGGCATTTTCCAAAGTTTCCAGCGTATCCAGAAGACCGGTTTCCCCGAAATCGTAAATATGGTTGTTGGCGAGAATTGCCACGTCCGCTCCCGTGTCCTGCAAAAGGGAAACCTTATCCGTGTCCGCCCGGAAAGTAAACGCCTTTTCCTCTGTGGGGGTTCCCCGGTTCGTATAAGGAAATTCGTTGTTGATTACCATGACATCCGCCGCCCGCATATGGGCAAGGAGCCCCTCGGAAATCCCGTCCTCAATCCTGCCGCCTCTATTTAACAGATTCGCCATAATCGCAAACTCATCATCCAGAAGGAAATCCCCCGCAAAGCAAAAGCTCACCTCGTCCTCCCGGTCCGCCTCCCACGGCAGAATCCTGTTTGCCTTCAGGTATTCCTCGTCGTCAAGTTCTTCGGCATACCGTCCCGCCGGTTTTGCAGCCTCCTCTGGCTCTTCGCCGGTGTCAACGTTTTCCTTTTCTTTATCCTCACGGTCCGGTATTTTCTCCTTAAAAAGCTGAAAATCATCCTTTTTTTCCTGAACGGGCGTTTCTTCCTGCGCCTGATAAGTCTCCTTAACGTCCCCGTTTAAAGCCTTATATGCGATAAGGCCGGCTACGCCAATGGATAGCACAAGACAGAGCGTGATGAGGAAAACAACAAGTATTCCTTTTCCGTAGCTTTCGTTATTTCTTTTTTTTGCCTTTACTTTTCGCTTCATTCCCCTCGCCTCTGATTCAAAAAAGCCGCGGCTTAACCAAGCCGCGGCTTTTATCATTACAATAAGCTGACTCACAAAGCGTGACAGCGTTTGTTGCCTGTCAGAACTTTGCTGTGCTGACTCTCACACCGGGGCCCATTGTGGAAGTAAGCGTAATGCTTCTCAGATACTGCCCTTTCAGTGCTGAAGGTCTTGCCTTAACAATCGCATCCATCAGTGCGTTGAAGTTTTCCTGAAGCTTCTCGTCTGTGAAGGAAGCCTTTCCAATCGGCACATGGATAATGTTGGACCTGTCGAGCCTGTACTCAATCTTACCGGCTTTGATATCGTTAATTGCTTTGGTTACGTCCATGGTAACGGTGCCTGCCTTGGGATTGGGCATGAGTCCTTTGGGTCCTAAAACCTTACCGAGACGTCCCACAACGCCCATCATATCAGGGGTGGCAACCACCACGTCAAAATCAAGCCATCCGTCTTTCTGGATTCTGGGAATCAGCTCCTCGCCGCCCACATAATCTGCGCCGGCTGCCTCAGCCTCGCTCAACTTGTCGCCCTTGGCGAAAACCAGAACCTTAACGGTTTTACCTGTACCATTGGGAAGCACTACCGCGCCACGAATCTGCTGTTCTGCATGACGTCCGTCGCAGCCTGTTCTGATGTGAACCTCAACGGTCTCGTCAAATTTTGCAACTGCTGTCTTTTTCACCAGTCCAATCGCGTCAGCGGGCTCGTATAACATTGCGCGGTCAACCTGTTTTGCGGCTTCCGTATATCTTTTTCCTCGTTTCATTATTATTCCTCCTATGGTTCAAACGACACCGGACAGCACCGGACGACCTTGCGGTCTTACCGGGAGAAAACCTTCGGTTTTCCGCACCGGACGCGGCCTGACGACTTTCCTTTTTCCATATCAGGCAGGCGGCTGTCTTATGTGTGTCTCCCACTTTTCAATATTTATTAGTTAATCCACTACTGTAATGCCCATGCTTCTTGCCGTTCCGGCAATCATGCTCATCGCCGCTTCAATGCTTGCCGCATTTAAGTCGGGCATCTTGGTCTCTGCAATTTCCTTTACCTGCGCTTTGGTAATGGTTGCAACCTTCGTCTTGTTCGGTACTGCCGAACCTGATTTGATATTGCATGCCTTTTTGAGAAGCACTGCGGCAGGGGGAGTCTTCGTAATAAAACTGAAGCTTCTGTCTGCATATACCGTAATAACCACAGGTATAATCACATCGCCCTTATCAGCCGTTCTTGCATTGAACTGTTTTGTAAACTCAACGATGTTTACCCCGTGCTGTCCAAGTGCAGGACCTACCGGGGGAGCTGGCGTAGCTTTACCAGCAGGGATTTGTAACTTGATATATCCTTCTACTTTTTTTGCCATTGATGGCACCTCCTTAATCATGCAAACCTAATTGCATCGTGGTATGGCACGAAAGGTCTTCCTGCCGGAATACTCCGCAGAAATCTCCTCCGCTCCCACAGCCTGCAAATCATGCAGACCAATTGTAAAGTTTCTATATTTATATGAGGCGGGAAATACCGTCCCATAATAAATACCTTTTAGTCCTATGGCATTCATGCTTATGGCTTTTAAGCCTATGGGCATTTATGCCTATGACATCTTCCTCACTTCCGCAAAGCTGATTTCCACAGGCGTCTCCCTGCCGAACAGCTCCACGTTGATGGTTGCCGTCTGTTTGTTGTAATCCATCTTCTGCACGGCGCCTATGGTATCCTTCCATACGCCCGCTACCACGGCGATAGTATCGCCTTCCGCAAAGTCCACCGAAATATTTTCCGTCTTGATTCCCAGAGGCTTCATTTCCGCCTCCGACAGGGGCACCGGTTTGCTTCCGGGGCCTACGAATCCTGTCACGCCTCTGGTATTACGGACAACATACCATGTGTCGTCATTCATGACCATATTAATCAGAACATATCCCGGAAACATTTTCTTCTGGACTGTTTTTCTGGCGCCGTTTTTCAACTCCACCACGTCCTGCATCGGCACGCGGACCTCCAGAATCTCCTCCTCCAGATGTCTGTTCTCAATTGTTTTCTCTATATTGGCCTTTACCTTGTTTTCATATCCGGAATAGGTATGCACTACATACCAGCTTGCCTCTGCCATACATTCACCCTCGCTCTACAGACTGGTTAAGAAATCCACGCCGTACTGCATAAAGAAGTCCAGTACTGCAATAATGACTCCCACCACCACCGAAACACAGGTAACCGCAATCGACTGTTTTATGAGCGAATCCTTGTCCGGCCATGAAATTTTCTTAAATTCAACCTTAACCCCTTTAAAAAAGCCGGAGCCGGCTGCCTTTGCCGTCTTGACCGATTTTTCTTTCTTAGCAGAATCTGCCATCTTTAACTCCTTTCAGACACCTGCAATATTATTTGGTTTCTTTGTGCAATGTATGAGTTCTGCAGAATCTACAATATTTCTTAAATTCCATCCTTTCGGGATGTGTCTTTTTGTCCTTTGTGGTATTGTAGTTGCGCTGTTTACATTCTGTACATGCCAATGTGATTCTCGTACGCATGATTATTCCTCCAATCTCTTTAGCGGATTTTTGAGCATAAAAAAAAGACCTCAATCTTTGTTTTGTTTGATAACTATACCATATCATTTTCCTTCCGTCAACCGTAATTGACTGCCTTTTTTATAAATTTTTAATAATTCCCGCATATACTATTGTATTCACATTTTCATCATGGTAAAATTAGCCTATACAGACAGCGGATGCCTGTAAAACGAATTCAGAAGGAGGGATGCGTTATGGCTTACAGTGCGGCTCTTGATGTGGCTTACAATCACTATCTGACTGCCTACGTACCGAAAACCACACAGTATGACACTCACAAGAAGAGCGAACTTCGCAGCATCTACAATTCCATTGTAAAGCTGAATAAGGACGCCCCTCTGTATATTCTTGACACCAGCAGCGAATCCCGGCAGTTTGCCGTGGGATTAAAAGAAGGCGCCAGAAATCTCCGCAACACCATTGCGTCCCTTGGCGGACTTGACAAAGATGAGATGTTTGGGAAAAAGGCAGCCTATTCCAGCCGGGAGGATATTATCACCGCCGCTTACGTGGGCGACAGCAGCGAGGACGGCAATGCGCCTTCCTATAATATAGAAGTAACCGCCCTTGCCTCCAATCAGGTAAACCTGGGAACCTTTCTCCCCTCCGACAGTAAATCGTCACTGGCGCCCGGCGCTTATTCCTTTGATATCACAGTGAATGATTTAAGCTATGAATTCCAGTATAACGTCAGGGAGGGCGAGACGAATAAGGAGCTTCAGGAACGTCTTGCGCGCCTTATCACCAACGCCGACATCGGCATAAGCGCCGACCTGATGTCCGACGGTAGAGGAAATTCCTCCCTGCGACTCACTTCCATGAACGTGGGACTGAAAAACAATAAGGATTACATATTTCTTGTCTCCGACGATAAGACCAGCAAACGCTCAGGCACAATTGACTATCTCGGATTTGATTTTATGTCCAGAATGCCCTCCAACGCCGAGTTTTTACTGAACGGGGAACCGCATACTGCTTCCTCCAATCATTTTACGATTAATAAAATGTTTGAAATCACCTTAAACGGCGTCAGCAACTCGGAGGGGGAGACGGCGCAGATTGGATTGAAAACAGACCTTGATTCCCTCACGGAAAATGTCAATAACCTCATAAGCGGTTATAACGCTTTCATTGATACTGCCGCGGAATATGTAACCCGCCACCCCAAGAGCAACCGTCTCTTAGGCGAGATGGGCCACATCTGCAGAAGCTACCAGCCGGAGCTTGAGGACCTTGGATTTTCCTTTGAGGAAGGCGGCAGGCTTGTGATGAACGAGGATTTGTTCAAGCACTCCATCTTAAGCGATGAAAGCCGCTCGCAGTTTTCCACCATAAAGGATTTTACCGATTCCATCCTGCGGAAAACGGACCAGATTTCCTTAGACCCGATGGAGTACGTGGAACGGACCATGGTCGCCTACAAAAATCCCGGACACAATTTTGCGACGCCTTATATGACCAGCAACTACAGCGGGATGCTCTTTAACAGCTACTGCTAACAAACGCTGCCACGCTTCGCCAGTCAGCTTATTGTAACAAAAGCGGCTCACATATGTGAACCGCTTATTTTTTATTACGATAATCCGTCCCGCGAAGCGCTGCGCCGTTCATTCTCTGCAAAACAGACGCCGCCGCTGCCTTACGCTTCCTTCTCCGCCATATCAAGAGCCGCCTCAATCACCTTGTCCATATCATAATAGCGGTACTGCCCGAGCCTTCCACCGAACAAAACCCCTTTTTCCTTTTCCGCCAGCTTCTGATAGGCGGCGAACAGGTTGTTGTTGCGCTCGTCGTTAATGGGATAATAAGGCTCGTCCCCCGGCTTCCAGTCCGCCGGGTACTCTCTGGTGATGACAGTTCCCTCTCCTTTTCCGAACTCAAAATGCTTATGCTCGATTATCCGGGTATAGGGAATCTCCCGCTCCGTGTAATTTATCACGGCGTTCCCCTGATAATTTTCGCAGTCCGGCATATCCTCCTTCTCGAAACGCAGGGAGCGGTATTCCAGATGCCCCAGACGGTAATCAAAGTACTCGTCAATCATACCGGTATAAAGCACCTTCCCGTATGAAACAAAATCCGCGCCATTTTCGGCGGCCTCCTCCTGCCTCCTGACAAAATCCCGGTAATCCGTGTTCAGCAAAACCTCCACATTATCCAACATTTTCTCAATAATTGCCGTGTAACCGCCCTCGGGAATCCCCTGATACCTGTCCGTAAAATAATTATTGTCATAGGTAAAACGAAGGGGCAGACGTTTAATGATAAATGCCGGCAGCTCCCGGCAGTCCCGCCCCCACTGTTTTTCCGTATAACCCTTCACCAGCTTTTCATACACGTCACGGCCTGCAAGGGATAACGCCTGCTCCTCCAGATTCCGGGGTTCTTCAATCGATAAATCCTTTATCTGCTCCCGGATAACGGCCCTGGCCTCGTCCGGGTTCTTAATCCCCCAGAGCCTGCTGAAGGTGTTCATATTAAAAGGCAGATTGTAAATCTCATCCTTATAAACCGCCATAGGGGAATTTACAAAATGATTGAACTGCGCAAACTGATTGATATACTCCCATACCCTGGTATTGGAGGTATGAAAAATATGCGCGCCATATTCATGCACATGAATGCCCCGCTTTAAGCTGGTATAAATATTTCCGGCAATATGCTCCCTTCTGTCAATCACAAGACAGCTCCTGCCGCGCTTATTCATCTCATGCGAAAAGACCGCGCCAAAAAGCCCGGCCCCCACAATCAGGTAATCGAAGTGATTATTCATTTATTTTACAGCTCCCTGTACTTCTCAAGCTGAACATAATCCTCCATCATCTCAAGGATTTTCTTACGTCCTTTCTTGTTCAGGCGGATATAATACTGCATAACGCGGTTTTCCAGAATCTTTTCTCCCAGCACTTCGCCCTTTTCAAGAGAAGAAAAGTCAACCGGGTTCAAGCTCAGCTTGTCACACATGCGAATAACAGTTCCGTAGGCCATACCTTCAATGCCTCTATCCAATGCTGTCACCAGAGTGCTGTAGGGAATTTCCATGTCAATAGCAAACTGTCTCACACTTTTGTACTGCTTTAAAATTTCCTGTTTCAATATTTCTGCTTTTGTCATTGTGATGACCTCCATTATTAATAGCATCTTAAGTCTTTTTCTCTAACTAATTCATAAGTATATCACACCTGTAAACTACAGTCACCCAAAAAAATATAAATTTTATTTTAAGAAATAAATTCCGGGGAATCAAAAAACTCATTTAACGTAATCCCGAACCCCTCGCACAGCTTTTCTATCGTGAGCATGCCGGGATTTTCCGTGGATTTATCCACAATATGCATGATAGTTCCTATCGGTACTGCGGATGCGCATGCCAGCGAGTAATAAGTCATCCTCCTTTCCCTGCACAAATTATTGATTCTTTCCGCCAGCATATCCTGCTCTTTCATCTTTCATCCTCCCGCATATGGAATTATTGTTCACAATTATACATGAAAATAACCGCCATGCCGGAGCTTGCTGCCCGAAAACGATAAAATGAAAAATAAATTGAAAGATTTATGGTATTTATTTCCGGTCAGGGGCAATCCGGTACTTTACAGGGGAATGTTCCCGTGCGCCGTCTTCTTTGCCGCCGCTTTTTTCCCGGGGTACAGCTCCAGAACCTTTATGATGTTCTCCCTGGTCAGATGCGGGTCGATGACCTCGTCCACATATCCCATATGCGCCGCCTCAAAGGGATTTAAAAACTGCCGGCAGTACTCCTTTAAATACTGCTGCCGCTCCTCCCCGTCCGCATTTTTAAACAGCACGTCCACGGCGGCCTCCGCGCTCATCACGGCAATCTCGGCCTTCGGCCATGCATAGACCACATCCGCCCCCAGCTCCTTGCTGCACATGGCCAGATAAGAGCCCCCGTAAGCCTTCCGCAGAATCACGGTGATTTTGAGGACCTCCGCCTCGCTGTAGGCAAAGAGCATCTTCGCCCCGTGCCGGATAATCCCGCCCTGCTCCTGCTCCTTGCCCGGATAAAAACCGGACACGTCCACCAGATTCAGCAGAGGAATGTTAAAGCTGTCGCAGACCCGAATAAAACCGGCCGCCTTGTCCGCCGCATTGATATCGATGCACCCCGCCATCCGGGAGGACTGATTGGCAATAATCCCCACCGGATAACCGCCCACTCTGGCCAGCATGGTAATGATATTGGAGGCAAATTTTTCCTTGATTTCCAGACCGCTCCCCTCGTCAATCAGGCAGTCGATGATTTTGTGCATGTCATAGGCATGGCGTTTGGATTCCGGTATCACGGAGGCAATGGTTTTCCCCCTCTCCCCGTCAAAGGCATACTCCTCTGCCCGGGCGGGGCTTTCATGAAAATTATCCGGCAGATACTGCAAAAGCCGCCTGATGTACCTGATACAATCCTCATCGTCCCTTGCCACATGGTCCGCCATGCCGCTGATTCTGGCATGGATTTCAGCGCCCCCCAGCTCGTCCATGGTGACCGTCTGGCCAATGGCAGCCTTCACCACCTTTGGACCTGTGATGAACATGTTGCTGGTCTCGTCCACCATGATAATAAAATCCGTAAGCGCCGGGGAATAGGACGCCCCGCCTGCGCAGGTTCCCATGATTGCCGATATCTGGGGAATTTTCCCGGAGGCTTTCACATTATTGAAAAAAATATTTCCGTGCCCGGAAAGCCCTAAAATCCCCTCCTGCACCCTTGCGCCGCCCGAATCAAAAAGCCCCACTATGGGCACCTCCATCTGCAGCGCCTTGTTTTGGATATTGGATATCTTTCTGGCGTTCATCTCGCTGATAGAGCCGCCGAACACCGTGAAGTCCTGGGCATACACGCAGACCGTCCTGCCCTCCACCTTTCCGTAGCCGGCAATCACGCCGTCCCCCTCCGTTTTGTTTTTATCCATTCCGAAATAGGAACAGCGGTGCTCCAGATACACATCGGTCTCCACAAAGGTGTCCTTATCCATCAAAAGCTGTATGCGCTCCCAGGCGGAGAGCTTGCCCGCCGCATGCTGCCTGGCCTCCCGCTCCCTGCCGTGAACCTTTTCCTTCCTGACTTCCAGATTTTTTAATTCCTCTTCCAGTGCCATTTTCCGATTCCCTCCGGTTCTGTCCATACCCCTGTCAGTTCTCGATTATCTGCTTTATTTTCCGTTTACTTTTCGTCCGCCCGGCATTGTTCCGTATCTGTCTTTATCTGCCGCCCGCCTTTTTCCGTATCTGTCTTCATCTACCGCCCGACTTCCAGCTCCCGCAGATATTTCTTTATCTTCTCGATATGCGGCCGCTCGTACCATTTTCCGTCCATCTGCAAAATCCCGTCCGCGCTGTTCTCAAAAGCCTCCACAACCCTTTGCAGATAACCCGGGTCCCTTTGACGGTAATACTCCTTAACCGCCGCCGCCTGGGCCGGGTGAATCAGGAGCTTTCCCGAAAAGCCCAATCCTTTGCTTTTCTTGTAATCCTCCATGAATTTATCCATATCCCGGATTTCCATGCTCACAGTATCCAGAGAATATTTGCCGTGATAAAAAGCATACATCACCAGCCGGTTCCTTGCATAAACCGTCGCTTCCTCCCCCGCCTCAAAGCCAAGCTCCTTACGGAAATCCTCTCCGCCGAAAGCAAGCCCGCTCACCAGAGGGTGGGCTGCAATTTTCGGCAGTTCCATAATCCCTTTCACACTTTCCAGGAGGGCAATCGCTTCCTTCCCCTTCAGATGCTCCTGATAATCCTCCAGAAGCGCAATATCCTCGAATTTGGGAAGCATGAAGCCTGCAAAGTCAAAGCCGCTCAGCGCTTTTATTTCCCTGTCAAATCTTTCGCCGGAATTTACCCGCACATACAGCTTTCGGCTTCCCCCGTACCTTTGCAGAATATCGGCCGCAATCAAAAGCCCTGCGTCCTTCTGCGCCGGGGCAAGGGAATCCTCCAAATCCAGAATAACGGCGTCCGCTTCTATCTGCCCGATACGCCCCGCATATTTTTCCTTTGCCGGTACAAAAAGCCAGGTTTTGCCTGTCCCTGTCATTTTACCTCCCCTGCGCTCCCGGCGCAGCTTATCGTCCGCCTAGTTTCCTTCGGCGTTTTTCTTCTCATGCTCCCTGATTTTGTTTACGCAGTCCATCACCTTGTTTGCCCGTTTCAGCATAGGAGGCCCCACCACCTTGCCCTCCAGGGTGGCAATGCTCCGCCCTTCCTCTCTGGCCTTTTCCGCAGTTTCCAGTACTGCCGCGGCATGCTCTACTTCCTCTTTTGACGGACAAAAGCACCGATTGGCCCAGGGAATCTGTACGGGATTTACCAAAAGCGCCCCCGCAAAGCCCATGGAATACGCCATCCTCTCCTCCGCCATAAAGCCCGCCTCGTTCTTCAAATCCATATAGGGCGTATCAATGGGGAGAAGATTGTTCATCCTTGCCGCCATCACAATCATCGCCCTTGGAATCTCGAAGGCCTTCGCAGAATATTCATGAGTTCCCCATATACTGTCAAGATAATCCTCCCCGCCGAACAAAAGCGCGATGATTCTCTTACTGCTGCCCGCAATGCTTTGTACCTGTGCAACCGCCCCCGCCGTCTCAATCAAAGGCAGTAATTTGACGGTTCCCTCCGGCAGTCCGTCCCTTTCCTCACATTTTTTCAATAGATTGGAAAATTCCTGAATTTCAGAAACGCCCTTAATCTTGGGCGTCACCACTCCCAGAATCCGCCTGCCGTCAATCAGCTTCAAATCCTTAATCAAATCCCCCGAGCCAAGCTCATTTACGCGGATAAAAAGCTGCTTTCCCGCAAATGTCCCGTCAGATAAATATTTCCCAAGGGTGTCCCTTGCCTCTTTCCTCTTTGCCGGCGGCACCGCGTCCTCCAAATCAAAGATAATGGCGTCCGCTTCGCTTTTCGCCGCCTTGTCCAGAAACTTCTCATTGTATGCGGGAACGAACAGCATACTTCTTAAAAGATAATTCATGGTTTTTCCTTTCTTAAGTTCATTTTTTATTACTCATAATTATAACAAACCTCATCGCCCTTTCCAACTATTATTCTGCCTGTACCTCGGAAATCACATTCTATTCACAAACTCCTCCACCCCCATCTCTCCCAAATCCTGTTTCCCATCCTCCGCATCCCGGCATCTCACCGTCACGGTACCATTCTCCTGCTCTTTCTCCCCTACTATCAGCATATAAGGAACTTTCTCAAGTCGCGCTTCCCTGATTTTATACCCCAGCTTTTCGTTCCGCCCGTCCAGCTCCGCCCGGATATTCCGACTCTTAAGCTCCGCCATCACCTTTTCCCCGTAAGGCAGATACTTATCCGACACCGGCAAAACCTTCACCTGAACCGGAGACAGCCACACAGGAAACTTTCCAGCGTAATGCTCGATTAAAATGCCGATGAACCGCTCGATAGAGCCGAACACCACCCGGTGAATCATAATGGGCCGGTGCTTTTCCCCGTCCGCCCCCGTATATTCCGCATCAAAACGCTGGGGGAGCTGAAAGTCAAGCTGAATGGTTCCGCACTGCCAGGTACGCCCGATGGAATCTTTCAAATGAAAATCCAGCTTCGGCCCGTAAAAAGCGCCGTCCCCCTCGTTCACCGTATAAGGGATTCCCATTCCTTTTATGGCGTTTTCCAGCGCCGCCGTTGCCAGCTCCCACTCCTCCTCGCTGCCGATGCTGTTTTCCGGCTTTGTGGAAAGCTCCACATAATAAGTAAAACCAAATTTCGTATAAAATTCGTCAATGAGCCTTGCAACGTTCTGTATTTCTCCTTCAATCTGTTCTTCCGTCATAAAAATATGCGCGTCGTCCTGGGTAAAACATCTCACCCGCATCAGGCCGTGAAGCTGACCGGATTTTTCATGTCTGTGCACCAGCCCCAGCTCCCCGAGGCGCATGGGAAGCTCCCTGTAGGAGCGGGGCGCCATTTTATAAACCAGCATTCCGCCGGGGCAGTTCATGGGCTTGATGGCATAATCCTCCCCGTCAATCACCGTGGTATACATATTTTCCCGATAATGGTCCCAGTGCCCGGAGGTCTCCCAGAGCTCCCGGTTTAAGATGACGGGCGTGGAGATTTCCATATACCCTTCCCTCTCATGAACCTCTCGCCAATAATCAATGAGCAGATTTTTCAGTATCATTCCTTTGGGAAGGAAAAAAGGAAAGCCCGGTCCCTCCTCCATAATTGTAAACAGCCCCAGCTCCTTTCCCAGCTTCCTGTGGTCCCTTGCTTTCGCCTCCTCCAGCATTGCAAGGTATGCATCCAGCTCCGCCGCTTTAGGGAAAGAAATTCCGTAAATCCTCGTGAGCATTTTGTTCTTTTCATCCCCCCGCCAGTAAGCGCCGGCAACGGATAAGAGCTTAAACGCCTTAATCAGGGAAGTATTTGTAATATGCGGCCCCGCGCAAAATTCCTCATAATCCCCCTGCCTGTAAAAGCTGATGCTTTCTTCTTCCGGGAGATTTTCAATCATTTCCAGCTTGTAGCTCTCTCCCCGCTCCCTCATGTAAGCCGCCGCATCTTTCCTGGCGACCTCAAAAGCCGTGAGCGCAAAGGACTCCTTCACAATTTTCCTCATTTCCCTTTCAACATCCGCCAGATTTTCCTCCGTAAAAGGAAAACCAAAGTCAAAATCATAATAAAAGCCGTTTTCAATGGCCGGCCCAATGGCGCATTTCGTTTCCGGGTACAGACGCTTCACCGCCTGCGCCAGCACATGGGCGCTTGTGTGCCAGAACGCTTCCCTGACCTCCTTTTCCTCAAAATTCCCTTCGATAATCTGTCCGTTTCTCTGTAATACTTTCATTTTCCCATCCTCCTATTCCAGTTCCGCTTTGGCCCTTCCAGTACTCTTTTGTCTGGTACAAATTTCGGCCGCTTTGCGTCCGCAAATTGTTCCGTGCACTGTCCGGGCCTTCGCTGTTTTTCCCATTCCTCTTTCTCTGCCACGCCAAAAAGCACCCTCAGATACACTATAAAGTATATCTAAGGGTGCCTTACGCACGGTTCCACCTTAACTTTTCACTTCAGATTCCGCCAAATGCTCCGCTTTACCGGCGCCAAACATGCCTGCGCAGCTTATCGGCAAATCCTATCCCTGTAACGCGGGCAAACGGCGGCACTTAACAGCTTATCCCTGCCCCTGCTTTCCTCCGTGGGCATTGGCATACGCCTTAGGCGTCGCAGCTTCGGAATGGTTTTCACATATCTTCCGCATAAACGGCTTCCACCATACGCCGCTCTCTCTGGATGCTTCCCAAATGCTACTCTTTTCCGTCACAGCTTTTCTCTGACTTATCTGCATAGTAGCACCGACACAGAAATTTGTCAATTACCAAATTTACTCATACTTATTCGACTTCAAAATTACTCTCACCAGTCTCACAATGCAGTCCCGCAGCTCCTTCTCCGAAAGGGTTCCGTCCGCCAGCTCCTTTCGGATATTCTCATGGTCGGCGGGCTGTCCCGGCATTACCAAATCGTTACCGGCTCTCATGCAGCCTGCCGCCGTGCAGTCCTCATCGTTCTCGGTGGTGGTCCAGTCGGTCATAATCGCGCCGTCGAAGCCCCACTCTTTTCTTGCCGCTTTCGTACAGGTATCGTAATTATTCGCGGCGTGGACGCCGTTAATCAGGTTGTAGCTGGTCATGATGGACAGGGGATGAGATTCCTTAATGGCAATTTCAAAGCCCTTTAAGTAAATTTCACGCAGCGCGCGCTCGGAAAGAATGCTGTTGCTTCCCTTCCTGTTATCCTCCTGATTGTTGCAGGCAAAATGCTTAATCGTGGTGCCGCATCCCTTTACGCTCTGGACGCCGCGGGTCATTGCCGCCGCAATCTTTCCGCTTACCAGCGGGTCTTCCGAATAGTATTCGAAGTTTCTCCCGCAAAGAGGATTTCTGTGAATATTCATTCCCGGCGCCAGCCACAAATCCGTGCTGAACCGAATCATCTCGTCTCCGATAATTTTTCCCACTTCCTCAATCAACGCCTCGTCCCAGCTCTGGGCAAGGAGGGTTCCCACGGGAATTGCGGTGCAGTACTGATAATATTTTTCCCCTTCATATTCCTTATCCGGCGCAAAAATGCCATGCTCCACGCTTGCCTCGAAAGGCAGCTTCACAATCTGTCCGTCCTTCACATAGTAGGTGGAGTTCAAACGAAGCCCGGCCGGTCCGTCCGTCAGCACAATGCTTGCAATGCCCTGCTCTCTTGCGCAGGAGCTGGTTTCGCCCGCAGAGCCCGGAACGGAAATCCCGGCGGCTCCAAGGTTGCTTCCCTGTCCTTTGCCCGGGTCGCCTGTTGCAAGCAGAATCATCTGCTCCACGGTCAGCTTATCCACCAGTTTAACGGCCTCGTCCTCTTTATCCTCCGGCGCATCCGAATAGTCAATCACTTCCGTTGTAACCTCCGACAAGTCAAGCTCCATTACAGGAAGTCCCTTTTCCTTTCCTTCCGCCACCCATGCGTCATAGCGGGCCTTTCGTTTTTCCGCAGGCAGGGAAAGCTCTTTAAGCTCTGCTTTCAGCGGACAGATATTGTCCACCTTCACAAGTGCCTTTCGCTCTGCGAGCTGCAGCATCCCGGAAAGTCTGCTTTCTCCAAGGCAGTTGCCGACCCAGACACCGTAAGTCCCTGCTTCCAGTACCCACTCGCCTGTGCTCTCCTCGTAAGACGCCATCTGGTAAACGGGGAAACGAACCGTAAGCTCCTCACTCTCTCCCGGGGCAAGTTCTTTTGTCTTGGCAAAGCCGCAAAGCCTGCGGTATTCCTTCTCAAATTTTCCGTCCGGCGCGGACACATAAACCTGAACGACCTCCCGTCCGCTGTATTCTTTCCCTGTATTTGTCACTTTAACTGAAACGACGACTTCCGGCTTTTCTTTTCCTTCCACAGAAACCTTCAAGGTCTCCGCCTGAAAATCCGTGTAGGAAATTCCGTAGCCAAAGCCATAGCGCACCGGCACCTCGAAAGCGTCAAAATAGCGGTATCCTACATAAATGCCTTCCTCATAGTACTCGTCGTCCACATTGCCGTTATTGTGGGAAAAGGTTTTGGAGTTTGGATAATCCTCATAAGAAAAAGCCCAGCTGTCCGTAAGCTTTCCGCCTGGATTCGTCTTTCCGCTTATCACATCGGCAAAAGCGTTTCCGCCCTCCATGCCCGGCTGAACGATATAAAGCAGGGCGCAGATGTTGGAGAACTCGTCCATAAAGGATAAGTCAACCAGCCCGCCGGTGTTTACCACTACAATCACCTTTTCATAATTTTCGCAGATATCCCCAAGCATCGCCTTTTCTTCGTCGGTCAGGTAATAATCCCCCGCCCTGTTAAAGCGGTCGCTGCCCTCCCCGGCAATCCGGCTGATAACGTAAATTGCGGTATCCGTATCCGTCTTTTCCGCCTTCGGCCCTGTGGGCGGATAAAAAGGAACCGACGCATAGACATTGAAAAATTTCATGGCGTTGCCCGCCGCCTTTTCCAAAATCTCGTCACGCCACGCAATCCTCGCGTCTTCATAAATTTTGTCGTATTCTTTTACCCAGTCCGCTGTGGTAATCTGAAATCCCGCGTTCACCATTCCCTGATAAATGGAAACGGCCTCCCTCTCGTTCACATCGCCGGAGCCGGTGCCGCCCTTCATGGTCTTTCCCGCGCCCGCGCCGAAAAGAGCCACCTTGCTTCCCTCCTTTAAGGGAAGTACACGGCCTTCATTTTTCAGAAGAACAATTCCCTCACGGGCCGCTTTCCTTGCCAGCTCCCGGTGCGGCGCTTCATAGGACTGCGGCTCGGGACTTTTCGTTCCCGTAAAACTTCTCTCCTTTATTACTCTGCTCATCTTTCTTTCCTCCTGTTCCTTTGCGCAGATATATGCCATATAAACTACAAAAAAATCTTTTCTCCTGTTTTAACAAAATAACATATGCTATGGTATTCTTTTCTCTCATACAGCTTCGCCACAATCTCCCGCATACGCCGGTTCAGTCTGTGGTAACAGCCCTTCTGCCCCTGAAAAAGCCCGTAAATATAATCTCTGGCTCTCTCGTCAAGAACCTGCATGGCTTCCTCAAACAATGCAGGCTCCTTTTCCATCCTTAATCCAAAATCACAGAAAACAAAGGCTTTCTCCTCCCCGTTTTCCCTGCATTTTTCCGCAAGATAAGCCGCCAGGTTACCGTCCCGCTTTTCATCAAAAGCCCGCTCCCGCCAGAGTACTCCTCCCAGCGTCCCTTTCTCCGCTCCTTCTGTCGGTTTCTTCGCCGGTCTTTCTGTCGCTCCTTCCGCCGGTTTTTTCGCCGGTCTTTCTGTCGCTCCTTCCGCCAATTCCTTTGACGCCCTCGCCCGCCGGAAGCTGGTGCGCCCATATTTGTCGTGGTCAACCACGTAAACCGGAGCCGGAGAATGGCCTTTTCCGCTTCCCGGCTCCTCCAAAAGCAGGACGCCGGTTTCAAGAAGCCGCTCCCGGACGGCTTTCTGCACACGCTGGTAAGGCGTGGGAAAGGAAAGCTGCTCCGTTATCTGTTTTACCGTATATCCCAAATCCGCCAGATGGCGGATTGCGCCGCCGCTGGCCGCCTCAAAGGTGAAATCGGCCAGCGCGGCTTTAAAATAATCCTGTTCAGACATATGCTTGCTCTTTCACAAAATCTTTGTCCGGTTCCGATATATGCAAATTATCTCAGTCGATTTTCAAAATCAGGTTGATGATTCTCTTTGCGCAGGCATGCATTTCCTCTCTGGTAAGGCAGCCCTTCTCAAGAGCCATGAGCAAACGCTCTGGATAACCGCAGCCCATCTTCACGTCGTTTCCGGCCTTTACCTCCTTGTAATGCTCGCCGCAGGTCCACCAGTCCGTGGTCACACAGCCCTCGTAGCCCCATTCGCCGCGAAGAATCCCTTCCAGCAAATCCGCATTTTCGGAAGCTCTGTGTCCGTTGACAATGTTGTAGGAAGTCATAATCGACCAGGGGTCGGATTCCTTCACAATAATCTCAAAGGCTTTCAGGTAAATTTCCCTTGCCGCCCGCTCGGAAACTCTGGAATCGCTGTTTTTGCGGTTGGTTTCCTTATTGTTAAAGGCAAAATGCTTTACCGTAGCGCCTACATGGTTGGACTGAATTCCCTTTACCATTGCGCTTGCAAGCTTTCCGGCAAGGAAAGGGTCTTCCGAATAATATTCAAAGTTTCTGCCGCACAGAGGGCTTCTGTGAATATTTACCGCCGGGGTCAGCCACATGGCAATGTTGTTTTCCTTCACTTCCGCTCCGCCGGCCGCACCCACCGCTTCTATCACGTCGGCGTTCCAGCTGCATGCGAGCAGGGTGGAGCATGGCCAGCATGTGGTGTTCACGCCGCACTGAGGCGCAATACGCAGTCCAGCCGGTCCGTCCGCCGTCATAATGGAGGGTACTCCGTACTCCGGCAGATTGCCGTAGCCAAAGGTATTCGCCACCCCTGTATTGGGCTGTCCGCCGAGAATATGCGCCATTTCCTCATCTGTGAGCTGTGCCAGAAATTCGTCCACGGACAGCTTTCCTTCCGCAACCTCCATCAGCGTATGTACTCCGGCCTTGTAAGGCTCCTTCCAGAGCTGGAAGCGTTCCCTTCCTCTAATCGCCGGCGCATAGCCCTCCAGCAAATCCTTGGACATCCTCTCAAGCTCTCCTGCATCCGGGTCGTTTGCCTCCCCTTTCGGCAGCTCCTCATAGCTTCCGTCAGAAAGCATTCTCTTTGCAAGCGACGAAGGAACCAGCCTGCTTTCAAGCTGCTTCACCACAACGTCCTCGTCAACCGTATAAACCAAATCCAGCTCCTTTGTATCCCGAACTGAGGTTCCCACATGGAAAAGATAATCTCCCGCCTCCAGTACATAGGCTGCTTTCTTTATCTTGCCAAGGTCGTCATAGGAAGCCATCTCCTCCACAGAAAAGCGCAGGTAAACTCTCTGGGTTTCTCCCGGCGCAAGGAGTCTTGTCTTTGCAAAAGCGGCAAGCTGCTTTTTGGGCTTTCCAAGCTTTCCCTGCGGCGCTTCAAAATATGCCTGTACCACTTCCTTACCTGCCCGACTGCCTGTGTTGGTCACATGCACTTCTATATTCACATTGCCCTTCTTAACCTTTGCGTCTTTGGCTTTTACTTTAAATGTGGTGTAGGACAAGCCGAAGCCGAAAGGATAGTTTACCTTTTCCGCAGCTCCCGGTATGGTTTCAAAATAACGGTAGCCCACATAAATATCGTCCGTGTAAGCCACATAATCTCTGGATTCATGGAAATTATAAGTGGAGGGATAGTCCTCCAGCGTCTTTGCAAAGGTATCGGAAAGCTTTCCTGAAGGATTTCCTTTCCCCACAAGCAGCTCCGCAGCGGCCAGACCGCCTTCCATGCCGCCCTGCCATGCCATCAGAACCGCGCCGATATCGTCCTCGTCCACGAACCAGGAGGTGTCCACCATGCCGCCCACGTTCATTACCACAATTACGCGGGAAAAATTCTTCTTCACGGCGTCAACCATAGCCGCTTCCTCCCTTGAAAGGCAGAAATCACCGTCGGCAAAAATCCTGGCGGAAAGCTCCGTCATACGCCGTTCGTCGTCCCACATGTTCTTGTTTTCCGTATCGATAACGCTCTTTCTGTCCCAGCCTTCTCCCGAAAAACGG
This sequence comes from uncultured Lachnospiraceae bacterium, assembly GCA_910577275.1. Taxonomy (GTDB): domain Bacteria; phylum Bacillota; class Clostridia; order Lachnospirales; family Lachnospiraceae; genus Suilimivivens. The sequence goes on from CAJTMW010000014.1 coordinate 28,248, forward strand.
CAGATGGAAATGATAGCCGTGTCCGTGTAAGCCTTTGCAAGGGCAAGCAAATCCTCCGGCACTTCCGGCTCTACGGTCATGCCCGGAACGTTCCCTTCGGCATACTGCCTCTCCACGTCCTTTCTGTAATAATCGCATAACGGCTCAAATATGCTGATATTATCTTTTTGCAGTTTCAATCCCTCATACAGATTGCGGATATAAGCCACCGTCACGTCGCCGCTTCCGCCGCCGCCCTTTACATAGTCAAAGGTGCCTTTTCCGAAAAGCGCAACCTTCGCCCCTTTCGGCAGCGGCAAAATGTTTTTCCTGTTTTTCAGAAGTACCATGCCTTCCTTGGCAGCTTCCTTTGAAAGCTCGATATGCTGTTTTGAGCCTGTAAGCCTTTCTCCGTTTTCCCCTAAGGGAAGCCCCGGCTGATATAAGGCGCGTGTCCATTTGTCCATAACTAAACCCTCCTGTTTCTTCACGTTTTCAGTTATTTTTATTGTAACTGTTTCCGCTTATGAGGGCAATCCTGTTTTTGACTTTCTTATATGTCGATTTTGACTTCTTTATTTGGCCCTATGGTTCTCTATCCGGCCCGCTTACTTTCCCCGGACCTTCCGGAAATCTATTGCTGCGATTACGCAGTTGTCTCCGTTTCTGATTTCACAGTCAAATCCGTGCAAATCCATAATTTCCTTTACAATCGTAAGCCCGATTCCCGTTCCGCCGGTCCCGGTTCTCGCATTCTCTCCCTTCACAAAAGGCTCCCAGACATGAGGCAGTTTATCCTCTGAAATCATAACGCCCGTATTCTTTATTTCAAGGCATTTCATATTCAATGTTATGGTAATTTCATTTTTCTCCGGCGTATACCTTACGGCATTTCCAATCAGGTTTTCCAGCGCCCGTTTCATCAAAGCCTTGTCCGCGCTTACCACCGACTCCCCCGCCTGTCCTTTAAGCAGAACATTAAGCTCCTTTGACCTTATTTCAACCTGGAACTGCTCCAGAACAGCGCCGGCAAGCTCCCATAAATCAGTGTCCTCCTTTGCCGGAATCATCCGCGGATTTTCCAGCCTGGCCAGCTCCAGTACATTTTCTATGATGGCGTTCATCACGGCGACATTTTTTAAAATCCCTTCCGCATAATAATTCCTCTTTTCAGGATACGCATTTTCCCGCATGATTTCCGCATATCCCGATATTGCCATCAGCGGCGTCTTCAAATCATGAGCCAGCGCGTTCGATGTATTTCTGTAATATTCCTCCGCCTGAATGCGCTCCCTGTAACTCCTGTAATAATGTCTTGCAATGAGAAAGGTAAGCAAAAGCACGCTGAATATTACCGTAAGGTCCGTCATTACTATCCTGCGGCTATACCTGCTCCACGGACTGACTAACGCGCCGTAGCGCAGCTGATAGACCTTATCATCGGCTGTAAAGTACTTTCTTCCATATAAATAGGTAACGCCATATAAATTCACCGTTTCAGCGCCCGCTCTCTCCCGCTGGCTGTTCATGGGAATCTCCTTCAGCCTTTCCAGTAAAATATGGTAATCCTCCTTCGTTATCAGCCGCCATGCCTCATATTCCTCCGGCTTCGACTCGCACAAAAGATTTCCTTCCTCGTCATACAAAGCCGCCACCATACGGTTTTTTCCCAGATTTAATATCTCTTCATATTCTCTTTGCACTGTTAAATCCTTTTCTTTCAAACACAGCGTAGCTTCATACGCAATTTCAGATGCCCGAAGCTCATCCCGCATGTAAAGTCCTATGAAAAGTACAGCCGTTATCATCACCAGCGCAAATATTGTCAGCGAAATCACCGGAAGCGCAATCCATGCCCAGGTTCTGCAAAAGCTTATCTTCTTTTTCCTGTTTGGCGTTTTTATTCTGTTCATTTTTACTCTCCGTCCATTCTGTAGCCCTTTTTAATCACCGTCTTTATCTGCTTTCCGTACTTTCCAAGCTTTTTCCTCAGCTTCCTGATATGATTATCCACCACTCTGTCGCTCCCTTCAAAATCATATCCCCATACGGATATAAGAATCCTCTCCCGGCTTATTGTCCGCCCCCGATTCTCCAAAAGATACCTTAAAAGCGCAAATTCCTTTGGCGTAAGCGCAAGTTCTTCCTCGCCCGCATACGCAATTCTTCTATCGGGCAACAGCCTGACGCCCCCCAGCTCCATGACATTTTCAAGCACCATCCCCTTTGCCCTTTTCACTAAAGCCCTGACCCTGGCATATAAAACCGCCAGCGAAAAGGGCTTCACCACGTAATCATCGCAGCCCAGCAGATAGCCCTTAAGCCTGTCCTCCTCCTGTCCCCTTGCCGTGAGAAAAATCACCGGAACAGCACTGTCTTTCCGCAGCTTTCTGCACAGTGAAAAGCCGTCCATCCCCGGCAGCATAATGTCGAGAATTACAATATCAAATCCGCCCTCCGCTATCAGCGCAAGCCCCTCTTCCCCGTCCCCTGCGCTGATAACGGTAATTTCATCCTCCTCCTGTTTAGTTCCGGCGCCCGGAATACTTTTGCGGGACGAAAAATAATCCTCTATCACTTCCCGAATTCCGGCGTCATCCTCCACTAATAACATCTGCAATTTCACTTCCTGCCGTCTCCTTCTTATAAATCCTGTGGTTAAAGGTTCGACTTTAGTATAACAATTTTGTGTATCCTTTTTATGTCCTTATAAAAAATCATTGAGAAAAAGTATAATAATGGTATAATTGTAGTATAATTAACCCATAAAGGAGGGCTAAACAATGCCGCAAATTATTCCTATTAAGGATTTGAAAAATACATCTGAAATTTCCGATATGTGCCATAAGGCAGACGGTCCCATTTATATTACAAAAAACGGATATGGAGACATGGTAATCATGAGTATGGAAATATACGAAAATACCATGAGACAGCTTTCTATGTACAGAGATATTGAGATATCTGAAAAGCAGCTGGAAACCGGGCAGATAAAAGACGCCAGAACTGCTTTGGCAGAAATGAGGGCAAAATATGGCTTATAAGTTGACTATTACAGAACATGCGGACGAATTGCTTGATAATCTTCTATATCACCTGTTATTCAGATTGAAAAATGAACAGGCTGCCCAGCATCTGTTGAGTGGAATTGAAAATGTATATGGACGTCTGGAAAAAAATCCTTTGCAATTTCCACTCAGCAGAAATACATATCTGGCAAGTAAAGGTTACCATGAGGCAATTGTACCTCAAATGGATTATATCGTTGTTTTCAATGTCAAAGAGCATTTTGTAAATGTGACCGGCGTGTTCCATCAATTGGAGAATTATCATGATAAGGTGTAAGCAACAGTCAGCACACTTCTGGAACTGACCTTACGTTAAATAAAATCTGCCCCCTATGTCGGCTACTCCACAACAGTAACAAACGCTACCCGCGGAATCTCCACTTCATCCGCTTTCCCGCAAAGCTCCCCGGTATCCGCATTTCTCCTGCACAAAACAACATTCCCGCTCTCCTGATTGGCAATCAGCAGATAATTGTTATCCGGCGTGATGCAAAAATTCCTCGGACATTTCCCGAACGCCCCATAGTATCCCTTTGTTTCAATAAGCCCGGTGGACGCGTCCGCTTCATATAACACAAGGCTGTCCATTCCCCTGTTGGAGGCATACAGATATCTCCCGTCCATGGAAAAATGAATATCCGCCGCAGTATTTACTCCCTCATACCCCTCCGGCAGCGTACCCACCGTTTGTATATTTTCATAGGTTTCTCCGCCGTCTTTTGTCTCATACACAAACACCTTATTTCCAAGCTCCGCCGTCAGATACATAAATCTCCCCTGATTTCTGAAAACCAGATGCCGGGGTCCTTCTCCCGCAGGCAGATAAATCTGCGCGTTCTCTTTCGAAAGCGTCAATGAGGCGTCTTTCCCGATATCGTAGCAGAATACCCGGTCAAGCCCAAGGTCTGCCAAATAAAGCCGTCTGCCGTCCTCTGACAACTGCGTGCAATGCACGTGAGGCCCGTCCTGCCTTACAGGATTTGCCCCTGCTCCCATGCTCTCATGCTGGCAAAAAGAGCAAACTCCTCCAAGGGAACCGTCCTCCCGAATCCTCCCTGTGAAAACGCTTCCGCTCATATAGTTTGCCGCTGAAAAGTGTCTGCCATCCGGCCATACATTGATATGGCACATGGCTGTTCCCTGCGTAACAATGGAATTAATAAAAGCCAAATCCCCGTTTTTCCGGTTCCTCCGGTAGGCGCTGACCATGCCCTCCCCGCTGTCCTCTCTCTCGCTCACCGCATACAGATAATCCGGCGTCACCGCCAGAAAAGAGGGGCTGTCGCTTTCCCTGTAAGAACGGACAACCCGAAGCGTTTCCTTTTCCGTATCCAGCTCCAACTGATAAATGCCCTCAGTATTTTCCTTATCTGTATATGCGCCTGCATAAACCTGATATAACATCCTTATCCTCCTTTTCCGAAAGCAGAAAGTCTCTGCTCAAACTATATTTTCTACTTTATAACGCCCTTCTTCACCTTTATTGTTTGTCAGCCTCCTGTCTGATTTCCGGCGCCGTCATTCTCCGCCGTACGCTCACAGCTCAGCTTATATCCATCCCTTGCCCACTTATAAATACTCCCGAATGCCACCACAAAGTAAATAACACACGCTATTTTTGTACTGCTGTACCATGACGGATAAATACCTGCCATATCCAGCAGCCATCCGATTACAAACGCCGGTGCTCCCGCCGTTGCCCCCCAGTAAACGGCATAGCTCACAGCCGCAAACATTGGCCGGAACCGCTTACAGAATTTAAACCAGAACCATGAGGGCTTGTAGTTCTCTCCATAGAACAGCTTCATATAATAATCGAAAACGCTTTTCGAGGGAATAACCGGATATTCATATCTGTTAAAATTCCACGCCGTCAGCACAATCACCAGAAAGCCCAGCAGATTCGCCGTAAACAGCGCGCCCCATCCAAATCCGAATCTGCTCACCAGAATATTTCCCTCTCTTGCCAAATCCGGCGTATTTACAAAGGTCACAAGTCCGTCCATAAGGTGAATCAGAAGATTCCCGGCTGAAAGCCTGATAAAGCGGTATTTTGTTTTCACTCCCGGCTTCCACAGCACCATTACTGCCGCCAGAAGGAGCATTGCTATAACGAAAATCATGATTCCTGTTTTAAAGCCGTCTCCCAGCTTTCCCGCCAGAAAAATTGCGGTAGGGCCGTCCGCCCCGCCTATGATGGAATTGGACGCTGTGTTACCGTTCATTTTAATCCTCCGGTTTGTTTTTTTATATCTTATCACAGGTGTATTTTAAAATCCATTAGCTTCTTTCAGAATGAAGCTTCATTGCCCTCTCCCCCATTGCCATTACCAGAAACACAAAAGGCAAATTCAGCACCTGAGCAAAGCTCACCATATTATGAGCAAGATAGCAAAGAATACATACGATTGCCATACGCGAATAGAAATCCCCTTTCTTCGCATATCTTATAATAAATGATACAAAAATCCCCAAATATAAAATAACGCCCATTATCCCTGTGTTTATAAGACCTGTAAAAAGCTCGTTGTGAGCATTGGTCAGCCTTTCGCTGCCAAAATTCTCCCGAAGACTCCCGGCAACTTCCGGCAAGGAATATGCATAGGCGGAAAAACAGTCCGGTCCTGTGCCCAACAGCTTTTTTTCGAACGGCATCCCGGCATACATTCTGGCTCCGGCTTTCAATGCCGCTCCCCTGCCGTTTCCCCAGTTCTCGTCAAATAAAAACGGGCTGGTTCCGGTAACGTCCGCGGCATCGGAAATGCTTTGCCAGGTGTGAAAGCCTGTCAGTATAAGCCAGAACAAAATTCCTGCCGCCAATGCGAGAGCCATAATCCTGCGCGCCGTTTTTGCCTTTCTCCCGGCATCGGCTTCCTTTTCTGCTTTCTGTCCTCTGGCAAAATCATGATTTTTCTTCTTTAGCCATAAAAATATGATGAAAGCCGCCGCCCCAATTACCAACGTTACATTGGAATCCGTCAGATATCCACATAAATTATCCGTTTCATAGTTATATCTGTCAGGCAGCAAATGCCGCATAGCCCTCACAAGCTGCGCCGCCAGTCCCCACAGACAGACAAGAAGGCTCCAGATTGCCAGCCATGTTCGTTTTTCCAGGGACAGCCAGAGTAAAATGAAAAACAGCGTTCCATAAAAAAGAAAAATACTGCTGCTGCCCTGGCAAAACCCTGCCATAAATGCAATTATCGCATAGCCTGCCGCAAACCGCTTTTTTGCTTTTTCTTTATATAAATAACTGTCGTTATTATTTCTTTCATTTTCCGAAAACAAAAATATGTATATTCCGACGGGCGCCAGAACCGTCAAATATCCGCAGAACCAGTTGATATTCCCTAACGTGGATATAAATGCCGGCTGCCTGATTTCCAATGGAATTATGTAAATCGAAAACCTGTCCAGAATCCCCAGCAAAAATACTGCTGCGGATGCCGCCATGCTCACATACCAGATAAAAGCTTTCCCGTCCCAAAGCCGTGATATGAAATAGTACAGGCCGCACAGGGTAAGCAAGGGGACAAGTCCGATATGCCACCCTTCCGTTCCCCAAAGCGCCTCCTGCCGGTAATCCGACAGTACATAGGAGATAAAAATCTCTGTGGCATACAGCGCTACAAACAAGTCTGTCGCTGAAAAGTTCTCCCAGCGAATCAGATAAGGCTCCCTTTCTCTTATTCTCCGGCGCAATACCTGGATATAGCGGCACAGGCCAATCGCCCCGAGAATTGCAGCGGCAGCCAGTGAACAGTATATAAAAAAACGGTACTTTGCCTCACCGATATCCACATATCCTTTTTCCATATAAAAAGGATATATCCCGAACATCAGCAGCAGATAGGCCGAGCAAAACAGCTCTCCTGCCGCCTTAAGCACCGTCTTTTTGCCAGATAATTTATTTGAAAATCCATTGTCTGCCTGATTGCCCGTCACCAGCTTACCCTCTTTAAAATCCGCTAACGCCTCACATGATAATCACTTTTACAGTATAACAGGGATTCCACTTACCTGCAAATCCTCTGGTTATATTATCGGAAACTGCAATGATAACAACCGTCGAATTTCCGAACGAAGATTATAAGACAGCCGTACACCGTTATTCTTCTTTTTTTCCCCACCAATACTTACAAATCTCGCAGATAATCACCAGCGACAGGGGCCCCTTGATGATTCCCCAGACGCCAAACAGATGAATCCCCGCAAATACCGCAAACAGAATTCCTACCGGCCACACGCCAATCTTCTCCCCTATGAGTTTTGGCTCTAAAAACTCCCGAATCAGCGCGCAGACAGCGTAAAGGCACAGACACAGAACCGCCTGCAGATAGCTCCCGTTTATCAGGCGGAATATTGCCAGAGGAACCAGCATAATGCCTGTCCCGATAAAAGGGAGCATATCCATAAATCCCGTCAGTACTCCGTAAAAAATGCCGCCCTTCATGCCCATAAGCGCCAGTACAAGCGCGCATACCGTACTGATAACGCACAGGATAATCAACTGCGCCTTTATGAATGTTTTGACATAAAGAATCACCTTTTGCCCGACTTCCCTTATTCCCTGAAACTCCTCATCCTCCCGAAGCTTTGCCATTACCTTGTCAAAATCCTTCATGATAAGCAAGACTGCAATAAACATTACCACGAAGAAGCTGACAAAGCTTACAATATTCTTTGCATAATCCATAGACTTTCCCATGATGGCGGGTAAAACCTTTACTTCAAGATTTTCTATAAAAATGTTAACCTGCTCCAGCACAAATTTTTCTATTTGAACACCGTCCACACCAAACTGCCGCTCCATCATATTGCAGCAGTCCCCCAGCAGATTTCCAAACTCCTCCTGATAATCCGGCAGCTCTCCGGCAATCCTTCCTCCGTTTGCAAAGAGCGCCGCCATCAACGCCCATATCAGTACGATAATCAGTACGCTGGCGCTAAATAAAATGATACCGGCCAAAACCGGCTTGCGGATTTTTATTCTTTTGTGAAGCGCCTGAACCAGCGGATTTAAGGTTCCCGCCACCAAAAAGGCCAAAATAAAAGGCGATGCGATGGGGCTTATATACTTCATAGCCAAATAGACCAATAAGCTTACCACCGCCGCCACAAGATATTTCTTTCCGACATTTGTTAAATTTAGTTTTAACATAAAAATCACCCACACTTTGCCGCTCTCGTTGAAACACTATAGCTAGTATGGGTAATTTCATATGAAATATGAATTGATTTTTTCTAAATTTATCTGGTAAAGAAAGGTAAAAATATTTCCTCCTCCGGCCGGCTTTCAAATGTAAGTACTTTTTTGGTTACAGGGTGCTCAAAGCTCAGCTTATATGCGCACAGGGCAACGCTTTTGCATCCCGCCCTCTGGCTGAGCTCCTTCGAATATGGGCTTCCATACTTGCCGTCACCGAGAATCGGCATTCCCTCATGCGACAATTGCGCCCTGATTTGATGATGTCTCCCTGTAAGCAGAGAAATATCCACCAGAGAAACCTCCGCTTCATGCTCCATGCCTTCTCCGAGCACCATCAGGGTTTTCACCCTTTGATAATCTAAAACCGCTTTTTTGGCTCCCGGAGTATTTTCATCGACCACGAAAGAATGATTGGTTTTGCTGTCCTTATAAAGATAGTTTTCCAGTCTGCCTGATTCCTTTACCGGTCTTCCGCAGACTACTGCATAATAATTCTTCTTTAGCCTATCCTTCTGGAGCTGCCTTCCAAGCTCCGAAGCCGCCTGTTTTGTTCTGGCGAACACCAACAGCCCTGATACCGGCTGGTCCAGTCTGTGTACCACGCCAAGATAGGGTTCCCCCCGTTCTGTGCGTTCGGGCTTTTGAAACAGATAATTTTTCAGCTCGCTAACCATATCCTGCTGTCCGCATCTGGCTGTCTGAGTCGCAATTCCGGCCGGTTTAAAAATCACTATAAGATGCTCGTCCTCGTAAACAATGTTTTTTAACACAAAAATCTCATCCCCGCTCTCATCTCTGGCATTTGTCCTATAGGAACCTGCTTTATACCTTAAACCGGTATCCCACTCCCCAAATCGTCTCAATGTACTGAGGCTTTGCGGAATCATATTCAATCTTTTCCCGTATCTTTTTGATATGCACCGTCACAGTGGCAATGTCGCCAATCGAATCCATATCCCAGATTTCCCGGAACAGCTCTTCTTTTGTGTATACATGGTTCGGGTGCTCCGCTAAAAATGTCAGAAGGTCAAATTCCTTGCCTGTGAAAGCCTTCTCCACCCCGTCCACAATGACCCGCCTTGCCGTCTTGTCTATACGGATACCGCGGATTTCAATAATGTCATTGTTCTTTTGGTTTGAGCCCACCAGTCTGTCATATCTTGCCATGTGCGCCTTGACTCTGGCGACCAGCTCACTGGGGCTGAAAGGCTTGGTCATGTAGTCGTCCGCCCCAAGGCCAAGTCCCCTTATTTTGTCAATATCATCTTTTTTCGCCGACACCATGATAATCGGAATATTTTTATCCTCGCGGATTCTCTTGCAGATTTCAAATCCGTCCATCCCCGGCAGCATCAAATCAAGCACAATCAAATCAAACTTTTCGGACAGGGCGGCTTTCAGCCCCTCGTCTCCCTGATGCTGAATCTGAACTTCAAACCCGCTGAGCTCCAGATAGTCCTTCTCCAGGTCCGCAATCGCTTCTTCGTCTTCGATAATTAAAATTCTGCTCATCAATTTTTCCTCCTGATTTTTCTTGAGCAGGCACATTCCATGCGAAGTTCCTTCGCTGGTGCCTGCCTGGTGATAAGGCATCCTCCCGCTTTGCGAGTCCCTCCTTTTCACAATTATTCCGCTTCCTGATATTTTCTTATTACGAAGTGCATACAGGTGCCTTCGCCCTCTTTGCTGGTGGCCCAGATATAGCCTCCGTGGTCCTCCACAATTTTTTTCACAATGGAAAGCCCGATTCCGCTCCCGCCCTGTGAGGAATTCCGGGAGGCGTCCGTCCGGTAAAAGCGCTCGAATATCTTCGGCAAATCCTTCGCCGCAATTCCTTTTCCGTTATCCTCGATTTCAACGCGTATGGAATCCACCTCGTCCAGCAGCCGGATATCTATCTCGCCTTTCGGCTTGTCCAGATACTTGACGCTGTTGCTGATGATATTGTTTATCACCCGCTTTAACTGCTCGGGGTCTGCGATAATCACTGTGCCCGGCGCGACCAGATTGGAATAGTCAAGTGAAATATTTTTCGACTCCAAATCAAGCCCCACTTCCTCAATACAGTCGCCAAAATAATCGGAAACATTGATTCTGTGAAAGTGATAGGGAATCCTGTTAGAATCAATTCCCGAATACACTGTCAGCTCATTGATAAGGCGGTCCATATCATTGGCTTTATTATAGATGGTTCTGATATATTTGTCCATTTTTTCAGGCGTATCCGCCACGCCGTCCATAATCCCTTCCACATAGCCTTTGATGGCCGTGATGGGCGTCTTCAAATCATGGGAAATGTTGCTGACAAGCTCCTTGTTCTGCTTCTCTGCAAAAATCTTTTCATCGGTGGACTCCTTCAGGCGCAGCCGCATATCTTCATAATTCCGGTAAAGCTCGCCAATCTCCCCGTCCTCCTTTTCAGGAAGCATATATTCCAGATTGCCCTCCGCAATATTCTGCATGGCGATATTAAGCTGGTTAATCGGAATGAAAACGCCTCTGCTAATCCAGTTTGTCAGGAACATACTTGTAAAGATAAGGATTACCATAATGGCAATCGCCATATCCACAAACAGCCTCCTCGACAGGATGGAATTCATTCTGCTAATCACAAAAAAGCTTCCCTCAGCACCGTCGGAAAAGTAAAAATCCATCTGCCTTACCAGCTTTTTCATATCGTCAAAATAAACGCTTTCCTCCAATTCCTGATTGAATATTTCCCCCTGGAACTCCGGCAGTCTGTCAAAAATCTGTTTTGCCGCCAGTTCGTTTCCCGTATAATAAATCTGATTATTTTTGCGCACAATAATATAGGAAGATTTATTTTCAATCTTTTCGTTAATATCCGAAAGCACGTCAATATCTTCCAGCCCCGCTTCATCTTCCCTCAATATTTCTTTTGCCTGCTGAAATATTTCCCTGGAAATGAGCCGCGAGGCATGCGTCGGGTCAATGAGCATGTTGTAGTCCTCATTGCGGAATCCGTATTCCTCCTGCTCATGGATAAGCGCGCCGCCGATGCACAAAAACGCCGTGCAGGCAAGCACTAACGGAAGTAAAATAATTGTCAGAAATGTAATAATAAGTCGTGTCTTGAATTTCATGATAAACCTCCGGCAGGAATCCAAGGGCTCCGCCCGCCCCGCCTTTTATAGGTATTATACCATATACCGTAAACACTGGCTTATTAAAGAATATCTGAAACTATAAAAAATTTATAAATTACCTTGACTTTATTTCCAAAAGAGATATAATATCAGTAATGATTACTATTATTTAACTAAGGAACAGGCATGAATTTAAAGCATAGCAAACAGCGGGAAACTATAAAAGAATTTTTGTCCACCAGAAAAGACCATCCTACTGCGGATATCGTCTATACGAATGTGCGCAAATCCTTTCCCAATATCAGCCTGGGAACCGTTTACCGGAATCTGACTCTGCTTGCCGATATCGGGGAAATCACAAGACTGAGAGTAGGCGACGGCGCAGACCGTTTTGATTTCGATACCTCGCCTCATTATCACTTTGTCTGCTCTGATTGCGGACGCGTTTCCGATTTTGATTTTCCGTTTATGGAGCGCATGACGCAGGTCGCCCGTGAAAGCTTTAAGGGCGAAATTGAGGGACATATAACTTATTTTTATGGCCGCTGTGAGAACTGTAGTAAACAGCAAATGCCGGTCTGCAATGCTAATTACAGCATATAGCTGATTGCAGAATGTAATCAGGACAATTTGCAAAACAAACCGCATTTGATGAAATTTTTTATAAAGAAAAGGAGAAAGAAATTATGAAATTTGTATGTCAGGTATGTGGCTATGTTCACGAAGGCGACGCAGCACCGGAGAAGTGCCCCGTTTGTAACGCACCCGCTGAGAAGTTTACCGCTCAGGGCGATGAGATGACATGGGCTGCCGAGCACGTGGTAGGCGTTGCCAAGGGTGTCAGCGAGGATATCATGGCTGACCTTCGCGCAAACTTCAACGGCGAATGCACAGAGGTTGGTATGTATCTTGCAATGGCAAGAGTAGCTCACAGAGAAGGTTATCCTGAAATCGGTCTTTACTGGGAAAAGGCTGCTTACGAAGAGGCTGAACATGCCGCTAAATTTGCAGAGCTGCTTGGCGAAGTAGTTACGGATTCCACAAAGAAGAACCTTGAGATGAGAGTTGAAGCCGAGAACGGTGCGACCGCCGGCAAATTTGACCTTGCAAAGAGAGCCAAAGCCGCTAATCTGGATGCAATCCATGATACCGTTCATGAGATGGCCCGCGACGAGGCGAGACACGGCAAGGCATTCGAAGGCCTTCTTAAGAGATATTTCAGCTAAAAACAAACTCTCCCCACCCGGAGAAAGCTTTTAAAAAATGTTTTAGATTTATACTGAAAGGAGATACTCAAAATGAAAAAATATTTTTGTAATCCCTGCGGATATACCTATGACCCTGAAAAAGGCGACCCTGAACACGGAATCGCTCCGGGAACAGCTTTCGAAGACCTTCCGGCTGACTGGTGCTGCCCGCTCTGCGGCGTAAGCAAGGATATGTTCCAGCCTTGTATTGATAATTATAACTAAATTTAATTATTGAATTAAGACAGCCAATGGCGGCCTGCTATAGCGGGCCGTCTTTTTTGTGCGGCAACGAAAAAACGCTGCCACGCTTCGCGAAACAGCTTAGTGTAACAAAAACCCCGCACTTTCATGCGGGGTAAATGACTTTTTTATTAAACTAACTCAAGAACTACTTCCAGCGCTCCGTCGCCTTTGCGCTGTCCAATCTTGATAATTCTTGTGTAACCGCCGTTGCGGTTAGCATATTTCGGTCCGTACTCGTCAAAAAGCTTGGCAACAAGGTCTACCTTCTTTGTGCCTCTCTTTCTTCCGGCATTTGTAGCGGGAACTTCCGTCACCGGATATAAAACCTTGAGAAGCTGATGTCTTGCATGAAGTCTCGAAGGCAAATCCTTCTTGATTTCTTTCTCAACAATCTCGTATTTGGTAACTTTCTTTCCATCTACTACTTCTTTTACTCTCTTTCCGTCCTTATCCTTTAAGGGAACCTTGGCGGAAACCTTAACCATCTCGTAGTTATCTCTTTCCTTTACGGCAAGGGCGATAAGTCCGTCTGCAATCTTCTGAACTTCCTTTGCTCTGGCCTGTGTGGTAACGATTTTGCCTTTATAAATAAGAGCGGTTACCTGATTTCTGAGTAATGCTTTTCTTTGGGAAGATGTCTTCCCAAGTTTTCTGTATTTTGCCATTTTCCGGCTCCTTTCTCAACGGTGCGGATTCATCCGCCCTTCATGGCACATTCGGCTACGCTCTTTGGACTTACTTACCGAATGCTCATATAAACCATTCATGAGAACGCAGGGCATACTCTTTGGCTTTACTGCCGTGCGTTGCACAATGGATTACGCTTCCTCGCTGGGATTCAGCTGCAGTCCCAGTTCTTTCAGTTTCGCTAAAACCTCTTCTAAAGACTTGCGTCCCAGATTACGGACTTTCATCATGTCCTCGGAGGTTTTATTTGTCAATTCTTCAACTGTGTTAATACCAGCTCTCTTCAAGCAGTTATAGGAACGGACTGACAGTTCTAACTCGTCAATGCTCATCTCCAGTACCTTTTCTTTTTCATCCTCTTCCTTCTCCACCATGACCTCTGCTGTCTTGGCATTTTCGGACAAATCAATGAAAAGGCTTAAATGTTCGCTAAGTACTTTTGCAGCCAGACTAACCGCCTCGTCAGGAACCAGTGTTCCGTTTGTATAGACATCCAGCGTCAGTTTGTCAAAGTCTGTAATCTGACCGACACGCGTGTTCTCGACAGTGACGTTCACTCTCTCAACGGGCGTGTAGATGGAATCTACCGCTATAACACCGATAGGTAAATCTTCACCTTTATTCTTATCAGCGCTCACATAGCCTCTGCCTTTGGTGATGGTCAGTTCCATGTAAAGCTTGGTATTTTTGCCATTTAAGGTCGCAATTGTAAGGTCAGGATTAAGGATTTCAATATCCTGGTCGTACTGAATGTCAGATGCCTTGATGACACCCTCTCCTTCATACTCTATATATGCAGTCTTCGGCTCGTTTGTATCACTGTTGTTTTTGATGGCAAGGCTCTTGATGTTCATAATAATCTCAGCCACATCTTCCTTAACGCCTTCAATAGAGCTGAATTCATGAAGCACGCCCTCAATCTTAACCTGGCTGACCGCAGCGCCGGGCAACGATGAAAGCATGATTCTTCTAAGAGAGTTGCCAAGGGTGATACCATAGCCTCTTTCCAGAGGTTCTACGACAAATCTGCCATATTTTTTATCCTCAGATATCTCTGCCACCTCAATATTTGGTCTTTCAAAATCAAACACTGCAAATACCCTCCTTTACGAACAACGAAACTAATTCCTGTGATGGAACGCCGCCAAGCGGCATTTAATGTTTACTTGGAATATAACTCGACGATAAGCATCTCATTTACAGGAACATCAATCATTTCTCTCGTAGGAAGGTTCTTAACTGTTCCCTTTAATGCTTCCTGGTCTACCTCAAGCCACTCAGGAACCAGTCTTCCCCCTGTTACTTCAAGGATATCCTTGTATCTCTGTAAAGACTTGGATTTTTCTCTGATTTCAATCACATCCCCGGCTTTAATCAGATAAGAGGGAATCTGAACTCTCTTGCCGTTTACAAGAACGTGCTGATGGCCGACAATCTGCCTTGCTTCCCTTCTTGTTCTGGCAAAGCCCATACGGAAAATAACGCTGTCAAGTCTGCTCTCAAGCATAACCATCAGGTTCTCACCGGTCATGCCTTTCATTCTGTCAGCTTTCTCGTAATAATTTCTGAAAGGTTTCTCCAATACGCCGTAAATGAATTTGGCTTTCTGTTTCTCTCTGAGCTGAAGACCATACTCACTTACCTTTTTGCCTGCCCTTGCATTTGTTCTGTTGGACTTTTTGTCATATCCCAAAAATACAGGGTCAAGGCCAAGCGCTCTACATCTTTTTAATACAGGTACTCTGTTTACTGCCATTATTTTTACCTCCATAATGACCGGACAGGAAAGAAAGCAACACATTTTTCTTTCCCCGTGATATTGTTTACAGCGCGGGTGCGCCTTCTTCCAACTGTTAATATTACTTTACTTTTGCGCGACTATACGCGGCGGCGCTTCGGCGGACGGCATCCGTTATGAGGAACAGGCGTCACATCCCTGATACTGGTTACTTCCAGTCCGCATGCGGAAAGAGCACGGATTGCCGCTTCACGTCCCGAACCGGGGCCCTTAACCATAACGTCAACTGTCTTTAAACCATGTACCATAGCCGCTTTAGCTGCTGATTCCGCTGCCATCTGCGCTGCATAGGGAGTAGATTTCCTTGAACCTCTAAAACCAAGACCACCGGCACTTGCCCAGCTTAAGGCGTTTCCTTCTGTGTCTGTCAATGTAACAATTGTGTTGTTAAATGAAGACTGGATATGTGCCTGTCCACGTTCAACGTTTTTCTTGACACGTCTTTTTGTCACTTTTTTCGTAACTTTTTTTGCTGCCATTTAAACTAACCTACTTTCTTTAAATTAATGAATTGTTTCTCACACTCTGTCCCGGACTATTTCTTCTTATTAGCAACAGTACGCTTGGGACCTTTTCTTGTTCTTGCGTTTGTCTTTGTGTTCTGTCCACGTACAGGCAGACCTTTCCTGTGACGGATTCCCCTGTAACATCCGATTTCCTGAAGTCTCTTGATGTTCATGGCAACTTCTCTGCGGAGGTCGCCTTCCACCATGTAATCAGCCTCAATAACCTCGCTGATTCTCTTAACTTCATCATCTGTCAGCTCTCTGACACGGGTATCGGGATTAACCTTTGCTTTTTCCAGGATTTTGTTGGAACTGGTTCTTCCAATCCCGTAAACATAGGTAAGCCCAATTTCCACACGTTTTTCTCTCGGTAAATCAACACCTGCAATACGAGCCATTTACGTTTCCTCCATTTTCTTTTACGCATTTTTATGCGTCGATACTAATTGATTGGGGCAGTTTATGCCCAATCGGATTTTCCGATTTTACGCGAAATTCTTCACGAACCAAGAAGTAATCACTAAGGCTCTTTCGTACAATTATATTGGCTAAACACAATTGGACAAGAACCTCCTGCTTTTATCGTCCTCCGGCGACGCCGGAAAATTACGCTTCCGGCAAAAATATCTTTGCCAGAAGGCATATCTTTACGACAATTTGCAGTGGATTATCCTTGTCTCTGTTTGTGCTTGGGATTCTCACAGATTACTCTGATACGTCCTTTTCTTTTAATAATTTTGCACTTTTCGCAAATCGGTTTTACTGATGATCTA
The DNA here is from genome assembly GCA_910577275.1 of uncultured Lachnospiraceae bacterium. Classification (GTDB taxonomy): domain Bacteria; phylum Bacillota; class Clostridia; order Lachnospirales; family Lachnospiraceae; genus Suilimivivens. Next base: position 44,871 of record CAJTMW010000014.1, read on the forward strand.
ACTTTCATGTTAAACCTCCTTTCAAAAAAGACCGTTTTACATTATAGCATGAAATAACGTTTATTGCAAGAAAATTATTTATCTCTCCAGATAATTCTTCCCTTGCTCAAATCATAGGGTGACAGTTCCAAAGTAACTTTATCTCCGGGGAGAATACGGATAAAATTCTGTCGTAATTTCCCACTAATATGCGCAAGCACCCTGTGTCCGTTTTCAAGCTCCACCTGAAACATGGTATTGGGGAGCTTCTCCACCACAGTTCCTTCAATTTCAATCACATCAGCCTTTGACATTGCAACCTCCTCTTACCTTAACAGCGCGTTTAATTTCTTCATTATATATAATCTGTCCGTTCTTAATCTTTTCCAGAAGGACTTTATCCGTGTCTGTTTTTACTATTTGAAGATGCTTCCTGTTCTTTTTCTTGGGGTTTTCCAGCTTTCTGGTTTTACCGTCTGAAAGATATACAAAATCCCCGTCTTCCTTTATTATGATATACATCTGCCCTTTGTCATGTCCCGCCCTGGATATGGCAAACAATCCTGTCATAATCTGCACCTTCCATCATACCGCCGAGGGCGGCGTAACTATCGGATTCTAAATTCCGCAAATTTTCTTAGTCCTCATGCCCTGCCCGGCAAAAGCGTAAGAATCTCCGGCTTTCCATCCGTTATCAGTACCGTGTTTTCATAATGTGCAGAGAGGGAGCCGTCCCGTGTGACCACCGTCCAGCCGTCCTCAAGCCATTCAACCTTGTAGCTTCCCATATTTACCATAGGCTCTATGGCAAGGGTCATCCCCGGCCGCAGCCGGATTCCTCTGCGCCATTGCCGGAAATTGGGTATCTGCGGCTCCTCGTGGAGACTGGTTCCAATACCATGGCCTACCAAATCCCTCACCACCCCATAGCCATACCCTCTGCAATAAGAGTCGATTGCATTGGATATGCTGTAAAGATAATTGCCGGCCAGGGCATACCTTATTCCCTCAAAAAAGCTCTGCCTCGTCACCCTAATCAATTCTGCCGCCGCCCGGCTTATTCTGCCTACCGGATATGTGCGTGCAGCGTCGGAATGATATCCTTCATAAATAAGCCCGGCATCCAGACTCACGATATCCCCTTCCTTCAAAATCCTCTTTGCAGAAGGAATCCCGTGCACCACCTCGTCGTTTACGGAAACACATATGGAAGCCGGGTAATCATTATAATTTAAAAAATTAGGCACGCATCCGTAGCTGCGAATCATCGCTTCCCCGAGAGTATCGATATCCAGAGTGGACATTCCGGGCTCGATTGCCTTTCCCAGCCTTGAATGAACCTCCGCCAGAATCCTGCCGGCTTCGCGCATCAACGCGATTTCCCGTTTTGATTTAACCGTTACCGCCATTTCAAAGCTCCCTGCCTTTCCTGTAACAGTTACCTGTCAAGAATACCGCAGATTGCCGCAAACACATCCTTCATGTCAATGGTTCCGTCCACTGTCCTTAAAATCCCTTTGGCCTGATAGAAGTCAATAAGGGGCTGCGTCTGCTCATGATAGACATCCAGCCGCCTGCCCACGGTTTCCGGCCTGTCGTCGTCCCGCAAAACAATCTCCGCTCCGCAGTCGTCGCAGATTCCTTCTTTCTTCGGAGGAACATTTTCCACATGATAGGTAGCTCCGCAGTTGATGCAGGCGCGTCTCCCGCTCATCCTCTTTATGATATTTTCATCAGGAACGTCAACGTCAATGGCGAAATCAATTTTATCGTCAATCTCGCCCAGCGCATTATCCAAAACTTCAGCCTGCGGGATGTTTCTTGGAAAGCCGTCCAGGACATATCCGTCTTTGCAGTCATCCTTTGCAACTCTGTCAAGAAGAATCTTCACGGTCAGTTCGTCCGGCACAAGGAGTCCCTGGTCCATATATTTCTTTGCTTCCATCCCCAGTTCGGTTCCGTTTTTGATATTGAACCGGAAAATATCGCCTGTGGATATATGAGGAATATTATATTTTTCTGAAATCATTTTTGCCTGCGTGCCTTTTCCGGCGCCAGGCGCACCTAACATAATTATTTTCACTTTTTCCCTCATTTCTGCGCTGCTCTCCTGTTAACCAAATACCCCGCAGCCAAACTGCGGGGCATCTGTTCCCCTCACCGGAAAAGCGCATGCTCACTGTATCTTATATGCATCCGCCTTGCGGAAGGTATTTACAGGCTACAGCCTTGCCAAAGCCTTAATCGTTCAAAAATCCTTTATAGTTGCGCACCAGCATCTGTGATTCAATCTGCTTAATCGTCTCGAGAACCACGCTGACGATAATGATAAGGCTGGTTCCGCCAAAGGATACCTGCGCTCCGAACACTCCGTTGAACACAAAAGGGATTACGCAGACTATAGTAAGACCAACGGCTCCAATGAATACAATATAGTTGAGAATCTTTGTCAGATACTCGCTGGTGGGACGGCCGGGCCTGATACCCGGGATAAATCCGCCCTGCTTTTTCATGTTCTCCGCAATCTCAATCGGGTTAAATGTGATGGAGGTATAGAAGTACGCAAAGAAAATAACCAGAGCGATATATACCACCAGCCCAATCGAGTAGACAGGCTCCCTGGGATTACACCAGTTGCTGGAGCTCAAACCTCTTAAAACATGCGCCCAGAAGCCGGTTCCCTTATATCCGGCAAAACCGCATATGATTACGGGAAGCTGCATCAGCGAAGATGCAAAGATAATCGGAATAACGCCCGAGGTATTCACCTTCATGGGAATGGAGGAAGTCTGTCCTCCCACCATTTTCCTCCCCTGAACCTTTTTGGCATACTGAACGGGAATCTTACGTGTGGCATCGTTTAAGATGATAACCAATACCACCATCGCCAGAATAATCGCCAGAATAATAAGCGCCGCAACCGCTCCTACCGCAATCGCTTTTCCAAATACAAACTGCTCAAAGAGCTGTGTGATATCCTGAGGAATCCTTGAAATAATGTTAATTACAAGGACAATGGAAATACCATTTCCGACGCCGTTTTCCGTGATTCTCTCGCCGAGCCACATGAGAAAGGCGCTGCCTGCGGTAAGCGCCGCAATAACTGTAATTACGTTAAGGAAATTATAATTCTCCAAAAGCCCGCCTCTGCCAAAGGTAACCGCCATTGCAGTTGACTCAATCAGCGCCAGGGCGATGGTCACGTAACGGGTGATGGAAGCAATCTTCTTTCTTCCGTCCTCCCCTTCCTTCTGCATTTCCTCAAGCTTTGGAATGGCAATCGTCAGAAGCTGCATAATAATCGATGATGTGATATACGGCGTAATGTTCAATGCCAGAATCGACATATTCAAAAAGGAACCGCCCGTAAACGCGTCAAAGAAATTAAACGCATCTCCTGTCTGCTGTGCGAACCAGTTGGAAAAATAATGTCTGTCCACGCCCGGAACCGGGAGCTGTGACCCTAAACGAATCACAACAAGCATTCCCAGCGTAAATAATAATTTTTTTCTTATTTCTTTAATTTTAAATGCATTTTTTAGGGTTGTAAACATTAAACCACCTCTGCAGTTCCACCAACAGCTTCAATTTTTTCTTTTGCGGATGCACTGAAAGCATTTACTTTTACTGTAAGCTTCTTGGTAATTTCTCCGTTTCCAAGGATTTTTACGCCGTCCTTAGGATTTTTAATTACACGGGATTCAATTAATGCGTTAACATCAACTACTGCACCATCTTCAAACTTATCGTTCAATACCCCTAAATTAATTGCCACAATTTCTTTATGGTTCGGGCAGGTGAATCCTTTCTTGGGAATTCTCCTGTATAAAGGCATCTGACCGCCTTCAAAACCCGGCCTGGTCCTTCCGGAACGTGCCTTCTGGCCCTTATGTCCCTTGCCGGCTGTCTTGCCGTTTCCTGAACCGTGTCCGCGGCCCCTTCTAAAATCATGATGCGTAGACCCTTTTGCCGGGCTTAAGCTTGATAATTCAATACCCATTGCTGACACCTCCTTATCCTTTATTCTTCAACCTCTTCAACCTTGACTAAATGTCTGATTTGCTGAATCTGACCTCTTGTAGCTGCATTGTCAGGCAGTACGATTGTCTTATTCAGCTTTCTAAGTCCCATGGCTTCCACGGTAGCCCTGTGCTTGGGAACTGCCCCGATAGGAGATTTTACCAATGTGATTTTTAACTTCTTTTGCTCTGCCATTATCTTCCCTCCTATGCCATTATCTCTTCCACAGATTTACCGCGCTTTCTTGCCACCTCTTCAGGCGTCTTAAGCGCATTTAATCCTGCAATCGTAGCAAGCACTACGTTCTGTTTATTATTGGAGCCCAGAGATTTTGTACGGATATTCTTGATTCCGGCAAGTTCGCAGACAATACGCGCGGGACCGCCGGCAATAATACCTGTACCTTCGGGTGCTTTCTTTAATAAAACGGAAGCGGAACCAAATCTGCCTGTAAAATCATGTGTGATACTCTTATGCTCGTCAATTGCAACAGCAACAAGATGCTTGATTGCATCCTCTTTTCCCTTACGGATTGCTTCGGGAATTTCCGTTGCCTTTCCAAGGCCGGCGCCAACATGGCCATTCATATCTCCAACTACCACCAGAGCGGTAAAACGCATATTACGTCCACCCTTAACAACCTTGGTTACACGCTTGATGGCAACTACTTTTTCAGTTAATTCCATGCCGCTGACATCGATGATTGTACGTCTCATGTGTTGTGTTTCTCCCTTCCTAGAATTTCAGCCCGGCTTCTCTGGCCGCATCGGCTAAAGCTGCGATTTTTCCGTGATATAAATAACCGCCTCTGTCAAAAACCACGGTATCAATGCCCTTTTCCATGGCTCTCTTGCCGATTACTGTTCCCAGATAAGCTGCCGCATCAACGTTATTTGTCTTTTCAAGCTGCTCCTTCACCTCTTTTTCAAGGGTGCAGGCTGCAACCAGAGTGCTGCCAGCCACATCATCAATAATTTGAGCATACATATGATTATTACTTCTATATACTGCAAGACGAGGTCTTTCAGCTGTACCGCTAATACGGTTACGTATTCTCATGTGTTTTTTAACACGAACTTCTTGTCTTGACTTTTTATTAACCATCTTTACACTCTCCTTATCTATTTCTTACCAGTTTTACCAACTTTACGTCTGATTACCTCATCAGCATACTTGATGCCCTTGCCCTTATAAGGCTCAGGTCTTCTCTTGTCTCTGATTTCAGCTGCAAACTGGCCAACTTTTTCTTTGTCAATTCCCTTGACGATAATAACGTTCTGACCTTCCACTGTCGTCTCAACGCCTTCGGGGTCAACCATCTCTACCGGATGTGAATATCCCAGGGATAAGGTTAATTTGCTGCCTGACTTTGCAGCCCTGTAGCCAACGCCGTTAACCTCAAGTTTCTTCTGATAGCCTTCAGTAACACCGATAACCATGTTGTTGATAAGTGTTCTTGTAAGGCCGTGCAAAGATTTCATTTTCTTCAAATCGTTCGGTCTTGCAACGGTAACCTCCGCTCCTTCAACCTTGATTTCCATCTCACCGGGGAGAACTCTCTCCAGCGTTCCTTTAGGACCTTTTACAGTCACTTTATTATTTTCTGCAACCTCCACGGTAACTCCCGCGGGAATCGCGATTGGCATTCTTCCTATACGTGACATGCCCGTACCTCCTGTTATATTTGCTGTAACAATCTGCTTCATATCTGAAAACCGTGTCCGCCCTGCGCCTGAGCAGTTTTCATGCTTTTACGGGTTCCCCTGACCGGTTAACCCCGGCGCCGTTACCATACGTATGCAAGCACCTCGCCGCCTACCTGCAGCTCTCTTGCCTTTTTGTCGGTAATCACTCCCTTGTTGGTGGAAAGGATTGCGATTCCAAGTCCGCCAAGAACTCTGGGAAGTTCTTCCTTGCCGGCGTACACGCGAAGTCCCGGTTTGGAAATTCTCTTTAAGCCGCTGATAATCCTGTCGTTTCTGTCAACGCCGTACTTAAGCGCGATGCGGATAGTCTTAAAGCTGCCTTCATCAATTACGTCAAATTTCTTTATATAGCCTTCTTCCAGAAGAATTTCAGCGATAGCCAGCTTCATTTTGGAAGAGGGAACGTCTACTGTATCATGTTTTGCAGTATTTGCATTACGGATTCTTGTAAGCATATCTGCAATAGGGTCGCTCATTGTCATTTTCTTTCCTCCTTAAATATATAAATGCCGCTTCGGCAATGCAACATCTCCGGCTCCACCACACGAAATTTGCTCCTGCCATACCACATGAAATTTGCTTCGCAAATTTCTAAATGGCTCCGGCTCCGCCGGAACTGTTACCAGCTGGCTTTTTTTACGCCGGGAATCTGGCCCTTGTAAGCTAATTCACGGAAGCAAATTCTGCAGATACCGTATTTTCTAAGAACAGCATGCGGACGACCACAAATATTACAGCGAGTATACGCCCTTGTGGAAAATTTAGGTTTACGCTGTTGTTTAATCTTCATTGATGTCTTAGCCATGAACTTACCTCCTTTTACTTAGCAAATGGCATATTGAATAATCTTAACAATTCACGTGCTTCTTCGTCTGTCTTCGCTGTTGTGACAAAAATGACATCCATTCCTCTTACTTTATCAATCTTATCGTACTCGATTTCAGGGAAAATGAGCTGTTCCTTAATGCCCAGCGAGTAGTTTCCTCTGCCGTCAAAGGAATTGGGGTTCACGCCGCGGAAGTCGCGCACACGGGGGAGCGCCAGGTTTACCAGGCGGTCAAGGAAATTATACATCTTTTCCCCGCGCAGGGTAACCTTACATCCGATGGACATCCCTTCCCTGATTTTGAAGTTTGCAATGGACTTTTTCGCTTTTGTAATTACCGCTTTCTGGCCGGAGATAATCTCAAGGTCCTTAACTGCGGATTCCAGCACCTTGGCGTTTTCCTTTGCTTCGCCAACGCCCATGTTGATTACAATCTTGTCAAGCTTCGGCACTTCCATAATATTCTTATATCCGAACTTTTTAATCATAGCATCTACGATTTCTTCATTATATATCGTTTTAAGTCTGCTCACGCTTTGGGTTCTCCTTTCCAAGAATTAATCAATCACTTCACCCGTTGACTTTGCAAAACGCACCTTCTTGTCGTTCTCAAATTTGAAGCCTACTCTTGTAGGTTTTCCCTTGTGAACATACATCACGTTTGAAATATCAATGGGCGCTTCTTTCTGAATAATTCCACCATTCTGGTTCGCTGCTGAAGGTTTTGCGTGCTTGGTAATCATGCCTGCGCCTTCCACAACGACTTTATGCTTCTTAGCATCAACGGAAACCACTTTTCCCTCTGTTCCTTTATCCTTGCCGGCAATTACCTGAACGGTATCGCCCTTTTTAATCTTTAAAGTTGCCATGCCAAGCACCTCCTATAATACTTCGGGAGCCAGAGAAACAATTTTCATAAACTGTTTATCACGAAGCTCTCTTGCCACCGGTCCAAAAATACGCGTTCCTCTGGGGGTCTTATCATCTTTAATGATAACAGCAGCATTCTCATCGAATTTAATATAAGAACCATCTTTACGGCGGGCGCCCTTAACGGTACGGACAACTACTGCTTTAACCACGTCGCCTTTTTTTACAACGCCGCCTGGTGTTGCATCTTTAACCGTAGCAACAATCACATCACCGATACTTGCATATCTTCTTGTGGAACCGCCCATAACTCTGATGCAAAGAATTTCTTTTGCACCTGTATTGTCAGCGACCTTCAGTCTGCTTTCCTGTTGAATCATGCTAATTCTCCTTCCGAATTATTTTGAACAATCTTATTTTGCTCTCTCAATGATTTCCACAAGTCTCCATCTCTTTTCTTTGGATAAGGGTCTTGTCTCCATCACTTTAACCGTATCACCGATATTGCAGTCATTGTTCGCGTCATGCGCTTTCAGCTTATAGGTTCTCTTTACGAATTTTTTGTAAAGAGGATGCTTTACACGCTCTTCGATTGCGACAACAATTGTCTTATCCATTTTATCACTGACCACCTTACCGGTACGTGTTTTCCTCAAATTTCTATCTTCCACGACGTCTCGTCTCCTTTCTTTGACAATCCAGCAACATAACGGCTTTCCGCCTTAATCCGTCCCCGGAAGCCGCGTCCTTACGCTTCCTTCTGCTTCTGGGTGATGACTGTCTGAATTCTTGCGATATTCTTTCTCACTTCTTTAATTCTTGCGGTATTATTAAGCTGGTTAGTTGCATTCTGGAATCTCAAATTGAAAAGTTCCTTTTTCGCGGCCACCAAATCCTCCGACAGTGCCGCAACAGATTTTGCCTGAAGCTCTTCTACATATTTTTTAGTTTTCATTAGATGCACCACCTTCCAAGTCCGCCTTAGAAACAATCTTACATTTGCAGGGAAGCTTATGTGTTGCAAGACGCAACGCCTCTTTTGCCAGTTCTTCGGAAACTCCTCCGATTTCAAACATTACGCGTCCGGGCTTTACAACCGCTACCCAATATTCCACAGCACCTTTACCGGAACCCATACGTGTTTCAGCGGGCTTTGCCGTTACCGGTTTGTCAGGGAAAATCTTAATCCATACTTTACCGCCACGCTTGATATAACGAGTCATGGCAATACGGGCAGCCTCAATCTGGTTAGACCTTACCCAGCACGGCTCTAATGCAACAATACCGAAGTCTCCATAATTAATCTTATTGCCGCGGGTTGCATTTCCTCTTATGGAGCCACGAAACTGCTTACGACGTTTAACTCTTTTAGGCATTAACATTATTTATCGCTCCCTTCCTGCACTGTCTTTTCTTCGTTCTTTTTGGCAGGCAATACCTCGCCCTTGTAAATCCAAACCTTAACTCCTACCTTGCCATAGGTTGTGTCTGCTTCTGCAAATCCATAATCGATATCGGCACGCAGTGTCTGAAGGGGAATTGTACCCTCGCTGTAAAACTCTGTACGGGCCATATCAGCGCCGCCAAGACGTCCGGAAACGGAAGTTTTGATACCGAGAGCGCCGCTCTTCATGGTTCTTCCCATACAGGACTTCATAGCACGTCTGAAAGAAATACGGTTTTCAAGCTGCTGGGCAATGTTCTCAGCAACAAGCTGCGCATCCTTGTCAGGTCTTTTTACTTCCTTGATATCAACCAGAACCTTCTTTCCTGTCATCTTGGAAAGCTCTTTCTTGGTCACTTCGATTTCAGCGCCGCCCTTGCCGATGACCACGCCGGGCTTTGCCGTATAAATAACAACCTTTACCCTGTCCGAAGCTCTCTCGATTTCGATTCTGGAAATCCCGGCACTGTATAATTTCTTTTTAAGGAATTTTCTGATTTCATAATCTTCCGCAAGAAAATCAGAAAAGTCCGCTTCTGCATACCATTTAGAATCCCAATCCTTAATGATGCCGACCCTTAAGCCGTGAGGATTAACTTTCTGTCCCATAAAATTATTTTTCTCCTTTCCGATTATCTCGCATCCAGTACAATTGTAATATGGCTCATTCTCTTTTCAATTCTGTAAGCCCTGCCCTGTGCCCTGGGTTTAATTCTTTTCATTGTAGGCCCCTTATTTGCATAGCATTCCGCAATATAAAGGTTTTCCGGATTCGGATACTTAGTAGGGTCCTGGCTGTACAAATACTCGGCATTTGCACGTGCGGACTCCAATAATTTTTTGATAACGCCGGAAGCATATCTGGGATTGTATTCCAAAATACTCTGAGCGGTTTCCACGTCCTTGCCCCTGATAGCATCTAATACGAAACATGCTTTCTGAACAGACACTCTTGCGTAAGATAACTTAGCTGAAGGTCTTGTATCTTTCTGCGCGTTTCTCTCTCTCTTAATTTGAGTTCTATGTCCCTTTGCCATGATAAAACCTCCTGTCTTACTTTACTCTGGACTTCTTCTCGTCCTTGCCGTGTCCTCTATAAGTTCTGGTTGCCACAAACTCGCCCAGCTTATGTCCAACCATATCTTCCGTCACATATACCGGCACATGTTTTCTTCCATCGTGCACCGCAAATGTGTGTCCCACAAAAGAAGGGAAGATTGTAGAACGACGGGACCAGGTCTTGATAACCTGCTTCTGTCCTGACGCATTTAACGCATCCACTTTTTTAAGCAGACTTGCATCTGCAAAAGGTCCTTTTTTCAGTGATCTAGCCATTTTCTTCTCTCCTCCTTAACTATTTGATAGCCTTGCCGTCTCTTCTTCTTACGATTAACTTATCAGAAGCTTTTTTCTTCTTACGGGTCTTAAGTCCAAGAGCAGGCTTGCCCCAAGGTGTAGAAGGACCCGGACGTCCGATTCCCGTCTTGCCTTCACCACCGCCGTGAGGATGGTCGTTAGGGTTCATAGCCGAACCGCGTACCGTAGGACGGATTCCCATGTGGCGCTTGCGTCCCGCCTTGCCGACCTTAACCAGGTTATGGTCGCCGTTGCCTACAACTCCAACCGTTGCGCGGCATACGATAGGCACCATTCTCATTTCGCCTGAAGGAAGACGAAGCGTAGCATACTTTCCTTCTTTCGCCATTAACTGTGCGCTGTTTCCGGCGGAACGAACCATCTGGCCGCCCTTTCCGGGATATAATTCAACGTTGTGTACCTGAGTACCGACAGGAATAGCGGATAAGGGAAGGCAGTTGCCGATTCTCACTTCCGCGTCGGCGCCGTTCATAACCTTCATTCCGTCTGTCAGACCTTCAGGAGCAATGATATAAGACTTCTCGCCGTCCTCATAACGGATAAGAGCGATGTTTGCCGAACGGTTGGGGTCGTACTCAATGCCGATTACCGTTGCGGGCATTCCGTCTTTATTTCTCTTAAAATCAACAAGTCTGTATTTTCTTCTGGCACCGCCGCCGCGATGTCTGGTTGTAATTTTTCCCTGATTATTACGACCGGCATTTTTCTTTAAAGACACTACCAGTGATTTTTCGGGTTTTGACTTTGTAATCTCGGCAAAGTCGGAACCGGTCATATTTCTTCTGGAAGGTGTATATGGGTTATATGTCTTGATTCCCATGACTTTATCTCCTTTCAAGCTCTCATTTCATATCGCACTTATGTGTGCATATCGTTTTCTTTTATAAGCCGGCAAAAATTTCAATTTCCTTGCTGTCTTCCGTCAGCCATACCATTGCTTTCTTTGTCTTTGCCGTTCTGCCTTCTACGACGCCGCGCCTTTTCTTCTTTCCCTGGATGTTCATGGTATTGACCTTGCGCACCTTTGCACCTTCGAACATCTTTTCCACGGCTTCCTTAATCATCGTCTTGTTTGCTTCGGGATGAACAAGGAAAGTATATTTCTTATCCGCCATGCCGGCCATACTTTTTTCGGTGATAACCGGTTTAAGGATTACGTCATAATATTGAATTGCTGCCATTATGCAAACACCTCCTCAATCTTGGCTACCGCGCCCTTTGTAAGAACCAGCGTGTCGCCTTTCAGGATATCGTAAACATTCATCGTCTGAACTATTGTCGTGTCAATTGCGGGAAGGTTTCTTGCGGACAGAACCACTTTTTCGTCAACCTCGGGAAGAACAACCAGCGCCTTGCTTACTTTCAGGTTATCCATAACCGCTTTGAACTTTTTGGTCTTAATCTCGTCCATCTTAAGCTCATCGACAACAATCAGCTTGCCGCCCGTTACTCTGCTTGTGAGTACGGACTTAAGGGCCGCTCTCTTTTCCTTTTTATTGATTCTGAAGGAATAATCTCTCGGCACGGGTGCAAATACCACGCCGCCGCCTTTCCACTGAGGCGCTCTGATGGAACCCTGTCTTGCATGGCCGGTTCCTTTCTGCCTCCAGGGCTTTCTTCCGCCGCCGGAAACCTCGGAACGGGTCTTCGCTTTCTGCGTTCCCTGACGCTTATTGGCAAGATGCTGCACAACAGCCATGTGTACCAGGTGCTCATTCACTTCCACACCGAATATCGCATCGTTTAATTCCATCGTGCCGACTTCTTTGCCTTCCATATTATAAACAGATACGTTTGCCATCTCTTTATGGTCCTCCTTTCATCTGACTGCTTAATTTGCAGCCTTCACAGCTTCTTTGATTGTAATAAGCCCCTTCTTCGGCCCGGGCACGGAGCCTTTGATGAGAAGCAGATTCTTCTCGGCATCCACCCTTACAACCTCAAGGTTCTGTACTGTCACCTTTACGCATCCCATGTGGCCGGGCATTCCTTTTCCCTTAAACACGCGGCTCGGTGAGGAGCAGGCGCCGTTGGAACCCTGATGACGATGGAACTTGGAACCATGGGTCATGGGACCTCTGTGCTGTCCGTGTCTCTTGATTGCGCCCTGGAATCCTTTACCTTTGGAAATAGCGGACGCGTCAACCATATCGCCGACTGCAAACATATCAGCCTTGATTTCGCTTCCAAGCGTATACTCTTCCGCATTGTCAAACTTGAACTCGCGAAGGAATCTCTTGCAGGGAACGCCGGCCTTGTCATAGTGGCCTTTCAGAGCCTTGCCAACGCCGTGCCTGTGAACGATTTCCTTTCTTCCGCCCTTGTCCTTATTGACAATTCTTTCTTTCTTGTCGGCATATCCGACCTGTACTGCACTGTAGCCGTCATTCTCGACAGTCTTAATCTGTGTCACAACACAAGGACCGGCCGAAAGCACGGTTACAGGAATCAGACTTCCGTCTTCGTTGAAGATTTGAGTCATTCCGACTTTGGTAGCTAAAATAGCTTTTTTCATTTCTTTACCTCCAATTAATTTCTACAGCGGGCCCATATCGGGCCATTCTAGTGCAGGGGTTGCACGCGCGCTTTACGCGTTTTGAGTTTTGAGAAGAACTTATTTTGTCTTCATCTTAATATCAATATACACACCGGCAGGCATCTCCAGTCTCTGCAGGGCATCGACTGTCTTGGGTGTAGGTGTGATGATATCAATCAGCCTCTTGTGGGTTCTCTGCTCGAACTGTTCTCTGGAATCCTTATACTTGTGAACCGCCCTTAAAATGGTAACAACCTCTTTCTTTGTGGGAAGGGGTACCGGTCCGCTCACCTGAGAGCCATTCTTCTTAACAGTTTCGATGATTTTTCTGGCAGACGCATCAACCAGCTGATGGTCATAAGCCTTGAGTGTGATTCTCATTACTTGACTTGCCATAAAAAAAGTCGCCTCCTTTTCGCACTTTTTAAAATTTAAGTACGACAAGCGGTGACTGTACACTCTGCCGTGCGTGTCATGCCTTCCTGTAAATCAAACGCGGTTTCCCGCATCTTTACCCGGCACGCTTAACGCCCGCGTTTCTGCTTATCAGGTACTGCTCTTTTGCAGCCCTGTGCAGACAATATGTTTGTACAGTGACTTGCCGTCAGGTTCTTTGGCACGGCCGTATCGGCTGCGCCTCTTGACATTCGCTCCACGGAAAACCTGCAACGCCTTTCGGCATTGCAGCAACCTCTCGCTTCTTCGCTATCATGCCACAGCATTTGTTAGTATACACGATGTTTGGGGAAGATGCAAGGGGTTTTTTATAAAAGTTTTTGATTTACCGGAAAATCCCTTGAATTCAGCATACGGAGGGAATCCTCATGAATTGCTTTCTTTTCTTTGGTATTGCGGCTTAAATACTCATAATAGAGAATATCCACCATAACGAGGACCGGAAACTGCGGCGAAATCGTGTTGCCGGCTTCCAGATGCATTGTAGAGGCAATTAAAATAACTTCGTCGCACACTTCCTTAAAAGCCGCTTTGTTATTGGCCGTGATAAGCACCGTTCCGGCGCCCTTCGACCGGGCAACCTGCAATAAAAACAGAACGGACTCTGAGGTTCCGCTCACACTGATGCCAAGTATCATATCGGTTTCGTCAATCGACGCGGCCTTCATACGGATTCTGTCGTATTCCTGCAGAGAGTCAATATCCACGCCAATCCGCATGAACCGGTTCTCCATTTCCTGAGCCGCCAGGCCGGAGCTTCCCACACCGCAGACTACAATCCTTTTCTTTTTATAAACCGCTTCCACCACCCGGTTAATCTGGGCCTCGTCCACAAGGCTGTAGGTCTTGGAAATCAGTTCCTGATACACATTAAGTACAGGCAGAACATTGGCCTTCCTGGTTCCCGGCCTGCCTGCAAGAGAGCGCTCATATAAGTATTTGAATTCCCTGTAGCCGCTGTAGCCGCATTTCCGGGCGAAACGCGACAAAGCGGCTTCCGAAGTAAAAATAATTTTTGAAATATTGCTTGCAGAAAAATCAATTTGCTCCGTATTGTGGATAAAAAAATCCGCCACCGTCTTTTCCGTATTAGTAAAGCTGTCATATTTTGATTCTATAATAGGGATAATTGATTTATTTTCCACTGTTCCTTCCCACCTTCTCCCGGCGCTTCCTGAAATGATAAAAAGCCCCCAGCATTCCGGCGTCGTTGCGGTGAACCGCCATTTTCAATTCCGTCTTCCGTGCAATAATCGGGATTAAATGGCTGTCCATTGCCGTTCTTATTCTGGGATAGAGCAAATCCTCATACTCTTTTCCCATGATTCCTCCCCCCAGCACGACGATTTCCGGATTGACGACATAGCATACGTTGGCGATTCCCGCTCCCAGTACCGCTGTCATATATTCTAACACATCCATGCAGTCCCTGTCTCCCCGTTTTGCTTCTCCAAGCACACGTTTTCCGTTCCACGCAAAAAGCGGCTCACCTTTTCTGCGGGCTGCCTCGGCAACGAGCGTGCTAACCGTGCCTTCCGGTTCGAAGCTCCCTTTCCCGGACTGCATATATCCTACCTCGCAGGCGCAGTTGTTTCCTCCGTGAAAAATATTTCCGTCCACCACAAGGCAGCCTCCAATCCCTGTTCCCACAGTAAGACAAAATGCAATCCTTTTTCCTGCCGCCGCCCCGGAAACGCTTTCCGCCAGCCCCGCACAGTTTACATCGTTTTCCACCTCGCACGGAATACCATATTTATCCTCAAAATATCCTTTCAGATTTGTTCCTGCATAATTCGGAATATTGGCATTGGCATGAATTATGGTTCCTTCATCAGCATCCACAATCCCGGCGGTGGACAGACAGATGCCTTCCGTCTCCCCGCCCGGTAAATAATTCTGAATAATCCCGTCTACTTTTTCCAGTATCGCCGAAGCCCCTTTTTTACTTTCCGTTTCTACAGCTCCCCTGTGAAGGAAATCCCCAGCCTGGCTGACAAGTCCATGCTTGATGAAGGTTCCGCCAATGTCCACACATATATACTGCTTCCCCATAAAATCCTCCAAACCTTATTTAAAACCTGACAATTTCACAGAATTGACAAGCTGCTTCTGGCAACACAGATAGGGAATAATAATGATAAAGTTAAATATCGCGGACGCCGCCATAAGCGCCCCCCATTTTACTTCGTGTTCGCTTAAGAACATCGTCATTCCAAGAGACAGCGTCCTCTTTTCCATGGAATTGATATAAAGCAAGGGGCCCATGAAGTCCGACCATGTATATACGAACACAAAGATTCCCACTGTTGCCATAATCCCTTTTGACAGCGGAATCATAATATCCCACCAGATACGGAAATCGGCAGCCCCGTCAATTTTTGACGCGTCCATCAAAGAGTCAGGGATTGTGAGGAAAAACTGCCGAAGAAGGAATACGTACAGGGACGGTGCGAAAAAGCAGGGCAGGATTAGCGGCACATAGGTATCCACCAGCCCGAGCCGGTTCCAGGCCATATAAATTGGAATCATGGTAACCTGATAGGGAATCATCATACTGGCAATCACCAGCGTAAAGACCAGTCCTCTCCCCCGCCATTTCAATTTGGATACGGAAAAGGCAACCATAGAGCCGGAAATCAGGACTCCCAAAATGGACAATATACATATATAAACGGTGTTCATCGTAAATCGCATAAAGGGAATCTGAGTGACCGCATCCCTGTAATTGTCGAACCTCAGCGTTTCCGGCCAGAAAACAACCGGTGTGGTGAACAGTTCCCGTTCCGTTTTAAAGGAGCATAAAATCATCCAGATAAAGGGAAGAAGGAAAGCAAGGCTTACTGCAAAAATTACAAGGTACCGGACTATCATTCCTGTATTCCATTTTTTCTTTCTCATGACATCAATCTCCTTCCCCGCCATAGACCACCCATTTTGCGGAAGTCTTAAACAACAACGACGTTATTACGGCGGCGACCACAAACAGAAGCCACGCCATTGCGCTTGCGCCGCCCATATCGAAAAAGTAAAAGGCCTTGTAAAAAATCTGCATTCCATAAAACAGCATGGAATCCTCCGGGCCTGTGGGCGTATTCGCCAGATAACCGGACATAAGGATATATGCCTGGGTAAAATATTGAAGCGCCGCAATGATTCCCATAACAATCTGGTAAAAAATCACATTGGTGATGCTGGGAAGCGTAATATATTTAAACCTCTGCCAGGAATTTGCCCCGTCGATTCTGGACGCGTCATAGTACATTTGCGGAACATCCTTCATCGCCGCCAGGAAAATAATGAACACATTCCCGCTCCCCCACAGGCCCATGATGGTCAGAGCCGGCTTCGTCCACTGAGGGTCCTGCATCCACAGCACGGACGGCAGATGGAGCATATTTAAAAGGTTGTTCACAAGGCCGTATTCATAATTGTAAATCCATCTCCATAAAATAGTGGCCGCCACCACGGGAAGTATGGAAGGCACATAAAACACCGTCCTGAAAAACCACTGTCCTTTGATATTAAAATTCAGCAATGCGGCGACACAGATGCTGAGAAGAATCTGCATGGGCACAAACATCAGGGTAAAAATCAGGGTATTGTAAACGCTTTTCCAGAACAGGCGGTCAGAAAACAGGCTCTTATAATTTACCAGCCCCACAAATACCGGTTCTGTAAACAAATTGTAGGAGCACAGGCTGTAATACATTGAGAGGATAATCGGAACCATGCTGAACGCAATAAATCCAATCAGCCACGGAGCTGCAAACAATAATCCTGACATTTCTCTGCGAAGTTTCCGTTTCAAGCTTTTCTTTTTTGTTTTTTCCATTTCCTATTCTCCAAATCCATTTTTAAAGAGCGGGCGGTAAATCCCATATATTTGCTAAGCCGCTTCAAATGGATGCGCCTGCAAAAAAGTGTGCTCTACCGCCCGCCGGAAATCATCTTCAGTTACTTACTTTAACAGAGGGTCAATTTTTGCTTTCAACTGCTTCATTCCGTCTTCAGGAGTCATCGTGCCTCTGAATATGGCATCAGTGACTGAACTTAGCTCCTGCATATACATATCAGAATTTTTTACCGAAGGGAAAATCGATACCGGATTCTTTGCGTCATTTTCAACAAACTGCTCATACAAAGGATTCACCGCCTTCAGCTCATCGTTTCCAAGGAGCGTGGTTCTGGACGCCTCGTTCTGGAATCTGGAACAAATGAATGTCATACCCTCGTCAGAGTGAACCCATTTCATGAAATCCCATGCGCCCTCTTTATTCTTTGCATTCTTCGGCATTATGAAAATACTGGACGTAATACTTGCAACACCTTTCAGCTCCGGATTTTCCTGCCAGTAGGGCAGAGGGAACACGCCGAAATCATCTATACTATATCCGCTTTTGGTAATAATATTGGTCAGATACATGCCGTCCATTCGAAGCGCCTGCTTACCGGTGAACAGAGGGTCTTCCGAGGTTGCCTTGGCAGAATCATAAGAGTCGCTGAATTTCAGAATCTTATCCGCTCCCCCTACTGCGTCCACATATTCCAGCATAAAATGATATGCCGCAATCATGGCTTCCTCGTCGCAGGTGGCGCTGGTTTTATCCTCGCTTACCCATGTCGCTCCAAAATGATTTGCCATATGTGCAAATATAACGCCTGAAGTCATATCTAACGGCCAGCCCATCTGTGTGATATTTCCCTCTGCGTCAAACTTCGTCAGCTTTATAGCCGCATCCATCAGCTCGTCCATTGTCTCGGGCAGCTCGGTAATTCCCGCTTCCTCAAGAGCCGCCTTGTTATAGTAAACCATATTGGACATTGCGTTCAGCGGAAGCCCGTAGGTGCTTCCCTCATAATCACAGAGCCTCATTGCGGCACTGTTAAACGCGGAAAGGTCAAAGCCGTCTCTTTCAATATAAGGTGTCAAGTCCTCCAATGCCCCCTTGGAAGCCAGGCCCGAAACGCTCAGGTCAATGATATCCGTGACATCCGGGCCCGAAGAACCTGCCATACCCGCCGCCTGCTTTTGCATATCGCACATGGTTCCCTTCACAAAATATTTATCCTGGGAGGCATTATATAAATCAATTGCTTCCAGCAGAGCCTTTTCCTCATCTCCGCCCCAGAGATACCAAAATTCAACTGTCTCCTTTTCACCGGAATCATTTGCAGCGCTTTCCTCCGCCTGCGTATCTCCCGCCTCTTCCGCGACATTTGCCGTTTCTGTTCCGCTCCCCTCGTCAGCTTTTGGCGCCTTGTCTTCCGGCTTGCTCCCGCATCCGGCCAGCCCGCATAACATACACAGAATCAATCCGGCTGCTATCATTTTTGTTCCTTTTCTCATAGTCTTTCCTCCTTTTGCCGCCTTAAACGGCCTTTCTGTGTTTCCTCTTTATTCTGTCTCCAACAGCATGGCCAATCCCTGCATAATAGGAATCGTGCACCAGCCCGTATAGGCAGAATATTTGCCGCCCTCGTCAATGGGATTATTCTGGTTCGCCCTGCCGTCCCATTCTTTTGTTTTTACATTATAGGAACCTCTCCAAGAGCCGTCTAAAACCGGCCCTTCATCGGAACACTGAACCGACACCAGAAAATCCGCCAGTTTCTGCGCCGCTTCCCGGAACCTGTCTTCTTCAAACGCCCGGGTGGCTTCTGCCAGCGCCATCAATGCAAAGCCCTGAGTGTAAACCATATCGCAAAGCTCCGGTGTGGTCTGGAGGTCCGAGCCCTTCCCCACCTCCTCCGGCAGACAGTTCACAATTGCACCGCTCTCATCCTGCAACTTTAACACATAGGACGCCACCTTCTGCGCCGCTTCCTTATAAAAAGTATCTTTGGTTTCCCTGTAGGCAAGGCTGAAAACATACAGCGCAATTGCGCTTTCCGAAGATGCCGGACGCCAGTCTTCCGTTTTGTCCAGCTCATAGGAGGTTGTCATACGGTTCCTTTCATTAATTAATCCCATTGCATAAGCAAGTCCGCGTTTTGCGGCTTCCGTATAACGGGTCTCGCCGGTGCGCCTCCCGAGCAGCAGCAGCCCTACAGCGGGCCAGAGTACAAAACAGGGGCCTTTATAAAATCTGCAGGTCTTACCGTCCTCACGGAAAAAATACCCTTCCTCCAATTGAATGGCTGTCCAGTAATCTGCAAGCTTTTTCGCCATTTCCAGCATTCTCTCGTCCTTATTCCTGTCGTAAATCTGTACCATATACAGAAGTATTTTTCCGTTATCATTCTGAAAACGAACCTGGCTGCTCTCATGACGGTCGTCATAACCGTCTACAAGGAAGAACGGAAAGGAGCCGTACCATGCCGACCTTACGTTATCGTCCTGAGCTCTCTGCAGCCAGCGCACGGTGGTCTCATATCTTTCGGCAGCTTTCTTTTCATTTCCAAAATACTCTGCAAAGGTAAGGAGCTTTGCCAGTTCGGTATTTCCATCGGGACGCACCCAGTTCGTCCTGATTTTTTTATCAATACGTATCCGCTCATACATGCCGTTATAACCGTCATAAATCGTCAGCATATTTTTCTCTATCCATTCCAGACCTTTTTGAATGGAATTCCGGTACAATTCGTTGTTCATAAGTTATTTTCCCTTTCTATTTCTTCCACAAAAGTCCTCGTTATAAATTGGGGACGTGTAATCACCGAGCCTACCACAACACTGAAGGCGCCCATTTCTATCACCCTTCTCGCTTTTTGCGGGGTATCGATTTTTCCCTCTGCAATCACCCGGTGCCGCACACTTTTTAGTATTTTCCTCAAAATCGCAAAATCATCCTTACTTAAATCATCCCCCTTGCTCTGCCTGGTATATCCCACCAGAGTCGTCCCAATAAAATCAAAGCCGATTTCGTCCGCATGGATTGCCTCCTCCACAGTGGAGCAATCTGCCATCAGCAGTTGTCCGGGATATTTTTCCCTTATCTGCGTCACAAAATTCTCCAGCGTTATCCCCGACGGGCGGGGGTTATTTGTGGCGTCAACTGCAATGATTTCAGGTCTTACCTCCATCAGCCTGTCCACCTCCGACATCGTGGGCGTGATATAGACGTCGCTCCCTTCATAGCATTGCTTGATAATCCCTATAATCGGCAAACCAACCCTTGACCTAATTTCTCTGATATCCTCCGGCGTGTTCGCCCTGATTCCCGCCGCACCCCCTTCCTGCGCCGCCTGCGCCATCCGCCCCATAATAAAGGAAGAATACAGCGGTTCATGGGGAAGTGCCTGGCACGAAACAATTAATTTCCCTCTAAGGCATTCAATGTCTTTCATCCGTATACCTCTTATCCGATTTCAACGGATACCAATCCAATAGTTTGAAAGCTTTCAACTATAATCATTATAAAATTTTTGTATTTTATTTTCAATAAATGCACATTTCATAGAATGTACTTTCAACATATTTTACAAACATGCTGTAACTATTTGATTTTTACTATAATTATTTGTTTACTATGCACAATTTTCGCATTGGTACCCCATAACCCTGCAATCATTTACACATAGCCAGCCAGAGACAGCACAAAGCCAGGGAAGCATCCTTAAGCCCTTATAAAAACGTCGGTGGTTAGCGAGGTCACGAGTTGCGCAGCGACTCGCGAGCTTACCACCGCTACGTTTTTATAGAGCGAGAGCGCGGCGACGAAGGATGCCTCCCTGACTTCGTGCGTCCCTCGCACCCCTAATCCCCCATATACCCCATTCCAAAAACCTGATTCATCTTGTAATATCACCCCCTTCCATATATAATGAAGAAAATCCGCCTGAAAAAGGCAATAATGAAAAACGGAGAAAATGAAAAATGAAAAAACGCCTCAATATTTTTACCATATTCCTTTTGTCCTTCTTACTGGCCGGCTGCGCGCCTTCCCGCAATGCCGCCCCGCAGACACAGCCAACAGCAAACGAAGCTTCCGCCGATAACTCGACTGCCACCATGGAAAGTACCGTGGATGAGGCTGACGGAGAAAGTCCTCCCCCGGAATCCACAGAGGCTTTGGCAACGCCTCAGCCAGAAAGTACAGAATCCGGCGTAACGCCGGCCCCGGAGGAATCGGAAACTGATGGTTCTGAAAAAGCCCCGGAAATCAAAGATGAAAAGGCAAAGCCGGAAGAAAGCAAGGCAGACGCCCCCGCTTCCCCGGAATCACCGGCAGAGGAACCGGCGGCACTGGACGAAGACGGCTCCTACACATCCAAAGACGACGTCGCCTGTTATATTCACCTATACGGCCATCTGCCTTCCAATTTTATCACCAAAAAGGAAGCGGAAAAGCTGGGATGGCCGGGCGGCTCTCTGGAGCCCTATGCGCCGGGCATGTGTATCGGGGGAAGCCGTTTCGGCAATTATGAAGGACTGCTGCCGGAAAAAGAAGGACGGACCTATACGGAATGCGATATTGACACCCTGGGCGCTGATAAACGGGGAGCCAAACGCATTGTCTTTTCCAATGACGGCCTTATTTACTATACGGAGGACCACTATGAATCCTTTGAGCTTTTATACGGAGAAGACATTGACGGTTAAAAACACATAGAATTGTAAAAATACTGCGGCGGGACAAAGCCGATACAGACAGGTGAAATTATGCGAATTTGTATATTAGATGGAAACAAAATTACAGACCGGGAAACGCTTCATAAAACTCTGGCGGAAAATCTGAGTTTTCCCGACTGGTACGGCGGCAATCTGGACGCTTTGTACGACTGCCTGACAGATTTTCATGAGGATGCGGAAATCAGGCTTGTGAATGAGGCCGCTTTAAGGGAGCACCTCGGGAATTATGCCCTGCTTCTGGAAAAAGTGATTGGAAGGGCAGCAAAAGACAATCCTCTGATAGAATGGGCAGCAAAATAACCTGCCTCCTCTTATCGCGCGGCGCCTTTAAGTCCCGCAAGGAAAACCTGATAAAATTTGTGGAGAATCAAAAATGAATGTAAAAGATAATACAGCCATGCCGGCAAAAGGCGGGCGCAATTACGGCATAGACGCTCTGCGGATGCTGGCAATGCTTTTGGTGGTCATCGCCCATATTTTAGGGCCGGGCGGCATTCTGGAAACAGTGGAATTCATGTCCCCGCAGTATAAAGCCGCATGGCTTCTGGAAATCGTCGGCTACTGCTCCGTGAACTGCTATGCCCTCATCTCCGGCTATGTGGGAATCCATTCAAAATACCGGTATCATAATATTATTCTGCTGTGGCTGCGGGTTATTTTCTACACAGCGGGCATCACCCTGATTTTTGCTGTTTTTGTTCCCGGCTCGGTGACTCTCCGGGACTGGGTAAGGGCTTTTCTGCCCACACTCAGCGGCTACTACTGGTATTTTACGGCTTATTTTGCCCTGTTTATGTTTCTTCCCCTGCTGAATTCCGCCATAAACAAATTAAGTCAAAAGCAGCTTGGCGCCGTTGTCATCACCCTTTTTGTTACCTTTACCGTTTTGCAGACCCTGCCCGGAAAAGATGTTTTCGGCGTGTCCTCAAACGCATGGTGGCTGATGATATTATACATTATCGGCGGTTATATCGGAAAGTATGGCCTGTTTAAAGCCTCCGGCTGCGCGAAGCTATTCCTCGGATATTCGGTGACGATTCTTATCATGTGGCTGTCCAAACTTGCGGCAGAAACCGGATTTGTTCCCGTGCTGTCATCCTTTGGCGGAAATTATCTCATTTACCACACCTCGCCTTTTATGCTGTCCGCTGGAATTTTTCTTCTGCTGCTGTTTGAAAGGCTCCGCACTCCCCAGAGCGTCAACAAAATTATCAGGCTTTTTGCACCGGCGGCTTTCAGCGTCTATATCATTCACGGTCAGCCCCAGATATGGAATTATCTTTTAGAGCAGAGTTTTTCCCACTATGCGTCTTATCCCGTCCCTCTGGAAACGGCTCTCATCGTGCTCACCGCAGCTGCCGTATATATCGTCTGTTCCCTTATAGACCTGCTTCGGGAAAATATCTTCAAGGCCCTTAAGTTAAAGCAGCGTCTTGCCGGGATAGAGGACAAATTTACCGGTAATTTATGGGATTCATAAAACATAAAGTAACTAAAAGGAGGAACCCTCATGCCAAAAGTCACCCCGTTTCGAAGTATCCGCCCCGTGCCGGAGTTAGCGGGCCGGATTGCCGCCCTTCCCTATGACGTCTACAACCGGGAGGAGGCTCTCATAGAAGTGCAAAAAGAGCCCCTGTCCTTCCTTAAAATCGACCGGGCGGAAACTCAGTTTCCTGCCGGCACGGACATGTACGCCCCTGAGGTTTACGCGAAAGCCAGAGAAATTTTAGATAATATGATTTTAGACGGTTCCTTTATTATGGAAGATATGCCCTGCTATTATATCTATGAGCTTACTATGGACGGCCGCTCCCAGACCGGAATCGCCGCCTGTTCTTCTGTGGAGGATTATCAGAACAATCTGATTAAAAAGCACGAGAATACCCGGGAAGAGAAAGAGCTTGACCGTATCCGCCACGTGGACGTCACGAACGCCCATACAGGCCCGGTCTTTCTGGCATACCGCTCCTGTCAGGAAATTAATGAAATTGTAAATACGGCAAAATTACAGCCCTTATTATATGACTTTGTTTCCGCCGACGGCGTCTCCCACAGGGTATGGCGCATATCGGACGCTTCTGTGATTTCCCGGCTGGAAGCGCTTTTTGCGCAAATCCCGTGCACCTACATAGCAGACGGCCATCACCGCTGCGCCTCCGCAGTCAGTGTAGGGCAAAAACGCCGCGCGGAAGCTGCGGACTTTACAGGCCGGGAAGAATATAACCGCTTTCTGTCGGTGCTTTTTCCCGACGACCAGCTCCGCATTATGCCCTATAACAGGGTGGTGAAGGATTTAAACGGCCTTTCGCCGGAGAGTTTTATTGAGGCTGTCAGGAAAGCCGGTTTTTCTGTTGAATGTAAGAGAAAAGAGCAGGTTGCCCCGGCAAAAAAGGGCACTTTCGGCATGTACCTTGCCGGAAACTGGTATCTGCTTACCGCCGGGGAGGCTTTGCGCTCCGCCCACCCGGTAGCGGGGCTGGATGTTTCCATTTTACAGGATTATCTGCTCTCTCCCATACTGAATATTGAGGACCCGAGAACCGATGGGCGAATCGACTTCGTGGGCGGTATCCGGGGGCTTGACGAGCTGGAACGCCGGGTGGCGCATGACATGGAAATCGCTTTTTCCATGTATGCCACCTCCATAGAGGAGCTTCTTTCCGTTGCCGACGCCGGACTCCTTATGCCTCCCAAATCCACCTGGTTTGAGCCGAAGCTGCGGAGCGGGCTTTTTATTCACAGACTGTCCTAAGGCAGACCTCCGGCGGCGGCCATTTGCGTGTTGTTCACCTGAAGCGGTGCTACGCCGCCCACGCACCGGCTGACTTCCGTCCGCATACCCTGCCGACCGTTCCGCCCGCAGCCAGTGAGGCGGCCGGTTCCCTTACGCTTTAAACAGCGTGCCGACCTCTTTTCCCTCCAGAATCCGGCTGATATTTACCACATCGTCGCCGTTGGCGATAACCATATCCACGCCGGCCTCTCCGGCAATCTGAGCCGCCGCAATTTTGGTTGTCATTCCTCCCGTGCCAAAGGAAGTATCCGCTCCCTTGGCATAGGAGGATAATTTTTCGTCAATTTTTTCCACACAGCTGATAAATCCGGCGTCCGCGTTTTTTCTGGGGTCGTCGGTGTAAAGGCCGTCGATGTCCGACAGAAGTATCAGCATATCCGCCGAGACCATCCGGGCCACCAGCGCGGAAAGGGTATCGTTGTCGCCAAAATTTTCGTCCTGAATCTGGTCAGTGGAAACCGTATCGTTTTCATTTACAATAGGAATCACCCCGAGGTTTAAAAGCTCGCGAAAGGTATTTTCCGCATTGCATCTGCTGATTTCATTAGTCATGGTTCTTTTGGTTATCAGAATCTGCGCAATGGTCTGATTATACTCCGCGAAAAGCTTCTGATAAATCATCATAAGCCTTGCCTGTCCCACCGCCGCGCAGGCCTGCTTTTCCGCAAGGCTGCGGGGTCTGTGCTGCATACCCAGCGCTTTTCTCCCCGCACCGATTGCACCGGAGGACACAATGACGATTTCCTTATTCTGATTTCTGATATCCGTCAGGACTCTCGCCAGCTTTTCCATCTTAATCAGGTTCAAATGCCCTGTATCCACATGGGTAATCGTCGTGGTTCCGATTTTTACCACAATTCTTTTTTTATCCTTCAAAAAACTTCTGTCCATTTCTGCCCCTCTCCCTGTATTTTTATCTGATTATCCGACACGTCACAATACTGCCGGAAAATGATTTCAGCAGTTGAAATTCAGATGCTTTAAAAATTTTTCCTTAAATTCTTCTTCCTCCGCCAGCTCCACATGCTCGAGCCTTCCGCACTCCCGCTCCATCCGCTCAAGCGCCGGCTTTGAAAGCAGCGCCATGGCGCTTCCCACACCGGCAAGGTTTCCGGCCTGAACCACCTTTTCCTCCGAAACCTTTGGCAAAAGTCCCGCCGAGAGAGCGCTTTCCTTTCTGATATAGCACCCGAAAGCTCCCGCCAGATAAATTTTGTCAAGCTCCTTTGCCCTAAGGCCGGCTTTTTTTAATAAAATCTCCATCCCCGAACGCAGCGCACTGACAGCCAGCTGCAGCTGACGCACATCCTCCGCCGTCAGATAAACGGGATGCGCTTCCTCTGTCAGGAGAAACCTCCATCCGGCTGCGCCTGCCCTGATTCTCCGGCAAATCCTCCCCGGAACGCCTGCGAGCCTTGCCTCGTCGGGACTCCGCATATAACCCGTATCGTCCAGAACGCCTGTCTTTAGGAGAGCCGCCAGTGCGTCCACCAGACCGGAGCCGCAAATACCGGCCGGAGGAGTCTCCCCCAGCACATGGCAGACAATATCCTGCATGGGAAAACTGCCGCTTATGGAAACCCTGTCTATGGCACCCTCCGCCGCCCGCATTCCCTGACTGACGGCTCCGCCCTCAAGAGCGGGTCCTGCCGCCGCCGAGCAGGCGTACCCGATGCGGTTCCCGTTTTCCTCACCGCACTGTAAAAGAATTTCCCCGTTGGTTCCGATATCCACCGCCAGAATGCGCCCTCCCGGCTCCTGTCTGCTCACACAGCCGTAAACCGCCAACGCGTCGGAGCCCACATAACCGCCTATGGGCGGCAGCACAATGATATCCGTATTTCCCAGAAAACGGAACCCCAACCGGCGACCTTTTATCGCCACTGTTTTTTCATAGTCCGGGACAAAGGGCGCGCCCGAGAGTCCCTCCGGTTTTATGCCCAGCAGGATTTCGCACATGGCGGTATTTCCCACAAAAACCGCCCTTTGGATGGCTGCCTCACTATAAGTCTCCTTTGCCTTCCCCAAAACTTCCGCCGCTTTCCGCTCCCCAGCAGACTGCGAGGGAGATTGCCCGACACTTGTCTGTGCACACCTCCCGGCAAGCGACTCCGCCATACCGTCCAGCTTCTTCACCAGAAGACTCTGCATTTTTTTCAGAGCCTCCTCCTCGCCCGCCGCCCTGATTCTGCTGATAACGTCCGCACCGAAAACCGCCTGCGGATTGGCCGCCGTTTCCGCGCCGAGAAGAATCCCGCCCTTTAAATCCCAGAGCATCCCCGCCAGGGTGGTTGTTCCCACGTCAAAGGAAATTCCAATGCCCTCCCCCGGCTCCATCTCAAAGCCCTCGGGAAATTCCTCCCTTATCTCCTTATTTGTATTTAGTTTATTTAAATTTAATTCCCCGCTTCCGAGGGCCGTCTTTTTCTGATAAATACCGCAGCCGTCACAGCTTACCCGCCTGCACCCCGGACACCGGTTTCTGACAGTTTCCATAAATATTTCCTTTACTTTCTTACGCATCAGCGCAATTCCTTGTGACCTGCTTGCGCATCAGCGCAATTCATTGTATCACAAAAGCCTTGCTTTTTTAACCGTCTTTCTCTATTATTTATTACAACGTCAATTGCAGCACAGAAAGGAATCGTTATGTGGACAGCAAATCATTGGAAAGATTATGAAGTGATAGATACCTCCGGCGGGGAAAAGCTGGAGCGTTGGGGTAAATACATTCTCCTGCGCCCCGACCCTCAGGTCATCTGGGACACCCCGAAGGAGGCAAAAGAATGGAAAGCCTTAAACGGCCACTATCACCGCAGCTCAAAGGGAGGCGGCGAATGGGAATTCCATAATCTCCCGGAGGAATGGAGTATTCAGTACAAAAACCTCACCTTTCGTTTAAAGCCTTTCAGCTTTAAGCATACCGGCCTTTTTCCCGAACAGGCGGTAAACTGGGACTGGATTACCGAAATTATTCAAAAGGCCGGCCGGCCCGTGAAGGTTTTGAACCTGTTTGCCTATACCGGCGGCGCTACTCTGGCAGCCGCAAAGGCCGGCGCCAGTGTTACCCATGTGGACGCGTCAAAGGGCATGGTCGCCTGGGCAAAGGAAAACGCCTCCATTTCCGGTCTTTCAGATGCGCCCATCCGTTATCTGGTGGACGACTGCACAAAATTTGTGGAACGGGAAATCCGCCGGGGCAACACCTACGACGGCATAATCATGGACCCGCCCTCCTACGGGAGAGGGCCTAAGGGAGAAATCTGGAAAATCGAGGACAATATTTATCCCCTGCTTACCCAGACCGCAAAGCTGCTCGATAAGAACGCTCTGTTTTTCCTCATCAACTCCTACACCACTGGCCTGCAGCCCGCCGTGCTTACCTACCTTTTAAACGCCACCGTCGGAAAACGGCTTGGCGGGACCGCCGTCTCGTCGGAAATCGGTCTTCCCGTCAAAAAAAGCGGCTGGGTGCTTCCCTGCGGCGCTTCGGGACGGTGGACGCCATGACCGGCGACGAAGAAATATTCCGGGCTGACATCCTTTCTGACACACATACACTCACCGGAATCTGAAAATTGATTTCCGTGAGATGAACGCCCGATGCATTGACATCCCCACACCGGCAATTTATAATATAAAAAAACAACAAAAGGAGCAACAACATCATGCCTAAAATCATCCTCACCGGCGACAGACCTACCGGCCCCCTTCATGTGGGACATTATGTCGGTTCCCTGAAACGCAGGGTAGAACTGCAGAATTCCGGCGTATACGATAAAATTTTTATTATGATTGCAGACGCGCAGGCGCTGACGGATAATGCCGAGCAGCCGGAAAAGGTGCGTCAGAACATTATCGAGGTGGCTCTGGACTATCTTTCCTGCGGGCTTGACCCGTCCAAATCCACTCTCTTTATCCAGTCGCAGATTCCCGAGCTTTGCGAGCTCTCTTTCTATTATATGAATCTGGTGACGGTTTCAAGATTACAGCGGAATCCCACCGTAAAATCAGAAATTCAGATGCGGAACTTTGAGGCGAGCATTCCGGTAGGCTTTTTCACCTATCCCATCAGCCAGGCAGCGGATATCACCGCCTTTATGGCGACCACCGTTCCCGTGGGGGAGGACCAGCTTCCCATGATAGAGCAGACAAGGGAAATCGTGCGGAAGTTCAACTCTGTCTATGGGGAAACACTGGTTGAGCCCGACGTGCTTCTTCCCGACAATAAAGCCTGTATGCGCCTTCCGGGCATCGACGGACAGGCAAAAATGAGCAAGTCCCTGCACAACTGTATTTACCTCTCCGACAGCGAGGAGGATGTCCGTAAAAAGGTAATGTCCATGTTCACCGACCCTGACCACTTACAGGTTTCCGACCCCGGCCATGTGGAGGGCAACCCCGTCTTTATTTATCTGGACGCATTCTGCAAGGATGAAATGTTCGCGGAATACCTTCCTGAGTACGCCTCTCTGGAAGAGCTGAAAGCCCACTATACCAGAGGCGGCCTGGGTGACGTTAAGGTGAAGAAGTTCTTAAACAAAGTCCTTCAGGAAGAACTCTCACCTATCCGGGCAAGAAGGAAGGAATGGGAAAAGGATATTCCCGCCGTCTATGAGATTTTGCATAAAGCCAGCATGGAAGCTGAGGCGGCTGCGGCAAAAACACTGGACAGCGTCAAGAAGGCTATGAAAATCAACTATTTTGACGACCATGCCCTGATTGCAGAGCAGGCCCGGAAATATGCCGGGAAGTAAGCCCCGTAAAGACTGCCGGAGCGTCCCGTATCTGCAACAGCGGCGCCCGCACTCTCAAAAGAAACTCGAAAAGTAAGGTCAGCATGAAAGCATATCGAATAAAAGAAGTGAAAAATTTTATGGGAAGGCTCCTGGGCACGGAGGCGTTTGACGCCTTTTTGCTGGCGGAGGCTTCCATCACCACTTATAACACCTTCATCATTGACGGCCATATGGAAAAAGCCTTTTATACAGGGGACGTCAATGATGAAGCTGTTCTCCCTCCCTATGAATTCTCCGAATGGAAGAATATCCGTCCCCTTTGTTTTGATTTGATTAAGGGAAAGCGGACGCCCGTGGGCTTCAAATTCATTCTTCATTTAAAGCCGGAGCTTATAGAACAAATTTTGACAGAAGGCAATGCGGACGTCACTCTTTCCGATATTAAAGCCTTTGTCCTGAACATAAAATACGATGGCAGTACGCTCACCTGCGTTACCGCCACCGCTTTTCATTCTTTCCTGCCAGACAAAACGCCGGACAGGCTATGGGATAATTTTATAACACATTTTCTCACGGAAAGAGAAATTTTATTTGAGGAAGGCTGATTACATGGAGGCGTCCACCGTCGCTCCCTTAAGGTCTTCCTCAAGCAGCTTCATTTCTTCTATTACCTTCTGGATTTCCTTCTGAACCTCGTCCATGGCGCCGTCGGCTTCCACCACCAGCTCGGTTGATTCCGCCACGTTCTCCGCGAACTCCTCTTTTTCTTCCTTCTCTTCTTTGATTTTTTCCAGCTTTTCTTTCTCTTCCTCTTCCTTCTCGGCTTTCTTTTCGGCAGCCTCCTTCTTTTCCTCCATCTCCTCGTCCATATGGTCCCTTGCTTCCTGTACCAGCATTCCGACAATCTCTTTGCTGGCTGCCTCCATCACCTTATCCGCGCTCGCCGACGCCTGCACCATAGGGTCACTCTTAAGCTTCTCCAGCCTTGTTCCGCGAATCAGCGCGTTTTCTCCCCGAATCCCTTCCTGCGCAGATTCAATGGCAGCCTCAATTCTCTTTAATTCTTCTGCCTCCGGCGTTCCAGGCTCCGGTTCCTCGCTAAGCCCCATGGCCAGCCTGTTTTCCTTAAATTCCCTCAGCTCCTCGTTCGCATCGTTTCGCGCTTTTTTATATTCCGCAATCCTTCCCTTGCTCTCCTCAATGCCCTCTTCCACCTTGCGGTCTCCGTTCCAGGCGTCTCTTACTATCTCCATCGCCTGTTTTTGCGCCACCTGCTTTTTCTGTGCAATTAAATCGGGCTTTTTCGTCAGATTGCCGGCAAAAATGCTTTTACGGTTTTTGTTGTCCTGTTCCCGGCTGATACCGTTTTGTCTTTCCCTTCTGCTGTCGTCTCCCATAAAAATTGACATATTACGAACTTTCATCATTTACCTCTTTTCTGCGCTCTCCCTGCGCCTTAAGTAAGTCTGCTGCCGGTCTGTTAATTTATTTATCGGCGCAGGGCAAATCTCATGTTAGTCTTAAAGAGGCAAATGTAATGAATTGTGGGGATTCGGGTGTGAAGCAATTTAAAAACCCCCAATTCATTTAAATTGGGGGCATCGTTCAAATTATTGGGAATTTATCTTTTCTTCTCTTTTCAAGCTTTTCTCTTACTTCTTCAATTTTGCTGACTCTGCCTTCCTGCATTGCTTTATAGCCTTCGCCAATTAATCTATTTCTGCTAACGCCATAAAATCATCTCCTGTTCGTGATTTTTCCTACTGCTCCGCCAGTTCCCTCTGTTTATGCACAAAGACCGTGGCGGCTGTAACACCGATGCCTGCCAGAGCAAATGTCAGCCCTATATCGGAATAATCCAGCAAAATTCCAAACAATATCATAGCGCAGGGTATAGTGGCGGTTGAAAGTGTCTTTCTAAACGCCATAACCCGCCCCATATATTTTTGTTCTATATTACAGGCATATATGATATTAGTAGAAATCTGAATGACAGCCAGCACAAGACCGAAAAGGAATGCTCCCATAACAAATATCCCATGAAAGACCGCCTCATTGATGCTTCCAACGGCAAAAAACATATAGCATACAAACATACCGGAAAATATGGCTGAAACCACAGAAAATCCTTTTAATATCCTTTTTCCCTTATTTTTAATCTCCGTCTTTGTCAGCCGTGCCGCCATCAGAATGCTCCCCACAGACATGGCAATTTCGATTGTCGCAAGGTATACCGCCGGCAATCCCAATGCGGTATTATACAAATACGGCAGGGTTGTTGAAAAAATCCCGCTCATAAAAAAATTGATGATAACCGCACAGGACAAAATTTGTAACAGCACTTTTTGATTCTTAAGATAACCAAAGCCTTCCTTTAAATCCTGTATGTATCGGGGTTTCTCTCCTTCCGCCCCATTGAAGACAATATTTTCATTTACGACGATGAAATACTCAAATACTGCCGATATCCCTATCAGACATCCGTTTATCACAAGTATCCATTGATATGGAAACAGGGAAAACAGAACCGCCGCAAACAGTGTTGCAAAAATATTGGCAAAATTGCCGACCATGGAAAACAAAGAATATGCTTTCGTTAATTTTTCCTGCTCCACAATCATCGGCATCAATGCCGCAGAGGCAGGTTCAAATAATGCATTCATGATTGTATTAACCGTCGCATTCATGTACAGTCCGACCATAATGATATGACTTACACTGGTTAAAAAAAGCAAACCCGCCAGCAAAAAATCGGTGAGGGCAAATATACCGTCCGTGATATACATAATCTTCACCTTTTCCCG
Source organism: uncultured Lachnospiraceae bacterium (assembly GCA_910577275.1). GTDB lineage: Bacteria > Bacillota > Clostridia > Lachnospirales > Lachnospiraceae > Suilimivivens. Next base: position 76,994 of record CAJTMW010000014.1, read on the forward strand.
CCTCTCAATAAAAACCCCGGCTAACGGCTGAACTACTAATCCTAAAACCGTCGAATATCCCATAAAGACCGACATGGCAAGGGCGCTCCCGGTTATATCAAGAATAAACAGCCCGGTGCAAAAATTATATAATACCCCTGCCATGGTTGATGCAATGCTTCCTGCCAGATTGAACTTGAAATTTCTGTTCATGGTGACTCGATAACTCCTCATTTACCCAATACTTTACGGTAATTATATCAAAACATACAGAAAAAGGAACAGAAACTTGCCCTATCCATCAGTTCAGTTCACCGGACATCATTCTGAACTTCATATTGTTCTCCCAGATTTCCTTTATCGCTTCAAAATTTTCATCCGGTTTCAGCATCAACTCCGCCAGAGCGTCCAGCTCCCGGTATTCCTCCTCGGACAGCTCAAACTCCTTATCGCACAGATATCGCGGCATATGAAGAAAAATAATCTCGTCGTTCATCAGACAGTGAAAATCATAAAACAGTCCCCGCATGGCCGCTTTCAGCCCAAGGGTCGGCGGCACCGAGGCAAACTGCACGTTTTCATCCCTGAAACGTCCCTCCCGCATTCCCAGAAACGCGCCTGCCCCAAACAAAAAATTATCATAGGGAATGTCGTTTAAATCAAAGAGGATTTCATGGTCGGGACAATGCAAATCCGCATCCGCCAGCTTCCATCTGTCTTCCTTTTCATCAAAGTATTCCGTAATCCAATGGTCGCGGTATATGCCGTCGGAACCGATATACTCCGCAAAACCGCTTCTGGCCCTTGCCGGAATCCCCTTTGCTTTCAAGGTTCCGGCCAGCAGAATCGCCTGCCCTCTGCACGTCACATGCACCTTGTCCTTTGCCTCCCGGCCGGCAAAGTAGCGGGAGTCCCTGCGCAGCAATTCGGCAAGAATTCCCTGCGCCGTCGGAAAAATATCGTCCTCAAAATCCAGCGCCGCTGCGGGCACCTTTGTCATATCCCCCCAGAAGCTCTCCTTTTTTTGCCGGATATCTTTATCCTTTTTAAAAACCACGGGATGTATGATTTGCATTCTCTGTAAACAACACAGCTCTTCCATATCGTCGGGCAGATTTTTAGCAAAATCCTTATAATACCCCAAATCCGTATAGGGGCTTGTTTTCCTGTAAAAATCCAAAATTTCCTTTTTCATGTAAACCTCCTGTTCCTTTACGCAGACATCCTTTCAGTCTTTGCTCCTTCTTTTTACCGGAATCCAGACGGCGCTTTCATAGCCGCTGCTTTCCGGCTCGCCTTTGGAATACCATTCCATATCAATGTTTGCCGCAATCTCATATTCGGGATTGCCGGGCAGCCATTCCTTATAAATGCGGGTGTTTACCGCCTGTATCGCCTCCGGCATGGGACCGGTGCACTTAAATTTCGCCCACGTGCAGGCAGGAATTTCAAAAACCTTCATTCCCTCCGGCACAGCGCCGCCCCTGTAACGCCCGGCAATCACATAGCGGAAATACTCGCCCCCCGCGCCGTCCTCAAAACAGATTCCAAATTCGCCCACCTGATTTTCCTTAACTGCTTCTCTTAGCTCTGCCTCTCTCCGCCCCGTTTCCTTTTCCTTATCAGGCTGCAGGCTCAGATACCGCATCTGAAACTCCTCCCAGAATTCAGGCGTATCCGTAAATCCGCTGTCACAGCGCATCTCTCTCTCAAAGCCAATCATTTTCATTGCATCCGTTTTTTCCACCGTGTATTCCATCTGTTCCCCTCCTCTGATTGCAATTTCCACGGTCAGCGGCAGAAACGTCCTTATCCGAAAGGGCTGTGCCTTAAGCTGCATCGGCGATACCCCGTGAAATCTTGTAAAAGCTCTGGTAAAGCTCTCAGGCGTGTCGTAGCCGTATCTGCATGAGATGTCAATGATTCTCTCATCGCCCTTAATCACGTCAAGGCCCGCCAGATAAAGCCTGCGGTTCCGCAGATACTCCCCCACTGTATAGCCTGTGACGATTTTAAAGCCCCTCTGGAAATAAAAGGATGACATATGGACAGCTTCGGCCACATCGGCAGCCGTAATATCCTCCAAAAGTTGCGCCTCCATATAATTGATTGCATTTTTTAAAGCTGATAACCACTCCATATTTTTCCCTGCCTCGATACTTTAATGCGTTGCCGCCGCCCTGTGCCCGGACACAGATATTTTTCTCAAAGAGTTACTCTCTGTTTATAGTTTAACTGAAATCTAAATTATAATCCTGACTTTTTGTGCCTGAAATTGTCATATTATTTATTCAAAAATTCTGATTTTTAATGCAGGCGCATAAAAGGCTTGCCGCCCTTCCTGCAGTCTCTCAATTTTCTTCCGTTATTATAATATCCTCCACATGCCTTTTCTCCATCTGATGCCTTATCTTCCGGTTCGTTACCGTGTCAAATATGATGGAAAAATCATAGTCCGCCGGATACAGCTGCTCCGCCGCCACATACAGCTTTACCCTTTTGTGGTTAATGTAAATCTTTTTATCAGGCATCTGCACCCGGAGGACGCCCTTTTCATTTACCGTTTCACAGACAATGCCAATCTTCCTGTCAGGATAAATCATGACGCTGTCTCCTCTCCTGAATTTTTCGGACAGATTCTGTCTGCGGGCGCTCTCCTTCTGTCTTTTGATATGAGAATTTTTCTCCTTTTTCCACGTGGTTTCCAATGCACCACCTGTTCCAGTATCCGCTCCCCGCCTGTCGTCCAATGCGCCGCCTGTTCCGGCATCCGTTACCCACTTTGCGTCCATATGAGGTTCGCCTCCCCGGTTTTCTTTTTCTCGCATATGCAGCTCGCCTGTGCAATTTTCTCCGGCAATCTTTCTTCCGTCATCCGCAAGTCCTGCCCTGCCGCGCATAACGTCGTCGCCATACGCCGCCTGCCGGGCCTCTTTCAGCATATGCTCCGGCATCCCCAGCTTTCTTGCGATATAAAAGGCACAGCTCTCGCCCGCTTCTCCAATCACAAGCTGATAAAGCGGCCTTAAGCTTTCCTTGTCAAAGGTCATCCTCGCGTTGACCACGCCTTCTTCCTTCTCTGCATAGGTCTTAATCTCAGGATAATGAGTGGTCACCAGATACAGGGCGCCGCTTCTTTTCAGCTCCCGCAGAATCGCTATGGCGATTCCCATTCCCTCCGCCGGGTCGGTTCCCGAACCCAGCTCGTCCATAATCACCAGACTCTCATTGTCAGCCTTCCGCAGAATACTCAGTACGTTGGTGATATGCGCAGAAAAGGTGGAAAGATTTTCGGCCAGATTCTGTCCGTCTCCGATATCGCAGAGTATCAGGTTGTTCATACAGATTTCCGCGCTCCTTGCCGCCGTATGAAGTCCGCATTGCGCCATCAGACAGTTAAGAGCCACCGTTTTGATGGCAACAGTTTTTCCGCCTGTGTTAGGGCCCGTGATAATCACGCCGTTTATCCCTTTCCCCATCTCAAAATCCAGAGGAATATTCATGCTTTTATCCATCAGCGGGTGACGCCCCTTTTCCAGCCGGATACGGCGCTCCACATTGATTTCCGGCTCTGCCCCCTCACAGTCCACGCTCAGCTTTCCCTTTGCAAAAATAAAATCCAGCTTTTCTATGGTCCGGTTATTCCTGAAAATCACCTCCGCCTTATCGGACAGCATAACGGTAAGGGTGTAGAGGATTCTCCTTTCTTCGTTTTCCTCGTCAATCCTCATTTCCTGCAGCTCCACGTACAGCCTTGCCACGGATTCCGGCTCGATGAAAAGCGTGTTCCCTGTGGCGGACTTGTCAATCACGCTGCCGCTTATCCTGAATTTATATTCCTTTTTTACAGGCACGCAGATATGTCCGTTTCTCACGGTGCTGAAACTGTCGGACATACATTCCTTCCCTGAGCGCAGAATACTGTCCGCCTTTTCGCGCATCTTTGCCTCCGTCCGCTCTATTCCCTCCCGAAGGGACTTCAAGAGCCCCGAGGCATAGTCGTCCACCCTGCCGTTTCTGATTTTTTCATATAATTCTTCCCGAATCTCCTCCAGCGAATCCAGATTTTCCTCATAGCACGGCAGACTGATGTCGTAGGCCTTTCCACGGCACAAATAATCCTTCAGTCTTTTCACGGCGGTAAGCGTCGCCGCAATTTTTTCAAGCTGCTCCGCCGTCAGGCAGATTCCCTTGCCCGCCATTTCCACCAACTCCGTAATACCCTCCAGGGCAGTAATCGGCGGCATTCCGCAGTTTTCCAGCATCATCTTTGCCTCGGTTGTGTTTTTAAGCTGCGCTTTCACCTCCGCCTCCGAGAGGCTGGGCGCAAGCTCTCTTATTCTTTCTTTTGCATTTTCCGTATAAGCCATTTCTTCCAGGCGGCTGATTATCCGGTCAAATTCCAGCATTTTTGCCGACGGCGTATTGTAAAAATATTGTTTTTCCATTTTTCTCTTTCCTTTCTTTGCTAATTTACCGCCTGCAAAAGCCGTCAAAAAACCGCAGAAACTGCGCACTGATAAAGCACACACGGTTTCTGCGGTCAGGATTTATGGAATGTTAAAGTCAAAATAAAGGCATAGCCATCCAGCTATGCCCTCAAATCCATTTTCTTTATTCTCGCAAGAGAGATATTCATGTGTATGATAAGCTTTTACAGCAAGGCGGATTATGGGTATAACTGTCCCTCAGTTATCCCCGCAACTGTTCAGTTGTGTGATTTCTCCACTTTTACCACGCTTAACATACATTCCCTCTCTTTCACTCTTTTTATCATAAGCAGGACGACCGCATCCGTAGGATGCTTAACCTGCAATGAAGCAAGTATAATCCATCTGTGAGACAGTGTCAATCACTTTTTAATTATTTTTCGTTTCCTCATAGTTCAAAATGATTTTTGCAAGGGCATTGGCATACTCCTGCCGACCGTGCGCCGTCAGATGCACGCCGTCCTCCAGATACTCCTCCGCCGTGTAATTGTTAAGTCCCAAATCCTGATAAGCGTTGAAATAAAGAGTCTGCTGCTCCCGCGCCACATAATTGCATGTTCCCGCATAATCCGCCAGAGTTCCATAGCCACTGTTTAAGGTATTGCCGTCGCCGACCATCCATGTTCCGTTAAAAAACTGCGCATAGGTGGGCCCGCACAATATAATCGTTGCATCCGGCGCCCAGTCCCGAAGGTCGCTCACCGCACATCTGAGCGCTCCGCCGTAAGTCTTAATGTCCACATCGCTATCTGGATTGGTCAGGGGCACCGCCCGGAAGAAATCATTCAATCCGTATTCAATGATAAAGTAATCTGTCTTTGAAAAATCAATATTGGGGTTATCCAGAATCTCCTTTGCTCTGGTTCCCGCAAAGATATCGGTGGGGATTTCCTTTCTGATTGCATGGACAATGCCCAGAAGGCTTCTGGAGGTCCACTGGTCATAAGCGCCCTGTTCGTCATACTCTATGGAAGCGCTGGTTCCGCCAATCGCAAGATTGTACACGTCCGCCTCGCATTGCACAGAGGTAAGATAAGGCACTCCGCTTCCGTCCCGGCTGTTATCAAAAATACTGTCTCCTAAGAATACAAGCTGCAGCTCGTTTCCGGCAGGCTCTATCTGGTCCTCCTCCGTGATAACCTGCTCCTGCTCCGGCTCTGTCAAATCTATGGCAGGCGTCTGATGCGCGCTGGCAGGCTGCGGCGTTGCTTCCTCCGGCTCCGGCTGGGCTGTGGGCGTGGGCTGTACGTCTTTTTCCACGGGCTCTGTTTCCGTTACGGGTTCTTTTTCTATAACCTCGCCTGTCTCCGTTATAATAATATTATCAGATAAAACCTTGTCGTCCTCCAAATCCTTACCGCTTTTCTGTCCGCACCCGGCCAGCAGAGATGCCGCCAGTGCAATTGCAATTGTAAGCTTTACCGTTCCTTTTTTCACTCGTCTCATCGTCTGCGCTCCCTTCAAATATTTCCTGATAAAATACTCATAATTTTTTCATTCATAAGCATACCACATTTTTCCGAAAAAGGAAGAACTTCTGTTCCATTTTAAGAATTCTTTCCGCAACCTTAAATAATTCTTAATAACTGACTGTTTCTGTCTATATTTTATTCAATTTTGTCATGTATTATGAATTATTTTGCAAACCTCCCGGTTATGGTCTATAATGATAAAAAAATTATCACAAGGAGTCCCCATGGTACTGCAAGAAAACAATAAACTGCTTTCAATAATTATTCCCGCCTATAATGAGCAGGATAATATTCACAGAACCTTCAATACCATCAGACAGATTTTAAATGAAGCGCATATTCCCTTTGAAATTCTGTTTGTGGACGACGGCTCCAGGGATATGACCTGGCCCCGCATCTGTGAATTGTCGGCCGGATTACCCGAGGCGAAAGGAATCTCCTTTTCAAGAAATTTTGGAAAGGAATCCGCCATCTTTGCCGGTCTGGAAAGCGCTTCCGGCGCCTGCTGCGTAATCATGGACTGCGATTTGCAGCACCCGCCCGCAGTTATCCCCGAAATGTACCGCCTGTGGCAGGAGGGCTTTGAGGTGGTGGAGGGCGTAAAAGCCTCCCGGGGACAGGAAAACCCTTTCCATACCTTTTGTGCCAAAGGCTTTTACAAAATTATCAGCAGGGTGACGAAAGTAAATATGTCCGACGCTTCCGATTTCAAGCTGTTAGACCGCAAGGCCGTGGACGCCCTTCTTTTGCTCCCGGAGAGAGCGCCCTTTTTCCGCGCGCTGTCCTCCTGGGTGGGCTTTCGGACCGCTTCCGTTCCCTTTGAAGTACAGGAGCGCGCCATCGGCTCCTCCAAATGGTCCATGTGGAGCCTTGTAAAATATGCCATCCGAAATATTACTTCCTTTTCGGGCGCGCCCATGCAGGTAGTCACCTTCCTCGGCTGGCTCATGCTGCTTGCCTCACTGGTGCTCGGCGTACAGTCTCTTTACCGCTATTTCTCCGGCACCGCCTTAGAGGGCTTCACCACCGTGATTCTGCTGCAACTCATAATCGGCAGCGTCCTCATGATTAGCCTCGGCATCATCGGACATTATATTTCCAGAATCTATGACGAAATCAAGGCAAGGCCGCGATATATCATAAGTAAAAGATGCGGTTTGTAGCCGCATCTTGTTACAGTCAACAACCCCTGCGGCAGTCGCCAAATGTGCATGCAAGTATGCCCGCTTGGCTCGTTGCTCGCAGAAATAAGCTGACAGGCGTTTGTCAGCGTCCGATACTGTAGTATTCCACCCCAGCCGCTTTCATTTTCTCAGGCGAATAGAGATTGCGCCCGTCATAAACCAGAGGCGTATGCATCCTTTCCTTAAATGCCTCCGGCTTCACATCCTTAATCTCAGGCCATTCCGTAAATACAAAGCAAATGTTGGCGCCGTCCAGAGCCTTTTCAATGGAATCCGTATAATTCATGGTTCCGGCTTCCAGCCCTCCTTCCGGGAAAAGCTGTCTTGCCCGCTCCTCCCCTTCCGGGTCGTAGGCGTACACATCCGCCCCCGCCGCCAAAAGCAGCTTTAAATTGTCGATAGACGGCGCCTCCCGCAAGTCGTCGGTTCCCGCCTTGAAGGTAAGGCCAAGCACCGCCACCTTTAAACCGCTGAAGGTAATCATTCTGTCCTTCGCCTTCTCGAACAGCCTGGTTTTCTGTTTCAGGTTCACATCCACACAGGCCTCCACCGTTTTCAGCTGGTAGCCGTGTTCTCTGGCCAGAAACTTAAGGGCCTTTGTATCCTTGGGAAAACAGCTTCCACCGAAGCCGATTCCCGCATTCAAAAACCTTGCGCCAATTCTCTCGTCATAGCTCATTCCTCTGGCAACGTCGGTGATATCCGCGCCCACCAGCTCGCAGAGGTTCGCAATGTCGTTCATATAGGAAATTTTGAGGGCAAGGAAATCATTGCAGGCATACTTAATCATCTCCGCCGAACGCCGCTTTACGGAAACAATGGGAAGTCCGAAAGGCTCGTAAATTTTCTTAAGGAGCGCCTCCGCCTCCTTGCTTTCCGTCCCTATGATAATTCTCGCCGCATGCAGGGTATCCCGGACCGCCGTTCCCTGAGCCAGAAACTCGGGGTTGGAAGCCACCTCCACCTTCACGTCGTGGACAAGGAAATCCTTGATAAACTGCTCCACCTTATCGTTCGTCCCCACCGGCACCGTGGATTTTACCACCACAAGGCAGTCCTTCTCAATGGTTTCCGCTATCTGCCGGGAAACCGTGGCGATATAGCTTAAATTGGCGCTTCCGTCAGGCATTTCCGGCGTTCCCACACCGATAAAAATCGCGTCGGCGTCCTTATAAGCCTTTGTATAATCCGTGGTAAAATGAAGCGTTCCCGCGGCATTGTTTTTCTGCATCAGCTCCTCGAGCCCGTCCTCGTAAATGGGTGAAATCCCCTTCCGCATCAGCTCCACTTTCTTTTCGTCCACATCCACGCAGGTCACGTCGTATCCCTTCTCTGCAAAGCATACGCCCGCTACCAGACCTACATATCCCGTTCCGGCTACTGCTATTTTCACTTTATCTCCTCCATTTCAGTTCCTCAGACGCCCTTCCAGTACACAACTGCCTGGAACAATTTCCGGTCACATCTGTGCCCGTTAATCGTTCCGGGTACTGTTCGGGCATCTGCTATTTTCTCCATTTCTGTAATATCCCAAAAACCAGTCCGCAAATTTTTTCAGACCTTCCTCAATCGTTGTGGAGGGCTTGAAGCCGAAATCCTCCATCAAGTCCCGAACATCCGCATAGGTTTCATACACGTCCCCCGGCTGCATCGGCAGATATTCCTTTCGTGCTTTTCTTCCAAGACAGTTCTCGAGGACGGCGATAAAATCCATGAGCTTTTCCGGCTTGTTGTTTCCTATATTGTAAATCTTATATGCCGCGCCGTTTTTGTCCTTCTCTGGCGGATTGCCGAGAATATTTTCCACTCCGGTGACAATATCGTCGATGTAGGTAAAATCCCTCATCATATCGCCGTTGTTATATATCTGAATCGGCTCGTCCGCCATGATTTTTTTTGCGAACTTAAAATATGCCATGTCCGGCCTGCCCATCGGCCCGTATACCGTAAAAAAACGCAGCCCCGTCAGCGGAATCTGATAGAGTTTGCTGTAGGCATAAGCCATCAGCTCGTTGGATTTTTTGGTCGCCGCATACAGGCTCACCGGCCTGTCCACCTGGTCCTCCACCTGAAAGGGCACCTTCTCGTTTCCTCCGTATACGGAGCTGGAGGAAGCAAAAACCAGATGCTCCACCAGATAATGCCGGCATGCCTCCAGAATGTGGAAAAAACCCACAATATTTGACTGAATGTAAGCGTCCGGGTTGTCAATGCTGTAGCGCACCCCTGCCTGTGCCGCCAGATTTACCACAATCTCAGGTTTTTCTTCCGAAAAAAGCTGAAAAACCGCATCCTTGTCCGCCAAATCCCCTTTCACAAACCGGAACCCCGGATATTTCTGTAAAATTGACAGGCGTTCTTCTTTCAGCGATACTTCGTAATAATCATTTAAGTTATCGATTACCGCTACCCGGTTTCCTTTTTCCAGCAATGCCTTCGAGAGATAAAAACCGATAAATCCGGCTCCGCCGGTGACGATATATTTTTTTGAGTCTGCCATATATGCCTTTCCTCTTTGAATTCCGCTATTTTTTGATTGTCTCTTGCTTTTGAAATTATATCATTAACCTTCCGTACTGTAAACCTCGTCCCTGGAAATCCGAGACTGAAATCATATACATGAATCTAAAAAACGAACTGCCGCACAAAAGCGACAGTCCGCCTCACTTAAAATGAATTCCCTGATTGAAAGATTATTTTGCCTCAACAAATGCCAGTACGCCGGTGTCCGTCATGTTAACGACAACGTGGTCTTCCCTGATTTCTTCCACCTCCTGGTCGGCCCACTCCCCGTCGGTATACAACAATGCCTGGATATCCTGTCCACTCTCCACACCGGGGGTATAGAAATTCACAGTCGCGTTTTTGAAAGGCATGGCAAATTTAACATCTACGACATTCAACACCACACAGCCCTCAGAAGCGGCCATTGATTCCGCTATTTTAACAAAATTGCTCATGGGTTTGTCAACGGAAAATGTCGCATTGGTCTCTACACCGTCAAGGATGACATTCCCGCCCTGTGCAACAGGGGTAACATTGTCGAGACCGGGTAAGCTCACGACGGCATTGTTCATGTACTCACCTATTGTTTTGTCTTTTTCCGTTGCCTTGAGTACTATGTCCAATGGAACTCCCGGTATTGTCACTTCCTGAACAAATTGTTCCGCTCCCGGGTCACGAGGGGCTATAGCAATATCCGGCACCTTCCTCTCTATCGGTGATATTTCTATCCGGGGCTTCGTCACCGGGGTTGCCGGCGCAGCAGATGCGGACGGAGACGGTGCAGTATCCGGGGTATCGGTCGGGGATGGAGACTCGGTTGAGTCCGGGTTCTTCGGAATGACCGGGGTATCGGTCGGAGCCGCTTCCCCCATAGCCTCAGCTCTTACTGAAACCGGGACAACTAATGATGCGACAGCCGGAATCGTCAGCATCATGGAGACGGCGGCAGCCAACGCCAATACTTTTTTGCATTTCATGAAATTTACCTCCTATTATACTGGATTACTTTTCTAAATTAATTCTATTGTAGCAAATTATATGATTTTTGCAAGGAATTTCAGGAATGGCTTACAATATCGGCTTACAGGAATCTAAAAACTGAAATTACCCAAAAATTTACCGGGGAAAAGGAATTCCCGCTCCTTTTCCCCGGCATAGACATTTCAGATATTATATGATTTCAGCCGCTTTTCCTTATAAGAACACTTCCTCTCCTGCAAATAACATATGTAAACAGCGGAAGCCGCAGTATCCGTTTTCATCTGCAAGACCAGCCGCGTCTGTTCCGGCCGGAATCGTCACTGTAAACTGTTTTCCGCAATACATATAATGAATAGTGACTGCCACCTCCGGACGAGCCGAAATCGCATCAAGAACCTCCTGATTAAAGCTCATCCATCTGTCTGTGGCAAGGAGGATTTCATCTCCCTTTACGTTTAAAACCGCTCTGGCACAATCCTTCAAAAATGCCGCATAGGCGGAATTGGGCACATAAGCATAAGAAAAGACCTCTCCGCATTTTACACACTTCTCTTCCATGAGGGCGTCATGGGTCGCGTCGGCTTCCCGGACAATCTCAAAATCCTTCTCATGGTCGCAGGCACGGTATTCCTTATTTTCTTTTGCAAATACTTCACCCTCATCCGGTACGTGAGGCCCTTTATCCGGCTTCCCGCCGCTTTCAGGCTCCTTCTCATAAGGCGTGACTTCATAGGAATCCTTATCCTTTACCACCTTATACAAAATGGAATGGGTAAAAGCCGTGTCCGCCAGATTTCCGCCCTCATACCTTTTGATGGCTGCGGAAGCCTTGTAAATACCCGTTTCCACCTTTTCCGCAGACGTTTGACCATAGCCTTTTCCGTCTGCGGTGGTATCCAGTTCCAGGCCGGCCGCTTCCGATACCGAGCCGTCCTCCTGCACCCGGTTTAAAAAGAGCTGGATGATATATTCGTTTTTGTCCGTGTAGCCGGTAAACGTACATCCGGCACTGACACCGTCCTTCGAAGCAAGGACACTGATATCCGCGACAGCAGGCGGCTGCGCCGCAAGAGGACTCACACTTAAGTCCGGCAGGTTCCGCGCGGCAGATTCGCCCGCTTCCAAGTCTGGCAGGCCCCGCGCGGCAGATTCACCTGCTTCCGGGTCGGACAGGCCCCGCGTGGCAGATTCGCCTGCGTCCAGGTCGGACAGGCTCCGCGCGGCAGATTCACCCGCGTCCACGGCAGAAGGCAGCTGCGCCGCTCTCGCTTCAATCGTAAAATCCTCTTCTAAATTACCCCCCCCCGAGAAAAACTCCCAAGGCTGCGGCAAAAATAATTTTGCCGAATTTCCTTTTCGTCATAAAGACCTCCTTTATAAATGCTCTTGTCGAAAATGTTTGCCGCATACAAATGTTGTAATTATTTTCCACATCCATATGCACAAGCTGTATCATCAGGCCCGATGTACTTTTATTATGCCTGATTTTTGAGGTCTTTTCACATTCATGTAACAAATAACACCCCTGCATGTAAAAAATAACACAGCAGCCTTTAAGTTTCCTTCAAAGCCTTCAGAAATTTCTTCTTAAAAGTAATCCCCAGCTCTATCTGCCCGTAATCTCCCCGCAGCGTGATATACCTGTTGACCGTATCAACCGCCTCCACAAAATCCCTGTTTACAATCATGTACCGGCTGCACTGGAGAAATTTTTCGGAGTCCAGCTCCTCCAGAATCGTTTTGCAGGGCTTATAAGACAGCCGCAGGTTCCCGTCCGTAAAATGAACCGTCTGCCCGCCTTTGACATTTTCAATATAAATTACTTCTGAAATATTTTTTTTGTAAAGAATGCCGTCCTTACGGAAAAACACATCATGCGGGATATTTTTCTTCTGGGGAACTTCCAGCGCCTCTTTGATTACCTTTCTGGCCTTGTCCGCGTCATAGGGCTTTTCCAGATAATAATAACAGTGCAAATCGCTGTAGGCATACATTCTTGCGTCCTCCAGCGCAGTAATAAAAATCATGGGGGCGTATTTATATTTGTCCACCATCCGAATGCGGTTTGCAAAGGTCACCCCGGAAACGTCTCCCGGATTTTTGGTATCCAGAATAATATCAACCAGAAAAAGGTCCATGGTTACTTTCATGGCGGCGGCATATGCCTCATTTTGATTTACGGCCCTGTGAACGGTTATCTCCGGGTCGACCTCGTTTACAATTCTTGCCAGCATTTCCATACTGGTAGGGTTGTCCTCAATGATTAAGACAGCTTTCATAAATTTTTCCTTCCTTTCGTCTCTGTAATATTGAACTTCTGTAATACATTTTAATATATACAGGAACGATTGCGGGAAAAAAATGAGAGCGGAACTGCCAATAGTTCCGCTCTCTGTGGTTCTTTATGATTCAAAATTCAATTTCCCTTAAATATCGGGCGAGGGCGTCCTGCCAGGTGGGGAGAGGAAGGAAACCTTTTTGGATAAGCTTCTCCCTGGCAAGGCGGGAATTGAAGGGACGTTTTGCTTTGGATATGCCATATTCTTCGGTTGTTACCGGCGTCACGGTGAGACGCTCCGGGCTGTATTCAGGATGCCCCATTTCTTCCGCCTGCCGGAAAATTTCTCTGGTAAAATCGTACCAGCTGATGTAACCGCCCTCGTTGGTGGCATGATAGTAGCCGTATTTGTCGGTTTCAATCATATCCACCAGAAGCCTTGCCAAATCATAGGTGTAGGTGGGCGTTCCAATCTGGTCGCTGACCACCTTAATCTGGTCGTGAGTCTTGCCCAGGTTCAGCATAGTTTTGATAAAGTTTTTTCCGTTGACGCCAAATACCCAGGCAATGCGGACGATAAAATACTTGTCCAGATTGCCGGAAACCGCCAGCTCCCCTTCCAGCTTTGTCTGCCCATAAACGCTAAGGGGCCTGTAGTCCTTACAGTCCGGCTCCCACGGCTCGGTTCCCTGCCCGTCGAACACATAGTCCGTGGAAAGGTAAACCATCTTGCAGTCCGCCTTTTTACAGGCCAGCGCAACATTTTCCGTGCCCGTGGCGTTAACCATGTGAACCTTTTCCCTCTTATCCTCATCCTCCGCCAAATCCACCGCCGTCCATGCGGCACAGTGAACCACCGCGTCCGGCTTTTCCGCGGCAATTACCGTTTCCACACATCTGCTGTCCGTGATATCCATCTGCACATAAGGCATTCCGGTAACTTCCGTTCCGTCCGAAATACCGCTGTACTGCGGAGCAAGGTCGCTTCCCACGCCTTCATAACCTCTCTTTGCAAGCTCGTTCATCACATCATGGCCAAGCTGGCCGCCTACGCCTGTCACTAATACTTTCATTTTATTTTTTACCCTTTCATTTACTTTGTCTTCACAAACTGCCACAGCACACGGCATGTCCGCAGAACATCAATCAGCGCCGCGCCTTTTACGCCATTATCCTTAAGCGCCTTATGCCCTTCCTTTAAGGAGAGCAGATAGCTTCCGGTGCTTGAGGTACTGGTGCCGCCGTAATACATGCGGATAATCGTTTCCGGCAGATAAGCCAGCCGGTTTTCCTTATCCTTTAAGAATCGTACCATAAACTCATAGTCCGCCGCAATCCTGTATTCGGGATTGTAGAGCCCGTATTTTTCGTAAATCTCCCTTTTCAGAAAAAGCGTGGGGTGCCCCGGCATCCAGCCAAGGTGAAGGCTTTTCTGCGGCCCCATTTTCCAGTACCTCACAACCTTTTCATCCGTGGCATAGACCAGGTCCGCATGGGCTCCTATACATTCAGGATTTGCGTTAAGGCAGTTTACCATTTTGGATATGGCGTCTTTTTGCAAAAATAAATCGTTGAAAAACACGATAATGTCGCCGGTGCAGAGCTGATAGCCCTGATTCATGGCGTCGTAAATACCATTGTCGCTGCTGCTTGTCCAGTTCACGGTGTTGCGGCTGGCGTTTTTGTACTCTTTTATGATTCTCAGCGTGCCGTCTGTGGAACCGCCGTCTTTGATATTTACTTCTATTTTGGGGTAATCCTGCCACTCAATGCTCTCAAGAGTGCGGGTGAGCAGGTGGGAGCTGTTGTAGGTGGTGAGAATTAGGGATACTGTTTTCATATGGTTTTTATTTGTACCTTCTTCTTTTTATAATTGCAGAGACTGTCTCCTCAGGAAATCCGTCAGCCGCCCGGCAATCGCCAAATATACTGACCGGTGCGCCTTCAGTTTTTGCCTGAAAGGAATTAATTTCTCTGCAGAAGATTTTCTATCCGGGACACCATGGTTTCCCATGAAAACTCTCCGGCTGCGTTTCTTATATTTTGCTCCCAGTCAATCTCCGACTGATTTTCATAGAACTTCACTACCGCATCTGCTATTGCCGCTTCATTTTGACTTTCCACGACATAACCTGTCTTTCCGTCCTCCACCACGTCCGGCAGTCCTCCTACGTCCGTAACGATTACCGGCTTTTCAAAGCCGTAGGCAATCTGCGCAATCCCGCTCTGAGTGGCGGAAATATACGGAAGCACCACCAAATCTGCTGCCGCAAAGTATTGTTCCACATCCTTATCCGGTATATACCCCTCTACCAGCCTGACGTTTTCCCTGATTCCTTCCCTTTCGATTATCTCCACATATTCTTGCCTGTCGCCACCAAAATCCCCAACTACCCATAACTGCAGGCGGGGAAATCTTTTTTTTACCGCAGGCATTGCCTTTAAAAGATATTTCAATCCCTTGTACTCTCTCACAAATCCGAAAAACAAAATAACCCGGTCAGACGCGGCGATTCCCAGCTGTTCCCTGGCCTTTTCCTTGCTTAAGTTCTGCATCTTAAAGGCATTGTAAGTGGGGTGGGGCGTCACAACATATTTCGCATCCTTTTTGATACTCAACAGGTCTTTTTCATCCAGATGGGACTGAACCACAAAGTAATTTCCCTGCTTCATTACCATTTTACATAACATTCTGTCAAAAGGAAAGCGTTCGTGAGGAAATACATTGTGGCAGAGAAACAGAATTTTCGTCTTTTTCAGTAATTTGCACATTACATAATAGCAGGGTGCAAAATAAGGATGCCACCACTCGATAATAATGACATCCGCATTCATTTTCTTCAATTTGAAGGCAGATCCCAGCCAGTTAAAGGGGTTGGCTGTGTGGATAAGATATTGGGTTTCTTCTATGCAAAAGCTTTTGTTGCTGTAGTCCTTCTGCTCCTTTTTAAAGAGGAATTTCGGGTATTGTAGCTTGTAGGAAACCATGGTTACCTCATGCCGCGCTTTTAATGCACGGTACATGAGGGTGGTGTAATGGGAGATGCCGCCTTTGTAGGGGTAGGTTGGGCCGATGAGGGTTATTTTCATTTTTGGGAGGTCCTTAATGTCTTTGGGTTATTAATTGATAGTTTTTATATTAACATGGGGCGGGGGAATTATCCAGAGGGAATATGGACTTCTTTCGGTGCCTTCTCCTTAACTTAATTTATCAGGTTTTATTGACCATAAAAAAGAACTTTATCCTTGCATTTCTTTTTATTTATGCTATTATTTATAAGAAATTAGTTTAGATAATACATCATTTATCTTACAAAACCTACGCTTTAAACATATTTATATTATCTAAAGGAGTTCAACATGAAAAAATTTTCAGGACTGATAAAGTTTACATATTTTTTTACATGCTGGTGGATTATTCTTTCAATAAACGCCCATGCATATATAGACCCGTCTGCGGTAACATATATTATTCAGGCTGTTGCCGCGGTATTTATTGCTCTCGGTGCCCTGGTCACCGTATTTCGCCATAAAATATTTGCCTTTTTCAAAAAAAATTCAAAGAAAAATGCTAAGAGGGAAATTCACCTTAAGGATTCTGAGGATGATTTATGAAAATTATAGGTGATTTGTTCGGACAGGTTATGTTCCTTTGTTATGAGCTTACGCATAACTACGGAATTACAATCATTTTGTTTACTTTTATAACAAAAATTATCCTTTTGCCAATCTCCATCCTGGTACAAAAAAATTCCATTAAAATGGTTAAGATGTATCCGGAAATGAATCGTATCAAGGTGAAATATTTGGGCAATAAGGATTTGGCCTCAGAGGAAGAATACAGCCTGTACAAACGTGAAAATTATCACCCTATGCTGGATTTAATTCCTGTAATTTTGCAACTGGTAATTTTGATGGGAGTCGTTGATGGAATTCGTAAGCTTAATATTCCTGATACTTTCTTTCTGGGACTGAATTTGAATGTTATACCAATTAAAAACGGTGGAATATCAATCATTATTCCCATTCTTGCTGCTTTTTCATCCTGGTTAATGTGTTTTACCCAGAATAAAGCCAATGTTCTTCAATCGGAGCAAAGTAAGGCCAACAAAATAATCACTTTGTCTTTGTCAGTTAGCCTGTCACTTTATCTGGGTCTTTTTGTATCAGGCGGTGTCGGATTTTATTGGGTAGTCAGTAATTTAATGTCAATTATTTTGATGTATTTATTAAATTACTTTATTAATCCTAAAAATTATATTGATTATATTGACCTGGAAAAAAGCAAAAAAGAATTGGAAGAATTAAATTACTTTCATGCACAATCAAAAGCCAAACGCAGTCCTGAATTAATTTCTCTTGAAAAAAAGGACTATAAAAGATTTAACCAATTTGAAAACAAACAAATTGTTTTCTATTCTGAAGGTAATGGCTTTTATAAATATTTTAAAGACGTAATTGAAATAATGTTAAAGAAAACCGACATTGTTATTCATTATGTAACCAGTGACCCGAGAGATGAAGTGTTTCATCTGCAAAACGATTATTTCAAGGTATACTATATTGGTGAAAACAAGCTCATTGTTCTAATGATGAAAATGGATGCTGATATCGTAGTTATGACAATGCCTGATTTACAAAAGTATCATATCAAACGCTCCATGGTAAGAAATGACATCGAGTATATTTATATGGACCATGGTATTGGCAGTATCAATTTAATGCTTCGGAAACATGCCCTGGATTATTTTGATACAATTTTTGCCACAAATGACATCTCATATGCAGAAATCCGTAAACAGGAAGAAATATATGGTTTACGTCATAAGACGGTCTTGAAATATGGATTCAGTTTGATTGACAACATGATTAAAAGTTATAATGAACAGCCTGTGCATATCAATAATCCAAGAGTAATACTAATTGCCCCCTCCTGGCAGAAGGACAATCTTCTGGATTTGTGTATTGATGAAATTCTGGAAGCGCTTCTAGGCCATGGGTATCAAATTATTTTAAGACCGCATCCGCAATATGTCCGACATTTTGAAAATAAACTTGAAGTTCTCAAGAATAAATATGTTTTAAATAATGACTTCATTTTGCAAACAGATTTTTCATCTAATGATACAGTATTTAATGCCGATATATTAATAACAGACTGGTCGGGGATTGCCTATGAATATTCGTTCACAACGTTAAAACCGTCCTTGTTTATAAATACTCCTATGAAAATTATGAATCCTGATTATCAGGAAATTGATGTAACGCCTTTTGATATTGAAATCAGAAATAGAATCGGGATATCAGTTGAATTAGACCAACTGGACACCCTTCCCGATATAATCAGTCGGCTTCTTTTAGAAGATACTTATTCCACGGAGGCTCTAAAAGAAATGCGGAACAAATATTTATATAATATTTCAAGCAGTGCCGAAGTAGGTGCAAAATATCTTATTGGCCGATTGATTGAAATGTCAAAAAGTTAATGTGTCCTTAAGTGCCGATACCTTAGCACCTATTTCGTTTTGTATTTATAATAAATAACAGAGCTCTACGCTCTGTTATTTATTATAACACCGTTCACAAAAATTATATTTGGAGATATTATGAACAGAGTTGAATGTGATATCTTAAAAACCCTTGCCCAAAATCCATGCACCAGCCAAAGAGAGCTTTCCGAAATCAGCGGCCACTCGCTGGGAATCATCAACCGCTCGCTAAAAGAATTAATAAAAGATAACTATATAAATGATGACTATCAGCTTACTCCAAAAGCAAAAGAATTATTAAAAAGCTGTTCCCCTAAAAACGCAATTATTCTGGCTGCCGGTTTTGGAATGCGAATGGTTCCCATTAATATGGAAACCCCTAAAGGATTGTTGGAAGTTAAAGGCGAAACCTTAATTGAACGGCTTATCCGACAGCTTCACGAAGTAGGTATTCGGCAAATTTATATAGTCGTGGGGTTCATGAAGGAACACTATGAATATTTAATCGACACTTATCAGGTGGAATTAATCGTTAACTCCGATTATACCACCAAAAATAACCTCTATTCGCTGGAAAAGGCCCTTCCCTATCTGTCAGACAGCTACATTATACCCTGCGATATCTGGTGTCGCCAGAATCCTTTCAGCCAAACTGAGCTGTATTCGTGGTATATGATTAATGAAAGCAAATCTGACGGCAGCCCTGTCAGGGTAAATAAAAGGAAGGAGCTTGTTCTCACAGAAAAGAATACTGCCGGAAATTCTATGGTAGGTATCTCTTATCTATGCGAAGCCCAGGCAAAAATTGTACGCAATAGGGTAAAGACATTATGTGAAAGTGGAACAAAGCCTGACGCATTTTGGGAAGATGCACTCTATCAGGATAGCCACATGATTGTACAGGCCAGAATGGTTCCCTCATCGGATGTTATCGAAATTAATACCTATGAACAGCTCCGCGATTTAGACAGTAATTCCAATAACCTGCAGTCTGAAACCATTTCATTGATAGCCAATATCCTAAACGTAACGCCTGAAGCTGTCACTGAAATTACTATATTAAAAAAGGGCATGACCAACCGCTCCTTTTTATTTAAGTGTTCCGGCAAACGATATATCATGCGGATTCCGGGCGAAGGAACCTCTCAGTTAATCAACCGAATGGAGGAATGTGAGGTTTACCATACCATTCAAAATAAAAATATCTGTGACAATTGTATTTATATCAATGCCCAAAACGGCTATAAGCTTACAGAATATATCGAAAATTCCAGAATGTGTAATCCTTTTGATGAGGAAGATATAAAAAAATGCATGACAAAGTTAAGAATCTTCCATGAAATGAATCTACAGGTAGCACACGAGTTTTCTGTTTTTGATAAAATTAATTTTTATGAGTCCTTATGGAAAAGCGGGCAATCTGTCTACAGGGATTATGAAACCACCAGAAAAAATGTGTTTTCTTTAAGGAACTATATTGATTCGCATGTAACCCATAAAACTTTGACTCATATTGACGCCGTTCCCGATAATTTTCTATTTGCAAAGAATGAATACAGGCAAGAGGAGGTTTACCTGATTGACTGGGAGTATGCGGGAATGCAGGACCCACATCTCGATATTGCAATGTTCAGCGTATATGCGTTTTATAACCAATCGCAAATTGACAGACTTATTCAAATGTATTTTGACGGGAATTGCAAAGATGAAATACGGATTAAAATCTACTGCTATGTTGCAGCCTGCGGTCTTCTATGGAGCAATTGGTGCGAATACAAAAAAAGCCTTGGCGTTGACTTCGGAGAATATGCTTTAAGACAGTATAGATACGCAAAAGAATACTACCGTATCGTATGCGGAGAACTGGGAAAGGAAAAAGACAAATGGGATATCAGGTAGACAACGCAATTATCATGGCAGCAGGGTTGTCCAGCCGCTTTGCCCCAATTTCCTACGAAAAGCCAAAGGCTTTAATCAAAATTAAGGGTGAAATCCTTCTTGAACGTCAAATCCGGCAATTACTGGACAGCGGTATTCCTGAAATAGTACTTATTACAGGATACAAAAAAGAACAGTTTTATTATCTGAAGGAAAAATACGGCGTCCTGATAATTGAAAATAAGGAATATGCCATAAGAAACAACAATTCCTCTATCTGGGCGGCAAAAAACTATCTTAAAAACTCATATATCTGTTCAGCAGATAATTACTTTACAATTAATCCATTTGAGAAAGAAGTGGATACTTCTTACTATGCGGCTCTGTTTTCCCCGGGTAATACCAATGAATGGTGCCTGGAGACAGATGCCGACGATTGGATTACAGGGATTAAAATTGGCGGCTGCCGACAATGGTATATGATGGGACATGCTTTCTGGAGCAGTGATTTCAGCCATAAATTTATCCGAATTCTGGAAGACATTTATTATCTGGACGAGACAAAGCCCAAATTATGGGAGACTATTTATCAGGAACATTTACCGCAGCTACAAATGAAGATAAGGTGTTATAACAGCAATGAAATATATGAATTTGATTCATTGGATGAATTAAGGCTGTTTGATAAAAAATATCTCAATCATTCCGGTTCAACTACTATGCAGAAAATCTGTCGGTTATTAAATTGTTCCGAATCTGAAATGACCGCCATGCGCCCGCTGATATCCGCTGATAGAAAAGTAACCGGAGTTACATTTCAATATAAAGAAAATACTTATTATTATAATTACAAGACTGGAGAAATTCAAAATGAAAAAAATTGACTGGTTTTCCACTATTGTACCATTAGTCGGCGTTGCTGTATTATGCGTTATATTCATGGTTCTCCCTGAACAGTCCACCCTGATGCTGCAGCAGATAAGAGGCTTTCTGGGTGACGAATGCGGAATTTACTATGCCGTATTAGGACTGGGTATATTAATCTGTACCCTTTATATCGCCTTTTCCAGATATGGGAAAATCCGATTAGGTAATATTGAAAAACCTCAATATTCCTCCTTTCAGTGGGGTACAATGATATTTACCTCTACCATGGCCGCGGATATTTTGTTCTATTCTCTCTGTGAATGGGCATTATATGCAAACGAACCGTATATTGCCGAACTGGGCGGCATCCAGAAATGGGCGTCAACCTATCCCCTGTTTCATTGGGGACCAATTGCATGGGGATTTTATATTATACTGGCAGCTGCTTTCGGATTTATGCTTCACGTGCGGGGATGCGATAAGCAAAAATTTTCAGAAGCATGCCGTCCCCTCTTAGAAAATAAAATTGATACCGGGTGGGGAAAATTGATAGATTTGATTGCAATTTTTGCTCTGATTGCCGGCACTGCAACCACATTTTCACTTGCAACGCCGCTTCTTTCCTCGGCGTTAAGCAGAGTTTTTGGCTTTAAAGATGGAACAGCATTGACAATTATGATTCTTTTATTGATTGCCGCCGTCTATACCCTAACCGTCTGGTTCGGAATGAAAGGAATTTCAAAACTGGCATCCTACTGCACTTATTTGTTCTTTGCCCTCCTGATATATTTCCTTTTTATTGGCGGCGAAACCGGCTACATATTGGAAACGGGGTTTTCCGCTCTTGGCAATATGATTCAGAACTTTATCGGGATGTCTACCTGGATGGACCCGCTCAGGGAAAACTCCTTTCCGCAGAACTGGACTATCTATTATTGGGCCTATTGGATGGTCTGGTGTGTAGCCACACCCTTTTTTATCGGAATCATCAGCAAAGGACGCACCATAAAAAATGTGGTGCTCGGCGGTTATGGCTGGGGACTTCTTGGAACATTTACTTCCTTTATCATCCTGGGAAACTACGGACTGGCTCAGCAGATGAAGCACGGAATAGATATTTCCGGATTTATTGCTGATGGAGGAAGCTATTCCAACGCTATTCTGAAAATATTTGATACTCTGCCCCTTAGCAAATATGGGTTAATTCTTCTTGTGGTGACTATGATTGCTTTCTACTCCACTACTTTTGACTCCATTACTATGGTGGTTTCCTCATATTCTTACAAGAAACTGTCTATCGGGGAGGAACCTGATAAAAAAGTCCGAACCTTTTGGGCTGTAATGTTTATTCTGCTGCCTATTGCTTTGATTTTTTCAGAAAATTCAATGTACAGCCTGCAGTCGGTTTCTATTATTGCGGCTTTTCCGATAGGGATAATTGTGGTGATGATTGTGGTGAGTTTTTTTAAGGATGCGAGGAAATATCTTAAAGAGGGGGAATAACCTTCCTCTTTAAGACATTTTCATGGTTTTCCAACCTGAATTTCACAATTTTCTTGCATCTGCAACATCATAATTTTCCCTTATATACTCTCCAATATAATCAGCCACTTTCCTTGCTCCATTATCATTTAAATGGTCAATATCCCTAAAGTCCGTGCTCCCGTTAATCCCCACCTCATCCATTCTTTCAAATAAATTCAAATATGCACAACCATTTGCTTCCGCATATGCTTCCATTGCATCAGCATAATGGTATTCTCCCTCATATGGAACAGTAAAGAAAATGACTTCTATCCCTCTGTCCCTGCAAAGGCTAACAATATCATTCAAAATAATGATTGCATCATTATTTAATTCATATTGCTCAAAATTCTTATAATTTTTAATAGAGGCTATAGCAGAACTTCCTGAGCCCTCATACCCCTTTTTCGATAAAAAGTAATCCACAGCATTATTTTTATCAAAATTTTCTTCTTCTAAATTTCCCCAGTTTTCATGAAATGTAATTAACGGAATATAATACGAAACGTACCTTTCCAGACAATTTCCAAAACATTGCCTTAAATACTTATACTTGTCTTTAAATGCTCCTGCTTTTTTCGTATAATAAATCTCACCATTTAAATCCGAATCTGCGAGAACAGCATTAGCGCGATATGTTTCAATTAATGCTATCTTTGGAGATTGTGTCCTCAGCGAGTCTTTAATAAACAGAGACGTTGTATTAATGTGCTGCCAGTTTCCTCCATAGTTATAAGCGTTAATTCCGTGTTTCTCATACATTTCCGTTGTTTCCACGCCTTTCCATGCATGGCTGGAGCCGTATACAACTACTTCTATCGATTGCTCCGGCAGGGAATGAAAAGCCTCTACTGCATCCAATGCCCTGTCTGTCCATTTAGGGTTGAAAAGTTTTCCTGTATAATCAATCAGTTTAAGCAAAACAACTATAACAACTATGCTAAAAATAATATTTCTCAGCCTCTTCATTATGGAACACCTCAAAATTGGAAATAAATAAAATTTGCTTCATTGTATGCTGAACCATAAATACCAAAAATCAAAATAAACATAACTGAACAGACAATAAAAAGGCATCTGAACCAATAATCCTGCTTAAGTATGACTTTTCTAATCTGAATTCCCTTTACTTTACAAAAATCCGCAAATATCAAAATTCCTATACAAACTAACATAAGACTGAAGCTTTTATTATCTAATCCACAACCATAAAGGGCATCATTAAACAAAATCCATGGATTTCTAACCGAAAACATCTGCCTGATAATTCTCATGGCCTCTCTGGTTCCATCTGCCCTGAAAAAAATCCATGAAAAATCCACGAAAACAAAGGTTCCCACAACTTGCAAAAGCTTATGCCCCATCGAGTTTCTGTCTAAATGCAGCCATCTAACCGCCCTATCTCTTAATGGCTGTATTATCTCCCCCATAACTTGATACAAACCATTCAATATCCCCCATATAACAAAGGACGTCTGCGCCCCATGCCATAATCCACTCGTGGCAAACACTATCATCTTATTTACATATTTCTTTACCTTTCCTTTTCTGCTTCCTCCAAGAGGGATATACAGATAATCCTTAAACCACGATGTAAGTGAAATATGCCATCGTCTCCAGAATTCTGACACTGAAGTTGCCAGATATGGCGCGTCGAAGTTCTCCATTAATTGAATCCTTAGAATTTTTGCAGCACCTGTGGCAATAACAGAATATCCATAAAAGTCGCAATATATCTGTACTCCAAACAAAATAGTAGCAACAATCAGGTACCATCCTGCATAGGTATTATAATCTCCATATACTGTATCCACAAATATAGCCACCCTGTCTGCTATTACTATTTTTAAGAAAAATCCCCAAAGCATCAAAAGCAGACCTTCTTTTGCATCCTCCAAATCAAACTTCTGTGGAATTGCCAACTGCTTTAACAAATTCTTTGAACGCTCAATAGGTCCGGCTACCAGTTGTGGGAAAAATGATACAAATAAAGCATATTTGAAGAAATTTTTCTCGGCATATATTTCATTCCTGTATACATCCATGGTATAACTTAACGCCTGAAATGTATAAAAGGAAATTCCAACCGGTAAAATTATATCAAACTGTGGTACCGATAGTTGAATGTTCATATGAGCAAAAACTTTAGTTATGATATTTAAAGCAAAATTAATATATTTGAAATAAAATAAAACCGTCAGATTAAGAGCAAAGCTCAATGCTACCACTAATTTCTTATATGTCCGTCTCTTTTTTTCATCAAATATCAGATTTTTAACTTTCTCCAAAACCAGCCCGCTTATATACGTAATAATTGTTGAAAACAGGATTAATAAAGCATATTTCACATTCCAGCACATATAAAAATAATAGCTTGCTATTAAGAGCCATATATGCTTAATCTTCTTGGGAATGATAAAATATATTAAAACAACAATTGGGTAAAAAATCAAAAATTCGATTGAATTAAACAACATAAGGCATTCCTTTTAGTAAATTTCTATATATCTGATTTGTATCAACAAAAATTTTACAGTCTTTAAATTTTTTCGATTATATCCGCTATTCGTCTGCACGCAAAACCATCCCCATAAGGATTGCTCGCACGGCTCATTCGATTATATTCTGCCTCATCCTCCAAAAGCATCTTAAAGTTCCGATAAATATTTTTTTCATCCGTTCCAACCAGTTTCAATGTTCCTGCTGCTATCCCCTCCGGTCGCTCTGTAGTATCACGCATTACCAGTACTGGTTTACCTAAAGATGGCGCTTCTTCCTGTATTCCTCCTGAGTCTGTTAAAATCAGATAACTGCGATTTAAAAAGTTATGAAAATCAATCACTTCCAAAGGTTCAATAATACGGATTCTTTCATCCCCCCCTAAAATTCTGTCAGCTGTTTCACGCACCACCGGATTCATGTGAATCGGATAAATCGCTTTTACATTCTCATGCTCGTCCATAACACGCTTAATTGCCCGAAACATATTTTTCATAGGCTCGCCAAGATTTTCCCGGCGATGAGCTGTTATCATAATTAATCGACTGCCTGATGCCCACTCCAAGTCCGGATGAAAATAATCATCCCTCACAGTTGTTTTTAATGCATCTATGGCTGTATTTCCCGTCACATAAATTGCGTCTCCTCTTTTACCTTCACGTAAAAGATTCTGTCGCGAGAGTTCAGTGGGGGCAAAATTAAACCTGCTGATAATACTCACTGCCTGTCTGTTGAATTCCTCCGGATATGGACTATATATATCGTAAGTACGAAGCCCTGCCTCTACATGCCCCACCGGTATCTGCAAATAATAACAAGCCAGCGCCGCTGCAAAAGTAGTATTAGTATCTCCATGAACCAATACCATATCTGGCGCTTCAGTTTCCAATACTTCTTTTATTCTGTTTAAAATATTTGTAGTTACATCAAACAAAGTCTGACGCTCTTTCATAATAGACAAATCATAATCCGGATTTACATGAAACACCTGCAACACCTGGTTCAGCATCTCCCTGTGTTGCCCTGTAACGCAGACTACTGTTTCTATCTTTTTTCTGGCTTTCAGTTCATTTACTAATGGACACATTTTTATTGCTTCCGGTCTTGTACCGAAAACTAAAATAACCTTTTTCATTTTTATAATCTCACTTTCTGTAAAAGGTAACATTCAATTTAGTTTTCTTTATCATGTATCGAAATCATATCAAAATCACTGTCAAATTCCGTATTTAAAACCAGCCTGAGCGTATTCACGCCTGAAAGACCTTCTATATCCTGTGGTTCCACATTAGCGCCCCAATAAACACAATTTAATACGTTTTGTCTATAGTCCACTCCTGTATCCCATAATTCATCTGGCACATTCTCACACGGAATCGCTCCCCTTGCACCATGGTCTGACTGCAATATAATGACTGCATCAGGATCGTTATCTATTATACCATCCACTGTCTTCTGTATCCATCTATTCAAATATTTTAGCTGCCCGATATATACATCTTTATCTTCCCAGTTTGATTTTTGTTCTTTGGGTAACAGATTACCATTTTCATCATACACAAAGTATATATGTGGGCACTGTATATAGCAAATAGTAAGTGTTTTATCTTCATTCGCTTCCTTCCAGGATGATTCCATAGTTTTTAAGGCTTCTGTCAAATCATTTGCATATTGCTCTTGAAAATAATTTCCTATATTACGAAAAATACTACTTATAATGCTTTGTTCAATTAGATAATCCGTAAAATTCACGTCCGCACCTACAGCAACCTCTTTCTGCTTCTCCAAAAGGCTATTGCAACCTTCTTTTGCCAAAAAATTTTGATGATTTACCAAGTTAATCTTATATCCCATATTCCAAAAATACCGATATAAAACCGGCTCTCTCATATACGCCCTGTTACGATTATCATCATCTGATGTCACATAATCCAAGTTCAACAAATTAGGTACTATTTGAATTGTCAGCGTGGCTTCTTGGTTATAACTGCTGTGGGAATAACAAAATCCTCTATTATCTAAGTAATCTTCAAATTCCTGATTATCAAAATTATAATAATACTGTAGATTCTGTGTTCCACCATATTCATCAAAAATCATATAATATACATTCCTGCCCATTTTGCCAGGATTCCCCGTTTCAACCAGTTCCAGCATCTGAACATTTTGTCCTTTTATCCATGAAATCACATCTGGAATCGCAGTAATTCCATTAAATATGATAAGTCCTATGTATATCACTGAAATAATATTACACAGATAAATCCACGCTTCTCCCGTTTTCATTTTTATAAAAGCCCAAAATATAATAGCATATATCGCCAGCCAGGCGAACATAAGATGAAGCGGCCTCCCTGAAAACCCGAATTTCTGCCGCGCTATAACAACAACAAAGTTGAAGTTTATTATCATAATCAACAACAGCCAACTAAATACGGATGCTTTTTCATCGCTTTTCAAAGGATATCGTATCAAAAACTGTAGTCCTGCTCCAATACCGCTAAAAATTAAAAATGGAATAATGATTTCCTTAAATTTTCCTTCACCAATATTCTGAAAATAGACAAAAAAACATGAATATGCACTCAATGTAATTACCGGTAAAACTGATTGCACCCTTTTTGTAACCCAGTCTGTTTTCTTATTCTTTCTCATTTATTTCCCTCATTTTTTATCTTTTTGGCGTTGATATCATATCAAAATTACTTCCAAATTCTATATTTAATACCAGCCTAAGCGTATTAATTCCTGACAAACTTCAATATCCTGCAAAATTTAAGTCTTTGCTCTTACCAACTTATTAAATGGTTCTTCTACTAATTTGTGAATAAAAAAGCTAATAACTACAGTACCTGCTACAAGTATCATAAATACCTGCAAAGAAGATAACGGCTGCTTTTCATCAATTAATGCAATTGCTTCTATTACAATTGCATGAACAAGATAAATTGTATAAGAATACTCGTCTAATAAATTAACGCATTTATTTACGAATGAATTGTTTACCTTGAACTCTTTGACCGCAATAATTAATAGCGAGAAAATATTAGAAAAAATATATATACGGTTAAAGTTGAAAAGCAGAAAAAAGATACCTGTAAAGCAGGCCCAGACTATAAGGTGGTTTTCTTTATTTTCATTAATTGAAAAATAAATGGCAATACCAAGTCCAAAATAATATAATCCTGTTATTGGAGCAAACCATTCTGTTCTCCAAAAATAATTCAAAACCAGACAAAAAAATACAAATAAAACCGCCTTATTATAGGTGTTAATAACCTTATAAAGAACCGGCACCAACAAATAAAAAAATACAAAATAGCTAATTGTCCATGTAGCGCTTAAATTACTCCAAAAACCTTTATTTGAAGGAATAATTTTGTTCAAAAAGAAAAAATAGCGCAACCATCCTAAATGAGTTGAATCCACAGGAACTACGAAATTATTACGTAATATAACTTCATATAATACAATATTATAAATAATAATCGCATAATAAAGAGGCACTATTCTACTAAATCGTTTTAAATAATACTGTATACAAGAAGAAGAATATTGATATGAATAGAATCCCAGAAATCCGCTGATTATAAAAAACATATAAACACCATATGCCCCAAAATCAGTTACAGTCCGAAGATGTCCGCTTAAAGATATTCGTGCGCCAAAATGAACAGTGACAACGCCAAGGCATGATATAATCCGTAAAATTTTCAGTGAATCTATTTTTTGAGCCATAATTCCCTTTCATACAAAATAATCTAAAATATATTTATTCTATCACTTCTGATACCTGTTTCAATCTCCTTAACATAATTTTGAAGCAATATAAATCTGTATATGCATCCAACTTGTTTGCAACTTTTTCCTGTCTGACCGGAGTATAATTATCAGAATGCCCAAATCTCGCAAAACAAGCTTCCGCACCCTCTTCTTGCTTAAACTGCGCAAGATATTTTTGGGGATAATAGATATAATCTTCAACAGCATCATACATTCGTACTGCCTGCTGGCAGCAATCCTTAATCAGAAATAATGCGTTGTCATCATATCGCAAATTATTGTCAAAACACTTCCACAATTCTAAGACTGCATCACAAATCTTTTCATCTTTTATTTCTGCTCTGTTTGCCACCATACATGCCTTTATTATCATAGAAAAATATATGTATAAGGGGAAATGATTATCAAAATATCCTATTATATCATCGCCTATATTCATTTCAATAATTTCATTTCTTATAACTTCTTTATAAACAAAATCCGCCTTTTCTTTTAAAAATTGATGTAGCCCGTATACATTGCCCGCATACATGCTGATGTCTGTTACATATTCTTCGACTGAAAGTCTGACTACATTCTCCAAATATTGCTTCACAATCTCAGTTTTAATTAAAATAATATTTGCCGTCATAAAATACTTAAGATAAATCATTTCTTTCATATCCTGCCTGACGAACATCTTTTTCAGTTGATTTAATTCCTGAATACGATATTTTGCATAAGAAGAACTAATATATGCTACATTGAGGAGCCTGCCCAAATCATAGTTTAAAGTAAATACATATCTGTTTTTATCTTCCAGTATATCAAAAAACACTTCTTTACATACTGTAACATTATAAAGCCTTCTATAGGGAAAGCTTCCTCTGTTAAAAACCGTCTCAAATATTCCCGTATCTGCTCGATTTTCCTTCTCGCTGCAATTACAATTGCACAGATAATAAACATCGCCATCGTCTTTCTTTTTTCTGACAATTGGAGTGTGGCATTTATCGCAGATTATCATATTGGCTTTTGATGATATTTCAAAATATATCCTTTCCCATTCCTGTAAATCATCACAAATTCTCAACAAATAGGAAACCGGACTCAATGTGAATACATTTCTTTCATATGGAGTTTTGTCTTTCTTCCTTTCATCCTCCTGAAGATAAAGATATTTATTTGTATGATTATATATTGCCAGTCCTGCCAGTTCTACTGAGCACTTTTTATATGGTTCCAGACCTCCGATAGCACCATTCTCATAAAAATGCAACAAAAACATCAATGCCGATACTGCTCCGTGGTCTATTTTTTTACCCTCTATTCTTGCCCGTATTTCTTTAGGGGATACTACTCTGAATAACAAAGAATTCTGCAGGACGGTGATTATTTTATCAAAATCAATATATCCGGAACCAAAATTATATACGTTGGCAATATAAGCAAGTATATTTCTTCCTGACTGCATATTGGCAACCTCAGGATATCCAATATCGTGAAAAAGCGCACTCATATAGCTTGACATGTAAATAATATTATGAAAATAAAAATCACGCCTGTTTGCTTCCTCAGTCGCTCTATCCTCAGCAGTACCGCTCAACTCCTCCGCCACCATATCAGTTTTTTCCATCTGTTGATTTACATACTTACACACATACCTGGATATTTTGCTGTTCCCGACGTTGCTTAAAATCGCCTTTATTTTATTCTCGAAGCCTTCCTGGAGCAGAATATCCATCATATAGGCATCTCTTACCTGATGAATAAAATGGTCTCTATAAAAGTTCATGGAATGTCCTTCATAGTCAATCCCAAGGTGCATTTCCCATTCAAAATTAATATAATTCTCACTAAACAGACGCTCTATACCATCAATATTAATGTATTGGCTTATCACTTTGTCATATACCAAATCATATATTTCAATAATCTCCTCCGTCAATTTATCATTTTCATAAACCAGCTTCAGGTTATCCCTGATATCGCCAAATTCTTTTTTCGTCAATTCCGAAAACTGTCTGTTATCCTCATATTCGTAAAATCTTCTATATGCCTTATCCCTTTTTTCTTCCCAAATACAATCCAGGCAGCTGCCATACTTCTTTATAACAGGCTCAAACCCTTCCTGATAATATTTCAGCATATTGCTTTGGTTAAATACTTTTCTCATCCTTTCCGTTCTCTCCCGGTTTTTCATTCGTAATTAGTATACGCAACGCATTTTCCTTAACTATTTTAAATTCTTCCTTAAAACTGGCAATCTCTTCTACAATCCCCCGCGGAATAGCCTCACCAAGTTGCTCCCCCTTAACATCCACAATCCCTGATGCATCATTACCCATCTGTGTGTAGGCTCTGGATTGTATCATTTTCAGAAAGAAAATTTTTTCCATTTCTTTTTCAGACAGTTTCATATCTGCAATTGCCTCTTCAAGGTATTCTTTTCTATTATTATAATGCTCGGCTTTAAAATCACCTGACACATTATTATTGATAACAAAAAATATTCTGTCGGGCATTCGGGTATCCCTTCGTGTCAAAATAGCCTTAATTTCGGCAGCTGTTGCCACTGTTTGTCCCCATTCTGAGCCTATCATAATAAATAAATTTTTCCTGTCACTTCCTTGTGCTACCGAATACCTGGGATTAAATATGCATTCCATAGCAACATCCGAAAATCCATCAGAATTTGGAGGCATATCAAATACAAAATGTTTTACTTCCCTGCCAAACCACTGCTGATTTTCTTCTATAAGCTCTTTCAAGCCTGACCGAAAAATACTATGCTTTACAATCGGCGTATAACTCGAATAATCTCCCGACTTAAATTTAATACGGTCTTCCATTCTGGTACTGGAAAAGATAACGTTCATAATCTGTCCATTATCCAATTTTATTTTATGTACAAAAGGTTTTGGACACTTATTATCCCCCTCAAATATCTCATTTACAAAAGCATACTCGTCTGACATTTCCTTTGTGCCAAAAAAGGCACTCTGCATGGATGTTCCCAGCAAATCCATATCCACTAAAATAGTCTGCTCCACTTTCTTTTCTTCCGGCATTCCCAGATAGTATGAAAGCCAAATGGAAAAGGTGGTTTTCCCACAACCACCCTTTACTGAATTTACAAGATTATATGTCTTCATTTCAATTTCCTCGCACTTTGTTTCTACAACTCTTTTTCGCAGTTTCTTTCCAGACAGCTGTTTTCATAAGATAAATTATGGCATGCATTAATTATATTACGGTAAATATCCCGTTTACTAATCAAACGAGTATGCAACTCATTGTTCATAATAATCCGTGCTGTCTTATACTGGCCAATATAGCTGTCAGACCACATATCATAATTTTTCATAACCATATCATAAAAACGCTTACTTGAATATTTAAATCTACGATTAATATTTTTTCTTACTGCTTCTGCGTCATTTTCCCTAGCGCGAGTCACCCGCCCAAGCAGTTCCGATTTATCCTGAAATAAATGAATAAACAGCATATCATTAACATTTTTAGCCACACTGTAGAAAAACGACTGTATTGCTTTTCTGATATACGTATTAAATATATCATCTTTTTTACTGTTCAAAACAGGAATTAATACATCGTCAATCAATCTTATTGCCAATAAGCAACGATTATAGTTCTCTCCGTCGCCACTAATATAATAATGAAGCTGTATCTGTCTGGGCCAGTCTGTGTAATCCATTCCAATAAAAATACTATCGTAATTCAGGTAGTCTTCTTTATCTGCCCCTAATATTTCAGCCAGATTCCTCCTTTCATCAAACGCTGCATACTTGACAAACTGCCATGCCGTAAACACGAGTATTTTCTCTTCGTTTCCTCCCATTGGCAAAATTTCAATATCTTCTGTTGAATACCTGATAATGCCTATTTCTTTTTGGTTATACCGTTCTGTCCGAATATAATACTGGTCATCATTATAAATATTCTCAAATGCTTTTAAATCAGATACATAAACATATACAGCCTTTTCCCCTTTCTCTCTTGCCGCATTTATCCTTTTCTCACAAAAATCCAAAAGCTGTTCATTTGCATACTTTTCTATCTTCCCCAAATGGCCATAACAGCATTCGCCTGTCAATACCTCATATAATTCTTCCAACGCATTACTATCGCAGATATCATTTTCTTTTTGATTACTTAAATAATATTCCCCATAATTCCCAAAAGTGTATCTCTGCCGCATAAATCCGATATTTTCCCGCATAATGGCTGTTGTTGACTTATATAATTCTATGCAATCCAAAATAAAAACAATATTATGCGTATCAATCAGTTTGCCCAATCTTTCCCTTTCGAGCAACACTTCACCTGGTTTTCCACAATACTTAATACGGTTGTCAATAACCGCATCTGTTTCCAGCTCGTTTTTAGTATAGATATGAAATGTTATTGCAGGCCTTACTCTGCTATCCCTGTAAATTTTCTCAGTAACATATTGATATAATTCTTCAAGCGGTTGAGAGCTCAAATCTCCCATAATAGCTACCTTAAAATCGGAAGTACTATTTCGTTTGGGCAGATTATACTCATAAATGATTTTTTCACCCAGCCGCAGCTCCCCAATGCCCTCATAACTGTTATATGTTTTAATATTCCTTGCATTAATCTGAAACTTCAAATTATAGTTTTTATTTTCTACATAAGGAGCTATAGCCGCACGAAATAATTCCTGCCTTTCCCCCGGCATATACCATCTGAATATATTCTGGGCTTTAACCAGCAAGGTATGCTGACAGAGCATCTGCATGCCCCTGCTGACAGCTTCCTGTTCGTCTGTTATCAGCCGATAATATTTCTCCACCCCCTGAATCACCTTTTGCAGTTTGACCAGAACAATTGGCGACCAGAAGCTTATATTATAAATACCTGTTCTTTCATCAAATACCGCATCTGCACATAGAAGTTCCTGTATTAACGAATTTCTTTCTCCCGGTTCCAGCTCAGCATAATACGTTACAAAGCTGCCAAGGAGTTCATAATAACTATTTAAATATTCGGCAGCGTCTTCATCCCTCAGACCAAACACACATTCCTGTTTCCAAATACGCTCTCTGTTAAAAAAGAAATTATCGCTGCAATATTTTAAATGTTCTACAGCATCTTCATTTACAAAACGGTTTGTCAGATTACACAATTGACTGTCAAATTTAATTTTAAATTCTTCCCAATCCTGCATCTTCTGTTCAAACATATCAATCTGAAAGCGCGAATCAATGGGAATCACTCTTTCCGGTTCTCTGATTTCTGAAGCGGTAATCTCCAGTTTCTTCGTACCTGCCTGTATACTATGATACATATCGTAAAACAAGCGTTTTCCCCAGCCTTCATCTCGTGTGTCAGCCCACTCTCCGTCACCTCCGAACTCACGGAACAAAACAGGCCTGTGCTTTAAATCGTATTCCTCCTTTAAAACGCCGCACACCATCAGGGATTCCTCCAGGAAATTCATGAAATCCCTTTGCTTTATCTGAGAATCTTTATGCGTCTCTGCCATGATTACCTCCGCCCTCTTTTGAGGACTGTTGATTATTGAAATGTTTTAGGGGGCGCGAACACTTAAGTAGACATCATAAACCCCACACTGAATAATTATATACAAATGTAACAAAATTGACAATACAATTTCCGTCCTTTTTTTATTTTTATACAATGCATCTATTTTATACACAAATCCCTCCTCCAATTTTATGCATATTTTATACAGTTAATTTCATCTCACTATGTTGTTAATTCTATATCACTTTACGGTATTGATATGCTCTTCGCCTTCTTCATCAGCTCATAAACAAATTCATCCGCTTTAGCGCTAACTTTCGTATATTTAGGCGCAGAGGAATATTTCCTTAGCAAGCAAATAAATTCATTTTTATCCTTTTTGAGTGCATGCGATGCCCTTACTATTAATTCCTGTGCCCGATAATACTGCAATGCGGTAGTAGATATAAATTTATCGAAATTATCTTTAAACCACTGCGGCATATTAAAATCTTCCCTCATAAGCTTTACATTTTCCGGCTCTAACAGGATATCTGAATCATTTAAATGTTATTGCCCGGATAAATAGTCGTCAAGAATACTCCCCATTTTTTTCTGCTAATCAACATTCGATGCGCTGTAGAGATACGATTGTCTCCAGCAGATACAGTGAGCACTATTACCAGATGACACATCAATTTCTCGTAATTAATCTGTGAATAACGAAATATAAAACAACATATTTACCCAATTTCCTCATTTACCACTGTACAATATGCTGCATTCATCGAAGTGGAAATTATCATATCGCCGTCATAACACTTTGTAATAAGTTTCCCGTTCTCACCTGTCTTCCCAGTTTCCAAAACCATAGTAGCAATACAACGGCTACCGGATTGCGTGGGCTTCAATTCCAACTTCCCCGGAATGAGTCTGTCCTCATTAGAAATAGTTGAAAAGAAATAGCAGTAATATTCCCCCAGATATGCTCTGAACACGGGATTATCGCCACGATAAATAAGTTGAGAGGACGCATCTGTGTTTATATTGCTCTCATACATAACATTCCGCTCGTCCATTGACAGCATATCCGCTATATCCTCTTTTTAAACTTTACGTATTTGGACTGCATTGGTTAAGGAAATCGATGTACTTCCCTGTAAAATTTTCGATAAAGTTGACTGACTCATAAAATATCCATTTTCGACGCATTGCATTATTAATCTGCTGAGCGACTAACTTGTAGTAATCTTTTGCCTTTATTTCTGTTTGTTGTTTAATGCTGGTTTCTTTTTTTATTTTTTCCATATCAGCTCTCCTTCTTTATTGCTTAAAGGAAACTCAAAAAACACTCTAACACCAGAAAGGAGGATGTCGATTATTAAAGTAGGATGCAAGAAGGTAGGAAGCTTTTTCGGAGGTGTAATTGGCGCAGCATTCGGCTATCCTCAAATTGGCAAAGTAATAGGACTTGGATTGGGCGGATTTATTGGCAGTCTTGTCGATACAGGGGCTCCGGAAGCTTTCTGGGCAGATTTCCTCAGTGATTATACTACACAGGCCGCCGCCGACATACGCGAATTTGGTTTTTCACCCTCAGACATATTCTAAATGGAACAGGAGCAAATCTATGAAAAGAAAATATAAGGCAGCAATTATTATCGGAACTTTTTCATCAGTTGTCCTTGGCGCTGTTATGGGAAATCTGGCACTAAAAGTCGGTGCAAGCCTGATTCCTATTTTAGGTTCATTCTTCAATTCTGCTACTACAGCTACACTTCACGCCGCGATTGGTTGGGGAATTTATAAAATATATGAAGATGGCAAGGAGCTGAAAGACATTTCAAAAAAAGAATTTCGGCAATACATGGAAAACAGTAAGTCAGAAGCGGAAGAAAGCATTGAATGGTATAAAGAAATGTGTAATAAGCTCAGCGAAGAAGACAGAAAAATGCTTAAGACTCTTCAGAAAAAGTTAAAAAATAAAAACTTATCTATGGCGGAACGTGACCACATTAATAGACAACTGAAAATTATATTCCAATAAGATGAGTTTGACTCCTTTTTGACAAGAATCCAGATATAGCGATTCTTCTCAAAAAGGAGTATTTTTATTATCAAAAAACACTTTAAATTAATAAGTTTATTGTTTAGGAACAATAGGTAATATTTTCCTATACTTATCATTTTTCTGTCAAAATTTTATGTACTATAAGTATATTGTCGAAATATGAAAAATTATGTTAATATATATATTAAAGAGTTTTGAACTGTACTATATATAAAAAATATTATAAAATCTAAACTTAAGAGAGGGATACTATGAATATACCAAAGATAAATATCGGCAACAGCCAAGAAGAAAAAATAATTACAAAGGAATTAAAAATCAATCAAA
>CAJTMW010000014.1:113823-118234 GCA_910577275.1 uncultured Lachnospiraceae bacterium
TAACGAAACTCTTATTCCATTAAGCAATATATCCAGAGTCAGTGTTGTTAACGAAGAAAAAAAGGCTTATGATAAAAGCTTGTTAATTATGATTGGTGCGGGAATTGTATTAACAATCACCGGTGTTGGTGCTATTGTGGGATTACCCTTAGCCGCAATAGGTGCATGGCTTGTATATAGAATATATCAGTATAATCAAGAGCTGGGAGAGTTTTTAAAATTAAACTTAAACTCTGGACAAGATATATATTTATATAGTAAAAATCATGGTTTTACTATTGAAATCATGGATGTAATAATTAATTGCCTAAATTCAGGCGTTGGATACTCGGTGAATATGGATAACTGCAAAATAGAGGCGCTACAACTAGGTGAAAGTAATAATATGATGATTACGGGGAGCAGACAATGAACTTTAACCTAAACGGAAATATGACAGTTGTAAATGGACAGTTTGGCGATACCAATACGATGTGGATAAATAATTCGAAAAACGAACATATATTAGAGGAGCAGGATTGGACGGAACTACAGAATTTTATATCCATGCGGATAGGACAACTGTCCAAAGAAGAAGAATCTTATTTGATAGCAAAAGAAAGCCTTCAATATATTGAAAAAAAAGATGAAATAGGATTAAAAGGATTTTTAAAAAGAAACAGGGAAAGTTTTATGAATAATGTGCTAAGTAATGTTGCATCATCGGGATTAATTTTTTTATTGTCAAAACTAAATTTTTAAGGAAGAAATTTTTTCTAAAATTAACACCTAATAAGGAGAAAATATAAATGGGCTTATTTGATAAATCAAAAAAAATTTTAGAAGCCGAAAAAGTACTTCGAAACCAATTACTGCAGCAGGGAGCCTCAAAAAAAGACATTGAATTAATTACTCAAAATTTGAAAAATGATATTAATAATGTTCCTTTACCGAAAATTGCAATAATTGGATTTACAGGTGTTGGTAAATCAACTACATTAAATGCCCTGTTTAATGCCGGCCAGCCGACGAGTAATATTCGCGCTTGTACTCAAAAAGAAGCCCCTATAATTGGTGATGTTTCAAAATATACCGGTTCAAAAGGAAGTGTAATTATATATGATATGCCGGGCTTAGGAGAAGATATATATTCAGACAGGCAGCACTTTGAAACCTATCGAAAAGTTCTTCCAATTGTAGATATTGCTATTTGGACCTTTCACACAGGTGATCGCTCCATGACTCCAATGCAAGAGGCCTTGCAAAGTTTGATACAATATCTCGGAAATGAATTTCAAGAAAAACTAATGTTTGCTATTAATAAAGCAGATGCTATTTCGCCAGGTGAATTTGCATGGAATACAAAATTAAATACTCCGAGTCCAGAGCAACGTAAAAATATTGCAGAATTAGAGTTATATATACGTGAAAAAATTCAGCAAATTATGCCAAAGTGGCATGGACCTATTATAACCTATTCCGCAAAAACTCGTTTTAGACTCAGCCAGTTAATGACAGCTATGATTGAAACCCTTCCAAAGGAAAGACGATGGGTATTAAATTCTATGGCCGATGTTGCAGACCCGACTTTATTGATGCAAAAAGAATACTTTGATTACGTAAAATCATTACAGAAAACTTCCAAATAAATAAAAATCTTTTAGAGAACTTATAGTTGCACTATTAAGAGGAGATTATCATGGAGATATCTGCTACAGACCCCGAAGTACAGGAAATGCTTAAGGATATACTTGAGCATGAAAATGCTAAAAAAAAGCGTGAGGAATTGTCTGACGAATCTTTTAAAGAATGGATTTATGATGCTCTTAGAATTATTTTTGCTAACTTTGGTTATAAACTACAGAGTTTTGAAGAGTTCTGGAAAGATGTCACGATAAGTATACATGAGGGTTGGAGGGATGGTCGGGAACACGCTCGTAAAGAAGCTGAGTTGAGAAGAAAAATTCGTCAAAAGAGGTATTAACTATGTATATTCCACTTCCTTTTCCTGTTTGTAGTCAATGTAATGAAAAAGAGGATAATTCTTTTCATACAGAATGTGGTGGACTACTTGAAATAGACCCAAGCAATAATAATGTCCACTGTCGCAAATGCAATAAAAATTGGAATATTTGGGATTCTACCTATCATTGTTCTTGTGGTCATACTTTTCAAGCAACTGAAGTAGAAAAATCTGTTGAAGATATAATTGAGCTTTGTGAATTATGCGCAGAAGAATTGGATTTATGTCAAGAGGCATATTGGAAACGAAAACAATTGACAAGTGACTCGAAAAGAATATATGTTGAAAATTTTTTTCGAAAGTTAGGTTATATTTCCGGAGTTTTATTTGAAAAGCTTGTTGATTTTGCTCTTCAATTATTTGAATTATAATTAATTTGTAAACAAAATATAGCGCATTTCTGTGTGAAACGAGCATTCGCGCAGTATACACCGGGAAAACAATACATAAAAATGCTATTGCAAATGTAAAATATTTTCTGCCTGTCAAATAATTATATTTAAAATACGAGATTTTACCCATATATTACAATATGCCTTATCATTTGCAATGCATTTAATCCGATACTGCATACCAATATAAAGATAACTGTAACTCGAAACCATTTATATCGTATCCAAAGTGCTGAAATTTCTTTCCATAAGCACAGGATTAGCAGAACCATGCATAAATACAGATAAATAACTGTACGGAGCATGGAGTTGACTACCGTTGCGCTCATGCCCACAATCACTTCTGGCAGACAGCCAATCAAAAGTATAGCCAGGCACAGGTAAAAATCTTTTTTTGTTTCAAATATCCAATATAAAGAATATAGCAGAGAAGCAAACCAAATGCCAATTGTTATCAACATTGTTATTTGCTCAATCATATCCGTTCCACCGGAAAGCAATGAGTTTGGAACCTGATAAGTCATTGTCTTATTTCCGAGCAGATAATTCACCATAAAATAGCAGGTCCAGAGAATGTCTAAAGCCAAAGGCCATGCGGCTGTTATCTTTTGAACAACTGTTCCTTTTTTTACGATAGCAGCTGCCAGACAAGAACTGCACAGCATAAAAAATATTGGACTGGGGATTGATACGAAATGCATGAAAGCCATCACCATACCCATTCTTAATTTGTCAAACAAATTCATTTGCGCATAATCATTCATCCAATATCCAACATCGCTTTCCATCCTGTTTTGATTGCCAGGGCAAATCACAATTTCCAGCAAGAACAGAAGGATAATTATCAAAATAATCCATAGTACTCCGGATACTTTCTTATGCTGATATTTATTATAGAAAATTGCAGTTATAATACCAATAAGCATAAGTACTGTTACAGATTCAAAACATCCACTGTATAAAACAGCCAAAATGGTCAGTATTTTTTCTTTGATGGAAAGGCTTTCACCCAATACCACATTCTTTATTACTCTGTCTACTGCATACCATCCCAAACTTATTACCCATAAATAGTTTGTAGTAGTTGCCATCCAACCGGCACATGCCATAATAGAAAAGGGTAATGCACAGAGCATAAATGACACAGCCCATTTTGACTTCGAATCTGTAATTTTAAAAATATGTATTTGAAGCCATTCGATATCCTTGTATA
This sequence comes from uncultured Lachnospiraceae bacterium, assembly GCA_910577275.1. Classification (GTDB taxonomy): domain Bacteria; phylum Bacillota; class Clostridia; order Lachnospirales; family Lachnospiraceae; genus Suilimivivens. The sequence continues at coordinate 117,431 of CAJTMW010000014.1, forward strand.
ACAACAGAATCATCAGCAAATCTAATATCTTCCAGACAGCATGCGGGAGCAGGCTCAATATACCAATAACCAGCTCTATAGTAGTTCGGGATGTCTGCAACATATATCCTCTGTATAAAAATAATAACAAATTATAATTGGAATTTTTCAGGGCATTCCTGTAGGAAGCGTCGTCCCAATAATCGGGAGTTAAGGCAATGTGGAAAATGGCGTAAAAGAATAGCAGAAATAGACCTGGGGCATATCTAAGCATTGCTTTTTTTAATGATGTGTTCATTTTGTTTCCTCTTTTGCAATAATACTTCATCTATTTTTCAGCTTTTTCTTTAAATTATTAAAAAATACATACTTTATTTTAAAAAATTATTTCTTATAAGCCCACAGCTTATTCACCAAATAATTGACCGGTATTGTGAATACCAGATTAATTATAGGCCCAATGAACTCTGGTATATGGAATACCTCTATCCATAATGCCAACAGGATGTTGCTAAGTAAAATCCCTGTACCTGCGTATGAAATATAGGTCTTAATAAATGTCTTCCACCATATCCGCTTCCCATCTGTAGCAAACACGTATTTATTATTCCAATAGTAGGAATTGAAGACGCTTATTGAAAACCCTATTATATTAGCGGGAGTATAGTGCATCTTAAGGGTTATCAGAATTAAATATGTAACATAGCAAATCAGGTTGTTCAGTATGCCTACCAGTCCGAATTTCGCAAATTGCAAAATACTCTCCCACTGGGCATCAGACAACTTCAGTTTAAAAACCTTATATATAAAAAAATATATTATATT
>CAJTMW010000015.1 GCA_910577275.1 uncultured Lachnospiraceae bacterium
GCTGATAAAAATAATCGCTTTCTCTGCTCCTAACGCTGTATTACCCATGTTCATTTCCTCCATTTCTTATTTTGTTTTGACCATAACAAAAGGACACTTCCCTAAAATTTTCTTTTAGAAAAATGTCCTTATCGTACAAAATATTGAATTGGATTTATGAGTACAACTATTCATTAACGCTCATCATTCTTTGTTATGCGTTGTAAAATTGTTGTAAATTTGTTGTAGTTTACAAGTCCAAGTACCGCAAACCCTTGATTTTACTGGTTTTCTTTGCCAAGCGTTTTCATCGTCGGGAACAGCAGCACGTCCCTTATCGCAGGCGAATTTGTGAGCAGCATCACCAGTCTGTCAATTCCATACCCAATCCCGCCGGTGGGGGGCATACCAATCTCCAGCGCATTCAGGAAATCCTCGTCCGTGTGATTTGCCTCCTCGTCGCCCTGGGCAATCAGCGCTTCCTGCGCCTTGAAACGTTCCCGCTGGTCGATGGGGTCGTTCAGCTCGGAATAGGCGTTGCACATTTCGCGCCCTGTAATAAACAACTCGAAACGCTCCACATAATCCGGCTTGTCCGGCTTTCTCTTGGTGAGCGGTGAAATTTCAACCGGATGGTCCATGATAAAGGTGGGCTGCACCAGATGCTCCTCCACGAATTCCTCAAAGAATAAATTGAGGATATCGCCTTTGGTATGGCGCGCCTCGTAGTGGACTTCCTTTTCGTCCGCAATTTTTTTCGCCTCTGCGGTGTCCTTTATCTCGTCAAAATCAACGCCCGCATATTTCTTTACCGCGTCAATCATGGTCATTCTTTCAAAGGGCTTTCCCAAATCAATCATATGCTCGCCGTAGGGAACAGTTGTGGTTCCGCAGACCTCCTGCGCCACGCTTCGGAACATGTTTTCCGTCAGGTCCATCATACCGTTATAATCGGTATACGCCTGATACAGCTCCATCAGGGTAAACTCCGGGTTATGTCTGGTATCCAGTCCCTCGTTTCTGAACACGCGTCCGATTTCATAAACGCGCTCCATTCCGCCCACAATCAGTCTCTTTAAATACAGCTCCAGCGAAATACGCAGCTTGACATCCTCGTCCAATGCGTTGAAATGAGTCTCGAACGGTCTTGCGGCAGCGCCTCCGGCGTTGGACACCAGCATGGGAGTCTCCACCTCCATAAAGCCCTGTCCGTCCAGGTATCTTCTGATGGCGGAAATAATCTTTGACCTTTTCACAAAGGTCTCCTTTACTTCCTCATTCATAATCAAGTCCGTGTATCTCTGGCGATAGCGGATATCCGTGTTTGTCAGGCCGTGATATTTCTCGGGAAGTATCTGCAGGCTCTTGGAAAGAAGGGTGACGCTTGCGGCGTGCACGGAAATTTCCTCTGTTTTGGTCTTGAACACCTCGCCGGTGATTCCCACGATATCGCCCACGTCATACTTCTTAAAATCGGCATAGGACTCCTCGCCAATGCTGTCCCGCGCCACATAGCACTGAATATTTCCCTTCAAATCCTGAATATTGCAGAAGGATGCCTTGCCCATCACGCGTTTCTGCATAATCCGGCCTGCAATGGAGACGTTTTTGCCTTCCATTTCCTCATAGTTATCCCTGATATCCCTGCTGTGGGCAGTCACATCATATTTCGTGATTTTAAAAGGGTCTTTGCCCGCTTCCTGAAGGGCGGCAAGCTTTTCCCTTTTGATTTTCAAAAGCTGCCCGATATCCTGTTCCTTGCCCGCATTATTTGTCTGTTGGTTACTTCTCTGTTGTTCCGGCACTTTTCTACTCCTTATCAGTCAGTCCCCGCCGCCAAAAGCAGGCGTCCGCTTATAACGCCGCCGGCTGTGCAGTATGTGACTTTTTATGTGAATTTTGTCAATTGGAACGCTGAATCTCAAGAACCTCGTATTTTAATACGCCCGCCTGGGTTTCCACTTCAACAATGTCGCCTGTTTTTTTGCCGATAAGAGCCTTTCCCACAGGAGATTCGTTTGAAATTTTCCCTTTCAGGCTGTTGGCCTCGGTGGAGCCTACAATCTTATATTCCAAATCCTCGTCATATTCAAAATCATGAATTTTCACGCAGCATCCGATATTGATGGTATCCAAATCCACCTCGTCCTCAACCACGACTTCCGCATTCTTTAAAATCTTTTCCAGTTCTTCAATTCTTGCTTCGATATCACGCTGCTCATCCTTGGCTGCGTCATATTCCGCATTTTCGGACAGGTCGCCCTGCTCTCTGGCCTCTTTGATTTTCTGCGCTACTTCCTGCCTTTTTACCACTTTCAGGTCGTGAAGCTCGTCCTCATACTTTCTCAGTCCTTCATAAGTAAGTATATGTTTTTTTTCTTCCATTTTTCCACCTCATTTCTACGCTGCTTTCTTGGACTCAGCTTTGCTGAGACCGTGCGCATAATGGAGTTTGTGGGTGCTTTGCAAACACAAACTCTTTGGATTGAAAATTTTAATTTTCAATCTTCCTGCCTCTCCATCTTTGCTATCTTAGCTGGAATTAACTTACGGTATTATAACCATTTTTTACTACAGTGTCAAGGAATTTCAACGCTTCCATACGGCTTATCCGCCTGGAATTTCCATTGCCGCCCGGGTCGGCTCCTACGCCTGATTTCCCACCCACGCCGGCGGTAGAACCTGCGCCTGATTTCCCAGCGGCTCCTTTGCCAAAACTTCCGCCAGGTTTCCCAAGGACGCCGGTGCCGGAACCTGCGCCCGATTTCCCGGCGGCGCCTCCTGCGGCCTCTCCAATATCTCCCCCCAAAGAATCCTCCTCCTCGCGCAAATCGACCCACGGCAGGCCCCGCGGCGTTTTTGCTTCTCTCATTAAAATAATGCCAAATTCCTCATAAAGGTAAGTCTCCAGCCTTTCCGCCATCGGGCTTTCCCCTCCTGCAAGCACCACCTGCCGCATTCTCGGCAGATACGGCGTCATCAGCTCCAGCGCCTGCTCCAGGTCGTACTCCCCCGCATCCTCCGGCAGAGAAATACAGAGCCTGTCAAAGGGCCTCTGGCGATAAAGGCAGACGGCAAGCAGCTCTAACGGTATCCGGGTAAGGGTTCCTCCAAGCTCCGGTGCCATCATCTGCTCCCGGCAGCCCCATTCCACCGCCGCCCTTTGTTCGGCTCTTTCCAGCATTTTTATTGCGGTATCCCTTTTCCACCCTACAGGCTTTCCTGAAAGCCGCGCTTTTTTACTGTACTGCGGAAGAAGCGCGTAATAAATCAGCATTCTCCCCGCCGCTCCCCGCCCCTTACCAAGAAGGTAGGGAAATTCCCGCCCCAGCTTTTTTACTGAAAGGCCGGTTGACGCCAGCTTTTTTCCCGTCTCTGAATACTGTCCGTATAAAATTCCCGCGTAAAATAAATTTAAATAATTAGCTTCCATGGAAAAACATATGCTGCCGGCCCCGGCCCTATTCCACAAATTCAGTAAGCCCTGAATATCTCCCCCACTGTGCTTTTCAGCTCCGCAAAGGATTCGATTTCATTGACCCTCCTTCGCAGCGCCGCCGAATTAGGGTATCCCGCCGTATACCAGGCAATGTGCTTGCGCATTTCCCTTACCGCCGTATATTCTCCTTTGATTTCAAATTCCATTCTGGCATGGCGGAGGATGGTTTCACATACCTCGGCGGCGGTTTTTTCCGGCGTTGTATTCCTGGTTTTATCCGGCATGCATGGGACAAAATCCGCTCCCGGCACCGGCGCACCGGCAATTTCCCCATTCCCAGCGCCGCCTGTATCTGTCCCCGGCACTGGTGTACCGCCGGTTTCCTCCTCCGAAAGGTACTGCGCAATTTCCCTGAAAATCCACGGATTGCCTCTTGCCGCCCGTCCTATCATCAGTCCGTCGCAGCCGGTCTGCTCAAAGGCTGCCCTTGCCGACGGCCCGTCCGTTATGTTGCCGTTTCCAATCACTGGAATTGTCACCGCCTCCTTTACCCTTGCGATAATTTCCCAGTCCGCCTCTCCCGTATAGTACTGCTCTCTGGTGCGTCCGTGAACCGCAACGGCGGCAGCGCCGCAGCCCTCCGCGATTCTGGCGATTTCCACGGCGTTCACATGGCTTTCGTCAAAGCCCTTGCGGATTTTTATGGTGACAGGCTTTTTAACGGCTTTCACCGTCTTTGTGATAATCTCCGCTGCCAGCTTGGGATTTTTCATGAGGGCGGAGCCTTCCCCGTTGTTCACCACCTTGGGAACCGGGCAGCCCATGTTGATATCCAGTATGGCAAAGGGCCTTTCCTCTATCTGCCTTGCCATCTCGCTTATGATATCCGCATCGGAACCGAAAAGCTGCAGGGATACGGGCATTTCCTCCGGATGAATCGCCATCAGCTCCTCCGTGTTTTTATTATGATAATAAATGGCCTTGGCGCTCACCATCTCCGAACACACCAGTCCCGCTCCCTGTTCCCGGCACAGCAAACGAAATGGCAGGTCTGTCACACCTGCCATGGGAGCCAATATCAGATTATTGTCCAAAACCACGTTTCCTATACGAAGCTTTTTTATCATCTTTTCCATCATCTCTCCGTTCTTCAGATAAGGCGGAAATTTTCCACGCCAGCCGGCGCGCGCCTTATATCCGCGCCCTACTCGTCTCCCCCAAGCAAATCCCCCACGTCCTCGTGGAGAATCAGCACCCGGTAGTACAGGCTTAAGGATTCAAACAGCTCCTGCCGTCTGCGCCGCACCTCGTTTACCAGAAGTCCGCTTCCCACCTCGTCGTAAAGGTAATCCTCCGGCGCATACTCTGTGGACATGGAAACGCTTCCGTCCTCCTCAAAGGCAATCGTAAAAATGCCTCCGATTTCCTCCGTAAAAAGCACGCAGATAATGTGCAGCTCATCCTTGACAGATTCCGGAAGCCCGGCAAATTTTTCATTGAAATAATACTTTTTTTCATAGGCATTCGCTCCGCAGAGCACCATCTTTTCCGCCTTTTCGGTTTCCCGGCTCATCTTTTCCTCTTTTCCGCAAACAACGGATGTCTGCGGACGCACCGATTCTCCGTCCGCAGACACCTGATTTTTTCTGCAAATACTACAGCGTGGCCGCCATTACTGCCTTGATGGTGTGCATTCTGTTTTCCGCTTCCTCGAAAACCACCGAGGCCGGGGATTCGAATACCTCGTCCGTCACTTCCATCTCGCTGATGCCGAACCGCTCTCCCATTTCTTTTCCAATCTTTGTTTTCAAATCATGGAAAGCCGGAAGACAATGCATGAAAATCGCCCCTTCCCCGGCATTATCCATTATCTTTTTATTTACCTGATAAGGAGTCAGCTCCCTGATTCTCTCCTCCCAGACATTCTCCGGCTCACCCATGGACACCCACACATCCGTGTAAATCACGTCGGCGTCCTTTGTTCCCGCCATGGCGTCCTCCGTGAGGGTAATCGTCGCTCCTGTCTTTTCCGCAATAGCTCTGCACTCGTCCACAAGCGCCTTTTCAGGAAAATATTTTGCGCTGGTGCATGCCGTGAAATGCATTCCCAGCTTTGCGCATACCACCATCAGGGAATTGCCCATGTTGTAGCGGGCGTCTCCCATATAGGCGAGCTTTACGCCTTTAATGCGCCCCAGCTTTTCCCTGATGGTGAGCACGTCCGCCAGCATCTGAGTGGGGTGAAATTCGTTGGTAAGCCCGTTCCACACCGGAACGCCGGCGTACTTTGCCAGCTCCTCCACAATCTCCTGTTCAAAGCCCCGGTACTCGATACCCTCATAAATGCTGCCAAGCACCCTGGCTGTGTCCGCAATGCTTTCCTTCTTGCCAATCTGAGAGCCCGAAGGGTCTAAATATGTGGTGCCCATTCCCAAATCATGGGCCGCCACCTCAAAGGAGCAGCGGGTTCTGGTGCTGGTCTTTTCAAAAATCAGCGCCACGTTTTTGCCCTGATGGAGCTCCTTTGTAAGAATTCCTTTTTTCTTTTTGTCCTTGAAGTCCGCCGCCAAATCGATGAGATATAAGATTTCCTCCGGGGTAAAATCAAGGAGCTTTAAAAAGCTTCGTCCCTTTAAATTCATAATTAATTCACGTCCTGTTCCAATTCCGCGAGAGTTCTTTTAATGCGGAATATTTATTTATCTGTCATCAGTTCCTTCAAAGAGGACGCCAGTCCTGCCATTCCCTGAATCTCCGAGGGAATAATAATCTTGGTGGCCTTGCCGTCCGCCGCTTTCTCAAATGCCTCCAGGCTCTTAAGGCGAAGCACCGATTCGTCGGCCCCTGCCTCGCGGAGCATCTTGATACCGTCCGCCGTGGCCTGCTGTACCTTGAGGATTGCTTCCGCCTCGCCTTCCGCCTCGCGAATCATCTTTTCCTTCTGCGCTTCCGCACGCAAAATCGCGGACTGCTTTTCCGCCTCCGCTTCCAGAATAAGCGCCGCCTTTTTACCCTCGGCAACGGTAACGTTTGCTTTCTTCTCGCCCTCTGCACGGGTAACGGCTTCCCTTCTCTCACGCTCCGCTTTCATCTGACGCTCCATTGCGTTCTGAATTTCGGCGGGCGGGATAATGTTCTTAAGCTCCACTCTGTTTACCTTGATTCCCCAGGGGTCCGTGGCCTCGTCAAGGGACGCGCGCATCTTGGTGTTGATGGTTTCTCTGGAGGTAAGTGTCTGGTCAAGTTCCAAATCGCCGATAATGTTACGAAGGGTAGTGGCCGTCAGATTTTCAATTGCCATGATGGGATTTTCCACGCCGTAGGCAAACATCTTCGGGTCTGTAATCTGGAAAAACACTACCGTATCAATCCGCATGGTAACGTTATCCTTGGTAATCACCGGCTGGGGCGCAAAGTCCACCACCTGTTCCTTTAAGTTGATTCTCTTTGCCACCTTGTCGAGAATCGGCATTTTAAAGTGGAGTCCCACCGACCATGTTCCCTGATAAGCGCCCAGACGCTCAACTACATAGGCGGATGCCTGCGGAACAATTTTAATGCAGGACGCCACTACCAAAAGGACTACAATCACAAGTACAAGTAAAACCCATTCCATATTTTTTCCTCTTTTCTGTACTGCTTTTTAACGCCCGGACCTGCGGATGCAGTACTGACGCAAACCCGACTATTTGGGGGATTTCTCCCATGAACCGCTCTCTGCGGCGCGCTGTCTTTTGACGCGTCCGCCCGGCGCATTGCCTGCGATAAAATCCGTCAGCGCTTTTCCTCCACCATCAGCTTTACTCCACTGATAGCGCGGACAATCACAACGCTTCCCGTCTCAAGGGTAACGCCCTCCTCAACTGTTCTGGCGCTCCACTCCTGTCCGTTAACGCTCACCTGTCCGATTCCCTGCAGATTATCTATCTCGCTGATTACAATGGCCTGTTTTCCCACAAGGCTCTCCGCGTTGGTTTTTACCCTGTCCTTGTTGAAATATTTCACGGCCACAGGTCGGGTGAAATAAAGCAGTACAAGGGATACCGCCCCGAAGAAAACCGCCTGCAGCCATATGGGCGCTCCCATTGCCGCCCCGATTGCCGCAACCAGCGCGCCTCCGGCAAACCAGATGGTAGTAAGGCCCATAGTAATGATTTCAATAGCAATGCAGGCAACAAAAACAACAAGCCAAATCGTTGTAAGATTCATATTGCCCCTCCTTCTTAAGCAGCATACAGCTGTTTAGAAATATTTTACTACACAAAAGGGAATCAGGCAACCGGAAACAATTGTATGTATATAAAGCCACGCCTGGAAGGATGTATTGCGATAATTTAGCTGCTAAAAAGCGATATACAACAATAAACTATTTAAATAATTACATAAACAAATATGTTTCAACAGAGTTTGTACATGGAGCAGTCTGGAAACAGCTCAAAGAAAAAGCCGTATCCTTAAGAGCCCTTATAAAAACGTCAGTACTTAACGAGGCCGCGAGATGCGCAGCGGCTCGCGGGCCGAGTTTAGTACTGCTACGTTTTTATAGAGCGAGAGCGCGGCGACGAAGGCTACGGCTTTTTCTTTGAGCGTCCGCTTCAGCCGCCCATTGCAAAAGCCCCGCCGAAAGCTATCCCGGCAGGGCTTCCATCACTTTTATCTTAAATTTTACCAGAACACATGACTCCCAATCACATATCCCTCTCTTGCGCCTGCCCGCCTGAAGTGGGTAGCGCCGCCCACGGTAGTCTCTCCGTTAATTGCCGCCTGTGCTGCCTGGAGACACGCGTCGGGGACATTCCCCGCATATACTCTCGCCACTTTTCCGGTAAGCGCCGGCGTAAACTGACCGGAAGCGTAGATAACGGAATGAATGGTGTTGGGGTAAGCGCCGCTTTTTACTCTGTTCATCACTACAGCTCCCACAGCCACCATGCCCTCATAGGGCTGATTGCCGGCCTCGCAGTAAATCAGCGCGCCTAAAAGCCTTACCTCGTCGGCGTCCGCCGCCACGGCTCCGCGGTTTGCCTTGCGGGCTTCCTCCTCCGCTTTCTTTTTCCGTTCTTCCTCCTCACGTTCCCTGGCCTTGATGACCTCCATGGTTTCGCCTTCGTCAATGTGGAACCTCACGTTCACGTACTCGGAATTCACATATCCCACATCGCCGTTAAAGTCCACACTAATCCAGCCTTCCTTCACGGTGTCGATAAATTCCACGGAATCCTCGTAGGCCAAAAGACCGTAAACCTCCGCATTCTCGTCGGGCTCCATTCTGACACGGACCGCTTCCACGTCCAGCGTCACAATCCAGTTTCCCACATCCTCCGCCATGCTCTTGGCGTCCTCGCCAAAGAGAAGATACTCATCCTTTGCCCAGCCGATTACATTGCCGGATTTCAGCTTCGTCCATCCGTCCCGGCGTTCCAAAATCGTGCCGCCGCAGTCCCTGTATAATACGCCTACTTTTTCAGAGTCCTCGTCGGCCTGTCCCCGGACGTTCAAAGCGTTCTGCACATTCGCCATGGTCAGCTCCTGCTCCATCCGTTCCTTTTCCGCCTCAAATTTCTCGTCGATATTAAGCGTTTCCTCTGCCGTTTCCACAGTCCCCTCGCTACTGAGTGCGCTGGGGTCCAACACCTCGGCTACACCCACACTCAGAAAATTGTAGCCTTCCTTATCATTTGCCTGAACGGTTATTGCTGCCGACGCGAAAACAAAAAGAAATAACGCTGCCGACAATAACTTTCTGGGTTTCATTTCACTACCTCCATATACTCTGTATTATCTATATAAAATATAAATTTGAAACAACAATTTATTGCCACATATAAAATATCTATTACATATATTACAGAATTATTACATCGGTGTGAATCTTATATTACCAAATTACGTCAGGTATGTCAAGTTTTTAGCGCAAAAGCATATGGAAGCCGGTTTTGTTTAGTATTTTTTTAGAAATAAAAGCAAATTTTCGCATGACAAACAGTAAATTAAGTGTTATACTTCATTTAAAGCATATATTTAAAATTCTATTATAAATCTCATCGTTAAAACATTGAACGGCACTGACAGTTCCATGCGTCCGGCGAAATCTGCGGTTATTTAATCGATAGTTACAAATCTATGCTTTTATTCCAACAAAACGCTGCCGCGCTTCGCAGCCAGCTTATTGTAACAAACGCTGCTACGCTTCGCGAACCAGCTTATTGTAACAAAAAGAAAAGCAGGAGATTTGTAATACCCCTTGCAGGTTTTGTATCTCCTGAGTCAAATACCCCGCAGCAAGCTGACGGGGCATCAAACTTGCAACGCAGCAGAGCTGCGGGGTATTGACCCTCGCGGCATTCGTCAAATGGATGCTCCGCATCCGCTTGACTCATTGCTCGCGGGAATAAAGGAGGTCGTATGGGAACCAAAGACATTGTACTTAAAACCTATTTCAGGGATACCGTCCGGTATGCCGATTTGTGGAATGCCGGCGTATTCCATGGGAAGCAGATTATCAGGGCGGAAGACCTGCAGGAAATCACTCCGGTTTATTCCAAAGCAGACAAAAATGCCGTTCTTTCCAGAACCGGCGATTTTGTCATGATGCAGAGCCGCAGCGGGCAGAAGTTTGCCATACTGGCGCTGGAAAATCAGGAGGAAACCGACTATGCCATGCCCGCCCGCATCATGATTCAGGAGGCTCTTGAGTACGACAGGCAGATAAAAGAAATTGCCCGTAGAAATGAACGGGCATACAAAATATACTGCAATGCCGAAAAGAAAGACGGTCTTGACGCCGTTTATAAGGATGCCGGAGAATATCTGTACAAATTCAGAAAAAAGGATTTTCTGCTGCCGGCGGTTACGCTTGTGGTATACTTCGGGGAGAAGGAATGGAACGGGGCTAAAAGCCTCCACGAGATGATTCGCTGGAAAGATACGCAGACAGAAGCGGAATTTAAAAAGCTGATTCCAAAATATCCTCTGCATTTTCTTGACCTCTCCAGTTATAAACATTTTGAATACTTCCGTACAGAGCTTCGTCCTCTTTTTGAATTATACCAGAAAAGGAACAGGAAAGACGACTTTATAAACTATATCCGAGAAAATGAAAGCCACTGGAAGATGGACGACGAAAGCTGGCATGTCCTTGACAGCATGATTGATGCCAAAAGCATAAAAAGCCTTATAAAGACCAGAGACAAACGAAAAGGAGAAAGCAGAAAAATGTGTAAAGCCCTTGATGACCTGATAGAAGAAAGCATTATTAAAGGAAAAGCCGAGTCTATTATCGATTTATTAGCAGAGCTCGGCCCCGTACCGGAGGACGTAAAAAAAGATATTTTCAGCCAGACAGATACTTCCGTCCTGCAAAGCCAGCTTAAGCTGGCAGCCCACGCAAAAAGCATCGACGAGTTCTGCCGGCAAAGCCAGCTGATTTCAGTTAATCCGTATACCTGATTCTTTCCACCAGGGAGATTTTGCTCTGGGCCTTCAGGCTGATAACGGAAATTATCACCGGCACCGCAATCACCCCGGCGGCATACAGAATGCCCGGAATTAAGGGAAATCTGTAGTCCAGGTAATCCGCGATTTTCTTTAAGCCAATTACAAAACCGTATCCCGCCGCGCTGCCGGCGGTGAGCGTTAAGAGTATGGCCGGGGAAACAAACTGAATGCTTTCCCAAAGCAGCATGCTTCTCATCTGCCGCTCCTCCATGCCCACCGACTCTAACATGGAAAGCTCCCGTTTTTGTGCGGAAATATTTCCAATGGTCATATTTATCAGATTTAAAATGCTAAAGAGGATAAGGAACGCGGAAATTCCGTAAATCTGCATTTTAACCTTGCTCACGCTTGCGGCGTCGTCGATTATCTTCTCCCGCAGAGTCGCAAGCTGCAAATCCTGATACGGCTCTATGAGTTTTCGGATTTCGCTTTCCGTCTGCTCCCCTCTGGTTTCATATTCTACGGCGGAAATTTTCAGAGCGCTGACGGTGTTCATGTCCCCCCAGAGCTTTTCCATTGTTTTATCCGTCATAAAGAAACCGCACTCGTTATTTCCGGCCATAGAGGGCGTTACTGCCGCTATCTCAAGCTCTGCGGAATGCTCCTGCCCGTCAAACCAGTTCAGCGTCAGCTTATCGCCGGGCCTGAAGGTGACGCCGTTTATCCTGGCGGAAAATTCGCTGTTCGTGATAAGAATTCCGTCATGCGCTGTCAGGTATTCATAGCTGCTGTTTCCGTTTGTTTCCATGGCAAAGATATCGTCAGAGTCTTTTGTCAGGCGGCCAAACTTTTCCGTCCAGGTGGCTCCCTGATGTTCAATGTTTCCGAATACGCCGTGTACTTCCCTTACCGATTCCACGTAAGGGAGGCTTTGCAGTTCCTCTTTCAGCGCTTCGCTTAAATTTCCTGTAAGCTGCATCCGGCTCGTTCCATAAGGGGATGGATTATGGGCGTTATAGAGATAGGAAATTTTATATTCCATATCCTCAAACTCCCCCGACCTTGAGTAGGCGTACTCGTCCCAGGCATACATATAAGAGGCTGCAATCATAAAAACAATTCCTCCGAAGGTGAGGGACATTGTCATGAGGCTTCTCTTTTTGGGGTTCGCCCGGGCTGTCTTTGCCATCACAAAGGCGGTCAGCTTTCTGTGCTTAAAGGCTCCTTCCTTTGCATTGCCCTCTGTACCGGCATTTCTCGCCGCTTCTATGGGGGTAACCTTTGCTGCAAGGGCCGCCGGCTTTCCCACAGATATCTGTACGACGAGGAAGCCAAAAATCCCCGCGATAACTGCAGTCAGAAGGGCTTTAGGAAGGCTCCAGCCCTCCGGCTCCAGAAAGTATGCAATCATACCTCCCGCAATCAGGCCTGCCGGAACGGAGAACGCGCTTAAGAGAAAGCCCTCCCGGCGCACCATCTTCTTTATTTGTTTCTGCGTCATCCCGATGGTCTGAAGCTGCCCAATCTGCCGGGTCCGCGACGTCACAGAGAGATAAAAGATGCTGTAAACCACAAGAGCGCAGGCCGCCGCAATAAACAGGGACACGAAAATCATCGCAGGAGTCCTGCTGTTTCCGGCATTCAGGGATTCCTCAAATTTCCCGTTGATGTTGACGTTTTCCCGCTTTATCCCATAATCCAGCGCCATCTGGTAAACGGTAGTTTCAAAGGCGGAGCTTTCCATATAAGAAGCTTCCTTTATCCGCACCAGAGCCGTATACCCGATATCCTTCATTAACGGGCTCTTATCCGCATATTCCGCGGACACATAGACGGGGCTGACGGAGGTTTCATACTGTCTGTCCGTAAAACCGCAGAGCACAAATTCCTCCTGCGCGTCTTTCACCTGCAGAGATACCCTGCCGCCGATTTGGCACTCCTGCCCTGTTTTTTCAAGAAAGCCCCTGTCCGCAACAATCTCGTTGTATTTTTCCGGTTCCCTCCCCTGCGCCGGCACATAGGTCTGTATTCCCTGTGCTCTGCTTTCCATATAATATAAGCCGTATTTAACCCCTTCCAGCTGGAAGCTCTCTCCGCAGGTTTTATAGGGAACCAGCATTTCCGTCATTTCATCCCCTTTGATTTGCTCCATCTGTTCCTTTGACACGTTCGTGAACATGACGTGCTGCATATTATCCAGCATACGCGTTTCCGCCGTCTGTATGCCCTGCAAAAAAAGCGCCATAGCGCTCACAAAGGTGACGGATAATGCGATTGACAGGGCGGAAAAGATGCTGTACATTTTTTTCCCCGTCAGGTTGCTCCCTGCAATGCGGTAAATAATTCTTCCATTGTTATTTGCGTCCAGCTTCATGACTGCCACCTGCTTTCCGCAATCCGGCCGTCCTCGATACGGACGGTCCTGTCCGCCACCTGCGCAATCTCGTCGTTGTGGGTAATCATAACAAGGGTCTGATGAAATTTCCTTCCGGCAGCCTGTAACAGACCGATAACCTCCTGGCTGGTATAGCTGTCAAGGTTTCCCGTAGGCTCGTCCGCCAGTATAATGGCGGGCTTTGTAATCAGAGCTCTGGCAATGGCCGCCCGCTGCTGCTGGCCGCCGGAAAGGCCGGAGGGCTTTCTGCCCAGCTTGTCGCCCAGCCCCAGTGCGTTTACAATATCCTCTAAATACTGCGTATCCACGCTTCTTCCGTCCAGCTCCACCGGCAGGACGATATTGTCATATATGGTCATGTTCGGCAGCAGATTATAATTCTGAAAAATAAATCCTATCTTTCTTCTGCGGAAAATCGTCAGCTCGTTCCTCCCCATTCCGCTAAGCTCCTGCCCGTCCACCATAACGCTTCCGCCCGTGGGCGTATCCAGGCCGCCCAGCATATGGAGCAGCGTGCTTTTCCCAGAACCGGAGGTGCCGACAATGGCGGTAAAGCGTCCCTGCTCAATCTCCAGATTGATTCCGTCAAGGGCCTTTACCAGCAGCGGCTCCGCGCCGTAATATTTCGTGAGGTTCTTTGTCTGCAAAATATTCATGTGAGATTTCCCCTTTCCTTTTTATATTTCCATTTTAAAAGGAAATTCTGTCAATCCTGTTTCGATTTGAGAGCGGATTTTATCAAAACCGAAACAATTACGCCGCCTGTCTGTTCGGCAGGAATACCGAAAAGGCGGAGCCCTCTCCCACTACAGAATGAACCACGATATAACCGCCCTGGAGGGTGATGATATTTCTGGCAATGTAAAGCCCAAGCCCCAGCCCGTCGCCGGAGGAAGCCGGATTTTCCCTGTAAAACCGCCTGAAAATGTTATTATAATTTTCCGGCGCGATTCCCCTGCCCGTATCCTTTATCCTGATTTCAGCGTACATTTCCCCCAAAGAGACGGTGACGCTGATTTTTCCGTTTTCCTCCGTGTACTTCACCGCATTGTCCAGAATATTCTCAATGGCCTCGGCAGTCCATTTTTCATCATGCAAAAACATGGCGGAAGGCGCGCAGTCCACTGAAATATCGATATTCTTTCTGTCAGCCTCCCTCGCAATTCCGCCCACCGCAAGCTCCAGCGTATGAAAAATCCTCCGGTTTTCCATATGCAGCTTTATCATTTCACTCTCCAGGCGCGACGATTTCATCAGGGAGTCCAGAAGAAATTCCAGCTTTTCAAGCTGGCGGCGGATGATTTCCATGAATCTTTTTTTCTCCTCCTCCGTAATATCCGGCTCCGCTATCATGTCGTGATACATTCTTATATTGGAAAGCGGAGTTTTCAACTGGTGGGATATTTCAGAAAGGGTCTGCTTCATCCGCTCCTTTCCCTGCTCGCTCTCTGTCAGGCGGTTCCAGGCAATGTCCTCCATCTTCTCCAGCTCCATAACGGTTTTGGAGGTAAGGCTTTCCCGGTTAAGCTGCGAGGGCTCCTTTTCATGCCGCATAATTCTCTCGGCATTGCGGCAGATTTCCTCGGAATAGGCGATAAATCTTTTGCGGAAATAAATAAAATAGCCCAGGTTTAAAATTCCCAGCCCGGTAAGGACAATAAAAAGAGCCGTTCTCTCCCGGCTCTGTGGCACTGACAGGATAAGTATAGCGTACCCCGCAGTCACTAATAAAATGTTTCCTGCCCGCAGCATGGCTCTAATAAGCTTCATTTTCCTCCCCCTTCGCCCCAATCCATTGATACCCCATGCCATATATGGTTTTGATGTAGCCGAACCTGCTGTCCGCTATTTTATTCCGCAGGCGGCTGATGTTCAAAGACAAGGTATGCTCGTTCACATAATTTCCCCTGCTGTCCCATATATTCTCAAGCAGAGTTTCCTTCGTCAGTATCTGTCTGCGGTTTTTGCAGAAAAATTGAAGAAGGTCGAACTCAGTGGGCGTAAGGGATAATATCTCCCCGCCTTTTCTGACAATGCGGTTTTCAAAATCTATGGTAAGGTTTCCGCATTCATACAGGGCGCTTTCCCTGCCTCCCGCGCATCTGCGCAGCACCGCCTGTATTTTTTCCATCACGATTTTGATACTGAAGGGCTTTGTGATGTAATCATCCGCTCCCAGATGATACCCTCCGATAATCTCCTCGTCCAGATTATGGGCCGTCAGAAATATAAAAGGCGTGTCGTACCGGGCGGAAATCTCCGTGGCAAATTCAAATCCGCTTCCGTCCGGCAGATTTACGTCCAATAATATCAAATCATAGGTGTTCCCCGACAGGCTTCTCCGCGCCTCTTTTATGCTGCCGGCGGAAAAAGGTTCAATTTCCCTTTTCTGCAGATTGTAACACAGCCCCGCATTCAGGATTTCATCGTCTTCTATTATCAATACTCTGCTCATCTTATACCAGCTTTTCTATCACACAACTGTGGGGTTTATTTTTGTTATTCTTATCATAATTTATCCCGACCAGAAGAATTTCACCCGAATATCCCTCGAGAGCCTTCGTATATCCCCGCTCTTTTATCTGTCTTATAGCCGTATCGGCGGATTTATCATATTTCAGCTCGATTACAAGCGCGGGCTTATTTACAGAGGGCAGCGGCAGAAAAACAATATCTGCAAAACCGTGCCCCGTCGGCATTTCACGGATAAGCCTGTAATCCTTCCTTGCGCTGTAGTAAGCAAGGCCGATGGCACAGCCAAGGGAATTTTCATCATTATAAGCCAGAATCGATGCCGCCTCCATGTGAGCCGCGTCAAGTCCTCTTGCAACGCTCTCCTCATCGCAGCGCAGGGTATCCTCAAGCAACTTTTCAGATGCCTTCAGCACCCGCATAATTTCTGCCCATCCGCCGACACTCATTGCATTTTCAAATTCCTCGATAATTTCCTTATTGGGAATAAACGCCTCCTTTGTATCGGAATCGTATCCCAGGTATCCTAAATGAATCAGCAGGGTCAGCACGTCGTCTCTGGTGTTAAACGTACGCATGTCGTTCTGGAAACTGCGCGTATTTACCCGGACACAGCCGCCCCCCAGCATCCGCACAATATCTCCCTTAAGTCCTTCAAAATCCATGTCCATATATACCTTAAGCGCCTCATAGGTTTCTGTGGAGGTCCAGTAATTTGAAAATTTATGGCGGCGCATCGCCTCCACCACGGATTTGGGATTATAGATATGTTTGAACTCTGTCAGTTTATATCCGTCATACCAGTTTTTTGTTTCTGTGAAATCCATCCGGAAGCGTTCGCACAGTTCCCTGACCTCCGGCTCGGTAAAACCGGTGTATTCCTCGAAAACGCTCTGGTCCGTCATGGAATATTCCGCAAACATGTTAAGCGCGGAATGTTGTCCGTATTTCTTAATGGGAAGAATGCCCGTCATATAGGCAAGGGCCACATAGGGCTGGTCTTTCAAGAGATTACGCAGAAAGTCGAGGTATTGCTTTTGGAGGTCTTCCGCCTCCTGCCGCTCGCGCATCACACAGTCCCATTCGTCAATCAGGAAAATAAATTTTTTGCCGGTTTTCGTATATAGCCTCCGTAACGCATCCGCAAGTATGACATTCGGATTTGCTATAAAATCACCGTATTTCTCCAATATTTCTTCCATAACAGACTGTTCCAGATACTCTGTCACACTTTGCTTTCTTGCCCCAATCAGGAAATGCTGCATATTCAGAAAAATCACATCATACTGGTTCAGATGCTCCGCAAAGTCCGGTTCCTTTTCTATCTTCTTTCCCTCAAACAACTTCTTTGAATCGCACCCCAGACTGTAATAGGCAGCGAGCATCCTGAGCGCCATGGATTTTCCGAAACGCCGGGGCCTGCTGACGCAGATGAATTTCTGCTCTGTGCTTAAATATCTGTTTGTATATGCAATCAATCCCGTTTTGTCCACATAAATTTCCGAACGGACAGCCTCCTGAAACCCGTCGTTTCCCGGATTTAAATAAATTCCCATACCATGCCCTCCTCGTATTGTCACTAAAAGCATTGTATCATATAAAGGAATATTTTTCAATGGTATAGCGTAATATTCATACAGCAGCCCCTGCGGCGGCTACCGTCTCAATCGACGCGGCAGCTACGGCTCCGCCAGTCCCCCGCTGCCCGATATAAGAGCAGCGCCGCGGACACGGCGGCATTCAACGATTCCAGTTTTCCCTCCATGGGGATTTTCAGCCACACGTCCGCCATCCCGGCGGTTTCCGTTTTCAGGCCGTTCCCCTCGTTTCCCACAAGAAAAGCGCTGCCGCCGCTGTAGGAAATCTCGTCAAAATACCGCTCTCCCTTTAAGTGCGCCGCATATACCCTTATTCCGTTGTCTTTCAGAAGCGTAATCGCCTCCGAAAGCTCATCCACATACAAAAAAGGCACCCGGTACAGCGAGCCCATGGTGGAACGGATGGTTTTGGGATTATAGATGTCCGCCGTTTTCCTGCTCATAATCACGCCGGAAACACCCGCTCCCTCGCCCGTCCGCAGCATGGTTCCCAGATTGCCGGGGTCCTGAATATCCTCCAGAAGGAGAAAAAGGGGAGGTCTGCCATCCCTTTGTTGCCTTTCGAGAGCGTTTTGCAGCATTTCCCCAAGGGTATACGAAAACTGCTCCATCACAAAAAGGATTCCCTGAGGGGTCTGCGTGTCGGCCGCTTTTCGCAGTACCTCGTCGGACACCTGCTCCACATAGATTCCCCGTTCCATACAGGTAAGGAGCTTTTCCCATACCAGAGCATGTGCCGGCGCAGGAGCCATGCCGCTTTGCCCGCCCGGTATGGCATTTCCTGTACCTGCCTGCGCTTTCTGGTTTCCTCCCTGCGCAGCCTTACACCCGCCGAGGGCTCCTTCCATCTGCCGCCAGAGGGATGCGCTCACATAGACCTCCCTTATTCTCTCATAAGGGACCTCCGCAAACATTTTGATTCCTTCCACAGGAAAAAGACCTTCCCTGTTTCTTGCCCGGCTTTTTTCCCGGAGAAGGACGAGATGCTTTACCTTAGGATTTGACACGCTTTCAATCATAGTTGTTCCTTTTACTGTTTTGCATGATACAGGAAACGCCGACAAACGCCGGCGCTTAATTCCAAAATATTTTTACTGTGACAGGAGCCTGCTCACCTGATACTGATACTCGGGAATCTGCTTCTGCATATTCAGCGCTTCCTCAATATCAAAGTCCACAAACTGTCCTTTCTGATACCCTACCACTCTGTTGCTCTTTCCTTCACAGAGAATGTCCGCGGCGTAGGAGCCCATGATGGAAGCATAGAAACGGTCCTTACAGGTGGGCGAGCCGCCCCTTTGCATGTAGCCCAAAATGGTTGCTCTCGTCTCGATACCGGTAGCCGCCTCAATTCTCCTTGCCATGGAGGTGGAATGTCCGATTCCCTCCGCATTGACGATGATGTGGTGGGTCTTTCCTCTTTTACGGTTCGTGATAATATTATTGATGATATTCTGCTCTTTAAAATCGTATTTCTCAGGAAGAAGAATATCCTCCGCACCGTTTGCCACGCCGCACCACAATGCAATGTAGCCGGCGTTTCTTCCCATAACCTCAATGATATTGCAGCGTTCATGAGAGGAAGATGTATCTCTTACCTTGTCGATGGCCTGCATTGCCGTATTCACGGCGGTGTCAAAGCCGATGGTATATTCCGTGCATGCAATGTCAAGGTCAATGGTTCCGGGAAGGCCGATGGTGTTAATCCCGTGCCTTGCCAGCGCCTGCGCCCCGCGGTAGGAGCCGTCTCCGCCGATGACCACCATGCCGTCAATTCCATGCTTTCTGCAGATTTCAGCCGCGCGCTCCTGCACCTCCGGCAGCTTGAATTCCGTACAACGGGCAGTACCTAAAATTGTTCCGCCCCTTTGAATGATATCGGAAACGTCTTTCTTTTCCATATCGACAATTTCTTCGTTTAAAAGGCCCTGATAGCCCTTTTTAATTCCCTTCACTTTCACTCCGTTGCCGATTGCCTTACGCACAACCGCACGGATAGCGGCATTCATACCCGGCGCATCGCCGCCGCTGGTCAGAATTCCAATGGTTTTAATTTCTTTTGCCCCTTGTGCCATAAGTAGATACCATCCTTTCTTTCCTGCTTATTTTACCTCTATTTCCCGATATTTTCAATATTTTTATGCCTCTTTCCTCACATCCCACACAATCCTGATATTGTCATTCCCGTATCTTGCCGCAAGCTTTCCCGACAGTTCCTCGTCGGCCTTTACATTTCTGCCCGGCGGCAGTTTTTTCATTGCCTTCTGGTCTTCTATATAAATAATCACGCTGTCGTTTCCGTCCGAATCCGAGAGCAGGGAAAAAAGCTCTATGCTTTCCTTCTCATACTCCTCCTTTGTCCGAAACTTAATCCACAGCTTTCTGGGAATTTCATCAAAAGAGGTAATCCGCTCACAGATAAGCTTTCCGTCCTTATCCTCCTCCAGGGACACTCTGCCCCGCACAAAAACCTTGTTTTCCTCCGTAAGCTTTGCGCTGTATCTCTCGTAATCCCTGGGAAAAACCACCACCTCGATACTGCCCAGCAAGTCCTCCACCTGCAGGAATGCCATCACCTTGTCGTTTTTCGTATACTTAATCCGCTTATCCGCAATCATGCCGCCCACCGTGGCCGCCGCATTATCCCTGACCGCCGGCTCGCCGTTTTCGTCGTCCAGCATAAAATCCGCCGTGGTGTTGGTGATTCCCTTTTTCCACAGCTCCTCCCATTCCTCCAAAGGATGGCCGCTGACATAAATGCCAAGCACCTCCTTTTCAAAGGAAAGCATCATCTCCTTGGAGTATTCCCCCACATCCGGGAGCTTAACGTCGTAGGCCTCCTTTTCCTCCTCGTCCACAATGTCAAAAAGGCTCATCTGGCCGGCCATGTTGTTTTTCTTATCATGGACAATGCTGTCCATAATCTGCACATAGGCGCTCATAAACTGTTTTCTTGTGCCGGGAAGGCTGTCAAAGGCGCCGGCCTTGATAAAGTTCTCAATGGCCTTTTTGTTGACGTCCTTATCCGCCATTCTGGTGATAAAATCCTTCAGATTGGTGTAGAGCCCTCTTTCCCTCCGCTCCTCCACCACCGCATCGATTACCGGGCGCCCGATGCTTTTAATGGCGGTAAGGGCATAGCGGATGGAATTTCCGTCCACGGAAAATCCTCTCTCCCCCTGGTTGATATCCGGCGGCAGAATGGTGATTCCCATATTCCGGCAGACCATGATGTACTCCGCCACCTTCCGGGGATTGTCAATCACAGAGGTCATAAGCGCAGCCATAAACTCCACCGGATAATAGTATTTCAGATACGCCGTCTGGTATGCCACCACCGCGTAGCAGGCAGCATGGGACTTGTTGAAGGCGTATTTGGCGAAATCCATCATATCGTCGTAAATCTGGGAGGCCACCTGTTCGGAAATGCCGTTTGCCATACAGCCCGGCACCCCCTCCTCCTCATTTCCGTAAATAAAGTTTGCCCGCTCCTTTTCCATCACGGACTGCTTTTTCTTGCTCATGGCGCGGCGCACCAAATCGCTCCGGCCAAGGGTATAGCCCCCCAGGTCCCGGACAATCTGCATTACCTGCTCCTGATAAACAATGCAGCCGTAGGTGGCGTCAAGAATCGGCTCAAGCTGGGGGCAGGAATAAGTAATGGCTCCCGCATTGCTTTTTCCCCTGATATACTTGGGAATGAAATCCATAGGTCCCGGCCGGTAAAGGGCAATCCCGGCAATGATATCCTCAAGGCTCTCCGGGCGGAGCTCCTTCATAAAGCTTTTCATGCCGCCGCTTTCAAGCTGGAAAATCCCGTCCGTGCGCCCTGTTCCAATGGACGCAAGCACCTTTTTATCGTCAAAATCCAGATGATTGATATCAATGGAAATCCCCTTGTCCTTTTCGATAAGGGCTACTGCGTCCCGCAGCACGGTCAGCGTCCGCAGTCCCAGAAAATCCATTTTAAGGAGCCCTAACTCCTCGATGGTGGTCATGGTGAACTGAGTAGTGATTGCGCCGTCGGCTCCCCTCGAGAGGGGCACCAGCTCCTCGGCAGGCCGGGAACAAATCACCACCCCGGCGGCGTGCATGGAAGCATGTCTGGGAAGCCCCTCCAGACACTTGCTCATGTCAATCAGCTCCTTTACCTGTTCGTCCGTCTCATAGAGCTTTCGAAGCTCGGGATTGACCTTCAGAGCCTTGTCGATAGTAATGTTCAGTTCATTGGGGATTCTTGGTATCATTTTTGCAAGGGAATCCACATAGGCGTAGGGCAAATCCATCACGCGCCCCACGTCCCGAATCACGCCCTTTGCCGCCAGTGTTCCGAAGGTGACTATCTGCACCACCTTTTCCGGGCCGTATTTGCGGCTCACATAGTCAATCACCTCCTGCCGTCTCTCGAAACAGAAGTCAATGTCAATATCCGGCATGGAAATACGCTCGGGATTCAGGAAACGCTCAAAGAGCAGATTGTATTTTATGGGGTCGATATCCGTAATCCGCAGGGCATAGGAGACAATACTCCCCGCCGCGGAGCCTCTCCCGGGCCCCACCATAATCCCGTTTGATTTGGCGTAGTTGATAAAGTCCCACACTATCAGGAAATAATCCACATACCCCATGGTCTTTATGACGTCAAGCTCATAGTCAAGACGCTCCTTCAAGGTCTGGCCCGTGTCCCCCGCCGGCGCGTTTTCATCATCGCCGTAACGGCTGTGCAGCCCGTCATAACAGAGCTTATTTAAATAAGTCCAGGAGTCGTACCCTTCCGGCACTTCAAAATGAGGGAGCTTAATCACGCCGAACTCGATTTCAACATTGCATCTGTCCGCAATCCGCTGGGTGTTTTCAACGGCCTCCCATGCATAAGGAAAGAGCTCTTTCATTTCCTCCTCGCTCTTTACGTAATACTGGCCGCCCTCATAGCGCATCCGGTCCTCGTCCGCCAGCTTTTTCCCCGTCTGGATACAGAGTAAAATGTCGTGGGGCTTCACGTCCTCCTTATAAGTGTAATGCACGTCGTTGGTCACCACCAGCGGGATTTCCAGCTCCCGGCTCATCTGCAAAAGGGTGGTGTTCACCATTTTCTGCTCGGACAGCCCGTGGTCCTGGAGCTCCAGGAAAAAGTTTCCCTCCCCGAAGCAGTCCCGGTACCTGAGAGCCGCCTTTTTCGCCTCGTCCACAAGCCCCTTTGAAATATAACGCTGCACCTCCCCGGCAAGACAGGCGGACAATGCAATCAGCCCCTCATGGCATTCCTGCAAAAGCTCCATATCCACACGGGGCTTGTAGTAATAGCCTTCCGTAAAGCCCCGGCTTACAATTTTCACAAGGTTATCGTACCCCTTATTATTTTCCGCAAGCAGAACCAGATGGTAATACCTGTCCTCGCCGCCGGTAAGCTCCTTGTCAAAGCGGGAATTGGGCGCAACATAAATCTCACAGCCCAGAATCGGTTTGATTCCCTGTGCCTTACATTCCTTATAAAAATCAATGACGCCGTACATCACGCCGTGGTCGGTGATGGCGGCGCTGTCCATGCCAAGCTCCTTCACCCGCTTTACATACTCTTTTATTTTATTGGAACCGTCCAGCAGACTGTACTCTGTGTGGACGTGAAGATGCGTAAACGCCATAATTTTCCTCGTTTCCGCCGCGCCGATGCGCCGGATTTTGGCGCGGCTTCTGTTCTTGTGTATTTCAAAATTTTGTATTTCTATCATAACAAAAAAGAAATGCTATTACCAGTAGGTATCGCATTTCTTTTGAAAGCGTGCATTTCTTGCAGTCAGTTTTCGGGGAAGGATTCCGAGCGGACGTTCAGGAAGAGTAATATTCTTTAAGGCTTCCTTAAAGAATATTACTCTTCCTGAACTGTGCATTGACATCCTCTCCAGATATCTGACAGCAATAAAAATCATGTATAATCTGAATTACTGCCAAGCCCCATGCTTTTAGAATTTAATCTATAGCCAGCCGGTAACAGCCTTTACAGGGGACAAATTCTTCGTCGCTGCGTTTTTGTAGAGCGAAAGCGCGGCGACGAAGAATTTGTCCCCTGTAAGGGCGTCCCCCGCGCTCCCCTATTTCCCTTCCAGATACCTGTCAATCGCCTCCGTCGCATCATCGCTTAAATACGGCGAAACCTCCTCATACTGTGAAAAGGTAATGGTATTTCCGTTCCCCAGATACTGCAGAACACAGTCCTTTCTTTCATTATCAGACAGAAACGGCATACTCTCGCAAATCATTGTCCAGTCCAGGTCTTTGCCCAGAGCGTTCAGCAGGCTTCCGCGGCCGCCATCGTCCAGATAGGGCATAAGACTGTCAATCATTTCTTTGTCGGGCGTGATATCTCCCCTTGCCACAGCCTCCGTCAGGTACTTTGTGGACAGCCCTTTGTCAGAATAAATAAACAAATCGCACATTTCGTCGGCGGTCAGACTCTCCTTCCGCTCAAGCAGAGCGGCAAGCACCTCGCTTACCTCCTCATCCTCCATATAGACCAGAGCTTCAAAAATCTTCTCCCTGTCTATCGCCTTTCCGTCCTGAATCTCCTGTAAGGTTTTATCCGCATATTCTTCCTCCTCCGAATTGTAGACTGCCGTAAAATCTCTCTTATTAAGTTTCGGGAAGCTGATGGAAAGCTCTTTCAGCTTTGCTCCCTGCCCCACCATTTTTATGGCATTTCTTCCCTTTTCCAGCGTAACCTCGTAAACTCCGTGTTCACCCGTGTCGTCTATTACCTCCACGCTTCCGTCAGGCTTTATGCAGACTGTCTTAAATTTTCCGTCCACCAGTTCATAGGAAGTTTCCACTTTCAACGTTATATCTTCAACTGCTTCCGCAACCAGAACCGTGGAGGAACCGTTTAAGACAAATCCCCTTACGGTAACCCCATTGCCCCCGGCATAATGATAAGCCCGCCACAGGTCATGGTCATCCTCGCCTGCAACCAGCGAATCGTCGTCGTACATCTTAAAAGCATTGCCGTGTTTATTTACTATTGACGTGCTTAAAATAAATTTTTCGACGTCTTCCCCGGAAAACGCGGAAAACATTGACTGCCAGAATCCCTCATCCTCCGACTCCTCTTTTGCAGAATCAGCAAGAGACGTTTCCTCCCCGGAAATCCTCACGCTCCCGCAGGCCGTCAGACACAAAAGCCCCAAAGCCGTACAAACGGATATCAGCACTCCGATTTTTTTCTGTTTTTTATAATGAAGAATTCCTTTCAGCCTCTCTTTCAAATCCTGCCTCCTCTCCAGCAATGTGGTATAAGGAATATTTCTCCGAAACGTCCCCGACCATTCCGCTGCATTTATAAGAATATTTCCATATACCTTTTTGCCTTCCCCTGTCAGGCTGGCCACTACCGCCTCGTCACAGGCAAGCTCGCAGTCGGCATTCAGCTTCCGCCCCGCCAGATAGAGCACCGGATTAAACCAGTGCACGCAAAGCAGCGCCTGATAAAGCCACTTATACCACAAATCCTTCCTCTTTATGTGGATAAATTCATGATGAAGCACCAGACAAAGCTGATTCCTGCCGTCCGCTCCTTCTGAAAATCCGGCCACAAACTCCTTCGGCAAAATAACCGCCGGTTTAAACAGGCCAAGGGTAATCGGCCCGGAAACTCTCCCGCTCTCATAAATATCAGGCGCCTTTTTCATGCAAAGCCTTGACGCCGTATCCTCTGCCTGCTTAATGATACCGCTGTCCGAAAG
This sequence comes from uncultured Lachnospiraceae bacterium, assembly GCA_910577275.1. Lineage (GTDB taxonomy): Bacteria > Bacillota > Clostridia > Lachnospirales > Lachnospiraceae > Suilimivivens. The sequence continues at coordinate 25,054 of CAJTMW010000015.1, forward strand.
CCTTTCCCTGTCCCTGCCAACACCGACGGCAAACCGCCGGTAATTCCATATTTTCAGGAAAAGGCTGACGCATGCTCCCAAAAGCCAGAGAACCGCCGGAAAAACAAGCCGGTTTTCCCTCGCTTTCCCCGAAAACAAAGAAGGAGTTTGAGCGGTGGCTGCCTGCCCGGCCTTATCTCCTTTTTCCGGCTGATTGATACCCCCTGCTTTCTCCAGGCCGGGAGCTCCCGCCTGCTTCCCGCCGTCAGCACCTTTCAGCTCTGACTTTGCAACGCCCGCTCCTTCTGATTTCTCATTCCCCTGTTCCACTGTCAGGTATGCCGCCGACCGCATCGGTATACGCAAACCGCCGACCGCTCCGAAATGAAGCGGCAGAACCAGCCTTGCAATCAATAACAGCCAGATATAATAATTCCATCTTCTGGAAAACCACTTTTTTGTCAGCGGATGGATAAGCAAAAGTACCGTCCCCGCCAGAGCGCCCGAGAGGGATAAGGATAACACACATAAAAAAATCCGTTCCATATTTTCCCCGTTTCCGCACAGAATGTGCTAACAATTCTGGTTGAAATAGTCGCGAAGCTCCTCGAGCTCTTTTTTCGACAAAGCCTCGCTGTTTACAAGCGCCGCCGCCAGATTCCGGGAGCTTCCCTTGAAAAACTTATCCACAAAGTCCTTTGTCTCGTCTTTGATATACTCCTCCCGCTTTACGCAGGGTTCATAGTAATAGACCTCCCGCTTTTCCTGTCTGAGCACACCCTTTTTTAAAAGCCGCTGAATCAGCGTGAGAACCGTCGTCCTCTCCCATCTTCTGCTCTCTCCAAGGCCGTTTCGGATATCCGTTGCATTCAGCGGCTTTCCGGCCGACCACAAAACCTCAAGCACCGTCCATTCGGCATCGGAAACTGTTATTTTCTTATCCATCTATTTTCCTCCTGCAGTCTACTTTTGTAGACAATATGAGTTTACACCTGTAGACAGCGGGTGTCAAGGGGTTTTGCAAAAAGGATTTGCCAAAAAATTCATACATTTATCATGCAACTCCTATTGATGATACTTTTATTGGCAATTATTAAATAGCAGCTATGAGCTGGTTCTTTCGGGAATGGAATATTTGAAAGAGTAATATACTACTCCTTGTGTTTTAAATAATTACATATATTTTCGATAGTCCTGTCTTTTTCCTCTATATGTTCTTCCACATCTGCTATCATTTCCTCCGCAAGATAAAATTCATTTTCTCCTGCCAAATAGATTGTGACAAAAGGACGCGGTTTCATACCATTCCAGCCCATCCCCACGACATAATATTTTATGATAATGATATCCTTCTTTTTGTCGTTATTGATATCCCGGAAGGAAACTGCTCCAACATCGCTCATTGCTCCTGTATGCCCCCTCAAATTATTGTCCTCAAACTGCCAGGGAAACCGATATAAAATCTGGTTATCTCTGACCAGAAAAAAAGTGGCATCCTCAAAATCATAAAACCTCGAATACGGCTCGCAGGTTACAAATGTCACCTCTCCCCAGTCCTCCAAAAAAACATCAAATGACTGTTCCGGTATCATGCGCTCATTTATATCCCTGAAAATTTCCCATTCATCGTCTTTCCAGCATATTATATACGCAGGTACTTCCCTATCCACATAAAACTGCACCCGAATCCCATCCTGGTTTAATTCTTCAATAAAATATACTTCACCATCAAATACAAATTCATCTTTCAACCAGGAAAGGCAGAATGACGATTCTCTCCGGGAATCATTATCGCCCTCCGAATCACGCAGAGACAGCCTTTCCACCAATTCAGCCTTCCCGTTATTTTTTACCACTTCATAGGCGTAAACATCAGAAGCTCCATAATTACTTCCATGATATCCCATACAGATGACAAACCCTTCCCTGTCTTCTGTAAACAGATTTCCATGGGTAATTGAAATACTATATTTGTGAAGTCCGGTAAATTTTTTTTGAATCGTCTCATCCTGATTAAGGACAACTTCCAGCACCACATAAGAATCAACTATATTATTTTGGTTCTCATAACTTGTAACGCGAACGCTGTCATTTTGGACGCCAATTCCGTCTAAGTTCAATCCGTCTGCAAATTCTTCCACGTCTTTCATAAACTGACTGTCATTCTCACTTATTTTCTCTGAAATATCTTCCTTTTTATCTTCTTTGGACTTAATCCCGTCGGATTCGGCATTGGAAGGAGAGTTGTTCCCGGACGTATGTTCCGTCTCTTTTGCACATCCGGTTACCCCTATACAACCTGCCAACACAAAAAGTAATATTCCGGTTCTGAAATTCTTCATAAATCATTCTCCTGAAAGTCAATTAAGTAAGACCTGCCATGCGCCGCAGCCGGCGCACAGCAGGTCTCAAAACAGTGTTCCGCCATACGGCTCCCGTCTCAATTCACAAATCCAAAGGATTTCATCTCGCACTCTCCCTCTCCCGAGAAGCGGAAGTAAACCGCACAGCCAGACAAAGAAACGTCGCAGGGTATCTGGAAAACCTGCCAGTCCTTACATTCAACGGCCACTGTCTTTTCCCCGATGAGGTCTTTCCCTTCCTCGTCCTTTGAAACCAGAACCTTTCCCTTAAAAGCCCCTCTCATTTCCAGCAGGATTCCCGAAACGCCGGTTCCTTCAAAATACTTGTACCCCAGCACGCTTCCGTCCGCCACAGCCGCAATATAAGGCTGGTTCTGCCTCTGTACGATTCTGGTCTGTCTCCTCACGGAAGGATTGTTATAGTCAATAAAGTCCATTGTCTCCGGGCAGGTAATATGACAGGCAATGGCCGCCGGGTAAATTCCGCCTGCCTTAAGAGGCCCGCCGTTTAACCCGCAGCTTGTAATTTCCACCTGCGCAATACTTCCGTCCGGCATGATTTGTATTTTTTCCGCGCAGCCCTGTCTGGAAAACTCCGTTCCGTTGGTCTGCCTGTGATAAAAGATATAATAATCCTCTCCGATTTTCTCAATGCCGCCGTGGTTGTTCCCAAGCACGTTGACAGGCGCTTTCCGTCCGTTCAGCCCCACGTCTCCGTTTGATACAATGATTCCCCCATAGGCAAAGCCTTTATCCGGCCTGTCGCTGACCGCATAGCAAAGCTCATGGCTCTTATGGCTGGAATAGACAAAATAGTATTTTCCGTTGATTTTCCGAATAGAGGAAGCCTCAAAAAATCCATGACCTTCAAAGCCCGTCCCCTCCGTGTGGTGTCCGCCCGGTATGCTGACGTGCGGCTCGCCTTTCGTGGTGAGCATATCCGCCTCCAGCTCCGCCACCATTCCGTTTTCGCCAAACTGAATTTTCCTTATCTTTTCATAGCCGGCCCGCTGCTCTGGGGACATTGCCGCCAGCTCCTCCTCGCCAGGCTCAGGGAACTTCATTTCCTTCTCGCAGGCGGGCGCAAATCCGTAATACAGATAGACCCTTCCGTCGTCGTCCGTAAGGACAGCCGGGTCAAAAGGCATGTATTCCCGCAAGGTGGCCCCGCCGTGCAGGTTGTCAGGATACTTTACATGCCCGTAAAATTCAAAAGGCCCCGCCGGGGAATCGCTCACGGCAACGCCGATTTCCGGGTAAAAGCTAAAGCAATAATAAAGGTAATACCTGCCGTCCGGCCCCTTTGTCACGTCAGGCGCCCAGAGCTGCATCCGCCCGTCCGCATTGGAGGGGTCCTGATTTTTCCGGTAAATAACGCCCTCATATCTCCAGTCCTTCAGATTGTCAACCGGGGCTGACCACGTTACGTAATCCTGCTCACAGTAAGCGGTTCCCTCGCTCTTGTCGTGGGAGCCGTATATGTATACCCGGCCTTCAAAAACGTGGGGCTCCCCGTCCGGTACATATTCCGTAAGCGGTAAATAAGGATTGTAAATCTGTTCCATTAGCAGACCTCCTGTTTTTTATTTCCGCGAGCAACGAGCCAGGCGGACATGTTTGCATGTCCATTTGGCGACTGCCGCGAGAGTCAAAGACTCCGTAATTGTTTTAATTATACAGAATCCTTGTCTCATTAACAATAAAATATCTGTAAAATTTCCGGCCCTCTGCAAAGGCTTTTGACAAAAAACAGCAGTCATGCTAATCTGGTTAAAAATATATGCGGCGGCTTATTGTCTTTTCAAGCCGCACGGAAACGGGGAAAAATGAACACCATAGACCTTATCAAAAGCAGAACAAGCTACAGAGGCCCTTACTTAAGCACAAAGGTTCCGAGAGAAGATTTAAAGCTGATTATGGAAGCCGGGCTGGCCGCTCCCTCGGGCTGCAATAAGCAGACCACAAGGCTGATTGCGGTGGATGACGAGGAAACACTTGCAAAGCTCCATGCCGTAATACAGCCTGCCGTCGGGGAAACCGCTCCCGCCATGATTTGCGTGCTGGCGAAAAAAATCATTGCCTATCGGGACAGATGCTATTACATTCAGGATTATTCCGCCGCCATAGAAAATATGCTGCTGGCAATTATTGATTTAGGTTATCAAAGCTGCTGGGTGGAAGGCCATATCACCGATACCGACCAGATTTGCCGGAAAATGGCAAAAATCCTCGAAGTGCCCGACGACTGCGAACTGGTTTGTTTCCTTCCCGTTGGCATTGCGGAAAAGGAATGTAAAAAGGCAGTAAAGCTTCCCTTTGAGGAGAGGGCATGGTTTAACAAATTCGGGGGAAGATGACGGCCATCTGCCGTCGCCTCCCCCGTTTCCTTATGAAATATGGTTTGTAATCTTCTTCACTGTTTTCCGTAATTCCTCCTCAACCTCTCTGCTGCCCTTATCCCTGTCCTCCATGGCAGCCCGATAAGCTGCGTATTTCTGCTCCACATCCTTGAGCGTATCGCTCACCGCCTTTTCCATTTTTTCTATTTCTTTTCGATTGGCTGACGCCGCTCCCGTCTCCTGCACCGTACCGCCTGTCGCATGCGTTTCGGCTTTGCCGGTGGACCGTTCCGAAGTATCGCCTGACGGACCGCCCTCCCTCTGCTCAAAACCTGTAATCTTATTGTCAGAATCCCTTTTCACAATCAGGAAAACCTCTCCGTCATTTTCCGTCAGATGTGTATAAACGCCGGGGGATTTTTCGTCGTAAAAATATCCCACGATTTTCCCTTCATAAAGAAAACGGTCAAGCTCCCCGTCATAGGACAATCCGAACCTTGCATATTCCGAAAAATCATCGGAATTTGCCACGGAACGGTTAACAGACCAGCCCCCGTCCGTCCCGGCGTATGTTCCGGCACAGGTATTTTCCGCATCAGCACCCTCTCCGCCGCTCGCAAACACAGTTACCGACACACCTGTCAGTATCACCGCGCACAAAATTCCCAATGCTGTTATCTTCTTAAAATTCATAATCGCCACAATCCTTTCTTTGACTGCATTTTTTCCAAAACCGGCGGAAAACATTGAAAAGCGGTATTGCTTTTCCGCCAGATTCACAAGCGCCATTGCATATTCCTTTTTCGCCTCTCGGCCCGCAAGCAAAATCACCTTTTCATCGCAGGAAAGCTCTATATCCCTGTTAAACAAAAAATACATCAGCCACACCAGCGGATTGAACCAGTGAACGCACAGTGCCAGCAGCATTACCATTTTCCGTAGATTATCCGCCCTTTTGATATGAACCATTTCATGGATAAGGGCAAACTTTAACTGACCGTCGTTTTCCGGCGGCAGCACCTCCGGCATCAAGTCCCCCGACAATAAAGCCTTTGGCGGCAAGAACCCCGGCAGCAAATCCTTTGGAAGCACGATTTTCGGTCTCGCAATTCCGAAGGTCACCGGTGAAACAAGCCGGTCGGAAACCTGCAGCCTTACTCTGGCGGGAATACGGGCCAGCTTCTTTAAATATTCCCCGCTTTCCTTTTCAACCGGTAAGGCTTCCCGGATTTTGCGGTATTCCCTGATATAAAGCGCGCTTAAGATAAAGAGCATTGTAACCGCTCCGGCCAGCCAGATGTAAAATGTATAGTTCTGCCCGGTATCCGAAATGCCGCCGGCTTTCCAATCCGTATTCTTTTCTGCTGTCTGATTGGGAGAGCCTTCTGCAGAGCCTCCGGCGAAAGACCTTGTATTTTTTTCGTACGTTCTACCGGCGTCTCCCCCATTATCCGTTCCCCTACCGGCATTTTGGGAAGCCGCAGGAACCGGGATTTTACCGGCAATATCCTCCGCCGCCCTCACCACCGGCAAAGCAATCCCCCAGGCAAGGGGAAGCTCCGCCGGGACAAGAAGCCGCAAAAGCGCCACCGACCAAAGCAGCATGAACATTCTTTTCGGCAGCTTATTCAGCGCAGCCATCCGCACCAAAGCAATAAGCAGTATCAATATCCCGCCCGAAAGGCTCATCTTCAGCAACATTGCCTCCACCTCACTCCATCCGGTTTATCAGTTCCTTTAATTCTTTCAGCTCCTCTTTTGTCAGAGAATTTTCAGACAGCATGGCGGCAAAAAACTGCCTTTTGGAGCCGCCGAACATTTTTTCAATCAGCTCCTTTGTCTCATAAGCCTGAATGTCCTCCCTCGAAACAATGGCCTGACAGAAAAATTTCGGCTCCGTCCGCCTGATTGCCCCCTTCTCAATACACTTTTTTATGACCGTGTAGGTGGTATTCCGGTTCCAGCCTGTCTCCTCCTTTAGAATCTGAGCAAGCTGACTGGCGCTTAAGCCGCCCTCCCGCCATAAAATCTCCATTACCTTTAATTCGGAATCAAAAAGCTTAATACTCATATTTTCCCCATTTCTGCGCTGCTTTGTTTCGCAAAGCCAACTTGTAGAAAAAAGATTTGAAAAATCTTGCCATCTTCTCACCTTTCCACCTGTAGCTGCCTTTGTGACCGGCAAAATCTGTTCTATGTAAAAAATAACTACTGCAATAGTATCTTTATAATCATACTATCACGGTAGTCATTTTCTGTCAACGTATTTTTACTATCAGGATAGTCATTTCCGTTTTTTGGAAAAGTCAAATACCCCGCAGCAAGCTGACGGGGCATCAAACTTGCAACGCAGCAGAGCTGCGGGGTATTGACCCCTCGCCGGGGCGGCATCTGCTCTTCTTCGAAGAACAGATAAGCCTCGCGGCATTCGTCAAATGGATGCTCCGCATCCGCTTGACTCATTGCTCGCGGGAATAAAAATCGGGTGAAAGTTCAGCCAAGGGGATTGACAGAAATCTTTGCCTGACATATAATAACATTGATATATAACTAAGTTATTTTAAGGAGGATAAGATGCCGCCGAAAGTCAGGATACCCAGAGAAGCTATCATTGAAAAAGCATTTGAGCTGACAAAAGCATATGGTTTTGAAAAAGTAACCGCACGTTTGCTTGCCAGCGAATTGAAATGCTCTACTCAGCCCGTGTTTCATGCATTTCGCAATATGGAAGAACTAAAAGAAGAAGTTTACAAAAAAACGCAAAAATTCTTTGAAGAAACCATGCTGCAGCAGCCTTCCGATACAGAAACTCCCTATTTTTTAAGCATGGGACTAAAGTATGTGGAACTGGCTCAAAGTGAAAAAAATCTGTTTCGTCTTCTATGTATGTCAGACGGCGGCACAAGACTTGAAAGCCTTTACGATTTGGCCAGGCATGTTCCTGTTGCGATTGAGCCGGATGTGTTTGTGAAAACATGGATATTTACCCATGGTATCGCAGCGATTGTTTCTACGAACACAACGAATATTGCACCCGAAGAAATAAGGCGGTTACTTACAGAAGCATGTGCAGGTTTCAGGTTATATCACAACAAAAATGGAGGTTCGGGAAATGAAGCGCATCAGGACAATGCGTTGAATGATATTGCCATGAGAGAAAATAACGAATTGGAGAAAAAGCATGAAATCAGATAGAAATTACGTGTATACGGAACGTGCGCACTTTATGTGCCCCGATATGCACTTTGGAATTATGGCAAAAATGGAAAGCAGTTATGATGAAGAACGGCTAAGACAAAGCATAGACGCTTTGCAGAAAGCGCACCCCTTTCTGCAAAGTTTAATTGCAGAGGAGGCGGATACCGGCAGAATTTATTATCAGATACAGGATTATTTGAATATTCCTGTAATGGTAAAGAAAGAAGCTGCTTTGTGGCAGCAGGATTATGAAGAACTATCCGTCCGGGGATGGAATGTCAGGAAAGAATGTCTGCTAAAAGTAGTGGTTTATCCAAAGGAAAATGAATTTCAAATACTTTTTATCGCCCACCATCTTTTGTGCGACGGCAGAGGGCTTTTACAACTGGCGGAGGAATTTGCAGAGCATTATGTTAACGGAGTAATGCCGCAATTTGTCCGGGAACACTTAATCCAGGGCTTAGACGACCTTCCCCCAAATAGCGATTTACCCTTTATCAGCAAATTGATTGTGGGCGATGCAAACAGGAGGTGGAAAAAAGAGGGCCGGCAGGTTTTATATGAGGAATACAGCGCATTTGAAAGAGCCTATCTCCAAAAACACAATATAAAACGGGAAATTTTCACCGTTTGCAATCAGAAGTTAGAAGAAATACTCGTTTTATGCAAACAGCATGGTTTTACTGTAAACGACTGGCTGATTGCAAAGATGATGCTGGAAGAAAATACAAATAAGGTGGTTATTGCCGCCGATATCCGTAATCAGGCAAAATGCTACAGACAGGGGGCAATGGGGAATTATTCTACCGCTTTTAGCGTTTCCGTGAAAAAGAACGGGGAAAATGTTATTTCTCTTGCAAAGCGCGCAGCGTCACAAGTGATAAACATATGTCAACACCCGCAGAAAGAAATGCTTGTGCTTGCCTGCTATCTGCATATGCAGCCGGAGCTGATTGACGCTGTTGCAATATCTACATTAGGAGATTTTGAAAGTAAAGCGGGAACATTTGTGGGGAAAAATATGTTTGGATATGGTTCGCAAAACGGCTATAGCATTACCAATTTAGGAAAAATCCAAAGTGATACAATAGCAGAAGCTGTTTTTATCCCCCCTGCTTCACCTGCCAACAAAAAAACATGGGGCGTTCTAACGGTAAATAATCATATGAAAATATGTATGTCGGATTTAATTGCAGAGAGGTAATATTTTAATAATTTAGAAGGGCGACAACACTGCTTACTGTCGCCCTCTGATTACCCGCCGGCTCGACTGGCTCTACTATTTCAATCTCATTAAAGTCAAATAAATCTTCAATCGTTACATCAAACACTTTTGCTATGCTGTATGCAAGTAGCATAGAAGGATTATAACGGTTTCGTTTAAGCTGCATAATCGTTTGCCTTGAAACATTCACCAAATCGGCAAGCTCTTGCTGTGTCATTCATTTTGTAGCCCGGTAAATATGAATTCTGAGTTTATATTTTTCTCTTGACAAACTCAATAATAATCATTATCCTTATAAGTAAAGAAACGAAGTTTACTACCGTACAGCTATTGCTCATGCGGCTTGCTCGTTTCTTTTTTTATTCTTACAAAATCATACAAATACAATTTTCTGCTTTTATCACGCCTTACAAGCATTTTAGCTCCAAAAATATTATACCTCTCTAAAGTCCCTTTTCCATCATAGACTGGTATACCAAAATATGTTTCATATTGATACCATCCATATTGAGCCTTTGAACCATGCTTATTATTGTAGTCTGGGAACTCCTTCTTATTTGTCGCGTTTTGAATCAATTTGTCTATGACAGAAATAATATTGGCTTTTGCCTTTATATTTCCGCCTTTTAATTCCTTTGTATCCTTAGAGTGACTAAATTCATCAGGAAAATCTGACCCTATGTATATTTTTTCAGAAGCTTCTGTAATTACAAAGGATTTTCCAATATACTTCTGCAAATACTCTTCAATCTGTTTCCAATCTATCCCTCTTCGTGACTGAAATCTTATAACATCAATTATCACAACTTTCTTCCCGTCTGACTCTATTATAATCCCGGTATTTTTATTCACTATGTTTTCTCTCCAATATAACCCCAAACCAGATGTATGCCTACAAACTATATATCATATCTCTCTCTCGATATCCCCATCCGCCAGCATTTCCCTGATTACCGGCTCTTTCGCGGGGTTCGGCTCATTTTCCCAGTACCACCCGGCAAGCAGCAGATTTTCCGCCTCATTTACCGTGGCATCAAAGCAGTTATTGGTGTCACCCACAAACACCCTGCCCGCTATTTTAAGCCTGACAATGGCATAACGGGCCTGTTCCACCCGATAAAAAGCTCCGCCCATTTTCCCGCCTCCTCCACCATCGGAACTTTCTCCATTACCCTCCGGTAAACGCCGTTATTCTGCGTCCTGTCAAAAACAATATGCTGCCTGGTCCGCATCGGTCTGTCCGTCACCACGTGATAAGCAATTATCTCTTTCATATAATCCCTCCAAAGGTCTTTTCCACTGCGTGTTCATTATAGCAAATTTCAAAATTTGCAGCCACACATTTCCTCCGCCTGCATAAAAAACAGTTGACTTTCCGTAAATTATATGCTAATTTATAATTATTCTATATAGAACTATTCTAATTGGATTTGAAGGAGACAACGTTGGAGACAAAAGGCGGATTTTATATTACGCAGATTAAGCAGCTTCAGGACAGAATTTTCGAAAGGCTTCTTATGGAGAACGGCATTGAAATCAGCGGCGGACAGGGACGGATTCTCTTTATTTTGTGGAAAAACGACCATCTCACCATCAGCGAAATCAGCAGAGCCACTTCTCTTGCCAAAAACACCGTTTCCATTGTGGTGGACGGAATGGTAAACAAAAACATTCTGGAAAGGCATACAAACCCGGAAAACCGCCGTCAGACCATCGTCTCCCTGACGGATTACGCCCGCTCCTTACAGGAAAAGTACGAGGCCGTCTCACAGGAAATGAGCAGCCTGTTTTATCAGGGCTTTTCCGAAAAAGAGCAGAAAGAATTTGAAGCCTATCTGGCGAGAATCCTTGATACATTGACTCTCGCAGAGAAAGCCTGACCTGCCCCGGGCCCGAAGAAACCATAATGATTCAGGAGGAAAACCTATGAAAACAAGACAGCAGCTTTTTAACTTTATTGAAGGGCAGAAAACAGCCTTCATCGCTTCCGTGGACGAGGACGGCTTCCCCAATATCAAAGCCATGTTTACTCCCGGCAAGATGGAGGGAAACGACTTTTACTTTTCCACCAACACATCTTCCATGCGCACACAGCAGTTTATGAAAAATCCAAAGGCAAGCATTTATTTCTATAACAGAGGCCGTTTTAAATACGAGGGAATTATGCTGACAGGTACTGTGGAGGTTTTGCAGGATGCGGATATTAAAAAGGCGCTATGGCACGAAAAGGATATTATGTACTACAGCAAGGGGGTCACGGACCCTGATTACTGCGTGCTGAAATTCACGGCGGAAAAGGGCAGGTATTACTGCGCTTTGAAGTCGAAGAGCTTCCTGATGGATGAGCTGAAGTAATGATTTTTATCGCTGTTATCAGGAGGTCATAGGAAATATGGCCTCCGTTGTCTTTACTTCACACCGTATACTGCTAAATTCTGTCGCTGTACGGCAGCGATTTCATATATTTTTCCATCCAGTACCAGTCGGGAATAAATCCCTTATCTGAATACTCCTGCGTATCGTCCAAAATATATTCGCCGTTTTCGTGCATAACCGGCAGTTTTAACGTAAAATCTTTTCTGAAATGCGCATTTAATTCCCTCCCAAAAGCCATATATTTAATTTTGCACTCATTTCTGATAATTGCAGCTATAAATAATTTTGTGTATACGGACAGCGGAACTTTTTCCTGCAGCACTGCCACGTTCTGCGCTGTATAAAACGGCTTTTTCTGAATAAAGCAGGAACCCAGAAAGCTACCTCCCAAAGCCAAAGTCATTGCTCCCGCCGGAAATGCTGTTTCACCGTCGATTTCATCCACGCACCCTACTACTCCGTTATCATTGCTGTTACGGGAAACATAATTATACTGAGGAGCCGTGTTCGTTGTCATAACGGCATCAATCCCGTTTCCCATCTCTGCATTGAAAATGCGGTGGAGATAAAACTCTTTCCATTCACCGGTATCGAGCAACAATGCACTGTTCCTGTTTATATTCGTTGAAACAGGTTTATGTCTCAGAGTTTTGATATATTCTTCCATCCATCCCCAGTCCGGTTTGTTATCCCCTGTTACCGGCAGTCTTAATTGTGTAGCCTTAATACAGTCAATGAGAAAAGCTCTTCCATAAGAATATCTGAACCGCTCCCTTTGCAGCAATCCTACAATGAACAGCCCTGTATATGGATTCAGCTAGCCTGGACGTATTACCACTATATGGTCTCCTGTTGCAAACAGCTGCGGCTGATACGCTATAGTGGAAGTGGTATCTCCTACCGTAATAGCATTTCCGCTTTCAATATTTTGTATTTCCCTTTCCGGTACGAAACAGTCAACATTATTACCAGCCTCTGTTCTTGAAACAAATGGAATATATCCGTCCACTTTAGTTGTCGAGGTTGTAAGGTCTGTCTTTACATTCGCTTTTGCCTTATATATTTCATCAATCAGCAATCCAAATTCAAAAGGCTTCCAGCTACCTGTTTCAAGATTCATATACATCACCTGCCTTTACCAGATAAGAAAGGTAATCGTTTAATACCTTTTGAAAGTCGTTCTGTGTTAAGGCAGAATAATCCGTCTCCATATATGCCTCCGCCAGCCACTCATCGTTCCATGAAACCTTATGCATAACAGATAATCCGGGCACTTCTCTTTTATTTTTATATAAATTCAACCACATTTCCTCTGTCGATGACCACAAACTGTTTCCGGCCAAATCCGTCATTTCAATTCTTCCAAGCCCTTTTCGCTTAATAAACTTATCATCTTTAAAATATCCAAAAAAAGTATCCCGGTCGGATTTTTCATGTCGTCCGGATAAATCAAATATCATACAGCATGCAACTGCTGCCGCACCCGGATAAAACATTTCTGTCGGTAATGAAAAAACGGCATCCAGAGTATAACTATCCAACATCCTTTTCTTAAACTCTTTTATATCGCCACTATGGCCAATAGCCGCCTGCATAGGAAGCAGCACCGCCATTTTACAGGTGGACGGAACGTGCCTTGCCACCCATTCTACAAAATGCAGTCCCCTGGATGGGTCTTCCTTTTTCTTTGAATCCCAGTTTCCGGTATAATCCGGGTCGCAGCATTTTCTGGTCGCGTTATACGGCGGATTCATCAGCACAATATTAATATTATTTTCCCCTATCCAGTCTGCGCGCCTGAACATGGAATCCTGCACCACATTGGAATTGCCGCCTCCATGAATCAGCATATTCGTGGACGCTAATCCAAACGCCCCTTCTTCATATTCTATTCCGAAAATCTGATTCTTCTTAACGTTGTCACGTTCTTCTTCCGTATCGCAATCATCCATTGCCTGCGTCATGGCCCTCACTAAAAATGCACCGCTCCCGCAGCACGGGTCGAGTATTCTTGAGTTTTTATTCACACCGACAGCTTTACTCATAAAATCGCATATATGGTCTGGCGTAAATGCCTGATTTTTATCTGACTTGCCAACATACTTATTAAATGTAGTAAAAAACAAATTCAGTAAATCCTGCCCGGCTGTATTTTTATCATTAATATACGGTACAACATTGGTATCAACAAATTCTAAAATATCTTTTAATTCTTTATACGTCAGGCTCGTTACATCCTGGTCTCCAAGAACCTTATTATTCAAAACTGCCAGTTTATCAGCCTTATTTACGCTGCCGCTCTTTACCAGAAGTCCTTTCAAAATGTCTTTCACATTTTTCAGCAGTACTTTTTCAGGCGCTAATTTATCTCCTGTCTCAGGTTCAATCGTTTCTTTTACGTCTTTATATACGAGGCCGTTTTTCAGCGCAAGAAGGCAGGTGCCTATAAACTGGCTGCGAAGCTTTTCATTTATTCCGTCAGAATGCAGCTTTTCATTTAAAACTTTTATGGAATCGACAATTTTAATTTTGTCGTTAATCTTACCAAAACATATTTCCTCATATTCTTCAAATGTACGGATAGTTTTCTCGGTAACTATCCGATGCCTGTCGTCAACAATTACCGACTGCCCGTACCATACCCATATATCGTTTCCCTCTGTTTCCGCAAGAATAGCGACGATTTTTTTGTCTGAATATGCTTTTTCAAAACGAACATAATCCTGCAATTGCCCCTGGATTTTTTTCTTATCCCATTTACTGAATCTGCTCTTACATTCTACCAGAACTGCCAGACGCTCGTTTTCGAATCTGATATCAAGATACTGATGCTGCTTTCCTGTTGTGGCTTTTTGATAATCTTTTATATCTTTACCGACAGATTTCAGGGCCTGCAAGTAGCTGAATTCGCCTGTCTCTGTATTCCCGACACGATATCCGGCGCCAATTCTGTCAATAATATCAAATCTATCCATTGCATTCTCCTTCATTATCTGACCGTTCTTCCGTTCCTGATATCAGGAAGCTATAAGAAAATTATACTGCATTATATGTCCCATAAAACGGACTCACAATCAAATATAAAAATACCCTCCATATTTCCGGTAATATGAACCCGCTTTTTACCGGATTTAAGATTGGCATAGCATATAATTATTGTATCTGTATTTTTTCATATCGTAAAGTTTTTTCATAACAATATATCAGAAATTCTTTTGCTGCCGCAATACTGATTTAACAAGAAAGCCAAATCCGGAAACATATTCGAAAATTTGAGGACGCGGAAATCAATTTTTAGATTCTGTGTTTTGGGCAGATGGTACTGGTTTTAAAATACCTGTTATGGTAAACTAAATTAAAGTTCCCAATCACTCCCACGGAAGGAAACACAAATAAATATGAAAATTCTCTTCATCGGAAACAGCCACACCTATTACAACGATATGCCACACCTGTTTGCACAACTTTGCCGGGAAAAGAATGTGGAGGCGGAGGTCACCATGTTAGCCCACGGTGGAAAGGGATGGGACTTTCATGTGGAAGAACCTGAAGTCAGGTTCAATATCATGTACGGCGGATATGACGCTGTCGTTCTTCAGCACACGGCGCACCCCATGGGCGATTTACAGGTCATGGGCAAGTGCGGGAAACAACTGATTGAATGGGTGCGGGAAGCAGACGCAAGGCCTGTTTTGTATATGACATGGACGACAAAAGCCGACGGGGAGGCTGCTCAGGAAGCCATGAGCGGCGCATACCGGAAATTGCAGGAGGAAACCGGCTGCGAACTGGCCCCCGTGGGCGAGCGCTGGTGGAAATACCATAAGGAGCACCCGGAAGTGGAATTATATGCGGAAGACGGACAGCACGCCTCCCCCGCCGGCTCCCGGCTGGCAGCGGAGGTGATTGCGGAGGTTGTTTTAAAGCAGCCTTGGATTTGAGCCTTAAACCTCTGCATAAAGGCAGATAAACGGACCGCCAGATTATCCCCGTCGCCGGAAATCCATTCCAGCCGCCCGCTGTCAGCATTGAAGCAAGCTGCCCGAAACGGCACCTACGGAAATCAGGAAAAAACCATCCTCACCTCCCCCGTAATCCCGCAATGATTGGCGGGCGGCGGAATTACCGCGCCGGGAACCCGGGTAGTGGTGGGCACCGCCCGCTCTAAGGTGGTGGCCGCCTCAATCGTAAGGGTATTGCTTCCCTCTTTCACCAAAGCGGCAATGTCATACCGGTATACCGGGACAATCTGGATTCCTGCGCTGATACCGTTCACAAAGACCTCCACACCCTCCGCCGCGTCCGTGATTTCCAATATAGTATTATCTGACGCCGCTTCTGACACCGTCAAATCAAATACCTTCTCATATCTCACAAAACCGCCGAAATCCGGTTTCTCACATTCCACAAAATCGGGCAGGGAAACCTCTTTTTCCTCTGTAAAAGAAGGATAGTCAATCGCCCTGCAAAGGCTTCGTCTCCACCCATGCGCCAGAATCCTTTCCTTTCTTCCTTCCCACCGCAAGCCGTCAACCGGCTGCGCCGGCTCCCTGTCCGCCCTGTCAAACATTACAATCAGGCTTTTTCCCGCTTCTATATGAATCTTTAATCCTGTACCTGTTTTATTTCTGTCTGCCAGTCCGTCCGGTCTGCCGGTCAGGCTCTGGCTTCCATCTTCCATCCCGCCCGGTCTGTTGACCCTCTCTGCCCCTTCCTTTGGCCTACAGTCGCCGTCCGCCCGGCAAAGCTTTTCCAGCCTGTTATCCCATGCGTTATATGCATAGCATTCCCCCTCGCAGTTGATGGTGGCAATCCCCTCATAGGCTTTTGCGCTCTCATTTACAAAATAAAACATATCGTTTCCGTTCTCATAATGCAGCACGCGAATCAACGGCTCCTTCGGGAAAAGCTGAACGTCCGCCATCTCCAGAAGCCGCATTTTCCCGGAAAGCTCCGATAAAGGCACCACCTGGCAGTTCTTTAAAGCTTCCAGACAGGCTTTATCCTCCGCCTCGCAGATGCCCTCCGCCAGCGTGCCGTTTCCGTGGCAGATGCCTGAGGGAAGGCTGTTGACAAAAAACACGGGGCATCCCGCGTCGGCAAGCTGTGCGGCGGCTCTCGCAGTCTTTGCCGTCACATAGGTAGTTTCAGGAATAATCAGCGCCCTGTATTCCTGCCGGTGTACTTTCAGAGTCTTTCCCAAAATCGTGTGATATTTTTCCTCCGTAAATACGTCCGCCGGAATAAAATCATACTGTATCTGGCAGTCGGCAAGCGTTCTTGCCGGAACCTGGCTGAACATGCACCTTCCCCCCGCCCAGTCGGCGTCTCCATGGTACAAAACCGCGGCGCGGCTTATCTGTCTGCCGTCGCTTAAAAGCTCGCAGATTCTGTTCATGTACCGCATCAGCATTCCGAAATGCCGGTACTGCGGATTGTTTCCGTGGGCGTAAAAGTGGGGCGGACAGTCCGGGTCGGGAAATTCTTTGGGCGAAAATGCGTGGGGCACAAACCGGTTGATTCCCCGCACCATAAAATGGTCGGCCAGATACTTTTCCAGCCGCACGCCTTCCGCCCATCCGTAGTCTCCGAAAATCTCGCACATGGCCCTGCCCTTTTTCAGCGGCTCTATGGCTGCCGCGCTGGCCGCCAGCCTTCCTAACGCATAATGGTAAAATACGCTGTCCCTGATACGGTTTTTATAGCAGTATTCGCAGTCGTCCTCCCTCTGCGGCATCACCTGTCCGCCGATATTGTCAATCCCCGCCATATCCTGTCCCGCAAGCCCCCGGAAAAAATGACCCAGACTGGAACCGCTTCTGGAATGCTGATTATTGTCCTCGATTAAATGGCCGATATATTCAACATTTCGGGCGCAGCACCAGTCGCCGAGCTGACAGGAAAAGTCCTTTTCCACACACTTTGTCACTACGTCCATAAAATCATAGCGCACTCTGGCTTTCAGACTGCCCTCAAATTCCCTGTCCCATAAAAGCGGCAGATATTTCCGATAGCCTCTGCCCCACCGCCTTTGAAGTTCCGCCTCTATCTCCCGGCTAAAGGGCTGGTCCGCCACCTCCTCCAGAGTTTTTCCCGTCTCGTAAATATGACCGTTTCCCAGCTCCGGCTCGTCCGAAAAAAATCCCGCTATGGTCTTCCCAAATTCTTCCTTATAATGAGCGTAGTGGGGCTCATAAACGGCTTCTATCAGCTTATGGACAGACTGCGCGTCGCACATATTCATATAATCTCTGTGGGGGCCTCTGTTTCTGGTAAGATGGCAGGCGTAAAGCGTCCATTCGCCCTCCAGCGCACGAAAAGAAAGCCTGCCGTCCTTTTCCTCAAAAGCCTCCTGCGCGCAAATCTCTCCGTAAACCGCCAAAATATCCTCCGTCCTTCTTCCGCCCTTCTTCACCGCCGTGACGCCCAGAAACACGTCGTCGTCAAAGATTTCCGGGTCGGGAAGCATTGCGGCCTCGTAGGCGTTGGGCACAAAAGGCTCCGGCTTTTCGCAGAAAGCCTTATCCAGTATGATTTCCTCCCCGACTTTCACCTCCCCCACAATCTTATAAGTTACGCTCTGTCTGCGCAAGGCAACTGACTCCTGTGTCATTTTTCCATTGCAGTAGCCGGTTGGAAAATGGCTGTCGTCCAGTATCCACACCTTCATTCCCCGCTTTTTTGCCTCATCCAAAATGACATCCATGTCATGCCACCACTTAGGGCCGCAGAAATCCGGGTGGGGTCTGCTTTCCACGCACACCGCCCCGATTCCGCAGTTGTGAATCGCCTCCATGTATTTCCGAAGGACCGCTTTCTCCTCGCCGTGCTGCCAGAAGAAGGGGAAAATGTAATTGCCGCCCTTATTATCCAGTAATTTTTTGATTTTATCGTTCATGTCTCTCTCCTGCCTTTACTCCTTGGCCCCGCCTGCCGCCGCTCCCTCATTGTCCCCCGGAAATCATCTTCCGGTACTCGCTGGGCTTACACCCTGTCGCCTTTTCAAAGACTCTGCTGAAATACGCCGTATCGCTGTACCCTACCATCTCGCAGACCTCATACACCTTATAATCCTTCTCCCCAAACAGTTCCTTTGCCCGCTCCACCCGGAGGGAGGTCACATAGCTCTGATAGGTCATGCCCGTTTTTTTCCTGAACATCTGACTTAAGTAATAGGGATTTAAGAAAAATTTCCCCGCAAGCTCGCTTAAGCTGATTTCTCCTGTGTAATGCTCTTTGATATACTCCTTAATCCGGGAAATCACATCCTCGCGCCTGCCATGACCCTGGCTGCGCCTGATTTCCAGAATACCCGCCATAATGTTGGTCATCCAGTTTTCCAGCTGCTCTATGGTATGGAAACGGGAAATGCTCTCAAGCGATAAAATATTCCTCCCCAGATATTCATTGAGCTGAAACTGCATAAAAGGCATCGTGCGTATTCCCGCCAGAATCAGGTTCATGCTCTGCATCTGCAAATCGGATAACGTAAGTCCCTCCTGCTGCCGCAGCTTCTGAAACATTTTCCTGACAATTCTCTTGCACGCCCCCTCGTCTCCCCCGTTAAGCGCCTGCTCCAGCTCCGTAATTTCCTCCTCTGTCATCAGGACTCTGCCGGCAGCGCCCTGCGCCATCTGCGAATAGCAAATGATAGAGCCGATTCCCTGTATGACCTTGTTATTCAGCGCCATCTCCGCCTTTTCAAAGGAATCCGCTATCTCTCCATAACTCTCCCGGACATACCCCACGCCAATACTGACAGGTATGTCATATTTTTCTTCCATTTTTTCTTTTACATAGGAAAGCCCTCCCGCAAGCCGCTCCTCCTGCAGCGCCTCATACTCCGCTATCAGAATTACTGCCCGGATACCGGAAATCCTTACAATTTCCACACAGCTGTATTCCGCAAGCTGCGCGCTGACAGCCTGCTCGAGTTCCTCGAAATACGCCTGAGACGGGAAATCGCTGCCGTTACACTCCCACAAAGCGGCAAGATAAGAGGCCGCGTCCAGTGGAATTCCATATGTTGCCAGTATTTCTTCCGTTTCCTCAACTCCCTTTTCCCCTGTCAGAAACCGGAAAAACTGAATCTCCTTTTTACTCTTTTCGAAATCCGCCACCTGATGCTTTAAATTCCTGAACTGCTCCTGCGCTTCTCTCCCGACCGCAATCTCCCCGCATACCTCCTCCATCACCGCAAAAAGCTCTTCCTCCTCCACGGGCTTGCAGATATAAAACTTTACGCCAAGCCGGATTCCCTCTCTGGCATATTCAAAATCCGAATACCCGCTCAGCAGAATACACTTTGCTTCATTGCCTGCGTTTTTCAGCTTTTCAATCATGGCAAGGCCGTCCATAACAGGCATCCTCACATCGGATATGATGATGTCAGGATTTTTTTCCATCGCCATATCAAAGCCTTCCTGCCCGTCCTCCGCAATCCCGACGATTTCCCATTCCTTCCCCGCAGACTGCAGAATAAACTGCAGACCTTCCGAAATTCCCCTTTCGTCATCTACCAGCAAAATTGTAAACATCCTCTTCCCTTTCCGCATAAAATTTTCTTTCAGCCGCAAGCCGTTTTGCATATCTGAGCTTTAAAACTGCCGGCAGGCTGCCGCAGAAGCTTCACATAGGAAGCCGCATCTCTATCACGGTTCCTTCATCTCCGCTTTCCAGAATTTTTACAAAATATTCTTTTCCAAAGCGCAGATAAATCCTCTCCGCAATATTTTTCAGCCCGATACTTCCGCTCCCGTCGTCCGCGGTCTCCGAGACTCGCATTTTGTTGCTGCCTGAAAACTCCAGCTGCCCCCGCAGCGTTTTTAACCTGTCCTCCGGCATTCCCTTTCCGTTGTCCTTGAATATCACGGAAATGGTATCTTCTTTCAGCTTTGTCACCTTAAGCCGGATTTTCAGTTTTTCGTGATGTCCGCGGTAGCCGTGCTCAATACAGTTTTCCACAATCGGCTGAAATACCAGCGGCATAACGGGGACGTCCAGAAGCGCTTCCTCCGCTTCATACGTGTATTCAAATATTCCCTGAAAACGGACATTCTGCAGCTTCACATAGTTTTCCACATATTCCAGCTCCGTGCGGACAGTATTTTTACTGTCATCCTTTCCAAGGCTTGCGCGGAACATTTTCGCCAGAATTTTAATCATCTCCGCCGCTTCTGCATCACCCTTGACCAAAGCTTTCATGCGGATGGATTCCAATGTGTTGTAGAGCATATGGGGATTTATCTGTGTCCGAAGAGCCATTATCTTTGCGTCTTTTTGCCTGATTTCCGCCACGTACACATCGTTTATTAACGTCTGGATTTTCTCGACCATATGATTGTAGTGCTGAATCAACGTGCCGATTTCATCAGAGGTAACCTCCGCTTCCACCCGGGCATATTCCCCGTCTCCCATGCGCTCGATTTTCCTCTGCAATTCTGTAATCGGCCTTAAAATCGTCCGGCTCAAAACCACGGACAGCCCGATAATCATCCAGACGGAAATCCCGATGGCAATCAGCGATACCATCGTAACCCGGGAAGCCTTCGCCATTAAATGGGCTCTTGGAATCACAGCCTCCACCATGATTTCTCCGCTTTGTGTGCTCTCACGCAGCACCAGATACTCCTTTTCATCCGGCGCAGCCTCCTCCGGCTCTCTTATGACCTCCTGCCACGACCTGTACCCGCTTATCACATCCGAATCATAAAGTACTGCCCCGTCGGATTTTCTGGCCGCCCGGATACGGATGTGGTAGTTGTTTCTGGTAATCTGAAACGTCTCGTTCATTTCCACCAGCTTTTCCGGGTTCACATCAATCAGCAAAAGCCCAACCTCCCGGCTGGTGTGGTCGAAAATCCTGCGTCCCACCGTCACGGCGATGTCCTCGTGCTCCGTCTCATAATAATTCTTAAAATGCGCCGGCGTTACCATCAGCACGCTTTTCGCCCGGCCCTGCTTCTGCGCCTGTGTCAGCTCCTGTAACCACGCCTCCTCCTGCAGCCTTCTTTGATTCACAAGCTCCCCCTTACTGTTGTACTGGTAAAAAGAGCCGTTCCCCGCCAGAAACATAATATTTTCCACATCCGGGCTCATCAGGGAAACCCGCATAAGGAGCCTTCGCACCTGCAGACGGTTCTCCACCTCCTCATAAATTGAAGGCGCCTCCATCCTGCTGATATCCGCAAGCATATCGTTGTCCACAAGAAAAGCCTTGGTGATTCTTCCGTATTCGTCCATAAACCTGTCAATATTCGTAACAATCTGGGAACTGTATAAATGGGCAAGCTCCATGGATTCCTCCTCCATGTTCTTTACGGAAAACCGGAAAATAAATACCGTGGTAATCAAAAGCGGAATCAGACATGCCGCAAGATAACTGAGCAGCATCTTGTCCCTAAGTTTCGCATTTTTCAAAAAATCCATGATTTTCCCCATATACGGCTCCCTTCACTTGAATGCCCCGCGATATCCTTTCGATGGATTTTTGCGCAGCGCTTCGATTTTGTAAACCGGCCCCTCCTGCGGAAAAAGTCCCGGAAAAGAAACCGTGCGTTTCTCCCCGGAACTTAAGTATGCTTTACTTCGCGACAGATGCGTACCACTCTCTCGCAAGCTTCGTTACTTCCTCACCGCCGGTTGCATACCATTTTTCTACAAACTCATCGAATTTGTCAATGGAATATTCTCCGGTAATAATTTTCGTTGCATATTCAACGAAAAGCGTTCTGTTATTAATATCAGGATAATCCGCATAAATAGAGGAAGGAATCCCGTCTCCCGCCATGGGTCTTACATATTTCTGACTTTCCTGCAGATTGTTGATTGCCTGTGAAATCGCCCATTCTCTCTCGGGGGTCTTCTGAGTCTCAAGGAGCTGTACCTGGAAGTCAACGGTTGCAATACCGTTCCATGGTTCAAGCACCAGCTTCTGCATGGTGGCCTTGTCGTCCGGTTTGCGGCTTAGAACGCCGTCTACCATTTCGCTGTGCATTCCCTCCACACCGGTATACATAGTATTCCACAGTTCTGTGTCGGCATAGGCATTTAAAACCTTCATGATATTCTGAATCTTCTGCTCGTCATCCGTATTGGCAACCACAAACCCAACGCCGTTGATTCTTCTCGCCGTGTAAAAGCCTTCATATCCCGGCGCGGAAATGGCAGGAAGAATTGCAATTTCAGGTTCCGTTCCCGTCGCGTCCTTAATCGTCTCCGCCGTATTGTAGCACTCCTGAGGGATATGCTCCCAAATCCCCACCTTGTCGGAATTGATTTTTCCGTCCCATGCCGCCTTGTCGTTTAACAGCGTCTCGGGGTCAAGCAGTCCTTCCGCATACAGCGCCGCAATCCATTCCAGCGCGTCTCTCATGTTCTGCGTTACCCCTGCATAGGTCAGCTCGCCGTCATAAATATCCCACTGGGGATATCCCTCCCACATGGCAAGTCCGTACATGCCAAAGAGCTGGTTCATCCATCTTGCTTCCGCCCGTCCGCCGGTTGGAATTTCATCCGCAATTCCGTTCCCGTTAGGGTCGTCGTTTTTAAATGCCCGCAGCACCTCCACAAACTCCTCCTGGGTAGTTGGCATGGAAAGCCCCAGATTATCCAGCCAGTCCTTCCGAATCATAGGACAGTTTCTTCCATAATTAATCACCTGGGGAATGGTATAAATTCTTCCCTCCCCGCTGGGGTCGTTTGCCCGCATGGCGTCCCATATCTCCTGCGGAACAGCATTCCAGAAATTAGGCGCGTATTCAGGGAGCAAATCCGTCAAATCAAGGAGAGCGCCGCTGGCAATCAAATCCGCTTCCATACCGTTTACAGGATTAAACATATCCGGCATCTCCCCCGCCGCAATCCTTAAATTTAACTGCTCCTGATAGGTTGTCCCGCCGTTCCACTCCACATAGGGCTGAATAATTCCAACGCCGATTAAGTCCTTATAAAACTGGTAGGTTTCGCTTCCCTTTTCCACCGCCAGATAGCCTTCGTTGACTCCCCAGATTTCCACGTCGCCGCTATCCGCCGCGCCGCCTGCGTCCCCGCCTTCTACTGCGGACGCATCCGCGCCCTGGCTTTCCCCGGCCTGCACGCCTTCCGCCTGATTTTCTCCTCCGGCGCCATTTTCTGCGCCGCACCCGAAAAGCGTGGACGCCATTAAAACACCGGCGCATAAACCTGCAATTAACTGTTTTCTTTTCATGATGAATCCTCCTTGTGTTTGATTGAATATTCTTAAGCAGATACCTTTCCTGCGGGCTTTCCCGCTGGCGTCTGCATTGACGCTTAGCCCTTCACGCTTCCAAGCATGGCTCCCTTTTCAAAATATTTCTGGATAAAGGGATAGATTGCAATAATGGGCAGAATGGCAAATACCACAATCGCCGCTTTTAAGGAACGGTCCGTATAATTTACATTTGCCTTGACAGCCAGAGTCTGAAGCTCCGTTCCCTCGTTGATAAACTGCCGCACCTTCATCTGCAGGGGATAAAGCCTTGTATCCTGAATAAAGTAGAGCGGATGCTGATACTGGTTCCAGAATACCACGCCGTAAAACAATCCGATTGTGGCAATAATTGCCTTTGAGGACGGCAGAACGATTTTAAACAGCGTTCGGAAAGGTCCGCATCCGTCAATCATGGCGGATTCCTCAATCTCCTTTGAAAACTGCATGAAAAAGGTTCGCATAACCGCCAGATTGTACGCGCTTAAAATATGCGGCAGCACAAGCACCAGCGGATTATTGTACAGCCCGATAGAGCGCATGGTGATAAAATATGGGACAATAGGCGCTTTAAAAATCATGGTGATAATCACGCCCACCATAATAATGTGGGAGAGCCTGAATTCCTTTTTTGACAGGGGATATGCCATCGTGGCGGTAATCAATAGTGCCAGAACCGTTCCGACTGCCGTGGAGGCAAGGGTGATTCCTGCGGAGCGCCACATATCGCTCCTTGCAAAAATACATTTCCAGGACGCCAGCGTAAATTCAACCGGAAACAGCGTGACCGCATTCATATTCACCGCATTTTTGGAGCTGAAAGACAGTGACAGTACCGACAAAAGCGGAACAAGCGCCACAATGGCAATGATACAAAGCGCCGTCATAATTACAAGTCCGAAAACTCTGTCCCCCAAAACCGCTTTTCTTTTTCCTGTTTTCATACCTACCATAATCCCCCGTCTTCTGAAATTTTCCTGGACAAGTTATTGAAAAACACCACCAGCACAAGCCCGATTACTGACTGGAACAGCCCCACCGCCGTGGTAATGCTGTACTGCGCCTGTAAAATGCCGACCCTGTAAACATAAGTGTCGAAAATATCCCCGGTGCTGTAGGTCATAGGCGTGAGCAGGCTGAATACGTGCTCAAATCCCAAATCCATAAAGCTTCCGATGTTCAGCAAAAGCAATGTGACGATGGTAGGGATAAGCAGCGGAAAAGTGATTTTCGTCATTCGCTGCCATCTGCTGGCCCCGTCAATCTGCGCCGCCTCGTAAAGCGACTGGTCGATACCGCTGATTGCCGCGATATAAACCACCGTTCCCCATCCCGCCTCTTTCCAGATGGAGGAAATCACATAGACCAGCCGGAAATATTTGGACTGCTGCATAATGAGTATGGGCTGCATTCCCAGCATTCCTCTTATCTGATTAAAAATACCGTTTGCCCCGAAAAAGTCAAACACCAGCTCCGCCACGATAATCCATGACAGAAAGTAGGGAATGTAAACCGCCGTCTGAATAGACTTTTTTAATTTTTCCTGCCGCACCTCGTTCATCATCAGAGCCAGCGCAATGGGAATCGGGAATACAAAAATAATCTTATATGCTCCCAGTACCAGCGTGTTTACAAATATCTTTTTAAAATCAGCGTATGTAAACAACTGGATAAAATTTTTAAGCCCTACCCATTTGCTTCCCAAAATCCCCTCGTATACGGAATAGTCCTGAAAAGCAATCACGCTTCCCAGCATGGGAATATACTTAAATACAATCATGTAAACGACTCCCGGAAGAACCATCACATAATAGGGCCAATATTTACGGAAATTTGCCCCAAGGCTTCTCTGGCTCGCCGGAAGCGCCGCCAGCCGGGCCTTTTTGTCTGCTTTCATTTTCATGCCTCCTTCTTCTGTTCTGCACTTATTTTCCCAGATTCCCGGCCGCTTCTCAATGGACGCATTTAAGACCTTACAGGGTCATTTTATAGATATCTGAGAATTTTAAGCTGCACCTTCTTATACTCCGTTTCCCATATGCCGTAATTTCTGGGAAGATAAACGGAAGGCAGCCTTTGTTCTTTCTTGTTGCCCGGAAACACCTTGTTATACAGATTGGATACCACCTGAATTTCCAGCTCGTTCCTTCCCGCCCGCAAAAGCCCCGTCAGCTCCAGACGCTTCATTACCTGGTCAGGAAAAGGCGCTTTTTTACCGTTTACCTTTACGGTGAAAGTATCGCACACCTCTCCCAGCTCCAGAATATACCTGTCTTTCGGGAAAACTTCATTAAGAGTCACATAACCGCCGTAGGTTCCCCGTCCTGCAAAATGCTCCAGCCGGGCGTCCATCTCCCGCCACGGCAAAAGTTCCAAAGCCTCCCTCTTTTCCCCCTGCCGCCCGCCTTTTTTCGCCTCCCCGGACGGCCTTTTGCCAATATTCCATCTCTCCTTTATTCCCGCAGGCAATGCGTCAGGCCGATGCGGAGCATTCGTTTGACGAATGCCGCAAGGTTTAAAACCGCTCCGCAGAAAAGAAAGCTCTCCTTCTTTATCAGGACAAAATTCTTCAAGTGTGAGACTCTGCAAAATTACCGGGCAGGATATTTCTTTGGGGATTTCTCTGAAAGCCTCTGTGCCTTCTTCACCGGAAGATTCTCCGAACGGCGATTGTACCGGTTCAAATTCCTTTCTGTCAGACATACACAGGATTACCATTTCATCCTCCTCCAGAAATATATTTCCCCATACGTATCCCGTCCCGGCATCATAATAAAAAACTTCCGGCTCCATACCGCCGCTCCACGGATTGCAGCGGCAGACATTGCCTCTGCCCTTTAAACCGACTCGGATTTTCTTCCTGCTGACCGCCCCGGGCCTCTGATAGCTTCCTTTTACCGTTCCCTTACGATAAACGGCGCTGCAGGCGGTTTCGTCCTCATTGGGACTTTCGGGAGAATATTCCACCCGGTTATAGCCGTAAAGAATAAAATAAGTTTCTTCCTCCGCCCGGCGCACCGCCGTTGCAATATCCATGCTTCCTTCAAGAAAAATTTCAGGAAGAACTCCTTTTTCCCGCAATACATCAGGAATTTCCTGCAGGTCTTTTACATGCCAGATTCCCGGCATCAGCCAGACCTCCTCCCTTATGTCAGTCCACTTAAGGCGCTTTTGCGGGCTGTTCCATTCGCCGTAAAAAAAGGCATGTTCCGGTCTCTCTCCCTGCCATATAACCGGAAAACCCTCTCCAGCCAGCTTTTCTATGAGCCTTAAAAAGGAAATCGTAACAGCCTTCTGCTGTGGAATAATCAGGCACTTGTAGCCTGCGCCTTCCACATCCATGACTTTTTTCTCCCTCTGCTCCGTCCATGTACTTTGAACTGTTTCCGCATTTTCCTCCTGCATTTCCGCAACTGTCTCTACCTTTTCAGCCAGCCCTTCCAGCAGATATTCCGATACAAATTCATAGCTGTATCCCGCGTTTGACAGTTTTCCCCCGTCGCCGTACAGGCAGAATTCGCTCCCCATCCCGTCATTGCTGTAGCTGCACCGGAATATGGCGCAATCCACCTGTACCGGCTTTCTGAAAACCATATTTAATCTGGCGACGGTATCCATACATCCCCTGGCATCCTCCGCAGACAGGGTTCTGTTCCAGTAATTGGACACCATCAGGCTGAAAGCCTCATATCCCGGCCATTGAGTTCCCGGAATATTTCCGTTCTCTGATAATACGCCCCGATACCCGCCCGAATACGACGCTCCATGCAGCACCTGGGCATTCATCCCCGCCATAATGCTTCTCTTTATCCACCAGAACAAATCCTCATAATCCTGTCCATAACTGTTGCCGAACTCCGCCGCACATTCGAAGGAGTATCTGTCTTTCCTTCCATAATGGACTGCCGCCGCCATGGTTTTCTGGTAATCCAGAGAAGGACGCCCCAAAGCTTCGTTTTCCGGCACGCTTACAAACAACGGGCACCTCTCCACCTCGAAAGGCTTGTTATATCCCACCTGATATCTCACAGTTTTTCCATAACTGCCTGCCATTTTCTCCAGTACGGCCAGATGGTTTTCGCAGTAGCATTGTGTCAGCGTTTCCAGATAATCATGATTCACCATCTCCGACAAAGATGCATCCTCCAGAACATACCCCGGCACATCGCAGGCAGGATAAAGATTTGTAAGCCCGATAAAGGGCAGAAAGGACTTCAGACTATAGCCCCGCCGTTTCTCAAATTCTTCCAAAAGCTCCGGCGTCCAGTCCAGAGATACCTCATATTCCAGCGAATCGCAGAAAACGGATTCCATGGAAGGGAACGTATACTTTTCAAAAACTTCCTTCCAATAAGCTTCGCAGGCTGCGCTTCCCGCTTTGCTCAAATGGTCTGTTACATAATATCGTCCGCCCCCTGTCTTTTGCGCCGCCGGCTGACCGTAAAAGGCAAACAAAACCCATTCCCCCTCTGTTGTGCTTTTCGGGAATTGATATTTCAGAAAATTTCCCTTTTTCCTCTCCTCGACATAAGGCATCAAGTCAATGTAAGAATCCCCTGTCAGTACCTTGCCCTGTTTTTCAAAATAAGCAAGCACATGTACCAATGTCCTTGTCCCTTCCGGCCGGACAACTCTTTCCTCCGGCAAAAACCCCGCATAATATTCCCCCGGCGAAATCCTGCATTCCCCAAAGGTCAGCTCGTACAGAGCCGCCAAATCATCGGCTGTGGTAATTGCCGGAGATGAAATCGGCCATCCCGGACCGTTTGCAATGTCCATTGTCATTCCCAGCTTTTGCGTCTCATCCCCGATAACCGCCACCGTCTCGTTCCAATGCCCGCTCCCCCAGCCGTCCTCACTTTGCTGTATTGCCGGTGAAAGCCTCTCCAAAACCACAATTTCCACACCGCCAAAGCCTCTTTCCTTCAGTGCCCGAAGCTCCTTTCTCAAATCTTCCTCCTCCACAGCTGCCGCCGGAAGCCAGTATCTGATTTTGGGACGGGCCGATGCCTCCAATTTCTCCCACAGGGGAAGTTTGCCGTTTCTTTTATCCATTCATATATCCTTCCTTTTCTGCATAGATTTCGCTGGTAAAGCCGTCTGAAACTGACAGCTCATACAAATGCTGATAAAGATAATTGTCTCTGATGAATTCTCATGACACAACAGGGAAATTAAAGGATTTGGCGGGAGATTTTTAAGATATTGGGAACAGCATTGAAAAAACAGGTCATGAAAAACCGCTACCTGGCAGCGCAGATAGCGGATATGGCAATATAACTATATAAATGGTTTTGTTTGTGAACGAAGCATGAGCCAAGGAAAAATTTAGTTAAGCATTTCTGCAATGCAAACCGTTAAATCTTCATAAATACCTGATGTAATTTTGTCATCAAAGGGAAAAATTACCGGCGCAGCATCTTCTTCAAAGCAGTATATAGTAGTACGCTTCTTTTCAGGGTCAACAATCCAATATTCCCTCACCCCTGAATTCAGATATAATGTCATTTTCGTAGAGTAATCCATCCTACGGCTGGATGGTGAAACAACTTCTATAACAAAATCCGGTGCTCCGGCGCATCCGTGGTCATTCAACTTACTTTTATCACAGATAACCGAAATATCCGGTTCGACATAGGTTTCTTCATCTGCATTCAAAAATACTGCAAAAGGAGCCGGATAAATTTCGCACTTTCGTCCTTTTGTTTTTATATATCGGCCAATATGCTGTGTGAGCTCTGAAATCAGCTTCTGGTGTACTCTTGTCGGAGGCGCCATCATATGCATCTGACCATTAATCAGTTCTGCTCTTTGTCCCTCAGGAAGCGTATAAATATGCTCAATTGTATAAATTTCTTCATGTTGCAGAGCCATGCTTTTCCCTTTCCTGTCTCATTTCATCAATATATTATAAAATAATTATATCTGTATATAAACATATTTACAATGGCATATTTTTTTCCTCATATTTCAACTTTCTCATTTGCTCCTAAACAAAATGAAAATTTTCTTTACAAGTCTCCCCCATGCCTTTATACTAAAACCTGTAACAAATATATTACCGTTCTGTTCATCAGAACGACAGGTTCTTTTGCAGGGTATCTCCCTGTTCTATCAGCCAAATCCTTTTTACAGGTAATGGCTGATTCATTCCGATTGTCGGAATTATTTCCAAAAACAATTGCCTGCAACACAAAAAAACTGTATACTGGAGGAAAGTTTATGGCAAAAAGACAAAAGAAACAATGGTTTAAGCGCGGAGTATGGTGGCGGAAAATCCGCCATAGACCATTGCATCAGGCAGGGTATTCTCTCCGATATCCTAAAAACAGAAAAAAGCGAGGTGCTTCATATGATTTTTTTGACTGAGTACGACGAAAAAAAGCATTTACGGCATACATTTGAAGAAGGGGTTCAAAAAGGGCGCAATGCCAAGCTGTTTGACCAGGTTCAGATAAAGCTTTCCAAAGGCAAATCTCCTGAGCAGATTGCAGATGAGTTGGAAGAAAGTATTGACACAATTCTGGAACTGACAAATCAATGCCTCCTGCAGCAGGCTGACAGGGAATTGAAATAGTATTCAGTGTCTGTAATTCCGCAATGGTAAAGCCGGAATATACGCATGGCAACAAAACACCCCTCTCCGTCTCCCGGAAAGGGGTGTCTTTTCATATCATATTCAATTCACCTGAATCGGTTCATCTTATAAATACTTCTTAAGCGCATCCGTCTTGTCCAGTCTCTCCCAGGGCAGGTCCAAATCATTGCGGCCAAAGTGTCCGTAAGCGGCTGTCTGCTTGTAAATCGGACGGCGCAAATCCAGCATCTTAATGATTCCTGCCGGACGGAGGTCAAAGTTTTCCCTGATGATTTCCACCAGCTTTTCATCGGAAAGCTTTCCGGTTCCAAAGGTGTCAACCATGATGGAAGTGGGCTGCGCCACGCCGATTGCGTAGGACAACTGGATTTCGCATTTATCGGCAAGTCCTGCGCCTACGATATTCTTTGCCACATAGCGGGCAGCGTAAGCCGCGCTTCTGTCTACTTTGGTGCAATCCTTACCGGAAAAAGCTCCGCCGCCATGGCGTGCGTATCCGCCGTAGGTATCCACGATAATTTTACGTCCCGTAAGACCGGCGTCGCCGTGAGGCCCGCCGATTACAAAGCGTCCTGTGGGGTTGATGAAGTATTTTGTATTGTCGTCCAGAAGCTCCTTCGGAAGAACCTGGTCAAAGACATACTTTTTGATATCTTCATGAATCTGCTCCTGTGTCACATCCGGGTCATGCTGTGTGGAAAGAACCACGGCCTCCAGGCGGATAGGCTTTCCGGCTTCATCGTATTCCACGGATACCTGGCTCTTGCCGTCGGGTCTTAAATAGGAAAGAGTTCCGTCTTTACGTACTTTTGTGAGCTGCAGGGCCAGCTTATGTGCAAGGGAAATAGAGTAGGGCATATATTCCTCTGTCTCGTTGGTGGCGTATCCGAACATCATACCCTGGTCGCCAGCGCCGATTGCCTCGATTTCATCGTCTGTCATGCCCTTTTCTGTCTGCTGCTTTGCCTCGAGAGCCTTGTCAACGCCCATTGCTATGTCAGCGGACTGCTCGTCAATAGCAACCAGTACCGCGCAGGTATTTCCGTCAAAACCGTATTCTGACCTGGTGTAGCCGATTTCCTTTACGGTGTCGCGAACCACCTTCTGAATGTCCACATAAGCCTTTGTGGTGATTTCCCCCGTCACCAGCACAAAGCCCGTGCAGGTAGCCGTCTCGCAGGCCACGCGGCTCATAGGGTCTTTTTCCATACATGCGTCCAGTATCGCGTCAGAAATCGCGTCGCATACTTTGTCGGGATGTCCTTCTGTTACCGATTCCGAAGTAAATAAATGTTTTTCCATCACTTTCCTCCATTCAATTCCGCCTCTGTGCGGACAGAGACTGTTTTTCTGTTCCGTAAATCTATACATTTTGCAAATGCATTCCAATGTGACTTATGTGCAGTCGTCAAATGTACATACAGGCAATCGTCAACTGGATGTCCTCATCCGCCTGATTCATTGCCCGCGGGAATAAAATCTTCCGTCAAACAATCGAGTAGGGGAAAGTTCTTCTCCCCTGCTCGCCGCGCGGGGCGCACGCTGCGCAAGCAGCAACTTCCTCTGTGCTCCCCTGTGCATAAAAAATCCGCTCACAAGAAGCGGACCTGATAATCAAATCCTCTTATTGTTCGACTCGCCATTCGGCCTCTTGCTCGCTCAGGTAGGCACCTTCCGTTTCCGGGGTTGCCGTGGCTTCTCAGGTCCTCTGTACCTCCACCACTCTGAATAAGAGATTCTGCACTATATTTTGTTTTCACATCTGCAATATACACTACACCATGTCCGCTGTTTTGTCAACAGGTTTTTTAAGTAAGTTTTCAACCTGTTTTCAGACGGAATTTTTTCTGCTCCCGCTCGCAGGCGACCTTTTCTATCTGCGCGCCGAGATTTTTCAGCTTGATATGAAAATCCTCGTAGCCTCTTTCGATAAACTGAATGTCGTCAACGGTTGTCATTCCCTCCGCCGCAAGTCCGGCAATCACAAGCGCAGCCCCCGCACGCAAATCCGGCGCGCTGATGCTTGCCCCTGTATATTTATTCACGCCGTCGATAATCGCAGTATTGCCTTCCACTTTGATGTTGGCGCCCATTCTGGTAAGCTCATCCACATATTTAAAACGATTTTCAAAAATGCTTTCCGTCACAATACTGGTTCCTCTGGAAAGTCCAAGGGCAACCGTAATCTGGGGCTGCATATCCGTGGGAAAGCCCGGATAAGGCAGGGTTTTTACGTGGGTATGGGTAAGGGGCTTGGCCGCCACAACGCGCACGGCGTCGTCCGACTCCTCCACCTCGCATCCAACCTCGATAAGCTTGGCGCTGATGGACTCCAGGTGCTTGGGAATCACGTTCTTGACCGTCACGTCCCCTTTCGTCACGGCAGCGGCAAACATGAAAGTACCCGCCTCAATCTGGTCGGGAATAATCACGTACTCCGTTCCGTGAAGCCTCGGTACTCCTTTTATTCTGATAACGTCGGTTCCGGCGCCTTTAATCACCGCGCCCATACTGTTTAAAAAGTTGGCAACGTCCACCACATGAGGCTCTTTCGCCGCATTTTCGATAATTGTCTGACCCTCCGCCATTACCGCCGCCATCATGATATCAATGGTCGCGCCTACCGTAACCACATCCAGATAAATATGGCTGCCGCGAAGCCTCTGCGCCTCCGCGATAATCAGACCGTGCTCAATGCGGACATCCGCCCCCAGGGCGCGAAATCCCTTAATATGCTGGTCGATTGGCCTAAGACCGATGTTGCAGCCGCCGGGGAGCGTTACCTGAGCCCTTTTATATTTTCCGAGAAGCGCTCCCAGAAGATAGTAGGAAGCGCGTATTTTCTTGATAAAACCATCCTCAATAACTACATCGTTAATTGTCTTTCCTGATATCTTCACCGTATGCCGGTCGATGCTTTCAACAATACCTCCAATACTTTCAATCGCCTTCATCATCACATTGGTATCACGAACATCCGGCACATTTTCTATCACAACAGTCTCGTCCGTCATAATGGAAGCCGCCAAAATCCCCAGAGCCGCATTCTTGGCTCCACCGATTTCCACCTCTCCCACCAGCGGATTACCACCCTTTATTGCATACTGTTCCATCATATACCTCTATATAAAAGTCAAATTATCAAAATTATTAAAAGTAATAAATATCTTATTTTCTCTTTTGAACACTCCCATAATTATAGCATATTATGAACATTTGTAAATATCAAACATCAGTTCAGCCCGGCATCAGGATACCGGCTGCTTTCTCAGTTCAGATAATCGAAAGGATTTACCTGTGCGCCGTTAATCAAAATCTCAAAGTGAAGATGCGGTCCTGTGCTGACGCCTGTATTTCCGCTGAGCGCAATCTTCTGCCCCTGGGTGACAGTCTGACCGGCGGATACCAGTACCTTGCTTAAGTGCCCGTATCTCGTCTGCCTTCCGTCGGGATGGTTGATATAAACCACGTACCCGTAGCCGCTTCCCCATCCGGCGCGCGCCACTGTTCCGCCACAGGAGGCGTTGACAGCCGTTCCCGTAGGCGTTGCCCAGTCGATACCCTTATGGTAGGAGCTTGCCCCTCTTGTAGGTCTGTTCCTGCGCCCGAAGCCGGAAGAAAGCCTTCCTCCCGCGATGGGCTTAATATAGGTAGGCGGTATTTTGGTTCCCCGCTCCACAATTTTGGGAACCGCCTTATAGGTTACCTCCTCCTTGATAATCTCCTTATCGATTTCCTTGTCGTTTTCAAAAGTCACCACCGCAACCACTTTCCTGTGGCCGGCGGAGGGCTCCTGAAGGGTTTTTCTCTGATTGGTATACCAGTCGTCGTTATCCACGTAGATAACCTCTTCCTCGTAATCCTCCTCGTAGTACATTTCCTCCTGACGAAGTACCGCCAGTTTTGGCTCAGGCACGGTGATGATGAGTTCTTCCCCGGCTCTTATCATGGAATTTTCATCCTCTAAAGAAGCGTTCATTTCAATCAGCTTGTCCATGGGAATATTGGTCTTGATTGCGATTTCCGATAAGGTATCCCCGGAAACCACCTCATAAACGCCGTTCTTTTCCTCATCCTGAGTCACCTCGCGGATGGCGTCGTTAAGGCCCGTCAGTTCCTCCTCGCTCAGATAAGCCTCCACAACCTCGATGGCATCCCCATATTCCATGGAAATAAGCCCCAGCTCATAATCCTCAAAATCCATTTCCTCCGCAGGTATTTCCTCCTCGAACGCAGCGGCAAGCTCCGCCGCAATTCCGGCTTCCATATTCACCACTTCCTGCGTTTCCTCCACAACTTCCTCTGTGGTGAGAACTTCCGCGGTCAGCGCGGACAACTCCCTTGAATGGTCAAGAGACAGCGCCGCCTGATATCTGTTTTTTCCGTCATACTTATTGAGGGCTGCCTGCAAAAGCGCATACACATCGCTCTGGCTGGCAAGGTTAATCATATACTCGTTGATTTTCACCACGTAAGACCTCTGCAGGGTTTCCTTTACGCCGCCGCCAAGAATCTGCGTCATATTCTCGATGATTTGTTCGGGCGCGTCCACTTTTCCCCAGAGAACCTCTTTTCCCTCCACTTGAAGGTCGCTCTCAACCAGCACCAGCTCCTCGCTTCCCGCCGCAATCCTGCGTCTGGCTTCAATGACATACTGCTCCGCCTCCTCCGGCGCGGAAACCACGCCGGCGTTCTGATTATTTAAAATCACCGTAAACATATTATTACCCAATTTCTCAAAGGGTACAAATGAGGGCAGAAAAAATATACTGACAATAATTGCCAGCGCCGCAATTCTGATATTTGCAATTTTCAGTCGTTTATAATAACAGGTAAATTTTTTCATAAAACAGCAAACTCCGGTATACTTTATACTTTTTTGTAATATTTTTGTAACGAATTAATTCTAACAGTTATTAAATTACTTGTAAAGATGGCAAATTTTTATGCACGGAAATCAATTTCCGGATTCCGGTGAGTGTATGTGTGTCAGAAAGGATGTCAGCCCGGAATATTTCTTCGTGCTTTTAAGCACGTGTTGTCGCGCTTTCGCTCTATAAAAACGTAACGGATGCTAAGCTCGCGAGCTGTATAACAGCTCGTAACCTCGCTAAGCACCGACGTTTTTATAAGGACTCCTTAAGAAATATTCCGAACTGACATCCACTTTGGCAATATTCATTTCACCGGAATCCGAAAACACTTCCCGCCGCCCAAAAAACCTGATAAAATAGTTTCAGCAGGAGATTTTATCCCGGATGAAAGGAGACCCACAAATGGAGCAAATCATATTCCACATCGACGTAAATTCCGCCTATCTGAGCTGGAGCTCGTTAAAAAGGCTTGAAAACGGCGACAGTACCGATTTGCGCACGATTCCCGCCATCGTGGGAGGCGACATGGAACGCCGCCACGGCGTGGTGCTTGCCAAATCCATTCCGGCAAAAAAGTACGGCGTTGTCACAGGCGAGCCCATTGTAAACGCGCTCCGAAAATGTCCTTCCCTTGTAATAGAATCCCCCGACCATGCGCTTTATAACCAAAAAAGCCGGGAGCTCATGCATTTTTTGTCCGATATCTGCCCGGAAATCGAGCAGCTCAGCGTGGACGAATGCTTTATGGATTTTACCCCCATAAAAAACCGCTACCCCTCCCCGGAGGAGGCCGCGGAAACCATCAAAAACCAGATACGGGACAGCTTTGGCTTTACGGTAAATATCGGGATATCCGATAAGAAGGTTCTGGCTAAAATGGCCTCCGACTTTAAAAAGCCCGACCTAGTGCACACGTTATATTCCCGGGAAATCGATAAAAAGATGTGGCCTCTGCCTGTTTCTTCCTTATATATGTGCGGCCATTCAAGCGCAGAGGCGCTTAGGAAGCTGGAAATCAAAACCATAGGGGACCTGGCAAAAACCAGCGAGGAAATTATTGTCTCCCATTTAAAAAGCCATGGGCGGCTTCTCTGGGAATACGCCAACGGAATCGATGATTCCACCGTTGCCGCCGCTCCATCGGAAGCAAAAGGAATCGGGAACTCCATCACTCTGCCGAAGGACGTCACCGAGGAAACGGAAGCCTTTCACTACCTTTTAGCGCTTTCAGACAGCGTAGCCGGACGGCTTCGGAAAGCGGGACAGCTTGCCGGCATGATAAGCGTGGAAATCAAATACAGCAGCTTTAAAACCGCTTCCCATCAGATGACGCTTACAAATCCCACGAACATCTCGCAGGTGATTTACGACGCCTCCTGCCGATTGTTTCTGGAGCTGTGGAACGGCTCGCCCATCCGGCTTTTAGGCGTGCGTTCCTCAAAGCTTGCGGACCCGTCGGAGCCCTCCCAGCTTTCTTTATTTAATTTCGAACAGACAGACCAATCTGCAAGCCTTCCGGGGAAACCAAAAAACAGCCCCGTTTCTCCCTCCCGGGAAAAACTGGCTGCCCTTGATAAAACCTTAGATGCCATCCGGCAAAAATATGGAAGTTCCGCCGTTGTACGGGGAAGCTTTTTAAAGGATGATTAGGAGTTTCTGCGCTTTTTGACGCTGTAGCCAAAGGTGCCCAGCTTTTCGCCAAGAAGATAGTAGCCTCCGTGGGAATAGGCAATCGGGCATGATTTGTCCAGATAAAAGCGTCCCTTTTCGTCCATGTACGCCTCGTCCGCATGAACCGCAACAACATCCGCAAGATACATGTCGTGGCTGCCCAGGCGGAGCGTCTGTTTCACACGGCACTCGATATTCACCGGGCTTTCCGCAAGAAGCGGAGCCTTCACCGCCTCTCCCGGCAAAAGGTGAAGCTTCATATCTTTAATCTTATCCGTATCCCTTCCGCTTTTTACGCCGCAGTAATCCGCAGCCCGCGCCAGCTTCCGGGTAGTCAGGTTGATAACAAACTCTCCCGTTTCTTCAATCATTCCATGGGAGTATCTCTCAGGACGCACCGAAACAGAGACCATGGGCGGGTCGCTGCACACAGTCCCCGTCCAGGCCACCGTAAATATATTCGGCTTTCCTCCCCTATCTGCCACTGTGACAAGAACCGCCGGCAGAGGATAAAGCATATTGCCCGGCTTCCAGCTCTGCTTACTCATAAAAATCCCCTTAAAATAATCCTAAAATCCGCGCGAAGGTAACCGCAATATTTGTGAGCGCAATTACCATGGTTATAATGACGCAGACAAACATTGCCTGATTTTTCCGGGCAAGATTATTCTGTCCCTCCTGCAAAAGCGCCGTCTGCTTGTCCAGCTCCTCAATCATGGATGCCTGCACGTTCCTGTAAACCTTTACGTTATCGGTATGCAGATACTCCTCCAGATTCTGGAACAGCTCCGCCACTTTCGTCTGTATATCTGCCAAATCTCTGGTAAGCTTTTCGATATTTTCAGGGTTCTCCTTAATTTCCGCAATTTTGGCAAGTCCCTCGCTCAATGCCTGGTTGATACCGGCTATGGAACGCTCCGATGTCTCCTTGATTTTGGAAACGGACACGGACTCCACAGTTTCCAGCGTTTTATCCAGCTTTTCATTTGCCTTGGCGGTCAGCTCCTGTACGCCCTGGGCGCTCTCGATGTTTTTCAGATTCAGCTTGCGCATTTCCTGAAGGCAGTCGTCGTATCTGAGCATCTGGTCTTTGAATAAGGTGAGCTGCTTTTCCAGATTTTCAAGCGCCGCCGCGTCCGCCGCCGCATTCGCCCGAATAATTTCCTGTGAATTCAATTTCTGTGAAATTTTGTCCATAAAATTATCCATTGTTTTCCTCCGGGTGTATGATATTGTTTCCTGTATTTTTCTCTTTGTTTTAATATCATATCACTTTCGGCGTATTTTTACAATAAACGCTTAATTCCAAATCAAAAATAATAGCGCCGGTTCAGCCTGATAAGTCAATGTAAATAATATGCACGGAAATCGGTTTTCGGATTCCGGTGAATAATGCGGCTCAGGGATTGCATATGCGATAAAAGTGGCATATAATAAGAACCAAAGGAGGAAAGTGAAATGGTTTTAAAATCAATACGCAATCTTGTTGCTCTGTCTCTTGTAGCAATTCTTTTCATCATACCCGGTACGCCGGTTCACGCTGCACCTGACACAGATGTGACGACAGTTGCCGGCCTGTGCGGACACCATGCGGAGCATACGGCAGAATGTCTGGCAGGAACGCCGTGTTCTCATTTACATACAGAAGACTGCTACAACTTTTCTGCAAGCTGTCTCCATGTTCACACAGACGCCTGCCGTAGAAACTGTTCTCATATCTGCACCGAAACAAGCGGATGTATTACCTCGCAGCTGGCCTGCTGCCACGAGCATAACAGCGACTGCATCTACGCTGAGGGCAGCACCTGCAATTTTTCCTGCGATTCCTGCCATGCGGCAAACCAGAGCGGTCAGAGCGCGGGCTATTGCGCTCCCGTCAGACGCGGTAATCATCACGGCTCACACCATTCCGGCAGAAGACATCATTGTTAAGCAGCTATGCGGCGGAAGAATTTCTTCCGCCAAAATTTTTCTACAAAAAAATCTCGTCCCCGCTGTGGACATACACAAGCTTCTCCCCCATGCATTCCTTCATTATCTGATAGGGAATTTCTCCCGTACAGTGCCCTGTGTAAAATACGGTATTTCTTTTTTGAAGCTCTGTCCCGATTTCCCTTATCACCGACAAATCCTCCCTGGTATAGCCGGACTTTTTCTGCATGTGAAATCCGCTCACCACCGCGTCCGGCTCCGAGCCAAAAATTTCCCTATACCTGTCAAGAATATTCAAAATCCCGTTGTGGGCGCAGCCTGAAAGCAAAACCCGCTTACCGCCCTCGGACAGTACCAGATACTGCTCGTGTAAAAATTCGTCCTGATAATATTTTCCCTCTCTTTGCACCTTCAGCTCCCTGTTTCCCGAAGGCCACAATTTCCTCCCCCGCGCGCCGCCAAAAAGGAAAATTCCGTCATCGATTCTTTTTTCTCCATCCGTCAGCTCTGCCGCAGGCAGCTCCGAAATCCCCGGGTCAATTCCTATGTAACGGCAGCTGCCCGCCTTTTCATGGTAGTACGCCTCTCCCGCCAGACGGTGCATATAGATGACAGCCCCCGGATTTATCCTGTGAAACGCAGGGATTCCTCCCGCATGGTCGTAGTGTCCATGGCTTAAAATCACCATATCCACCTGCTTCAAATCCACCTCGAGCCGTGCCGCATTCCGGATAAAAGCATCGCTGGCTCCCGTATCCACTAAAATCCTGTGTTTTCCCGTTTCCGCATAAAAACTCAGTCCATGCTCAAAAAGGCAGTCCCGGCATCCCTTTGTATTTTCAATCAAATTGATAATTCTCATCTTTACCTCCCTGATTTTTAAGCCTGCGGACACAATAATAATAGCTCACGCCCAGAACCAAATCCGCGCCGAGCCACGCCGCAATTTCCGCATAAAAGATTCCCTGCTGTCCCATCAGCCTGGGGAGAAGCAGCGCAGCGGCGGTACGCATACAAAACTCCGCCAGACCGGAGAGCATGGGGAGCACCGTATTTCCCATTCCCTGAATACAGGAACGGGTCACATGGAGATAATACAAAACCGGCAGACAGATACTCATGATAAACAGGTAGCGGTAAGCAATGGCAAGGGTGGTTTCCACCGTCTTTGCCTCCCCTGAAATGAAGCAGAGCAAGATTGCCTTTCCGCCTAAAACCATCACGGCGGCAATCACAAGAGACGTCGCCATGGCAATTGCCATCGCAGAGCGGTATCCGGCGCGGACCCGCTGCGTCTCGCCTGCCCCCAGATTCTGCCCTGTGTAGGTTGTCATGGCAAAGCCGTAGGAGGTGGCAGCAACTTCCAGCATGCCGTACAGCTTATTGGTGGCGGTAAAGCCTGCAATAAATTCCACGCCGAATCCGTTAATCACAAACTGGACAATCATACCGCCCACCGAAATCACCGCGTTCTGGAACGCCATGGGCATTCCCAGATTCAACAGCCGCAGCTGCAGCGCCCCCGACAGGTTGCAGTCCTCGCGGCTAAGCTTGAGCATTTCAATTCTGATAATTTTAAAAAAGCAAAATACGCCGGAGCAGAGCTGTGCAATTACCGTTGCCGCAGCCGCTCCAAACACGCCCATATGCAGCACAGGGACAAACAGCAAATCCAAAACCACATTTAATATGGAAGCAAAAACCATGGCGTACAAAGGCGTTTTGCCGTCTCCCAGAGAGCGGAGCACCCCGGCAAAGAGATTGTATGCCATAACTACCGGTATCCCCCAGAACATCGTCCGTATATAAAGCGAAGCCTCCGCAAAAACTGCATCCGGCGTATTGAGCACGCCAAGCAGCCATCTTGCCAGAGCCTGCCCGGCTACAAGAAGTACAAAGGCGCTTACCGCCGCCAGAAAAGCAGAATTTACAATTACGTTGCGCAGCCTTTTGTAATCCCTGGCTCCGAACTCATGAGCCATCTGTATGGAAAAGCCCTGGGTAAATCCCTGGATAATGCCCTGAACCATCCAGATAATCCATTCCGCCGCGCCCACGGCCGCAATTGCGGAAACCCCCAGCACCTGTCCTACAATGGCAGCGTCCGCAATTGTATAGAACTGCTGAAACAAATTTCCTATCATTAACGGCAGCGCAAAAGAAATAATCAATTTTCCCGGCGAGCCGTCCGTCATACTGCGCACTGATGCCATTGTAAAAGCCTCCTGTTTCCTATTTATGCATTTTGCATATTTTTCCAGACGTTTAATTTTGTATATTGTAATAATTAACGATATATTTACATCGTGTTCATAATTTATTCATATTTGTGTTGTACACTATATTTAAATCAAACAAGAGACAACGTAATGTTTTCATTACACGCATAGATAAATTTTTTCATAATAGCCCAGGTGCAGCGATGTGCCTGGGCACTCCTCATTTTATCATAAAAATCCCGGATATTGAATATGGTACCCGGGGTGACAGCCTCTCTGACACATACCCTCACCGTTATCCGAAAATTGACAACCGTTGGTCAGGCATTCATTAACTTGCAGACGTCTATCCAGCCCGCAGCCCCGGAATATTTTTCAAGCTCGGGAATCGTAAGCTCTATCGCGCTGTTTCCGCTTCCGCAGGCCGGAAAAACCGTTTCGAACCGTTTCAGCGATTCGTCAAGATATACCTCCACACCTTCGTTTACCGCAAAGGGGCAAACGCCGCCTACTGCATGTCCCACCAGCGTTTCCGCTTCCTGCGGCGACAGCATTTTTGCCTTTTTGCCAAACTGCGCCTTATATTTGGGATTGTCGATTTTTACGTCCCCTGCAGCCACCACAAGTACTGCGTGGTCATCCACCATGAAGGAGAGCGTCTTTGCTATTCTCTGCGGTTCGCAGTTAAGGGCGGCGGCGGCAAGCTCCACTGTGGCGCTGGATTCGTCAAGCTCGCGTACACGCTCCTCCATTCCGTATTCTCTGAAAAATGCTTTTACTCTTTCTATTGCCATTTTCTTTTCCTCCTTTTGATACTTTCCGCCGCTCGGCGCACAACTGCAAAAAAACAGCCGACAGCCGTCGGCTATTTTTGATTTTCACTGATACTCAATACCTCTTCGTTTAAGGACAGCATCTTTGCGTCCAGTTCAGATACCATTTTGGCGCATTCAATCAGCTCTTTTTCGATATGTACCGGAACCATTCCTTCGAATTTGTAATTGATTTTATGCTCCAGGCTCGCCCAGAAATCCATAGCGACGGTACGTATCTGTATTTCTACTTTTGTCTCCTCAATTCTGTCGGATAAATATACAGGTATTGTCACCAGCATGTGATAACTCTTATACCCGCTGTCTTTGGGATTGATGATGTAATCCTTGACGCCAATCACCTTGATATCATCCTGATTCGTAATCATTTCCGCAATCTGATAAATATCGGAGGTAAAGGAACAGATTACCCTGACGCCCGCAATGTCGTTTACGTACCTGACCATATTTTGAATGGTGGACTCGTGGCCGTGCTTTTTTAACTTTTTGACAATACTTTCAGAGGTTTTGAGCCGGGATTTTATATGCTCAATGGGATTGTACCTGTGTACATGCTGGAATTCGTCGTTCAGGATTTCCATTTTTGTCAGAATCTGCTTCAGCGCAGACCGGTAAATCAGAATGACCTCCTCCCAGCTCCCCACGTCGCTGTCCCGTTCATCGCATAATTCCATTTTGTCACCCGCCTTGCCGCGTCCAGTATATTTTTATCCGCTTTTGAAACAGAGGCCGGAAAAATACTTTTTCTCTCCCTGCTCCTTTTTATATTCTATCATACTTTTGAATAATAATGTATATTATTCATGAAAAAAGTTTCATTTCATAAGAGCCGCCCTTTGTTGTGGGCGGTCTCATACCCACGGGCTTAACCCTGTTTAAAAGTCTATGTAAAATATCTGATTTTATTACTGATTTTTCATTTTCCTTATGATATGATAGTGCCATATTGAAATCGGGAAAGCATTGTGAATGTCCGGGAAAGCGGAGGCTGAATTTATGTTTAGATTATGGGCAAAAATTTTCAGGGATAATCGTTTAATTAAAGATACCGTTATCTGCAACGACTGCGAGGATACCCGCACCCATAAGGTTTTTCAGGCTTTGGACGACATTTGCTATGAGTTTGATTTGGGAAAGCCCATCTGGCTGGATGCCACCATCGCGGAATTTAAACGGCACGACAAGGCGAGATTCACACAGGATAATTTTATTGAGGCCATTG
The DNA here is from genome assembly GCA_910577275.1 of uncultured Lachnospiraceae bacterium. Lineage (GTDB taxonomy): Bacteria > Bacillota > Clostridia > Lachnospirales > Lachnospiraceae > Suilimivivens. The sequence continues at coordinate 68,112 of CAJTMW010000015.1, forward strand.
ATTTTGACTATCTGGAAATTCATGTGATTGAGGAGGACTGATTTTCTTAAATTTGCATAAATTCGGTTGACACAAGAAACAATACGTAGTAGTATCATAATATATTACACATAGTATTCAAAACTACTTATTGCATATTCATTGTTTCAGGAGGTGTTATTTATGCAAATTACTATACGGGAACCCGGAAGCGCAATCACACATTTTATCGGTATGATGATGGCCGTCTTTGCCGCGGCTCCTCTTTTAATCAAGTCCGCCCTTTCCTCCGGCGGTAAAACTCTGCTGGCTTTAAGTATCTTCTGTATCAGCATGATACTGCTCTACGGCGCCAGCGCAACCTACCACTCGCTGAATCTCACCGGGAAAGCCCTGCGCGTTTTCCGCAAGCTGGACCACATGATGATTTTTGTGCTGATTGCCGGCTCCTACACGCCGGTCTGCCTGATTATCCTTGGCGGTAAAACCGGCTATGCCCTTCTGGCTGCCGTATGGGGAATCGCTCTCCTTGGCATGACGCTGAAAGCCTTCTGGATTACCTGCCCGAAATGGTTTTCCTCTGTGATTTATATTGCCATGGGCTGGGCCTGCGTTGCCGTGTTCGGCCCGCTGTGGCGGATTCTGCCTCATGCCGCTTTCGGCTGGCTCCTTGCCGGAGGAATTATTTATACCGTGGGCGGCGTGATTTATGCGTTGAAGCTCCCGCTTTTTAACCAGAAGCATGAATTTTTCGGCTCCCATGAAATTTTCCACTTATTTGTCATGGGCGGAAGCATCTGCCACTTTATTTTTATGTTCCTGTATGTGGCATAAATCTGCAGCAGGCATTCAAAACCGGTTCCGGCGGTAACAGGTACTGCCGGCTTGTTCTCAGGAGATTTCGGCCGGAAACCGCATGCTCACGCAGCGCCCCTTATCCTGTATTTCAAAAACCCCCTTATGGGCAAGCACGATTTGCTTTACAATGCGAAGTCCCATAATGTGGGGCTTTTCTTTTCCCTGAAAGCCTCCTCCTCCCCCTTTCTCACCGCCGCTCCCCTTAACGACTTCCGCGCCAAACGCCTCCCCGCCGATTTCTTTCTCCTCCATAAGGCATCTGACAATCTCATCATTGATTCCGCAGCCGTCGTCTCTTACAAGGACAAGAAAGCCGTCCTCTGTCCGCCGGGCCGTCAGCTCAATCCGGCAGCCTCCCGGATTGTGGCGGATGCTGTTGTTTAACAGGTTTCTCACCGCCCGTGAAATCAGCCGCTCGTCTCCTTTCACCTCAAAGCCCTCTAACTCCGGCTCAATATCCGGTATCAGCTCGTACTGCTCTCCCGGCTCCTCATTCATTATCTCCGCCGCAAGCCGGCGCAAAAGGGAGGCGGGATAAAAAGCGCTCAGCCGCAGAGGCTGCATATGGTACTCCAGCCTGGAGGTCAGATTCAAATCCTCAATCAACTGCCGAATTTGAAGGCTGTGGCTTCTTATCGCCGCCGCCTTTGCCCTGTATTCTTCATCAAGATACCCGCCGCTCTCAAGCTCGTCGGCGTATCCCATAATCATGGAAAGGGGCGTCCTGATATCATGAGACACGCCCGCTATCCATTCCGTCCTTGCCGTATCCCGCCGCTCTAACGCCTCCTTCTGCCTCTCAAGTACGTCGGAGGTGCGGTTAATCTGCGCCGCAAGGCTGGAAGCCGCCCCTTTTTCCATAAGATGGATTTTCCTGTTTTCGGACAATGCGCTGATGCCTTCTGAAAGCGGCCGCAGGGATTTGTAATAACGATACCCCAGAAAAAGTACCACCATAATCGCCACCGCCGCATTAAGCAGCAAAAAAATCTGCAAATATGCAAATGCGTCATCCATAAATTCCATGGAAATTTCAATCGGATATTTCCATACGCTTCCCTTTTCCCTGCCGGCCACCAGAAGTCCCTTTTTCGTCCGAAGCACCTTTACCGGATAATCTCCGAGATACCATCTGGTGAAGGCGGCCACCTCCCCCAATGTATAATGCTCCTTAAGCTCCTCCGGTTTCTTCCAGGAATAAACCACGTCTCCATCGTCATTTAGAACCATAAGGAAAATGAAATCTCTGGTTTTCAGATATTCCTCTATTTCTCCGGTCATGACAAAGCCGTCCCCGCCGTCTGCGCCGTCCACAATCTTTTCCAGTCCCCGCAGGCTCCTGGGAAACATGTTAATATCGCCTGCCACATGATAAATGCCGAATACCATCAGGCCGCCAAGATTCACAAAAATCAGAAATACCACAATTACCCAGGTGATTCCTATATATCTGCTGTAAATTTTCAGTAAATCCTTCATGACTTTCTCTGCCTTCATTTTCCCGGCGCCCGCTTATGCACCGCCTTCTTCCGCTTCGCCCATCCTGTATCTGCAAGCCTGTCCCTCTGCACCGCTTTGCCTACACCTTCAGCTTATACCCCAGCCCCCGCACCGTTATGAGGAAACGGGGCCTTGACGGATTTTCCTCAATCTTCTCCCGAAGCCGCCTGATATGCACCATAATCGTATTTTCATAGCCGAAATAATTGTCCTCCCACACCGCCTGACAGAGCTGGTCAAAGGTCACAATATTCCCCCTGTTTTCCCAGAGCTTGCGCAAAATCAGCAATTCCTTTGCCGTCAGCGGGATTTCCTTATCCGCCCATCTTGCCACGCCGCTTTTAAAATCAACCGTACATTCCCCCAGGACTAAAACCTCATCCCTGTTCGCCGGACTGCCCTTCGGGAAGTAGGTTCTTTTCAGTATGGCGCTGATACGGAGAATCAGCTCTCTGGGCAAAAAAGGCTTTACCATATAGTCGTCGGCTCCAAGCCCAAGCCCTAAAAGCCGGTCGCTGTCCTCATCCCTGGCTGAGAGGAAAAGCACCGGCACCTCCGACACGGTTCTTATTTTCTGCATCAGGGAAAAGCCGTCCCCGTCGGGAAGATTGACGTCTAAAACCACCAGGTCAGGTTCCTTTTTCAAAAAATAATCCTCCGCCTCCCTCACGCCGGCGGCACAGTCTATATGAAGGAAGCCTTCCCTTTTCAAAATTCCTGTTACCATTTTTAAAAATTCCCCGTTATCATCCACCAAAAGCAATGTACTCTCAAAAATGTATTTCATAACCGTCCCCGTTTCCTCTTTTTCTCTATTATAATATAAAACCTCCTCCCCGTAAGCAATCCGCCGCAGATTTAAGGTAAACGTAAGGCAGCTTTCATTTTCATGTAAGGAACGCCCTGTATACTCCTCTTAAACCTGAAAGAAAGGAAAACTACTTATGAACAGACAAAATTTTGTAATTGAAACGAAAAACCTTACCAAAGCCTACCGGCAGGGACGCACTCCCGGGCATACCCGGCAGGGTTCGGCAGACCGCACGTCCGTCAACGTGGTTGATAATGTGAACCTCGCCGTACCGCAAGGCTGCATTTACGGGTTTTTAGGCCCTAACGGCGCCGGAAAAACCACCACCATGAAGATGCTGCTGGGCCTGATTAAGCCCACAGCCGGAAGTATTTCCGTTCTGGGAACCACTCTGGCCTCCACAGGAAATGACCCCGGACAACGGACGGCAAACTTCGCGGGCAGTCCTTATATTAATGAAAAGCTCCGGCTGGCAATCTTAAAGCAGACCGGCTCCCTGATTGAGTCCCCCTCCTACTACGGCCATCTTACCGGGCGGGAAAATCTGGAAATCATCTGTACCCTGAAAAATATTCCGAAAAAGGAAATCGACGAAGCGCTTTCCATTGTGCGGATGGAAAAGCAGCAGGACAAGAAAGCCGGCCATTATTCCCTTGGAATGAAACAGCGCCTTGGCCTTGCGGGCGCGCTTCTCGGGCATCCGAAGCTTCTTCTTCTGGACGAGCCCACCAACGGACTTGACCCTGCCGGAATCCAGGAAATGCGGGAGCTGGTGCGCTCCCTGCCGCAGGCTTATCACATGACCGTCATGGTGTCCAGCCACCTTTTAAGCGAAATCGACCAGATGGCGGATTATGCCGGGATTATCAATAAGGGAAAGCTGATTTATCAGGACAGCCTTCTCCACCTTCATGAATACAGCCGCCGCCAGCTATGCCTTCGCACCAGCAACAATAACCGGGCGCTGGCCGTCTTAAATGAAAATCAGATTGACTGCCGGCTGGAAGAAGACTATCTGACATTCCCGGAGACCGCCGACGAGCGGACGGCGTATTTAATCTCCGAGCTGGTAAAGGAAGGCATTGGAATCTGGCGGGTGGAGGAGCGCCAGCATTCGCTGGAGGATATTTTCCTCAAACTTACGGGAAAGCAGGTGAGCCTATGATGAGATTATTTTTAACGGAATTGAAAAAGACCAGACGCCGCCATATCGGACTGGTTTATGCGGCGGCTCTCGGGCTCATGATAATATGGGCGCTCTGGGCCATGTCCAGAATGCAGGCGCGGAATGACGTCATCACGCAGCAGGGATATTACTATCTTCTTGCAAATTTTCCCCTTATGAATTCCTTTTTTCTTCCCGTTATCATAGCCTGCGCGGAAAGCCGGCTCTGCGATATGGAGTTGAAGGGGAACACCTTTAAGCTTCTGTGTACCATGCAGCCAAGGCACAGCATTTACCACATAAAACTGCTTTTAAGCTTTTTGTACCTGCTTTTCTTTACACTGGCTCAGACGGCCCTTATTTATATACTGTGTAGAATTTTCCATGTAGCGCAGCCTGCCCCTGCGGAAAATATCCTGTTTTTCCTTTTGTCCGGCCTTACTGTGGGTACGCTCCTGATTATCATACAGCAGTCCCTTTCCCTTCTGTCGGACAATCAGCTGTTTCCCCTGTTTGTGGGTGTGGCAGGGACCTTTTTCGGCATCTTCTCAGGCTTTTTTTCGCAGATACCCATCGCTTACCTGCTGCCATGGGGCTATTATATGGTTTTCTCTACCGTTGGCCTTTACTACGAGGAAGCCTCCCGGACCGTCACCTACTATCCGGTTCCTTTTACCGTCCCGTTTTATATCGGCTTTGTCGTGTTTGGAATCATCGCTTACCTGTTTGGTAAAGACAGATTTATGAAAAAGGAGGTCTGAAAAATGCTGACTGCCTGTATCAAAAGTGAAAATCTAAAAATAAGACGCTCGTTTATCTGGCTGGCCTTTCTGCTGATTCCCGTCATCCCCGCTGTTATGGGTACGCAGAACTACTTAAATAATCTGGGGCTCCTCAAAAGCGAATGGTACTCCCTGTGGACCCAGGTGACGCTTTTTTACACGGATTTTTTCTTTGCGCCCCTTATTGCCATCTACTGCAGCTACCTGTGGCGGCTTGAAAATCAAAACAAAAACCGGAACCTGCTTTTGACTGCGCCGGTAAAGGTAAGCAGTATTTTCTTCGGGAAGCTGATAATCATTGCCAGAATCACACTTCTGACACAGCTCTGGCTCTTTCTGCTGTACTTCCTCTCCGGCAGACTGACAGGCCTGCCCGGCTTTCCTCCGGCGCAGCTCCTTATTTATATGGCGCGGGGATGCCTTGGAGGACTTGTGGTGGCCGCCCTGCAGCTTTTTGTTTCCATGCAGCTTCGGAGCTTTGCCGCTCCCGTTGCCGTCGCCGTTGTCGGAAGCATCACCGGATTTCTGGCTTCCAACTCCCGCTTCGGGATTCTGTATCCCTATTCCCTTATGATGCTGGGGATGAACTCCAGCAAAAGCGAAGACATACTCGCCGGAAACGGAATTCTGTTTTTTGTAAGCTGCCTTGCCTGCCTTTTCCTTTTTTGCGGATGCGCCGTGCTGTTGCTGAAAAGGCAGGATGTGAAGGCTTAGGATTGCTTTTGCACTCCAAAGTTTACATCATGCACTCACAAAGGACTTCTCATTTTTCCTATCAGGAATTACAATAGAAAACAGATGGTAACACTGTCAGGCGGCGGATTAGAAGGGAGCGGCATCATATGACCACGGGAGAAAAGCTGGCGGCTTTGCGCAAAAGAAAAGGCATCACTCAGGAACGGCTTTCAGAAATCTTAAAGGTTTCCAGGCAGTCGGTTTCCAGATGGGAGATGGACGCGGCATTTCCCGAAACGGACAAGCTTATCAAATTAAGCAAGCTGCTGGAATGCAGCATCGATTTTTTGTTAAACGATGCGCTGGAAGAAGACCGGCTGACCGGGATTGCGCTGCGGGAACCGTCTGCGGAGGACTGCGCCCGGTTTATCAGAGAATGTGGATACTTTTTTCTGGCAACATGTGCGGACGGCAGCCCCGGCTTAAGGCCGATGGGAATGCTTTATGCGGACGAAAGGGCGCTGTATTTTGCCACCGATAAGCGCAAAAGCCTTTACGGACAGCTTATGGGGAATCCACAGGTGGCGCTGGCAAGCTACAATTTATATACCCGCAAATGGATTCGAATAAGCGGCTGCGCAAAGGAAGAAAGCTCTCTGGAAATCAGGGAGGCAATGCTGAACCTGTATCCTGTGATTCGGCAGGAATATACAAATCAGGATGAGATATTTTTTGTAATTTTTAAGCTGACGCCGGAAAACGTTACTATCAACTAAAGCAGCAAAGGAGCGGATTTTAACATGAAAAGAAAATCAGTCGGAACCAGTCACGGAATGATTGTACAGCCCACCTATATTATCGGCACTTATAATGAGGATGGCACGCCGGATTTTGCCCCAATCACATGGGTAAGTAAAACCTGCGAGAAGGATTTTGATTATCTGAACATCATCAGCATGTACGGCACAAAACAGACAAAGCAAAATGTGCAAAGAACCGGACAGCTCAGCATCAACCTCGCCACAAACGCAATGCTTGAATTGGTTGACTATTTTGGTCAAACCTCCGGGAAGAACGGAAAAAAAGATGCTGTTTCCTACACCTGGGATAAAGCCCTCTGCGTGGAAGCGCCAACCCTTGACGCAAGTCCCTGGGTCTGCGAATGCGAGGTGGAAAGGACAGTCACTACCGGAGAGTCGGACACCTTTTTCTGCCGGGTGAAAAACGTGCAGGTGGACGAGCAGATTGATGTCGAAAGTAACGGAATCGATTTGACTGCATTTGACCCCGTGATATATTCGGGAAACTATCATTCCATCGGGAAATATCTGGGCGCAATCGGGGATTTTTATAAGAGCGAAAAATGACAGGTACGCCGTTTTTCCGGTCTGGACAGAAGGGAGGTGATTTTACCTTGGAAAAGCTGACAAAAGAGGCAGAAATGATTATGACGGAACGTTTTGGAAAGGACAATATCATCGCGCTTGCCACAACAATTAACGGCATTCCTTATGCGCGCAATGTGAACGCTTTTTATGAAAACGGGTCGTTTTATGTGATTACCCATGGACTTTCCAATAAAATGAAGCAGATTGAGCAGAATCCTCTCGTCGCAATTGCCGGAGACTGGTTTACCGCTCACGGAACAGGCGTTAATCTGGGATATTTCGAAAAGCCGGAAAATGCGGAAATCGCCGGAAAGCTGCGAAAGGCTTTTGCGGAATGGATTGATAACGGGCATAACAATTTTGAGGACACAAATACCTGCATCCTCTGCATCCGGCTAACGGACGGGATTCTGTTTTCCCATGGGACAAGGTATGAGATTGATTTTAAGACAACTGTGTAATCGCCTTGTCACAATAACCGGCAAACTCGCCACAACAACCGGCAAACGGGGATGGGCATAGAGACCATTGCCCATCCCCATTAAAGGTCTTTTCTCAATTTTCTTTCCAGTATCTTTCTACCAGCTCCTCCGCCTGATTTGCATAGTCAGGGAATTTGCCGCGAAGTTTCATAACTGCATTTTCTTTCGTATCATGATATTCCTGATATATTTCTATAACGGCCTTTATGCTCTGCTCCGTCATTTCTTCGGTCACCTTGTTTGTCACTTCTTCGGTTACTTTGTTCGTCACTTCCTCCGTTACTTTTTTTGTCACTTCCTCGGTCACTTTGTTTGTCACTTCCTCCGTTACCTTGTTTGTCACTTCCTCCGTTATCTCTTTGGTTACTTCTTCTTTCACTTTCTCCGTAACCTCTCTCCTTACCTCCTCCTCCATATCCCTCTTTGCATCCTCAACTATACCGTCTATCCAGTCGCCTAATGTCATATATCCCGCCTCCACTTCCGGCAGATTCTTCACCTTCTTCACATATGTGTCTATCTCTCTGGTTGCTTCATCCACCGCATTTTTGCTATCACTATTTTGGATATATCTTAACATGTTTTTTATCCCCTGACTACCTCCTTTTTTCCCTTTTGTGTTAAAATACAGAAATGTCAGGCCGTCGTCATACCCAAGCTCGGGTATCTCCTCACACCTGTTCCGTACCGTGTACATCATGTAATCATACCCGAATATGTCGTAATTCGTAATAGTTATTACATAAAGATTCGGTATTTCCGAAAAATCCTTCAGCCCCCTTTTCACATACCTCCCGTCTATCTTTGCCTGATAGTATCTGTTATGCCTCGGCAGGTGCAGCCCGTCCCGCAGGTGGGGTTCTATGTCGTAAACGTTCGTCACCGTCTCCTTATTGCAATCGTATTCTGTTATCTCCACATCCATACGGATTCCCCGTAGCTCCGGCGACGCCGCCGGGATTATCTGCTGTGCCAGCACACGGACGGTTTTCAGCTCCTTTCCAAGCAGAACTGACAACAGCAGCCGGTAAAACGGCTCCCCTAACTCCCGGTTGGAAGCGATTGCGTTTGACAGGAAATTGTCGATTAAGTCAAGCTCCTGCAGGGTCTTTTTGGTATATCCCATACATCCTCCTTCCGGCGGAGTATGCAGAACATACGAGACACAAGTTTATCCTCTGTACTGTCATCTCCGCCTTGCAATTTTGATTTTATTCCGTGAATTTCCGGCGAGATGCCGATACAGATTTCTTCCCTTATGGCGCTTTTGTACCATACAGAATAAAAGAAAGAAATAAGAGATTCACTTTGAATTGATGAATTCAATATAGCAGATTAAATATTGTTTCGCAAGCAGTTTCTGATTATTTAATATTTATAAACTAAAATACATAAAAAGATTATAAAGAATTTTATCCCTTGCAGCCATTTGACAAACGCCGCGAGGCTTACCTGTTCTTCCAGAAAGGGCAGATACCGCCCCGGCAAGGGGGCAAAACCCCGCAGCAGAGCTGCGGGGCATCAATTTTCAGCTTTAATCCTCATACCCGTTCGGGTTATTGCTCTGCCATCTCCAGGAGTCCGCGCACATTTCCCTGATGCCGTTCTGGGCCTCCCAGCCAAGCTCTTTCTTTGCCTTGGAAGCGTCCGAATAGCAGGCCGCGATATCGCCCGCGCGTCTCGGCTTAATGACATAGGGGATTTTCACTCCCGTGGCTTCCTCGAAGTTCTTCACGATATCCAGTACGCTGTAGCCCACGCCGGTTCCCAGATTGTAAATGCCAAGGCCCACGTTCTCCTCAATCTTTTTAAGCGCTTTCACATGTCCGACCGCCAGGTCAACCACATGGATGTAATCTCTTACGCCCGTACCGTCGGGGGTGTCGTAATCGTTTCCGAATACGCCCAGCTCCTTCAGCTTCCCTACTGCAACCTGCGTAATATAAGGCATCAGATTGTTGGGAATTCCGTTGGGATTCTCTCCCATAGTGCCGCTCTTATGGGCTCCGATGGGATTGAAGTATCTGAGCAGAATTACATTCCATTCCGGGTCTGCTTTCTGTATATCCGTAAGAATCTGCTCTAACATGGACTTTGTCCATCCGTAGGGGTTCGTACACTGTCCCTTGGGGCATTCCTCTGTAATGGGAATCACCGCCGGGTCGCCGTAAACCGTTGCGGAGGAAGAAAAGATAATATTTTTTACGCCGTGTCCCCTCATGACGTCCACCAGCGTCAATGTCCCTGAAATGTTGTTTTCATAGTATTCCCAGGGCTTCTGAACCGACTCTCCAACTGCCTTTAATCCTGCAAAATGGATGCAGGAATCAATTTTTTCTTTATCGAATATGGCATTTAAGGCAGCCCTGTCCAATATATCCGCCTTATAGAAAGTAACCGGCTTTCCGGTAATTTTCTCCACCCTCTGTAAGCTCTTTTCACTGGAATTGCTCAGGTTGTCAACCACAACCACATCATAACCTGCATTCTGCAGTTCCACCACCGTATGGCTGCCGATATATCCGGCGCCGCCTGTAACAAGTATTGCCATTTTTCTGCCTCCTTTTTATTCTCCTGCCTGTCATATGTTATGGCTTTTGCCACAATCCGTTCTGTTGTCAAAATTTATTCTACCTATCCGCCAGTATCCGGGGCAAGATAGTAATGTTACTCAAACCTGTCAAAATGTTAAAGGGTAATTCCGTTCTCCTTACAAAGCTTTCGGGCGCTTTCCACGGAGTCGATACCCGTCTTGTTTTTAATCGGCGCAAACTCTCTGTTTCGTTCCACCTCGAAGGGCAGGCAGCTGTCCATTTCATGAATCATATCCAGAACCAGCTGCTCGAACTTATATCCGTTGGGCGCTTCCGGTTTTACCTTATTTCCCGCCTCGTCAATGTAGGAAATCTTCTTCTCTACCAGATGCAGAGGAAGGTTTCTCTCACGGATTTTTTCCAGGTCGCTGATACGGAAAAGATAATTGAGAATCACGCCAAAGTAATAGGCCGGGTCGCCGTTCTCATCTTTGGCATTCATCAGCTCGTCGGTAAGCTCGTAATATTCCACAATCGACGGCCTTCCGTCCTCTAAGCAGATAACCCCTATTTTTTCGTCCGGCGCGCACTTTTTCACCACCTTGGCCCCTGACGCACAGTTGTTTGCAATCACCGCGCCCACAAAGCAGGGGTCGGCAATCCGCTGGAGCACATTGTCCACCGCAAAAACATTCAGCCATTCCACGCCGTCCTCCATGGCCTTCTGCGCCACGCCCCACTTATGCATGGAGGTGTACCAGCCGCCGTTCCCGTTGGGCGATGTGGAAATCTTCCACTTTTCTTCCATATAAACCTTCCCGTCGGGGTCGCAGGCCGGAGCCATCTCCTGCATGAAGAAGGTTACAAACTTTTCCTCATAGCCAAAGTAATGATGCTCCTTCAGAAATTTAACCGTCGCCTCATTGTTTTTGTCGCTGGTCATCACATAAAGCGGCACATAAGCTCCGGCTTCCTTTACCACCTCCAGAAGGTTTTCGATAAGGCGCTGGAAAATATATACCTCTCTGGTAATCCCGATGTTATACATTCCCTTGGGGTCGTCGGAGCCCAATCTGGTTCCCATACCGCCCGCCAAAAGAACCGCGCCTACTTTTCCCTTCTTTATGGCTTCCAGCCCGGCTTCTTTAAATTCCTTCTCCTTCTGCCGGATTTCGGGAAGCTGCATGGCTCCAAGAGGTGTGATTACCCCTCTCTCGTTCCCTCCCTTTAAGCTGCCCAAAGAAGATAACACGGAAAAATCCGTACTCTCCGCCTGCGAAAGGAGAAGCTCCTTCTCGCCTTCTGTCAGTTCGTCATAGTACTTCATCACATGTTCCTGCCCGCATGAAGCAAGCTTTTCCGCAACCTGCTGCTTATTCATATTGCCCTCCTTTTTTCTTATTTCTATATTTCCGTCTCCACAGCCGCCTGCTGCACCGGTCTTGGGGAATGTCTTCTGTCTACGAAGTACCGGTTCTTTCCCCTGTTCTTTGCAACATACATCACATTGTCGGCGCGGTTGAAAAGGTCTTCAAATTCGTCTAACGGCGAAATCCTTGCAGTAATTCCAACGCTGCAATGCAGGGGCTGTTCCATCCCCTTGATGTCCTCCGCCAGCTTCTGCATCATCCTGCCGATTCTCTCCTCCACCTTTTTGAGCGGTTCATCCATCACAAAAACAATGAACTCATCGCCGCCGAACCGGGAGAGAATACTGTTGTTATGGTCAAAGCACTCCGAAATCACCTTTCCGGTTTCCCGAAGCACCACGTCCCCGAAAGCGTGTCCGTAGATATCATTGACACCCTTGAAGTCGTCCAAATCCAGCATAATCAGATGGGCTTCCTTCGACGGATTTTCCTTCAGCCATCTGACAATTTTATCCGTGGCCGCGCCCTTATTATGCAGTCCCGTCAGAAAGTCCGTCTCTATCTTGTGAATCATATCCTGCTTTCCTGTAACCGAAGCATGGATATTTTCAATTCTGCCAAAGACGCTGTCAACCTCTCCTTCGTCGCCTACCACGCTGGTATACCATACCTTATGCCATTGATATTCTCCGCCCGCCCCCTTCTTCAGATAAGTGATATCCCGGCGAACCGCCATATGGGACGCGCCGTCCAGCATATCCAGCAGAGTCTTTACATGGTCGGGGTGAACGCTGCCGGATGTCCGCAAAAACTGATGGTAGCCTTTCATCACTTTCCTCACCCTGTTGTCTGGAAAATTATAGAGAAAAACCATTTCGTCTTCGGCAGGCTTATATCTGAAAAATAAGGCCGGAGTGGTTTCTATCAGCATCTGACAGCATTCCTTTACTATCTGAAGCTGCTCTTCAAGTTCTTTTATTCTCTCATTTTCAACACCTGTTTTTCCCATAATGCTTTCCCTCATAAATTCCCTGCGTCTCCACAGAATTCTTTAAAGTATGGTTATCTTTCCTGCTTCCATTATAGATTTTTTTATTTCATTATGCAACCCGTACTCCCCGCACAAAATGGATTTGTAGCAGGCTTTTTTATCCCGTTTACATCTTTATGTTAATAAATCGTTAAGATAACGTTAAACTGTTGTTAAAGAACCCCTTCTTTGCTTTCCCCGCAATTTTTCTTCTGATAAAATCTGTGTATATGGAGGTGAATGACATGAACATAGGAATTTTACTCGTTGCCGTTGTGGGCGGAATTGCAGGACTTTTTTCCACTTTATATCTGGCGATATCGCTCCCGGTAGTTCTTATTTGGAAGGTCTACCGCAAAATCCATCTGGGAATTCCAATTACCAAATAAGCCTGCCTGTGCATACCATAAAGCAAAGACCTTTTCGGCAGGAATTTTTATGGAAATATATGTAGTAAAAAAAGGAGATACCGTCGATTCCATCGCTGAGCGCTTTGGCATTCCGGTATCTTCTGTTATTTTTGACAATCAGCTTGTCTATCCCTATCCCCTGGCAATCGGGCAGGCCCTGCTTTTGCCCGTGGGCGAGCCTTTTGCCTCTGCTTATCCGGCTTATGTAAACGGTTATGCCTACCCTTACATCAGACAAAATGTTCTGGAGGAAACGCTTCCCTATCTCACAACCCTGTCCGTTTTTTCCTATGGCTTTACCACGCAGGGGGACCTGATACCTCCCACGGCGGACGACAGCGCTATGATTAACTCCGCCCTTGCCGCCGGAGTGGGCCCTGTGCTCACCCTGACCCCCTTAGGCCCTGACGGAAACTTTAACAATAGCCTGATTACCTCTCTGGTCAACAATGAAGATGCAAAAAGCAATCTGCTTTCCCAGCTGCTGACCGCTTTACAGGAAAAGGGCTTTTTGGGGCTGGACATTGATTTTGAATATATTCTTCCCGAGGACCGGGTTCCCTTTGCGGATTTTGTATCGGAAGCCAGAGCCTTTCTTTCCCCCTACGGATACCATGTGTCCGTGGCGCTTGTGCCGAAAACCTCCGATACTCAGGCCGGGCTTCTCTATGCCGGAAAGGACTACAGGCTTCTCGGGGAGGCTGCCGACAGTGTGCTGCTCATGACGTACGAGTGGGGGTACACCTACGGCCCTCCCATGGCTGTCGCTCCCATCAATAAGGTGCGTGAAGTGGTTGAATACGCCGTCACCCGCATTCCCCCGGAGAAAATCGATTTGGGAATCCCCAACTACGGCTATGACTGGACGCTCCCCTTTGTCAGAGGCCGTTCACGGGCAAGAACCATCAGCAATCTGGAAGCCGTACAGCTTGCCATAGACGCAGACGTTCCCATCTCCTTTGACGAAACCGCCATGTCCCCTTATTTCCGGTACGAGAAGGACGGTCAGCTCCATGAGGTATGGTTTGAGGATGTGCGGAGCTACAGGGAAAAATTTTCCCTGCTGCCAAAATATTCTCTGCGGGGAATGGGATACTGGCAGATTATGCAGTTTTTCCGCCCCAACTGGCTGCTTTTGCAGGATATGTTCCTGATACAGTAAGGTTTTCCATATGCGAAGCTGTTAACCGGGTGGCGTTAACAGCTTCGCATATTGAGGAAGGCACGCAGACAGGAGTCTCAAATAATTTCCCCGATTCTGTCCATGCATTCTCTGGCAGACTGCTTATATTCTCTGTTTAAAGTATTCCAGAAAATTTCCCCCGATAATTTTCTTAAGGCTCTCCTCGTCCATCCCTCTTTGCCAAAGCGCCGCCGTAACCAGAGGAATCTGACCGTGGTCCAAAAGGCAGTCGCCGTTTCTCTCGCATTTTTCTCCCCGCAGCGCGGCCCGCGCCTCGTCGTAGGAATCGCACAGGTCAAATCCGTAACCCACATGCTCCGCCCCCATGATTTCCACCTCATATTCTATATGACGGCAAAGCATTTCCAGATGGTTGCCGCCCAGGGAACCGGCAATGCACCGGCATCCGTTCACTCCCATGATTCCGCCCTGCGCCGCCAGACGCCGCATCTGTTCGTCGGTCATGTTCCGAAAGCTGTCAAACACTTTTCTGCTGTTAGAATGGGTGGCAATGAAAGGTCTTTTGGCAATTTTACACAAGTCCTCGAATCCATCGTCGTTTAAATGGCTCACGTCCACAAACATGGAAAGCTCCTCCAGCCGCTTTACCGCCTCTTTTCCCGCATCGCTAAGGCCCCCGCATACCTGCTTATGCTCCAACGCCTTACAGCATCCGTTAGCCAGCTCGTTGGGCCTGCTCCACGTGAGGGCGGCTCCTCTTACTCCCAGCCCGTGCAACTCGTTCAGCCTGTCAATGTCCCCGCCGATGCAGTCAAGCCCCTCCATATAAAGTAAAATCCCGATTTTGCCTTCCTCTAAGGCTTTGTCAATATCCCTGCCGCTTTCCACAATCGAAACCGCTTCAAGTCCCTCTATGTCCTGCCTTAACGCGGCTATCTGTTCCAGAGCGTTCTCCCACCCCCTGTCCAGATTTCCCGTTTCCACAAAGACAGAGGACGCCACCAGCCTGATTCCGGCTTTCTGAAAATTCGGAAGGTAGTGATTTCTGACGACTTCCTTCTCTCCCGCCTGATGCCTTAAGAGAACCTCCCCCGCCAAATCCAGATGTGCGTCCACCGCGGGCGTGTTCTTATGTAAGTCCATTGCCTTTCGCAAATAATTTTCTTCCACTTTTATATCCATAATTCCTCCCTGAGACTGAGAAAGGCGTGCCGAAACTCTCCGGCACGCCTCATACTTCACTGTTTTCGTTCCGCAGCTATATATTATATGCCGCCCTTTCCTGATTTTTTACTTCTCCAGGTCCAGCGTTTCAAGAAGCTTTCTGATATCCTCCACGCCAAGCCATTCCCTGTTGCTGCCGGAGCTGTAGGCGAAGCCCTCCTCCACCTTCTTTCCGCTTAAATTAATCTTCTGCTTGTCGTTCCACACTACCTGGGGATAGACGATAAAATGCTTATCGTATTCATAAGTCGTGGCGGAGTCCTCCACCGTAACCATGATTTCATGCAGCTTTTCCCCGGGACGGATGCCGATTTCGGGCATCTTGCAGTCGGGAAGCATTGCCTTTGCCAAATCCGTCACCTTGAAGGACGGAATCTTGCTGATAAAAGTTTCTCCGCCGGTAGCCTCCTCCAGAGCCTTAATCACCAGCTCCACCCCTTCGGTTAAGCTAATCCAGAAACGGGTCATCCGGTAGTCGGTAATGGGAAGCTCGTTGCCGCCGTTTTTGATGATATTATGGAAAAACGGAATAATCGAGCCCCGGCTTCCCGCCACGTTGCCGTAACGGACGATGGAAAAATTGATATCCTTGGTTCCGGCATAGGCGTTGGCCGCAATGAAAAGCTTGTCGGAAACCAGCTTGGTTCCCCCGTAAAGGTTTACCGGATTCACCGCCTTGTCCGTGGAAAGAGCCACCACCTTTTTTACATTGGAATCAAGCGCTGCGTCAATCACGTTCTGGGCCCCGTGAATGTTGGTCTTTATCGCCTCGTTGGGATTGTACTCACAGGCCGGCACCTGCTTTAACGCTGCGGCGTGAATCACATAGTCCACTCCCTCAAAGGCTCTCTTTAGCCTTTCTTTGTCCCGCACATCCCCGATAAAAAACCTGAGCTTATCCGCATATTCCTTAAACTCGTTCTGCATGTGAAACTGTTTGAATTCGTCTCTCGAATAGATGATAATTTTCCTGGGATGATAATTTGTCAGTACATATTTGCTGAAACATTTGCCGAAAGAGCCGGTGCCTCCGGTAATAAGAATCGTTTTGTCGTCCAATAACATGAAAATGCCTCCGTATTATATGATAATATTTATGTTTCCACTTCCTGCTGCGACTATTCTACCATGAATTACCACCAACGGCAAACTTTTTTACCGGCGCTGTTCATAACCGCAATGCTGTTCATATTGAAGCGCTGACCTTAACTGCTATGCTGACCGCACGCTCCGCAGCCCTTACTGACCGCCCTCGGAATCCTCGTCCTTTGAAAGAATGATTGACACCACCCCGCACAAAATTCCGCCGACCGCAAATACAAGCCATGAAGTGCTCCATTCAATATCCGTAAACATGCAGACCAGATAAACCGTAAGCGCCACGAGCATAATGCATCCGCATATTTTCGCCTTCAAAGCATCCCTCTTTTTCTTTGCCGGGGAGAGACTGTTTTCCTTATTATAATTCTTAATATCGAATTTGTCTTTCTGCAGGCCGCCGTACACGAGAACGGATACCCCCGGGGTCAGAAACAGCATAAAAATCCCCATGCCCATATTCTCAAGCTTCTCGGTAAGCGCCGGGTCAGCCACACTGTCCAGCCTGATTCCCAGCACCATAAACAAAAGCACATCCACCAGAATAATTCCAATCCCTGCCGCCATCCTCACCGTAAATTTCCGGTAAGCCTGCTCTTTTTCCTCCTCCGTATAGAAATCCTCAATGTAAGGGTGCTTTTCCGCAAAATGGGAATGCTGCATTCCCATAACCACCAGAATTATCACCCCTGCAATAAGAAAGATAAAAAAGAACACCGGCGCAATGTCCTCGTCCATGCCTAATCCCGTCAGAAATCCCATTATGCTGATTCCAAATAAAATGAGGGCGATTCCGGCAGTAATCAGTCTGTCAAACTGGTTCATGAAGCTGTCGTAGCCGTAAGTATCTTCCACAAAATCTTTGCTCACATCTCCCTGCATCAGCGTATCCATGTTACAGTGGAACATGCTGCAAATCTGCAGCAGCTTTTCCATCTCGGGATAGCTTTGAGACGATTCCCATTTTGAAACCGACTGCCTGGACACCTCCAGCTGTTCCGCAAGCTGCTCCTGCGTGATATTTTTCTGTTTCCTTAAAAACTGTAAATTTTCTCCAAAGCTCATTTTTCTCCTCCTTAACCGCAAGCCTTTTTTTCCTTTCGGACACCTTAAATCTTACGGTTGCGCAGGGGCAACTTCAATCAATCTGATGTTGCTTTTAAGTTTTTTGATGTATATTTTCGGTTGCAATGCCCGTTTTAAGCGGTTTCTGACAATTTTCCCTGCAAAACTTCTCCCCACCGGTTCCCGCCAGAGCCGCCGGAACTTTTTCTTCTGCCGCTCCTTATGAAAGCTCGTACAGAGTCCACAGACCCTTTCTTGCCGCAATCCGGCAGGACGAAAGATTCGGCGCGCTCTCAAGCAGCCGGTAAACGCATTCCTCCTGCCCTTCGTAATCCGCCACATAAACCAGCAAATGCCTGCTCTCCACAATCTCCTCCTCCGAGAGAGGCTCGGGATTGCCCTGGCTTGCAAGATAAACCTTTTCATACTTCATCAGCTCGTCGGAAAGCCGCCAGATATTATCGGGCGAATCGTCGTTATAAAACACCACCACAGGTCTGTCGCAGTTTTCCTCCACAAACTCCATGACCTCCTTTTCCTCCTCATACAGGAAAAAGACCCGCCCCGCTTTCAGGGCAAGACCATCTATAAGAAGAACCGCCAGTACAAAAGCGCCTGCCAGAAACAGCCTTGCCTTTCCGGCGTTCTCTGCCTTTCCGGCATTCTCTACCTTCCTGGTGTTTCCTGCCTTCCCGGCATCTATCCCGGGCTGCCCGTCGCCTGCCCCGTTTTTGAGATTATCCGCAAGTCCCAAAACCAGCCTCCACATGCCATAGATAAGGAGAAAAATCAAAATCCCGTAAATCGGAAGCTGATACCGGTTGGAGGTTTCCCCCAAAAGCAGCGCCGTCTTGGAAATGGTAAAAAAATACCCCGCGCAGGCAAAAAGAAGCAGCCAGACCGACGCATTTATTCCGGCCCCCGAAGCCGCCAGCCTTCCCCGCTTTCTCAGATAGCCGGTGGTCACCGCCAGCAGGCAGAGAAATAAAAGCCACAGACTCAAAGTGCCGTTCGTCATATAGTCCTCGAACAGACCGTAAAAAAACCGCAGCCTTTCAATTGTGTTGGAGGCGTCCCCAAATTCGCTGACCGCCTCCGTTCCCCGGTATCCCCTGAAAATATGGGACATACTTGCCGGATAATACAGAACCGCCCCGCAAAATCCCAGCCCACAGGCTGCCCCATAGGCGATAAGCTCCTTTATTTTCCTGTTTTTTAACAGCCAGAAGCAAAACCCGGCCCCCAGGAAAAAGTGGAAAATAATATAGTAATATTGCGTTAAAAATCCCAAAAATACCGTAAGGCACACCGGCAGAAGAAAGGCTGTCGCACGGAAGTCCTGCTTTTTTACCGCCCGCAGATGCAAATCCATGCACAGCAGGACGAAAACCGTAAGCCACTGGTACATGCGGATGAACATCACGCCGGAAATCACCGCGCTGCCAAAGCCCCACGCAAGGCAGGTGAGGAATGCAAGCAGCATCGCCTGCCTGTCTCCCGTCCCGGCTTTTCCGCCAGCTGACTCCGACGGCAGAAGGCCGGTTCCGCCAGCCTGTTCCGCCAGTCTCTCCGCTTTCCTGTGTGCGCTGCTTCCCGGCTCGCCCCCGCCGTCCGCCGCAGTCATATACGCTCCCCAGGCAAGCAATACATAAGACAGTACATAGGCAATCAGGTTTACCGCGATTCCCGTCCACTTGCTGAACACTCCCGGAGTCAAGGACGCCGCCGTATGAAAAATATAATAATAAAAAGGCGGGTGCACATCCCAGGACTGCATCTGTTTGACAACGCTGTACCGAAACTGCTCCCCGGGAAGCACCATAAACTCATTTGCAAGCTCTTTGCAATCCATCCACTGTCTGTCGTTTACAAAAAGCCCCGCCGTCTTGTTTGAGGAATAATAGGTGTAAAGCTCGTCCTCATGAAAGCCCTCTTTTTTGTTTCCATAAAAAACAAGCGCCGACAATTGCACCGCAAGCAAGACCGCCATTGCCAGAAGGAATAACCGGGTATTTTTATTTACAGGATTTCCCTTCCCCTTGGGAAACCTCTTTTCTCTCGAAACTGATTTCATATGAATCATCCTCTTAACAGCTTATGCACCCTGCGCACGAACCGGGGCGCAGTACCAAGAAGCAGCAGATACACTTTATTTTTCCGGGTGAGGTACGGAGAATGCAGCGCCGCCTGCCTGTTATGCCGCAAATAGCTTTTCACCTCGCAGTAGAATTTATTTTCCCTGTTCATCTGCGATATGGGAATATGAAGCATGTAGTCCAGCCGCTGAAACAGGCCGAACCGCAGAGCCTCCGGCAAAAGCGACGGATACTCCTTCTTCACAATGCTGTAAACCCTGTCCGCATTTACCACAATATCCGTGAATACCTGAGGGAACTCCTCCTTATTGCGGGTTCTGGTGCTGCTGCCGTACCGGTAAAACACATGATAATCCTGCTGCGGCAGAACAGCCACCGCCGAAACCGCGGGAAGAAGCTGCACCAGCAGATAAAAATCCTCGTTCAGCTCCCCCTCCGGGAATCGCTTTTCCTCTATCAGCGACCTGTGAAGGAGCTTGGTGCAAAAAGAACAGTCGCCTTTATGGAGCAATAGCTCCCGCATAAAATCTCTGGACGCCATAAGCGTAAGCTCCCTTGGCGGCGGGCACACGTCGGGCATAAGATTCCCGTGCTCGTCAATCTCATCTCTGGAAATCTGCGCCATGCGAAGCCCCTCTGAGAGGGCGGCGTCAAGAAGCCGCTCATACATCCCCGGCTCTATGTAGTCGTCGCCGTCCACGAATCCGATATAGTCTCCCTCCGCCATGGAAATTCCCAGATTTCTCGCAGAGGAAGCGCCTCCGTTTTCCTTGTGGAAAACGCGAATCCGTTTGTCCTCCATGGCCATCTTTTCCGCAAGGGCGCCGCTTTTATCCGTGGAGCCGTCGTCCACAAGAATAATTTCCAGATTGGGATAGGTCTGGTTCCGTATGGAATCCACGCATCTTTGCAGATAGTCCACCACATTATAAACCGGTACAATCACACTGATTAAAATTGGTCTTTCTTTCCCTGACACTTTTTTCACTTCCTCCTGCCGCCCCCAGTATCCTTGCAGCCATCCTGCGGCTTTCGCAGCCGCCTTCAAATTGCATCCTGCATCATCTTTGCGTACATCTTCCCCGGCGAAATTACCGGCGCGCTGCTAAGAGGCCCTTCCTTTGCCGGTTCAAAGCCGCCCTGCAAAAGCTCCGCCGCCATCCGCAAAAGCTCCTCCGCACCATGCTCCGCATTCCAGAGCCCTGTGATGGTTTTGTATGCCTCTCTCCCCATTTGCTGCCTTTTATCCTGATTATCCAGCAGAAAGCGGACGCACTCCTCCATCTTATCATAATTGTTGCCGGGATAGGCAAGCCCGTTTTTCCCATGGCAAATCAGGTACGGAACCGCTCCCGCCTCCACGTTCGCCACCTCGCAGCAGCCGCTGTTCATGGCTTCGTTCACCACGGCCCCCCAGCCCTCTAAATGGTTGCTGGTAAAAATGTGGATGTGGCTCCTTTCCATTACCGCTCGAACCTCCTCCGGCTTCATAAAGCCGTAAAAGGTGATAACGCTCTCCACATCATAATCCTTTGCCAGAGATTTCAGCTCCGCCTCCATCTCCCCGCTGCCCGCCATGTGAATATGGTATCTGTCCTTGTAGCTTTCCTTCAAATTCTTCGCCAGACGCAGCATATATTCCGGGTGCTTTAGCGGGATAAACCGACCTGCCCAAACGATTTCCGTCCGCTGCGCCGCCCGGCCCGCTTCCTCCCCTTTCATTGCCAGAAGTTCCCGCTCCGAATAATATCTGGTTTCCGGGAAATACCCCCACCGGAACATTTTTCCCGGATAAGCGTGAATCAAATGAAAATCTGAGGGCACATAAGCCCCCGCGCACAAAAGATAAGCAGGAGCATTCCTGTATCTGGTATGCTCCTGATACTTATGAATAAGCCCCTTAGGCGAAACCGCTTTCCACTGTCCCTCCCGGTAAAGCCTTTCGCTGACTCTAATAGTCAATTTCCCTGCATTCAATCTTTCCTGAATCAAATCCTCCCGGCCGCTCCATCCGGCGAGAAGCACGTCGCTTTCCATAATCAGCCTGCGGCACTTTGCCTCCTCCTCATACAGGCAGCTTACATAAGAAAGCGCCTCCCCATCCCTGCTCCACCCCATGGAAAGCCGCTCCGCTTCCATCGGCTCTGTCTGGATAAAGTGAAAGCCTTCGCCAAGAAGCCCGTAGCAGGCGTTTGAGAACGGAATCTGGTGGTGATTGATGTAATTGGATATGAATGTAAGTGTCATTTTGGGGTTCCTTTATTTTTTGTCTTTTTCATTATTATACTTTGGAAAGAGGGAATCCGCAATAACCTCCGCCGACACCCATTGTTCCGTTAATAAAAATAAGATTTCTGTTCCAATGCAAGCCCAATCAGTCGTTCTGTCTGCTCCGCCATAAACAGAGGGATATTCAGCACATCATCATCCAGCTTCAGATTGTCCAGCGAGAAACGGATACGGAGCCTGACTTTATCCGGGAACAATTCCCTGAATTTTTTCAGACTCTTGCTGGATGTATTGGCTTCGGATTTGACTTCCACTGGAAAAATATCATTCTCCCGTTGAATCAGAAAATCCACCTCATAGGGAGGATTCGTCTGTGACCAGTAGCGGGGTGTAACCTCAAACTGCGTAATCAGGGTTTGCAGCACAAAGTTTTCGGTCAGTGCGCCCTTGAATTCCGTGAACAGACGATTGCCCTCGCCGAAAGCGGTGGGAGACAGCTGCGCCAGGCGGCGGAGCAGACCTACATCTGCCAGATAAATCTTAAAGGCCGACAGGTCATCATAAGCTGTCACTGGAAGGCCGGGAGCCGAGCTGCGGTAGATTTTATGAACCAGCCGGGCATCTACCAGCCATTGCAGGGCATCTTCGTATTCGCGAGCCCTGGCGCCTTCTTTGACAACCCTGTAAATGAACTTTTTGTTCTCTCTTGCCAATTGAGAAGGTATGGACTTCCAAATCATTGATATCTTTGGGAACTCGCTGATGTCAGGATGCTTTGCAAAGTCACGCTCATAGGCACCGATAATACCGGACAGGGCTTCCTGCATAGCAGAAACATCACGGGCCTCCGTCCACATCAGCACGGGTTCAGGCATACCTCCTGTGACATAGTACATCTTCAATTTCTCGTACAGAGGATTGAAGAACGCATCAGGAAGCGGCTCAATAGTGTCCACACTTTCCAGATATATAGCAAGGTTTTCATCACCATTGGCAATCAAAAATTCCGAGAAGGTCATAGGGTCAATCTGCATGAAGTTGACCTTACCCACAGGGAAAGAAGACGGCTTTGCCAGAGCAATGCCCAGCAGAGAACCGGCGCAGGCAATATGATACTGCGGAGCGTTCTCACAGAAATACTTCATGGAGTTGATGACCTTAGGGCAGTCCTGCACCTCATCAAAGATGACAAGAGTTTTTTCGGGCAGGATTTTCTGGCCGCTTGCCAGCATCAGATTTTGCAGGATGCGGTCAATATCCTTGGTAGTCTCGAAAAACTGTTTGTATTCTTCGTTTTCATCAAAGTTAAAGTAAGCAGTATTTTCATAGTAACGCCTGCCAAACTCCTTCAGAACCCATGTCTTGCCTACCTGCCGCACCCCCTTTAAAATCAGGGGCTTGCGGTAGGGAGAATTCTTCCAATCCAGCAGCTTTTTCAAAATAAACCGTTCCATAGCTTCGCTCCTCACACTTTTATTGGAGTTTTGGTGTTTTTTATCACATTTTTATTATATGAAGCAATCCCGGAAAATACAACCTTTACATTAACAGAAACCGGAAAACAGCCACATCCTGCAGCCGTTTTCCGGTATTATCATTTCCCGTTTAATTTTCTTCTATTATCATAACCCCCCAGGGCTCCAGCGAAAGCACATCTTTGGTTTTCACCTCTTTTCCCGAATTGACTGCCTCTCCCGAGAGCAGTTCCACCCCGTCCTTTCCGCCATGCGCCGCCTGCTGTGCCTCTGCGGAATAATTCAGATAATAAGTGACTTCCTTCCCGAAATCATTGACTCCCTTTTTAATGATTACCGGGAATCTCTCTTTGCGATTCTCATCCCGAATTCCCGCTTCCTTCAGGGTATCGGCCAGAATTTCCGAAAGCATTCCGTCGCTCGTCCAGCACCCGATGTAGGTTGCGCAGCCTTTTCCGTACCGGTTTCGCGTAACCGCCGCATACCGTTTCCAGTTCGGGTGGTCGTAGGAGGCCAGTACCTGCGCCGTGTCAGGATTTATAAGCTCCATAAAGGTCTTTACTTCTTTATCCGCACATTCATACCTGTCGGAAGAAAGCTTCACATTCACCGGAACCGTAAAGTGGCTGTAGGAAATCCCAAGACATTTATCGATACCGTGAGGCTGGCAGTCCGAATAAACCTTCACATTTTCATTGGCAAAGGCCGACTTGAAGGTCACAAGCACATGGCCACCCTTTGCCACATAAGCGTCGATGCGGGCAAGCAGCTCCTCCGAAGCCGCATAAAGCGCCGGAATAATCAGCAAATCATATTCCTCCAGCTCCTCCGACTCCGGCCACAGGAAATCGCATTCCACATTCAGCTTATAAAGCTGGTCGTACACGAAGCGTACCGCGTCATTGTAGCCGATTCTCCCGCCCTCGGGCGTTCCGCCGATGGGGAACCATTCAAGGGCCGTAAGCGCTTCATTGCTCAAAAGAAAAGCCGCTTTATTTTTCTTTTTCAGGTTCACCAGATGAGAGCCAATCTCTGCAAGCTCGTTTCCAATCACGCTGGCCGCGCGGTAGGTGTCGTTTTCCTTAAAGTCATGGCTGAGCAGACCTTTCCAGTAGGTTTCAAAGGAGTTGTGGATGGAATGCCAGTGCCAGTATTCCACCATGTTTGCCCCGGAGGCAAGGTGGCTGTAGGCCTGCAGGCGCAGCTGTCCGTCGTAGGGCAGCCAGTGGGGAAAGCCCTGAGCCTCGGTTTCCAGCACGAAGTAATTGTCTCTCTTTAAAGAACGGGCGTCGTCCCCGCCAAAGGCAATCTCAATGCCTGTGAGGCCGTCCTGGGACGGGTGATAAATATCAATTCCCGCCGTGGTCAGCGCTTTTGCCGCCTTAAAATGGTCAATCTTTGACTGCACGCCAAAGGAGTGGATGCGCCAGTCCAAATCAAAATTGTGGGTGATAAACTGGTCGGGCCTTGCATACTCACGGACGATTTCCGCCTGCCATGCCAGATAATCCGCCGCCAGCTTCCGCTGGAACCTTTCAAATTCCGCGCCAAGGCTCCCGTTGATGGTTCCCCGGACGTCAGGGAAATCCTCCCACGCATTGATGCGGTTGCTCCAGTAGTCAAGGCCGAATTCTTTATTGAGAGCCTCCAAATCGCCATGGAATTTTTCCCTTAAATACTTCACAAACTGCTGCCGGACATTTTTGCCCGCCGTGTCATAGTGCTTTGTCTCATTGTCCACCTGAAAACCAATGACGCACTTTCTGTGGGCGGAAACCTCCATCAGCTTCCTGATAATCCGTTCCCCGTAAAAGCGGTACGCCGGGTGGGTGATATCCATAATCTGTCTTCTGCCGTAAATTTCCCGTCCGTTTTTCGTCTCCGCAAGAATATCAGGATAAGCCTTCTCCAACCATGCGGGAATGGCATAGGTGGGCGTCCCGATTACCACGCAAATCCCCGCTTCCTCCATGGCGTCAAGCACCCGCTTTACATGGCTGAAATCAAAAATCCCCTCCTGAGGCTCGTAGGTACTCCACGTGGATTCCGCAATCCTGACCAGATTGATGCCCGCCTTTTTCATCATCTCGATATCCTTTTGAAGGCGGTCATATGGCATATACTCATCATAGTAGGCAACGCCGTACAATATTTGATTCACTTCAAAATCCTCCTTTTAAAGTTCCGCGATTTCGTTCATTATAGCAAAAGGCCGGCCGGATTACCACCCGGCCAGCCCCTTTTCACTGCTTTCTTCTGTTTCAGCTTATGTTAAGGTATTCAATTACTTGTTTGCGCTTACCCATGCGTCAAGCTGTTCCTGTTTTCCTGCCATAACCTCCTCAAGACCTGATGCATACAGAGCATCGTTTAACGCCTTGATGGTGCTGTCCACATTTGCGGAGCCGCAGCTTCCTGTCAAGAGAGTTGCCCGATAGGTATCCCATGCGTTGTTCAGAGCGGTAATCTGGGTAGCATAATTGGAGCTGTCCCAAAGGAAACCGAATACCGGTGAATAGTAAGCATTGTCATTATGGGTACGGAGCAAATCCCAGTAATCCGCGCTCTTGCTTCCGTCATTCCATACCAGAGAGTTGAACTGGTTGCCCATGCACCATCCGGTGTTCTGATGATACTTGAAGTTTCCGCCGTCCTCGCCGTCCACGAAGTAAGCCGTGCCGTCGTCAAGAAGCTTGTAGTTCACGCCCTCGATACCGTTCTGCCACAGATTATAAACAGTGGAATCGCTGTACAGGGCGGAGATAAACTTAAACGCCATTTCAGGGTCTTCGCTGTTGTTTGCAATGCCTGTATTATAGAAAGATACGTTGGTGGTTGTGATGTAACCGTCGCTTCCGCCGCCTGTCTTGAAGTACAGAGCGTAGCACTCGCAGCCGTTTGCCGTCTCAGCCTCTGCAAGGAAGCCGGGCTTGATTGCCGTTGCGTAGCTGAAGGTATTGCCTGCCTTCATCATGGTAGCCGTACCCTGCGTATCGGTAGCCGCATCCTTATAAATGTATCCCTTGTCGTACCAGTCAGCCAGAAGGCTTACTGCATTCTTAAAGGTATCCGTCTCGAAAATATTTACAACGGTTGTGCTGTTGCGGTCAGCCTGAAGGTCAAGACCTCCGAAATAATCCACCAGATAGTCAAAGTCTGCAAATCTGTTTAACTGGTCCTGACTGGACATGTACAGAGGAATCATCTCAGGATGCGCTTCCTTCACCTTTGCAAAAATCTTCTCCGCCTCTTTCCAGTCCAATGCCTCGCCGGAGAATGCGTCGTTCTTATCGCCAAGACCGTACTCTTCCGTAATACCAAGCTCGTCGCAGATGTCCGCCCTCATGCAGAGTCCGCCAAGCTCCACGGATTCCTTGTTTGCCGGGAAACCGTACAGAACGCCATTCATATTTCCAACATATGCATTGTCTTCGCCCAGCGCCTCAATAATCTTCTGCCCGTCAGCCGTCTCCATCAGCGGTGTCATATCAAAAATACCGTTCATGTTAATCCAGCTTGCCGCATTCACATAATAAACCGGCATTACATCAAGCGGGTCGCCGCCGGAAAGCATCAGCTGTACGGTAGACTGCCATTCCGCCGCTCCCATGGGAAGGAATTCCACTTCCATATGATAATTGGGAACCATATACTCATTGAGGGCGTCCTGAACCGCGCTTCTTGCCGCTTCGTCCTGATTATAGAACTCTACATACGCAAAGGTAAGATGATAGGGGTTCTCCGCCGTATACTCCCCGTAGGAAGTTTTGGTTGTGGTGCCGTCGCTGGTGGCTCCTGCCGTCTCACTTCCGGCGTCGCTGCCCGCGCTGCCGCTGTCAGAGGTTCCCGCTCCCCCGGCATCATTTCCGCCGGAGCCGCCGCATCCTGTCAGGAGACTAAACGCCATAGCCAGAACTAACAAACTGCTAATCAATTTCTTCTTCATTTCTTTTTCTCCTCCTTTTTTGTTCCGCACATGTCCCCTCGCGCCTTCCGCCGGACATGCGCATTTAAATTATATTGATAAGGCACTGTCCCGCTTCGCGGTTATGCCCTGTATCAAACACCCTGTAATACAGCCGCATCCGTCAGCCCTTCACGCCGCCAAGGGTAAGTCCCTTGGAATAATACTTCTGGAAGAAAGGGAAAATCAGCATAATCGGTAAAATCGCCACAAACGCAATCGCCATCTGAATCGCCGTTGACGGAATCGCCGACGCCGCCGACGCCACATTGGAGTTACTGCTGCTTGCCAGATACTGAATATTGGTCACCATCTGATTCAACAGGTTTTGTATGTTGTACAGATTCTTATTCCTTACCAGATAGTAAAGTCCGTTGGTCCAGTCGTTCCAGTAGGTAAGGCCTGCAAAGGTTCCCATTGTCACCAGAATCGGTTTTCCAAGAGGGATTACAATGCTGGTAAAAATCTTCATCTGGGACGCGCCGTCAATCTCCGCCGCCTCATATAAGCTGTCAGGAATGCTTGTGGTGAAGAAGGTACGAATCATCATAACGTTCCACGCGCTCACCAGGAAGTTCGGCAATAGCTGGGCGAAAAAGGTATCCTTCACGCCAAGGGAAGTCCACAGCAAATAGGAAGGAACGATACCGCCGTTAAACAGCATGGTGAAGAACACAAAGAAATTCATAAATTTTCTTCCGGGCAGGTTTCTGATTGACAGAGGATACGCCATCAGCGCCGATAACGACACGTTAATGGCTGTTCCCACCAGCGTCACCAGAATACTGATTCCGTAAGCCGTCAGTATCTTCTGTCCCGACTGCATCAGATACCCGTAGGCTGCTCCTGAAAACTTCTGCGGAAAAAAGGAATACCCGTTGGCAACCAGTATATTTTCATCCGTGATGGATGACATAAACAAAAGAATAAACGGCAGGATGATTAAAAGCGTCCATATAATCATGACTACATTCGCCAGAATCTGAAATTTCGAAAATGGTTTTTCTCTCATAGTCATCCCCTCCCTAGAATAATGCGTTTTCTTCGCTTATCTTCCTGACTACCATGTTGGCCGTCAGAACAAGAATAAAGCCGATGATTGACTGATAGAAGCCTGCCGCCGCGGACATACCTACATTGGACTGCTCCATCAGGCCACGGTACACATAAGTATCAATAACATTGGTGGTCGAGTAAATCATTCCCGCATTTCTCGGTACCTGATAGAACAGACCGAAATCGGAATAGAAGATACGGCCCACATTCATCAGGGTCAGGGTAATAATCGTCGGCACCAGGGAAGGCAGCGTAATATTTTTAATCTGCAGCCATTTGGTCGCTCCGTCCAGCTCTGCCGCCTCGTACAGCGACGGGTCAATACCGTTGATGCTGGATATGTAAATCAGACATCCGTATCCGATTCCCTTCCAGGTATTCACGAATATCAGTATAAACGGCCAGTACTTTGCCTCCGAATACCAGTTAATCGGCTCCTTGCCGAACAGAGGAAGGATTGAGTTGTTCATAATACCGCTGCTCTGACTTAAGAATGCAAATACAATGTAACCGATGATAACTGCCGACATCAGATAAGGAAATAAAATCGCGCTCTGATATACCTTCTGCAGCTTCTTGTTGACGGTATCGCAGATGAAAATGGCAAATGCGATTCCCACTACAAGATTGATGGCGATAAACGCCAGATTGTAAAGAATTGTGTTCCGGGTAATCACCCAGGCGTCGGGAGTTGCAAACAGGAATCTGAAATTCTCAATTCCGTTCCAGGGGCTCCCCCATATGCCGCTTCTTACATTGTACTGTTTAAACGCCACTACAAGACCGCCCATGGGAATGTAGTTGTTAATCAGCAGATACAATGCGCCCGGCAGAA
Source organism: uncultured Lachnospiraceae bacterium (assembly GCA_910577275.1). Lineage (GTDB taxonomy): Bacteria > Bacillota > Clostridia > Lachnospirales > Lachnospiraceae > Suilimivivens. The sequence goes on from CAJTMW010000015.1 coordinate 97,282, forward strand.
ACATCAGATACAAAGGTAAGTATCTTTTTAATTTCTTTGCTTTACTGCCCATTTTTTTCCACACCCTTTCGATTTGTTGTTAATTGTTTTGCAAATGCATTAGTTACGTACGCGCTTCTTTTTAATCTCTACCTTTTCATGAAACGCTCTAAAGCCTCTCCCTGACGCACCCTCCTTTCTCTCACGGCCGCTCCGGCGGGAAATTGATGGAAAGCTTGGCAAAAAAGTCCTCTAAGGTCAGCCTTGCGTTCACCTGATTATAAACCCGTATCGACCGGTTATTGTTGTCAAAAGAATACTTCATGGTTTTATAGGCAATGGTGGGAGCTCTCATCATGTCAAAAACATCCGTCTTCTCGCTCTCCTCCATCAGTACTCCGATTGTGGGCGAATCCCCGAGCCCCCACATTTCTCCGTGAGGCCAGTGCGGAATGTGCGCCAGCTTATTGTTGAATTCCACCATCTGGCGGAACAGATAATTCCCGATTTCACCGCAGGGCATTACCTTTTTTTGAAGCTCGGCAAGAGAAACCGCCATCTGCTTATACACATTCATGGGAATCTGCCAGAGCTCCACTTTGGATTTCATGATGACATTGGCCGCCGCAATGTCCTGCATCAGATTAAATTCAAACCCGCCTTCAGGATACTGCGCTCCTCCAATCCATATGATTGTCATCCGGGATATAATTTCCGGCTTCATCAATATCGCGCTTGCAATATCCGTAAGCCCTCCCTGAGCCGCCACATATAAGGGATGGGAATCCTCCTTCATGGCTTCCTCGATAATCAGCTCCGCCCCCGCCGAAGGCATTGGCGTTTCCTCGTCCTTAAGCGGATATCCGGCGCCTTCCTCCACCCTGTACTCCCCCGAAACTCCCATGAGGGAAAGCACCTTGTTAATCTCGTCCACACTTGCCCTGGCCGTATTGCCCTCCCCCCATTCCTGAGGATTGATATTGAAATGGCCTCCGATAATTCCCTTAACGATGAACTTCGGCGTCATCAGGTGATGAGCTAAGGCAAACTGGTCGTCCGCCTCATTTTTGCAGTCCGTGTGGACAATCATCCGCACCTTTTTGGTATCCGGCACATCAAATTCATAATTCCACTTTTTCAAACATGCTCCTCTCCTTTCTCAATATTTTGTTACATGATAGGCGTCCCTGTATTGCCTGGGCGTCATTCCCGTTTCTTTCTTAAAAGCCGTTCCGAAATGGCTCTGGGAGGAATATCCCAGATAATCGCCGACCTCCGTCAGGGAGCGGTCCGAATATTTTAAAATGTTCTTTGCCCGCTTTATTTTCTCCCTCTGGATATACTGGCCGATTGTAATTTTTTCCTCCTCCTTGAAAATCCGCTCCAGATAGATTACATTCAGATTCAGCTCCGCAGCCACGTCCCTGCTGCTGATGCGCTTAAAAATGTTCACGGCAATATAGTTCTTGCACTCGCCCACGTACATCCTTTTTTTACCGGTTTTCCGATACTCCGCAACCAGACCGGTATACGTGAGCGCCGCGCGCCTTCTGATTGCCTGATACACTCTGGCGTCCATGGCCCCGGCAATCTGCTTTAAGAAAATGTCGCTCACCAGAAAGCTCTCCCGTGAGGCAATTCCCGCCTCTATGGCTGCCCTGGCCACAAGCCCCACCCAGATAGCCGTCATATACTCCTCGTTTTTGCGGGGGCTTCCCTCAACCGCCTGAGGAAACGCCATAGGCGTCTGCAAAAGCCGCTCCACCAGATTGACATTCCCGTCCTTTATGGCCTGCATCAGCATCTGCTCATCCCTGTAGCTGTGGTTGACGTACTCCTCTTCTTCCTCTCTCTGGATGGCGTATTCTGTCCGGTGCTTCTCTATTTCCGCAAGCGTTTCTGTAATTGTAATCTCGTTGTCTTTCATGGGACACCCTTCAATTTTTTATTATTATATCCATAGAAAGGGTATCGATATATCAGGATATGAACTTTTTTTGTGCAAAACAAACTCGTTTCGTGCAAAAAAATGCAGTAAACGCGACGCTCTCCGCATACCGGCTCATAAAAAAGGTTCGGGCAAACCGCAGCCTGCCCGAACCTTTTCATTTTTTATGTATGGATAAAATTATTCCATTTCTCTCGTAATATTCCTGACCCATATGTATTTTTTATAGTGTACATACACCGCCCAGAGCTTGACGATTTCGTCCAGATTGACGATACAGTAGACCGCCATCACCGGCAGGCCGAACACAAACGCCGACAAAAATCCCAGGGGCACGGAAAAGCACCACATGGCCCCCACATTTCCCACCATATCAAATTTGGAATCTCCCCCGGCACAGAAAATACCGTCGAGAACGGTTGTGTTTACCGACTGCGCCATAATGTTAAGGCCGCAGAACAGCAGCATATATTGCAGATAATGGGCCGCCGTGTCGCTGAGCGGCGCAAGCCTGACAATGGCCGGGGAAATCAGCATCAAAATGCCGCCGGTTGCAATCCCCACCGCAATTGCCATTCTGGTCAGCCTGCCTCCGTATTCCTTCGCCTTCGCAAGCTCACCGGCCCCAAGCAGATTTCCAATCAGCACTCCCGCGCCGCCGCTGACGCCCCGAATCAGACAGGACAGCAGGCTCTTTGCAATGGAGGTGATGGAATTGGCAGCCACCGCGTCGCTCCCCAAATGGCCCATGATGACGGAGTACAGCACATACGCAATGCCCCACACCAGCGCCGCGCCTAAAACCGGCATGGTATACCGCCAGAAATCCCCCCGGAGTATCCCGTCCACCTTTCGCAGCATCCCGCCCCACATCACTCTCACATGTCCCGGACGCTTTGTCTCAAGATAACTCCAGATAAGCTCCACCAGCCTTGCGCAGACCGTGGCATAGGCTGCTCCCCGGATTCCCAGCGCCGGAAATCCCAGAAGTCCGAAAATCAATATGGCGTTTAAAACAACATTCAGCGCCACCGCGGTGGAACTGATACGCGAGCTCACCGCCGCATAGCCTGTATTTTTCAGTAAAATCAGATAAACCTGAGAAATCCCGCATAAAAGATAGGACAACGCTACCGCCCGCAGATACATTGCCCCGCTCTCAACAAGAGCGGCGTCATTGGTAAAAATCAGCATTAAAAGCTTCGGCGCAAAAGCCGCGGCAATCGTGAAGAATCCGCTGAAAATCAGGTTCGCCCGAAGCGCAATGGGCATCACCGCCTCAATGGAATCCGCATCCTTCTTTCCCCAGTACTGCGCCGCCATAATTCCTGACCCCGCCGCAATTCCGCTGATGAACAGGTTGAGCACAAACTGTATCTGCCCTGCCAGCGAAACCGCCGACAAGGAGGTCTGGTCCACCGCCCCCAGCATCACCGCGTCCGTGGCGCTGACAAGCGCAAGCATAAAGTGCTGTACCGTGATTGGCAGCACCAGCACCCGCAGCTTCTGGTAAAATTCGTCCTGAAAGTTTATTTTCTTAAACATGAGTTTTCTCCGTTTCTTTTCCAAGTTTCCTTTTCCAAATATCATTTTTCATATGTCATTCCACATTCTGTATACATCCTGCCAGCTCGCTGTACCGGAGCGCCGTTTTGCCGCCGCGGAACAATTTCCGCATCCTTTACGGCAATATCTCGCCATAAATAGCCAGAAGCCTCCGGTAATTGGTCTCGCCGTCATGGACCCTGCGCGCCCTTTGCCTCGCGTTCCCGGAAATTCTCTCCGCCAGGCAAAGCCCATCTTCGCCCGTCTCCCTGCTCCAAATTCTTTCTATGGCTTTTGCCAGCCCGCCGGCGTCTCCTGCCGGGAACAAAAGCCCGTCCCCGCCGTCCGTAACCATATCCGGTATCCCTCCTGCCATGGACGCCGCCACCGGCACCCCGAGAAGCTGCGCTTCTCCTACCGTATTGGGAGAATTTTCCAAAACAGACGCGCACACGAAAACGCTGCTTTTCAGATACTGCTTCTTCATCCCTTCCGCGTCCAGCTTCCCAAGCATCGTCACATGCCTTTCCAGACCGTACCGTTTTATCTGCGAAAGAAGGTACTTCCCGTAAGCCGGAAGCTTTAGCTTTTCTTTTAACGTGCCATGGGAAATCACGCTGCTTCCCGCCACATACAGCCTGCAGTCAGGATATTTCGGCACAAGCAGCGCCATAGCCTCCAGAACAAAATGCATCCCCTTTAAAGGATAGTCCCCCTGTCCCAGGAAAATACTGTGCGGCTCGCATTCCGCCATGCGCCACTTGCCCGTATAAAATTCCTCCCGCAAGGTTTCATTCATAGAATAATACTCCGCATCAGGATTAAGCTTCGCAGTACCCTCCCTGTCAAACCGGGTCCTTCCCGTAATATTTCCGCAGCCCCTTATGGCCTCCGCCTCATTTTCACCCCGGCGGACAAACTTCTCCTGCTGCTGCCTGAGGGAATCCCGCCTTACAAAATCCCGGAAAGTCACCTTCTTCTGTACCGCCTCCGGCAGTCCTGCCATATAAACTCCTGCAATCTCCCCGCAAAGCCCCTGAATCCCAATCAGCGTCCGCTCCGGCCTGCCAAAAGCCCTCGCCGCCGCCAGCGCATGGGGAAATTCCGTTCCGAAAATATGAATCATATCCGGCTTAAAATCCCGGAATACCTCCCGAAACGCAGCTTCCATTCCTTCATCATAAACCTCCGGCGTATTCAAGTTTTCCGCAAAAGCATAACAGCTTACGCCATTCACGGAAAACGCGCCTGCCATGTCCGCTTTCCTTTTGCCGGATATGCTTCCCGAAGCCGCTTCCGGCTGCGCGCCCTCCTTTTCTTTCAGCCACAGCTCCCGCATCTGCCCTTCGCCCGCCGGAAAGCATACTCCCAGCGTAAAAGGCGCTTCTTCCTGACATACCCTCTCGAAAATCCCGGAAAGCCACCCTTCCCGGTTGCTGTACGGCATATTCAATTCCCGCCCGATAACGGGCAGCATGATATTGCAAATCCATAAAATTCTGTTCATGGTTTTCTCCAGAGTTTTTTTGTTTTTCCCACAGTATTTTACCACAGGCGTAAGGGTAATTCTATAAGAGAGTATCAAAGTCACACCTCTCCCTTTTTCCTCCCATACAGCATACCCTTCATCCGGTTATAGATTCCCGCCGTCCTCTCATTTCCCGCCAGATACGTCCGAAAATGCGAGAGCGTCAAAAGCATAATCAGCCTGAATTTGAAAAGCTGCCGGGCGGACATATACCTTCCGGTAATTTCCCGATGCTCCCTTGCGGAAATTTGCCTGTTTTCTTTTGTCTCGGAAAAGCCGCCGCCCTCATAGTCTGCAATTATCATATCCTTATAGAAGAATCCCGTACCGGAACCGGAGTCTGCATCTTCGCCGTCTTCCGGCCTGTCTTCCTGCGCGCATTCTCTCTTTTCAAAAAAACACCACAAAAACTGCTCATAATCCGCCCGGACTTTGTACTTCGTCTCAAATGGATGAGCCGCCAAAAGCTCCCTTGAGTAAAAACAGGCCTGATGACAGGGCACATTGCGGTAACACGTAAAGGCGTCTATGTGCGGATTGGAGGCGACCCTCTGTCCTGTCTGCCGTTCCCTGATATCCCCGTAAAAAATTCCCGCTCTGCCTGAAATAAAGCCTGCCATCTCCTCCAGCACCGTTTGCGAAGCAAATTCATCCCCGCAGTTTAAAAAATAGAGGTAATTTCCTCCTGCTTCCGCCGCCGCCTGATTCATGGCATCATAAATTCCGGCGTCCTTTTTACTGATAACGGCAAGGCTTCTTGTGTTCTTTCCGTTTTCTTTGCCAGTTCTTTCCTCCATCCCTCCGGCATTCGCTTCTCCAAAGACACAGCCCTGCTCCTTTTCCCACGCCTTTTGCAAATCATAAGCATAAGAAAGCGAGCCGTCCTTTGACAGCCCGTCTTTTATAATAACCTCATAATTATGAAAAGTCTGCTTTTCCACACTTTTTAAGGTGCCCGCAAGTTTCTCCCCGGGGTTCAGGCAAACGATTATAATTGTAAAAAAAGGCTTCATAGCTTTTCCCTTCTCCTAATTCACATCCGACAAAATCGGCACCATCTCATGGAACATAAACGTCTCATAGGGCAGTATCCGAAGACCGTCGCCGCCCGCCTTCATCAAAATAAACATTCCAAAATAAAGGACGGCCGCCCCGACAACTCCCGCCGTGAGCAGCTTTCTAAGCTTCGGATTTTCAATCCCCGAAAGCAGCGCCGGCAGGAAAAAAATGTGCGTGACGGTGAGGTAATACCCGATTCTGGAAATCACCGGGAGGAAAGAGCAGCTCACATACATCGCCAGCGCCCCCAGATTGCAGTAAAAATAAAATCTGTTCCGCTGGTTTTCCTTCACCGACCTTTTATAACACAGCAATGAAAGCACAAAAACCGCCAGGCAGCGCACAATATTCACCAGACTGGTGCCGCCCTCAAGATATTCCGTGTCTTCGTAGGTTGGATAGAGGAACACCACCGCCTTCAGATAAAAATCCTGCATAAAAAAGAAGGTGGAGCAAAAGACAGCCGCTATCGCAAGCTGCCACTTTTTCCAGGCAAAGGAAGCCAGAATATATAAAGGGAACACCACCAGGAGCGATTTATGCAGCGTCGCCCCGAGAAGCACCAGAAGCAGAAACTTCCCCCACTCCCTGCGAAGCACGCAGGGAATCGCATACACCGCTATGGCAAGCGCCAGATAATACCGTACCGTGTTAAAGGACTGGAAATAATACCCGAAAGCCATAAACAGGAAAAAGCTGAAATCAAAGGAATCCGCCTGCCGGTAAATGGCAATCAAAAACAATAATATTGTAAAAAAGGCAAAAAAAGCAAAAACCAGCAGATAATTTTCAAACCCGCTGATTCCGTAGAGAATCTTCACAATCTGATTAAATCCGATTTCCGTGGGGACAAATGCGTCGCAGCGAATCAGATGCATAAATTCCACATACTTGGCGTAATCATTTCCCACATTGAGGCGGCAGGCCGAAACGGCAAACAATATAAGAAAAATGCCGCACAGACAAAGGGCATTCAGCATCTGCTGCCTGCTCACCACGCCCCGCCGTATTCTGCAATGATTATCTACTGTCAGTCCCAAAAGAACCGTAAGCGCCGCCGCCAAAATATATATAACCATAACTTCCTCGTTTCACCTTCAAATTTCTGCCGTCTTTTCCCGAAAACCAGTCAGGCTGCGAAGTCCAAAACCTTTTATTTCCTCGCCTTCGCCTGCCTCATGCCATCTCTCATCCATCCGTAAGCCTGCCCGAAAGGAATCTCCGCAAGCATCCCGCTCTTTTTAAGTACGCCGTGAACAACCAGAAACCGCATCGCAAAAAGACCGGCCAAAGCGCCGTAAAGATGATGGTAAAGCACGCCTCTGTCCGCAAAAAACTTTTCATTGTATCCATGGAACCACGTGGATTCCCGGTAGACCTCCCTGCCAAGCACGGCGGTATCCGCATAGATATGCAGTCCCTTTTTCAGGCAGTCGTGGAGAAACAGGCTGTCTTCCCCGTTGCTGTACCTTGCCCCTCCCCCGAAAAGGAGGGAAAATCCCACGTTCGCCCTGCGCAGCGCCTCCAGCCTCGCGGCCACGGCGTAGGTGGGATATCTTCCGTAATTGTACCAGCGGATTCTTTTACGGGCTTCATTATAATAGGTGGCTCTGGATTCATCTACTTTGAAATTAAAAGTAATCATATCGGCGTCGGGATTTTGTTCAAAGGCGTCAAGGACTTTCTTTTCATACCCTGAGTCAAACACAATATCCTCGTCCGAAAACAGGCAGATTTCCCCCTCCGCATGAAGGAGCGCCGTGTTGCGGCTGAGCCCCACGCCCCGCTCCGCCATGGAAAAACACCGGATTCGTCTGTCCTTATGCAGATATTCCTGATAAGCAAAGCTCCCGCATTGATTGACAATAATTGCCTCCGTCTCCAGATTCATCTTCTCCGCCAGCGTATCTGTGTCCTGATTTACCGCCGCCACCAGCACCTGTAACTTCATTTTCCCTGTTCTCCCACAGTCACGCATAATATCTGTTCAGAAATTCCTCGTCCGCCTGGGCGATGATTATCCCTGCAATATTGCAATCCTGATTTTTCAAAAGGCTTAAAATCCGCGAGGTTTTTCTTCCCACATCTTTTCCAAAGGGCAAAAGCAGAATAACCGCTCCCAGCTCCCTGATTTTCCTGCATTCTTCTTCCGACAGGATGTTCTCCCCGAAGGCTGATATTTCCCACTCGCCCTTTTCCGGGGCCTCCTTTGTCCTTACCTTATACCACCCGAAGTCCTCTTCCTCCTTCGCGCCTCCGTTGCTTCCCAGAATGTCCGTCTCCTCCCTGTTGAGAAGCCGTTCCAGCTCAAGGCCACGGACGTCCGCGTGATTATCCATATCCACAATGGCAAACGCCTTTTTCTCTCCCAGAACATAGCGGAGATTGGCTTTCAGCTCGCCTGCATAAGGCTGCAGCCCCTTCTGGTTCCTTGTGAGAAGCCCCAGCGCCCGCATACCGTATTTCTTTTCCACGTCCTCCTGGACATACATGGATTCGTCCGTCACATAATGGAAGCCGAACACCAAAAACGCCAACACTCCCATAACCACAGCGCCGGTCACACAGGCGGAGGTGGTTCTGTTGTCCCAGTAAACCCGCTCCGGCGCGGCGGAACGAATCACCTTAATCTGTTCCAGCTCATCGCTCCCCTTTGCAAACTCTTTCAGCCCGTTTTCCACCGCGTTTCGGATTTCCCGGACAAACTTTTCGTTATCGCCCTTCACCGTGATAGTGAGAAGCCGGATATCGGAGAGAATTTCCGCCGTAGTGGATTCCCTTACATCACTCTCCTCATAGCCGGGCAGTTCCTTCATTATCAAATCCACAATGGGGTCGGAATCCAGCAAATCGTTCCATGTATATCCGTTGTAATACTGATAAACCTCCCCGTTTTCATCATGGTCAAAGCTGATATAAAGCTTGGATACAGCCTTATACTCAACCGGCATCTTCACGGAGCGCATTACCTGATAAAAAACGCCCCCAAAGGTGGCTCCCAGCACAATCAGCATGATAACCACCCAGAATCTCTTTTGAAGATACAGGACCAGCCGCTTCAAATCCATTCCCCTGTTTAAATATTCCTCATTCTTTTCCATCTTCATTTTCCCATGGCTCCTCTGTTTTCAAAGCCTTCATGGCCGTCACCTGCGCGCTGTCCACGCCCTCCGTGCTCTCCGGCTTTATCAGAATTTTCAGTGTCAGAAGCATCAGCTTTAAGTCCAGCCACACAGAATAATTTTCTATATAAGTTAAATCCAGTTTTAATTTATCGTAAGGAGTGGTGTTATACTTTCCGTAAACCTGCGCATACCCGGCAAGCCCCGCTTTCACCCTCATGCGGAATACAAACTCCGGCATTTCCTCCACATACTGTTCGATAATCTCCGGTCTTTCCGGCCTGGGGCCAATAAAGGACATATCTCCCCTTAAAATATTAAAAAGCTGTGGAAGCTCGTCAATACGCACCATACGGATAAATTTCCCTATGGGGGTAATGCGGCTGTCGTTTTTGGCCGCCAGCCTTGCCACTCCGTCCTTTTCCGCGTCCACGCGCATACTTCTGAATTTCATAATCTGAAATTTCCGTCCGTCTCTGGTGCATCTGGTCTGCTTATACAGCACCGGCCCGCCGTCATAGCACTTGATAAAAACCGACGTCACAAGCATAAAGGGCAATGCAATCACCAGCAGAATGAGCGCGCATATAAGGTCAATCATCCTTTTTGCCATGCGCTGTCCGACGGTAAGCGCATATTCCCTTGTGAGGAAAATAGGCGTGTCGAAAAGATGAAGCTGGTCCGCGCCCTTTATCATCACATCGGGAATCTTTGGCATCACATAAACTCTGATAAACTTACTGTAGCAGTATTTTAAAAGAAGATTCCTCTCCATGGTGGGAATATCCCACAGCATCACAGCTCCATATCCTTTCAGTATTTCTTTTTGAAGCTCCTTTATGCCGCATTTGATGTCTATACATTTTGTGATTTTGTATTTGTCCCTGCGGGTTTCAAATTTCCGCAGAACGTCCTCGATATCCCTTTCCCCATGGATGAGCAGAATTTCCCTCGGCGGAAACACCCTCCGGTAAACCGTATTTCCCAGCCAGGTAAAAATCCCTGCAATGAGAACCTGCACAAGGGTCGCCGCCGCAAAATAATCCAGCGGAACCAGCCAGTTATTCATCAGCGAAAGCTGCGCATAGGTGATGGCATTCACAAAAAAGAGCGCAAAGACCTGGGATAAAAACACATCCACGGTTTTCAGATATCCGATTTTCATTCCTCCGTAGGTGTTGTTGAAAAAAAGCAGCAGCACCACATAAATTAATATCACCAGAATATGGCCGTTTTTCGTAAACTTAAGGCCCCGGTTAAAATTATTGATAATCGGATAGTAGTAATTCATCCAGGCATATGTATAGACCGCGGCCTGCATCAGCACGCCGATGAAGCTCAGCCAGAGCACGCCGATTCTTTTTAAGGATTCCAATCGTTTCACACCAAAATCTCCTCGTATTTAAAGTTCCGTTGCAGCCTCCGGTACGCCTTTGCGGGTTCCAATGCATTCCTGCGTCCGCCGCACAGGGCTGTATGCGCCGCAGCCCTAGAGCCTGCGCCAGGTTGCCCGCACCGCCCAGAAAAACAGATAATAACCGCTGCGGCAAAAAGAAAGCCCTTCCTGCTTCCTGTAGAGATTCCATATTCTTCTTATTGCCTCTAACTTATTGGAAGATAGGGATTTTGCCGGTCTCCTGTAAATTACCAGAACCTCGTCGAGCCCGTATGCCGTAAACCCGCTGCGGAGCAGCTTCCACCAGGTTGCCGTATCCTCGCTTTTAATTTCCGGCATCCTGATAATCTCACGGCCGGTTTTTTTTGTATCGAGAAGCACCGTGGAGGTAAAAATAACCGTCCGGGAAAGCGCTTTCTCATATACAAGCTCCGCCGGCGCATGGACTGTTTTTCCCGTCCCTCTGGCATTTTCGTCCCCGAACTCATAGGATGTAAACACAAAGGCCGCCTGCTTTTCCTCCATAAAGAAAAGCTCCCTTTCCAGCTTGTCCGGCAGCCAGACATCATCCGCATCGAGGAAAGCAATGTACCTCCCCTTGGCGGCATTTATCCCCGCGTTCCGCGCTCTGGCAGCGCCCTCGTTCACTGGCCTGGCAATCAGCCTGATTCTTTTATCCTCCGGTAAGAGACCCTCGATTTTCCGCCTGCCGTCATCCTTTGAGCAGTCGTCCACCAGTATCAGTTCCCAGTTTTCATAAGTCTGGCTCCTGACCATTGCAATCGTTTCTTCTATATAAGCTCCGGCATTGTAAACCGGCACGATAATACTCACCAGCCTGTCCTGTATTTCCATTTGCGCTTCCCCGCTCCCGCCAAACTGTGCTCACGCAGACACTCCTGAAAACTCCGTTACTTTCATATTTCTTCTTTTACAAGATAGATTGGCCTTCTTTTCACTTCCATATACGTTTTTGCAAGATATTGCCCCACTATTCCCAGACAAAAAAGCTGTACGCCGCTGATTAGCGAAATAATACACACAAGGGACGGCCATCCCGAGGTGGGGTCGCCAAATATCGCCTTTCTCACAATGGTAAAAATAATCAGCGCAAAGGCCGCCAGGCAAAAAAGCACGCCCATAAAAGCGGCAAATGCCAGCGGCGCCGTGGAAAAAGCCGTGATGCCGTCTATCGAATAGAGAAACAGCTTCCAGAAAGACCACTTCGTCTCTCCCTTTTTCCGTTCGATGTTTTCAAACTCCAGCCATTTGGTCTCAAATCCGACCCAGCCGAAAATCCCCTTGCTGAACCGGTTATACTCTCCCATGGAAAGGATGGCGTCCACCACCTGCCTCGTCATGAGCCGGTAATCCCTTGCCCCGTCCATAATCTCCGTCCTGGAAATTTTCTTCATCAGCCGGTAAAAAATCCTGGCAAAGAAAGAGCGCAGCGGCGGTTCACCCTTCCTTGTGACTCTCCTGGTCGCCACCGAGTCGTATCCCTGCTCCACATAGCCGTACATTTCCGGCAAAAGCGAAGGCGGGTCCTGCAAATCCGCATCAAGGAACACCACATAATCTCCCCCGGCCTTCTCAAGCCCGGCATAGATGGCCGCTTCCTTCCCGAAGTTTCTGGAAAAGGAAACAAGGCGCACCCGCTCATCCACTCCGGCCAGCTTTTTCACTTCCGCCGCCGTGTTATCCTCAGAGCCGTCGTCAATGAAAAGAAGCTCGAGAGCCACATCCTTTTCCCGGAAAAAGGCTTCATTTTTCATAAATTCATGATAGAAATCAACGATATTCTCCTCTTCGTTATAGCAGGGAACAATTGCGCTGAGCACCTTCATACTTCTTTACCCTTTCAGTCTTACCGCTAATTGATACTTTCCCTATTTTATCACACGAAAAGAAATATCACAACAAAAAGACGACAGGCAGGGTTGACCCCTGCCCAAGATGTGAAATGCTTTCATCAGGGAGAACTCCCTACATTTCCATTATACTTCTTTTTCCGCCGGATTTCCGTTCATGTAACAAATAACTCCCCTGCATGTAACTTTTTGCTCATAAAAAGCTCTTTGCAGACCCGCTCCACAGCTTCCCGCCGCCCCCGGCTGACGGGAACGTCGGCTCCGTTATGCATTTTCAGGCGCTTTGAATTAAACTGCTCAATCTGCCTGGCGTTCACGATATAGGACTGATGCGTCCTGACAAAATAGTGATTGCAGACTGTCAGCTCCTCCTCGAGCAGATTCATGCTCTGATAAAAAACATACTGCCTGTCTCTTTCGAGAAAAGACTTTATCCGGCGTTTTTCACTTTCAAAATAAAAGACTTCTTCTAAGGGGATGTTAACCGTTTTTCTGTTGTATTTCACCGGAAAGCATTCAAAAAATATCCTCTGGTCTTCCACAATCTTGTCAAGCACATCGAACACCTTCAGTCTTGCGATTGGCTTCGGGACATACTGGATGGGATAGACGCTGAACATCTCGCAAAAGTATTCCTCATGCCCGGTTACAAATACAAAACTCACGGGCCCGCACAGCTCCTTTATTCTGACGGCAGTATCTATACCGTCAATCCCTCCCAGTTCTATATCCATGAACACTATTGCAAAATCGCCCGTCTGTTCAATGCCAAGCAAAACCTCCTCGCCGCTTCTGTACTTTTCAACCTGTACCCTTACGCCATGTAATCCCGCCCAGGCTCTGATACATTCCGCAAGCGCCTCCCGGTAGAACGCAGCATCGTCGCATACCGCTATCCGTAACATCCTTCCCCTCTTACTTTCCATCCTTCGTTAAAAATTATAAAAACAGTACGATGATATTTAATATCCACATAACAAACGCAATCACTACGCCTATGATGCTTAAAATCTGACCGGCTTTTGCCATTCCCGCCTTACTTGAGCCGGAGCCCATCCTTGCCCGGGAATATCCCAGCACCGCAAAGATAATCGCGCCAAGAGGCCATATAAAGCCGAGAATCACGCTGATGATACCGAATACAAGGGCCATTGTCGCCGCACTGGAGTTATCCACTGTCTGAACCGGAATCGCCCCTCCGCTTCCCTGCGCCTGAGAGATATCCTGCTGCAATGCGCTGTAAAGCTGTTCCAGACTGTCTCTGAAAGGTTTTTTCTGGAATGTAGCCACAAAACCTGTAAGCCCCATTTCCTTGCCAAAGCTTCCTTTCAGCCATGCTTCAACGTGTAGCGTTCCGTTTGAATAGGACCACTTCAAATACTTGTAGCCCTCCATCATAGCGTCTCCCGCCCGATAGGCAGGCTCGCCCTTCCAGTCCGACATGGAAAACTTATTTTTCTGCAGATAATCGTTCATCATAAAAGAAACAAAATCATCCGGCTTGTTTAAAACCAGGTCCTTGACATATCTCGCCATTTTCCTCACCTCATAAAAAATTATTGTTTTACAGAGCTTTTCTGATTTTTTCTATCATTTCCTCATATTCGGCTTCGCTTAAATACTTTTTGTCAGGATTCATCTGGAACACGCCGCCCCACTCATCCTGTCCTTTATACTTGGGAACCAGATGCATATGCAGATGGCATCCCGTATCGCCGTATGCGCCATAGTTCAGCTTATCCGGCGCAAACGCCGCATGAATGGCTTTTGCAGCTCTTGTCACGTCTGCGAAAAAGCGGTTCCTCTCCTCGTCGCTGATATTCACGATTTCACTGACATGGTCCTTATAAGCCACGATACATCTCCCCGGCTTGCTCTGTTCCTTGAATAAAATCAACTGACTGACATCCAAATCACAGATTTTGATGCCGAACTTCGCTAAAAGCTCGCCGCCCTGACAATATCCGCAGTTCTCGTCTTTCATCACTGTACCCTCCTGTTTTTTCACAAAATATATAGTATTAACATAACATATCGCCCCCTACAAAGCAATGTGCGGGGCAAAAGGCGGCGTCAAAATCTTGCACAAATTTTCCCTCCAAATTTTATTTATAATTTTTTTCAATATGTAACCGAACATACTTGATTATTTTCCCCCACACGGTATAATACTAAATATGCTCGCCCAAAATCCGGCGGTATACAATATATGGTAAGGAGTAAACTATGAACATCATCAAGCGCAGCGGCGTAGAGGTAACCTTTGACGCCGTTAAAATAGAAGATGCCGTAAAAAAGGCAAACGCAACCGTACAGGAAAGCGACCGCCTGAGCGCATCTCAAATCAGGCACGTAGTGGATAATGTCACCGGCCTTTGCCGTAAAATGGCGCACAGCCCCAACGTGGAAGAAATACAGGATATGGTGGAAGCGGAAATCATGAAGCAGCAGTCCTACAAGCTGGCTTCCAATTACATCACCTACCGCTATAAAAGAGCACTTGTCCGCAAATCCAACTCCACGGACGAGCAGATACTTTCTCTTTTGGAATGCAACAATGAGGAGGTTCTGCAGGAAAACTCCAACAAAAATCCGATTGTCAACAGCGTGCAGCGGGATTACATGGCCGGCGAAGTCAGCAAGGATATTACCAAACGCTTTCTTCTCCCCGAAGACGTGACGCAGGCTCACGAACAGGGAATTATTCATTTTCATGATTCCGATTATTTTGCGCAGCATATGCACAACTGCTGCCTTGTCAATCTGGAGGACATGCTTCAAAACGGCACCATCATCAGCGAGGCCATGATTGAAAAGCCCCACAGCTTTTCCACGGCCTGTAATATCGCCACCCAGTCCATTGCACAGATTGCAAGCTCCCAGTACGGCGGCCAGAGCATCACGCTCTCCCACCTTGCCCCTTTTGTGCAGATAAGCCGCGACAAGTTCCGCCGGGAGGTCCGCGAGGAACTGGAAGCCCAGGGAATAGAGGCTAGGGACGAGCTGGTTGCAAGCATGGCGGAAATGCGTGTAAAACGTGAAATCAAGCAGGGCGTCCAGATGATTCAGTATCAGGTGCTCACCCTGATGACCACCAACGGACAGGCGCCATTCGTCACAGTATTTATGTATCTGAACGAGGTTCCCGAGGGTCAAATCAGGGACGATTTGGCTATGATTATAAAAGAAATGCTGGAGCAGCGCATTCAGGGAGTGAAAAACGAGCAGGGTATTTATATCACCCCCGCTTTCCCGAAGCTGATTTATGTTCTGGAGGAAAACAATATTTCAGAGGACAGTCCTTACTGGGAGCTGACGAGGCTTGCCGCCAGATGTACCGCCAAGCGCATGGTTCCCGATTATATTTCCGAAAAAATCATCAAGAAGTTAAAGGACGGAAACTGCTATCCCTGTATGGGATGTCGTTCCTTCCTCACCGTATATAAGGACGAAGAAGATAATTATAAATTTTACGGAAGATTCAATCAGGGCGTGGTCACCTTAAATCTGGTAGACGTGGCCTGCTCCTCCGGCGGCGACATGGATAAATTCTGGGCTATTATGGACGAGCGCCTTGCCCTGTGCAGACGCGCGCTTATGTGCCGTCATGAACGCCTGAAAGGCACGCCCTCCGATGTGGCGCCTATTTTATGGCAGAACGGAGCGCTGGCCCGCCTGAAAAAGGGCGAGACCATAGACAAACTGCTCTATGGCGGATATTCCACAATCTCCCTTGGCTATGCCGGTTTGTGCGAGTGCGTCCGCTATATGACCGGCAAATCCCATACGGATGCGGAGGCGACTCCTTTTGCCCTTAAGGTAATGAATTATTTAAATGATACCTGTAAAAAATGGGCTGCGGAAACCAACATTGCTTTCAGCCTTTACGGAACCCCTTTGGAGTCCACCACCTACAAATTTGCCAAATGCCTCCAGAACCGCTTCGGAAGCATTCCCGGCGTGACCGACAAGAATTATATTACAAACAGTTATCATATACATGTGACCGAACCAGTCAACGCCTTTGACAAGCTTTCCTTTGAAGCTCAGTTCCAGGAATTGTCGCCCGGCGGCGCTATCAGTTATGTGGAAGTGCCCAACATGCAGAATAACATCGATGCGGTTCTGGCTGTTATGCGGCATATTTATGACCATATCATGTATGCGGAGCTGAACACAAAAAGCGATTACTGCCAGGTGTGCGGGTACGACGGAGAAATCCAAATCATTGAGGATGAGCACAAAAAGCTGGTGTGGAAATGCCCCAACTGCGGCAATCAGGACCAGAGTAAAATGAATGTTGCAAGGCGGACATGCGGCTATATCGGTACCCAGTTCTGGAATCAGGGACGCACTCAGGAAATCCGGGAAAGAGTGATGCATCTGTAAACCGGGGACGGCGGGTTTGCCGCGTTTCACCACACATACGGTAAAGATTTGATGCATAAATGATAATACGAGAAAGTAAGTTTTTTATTTATTTTTTGGTGGCCGGGAAATCCGACCACCTTTTTATACCAGACACAATATCGTTGTCCAAAGAATTTTTTGATAGTGCGGATATTGATATTGAGATAAAAGCCAAAGTCATATATGAGAGCAATAATGACAATATAATCAACGAATACATTGTTTTTTGCAAAGTATTTAACGAGCAGATAAAAGAGCATGGAATGACGAAACAGGCGGTTACAGAAACAATCCGTATTTGCAAGGACCGGAACATCTTAAAACAGTATCTAAGCAGCAAGGAAGTGGAGGTAGTAACGATTATGATGAGTTTATTTGATGACGAGCAGATTATGAGGACTTACGAGAAAGATATTAAAAGAGAAACTCTAATAGAAAAATCAATACTTATGTTAAAAAAAGGGAAAATAAATATTGATGAGGTCAGCGAGTATTTTCCCGAATTACAGGAAAGTGACATAAAAGAAATTGAATCAGAGGTCATGCAGTTAGCATAATCAATCATATGTCAGAGCATATAGGAACTGAAATCTATATGCTCTGTTTTTTGCTTTCTAATCCAAAAAATATTGACTATTCCCCTGGGGGTTAGTTTATCATATTTGGGGAGGTGAGAATATATGGATGAACATAAAATATTCAAAAACGCAGCTATACCTGTTATCTTAATGATTATAGGTTTAAACCATTATACACAGAATCTGCTTTTATCAATAATTGCCGGAACAGGAATTTACGCGATAGCCTCTTTTATAGACTTCCATCAACAAGGGAACTGGCAAAACAGGCTGGGGTGAAGCGGGAAAAAGATTATAAAAAATTCGTAAATGTTTTATTGCATTAGCCGGTATAAAATAATAAAATAGAGATAGGAAAGTATAAACTGTAACAGAGGAACCGTCCTGTTCATATGCCTGTGGTCGCAAGAGAAATAAAGGGGGAACCCGAATTGAGGGAAATGATGCGACTGCGCCGCCAAAAAAGGATTAATTATGAAATACGCAAATATAAAATATTATGATATCTCCAACGGACTGGGCGTCAGAACGAGCCTTTTCGTTTCCGGCTGCACCCACAAATGCAAGGGCTGCTTTAACGAGGAAGCGCAGGATTTTAACTACGGCGAGGAGTTCACGGAAGAAACCATTGAAACCATTTTAAAATCCATAGAGCCCGGCTACATCAGCGGATTGTCCCTCTTAGGCGGGGAACCGGCGGAAATTCCGAATCAGAAAGCGCTCCTGCCCCTCCTGCGGCAGTTTAAAGAGCGTTTCCCCAAAAAGAACATCTGGTGCTATACCGGATATACCTATGAAACTGATTTGCTGGACAAAAACGGGAAAGCCCGCTGCGAGGCGACGGATGAATTTTTAAGCTATATAGATATTCTGGTAGACGGAGAGTTCGACCAGGATTTGTACGATATCAGTCTGAAATTTCGCGGGAGCAGCAATCAGCGGCTTCTGCAAATCCAAAAGGAAGGCTGCCCCGAGCTTGCGATATGAAAAGCGTCAGGACGGCAAGTCACGCAATACTTTTTTGCACAGTAATCCAGTAAATTGCCAGCGGCCTGCGCTTCCGGCAGGCTGCTGTATTTAACAGAAGCCCGTTTTTAATAATGATAATATCGGACACGAAACAGAATTTTCTTTTAACGCTCTCCGAAGCCCGGGCCTCTATGGGCTGGAGCAGTTCCTCCATATGCACATGCAGCAGCTTCGACAGGACATACAAATGGTCAACCGACGGCAGAACCTGCCCCTTAAACCACCGGTAAACCGGCTGCGGGCATGACAAATGAAGGAGGCTTTGAATATCCTTTACCGTATACCCTTTCCTCTCAATCAGCTTTTTCAGATGAACGCCTGTTTTCTCCAAATCAATACCGTAGTATGGCATACAGGAATCATTTTCCTGTATTTGTTTCTTTTCCCTGAATTTCATCCGCCGTCCTCTCCCAAAAATAATCTATGGCGTCAGGGCTTGCCAGCACATTTCTGCAAAAAAGAAAGCCCTCCTCCTGCATGGTGTTTACACCGAAAATTCCGAAAATCCGTATGATATACGCATCGTCCATTATCCTTTCAAAAATTCTGTCCCAGATATTTTTGCGAATCAATACCCTTTGATTATTTGATATCAGGTAATTTTCACGTTCTTCCCTGTCCAGAAGCCTGAATTTCTTAAATTCCTTCTCAGCGTATCGGTGAATCGCCCTGAAATTCTTAAGTAAATCAGCCTCAAGCTCCGGCCTCATACTGCACCCGGGGAAAAATCTTCCCAGTTCCCTATAAGCCCTGACATCATATTTCTGTTCTCTCTCCCCTACGCACCTCTCCCCCTCCTGCCGGAAAATACTGTGCGGCAAATCATAGAGAAGCGCCTGCAGGCTGACCTTCCCGCCCTTTATTTTTCCGCTTTCCCTTTCAGATGCCAGAAACGTATCTATGACGCCGTCTGTATCGCATAAACCGCCAAGCGCTTCCCGGCAGTCCTGCCTGATTTTATCCAGCGGATAATACGCGTTTACATTTCTGTTTTCCGCCCCGCAGAGCATCCCCAATATCCTGCCAATCTCCTGCCGCTTTGAATCGACTTCACCGCCGTCCTCCCGCCGCGCTGAAAGCCTTGTAAAATCGCCGGTTTCCTTCTCTTTTATATACAATCTGGAATTCATCACATGTATGATAAACTCCTCCGGCGACGCTTTCGGCCCGCCGCTTTCGCATACCGCCAGCCTGCACAGCGCCTTAAAGGAAAATCCCATTTCAAGATATTCCTTTAAGACGGCGACAAATCCCCGCTGGCCGGAGTGGAATTTTGCAAGGCGCTGTTTATAATAGGAAGAAATTTCTTTCTCCGTAAACTCTTTGCGCAAATATTCCCCCATTTTATGGGTTCCGGGCTCAATCGTCAGCCTGAAAAAAGCCTCCATTAGTTTTCCCCGGGGGATAGCCGTGCTTTTCAGGCGTTCAAGCAGCCTGTCCATACTTCCGATATCAGGAACATGAATGGCCTTGTCCAGATACCGGTTTGCCCATCTTACCGCTCTTGCGCACTGTCCCGCGGAAATACTGCCGGTTACCGCCGCCGCTTCAGGAAAACGGGACGTAAAAAGGCAGCCCACAGCAAGCAGGTAAATGTGGCTGTCCTCCCCTTCCGTTCGCCCGCCCCATAAATTAACGCAGCGTTCCGGCTTCGCCGCCGCACCGGTGTCTTTGCTGTCGTTCAGAATACTTAAAAGAATATCGCCGCCCCCGTCCGCCACCTGCTCCGGCGGCAAATAAGCATGAATATCTCCAAAAACAATAAATTCCTCCGTATTATCTCCCGTCAGCATATCTCCCACGCAGCGCCAGCCTCGATAACCTGTATCCAGAAAGTTCTCAACATCCCGGCTCTTTTCAGCATAATCGTACCAAAGACCGTTCCTCTGTGCCGAAAACCTGTCCATAAAATCATAAGCCTGCAAAAGTATCAGGGATTCCTCATATACTTCCTTCCATTTGTCCGGCGAAATCCTTTGCGGGATAATCATCAAATTGATAACAATACTCATTTTATTTCCTCGCGCCCCGTCCCTTACTATCTGCTATTTTATCCCGTGGGCTTTCTATTGTCATTGGACTTTTAGTCCAAAGCCCCAAGACCGTTTTCTGCTGATTGCGCGATTGATTGCATTGTTATCTACTATTTTATCACATATTGACAGACAAAACCTTAAAAGATATTAAATATCACGGAAATCAATTTTCCGATTCCGGTGAAACGCATACTGCCAAAGAGGCTGTCAGCCCGGAATATTTCTTAAGAAGCCCTTATAAAAACGTCGGTGCTTG
>CAJTMW010000016.1 GCA_910577275.1 uncultured Lachnospiraceae bacterium
CTCTTCTTGAATTTTCAGGGTCGCATTGCTGTTTTGTTGTCAAGGTGCTTCTTTTTTATTGCCACGTTTCGCAACGTGCTTTAGCAGTATAACAAACTTATCGACGTGTGTCAACATGTTTTTTGAAAATTTTTTCCAAAAATTTTTTCGGGATTTTTTCCTCGTTTACACCCCCGCAAAAAGCTTATGCCAGAAACGATAATCCCCAATTTTTCAGCAAATATACCAGAACGCCCACTATCACGCCCGCTTCCGCCGCTCCTGTTACCGCCCCTAAAAGCTTATCCACCCCCTTGATAACCGGCAGTCTGGAAATCAGCTCCAGGGAAGTGAACAGCACATGCACCAGCCGGTACACCGCGCACACGATAAAAAGCACCGCAACCATTGTGATTGTCTTGCTTATCTCTTTTTCCAGATAGCTTCCCACCGCCCCTATAATGAGCACAACGCAGACTCCCGCCACAGCCATGGCAATCAGTGAGATAATTTCCTGAACCATTCCCCTGCGGAATCCCGCCGCAATTCTCCATATAAAAATAACCGCAATCAACGCCAGCGCAATATAATACATCTGTACCCTTTCTTTTGTTCAGCGGCCCGCCGCACCGGATGCCTTTCTCCGGTAAACGTTCCGCCCGCGTAAGGCTCCTCCCCCACGCGTGCCGCCTGTACTTCCCGGCGTTTTTTAATTCAGCTCTATGGAATCAATGGAATCGGCCGTTACCGTGACATACTTATACGCCGAGGAAGTGGGAATTATCAATGCGGCCCTTTTTTCAAACCCGCCTGTAAACTTGTCCACTCCTTTCATATTGCATATCTGGCAATTCAAATCGTTGTAAATAATAATCTGGTCTTTGTTAAAAACCACATCCGTATATTCGATATCAAAAAACTGTGAAAGCACCAATTCGCCCGATTCGTTGAAAACATCCAGCCGGTAGGCCGACTCGCCGCTCTGGTTAATAAAGACAAGCCCCACATAATTTTCATTGTAATGGATGCTCTGCACCTCTTCGTCCAGAAGCTTTGAGGCAATGTTTGTAGGCTTTTCCGCGCCGGAGAAAAAGGCGATTCTGTCGTCTGAAACGGCAAAGGCGGAATCGTTATCCATAAACTGCACATAGGGCATAATGGTATCCAGATAGTCGTACCCGCCCACAAAATTGTCCGTTTCGTTCTTCCCCACTTCTCCAAAGTTGTAAAACGCCACGGAGGACTTCATATTTCCGCTGTCCACATATAAGTAAGAAACGGCCATCAGCTTTCCGTCAGGGCTTAGGGAAATGCTGACGGGATAACCGCTTTTATCCATGGTTGCGCGGCCGTAAATGAGAGGCTCCTCCGTATTTTCGTTGCCATTATATACGTAAATTCTGGTCACCTCCGCGTCGTCAAGCACAGCCGCCACAACGCCGTTTTCGGAGACGCAGAAATCCCTGATTGGAAGGTTGGTGTTTATCGTTCCCCTCTGGCTGTTTTTGTCCATGACATAAATAGTCCGCCCGTTATAATCGCCGATTGCAACCGTCTGTCCGCTGATTGCAACCATCGGCGACTGCATTTCATATGTATGGTTCCACACCGCATTTCCTTTGGCGTCTATGCAGCTTGCCCCGTCCTTGCTGTATAAAAGAACATTTCCTCCCAGATTTTTTACTGTCGCCCCCTGAACTATTGTAAGCGGAGCCGAGCCGGTAATGATGCTTTCCGTAAAGACTTTGTCTCTCCATTGTATGAAAACAAAGGCGGCAATCGCCGCCGTCAGTAAAAGGAACAGGACAATCCGGTAAAAAATCGCCAGCTTATGGCTGCGGATTTTTTCTTTATAATCTATCCTTTTTTCCTTTTCTTTTAAATAGTCACGCACATTTGCCATTCGCACAACCTCAAGTCTTTCGTATTCGCAGACAGTCCGCTATCTTCCTGCCTCCGCAAAAGCAACCGCTCTGCCCGCCGCCTCCACAAATCCATGCATTTTATTATAATCGTTAATTGTCGTTACTGCAATTGCAAGCAAAATAACGCATCCCCCGTAAAAAAAACTTTTTGCCGTGCTTTTTATGGAAGATGGTTGTCCGCCTTTTCGTCCGCTTTTCCTGGTCTTTTTTCCGCTTCCCTGTTCCTTATTTTTTTGCTCATAGCAGGAGAGGAGATAATTCTGCATGGGCTCGTTTTTCTCATAAAATATGTAACAGCCTTCCTTTTTTCCCGGCATCTCCCGGCCCTTCGCATAAATATTAACGTAGCCTATCAGCTCGTAATCTTCAAAAAACTCTTTTCTGACCTGTTCCTCGCCTCTGCCGCGTTCCAGACCGCCAATCACGCTGGCGGCTCCGTATATCATATAAAAATTGCAACTGTTCTTATGATAAACATGTCCAAAAAGCGCGGCGCGCCCCGGAAGTATCCCCGCTTCCTTTTTAAGCTCCCGCAGATAGGTATAGACATAGTCCTCCAGATATACGCGTTCTCTTCCGTTTGCTTTTCCAACCTGCTTTACGATTTCCGGAAGCTGCATTTACTTCCCTCCCCCTTATCATGCTATTCTCCGCTCCGCCGCCTGCAACGCGGCCGCTCCGGGCAAAGCGCTCTCCTGCGCCTTTCGCCGCGAAGCCTGTACCTGCTTTAAGTTTAGCATAAGATAAGGGGAAGGTGGTTTGTAAAGCATCGTCTTTTCTGTCAATAATTCCGCACAAACTGATAGACGGTCATGCTCTCATATTTTCTCTCCGGTCCGAAAACCGAGGACGGGAAATTCGGCTTATTGGGGGTATCGGGGAAATACTGGGTTTCCAGACAAAGCCCGCCCCGCCTGTCATACTCCGCTCCCGCCTTTCCGGCCTGCTTATCCACAGCGTTTCCGGCATAAAACTGCACACCGGGCAAATCCGTATATGCGTGCATTTCACGGCCGGACGCCGCATCCTTTACCACCGCAAACTCCCGCAGAGTCCCGTCGGCATTGTCGATGACCCAGTTGTGGTCGTAGCCGCCGGTAAGACGGAGCTGTTCGTTATCGGCTTCGATTTCCGCTCCGATTTCTTTTGCTTTCGTGAAATCAAAAGGCGTCCCTGCCACGGCCTTAAGCTCTCCTGTGGGAATTGCCCCCGGAACAATCGGCGTATAAGCGCCGGCGTGCAGCGTGAGAATATGTCCGTGAATGTTGCCCTTTCCCTGCCCCGCAAGGTTAAAATAGGTATGGTTTGTCATGTTAATGACGGTATTTTTGTCGCTTTCGGCTTCGTATTTGATTTTCAGCTCGTTATCTTCCGTGAGAATATAGGTCACATTCACCTTTTTATTGCCGGGGAATCCCATATTTCCATCCTCGTCCGTAAGGGAAAAGGTGACTCCGTCCTCCTTTTCCTGCGCGTCCCAGACTCTCTTGTGATACCCCAGCTCCTTATGGCTGTGGAGGTTGTTTTCTCCGTCGTTCTTATCAAGCTTACAGAGCTGCCCGTCCACCGTAAAGGCCGCGCCTCCTATGCGGTTGGCGTTAGGGCCGACGGTTGCGCCGAAAAATCCGTTATTGTCAAAATAGGGCTCCAACGTATCGTAACCCAGAACCACATCGTCCGCTTTTCCGTCCTTATCGGGGACAAACAAATTCACAAGAATCGCCCCGTAATTAATCACGCCGGCTTTCATGCCCTTTGAATTTTCCAGCCAGTAGCGGTAAATTTCCTGCCCGCTTTTTGTTTTTCCAAAAATTTCTTTTTTTATCATTTTTTTCCCATTTCTGCGCTGCTTTGTTGCGCATATCAAGTTTGTGGATGCAGCGCAGACACAAACTTGCAGAGGAAAGATTTGAAAAATCTTTCACTCTTTCCTCCATGCAGAGTCTTTCTTTTACATCTCCACTCTGCCCTCCAGGGCCCGCAGAAGCGTTACTTCGTCAATATATTCCAAATCTCCGCCCACCGGCACGCCGCTGGCAATCCTGCTCACCTTTATTCCCGTGGGCTTAATCAGCTTTCCGATATACATGGCGGTGGTTTCCCCCTCAAGGCTGGAATTGGTGGCGATAATCACCTCGGAGACGTCGCCCTCAAGGCGGGCAATCAGCTCCTTCAGCTTAATGTCCCCCGGTCCAATCCCCAGCATGGGAGAAATCGCCCCGTGGAGCACATGATATATGCCTTCGTATTTTCCGGTCTTTTCGTAGGCCGCCAAATCTCTTGTATTTTCCACTACCATAATGGTGCTGTGGTCGCGCTTTGCATTGGCGCACACCGGACAGATTTCACTGTCGGTCAGGGTAAAGCATTCCTTACAGTAACGGACATTTTCTTTGGCGTCCATAATTACTTTTACAAGCCGCTTCACCTTGTCCTGCGGCAGATTTACCAAGTGAAAAGCCAGCCTTTGCGCTGACTTTGACCCGATGCCCGGCAGACCGGACAGCTCATCTATTAGCCTGTTGATATGTCCGCTGTATAAATCCATCAGAAAGGAAGGCCTCCTCCCAGCCCGAGACCGCCTGCCATCTTGCCCATGATTTCATTATTTGCGTCGTCCGCCATACGCAGAGCCTCGTTTGTGGCGGCCATCACCAAATCCTCCAGCATTTCAATGTCCTCGGGGTCAACTACCTCCTCCGACAGCTTTACCTTTGTGACTTCCTTCTTGCCGGTTACCGTCACTTCAACCGCGCCGCCTCCGGCCTTTGCCGTGAATTCCTTTGTTTCCAGCTCCTTCTGGCTCTCCTCCATCTGGCGCTGCATCCTCTGCGCCTGCTTCATCAGATTGTTCATGTTGCCGGGAATACCGCCCCCGGGAAATCCTCCGCGTCTTGCCATGTCAGTATAAATCCTCCATTTCTTCGTCTAATTCTTCCACTTCCATATTAATAACCTGACTGACCAGTTTTGTCAAATCAGGGTAAATCTCCTCGGGATTTCTCCCCGGGCGGGCGCACTGCACCTCCACTTTCATCTCCTTACCGGAAAAATCCGCAATAAGGCGCTCCAATTCCTCCTTATGCCCGCTGTCCCTGAAATAGTCAAAAGGCAGTCCGTCCGAAACCACCACCAGAAGATTTCCTTCCCCTGACAGGCTTGGAAACGCCGATTTCAGGTATGCTTTCATGGGCATGACGGCCTCGCCCACAATGGCGGACCACTTTCCTGCCACCGCTTTGACATCCTCCGGCACCGCCTTCGGCAGCTGCGCCCGAGTCTCCGTCCCCTGCGCCGGGGCATAGCCGCCCTGGCAAAAGCCCTCTCCTCCGGGAATGCCCGCCCCCATACCGGCCGGCGCTGACACAGGCATAGCGGCAGCCATCGCCATACCCTTTTCCATTTTATCCTCCAGCTGCCGGATACGGTCTAAAAGGGACTGGGTATCCGTTTCCATGGAAGGGCGGCACAGCTTAATCAGCGTCATCTCCACCAGAATTCTTTTCTGGGCGGCATAACGGATTTGTCCCGACAGCTCCGAGAGCACGCGGATGTAGCGCATAATGACATCGTTTTCCGCCATCTGCGCCTCCTCCTTTAAACGGAGCAGATTTTCCGTGGAAACGTCGATAACGTCCTCCATCCCGTCCGCCGTCTTCACCAGAAGGAGATTGCGGAGATACCAGGTAAAATCGGAAACAAACTGCACCAGCTCTCTGCCCTGCATCACGATTTCCTCAAGCAGGGCAATGGCTCCCGTCACGTCTCCGTCAAGAACCACCCGCAGCAGCCGGCTGAAAACCTCCGTATCCACGGCACCCAGCACATCCAGCACTTTGTCATAGGTAAGCTCTTTTCCGAAATGGAAGGCAATGCACTGGTCCAAAAGACTTAAGGCGTCGCGCATGGAGCCGTCCGCCGTCTTTGCAATATATCTGACCGCCTTTTCCTCTATGGAAACCTGCTCCTTTTCCATGAGCTCCTTTATCCGCTCCGATATGGTGTCAATGGTAATCCGCCGGAAATCATACCGCTGGCATCTGGACATAATGGTAACCGGTATCTTGTGAACCTCTGTGGTTGCCAGTATAAAAATCACATAAGAAGGGGGCTCCTCCAATGTCTTCAGCAATGCGTTGAAAGCCCCTATGGAAAGCATATGAACTTCGTCAATAATATAAACCTTATATTTCCCTTCCGCCGGTGAATAGGTCACTTCATCCACAATCTCACGCACACTGTCCACGCCGTTGTTGGATGCTGCGTCAATTTCGATGACGTTCATGGACGCGCCCGCCGAGATTGCCCGGCAAAGGGCGCACTCGCCGCAGGGGCTCCCGTCTCTGGGATTTTCACAGTTGACCGCTTTCGCAAATATCTTTGCAATGGTGGTCTTTCCGGTTCCCCTGGTTCCGCAAAAAAGATATGCGTGGCTTGTGCGCTCTGCTTTTATCTGATTTTTTAAGGTTGTAACGATATGCTCCTGACCCTTTACATCCTCAAAGGCCGCAGGACGAAACTTTCTGTAAAGGGCTGTATATGACATATCTTCCCTTTCCTTTCTTTTTATGGCAGTTTATCCCCGCCGGATGCTGTGCCGGCAATGCGCCGGCGCCTTCTCCTTTGGCTGCCGGACTGCCGCCTTTAATCTCCGAAGCTGATTCCCAGCATTTTTGCTTCTTTTACGATGGTCGCATCAGGAGAAACCATCTTAAGCTTTCCTGCCACATCCTCCAGAGGCACCTTCACCACTTCACGGTCCTTATAGCCGACCATAAAGCCGTATTCGCCCTTCAGAATGAGATTGCCTGCTTCCGCGCCCAGACGACTTGCAAATACACGGTCGTAAGGGCAGGGACTTCCGCCTCTCTGTGTGTGGCCCGGAACCGTAACTCTTACTTCGTGACCCGTTTTATCCAGAATCTGCTGCGCCAGCTCATAGGACACCGAAGGGAATTTATAATGCTTCATCTTTTCCTTATATTCCTTCTTGGACAGCTTGGCGTCTTCCTTGGAAATTGCGCCTTCCGCTACCGCCAGAATCGTGAACCGGCTGCCGTTTCTGTTGCGCTCTTCAATTTTGTTCACTACCTTTTTGATATCATAAGGAATTTCAGGAATCAAAATGATGTCCGCGCCGCCTGCCATACCGGCATTTAAGGTAAGCCACCCTACCTTGTGCCCCATGACCTCCACAATAAATACCCGGCCGTGGGAAGCCGCTGTGGTATGGATGCAGTCGATGGCGTCCGTTGCAATATTAACCGCGCTCTGGAAACCAAAGGTCATATCCGTTCCCCACAAATCGTTGTCGATGGTCTTGGGAAGCGTGATAATGTTAAGTCCGTTCTGCCTTAAAAGATTGGCTGTCTTATGAGTGCCGTTGCCGCCTAAAATCACCAGACAGTCCAGACGCAGCTTGTAATAGTTCTGCAGCATGGCGTCAACCTTGTCCAGCCCGTTTTCATCGGGGTCCTGAATGGTCTTAAAGGGAGTGCGGGAGCTGCCGAGAATGGTTCCCCCCTTTGTGAGAATACCGGAGAAATCATGTCCTCCCAGCATACGGAAATTCCCGTAAATCAGGCCTTTGTAGCCGTCAATGAAACCATAAATTTCAACCTTTTCATCACTGTTCACAAGGCACTTTACAACGCCTCTCATTGCGGCGTTTAATGCCTGGCAGTCGCCGCCGCTTGTCAATAAACCAACTCTTTTCACTTTACCCGTCCTCCTTCACTATTGTGCTTTGTGTGAAAGGTGTCCGGAAGCAGCCTGGGAGGGTGGGCGACGGGGAAGTTTCCTGCGTCGCCGCGCTCTCGCTCTATAAAAACGTAGCAGGCGCTAAACTCGTGAGTTGCAAATCAACTCAATACCTCGTTAAGCGCTGACGTTTTTATAAGGGCTCCTTTAGGAAATCTTCCCCGTCGCCCACCCTCCCAGGCTGCTTCCTGCGCTATGTTTTCACACTTGTATTGTTTATTATTATACATAATTTGGAGGGTATCTACAACCTTTTGTGTCTGAAAATTGATATTTTTGCTTCTGCATTTTTGCTTCTGTCTTTCTCCTTTACTCGATGGATTTCAGGGACTCGGCCATGTTTATTTTCTCCAGCTTGAAGTACATGAGGGCGTTTACCAGCATGGCGAAAATGAAGGTAAACAGAAGGCTCAGGAGGTAGCTTGCGGGGGTGATTAATTTTTTGAAGGAGACCATTTCAATATTAATATTATACATTACGAACCAGTGAAGCCATTTTCCAAGGGCAAGTCCTACAAGGGCTCCCATGGCGGTGAGCACGAGGTTTTCACGGAAAACGTAATCGGCGGTCTCCCTCGCGTAAAAGCCCAGCACCTTAATGGTGGCAATCTCCCGGATACGCTCCGTAATATTGATGTTGGTCAGGTTATAAAGCACGATAAAGGCAAGGCTTCCCGCACAGACAATAATTAAAAAGACAATATAATTCATGCTTTCCATCATGGTTGCAATTCTCTCCCGCATATCCGCAATCACGGAGACGGCAAGCACATTTTTCTTATCCGCAAGCACGGCCGCTGCCTCATGAATATCCACGCCCTCCGCCGCCAGGGCAAAGGCGCTTTTATATTCCGGCTCCACGCCGAGCTGCTCCGCGTAGGTTTCCTTATTCACATAAATGTAGTTGTAGACAAAATTTTCACACAGAGCCGTTACCGTCACTGTGAGGCTGTTCATATCGCTGTCCCGCAGGATCACCTTATCCCCTGCTTTGATTCCCATGTTTTCCGCTATTTTTGCGCTCAGAACGGCCTCTCCCTTTTGAGGATAGGGAATCTCCTCCCCGTCTTGCGTGTGAAGATTTACAAAAGCGGTGATTTGTTCCGCATCCTCCGGGATTTCCAGATAAACGGATTTTGTCCGGCCTCCGAAGTTCAAATCCACACTCTTTTCATACCGGCAGGCAATCCTTTCCAGCATACCGCCCTCCTGCTTAGTCAGCCCGGCAATGTCCTCCCCCTGTACGCTTTCCGAAAAAGTGACGTCAATGTCATATATCTGGATTTCATCATACTGCATCTCGGCGATATTCATAACGGAATCCCTGATGCCGAAGCCCGTGACAAGCAGCGCGGTACAGCCGCTGATGCCAAGTATCATCATGAAAAATCTCTTTTTATACCTGATAATATTTCTCACGGAAACCTTGTGCAGAAACTTCATCCTGCCCCAGATAAAAGTGATTCTTTCCAGGAAAATCCGTTTTCCGCTCTTGGGAGCCTTCGGGCGAATCAGGTTTGCGGGCACGCTGATAAGCTCATGCCTGCATGAAAAGTATGCCGCACCCATGGAGCATAAAAGGGAAACCGCTATGGACAGGACTGCCAGAGGAAAATCAAAGTAATACTCGATTTCCCCCATGCTGTACATAATTCCATAACCCATCCATATGACCCTCGGAAAAAGCCACGTGCCGCCGATGCATCCGATAATTGCGCCGACTGCCGCCGCGGAACCAGCGTAAAACAGGAATTTCCCCATAATAGCGCCGTTCCCGTAGCCCAGCGCTTTCAGAACGCCAATCTGTGTTCTCTGCTCCTCCACCATCCTGTTCATGGTGGTCATGCAGATAAGAGCCGCCACAAGGAAAAAGAATACCGGGAATACGTTGGCAATGGCCGCCACAATGTTGGAATCGCTCTCGTAACAGGCATAACCCACATTGGTGTTCCGGTTAAGGACATAGCAGTCCGGCTCCTCAAGGTCCGCAAGCTCCTGCCTTGCATCGTCGATTTTCTGCTGGGCGTCCGCCACCTCCGTCTCAAATTCGTCCTTCGCATCGCTGTATTCCACCCTGGCGTCGGCAAGCTCCACCTTGCCGTCCTCCAGCTCCGCGCGCCCTTCTTCCAAATCCTCCTGGGCCTTGACGATGTCTATTTTGGCCTGGGCAAGCTTTTCCCTGCCATCGGCAAGCTCCACCTTTGCGTCCTCAAGCTCTGCCTTCGCCTCCTCAAGCTGGACTTTTCCGTCCTCCAGCTCGGCTCTTGCGTTGGTCACTTCCGTCTTTGCGGACTGCAGCTCCGCTTCCGCCTCCATCAGCACCTTTTCATTGTGTTTTATTTTCGCGTATGCCAGCGCAATCTCGTCCTTGCCCTCCTGAAACTGACCTTTATAGGACTGGATTTCCCCGAGGCCGGAACGGATTTGCCGCAGGCCGTCTTCCAGCTGGGATTTGCCGGATTGAAGCTGGTCGTAGCCGGATTGGATTTGGGATTCGTAGGCGGAGAGTTCGGCTCTACGATTTTTGAGTTCTTCCCGTTTCTCTCCAATCTTCGCCATGCTCATATTAAATTCGTCTTCCGAAATAATTTGCAAAATGTAATACGAAAACTGCAATTGTTCCTGCTGTTTACCCAGTTCTTCTTCCCCTGCATTCAACTGCGCTATTCCTTCTTCAATCTCCGCCGCCGCACCATTCAGCTCCGCTTCCTTACCTTCAAGCTCCCTCGCCTGCGCCGACAGCTCCTCCTCCTTTTCCAGAAGCTCCGACTCCTGTGCAATCAGGGGAGCCTCCTGCTCCACCAGCTTATCCTCCTGGGCTTTCAACTCCTCCTTCGCCTCGTCCAGCTTATCCCACGCCTGGGCAAGCTCAAGCTCGTTTGCAAAAACCTCCCACTCGTGGTATTTCAGTTCCTCGTCCGCGTCCTTAATTTCCTGTTCCTTCTCCGCAATTTCCTTTTCGCCGTCGATAATTTCCTGTTCCCCGTCTATAAGCTCCTGCTCGCTGTCCGCGATTTCCTTCCTTCCGTCCGCAAGCTCCTGCTCGCCGTCTATGAGCTCCTGTTCGCCGTCCTTAATCTCCTGCTCTCCGTCCAGAATCTTCTGCCATGCGTCGTCCAATTCCTCCTCCGCTTCCGCTTTCTTATCGTCGAGCTCCGTCTGGGCATCGTCGATTTTTTCCTGCGCCGTGACAAGAAGCTCCTCGTATCTGCCCTGGGCAAGAAGCTCCGTCTCCTCCTCCACCCCATCGGTGATGGCGTCTATATAATCCTCATACTCGTCGGTGTACACGTCATATTTCTCACTGGCCGTCACATAAATTTCAGTGAGGTAATCGCAGTCAAAGGCTTCCCGGGGCACGTAAAGAAAAGCTGCAATCCTTCCGTCGCCGATGGAAGTGGTTCCCCTCTCAAAATTAATATAATAAGGCGAGCGCACGATTCCCACAGCCGTAAAAGTGCGGCTCTTAAACATTTCCAGCGTATCCTCGTTATTGTCATCAGTCACCGTAATCCGGGCGCCGATAGCGTCCTCGCCGTACATGGCCGAATCCAAAAGACACTCGTCGGCACTCTCCGGCATCCTGCCCGCCGTCAGCACCACCCGGTTAATCTTTTCGGGAACCGTGTGAAATTTGTAAATATCGCTCCTCTCGCCCATAGCGCAGATTGCGTCCACGGAAACCGCCCCTTCCGCGTCGGCAATTTCAGTAAGCTCCGAAAGCGTCTCCACGCTTTCCTCCGTAAATCCCACCGTAGACAAAAGCCTGAAATCAAAAAAATTCTGGTCCGTTAAATAAGCGCTTTCCGTTGCAATCATAGCCGGAGTCGTGGCCTTTAGTCCCGAAAACAGCCCCACCCCCAGCATCACAATCGCAAGAATCGCCATATACCGGCCAAGGCTGCCTTTGATTTCCCTGATTGTAGTCTTAATCATACCGCTGCTCATTTATTCCACTCCCTGTTGCTCAAACTCCGCCTCCCCTTAAAAACGCGCGCCGCCGGGCGCACCATGGGAAGAAGGAAGAACGGCTCGTAAGAGACACTCCCTTCATTTTACCACTCGATTTCCTCCACCGGCACAATATTCTCGTTCAGCTCCATCTTCCGCACCGTTCCGCTTTTCACCGTAATCACCCTGTCCGCCATGGCCGTGAGCGCCTGATTGTGGGTAATCACCACCACCGTCATCCCGCTTTTCCGGCAGGCGTCCTGCAGCAGCTTCAAAACCGCCTTGCCCGTATTATAGTCAAGGGCTCCTGTAGGCTCGTCGCACAGAAGAAGCTTCGGATTCTTTGCGAGGGCCCTTGCAATGGCCACCCTCTGCTGCTCCCCGCCCGAGAGCTGCGCCGGAAAATTCCCCGCCCGCTCCTTTAAGCCCACCATCTCCAAAACCTCCATGGCGTCCAGCGGGTCCTTGCAAATCTGCGCCGCCAGCTCCACATTTTCAAGAGCCGTCAGATTTTGTACCAGATTATAAAACTGGAATACAAAGCCAATGTCAAAACGCCTGTAGGCTGTCAGTTTCTTCTTATTATAAGAGGAGATTTCCTCTCCGTCCAAAAGCACCTGCCCCGTAGATAAACCATCCATTCCGCCTAAAATATTTAAAATCGTGGTTTTGCCTGCCCCGGAAGCGCCCACCACAACGCAAAACTCTCCTTTTTCAATGGTAAAATTCACATCATGGAGCGCCTCGATATCCACCTCGCCCATATGGTAGGTCTTGCCGACATTTTTAAATTCTACGAACGAACCCATCTGTTTCCTCCCTGATGCCTTTTGGATGGCTGCTTTTGCATCCCCCTTTAAGGCGGTGTCTGCCATTTCCTGAAAAATCATCTTTAAACATTTTACCATATGTATTTTAAGACAAAAATAGGCTGAATATAAAAAAAGTATAAAAAATGGTAAAATCATGGGGCAGAGTCGTCCTCTGCCCCAAATGCCTGCACTCAAATCAAGCTTGCGCTTACCTGTCGGATATGCTATTTAATAATGTGAAGCTGTCCGCTTCCGTCGCCATAGGCAAGGAATCCGTCTCCGGCGGACATTCCCTGCAGCGCATAATGCGCATCTGTTTCCCAAATCTTTGAAGCCGTATTATCTTTATAGAGATAGCAATACCCATGTCCTGCCGTCTCATTCGTCGTAAAATAAATATAATACCCGTCATTCTCCCTGTCTACAATCGGAGATGCGGTAACCGGCCCGATACCATAGATGGCCGTCGCCTTTTTAAAAGCGCCTCCGGCAATGCTCACAATGTCAATGCCGCCCGCCTCCGTACCGTTTACAGCTTTTGCGCCAGTACCCACGAAAGCATAATTTCCCGCAACAGCAGGAGTCGATGAGCTGCTGCCTGAAAGCTTCAGGTACTCAAGCTTCGGTTTCTCATCCAGAAGAGTTGCTGTTTCCGCCCGCCAGAGATAGCCGTTTTCACTGGTGAAATAAACATAATCTTCAGACAGACAAATACTTGAGTGAACCGCCCCTGCATTTTCCAGATAATCGCCAAGGGGAATTGTCTTCACCGGTTCTCCGCCCATGCTCGAAAAGCTCTCTTCTTCATCCATTAAGTAAATATTCCCCAAATCGCTGCCGCAAATAAGATACTCTTTGCCCGTAACACTAATTTGCGTCATCCCTCCCCAATAGAATCCGTCTCCGGCATTTGGATTGCACCGCGATAACGTGTATTTCTCCGGCAAAAACTTAAGATAACTGCTATAGGAATCATATGTCCCGAAATAAAGCGCGCCGTTTAAATACTTGACAGGAGTAGCCGCCTCCCCGGAGCTTCTAAGAAGCCGGGTAAGAGACGCTTTCCCTGTGATATCACGTATGCGGCAAAGTTCCCAATGGGGAATCAAAATACGGATATTGGCGGAAACCGCCTTCTTCGTTTTATTATGAATGGTGACCGTAAGTGCGTACACACCGGTCTGAATCACCTCCCTGTTTTCTGCTGATTCAGCGTTAAGGGAGATTACAAATACGCCTTCCCGGCAGTATGCGTTAAACACATAAGTATTTTGGTCGGAACTCAATATCACTTCTGCCGAGAAATCGCCCGGGGCAGAGGCTGTCAGACCTGTGGCTATCTTTATAACATGGTAATGCCCTACCAGAATTACTCTGTCAACCTTTAAGGTATTAGAGGAACCGGCGTCAATTGTCAAAGGATACTCAAAGGTGCCAAACACTTTATTATACTGGGTTGACGCGGCATATATTGTATCCCCGTGCCTGCTGTCATTTATAATTACAGGAGTGGAAAGCTGCGCCGCAGAAATAATATCTTTATACAACTGCCTGTCCCAAAGTACCTTTTCGGGATTCTCAACGTCGTAAGCCCTCATATGAATACCGTCAGCATTGTCGCTGTATTGTGTAAAGATATAGTTTTTCCCGTTCTCGTTATAGGTAAGCGTTTCTCCTCCTGCGCTTCCCCAAATCTCCCCTGATAAAGACATCTGAACCGATTTTTCCGACACAGGGCCGTTCATCAGGTTATAATCTGCTTCGAAAACACCGTTATTTTCGCTGTTTCCCTGAAAGGTACGCCAATCCGCCGTCACTATTTCTTTATGCAGACATATGGTGTCAATCTTAATGCCTGCTCCTTTGATAACAAGATACAAGTCTGCAACTGCCGCTTCTGTGTGAACGGCAACCGATTTTTCTATATATCTGCTCTCCTGTCCGGTAATAATCCTGTTGTTTTCCCGGGACACTAACTGATAATCGGCGGCGCCTGTATCGGAAACATCGATAATTCCAAGGCATTCTCCGTCTATGCCGTTCAAACGCAGCTCTATCGTCCCTTTTCCGGCAGCAGCCACACGCAAGCTCATAATTCCCGAAGAAATAACCGTTTTCGGAATTACAATATATCCGGTTTCTTTATTTGACTCACAGGCACAGTGGAAGGTATGCTTCATCATAGTTTCTGTTTTGGATACTTCCGAACCGCAAATTCCGTCCGTGTAACCGGCAATATCCCATACATTCCTTTCTCTGAATACAGAAGTCGGCGGTATGGTTTCGCCGGAAATCTTCAAGGTTACTATATCACTCTGGTATCCTGTTCCGACGACTACAATATCAACCTCCCCTTCCTCTATAGCATAACGGTTGATATTTTCAAACCACTGTTCCAGACTGGCCAGCGGGATATTGAGCGAAAGCGCGGCAGTCTCATTTTCCGCAATCACATCTGTTTTTGTAAATGCAATCAGCTTCTTAAGAGGCATATACTCTCCGTAAAATGTACTCTTTTTTACGGCATATATCTGCACTACCTCTTTTCCTGCCCTCGCTAAGTTTTTGATGCTGGCAGAAACCGTTATGAAATCCCCCGATAGTCCTACAGCTACATCGGAATACACAAAATTGCCATAGGAAAGTCCGTACCCGAATGGATACATGATATTCTCCGTCTGGTACATATAGGTCAGCTTATTCGAGGATGGCTCTGTTTCCTTCATGTTGATGGTATAGCGGGGGTCAATCCACGGTTCCGGCGTCAAAGGCGGAAGATGGCTGATGTTATTCGGCCATGTAATTGTCAGCCTCGCTGACGGGTTGCTATCCCCGTAGATTGTCCGCGCCAGAGCCCAGCCGCCATACTGGCCGCCATATGCATAGGATATAATTGCCGCCACATCGGGATTATTTTTAATGGCTTCTACATCCAGGGGCATTTCGGAACAGACAAGCACAATCGTTCTTCCTTTGAATTTTGATGCAACACTGTTAACAAGTTCCATTTCCTGGCTTCCAATAGACATGCTGGGGCGGTCTGTCCCTTCGCTGGCATTCATATATACAGGAATTCCTACAGCAACTACCGCATAATCATAATCTGTAAAATTTATATTATCATTGACATCAACTGCATCAACCGCTGCAAAACGTTCTGAATCAAGCGGCTCCTTTCTGAATATACCGTCTAATATAATTTGATTCGTTTTATCATCCACCAGCAGATAATAACCCATGGAAATATAATACTCATAAAAGGGAACATTAGAAATTACCTGCTGCATATGATAAGTCAACAGTGCCCCATACCGTATAGCGCGCATGCCATTCCAGTCTTCATATGTAAAAATCGGAATCTGGTCCGTCTTTTCCAGTTTAACAAAACAGATATTGGAATCCTTGCATTGCATATACTCATTCGTAAAAGCTTTTCGAATACTGTAAACATTCTGCCCCCAGTCGATAACCTGAAACAGTGTTGCAGAATTTGTGTTATCCTCCGACGCATACAACTGGCCGTCTGAATCGACTTTAAGATACTTTTGAGTTTTTTCCGACTTTAAATAAACCGTAGTCAGAGACAAATTATCATCAAAGGTAACTTTTGCACTACCGCCGACATACTCTTTGATAGCTTCATAAGGCGTTAAGTATGCATGTTCAAATTCCTTAATCCCATCCACAGCATAGAACGGCTTAATCAGGGTGTTTGACAAAATGCCCGTCACTAAAATATTCCCGCCAGCGGGCACCGGCAAAAGCCCTCCTGTATTTTTTAACAATACAATACTTTCTTCTGCCGTCTGTAAAGCAACTTCTTTATGGCCGGCGTCATCAGAATTCAGTGGAGCAGCATCCTGGCATAACTGCATATACGGATATTTTCCCTGACTATAAAGGCCCGTCCTCAGCCAAAGCTCAATCTGAGGGCGAATCATGTTCTCCAAATCCACCCGCGTTACATCTAATACCCCGTCCAGAACGGCATTTGCAAAATCCTGCTCCGATACCAAAGATGCGAGCATGTTATTCGAAGTGGTTTTTGCTTTAATCATTAATGCCGCAATGTACTGGAAATTGTCAACATATACTTTATCAAATCCATTCCCAAGTCCTGTTGACAGATTGTAATCATTATTAAAGTCAGAAATGCTGAACAGATGATACGGCGTCGGAGGAGCAATCTCGGCATTATAAAGCGACAAGGCGTTGGGAATGCCGTTGGTTCCTCCAAAGGAAGTCATAACGCCTGTTGCTTCACCGGATTTTATTGCATCATAAAATCCTTTCAGCTGCTCGTCCATAAGCGTTCTCTTATCAAAATAATTATTCGACGTCAGACGATTCCATTCGGCCTGATATCCAAAATAATGCTTTGTAGCAGGCTGACTCAATAAATAAAATTCGTCTTTGCCGCGTATGCCGCCGCACATAGCCTGAGCCATACGATTCGTAAGAAAGGAATCCTCTGAAAAGGTTTCATAGTAGCGTCCGCACAAAGGATTGCCTCTCATATCGGAAACGGCAGCAAAAACAAGTGTGTTGGGATTATCAAAATCAAATTTTCCGCGCACTTCCGTTCCTATTACATTTCCCACTTTATCCATCAGCTCCGTATTCCATGTCTGCCCCATGGCGATTGGTACCGGAAAGTCTGTGTCTACTCCGAAAATCCCGTCCATTCCTCCATTTGCCGACTGCGGGAGCTCGTATCCCGATTCGGTGACAACACCACGGGTGGCAAATTTGGACGCATAATGCGCCAGCTGCTCTATCGTCATGTCATGTAATATATCTGATACTGTTTCGTTTAAATTGTCTTTGTTTACGATAAGATTTCCTACCTTCTTCATCATTTCATCCCCCTTAAATCAATTAATTCAGTTTCAACACCATATCGCAGACGCGCCTTGCGCATGCAAGCAAATCTCCTCTGGTCAGCGGATAAGGGTGAGCCGCATCATTAAGCGCGGACAATATATCATTCCTGTCCTCGTCGCCTCCGGGCATGACGATGTCATTACCGGCCTTCACACAGCCCGCTGCAGAAGCGCAGGAATATTTCCCGGAGTTTTTCCGCATCCTGCTTGTCACACGCCAGTCGCTCATAACAATACCTTCAAACCCCCACTCATCCCGTAAAACCTGCGCAAGCAAGACTTTGCTGCTGCAGGTATGCTCGCCGTTTAACAGATTATAGGATGTCATAAGCGCATGGGGCTGCGCTTTCCTTACGCATATCTCAAAGCCTTTTAAATAAATTTCCCGTATAGCTCTTTCATTTACCACACTGTTTGAGAAAAAGCGGTTGGTTTCCTGATTGTTGCACATATAATGCTTGATTGTCGTACCGCAGCCGGCATGCTTCTGCACACTGGCAGTTATGGCAGCAGCTACATTGCCGCTGATTACCGGGTCCTCGGAATAATATTCAAAATTCCTGCCGCAGAGCGGAGAGCGCTGAATATTAAGTCCGGGCGCAAGCCACAGGTTTACTCCAAACAGCTCCATTTCCCTGCCCGCAATATCGCCGCATGTCATGCACAGCTCCTCATTCCAGGACTGGGCTATCGCCGTACCCACAGGAATTGCCGTACTGTACTGATAATAAACCTGTTCTCCGGCGTCCTTTACCTGCTTTTTCATGGCCTCTTTCATCCTTCCCATCTCAGGGATTTCCATATAATCCTCCAGACCCGTTGAAAAAGGCATTGCTGCAGATTTTGCCATTCCGTCCGCCCCAAGCGTATAACAGGTGCTAAGCCGCAGACCGGCCGGGCCGTCCGCCATAATCAGCCCTTCCATACCGATATCATCAAGACGATGCGTGGTTTCACCGGCGGCTCCCGCCACAAGCATTCCGGCATTCCCTATCACTCCGGCTCCGCCGCCCTCTCCTGCATTCTTATATGCGCCGATGCACAGGTAAGCAAGCTGTTCGTTACTGAGAGAAGCCGCAAACTCTCCTGTGGTCCTTTTTCCGCTTTTAACATCTTCCCACAAAACAGGCCCGTCCAATGACAGGTCAGGGTTTTCTTCAGCATATGTATGTTCCACGCAGGCAATTTCATCCGCCTTTATTTCGATGACATACGCTCCGGCAATTTCATCTGCCTCGCCCTCACAGGAAACCGGCTCGTTAAAAAGCGGCTTTTCATCGACAACGGCTCCTTTGCAAATGTTCCTCACCCTCTCTGTCACAGCATTGCCGTTAAGCGAAACAGCTCCGGCTATATGCGTATTTCTGGAACAGTTGCCCACTCTGATATCATACCTGCCCTTTTCCAGAACATACGAGGCGATTTCCTCGTCAAAGGAGGCCATGGAGGCTACAGCAAAAGAAATTGACAGCTCCTGCTCCTCACCGGGTTTTAACTCCCCTGTCTTGGCATAGGCGGCAAGCTCCTGATAAGGCTTATCCAGCCTGCCTTCGGGCGCCGAATAATATACCTGCACCACTTCTTTACCGGCGGATTTTCCCGTATTTTTAACGGCTACGGTTACAGTTATTGTTTTTGCGTCCGCTTCCAGGTTCTTTGTCTCAACGGAAAATGTGGTATATCCCAGACCATAGCCAAAGGGATAAACAGGCCTTTTCCCGGCTCTGTC
This sequence comes from uncultured Lachnospiraceae bacterium, assembly GCA_910577275.1. GTDB lineage: Bacteria > Bacillota > Clostridia > Lachnospirales > Lachnospiraceae > Suilimivivens. The sequence goes on from CAJTMW010000016.1 coordinate 19,040, forward strand.
AAAATAGCGGTAGCCTACGTAAATACCCTCCCCGTAAAAAGTGTCGTCAGGGTCGCCAAAGCCGTCTGTAGAAGGATAATCCTTTACAGACGCCCAGGTCATAGTCAGCTTCCCCGATGGATAAGTTTTTCCGAGAATAACGTCGGCCAGGGCGTCTCCGGCCGCTATGCCAGGCTGGCTCATAAGCAGTACCGCCTTAATATTCTCTACAGGACTGATGTCCACCAGACCCCCGACGTTTAAAACCAGAACGAACTTTTCATATTTTTTGTTCAATACGAGAATATCTCTGATTTCCGTTTCCGTCAGCCTGATATCGCCCGGAACATCCGCGCGGTCAGTCCCCTCTCCCGAATTTCTCGCCAATATGTAAATAGCAGTATCCCCCTCGCCTTCCAGCGGAAGCTCGTAATCAGGTTCCGGTACCACCTTCCCCATAAGAAACATAAAAAGCGGCATCCCCGAGGCTTTAGCCTTAACTTTCAGTTCTTCTGCAAATGCCCTTTTGGCTTTATCTAAGACTTCGTCATAAGCATCAAGCCATGCCTTTGTGGTAATCTCAAAGCCGGCGTTTTCAAGCCCTTCCTCTATGTTGACAAAATGCCTGACATTGACGTCGCCGGAGCCGGTGCCTCCTTTAATCGTATTTCTTGCCCCGCTTCCGTACAGTGCAATCTTCCCTGTCCTTCCAAGGGGCAGCATTCCCTCATTCTTAAGCAGTACCATGCATTCAGGAGACATGGCCCGTACTGCATTTATATGCTCCTTTTCAAACTGCTGCATCTCTTTCGATTGAATTCTTTTCATTTTTTCTGCTCCTGATTTTAGTCGCTGCGCGACGGTTCCACTAAAAATTTACATGATATTGATAGTTCCCGCTGCCCAGCTCCATCGGCTCCTGTCCGGGCAGAATCAGTGTGGCTGAGGTGTTCGGCGGCACGCTGCACGTGTATTCCAGCATCCCGTCCCGCAGTCTCCACCGGCTTTCAATGCGTCCATACACCGTCTCAAAGCCGCCTCCGGCATAATTAAGCCCTGAATCTCTGATAACTAAGGGGCACAGTGTGAAATGCTTATATCCCGGCGCGTCCTCGTCCCGCATGATGCCAAGTACCGTCTCGTATATCCAGGACAGAACCGAGCCCAGAGAATAGTGGTTGAATGAATTCATGCTGTTATTGCCGCCGAAGCCCTTTTCCATCGTATAGGAATCCCAACGCTCCCATATGGTAGTGGCTCCCTGAGTCACCGGATAGAGCCATGACGGAAAATCGGTCTGCAAAAGCAGCTTGTAGGCCAAATCGATACGCCCTGCCTCTGTCAGAGCCCTGCTTAAGACGCCCGTGCCAAAAAAGCCTGTCCCTATGGTGCAGCCAAGCTCCTGCGTTTTTCTCGCAAGGTTTTCAAACGCCTTCTTCTTATTTTCATCATTGAACATTCCATACGCCAGCGGAAGCGCATAAGAACATTGTGTATCGACTACCTGTCCTTTTAAGTTCTTCGTTTTTCCTGTTATAGAATCCACGAAATTCGCATTCCAATAGGTCTTCGCTTCCTCCTCCAGTCCCTTAAAGAAACGCATATCCTCATCTTTTCCCAGAAGGGATGCAAAAAGCAGCATCAGCCTGCAGTCGTATCCGTAAAAGGCGTTCCAGATTAAATGATTGTCTGTTTCCTCCGTTGCAAGCCAGTCTCCAAGAGGGCCGACGAAACTGTCTCCGGGCATTTTGCATCCTCTGATATAGGTCATCCATTTTTTCATGGAATCATAGTATTCCCTGACTATCCTTATATCTCCATACTGCTGGTAGAGTTCCCAGACAATGAGAATCATAGCGCTCTCATAGGTAATGCCGCCAAAGCCTCCGCCTATCGGCGCAATATTGGGCAGGCGGCCGTTTTCCTCCTGCAAATCCCTGAAATCATCAAGATAGCGAAGATAAAACAGTCTGGTATCCGCTTCAAAAGCAGCCGTCCTGCAGAATACATGAGTGTCGCCCGCCCAGCCCATTCTCTCGTTTCTCTGGGGACAGTCCGTGGGGATACTGATGAAATTACACAGCATCGACCATTTAACATTTTCTATAAATCTGTTTAAAAGTTTGTCTGAAGTTTCAATCTGTCCTGTAATTTCAGGCACAGACGAAAGCTGTATGCCCTGAACATCGGTAAGTCCGGGAGCGTTTTCCACACCGCTTATTTCTATGTAACGGAATCCGTGAAATGTGAACCTTGGGCAAAAAATTTCGCCTTCCCCGTCTCCCCGCAATATATATTTGTCGATGCTTTCCGCATCTCTGTAATTATCCGTCAGTATAAGGCCGTGCAGGCTTCCGTACTCCGCAAGCTCCGGGTAAAGCATCTCGCCATATCGCACAGTAGCGGTCTCACCTGCCTTTCCCCGAAATCTGATACACGGAACCCCTGCCATCTCCTGACCCAAATCATAGATATAAAGCCCTTTTCTCGGCTCGGATACCGATTTCGCAGAAAGGACGCATACCTTCCTGACCGGCGCATTTATCCCGCCGGTCAGTTCCACTTTGCTGTGGTCCACTTTCGGCCAGGGCCTGCCAAAGCCCGGGCGGAGGGTAAAGGATTCTTCTATTTCACACACCTCAATTTCCACAGACTTCTTCATTCCGTCAATCCCAAATCCCGGTTTTGAAAAATCACTGTAAATATCGTACAGCCTGCCGTCCAGCTCCTCCCCGTAAAAAATACCGGCGTATCTGTAAGGCCCTTCGCCATAATAGTCCCATGAATCCGTATCTGTAACGACTGCGTCAATACTGCCGTCGCTGTATGTAATCTCGAGACGCGCAAGCACAGATTCCCTGTCTCCAAAATAGTTATAGTTACGAACCGCAAAAGTCTGCGCATCGCACCACCAGCCGGACGACAGCGTAATTCCTATACCGTTTTCACCTTTTTGCAGAAAGTCCGTGACATCATATGTCTGATACTGGATATGCCTGTCATACTGCATCGCTCCCGGATTCAGCCAGGAATCTGTAATTTCAAATCCGTTTATACGGCAGTCATAACACCCTCTTGCCGTAATATACAGTCTTCCCTTCGCAAGCTCCTTTTCGGGAGATATCTCAAAATCCCTGCGGAGCATAGGGATGGAATGGCAGCTTATATCAAATGTTCTTTGTACGCCATGGAGATTTCCCCGCCTGTCCTCGCCTGTCATAGCCTGAGACGGCTTTATCCGGGCGATTTCAGCTTTTGGCGTTCTGAAATTGTTCACAACAATATCGCCAAATATAACCTCGCATCCCGCATCCGTATAGTATCCGATTTCACACATTCTTGGAAATGTGGTCACATCATTAAACCCCAGGGGATTTAAAGGCCTTGCCGCCACCATCTTCTCACCCGTGGGAAGCTGAAATTCCAGCGCGTCCACAAGTACGTCGTCCACATACGCATACGCACAGTCGCCTGTGACCTCAACTTTCAGATTATGGGCTTCGAGTCTGTTTTCATATGTAATAACGGGCTTTTCAGCCTTCCCGAATTCCACTACAGGGACGACGGCAAACGGACGCTCCACGCTGTCGTCCGGCGCATATCCGACCCTGTATATCTCTATATTGGCCGGTATCTGCGACACATCCAGTACATATCTGATGTAGTTTTCCCCCGAGATTTCAAACTGGTTTTTTCTGGAATCCAAAAGCCTTTCGTCATTTGCCCCGAAAACAATACCGGCCTTTCCGCTGCCGGAGCAAAATCTGATATCACAGGAAAGCACAAAAACCCCAAGAGTCCTGGCATTTATATACTTTTCCGGCGCTCCTATCCACTTGGCTCCTCCCCAGGCTTCCTGTGATGTGTCTAAAAATCCTGTCTCAAACCAGGCGTCCGCATTAGCAGCCTGTTCGTTTTCCGACTCCCAGACCTGCACCGTAACATAGTAAACCGTTTTGGCTCTGAGGGCTTCTCCTTCATAGGTAACGCCCGCAGAGCAATCCGATATTCTCCTGCCTGAATCCCAAAGGTCGGCAAGACCCCTTTTGCTCCCGACAAAAATCCGGTACGCTTTCTGTCTGATATCCTTACAGCCGTCCTCCGCCTTTAATTTCCATGAAATAGTGGGGCTTGAATCATCAAGCCCCAATGGATTTTCCAGACAGTCAATGTAAATATGTTCAATTACAAAATTTCTGTTTTTCATCTGTATCCCCCGTCAATTTCTATATTAACCTTTAACACCGCCGACAACAATACCCTTGACAAAATACTTCTGGAAGAACGGGTAAATGAAAAGTATCGGTAGAATGCCGATAACGGCTATTGCCATCCTTATACCCACGCTGGGCAAATCCGCCGCGCTGTATGCGGAACCGGCAGCCTGACCGCTGGACAGAAACTGAATGTTGCTGATAATCGTATTCAATATAGCCTGAATGCTGAACAGTTCTTCATCAGTTATATAATACAGACTGTTCGTCCAGTCGTTCCAGTAACGAAGCCCTATCATCAGCCCAATCGTTGCCATCATAGGCTTTGAAAGCGGCACCACAACCTGATAGAGCACCCTGTACTCTCCCGCTCCGTCTATTCTGGCGGCTTCTATGAGCTCGTTTGGAATATTGGCGTTAAAATAGGAACGCATCATGATAATATTGAATCCGTTCATCAAAAGCCCCGGCACTATCAGCGCCCATAACGTGTTGCGCACATGAAAGGTCTGCGTCCACATCATATATGTAGGGACAAGACCGCCGTTGAAGAGCATCGTAAAAAATACGAAAAAGGAAAAGAACGTCCTTTTGGGCAGCTCTTTGCGGGAAAGCGGATAAGCAAACATGATAGTCATAAACATACCTGCAATCGTTCCCACCAGTGTGACAAGTACTGTAATCCCATATCCTTTTGTAATTTTTCCGGCGCTTCCCATCAGGTATTCATAGGACTGCAGGCTGAATTTCGCCGGTATGAAATTGTAACCAGCTCTCAGAAGCGTTTCCTCGTCGGTGAGTGAAGACGACAAAAGCAGCAAAAACGGAGCGACAGCCGCTATGCACAGCAGGATAAAGATGATATTAAGTATTCCCTGTCCGATTTTATTTTTCGTAGCCATGTTAGTCTCACCTCCTAGAACAATGCGCTGTCAGAATCAACCTTGCGGACAATCAGATTGGCCGTAAGAACCATGAGGAATCCAAGAACCGACTGCAAAAGACCTGCTGCCGACGCCCTGCCCACGTCATTTAGCTGTGTCAGCGCCTTATACACAAACACATCTATGGTATCCGTCGCACCGGAAAGCAGCCCCGAACGCATTGGCACCTGATAAAACAGTCCGAAATCCGAATAGAACATACGCCCCATTGCCATGAGAACAAGGGTGATAATTGTAATCCGAAGCCCCGGCAGCGTGATATGCCAGACCTGTTTCCACACATTGGCTCCGTCGATGCTGGCCGCTTCATACAGGGAGGAATCTATACCGATTACAGTGGCGTAATATACAATGCTCGAGTATCCAAAGCCGCTCCACAGATGTACCAGCGTGAGGATAACCGGCCAGTATTTCGGCTCTGTGTACCAGCTTATGGCAGTTCCTCCAAAGGATTCAATGAGCTTGTTTAAATAGCCGCTGTCCATGCTTAAAAAACCATATACGATATAGGAAACCACAACCATGGAAATCAGATAAGGTATCAGAATCATCGTCTGATAAATTTTCTTATTCATCTGCCCCCGCAGGAAATTGAGCATGACCGCCACCGTTATTGCAAGTATGTTCCCCAGCATAATGAACACGATATTATACAGCAGAGTATTACGGACAATATTAAAAGCATCCTGTGTCTTAAAAAGATAGGTAAAATTCCCCAGGCCTGCCCAGCCGCTTCCCCAGATTCCTTTCGCGTAGTCAAAAGACTTGAATGCCACCACCAGACCTGCTATGGGTATATAATTATTGATAATAAGATAGAGCATACCGGGAAGCATCATGGAAATAAGCGCTATGGATGTTTTCGTCTTTCCATTCATTCCACCCTTTTTTTTGCTCTTTGCCAATGTATTCGTCATGTTTCCTCCTCCAGAAAAGGAAATTGCGGTTTTCTAAACCGCATTTTCCCTTAAATTCATATTACTGAGCTGCAAGGAACGCATCCAACTGCTCCTGTTTCGCCGAGATAATATCGGACAAACCCGCCGCCTCAAATTCCGTGTTTGCCTGCTCAATTGTGCTTTCCACATCCACAGTGCCGCACATGAGCGCCGAATAATATTTATCCATTACATTACAGCAGGCTGTATATTGGTTTGCCACGCTGGTAGAATCAAATGCAAAACCAAGGCCCTTGGATTTCATGCAGGAGTCATTGAATGCAATCAGGTCTTCATAATAAGTAGGGCCGTTTGCTTCCATGGGATGTGCATATCCCGAGTAAGGAAGCACCCATGCAATGGCAGAAATAAAATAGCCATCATTTTCCGTAGGAGCTGTTGTGCCATCCTCATTTACTGTATAATGCGTTCCCTCAATACCATTGGTGAGCAATTCGCAGATTTCCTTATCAGTAAAAAACATTTCAATTGTTTTCCATGCCGCGTCTTTCTTAGAACTGTTTGTATTGATTCCATAAGAAAGCTCTGCGTAGGAGTTGGAAACGGCCCACGCATCCACTACCACGGTTCTTATGCACCCCTCCGCAGTATCAACCGCATAATTCTCAAAACATGCAACCGCTTTACCCGCCTGAATCAGCTTTTTGCCGTCCTCGGTATTGCTGAGCGCGTCTGACATGCTCAGGCCATCCTCGTACCACTTTCTGGTATAAGTGCAAAACTCTTTAAAATCATCTGTCTCAAATAAATTCTTAACCGTAAGGTCCTGCCCGCAATCCTCCAGAACGCCGATAAACTTACCATCTCCCAGACCGTCCCAGGTCCATCCGCTTACCATGTTGCTTCCGCCCTGAGGAACAAGGGCATAGCGCTCCGGATATGCCTCATGGACGGCATACAGAAAATCCGACACCTCATCCATTGTCATGTGCTGGCCGTCTTCGATGCCGAATTCCGCCGCTATGTTCGCATCAATGTCCAGTCCCCGTGTATTGCCGAAATTTCTCAGGTTGGGTATTCCATAGATATGACCGTTCATACTGGTTCCCTGAAGCTCTGCGTCTGACCACACAGCCTTGAATTCCTCGGAAGCGTTCGCCACATAGTCCTCAAGAGGCAGTGCCTGATTGTTTTTGATGAAAGTGGTAAGAGGCGTTCCGTAAAATGCAAGCACATCCACTTCATCAGATGTAAGAAGCAGATTCGTCTGCTGTGCCCAGTTACCGGCAGCAATAAACTCCAGCGTAACCGTCACACCATACTTCTCTGCCGAAATCTCATTGATAGCGTCCGCAACCATCTGCGAGTCATTGATGTCAAAAAGAGTAGGTATGGCGACAATCACATTCTGAACCTCTCCTGAATCCGCCGTATCTCCCGAACTGGCGGAGCTGTCACCGGAACCGCCTCCGCACGCCGCAAGTCCAAAGGTCATTGCAGCAGCCATAAGAATTGCCAAAAGCTTTTTCATTTTCATTTTTTCCCTCCGTTTTCGTCAGTAATTATTCGTTATGAAAAGTTTATAAAATGGTAAAATTTTAATCTATAATTTTCGTAACCAAAAAATGTTCTTTTTGTGACCTGAAAGAGGTCTCCAAAAAGAACATTTATCGAATTTGTTTTTTTATGCGCTTTATTTGTTATTTTTGTGACTTTAAGCCTCGGTACTCCTGAGGCGTATATCCTGTAGCCTGCTTGAATATCTTCGAGAAATGGGAAAAATTATCATAACCCACCTTTGAAGCTATGATATTGATGGAAAAATTGGAGTACTGAAGCAGCTTTTTGGCTTCCCGTATACGCTCCTTCATCTCATATGCCTTAAAGGTATCGCCGTTGTATTTCTTAAAAAGCCTTGAAAAATACTCCTCGTTAAAATTCAGATATTCCGCCACCTCCGCCCGGGATACGCTCCGGCTGATATTATCCCTGATATATTTTTCGGCAATGCGGATGCACTCCTCATTCCCCCGCACTATATCCCTGCCGTCTTCGCCCCCTTCCCAGAATATCCCGGGGCTCCTGCCCAAATCAGGCTTTGACCGCGAAAACGCCCTGGCCAGCTTATCCACCGAAAACTCTGCAATCTCCGTCATTTCAGGATAAATGGCTATCCTGAAATCCATGTGTTCGTTTATAAAAGAATAAAATCTCTCGATACCGTCCTTCCATCTTTCCGGTTCCATATTATGAGCCCCAAACGCCTGCATAACGCAAAAGCAGTCGTCATAAGTACAGGCTGCCGAAACGGAATCCTCTCTCTCAAACAGCTCCTCTAAAACGTTGCGAAATACCATTTTCAGAAGGTCGTCGCTCCATGCCTCCCTGTTTTCAAATTTTACAATCTGCACCCATATTATCCTGAATATTGATTTCTCATATTGCAGCTTATAAATATTTTTCAGCTTTTCAAAACAGGTGGCCGCCTCCTCATACCTCCCCTCCCGGGAACGCATAAACAGCAGCTCCAGAAGATTATCACACTGGTCCGCCAATAATCTGGCCCTTTTTACAATCTTCTCCGTCCGGGTATTCTCCCTGGATTTTCTGGATGCCCTTGCCACCACACCAGCCACTTCCTGATACCTTGCCGGCTGCAGGATATAATCGAATCCTCCCATCCTTATCGCCTCCTGGGCATAAGAAAAGTCCACGTGAGAGGTCAAAAATATGCCTATGATGTCGGGATAACGCTCTCTTGTCCACCTGAAAAGCTCAAGTCCGCTCTCTCCGGGCATCTCTATATCCGTGAGCAATATGTCAATCTCCATATTTACCATGATAAGCTTGGCCTCCTTGGCGCTCACGGCTGTGCAGACCTCGTCAATCCCTATCTTTGCCCAATCAATACTCTTTCTAAGGCTCTCCGTTATTTCCCTCTGGTCATCCACCAACAAAAGCCTCATCATTTACCCCCTGTCGCACGGAAGCACAAGCTCGCTTACTGCTCCGTCACTGTTGTAGAAATTATATTCTTCCCTTCCGCCATATAAAAAGAGACACCTGCGCTTTAAGTTATTGATGCCGACGCTTACGCTCTCCTCCTTTGATTCTGCATTGATATCCTCCAGAATAGGGAGCGGATATCCCGCCCCGTTATCCCTTACGGTAATATCAATGAATTTTCCGTCCTGCGTTTCAAGCTCATATATTTTGACCGTAATCTTAAGGCTGTTTCCTCCGTCCCCCGGCATCGCGTATTTGAAACTGTTTTCCACAAATGTCTGTATACACAGGGTGGGCACAGGCACACTCCCCACATCTCCCCGGATGTCCCAATTGATAACAATCCCCCTGCCATACATCTCCGACTGGATATTTCCATAATTCTTCGTGTAATCAATCTCTGCAGTAAGCGGTACCAGCATTCTGTTTACCTGCAAAAGGTAACGTAGGTGATAGGATAAATGCATAATAAGATTCTGCGTTTTTTCGGTATCGCCTTCCATGGCAAGCATATTAAGCGTTTTCAGTCCGTTCAGATAAAAATGGGGCTTTAACTGAAGCTGCAAATACTGCATCTGCGCCTTCTGCTTTTCAATAATCTGCTCATAAGAAAGTATCTTCTGCTTTTTTATTTCGGAAACCATGACATTGAAAGCCTCGTCCACTCTTTGGATTTCCTCCAGTCTGGAACCATGGTCATAGACACTGTCCCAGTTTCCCCTGCTGACCTCATTCATCGTTACCGCCAGTCCCTGTAAAGGCAGGAGTATATTTTTCTTCATATACCTGTAAGCAAACCACGCAATTATAAGTGTGCTGAAAGTCAGCAAAAATAACAGCATATGTATGACGTTCATAAATGTAAAAATGGTAACCGGCCTTTTATAAATAACCCATAATTCCGTGCCGCCGACCCTTTTTCCAAAATACTCATTCGCCCCCATCTTTCTTTCAAAGCTGTCAGCCAAACTGCCTGTCTGGACAAACAGCTCCTGCGCCAGTCCGCCGTTACTCCCATCCTCCGTTCCATATATCTGACTATCAGTGGCAAAAAACACTTTCCCGCCGCTTTCAAGGTTCCCGGCAAAGGATTCAATACTCTTACTCAAATCATAAACGCCGCAGACGGAAACATTTTCCTTACTGCAGAACAGAAAGCAATATACCCGCTCTCCAAAGCAAACTATTGACCGCCCCAGGTCGTCTCCGTTCTGTATCTGTTCCCTCACAAATGCCTTCATCTCATCTATACAATCCAAACCGGCCGAGCTGCTCTCAAAATAATAACGCCACTTTTCACCTGTATGGTAATTAAGCATATATCCGTTAATCCAATGATACAGCGCAATCTTGTTTTGCATTATATAGTTTACTTCATAAACGCTGCTAAACTCCTCGATATCCGTCTGCGTCCCGTTTAAATTCTGAAAGTCTTCATTATAGACATAAATATCATACAAAAGCTCCTCTATCTTGCCCAGATGCTCGTCAAGCATATCGGCATAGCCGCTCACCTGCTGTCTCTCCTCAGCCTTCCGCCCCTTGCGGTAATTTATCACCAGAATCGTATCCATCCAGAGTAACAGCAGGAGAAATGCAATGTATGCAATTATCACCACCAGTGTCAGTATTCTGTTTAAAGAAATAAATTTTTCTGTTTTATCCCCGCTCTTTTTCATTGAAATAGCCCTGTTCTTCTCCGCCGGAAATCTTTTCCGGTTTATATAAAATAATATCTACTCCTTAAACATACCAAAAAACGACGCAATATACTAGGAGAACATAAAAAATTTAAACCGGCTCTGAGAATTTCTATTCCCCGAGCCGGTTTAAATATGGTAAGATAGAGTAAAATAAGGAGCAATTATTATGAGTAAATGGATTTGGAAATTCGGAGAATTTGAGGTATATCACAATCGGCGGCGATATGCCATGGGAGCAGACAAAATACGGCGGACAACCGGAAATCACTCTTAAACCGGGTATAGTTACGATTTCCATAAGGGGAGCGGCAGATATGACAATACAACAGGAAGCCTACGAAAAAATAATGAAATTGCCTGAAGACGGGATAAGGCTGATTCTTGTTATGGCAGATGAAATTGCCAGGCAACACGGCATATCCTCAAAGGAAGAATATGAAACGGAAATAAATACATCAGCAGCTCGCAAGAAAAAGGCATTTCAAAATATGCTGAAAATGAGGGAGCAGTCGGCATATCCAAAGGATTTTGATTATAAGAAAGTAATGGGGAGCGCGATAGATGAAAAATATAACCTCGCTAATTGATAAGGCAAAAACACAAATTGTAACCCCAGATGTTTTCGTAAACATTATAACAACAGAAAGGAGCCAATCATGAATTTCAAAATCACCAAACTGTTCGTGGAATATCAGGAGCAGCCCTTAGGTCTTGACGAGGCATGTCCCCGTTTTTCCTGGCTGCTTAGTTCCACCCGGCAAAACGTTTTGCAAACCGCCTGCCGGATACAGGTTCTTAATCCCGACGCAGACAAATGCGTGTGGGATTCCGGGAAGCTGGATTCCGGCGTATCCACAGGGATTGCCTACGGCGGTCCTTCTCTTACCCCCTGCACAGCCTATCAGGTAAATGTAACCGTATGGGATAATTACGGAAACAGCGACAGCGTTTCTTCCTTCTTTGAAACCGGCCTGATGGACGAGACCGGCGCGGCTTTCGGGGAGGCTCAGTGGATTGGCGCGCCCCGCTACACGGTATGCGCTGAAAACAGGGGCGTGTTTATTCTGGAAACGGAGCTTGCCATTCCTGCCGGAAAGGGGCGGGCGGGCGTTGTCTTTGGGGCGAACGACTTCCGTCTCCTTGACCACACCAAAAACGAGCTTGGAATGGAGGGGGAAAATTACATCCGTTTTGAAATCAATATGTCAGGGGACAGCCCAAAGCTGGATATCTACCGGGTGGGCTATGCGCCTGAGGATAAAAAGGACGTTCCCTTCGCCTCGGCGGATTTGGTAAACTTTGAAGGGGATGTAAAGACCCCTGTAATCACCGCCGAAAACGCAAACGCCTTTCACAGGCTCCGCATTGAAATCGACGGCAACAATTCCTTTACCTATGTGGACGATGTACTGGTGGACGCGGTTCTTGCGCCGCTTCCCATGGGCGGTGTGCGCCTTGCCGGACGTACCTTGAATCCAAGAGGCTTCAACGACGTGCTCACCTACCCCCGTCTGAATGAAATCGGCTTTTTTGCCGGGGAAGGGTGCGAAGCGCAGTTCAAATATCTGAGGGTGCGGAACATGCGCCATCCCTCCAATACTTTTATTCTGGAGTCGCCGGAAGGAAACCTTTACGGTGAAAAAAGTATTTTTGACGGAAAAATCAGCACAAAGGACGGAGTTTTCGTGATGAATGGCGGTCAGGTCACCGCAGACCCTTCAAACACCTCCATCCCCATGCTTCGGACAAGCCTCACTGTGGACGGGGAAAAGGCGCTGAAAAAGGCCCGTCTGTACATAACGTCGCGGGGAATTTATGAATGTAAGGTAAACGGAAAGGCCGTTACGGAAAGGCTTTTAGCTCCCGGGATTACTCAGTATGACAAACGGATGAATTATCAGACCTATGACATTACCCCTCTCCTTTCCTCCGGCAGAAACGGCGTTGGCGTAACGTTAGCCTCCGGCTGGTGGAGCGAGGCTCAGACCTTTACCGTGAAAAATTTCAACTATTTCGGCGATAAGGAATCCCTCCTTGCCAGAATTGTCCTTACCTACGAGGACGGCAGCGAAGATGTGCGGGTGAGCAACACCGACGACTGGAAATACTTCGGCGACGGGCCTTACACCTATGCCGGTTTCTTTGCGGGCGAGCATTTTGACGCAAGGAAAGCGTCGGTTTACGAAGATTATTCGAAAGGGGACTATGACGACAGCGCATGGGAGGCTCCCGTCGTCGTGACGCCGGTTCCCATTGACAAGTACCGCACCATGCCCCCCGGCTTCGGGCGTTCATGGCCCGCCGTCAACCAGAGTTTTCAGGAGTCCTCCGGCACTTTCCACGGCACGAAGCTTGTCGGTGAGTATGACGCGCCCGTTTATATTGTGGACGAGCGCTGCGCCCGTTCCGTAAAGGAGCTGGAACCGGGCGTTTACATATACGACCTTGAACAGGAAATGGCGGGCGTTCCAAGAATTACTTTCCATGAAAAGGAGGGGACAAAGGCAGTTATCCGCTATGCCGAGGTGCTCTACCCGGATATGCCGGAGTATGAGGGCAGAATCGGAACCATGATGCTGGAGAATTACCGCGACGCCACCAGCACGGACGTCTATATCTGCAGCGGAAAGGATGGCGAGGTTTACCAGCCGAAGTTTACTTTCCACGGTTACCGGTATATTGAAATCAGCGGCGTTTCCGCTCCCCCGGCTCTGGAAGAGGTAAAAAGCCTCCAGTATTCCTCCATCAGGGAATTTGATGGCAGCTTTACAGGAAGCAATGCGCTTTTGAACCGTTTTGTCCAGAATGTGTCCTGGTCCCAGAAGTGCAATTTTATCAATATTCCCACCGACTGCCCGCAGCGGAACGAGCGCATGGGCTGGGCGGGCGACACCCACGTATTCTGCCACACGGCGCTTAACAACAGCAACTTGAAGCAGTTTTACGAGAGAAATCTTCAGGCTATGGCCGATTTGCAGACGCCCGAGGGGCAGTTCCCGGAAATCGCGCCGGTTGGCGGCGGCTTTGGCGGTATCACCTACGAGTGCGCTTCCATTTTCATGGCGTGGGAGCTTTACCTGCAGTACGGCGATATCCGAACCCTTGAGAAATTTTATCCCGGTATGAAAAAATACATGGATTACATGAAGGATAAGGGACTTCCCGGACGCGGCGACTTTGCGAAGGTGGGGCCTTTGGGCGACTGGCTTGCGCCGGAAGAGACGGACTTGCAGCTTTTGTGGAACGCTTTCTATTACAGGGAAGCGGATTTGATGGCGAAAATCGCTTCTCTTCTCGGGCAGGAGAAAGACGCGGAGGAATTTGCCGCCCTTGCAGGGGAGGTAAAAGCCTTCTGGAATAAGACCTTTGTTGACCCGGAAACAGGGAAAACCCAGAGCATGGACGGTCAGCTCTGCGATACCCAATGCTCTTACGTGCTTGGTTTAAAATACGGCGTTATGGAGAATACGGCTGCTGCCCAAGCGCATCTCCTGCGCAAGACCCGGGATTTGAACCACACGGTTGGAACCGGCTTTTTCGGAACCGGTCTCTTAAATCAGGCTCTGACAGACATGGGCGCCGTGGAGGACGCCTACAGGATGATGCTGCAGACGCAGTTCCCCTCCTGGCTCTATCCCGTAACACAGGGAGCCACCACCATCTGGGAGCACTGGGATTCTTTCACAGAGGAAAAGGGCTTCGGCGGTCAGAACGCCATGAATTCCTTTAATCATTATTCTCTGGGAAGCGTGCTGTCCTGGATGTATCATGTGATTCTGGGCATTTCGAGAGACGAGACTGTTCCCGGCTACGGAAAAATTCTCTTAAAGCCGGAAATCGGGCCACTGGAGTTTGCGGAAGGAAGCGTGGCGAGCCCTTACGGAAAAATCATTGCCGGTTGGAAGAAGGACGGCGGAAAGGTGATTTACACCTGCGAGCTGCCGGTAAATACCACGGCGACGGTTGCCCTGCTGGACGGGACGAAAAAGGAAATCGGCTCCGGGAAATGGGAGTTTAAAATACAGTGACAAACGGCGGCGGAGTACCTTTCCGCCGCCTTGTTTTTGTGCGCTGGCAACGAGCCGGACAGAAGTGCCTGCACTCACATCTGCCGAATGCCATGTCTGATTGTCATTTCCTGTGCGCCGTGATAATCGTATAGCTGTGCGCATTTACCGTTATTACAATATCTTCCACATCCACATACCAGTTTTTCCCGCTTCTGGTAATGACAGCACGGAGCGACGCTGTTTTTTCCCTGCACCATGAGACCACATCCTCTGTTTCCACAGAAAGATTCCTCCTGATTCGCACCGCACCCAAATCCGTTGTGTGGAGCTTATCCAGATTTTTTATCAAGTCGTTGTCAGTACTCATTATACGATTAACCCTTCCCCTGGCAGAACTTTCGCATTCCGCCTCCCTTTCCGCAGTTTTACGAAGACTTGCCAAAGCCTCATGGGACACCGTCTTTTTAATCTCAAGTATATGAACTTTTATTTTTCAGTTCAAGATAAAAATTTATTTTCCCTGCATCTAAATCCCTCTTTTTCAAATCTAATAGATAGAAACAGCAAGCTGATTTATAATAAACCCGGGTAAAACAAAATACGGAGGAAACAAGATGAAGGTGCTGGTTAAACAGGCACAGCGTGGAAATGCGGACGCGTTCATCCGTCTGATTGAAGAAAATAAACAGGCTCTGCAAAGAGTTGCGTACGGTTTTTTCCAAAATGAGGAGGATGTGGCGGACGCAATACAGGACACCATTCTGGACGCCTTTGAACACATAGGGGATTTAAAAAAGGCCGATTTCTTTAAAACCTGGCTGATAAGAATACTGATTAACAACTGTAATCAGATTTTTAACCATAACAGGAAAAACTTCTATACGGACACGATACCGGAGCAGGAGGCTCCTGTGGAAAATGACAGCAATCTGGAATTTATGGAGCTGCTGCAGTCCCTTCCCCCGGACAGCCGGTTGATTTTTCAACTGTATTACGGAGAACAGTTTACCACAAAGGAAATCGGCAATATTCTCCGCATGAATGAAAGTACCGTAAAAAGCAGACTGCACAGAGGAAAAGAACAGCTCCGCTCGCAGCTGCAGAGCGTTTAACTTGAGAAAGGAATAAAAGCATGGGAAAACAATATTCAGAACAGGAGCTTAAGGCAGTACTTGGCCGGGACATGGCGGAGTCTGAGATTATAAACCGGAAAATGCAGGAGGCATATGCTATGATAGAGAAATCGGACAGACAAAAAAAGAATAACGGCTTAAAGAGAGCAGGCATCAGAACGGCTATTATGGCGGCGGGCGCGGCAGCCGCGCTTTTACTAGGATTCGGCGTATGCGCCTCAAATCCGGTTCTTGCCGCTAAAATTCCCCTCATCGGAAGAATTTTTCAGGTGGAGGAAAAAAAGGTGAGCTATCCCGGAGACTACAGCGAAAAGGCGGAGCGCCTCTCCCCTGTTGCCGAGACAGGAACGGAAACCGTAAAGGAAAACAATCCCTACAGTCAGATTTCCGACGGTATTGCCTTTACCATTTCCGAGTGCTATGCAGACAATATGGCAATGTATCTGGCTGTAACCATTGAGGCAAGGGACGGATTCCCGAAGGAATTTGTGGACGCCGCTAAAAATACCGATTTGGACTATATCACCCTTGGAATCGACTCCACCGCCGCCGTTGACTTTACCGACGCCGGGCTTGGAAAGGTATTTTTTGACCCGGCGCACGGCACGGAAGCTCCCCACAGTATAGAAGGGAGTTTCGTAGATATGAACACCTTTGCCGGTATCATCAGATTCCCTCTCACCAGCCTGACCGCGGTGGACGAAAATGCTGAGTTTATAAATCTTTTTGACTCTGTGCCGGGGAAGTTCACCTGCGAGCTGGAAATTACGAATATATACGCTTACGGACCGGCAGACCTTTTTGACCCCAATGACTTCGGACTTGTGGAACTTTCCGGGAAATGGTCTTTTCCCAAAATCAACGTAAATGTGGACAGTTCCGATGCGATTGTAAAAAATATCAATCAGACAAACGATGAAGGCGTGGGAATCAGGGCAATCAGAAAGACAGCTTATGAAATTGAAGCACAGCTCATTGTGCCGGAAAGCGAAAACGCCGGAGACTATGTTATCTTCATGGCGGACGCAGACGGAAAGAGGCTGGAATCCCGGGGCGGACGCGCGGAGGTCTATAACGTTTATCAGCGGAATACGGCTAAAATCACCATCGGGATTTGCAGGGAAAGTGATTATATGGAGAATAAGGGGGATTTTGATAAGCTCCGGGAGCTGGCGGTGTTTCAGACGGAAGTGGATTTCAGGAAGTAGCGGGCAGATGCGCAGCGGGCAAATGGACAGGCGTCGGGTTTTAATCAGACGCCTGTCAGCATAGCCATCAGGCAGCAGCCTCGATGGAAATACTCTGTTTCAAACATCCATTTAATCAGGCCGGATTAACGTCAATTCCCTTTTTATCAAGGCAGGGATGCTTAGTTTTCGGTTAAGAGGAATGCCATATACAGCGGCAGGGTCAGCATCTGTCCGGCTCGTCCGACATTGTAATCGCCCAGCTTAATCATATGGCTGACATGATATTTTTCCGGATGCCGCAAAATAGTCCTGGCGCTCTTGGTGTTACCGGAAACCGCTTTAACCTCCACCAGTGTGCACTCTCCCCTGTAACGAATCACGAAGTCAACTTCAAGGCCGGAATCCTTGCGGAAATAATAAAGTCTGCGTCCCATCTTGGAAAAGATATCTGCAATCAATCCCTCAAAAATTGCGCCCTTATAGCCAAAGAGGCTGCCTTGCAAAATATCAAACTGAGTACCGTTTTCAAGCATGGCAGTAAAAAGTCCCACGTCCCGCATATAGACCTTAAAGATGTCCGGCTCTGCATTTCCGTCCAGAGGAAGCTCTGTGACAGAGAGGTTATAGCACCGGGAAATGATTCCGGCATCCTCAATCCACTGCAGGCTTCCTGAAAATTTTGATGCGGTTGCGCCTTTTTTAACGACAGAGTATTGAAACTTTTTATTTTCCTTGCTCAGTTGCTTCGGAATGGACTGGAAGCATTCTCTGATGACAGACTTATCTTTCCTGTCAGCGTATTTCACCATGTCATCCTCATAGGAACGCACAATATCCCTCTGAATCCGGAGAACTTCGTCCATGCGCCTGGTGTCTACAAATGTTTGTACCGCATCCGGCATTCCTCCAACAACGGCATATTGTAGCAACAGCTCCCTCAGCCGCTGATGAAGGGCATCGGGCACAGGAGTCTCATCACGCAGATGGTTTCCAAGCAATGTAACGATTTGCTCAGAAATACCATTAGCCCACAGGAACTCCTCGAAGTCAAGCGGGTTCATATCAATCACAGTCTCATATCCGACAGGTATGGACTTCGGCTCTTTATCGCCATATCCTTTTACGCCCAACAAAGAGCCCGTACCGACCACATCATACCGGCCATCCAGCTTAAAAAACTTCAACGCGGTTCTTGCGTCGGGACAAGCCTGAATTTCATCCAGAATAAGGATGGTTTTACCGGGTTCAAAAATCGCCCCCCGACCCATCAACGCAGAAAGCAGCATTGTGATATGGTCAACTTCCAGAGAACCCGAAAATACCGAAACGTACTGCGGATTCTCAAAAAAATCCAAATAGACAACATGGTCATAATTCTTCTTTGCGAAATCCACTACAGAGAAAGTCTTGCCGCACTGTCTGCAGCCTTTTACAATCAAAGGTTTATGATTCGGCGCATTCTTCCATTCCATCAACGCCTGTTCAATTTTTCGTTGCAGCATAATAACACCTCCTCGATTTATTATCAGAATAGCCGATATATACAACTTTTTCAAGGAACTTTTATTAAGAATCGCAAACTTTTTCAAACGACTTTTGACAGGAAGCTACAACTTTTCCGAATATGACAGAAAGATTTGCCGCAAGTAGCCCGTCGCCAGACTGAACCTGCCCGGCAGAAAACCGTCGCAGAAGTGAAATTTTCATTAAGAAGTTTGTAAAATCCCTTTTAATTTCATACCCCAATCTGCTAAAATTAATCATACAAAACACTCCTTTTTATCCAAAACCCGCCGGGAGCACACTATGGACAGACTCATAAAAGGTATTTTTGAAAAGCAGGAAGCAGAGGACCGAATAAGACTGGAAACCGATTATACCAATCTTATCCTCAGTGAATTTAAAGATGCGGAAGCAATTCTTTCCATGGACAGGCGTCTTATTTTGAATGAGACGCCTGTCAGATGCGCTGTGGAATTCAGTATCCGTAAGCATACTGCTGTTCTCGTTCCTTATTATCACAGCCATGATTTTTATGAAATGATTTATGTATACGAGGGCATTTGCAGACAGTATATTAATGAAAATAAGAAGGAATTTATATTACAAAAAGGAGACATCTGCTTTATAACACCGGGCACTATTCATTCCATTCTGCCCTGCCGGCAGGAAGATATCATCCTTAAAATAATTATACCTGCAAGATTCTTATAAGCAAACATCAGTTAAAAGCTGCTTAGCGCTGTTGTTTATAGCATTGGCTCGCCATAAAGTAAATCTGCCGGAAAGCGGATTGCTTTATCAGATAACAAAACAAATTAACAATAATCTGAAAAATGTATTATTGAAAGAAATTGCGGCGGATATGGGGTACAGCCCCAGGCATCTGGAACGGCTTTTATTAAAAGAAGCGGGATGTACTTTTTCCGACATTCTGCAAAAACTCAGGATGGATAAAGCAGCGCAGCTGCTTATAGAAACCGACTATACCTTAGAACAGATTGCGGATATGACAGGCTATCGGACAGAAGCCGGATTTTATAAAAGATTCCGCCTTGTGTTTGGAACCACTCCGAATCATTACAGGAAATCGCATACGGCAGTATAAAAGGAACGCCCTGCCATTCTGTCGCATCAGGATAGTTTTCTGTCCGCTGTGGAAATTAAAAAATCCCCCTTTGGGGCACCGGTGCCCCAAAAGCCTTGTATCTCAATATAAGTTTCGTGTTCTCTGAAACGGTGTAGCCTGCAGCTATGCCGTTTTTGCGGATTTCCTGCTCTCTAAACGCTCTTGGAACAGTTCTTCCATTTCCTCTGGCGTTGGCTCTCTGCCGATACCTACGCCATTGTAATAGATTTCCAAAGTCTGATACCGTTTGCCGTCTCGGTATTCTGGCTTGGATACCACAATCTTTTCAATAAATTCGTGTACGATTTCAGGCGTTAATTCCGTAAGCTGCGTGACACGCTTTTTCGCCTGTGCCAGTTCCCGCCGTTTCTCGGACAATTCTTTCCTCTTTTCCTTGCCGAAGGCGGTCATCTGCTTTCTGGCAAAGTCTTTTTCAAAGCTCTGCACATACCAGAACACACGCTGCATACTCTCAAGCACAATCTCCTCCACCACTTTTTCACGGATATAATGGACGGAGCATACATCGGAGTTTTTGCGGTAGGAAGAACAGAAGAAGTAAGCCTGTTCCCGTTTGTAGTTGTTCGTCACGCTGTAATACAGCTTTTCCCCGCAATCGGCACAATAAAGCAAGCCTGAAAACATACTGACAATGCCGCTCTTGGTCGGTCTGCGGCGGTGTTCCCGAAGTTCCTGCACAAGCATAAAGGTTTCTTCATCAACGATGGCGGGATGGGTATTTTTACTGTTGTCAATATATTGCTGCAACTGCTTTATTTGATTATCCATTGACAGTACCCATATAGATATAGCCTTTCTTATCGGGATGTGATGTGATTTTTTCATATTTAAAGTTGGAGCTTTCCTCTGCGATATGACATAAGGCGATTCCCATATCAATACAATTCAACTTATTTTTCATTGCTGAAAGCAGAAAATTCGGTTTCTTTCGATAACAATGAATACTGCCATTTTCAGCGATAAAATACCAATCT
The DNA here is from genome assembly GCA_910577275.1 of uncultured Lachnospiraceae bacterium. Lineage (GTDB taxonomy): Bacteria > Bacillota > Clostridia > Lachnospirales > Lachnospiraceae > Suilimivivens. The sequence goes on from CAJTMW010000016.1 coordinate 39,742, forward strand.
TGTGCGTTTAACCCACTCGGAGCAAGACGGGCTGCTTCGAGCCTGTCATCTGTGCCCTCTGAAATTTCTGAAAGACTTTTTCGCTTAAATTCATTTTGGCTGCGGAATAACGGCTCATCAGGCTTGCCAAAAGGCATAGAAATTACAAAAGGATAACTGCTCTTTATTTCTCCCTCCGGTTTGCCCATTTTCCAATAGGAGCCTATTCCCATATCAGCAAGTACGAGACTGATTTGCTGACCGACAAATCCTATGTTTTCAAGATTTTCACCGCAAAATGCAAAAAAGTACGGAATACTTCCATTGCTCTTTACGATTTCTATAGAATAGAAAACATCAGGATACAGAGGTTGGGCGTTATTGACTATCGACTGTATTTTTTCAACCGCTGCCTGACTAAGTTCAGAATTTTCAAATTTACGCACGGACTTCCGCTTATAGATTATCTCATTCATTTCGTCATCTCCTTAAAAAATTCAACGGCACCCGCAATATCATCTTTATTTGGTCTGCCCTTTGCAATTCCACCCACAAATTTGAATGGACCGAAAGTATCAAAGCCCTTGCATCCGTAAGCCCCCATAACCTTAGCGTTTTTCTTCTCCACTGCCGCTTGAATAGCTGTGGTGTATGAATCACGCTTTACTCCATAAGTATAGATAAAAAATACTTTTTTTGAGTCGGGCAAATTGTGCTCTGCAAATTCAAGCACTTTTTCGCTGTACTTTTGATAATAAATCCCCGAGGCAAACCCAATAAAATCAAAACTGCTTAAATCGTATTTTGATTGTTTTGTTACATCAATCAATGTCACATCGCCGGTTTCCGTAATAGCATCAATCAATTTTTTAGTATTTCCGTGGTGCCTGGAATAATAAACAATAGCTGTTTTCATTTTGCGTCCTCCATATCGTTTAATTTGTCTACCGTATTATTCATAAGATTGATTAATCGTATCATCTCTTTCATATTTTCTTCTCCTATGCCTTCTGCAACCTGTTCAAATCGGCAATTATATACGCTGTCAATCTGATTCAAACACTCTCTGCCCAGAGGTGTCAGCGTTACAATCAGGTTTCTTCGATTTTCGGGATTAACGGTACGGCTGATATAACCTTTCTTTTCTAAAGCTGTCAGCATTTGCGATATAGCGGATTTTGAAATAGCAAGGTATCCTCGAATATCTGCAAGCTCTGTGTTATTAGCTGCACCGATTGCGTTATCCGCTATTTCACGAAGGAGTATATACTCTGGCATATTTACTTTCTTTTTGCTGCCGATACTGTCTTTCCCAAACTCTGCACCAAGCATACTTTTTAACTTGAACAGAGAACCGAGAAATTCGCTGCCTAACGTATTCTTCATTTTTGCCCCCTGAAATTCAGTTGTAAACAGTTTAGTTCTTAACTATAATAGCATAAGAATACAGATTTGTAAAGAGGCTACAAACAGCAGGGATTTCTCCCTGCCGTTTGTAAGGAGATTGATATATATAACCCTGCGGTACTGTTTCAGATAATCCAAGTGCCTCCGCCCAAATACGCCTATCGGCTGTTCTTCTTCATCGGGTAATTTCAAATCGGGGATTAAATATCCGTTTTCTTCGTGATATGTGCCGCCTAACTGTTCAAACAATGATTTTGCCATTTTATAATTCCTCCGTATGATTTGAATTTGCCTACAATTCAATCATTCTGGCTGATTACAAGGCAAAAGGAAAACAACTTCCTTACGAAGTGTCCCCCTTCGGTATTATCTTTATAGTCAATGACACCGTCAAGGGGGTATTTCGCAAATAATATCCGTATTGATGTACATTTGGTTTTTCTTTATTCGACCGGACAAAACCTATGAGATAAAAAGAAGCAGTTTTCATCCTGATATTAAAATGATGCAAGCTATCGTCAGGCTAGGGTTGTCGTCCTCTTACGGGCTTTTTGCCGCCGGAGCCGTTTTTCTTTCCAGCGAAAAACTCCTGACAGTGTTTACCTCGGATAAATCAATGATTTCCTTTGGCGGCTCAACAAATGAAAAGCAAAACAAAATTTAACGTAACAGACAAAATGATTAGAAGTATCGTTAGCAAACATTTTCCCGGGGAGAGCGTCAATTCCATAGAGGAGCTGACCGAAGGAATGTTCAATTCCGCCTATGCCCTTTGGGGAACAGGCATATTGAAAAGCGGAATCGTCCTGAAAACAAGTCCCGCGCCCGGAACGGAGCTTCTGACCTATGAACAGGATATTTTGCGTACGGAAACAAAAGTATATGAATTATTAAAAGACTCTCCTGTGAAAATCCCGAAAATACTTGCCTGCGACTTTTCCCATAAAGAGATTCCCTGCGACTATTTTTTCATGGAACACGTAAAGGGGATTCTCTGGAAAAACTGCCTGCAAAGGATTTCGCCTGAAAGCCGCAGACAGCTCATGTACGAGCTTGGAAGAAGCAGCGCCGTAGCATCCTGCGAAAACTGTCTGAACGAAATAAAAACCCCTCATCTCGTGGATTTCGACATGTGGGCGGGAAATATTTTTATTGACGAAGCCACCTGTTCCCATATTACCGGCATTATTGATTTTGAGCGCAGCTTTTTCGGCGACCCAGCTGCTGATTTCACTTCTGCAATGATGCTGTTTGATAATGTGGAGGACGAACCTGATTTCCGTAAGGGCTACAGTGAAATCAGCAATGTTCCCTTCAAAATCACAGACAATGACAGAATCCGTATGAACCTGTACCGGCTCTATATGGCTGTTATTATTTTCGTCGAGTCGTACCGGTATGACGAGGACTATGCGGAAATGATAAAGGGGCATTTGAATAAAAATATCGCTCATTTGCTTGAAGAATTGAAATAATTGTATCTGTCTGATACAAAAAATGGAAAGCACTGTATCCGGGAATATATCTGCGGAAAAAACGGGGCTGTTACAGGCAGTTTTTATAACCGACATCTGCAGCCCCATATCCGTCAGTTCCACTCTTCCATTAAAAGAAAATCCCTGATATTCCGGTGTTTGATACCGTTCCTGCTCATATCAAACTCGTCCAGAGAAACCACATATTTGGGGAAGTTATCGCGGACGCTGTCATAAACGTCAAACTCACGGTTAACCGTATCCTCGGTAGCAAGCAGATAAGCCACCTGGACATACAGCTTTTCTCCCCGCTTATCGCACACGAAGTCAATCTCTTTATCACCGGTTCTCCCCACTGTAACGGAATAGCCGCGGCGGAGAAATTCCATAAAAACGATATTTTCGAGTACCAGATTGATGTCTCTCATGTTGCCGCCAAAAACTGCCTCCCGGATTCCATGGTCGGCAATATAATATTTCTCATTGGAAGCAAGAATCTGTTTTCCCTGTAAATCCTGCCTTTTCACCTGATAGAAAAGATATGCGTCGCAGCAGTATTTCATATAGTTCAGAACCGTCTCTACCGCCACAGTCCGGCGTTCATTCCTGAAAAACTTTACAAGGGAATTGGCAGAAAAGGTCGTCCCCACATTCGCCATTACATAGGAAATGTTCCTTTCCAGCAAATCGACATCACGGACCTTGTTTCTCTTAACGATATCCTTGAGCTGGATGGAATTGAAAAGGTCTGTCAGGTATTGCCTTGAGGGTTCGTCTGCATACCGGAGGTTGGCAAGATACGGCATGCCGCCGAAAAGAAGATATTTCTGAAAGCACCTCCCGGTCTCCTCTGTTGGCATGACGGAGCGGTACAGCTCCAGAAACTCTGCAAAGGAAAACGGGTAAATCACAAATTCCACATAACGCCCGGCAAGATAAGTTGCCAGCTCGCCGGAAAGCAACCTGGCATTGGAACCTGTAATATAGATATCGCAGTCCAGCGTAACCCGAAGGGAATTGACACACTTTTCCCAGTCCTTCACCTCCTGAATTTCATCAAAAAAAAGGTAGACTTTTCCGCCGGTTTCCGATGCCCGTCTGGTAATTTCCTCATGCAATGCCTTCGCCGTCTGTAGATGGGCGTTTCCCATATCTTCAAAATTGACAGAAATAAACCGGGCAGGATTGACGCCGGATTCCGCCAGTTCTTCCTTTATCAGCTCCAGCATAACCGACTTTCCACTTCTTCTGATGCCGGTCATTACTTTAATCAGCTCCCCGCCGATAAACGGACGGATGCGGCTCATATACATTTCCCGTTTAATCATGAATTACACAGCCCCTTTCCATAGATAAAAACAGTATAATTCAATTATAACCAAAACGCAACTCACATAAACTATTTTTATAAGTTATAACCAACAAAAATAGTATTTATTATCCTATTCCTTTTCGCAGCCATCTCCCCCGCGCCACCCTCGCCGGCTGCAATCGAGCGCCATACAGTGACCGGCGTTTCAATCTCTGTCGTGGCCGTCAGGGAGCCGTCGGTACAGACGCGGCTTCCGTCCTTTCCCAAAAGGATTTGATAGCGCTCCCCCACATCCGTGTAGCGCATTTCCAGAACAATGTCTTTGCCGGGATAGCTTTCTTTGCGGTAAAGCGCCGCCATCTGCCTGGTAAAGACCAGCGTATCCGACTCTTTCTCCCCTTTAGAGCCTTTACCCCCGGCTTTGCCGCCGCTTCTGTCAATCCCCCAGCCTGCGTCCGCACAGGCTTCAAAAACCTCCCTCGGAAGCAAAAGCTACCCGAGCAGCTCTTTTGTCTCGCAAGAAATACCCCCTTTTGCATACTCTCGGGCTGCCGTTTATCACCAAAACATTCATAATCTATTTTTCCTCCAGTCTCCGGATACAGTCCTGTGCCCATTCCATCTGCATCTGCGTAATCCGCCGTCCGTACTCCACCGTCATCTGCCAGTAAAGGGACTTCTCCTTCTGCCCAATCATATCGCTATAGTTCTCAATGTGCACGGGAACAGCCGCAAGGCTCTCCAAAAACAGCTCGCAGCTCTCCTTTACCCCTTCGAAATAACGGATATTTTCTTCCACGCTTCTTTCCCCGAGGAAAAAGGCTTTCATCAGAATTGGCGTCTTCACCCTGAGCCCCAAATCGTCGTCCGCCAGTCACCTAAGCAGCTCCTCCCGGCCCGCCTCTGTAATGGAATAGACATTCTTATCCGGTTTCCCGCTCTGCAAAACCACCCTTTTGCCGACCCACTCCTTTTGCTCCAAGCCCTGCAGTTCCCGGTAAATCTGGCTGGTTTTCGCATCCCGGAAATAATTCAGAGAATCTTCTGCCAGTTCCACTCTTCCATTAAACGGAAATCCCAACCGCTCTCCCCTTCAAATTATGGCTCCGACTTGATATCGTCCGTTTAAACAACTATACTATATACTGCACACAAGGCAGGAGGTTTTAACCATGGCGTACAGAATACTCATTGTTGATGATGAAAAAATGCTGACAGAGCTATTATCAAGCCACTTACGGAAGTCAGGATACGAGACCTTTGTAGCGGAAGATGCGCAGCAGGCGATAGCAATGCTGAATATCTATCCTGATTTGATTTTGCTCGACATCAATATGCCGGAAATGGACGGACTAAAGCTGTGCAAAATTATCCGTAACAATGTAGCCTGTCCTATTTTGTTTCTGACTGCCCGGATTACGGAGCAGGATAAGATAAACGGCCTGCAGGCCGGCGGCAACGACTACATAACCAAGCCGTTCAGTCTGCGGGAGCTGACCGCAAGAGTGGAGGCCCACCTGCGGAGAGACGCGCGAAGCAAGCATACGCCGAAAATCGTATCTTCCGGGGGGCTGATTGTAAATCTTGCGCAGCGCACGGTTTTTTACGGGGAAAAGCCGCTGAATTTATCAAACCGTGAATTTGATATTGTAGAGTTTTTAATGAGCAACGCCAATCAGATATTCGACAAAGAGCGGATATATGAAGCCGTCTGGGGGCTTGATGCTGAGGGGGACAGCGGCGTCATAAAAGAGCATATCCGGAAAATCAGAAACAAACTGACGGAAATTACGGGCAGGGAATACATTGAGACAGTCTGGGGGATGGGCTACAGATGGAAAAAATAAGGAAATCCAAATCGATTAAAAGAGCGTTTATCCGGGCGGTTGCCGTTTCGATGTTTCTTGTCTTTACAGCCTCCGCCCTGACAATTTACGGATGCTACCGCATACAAAAGTATATCCTTCCCGACTCTCAGGAGGTTTGGCTGCATACCCGGACGGTTATGGCGGACGGGAGGGTATTGGAGGGGGCGCACAGGAGTATCCTTGACGAACCTGCCAGGGTGGGTCTGCTCGTCCCTGAAGGGTCGGAAGAAGAGATAACTCTGGAGCATACCGAATTTACAATTGAGAGAATCGAGTCCGGCTTTTCAGAGCTTGGCCCGAAGCAGCAGTTACTTTACAGAGCGGCCGGAATTTCCATGGTCGGGCTTCCTCTTATCTATTCGGTTACAGGAATCCTGCTGTGTGCATGGTGGTTTTACAGGAAAAAGCTGTGGCCGCCCATTCGGGTTCTTGCAGACGCCACAGGGCATATCAGGGAGCAGGACCTTGATTTTAGGGTTGATTATAACAGTGACGATGAATTTGGCAGGCTCTGCACGGCTTTTGAAGAAATGCGGCAGGCGCTCTATGATAACAACCGGCAGCTATGGAACATGCTTGAGCAGCGGAGAATCCTGCAGGCGTCGGTGGCGCATGACCTCAGAAATCCCATTGCAATTGTCGAGGGATATGTGGAATATATGCAACAGTGTCTGGCAGACGGAGGTCTGGACGACGAGGAATTGCGGCATACGCTGTCGAACCTTGCGATAACGGCAAAACGGCTTGAGCGTTACACGGATTATATCCGTGATTTGAATGCCATTGAGGAAACAGAAACAGAGTATTCTGTAGTTCAGTTACCGGACTTTCTGAGAAAAGCTGCGGAAAGCCTTTCGTTTCTCGCGCAGCAGCACTGTCTGGAGACCGCCTGCCATTCCGCTGTGTCCGAATGTCAGGTGAAATTAGATGAGCAGATATTTTACCGTATTGTAGAGAATATCTTTTCCAATGCTGTCCGATATGCCAAAAGCAGGATAAGTTTTGGATACGCCCTTGCCGACGGTATGCTTACGATAACTATATCAGACGACGGAGAAGGCTTTTCAGGGGCAATTCTCCGTAAAAAGGACACCTTTCTTTATTCTGAGGATAAAACGAGAGAGCATATGGGCCTGGGATTGGCTACGAGCCGTATCCTCAGCCAGAAGCATGGGGGAAACTTAGAGCTTTCAAATATGGCTCCCGGCGGAGCCTGTGTGACAGTTAAACTGGCAGTCCATAAGGTGAGTTGATATTTTTTTCTGTTCCTTGACCATATTTTGACTTTTGGTTTTTATAATTGGAGTCGAATCTAAGTCAGGGAGGATAAAAAATGCGAAAGCGATTATTATCAGCGGCCATGTTTTTTGCTTTGCCGTTTGCTGTAACAGCCTGCGGAAATTACAATATTGCGGACGGGAACGCACCGCCGCCGAGTATGGAAGAAGACCCCTTCGCCGGGTCGGAGGAGGACGGCGCTTTAGGTTTTCTCAGCCATGGGGAAACGAGTCCTGCCAGAGCGGAGGACGGGAGCGTTTTGCCCTATGAGTATAACGGCGGAGAATTTACTCTGGACTATCAGTTTACGTCAGAGGGGAAACTGGACAGCATTGGGTTTCTGCTCTTTTTGGACGGAAAACCGCAAGTCTACAAGGTAAATGATACGGAGGGGGAATATGAGTATCTCCATTGCTTCCAGACATCGGAAAAGCATGAAGAGAAATTTTCCTTTGTATTTACACCGGACACAGGGAAAAAGGGCGACACCCTGAATATGACCGTTATGAGCGTCACTAGGCCGGATTTCCAGCCCGATATGGAAGAAACCTCAAGCTACGGATGGTATCATAAAAGCCTTGAAAGAGTGCTTAAGCTGTATTTTAATGAGGATGCCCCGGAAGGCAGCAATGCTTATGGAGACAGTGAAACTGTTTTTCGCGATGTCAGCGTTACTGAAGAAAAGGTCACTTCCTCCTTTATTGAGAATGAGCTTGTGAGAGCCGGCTGGAACGGCGTCACCATGGATACTCTGGATAGCGGCGTCTATCCGGCGGTTTTCTATGACAGCGAAGTGGTGTATGACAACTTAAGCCTTACCGGTAAAGATACGCTTACCGTGCGCTATACCCTTTGCGGAACGGCAGGCGCAAGGTATGGCATAACATTTTTCTTAAACCATAAGCCCGTATCCTTTGACGGCGCAGTTTCCTATGATGTCACCTTAAGCAAGGGAAATGTGTGGATAATAGAAGCGACCATAGATACCGCTGAATTAGACGGTTTCAACACTTTTTATGCGACAGCCGTCGCAGCAGACAATGATTTTATTACAAATAAAACAGATTCCATTTTACTTTACAGGGAGGACTGAAAATGAAAACAAAACAAATATATATGATGCTTATGCTTGCTTTAACTTTTAATCTGTCAGCCTGCGGGAGCAGCGGGGACGGCTCTGAAACGGAAGCCCTTACAGCTATGCCGCAATCCGCGGAAGCTGATTCATCGGAAAATGCCGGAAACGAAAACGGCGACGATTATGATGTGATTGACCTGCTGGACAGGGATACGGATAAAAAGACTATGGAGACCGGCACAGTTAAGGCTTCGGCTTTTTCCGGAAAGGTCAGAGACTTGTATTATGCCGGCGGCAGCCGGATTATCGTTGCGGCGGATAAGCTCTATCTTTACGATACGGAGAAAGGCGAAAATATCGCAAGCGCGGATATTTCCATGGAAGAGCTATGTGTACAGGCTTACGCAGACGGGTACTTCATTGTTGGCCGGGGGAATGGCGGAGGCGGTAACGGTTCATTTGCGACCTCCCAAAGCGGCGGCGGTATCAACGGATACCTGCTGAATAAGAATTTTGAGATTAAGAATACCATTTCATTCAACGAATTATTAAATGATGATTTTATTTTACATACGGGAGGGGTTGCCATTACTCAGGACGGAAAACAGGTTGCTTTCGGAGGGCTGCAGGGGCTTTATCTCTATGATACTTCTTCCAAAAAGGTCCGTACCATTTTAAGCTATGCCGAAGAAGGCCGGACAAATAATATACAGATTGCAACCATGGAAAGCCTTGCCTTTACGAAAGACAACACTTTGGTCTATGTGGGTATTGCTACAGACAGCTCCAATGGCGGAGACGGTTTTTCGGTCTATGGCACGGTATCCACAGACGGCGCAAATCTCACGATTACAAAAAAAGCGGACTACCAGGTGGATACGGAGGAAGTGCAAAAGGGCGGAAACCTGATTATCATGCCCCAGAGTTTTGACAGAAATAACGGAACCCTGCTGATGCTCGATACCGCATCCATGACGGAAAAAATGATGAAATTCTCGGGAGGAAGCGAAGGAAAAGACGGCGTTTACTGCTCCGGGCAGGGAAAATATGTGGCGACTTCTGTTTTGGGTAAAAACAGTGTGACCATCAACATTTATGATACAGCGTCGGGAAAGAACATTCACACGGAAACGGTGAAGGATAACGACAGCACCTATTTTCTGCGTGTTCCTCAAATTTTGATTCTGGATGAGTCAGGCACCTGTATTGTTGTGCTTGGGCGGGGCATTGACGAGGTTCGCACCCTGATAAAAACCTTTGGTTTTAAAGGGTAGTTTCCTATGAAGATATCATTTCAAAATGTTTCAAAGCAGTATAAAGGCAGGTTTGCCCTGAAGGATTTTACCACACAGCTTACAGAGGGCGTTTACGGACTATTAGGGGCGAACGGCGCGGGAAAGACAACGCTGATTAATATATTTGTGGGTATTCTGGGCAGCGATGGCGGAACGGTTTTGATTGACGGACAGGACGCAAAAGCACTGGGTAAGGACTTTCTGTCCAGAATCGGATATATGCCGCAATATCCTGTCTTCTACCGGGATTTTACCGTAATGGATTTCCTGCTGTACATGTGCGGGCTGAAAGGAATACCTGCCGGACAGGGAAAAGCGCGGGCTTTGGAGCTTCTTGGTATTGTCAATCTTTCAGATGCAAAAACAAAAAAGATTGGCGCTCTCTCCGGCGGTATGCGGCAGCGAGTGGGCATTGTGCAGGCCATGCTGGGCGACCCTCAGATTCTTATTTTGGACGAGCCCACAGCAGGACTTGACCCCAGCGAACGCATCCGCTTCCGTAACCTGATTTCACAGTTTGCACAGGGTCGGACGGTTTTGCTGGCTACCCATATTGTCTCCGATGTGGAGTGCATTGCAAAGGAGATTATCATCTTAAAGGAAGGCGCTTTAATTACACAGGGAACTACCGGCACATTAGAAGATAATATCTACGGAAAAGTGTGGGAAGTGGCGGCAAATGCAAAAGACGCCGCCCGCCTTGGCAGTCAGTACTATGTCAGCAATATGAAACAGCAGGGCGGGAACTTTTCCGTAAGAATCGTAAGCGATGTGCCGCCTGCCGCAAACGCAGTAAGGACTTCCCCTAATCTGGAAGATGTGTTTCTGTATTACTTTGGGGGCGAGATAAAATGACACGCTTAATTAAATTTGAATTCTATAAATTATTTTGCAAGCGGTCAATACTTGCCGTGCTCATATGCTTTAGCCTGATGAACCTGTTTAAAATAAATAACGAATTCCATTCGTATTCCTATCTGGCGGATGGAGATGACAGCCGCAGCTGGAACAGCATATACTGGCAGCTCTATGCAGATTACAGAGGGGAGATAACTACTGAAAAAATCAATCGTCTTCTTTCCATCTATCAGCCGTCAGCAGACGCTACGGCTGATATGACGGCAAGCACAGCCATGGACAATCCGGATACGATGACGGGAAATATATACAGCGACTTAAATCTACTGGAAAAATACTATGTCGAGCCTATGGAATATTTCTATCATTATCGGACTTATGCGCTGGATATTGCAGAGAGGGCAAAGAAAAACGCCGCTATATACAAAGAACGGGGGCGGACTGTAGAAGCACGTAAAAACAGTGTAATTTATAACCTTTATTCCGGGCGGAGCATACCTTCCTTTGCTTATCAGGAAATGTATAACTACTATTTAAACTATGATTTTTCTGGCATATTGATTTTATTTCTCTGCTTATACGGAATCGTCGGCGTCTTTGTCTGTGAAAAGGAAACGCAGATGAATCTGCTACTACTCACAAACCTTGCCGGCGGTAAAAAGACCACATTCGCCAAAATTGCTGCGGCTTCCCTGTTCGTAACAGGTTCGGCTCTGTGGTTTTCTCTTCTGGATTATATCGGATTTGCGTATTTCTTCGGGACAACGGAAGGGGGTAATCTTCCGCTGTATGCTATCGGTAATTTCAGCACGGCTGCAATAAACTGTAAGCTATGGCAATACGCTGTTCTGTCCGCAGCGATAAGGGCAATCGGTATATGGACCATGAGTATGATATTTCTATTGATTTCCATGTTTGGGCGCAATGCCCTCATCCCCTTTGTCTCCGACTTTGGAGCCGCCTTATTTTTGATTATTACAGGCGCGTCAAAGAGTCATTCCGGCAATATCCTGCTCAAAATTGTAAATCCATATTCGCTGCTTGCAAACCGTATATTATTTGGCAGGACCGAGTTTATCAGCCTTGCAGGCTATCCGATACAGAGCTTCCTTGCAGCAATTATTTTTGCCATAACCGTGGGATTATCTTCCATAATGGCAATGATGATACTTTCTAAAAAGAACTATTATTGCGGGACTTAAAATGGAGGACAAAATGTTGGGATTTATGTATGAAGTAAAAAAGATAATGCTCTGCCAAAAGGGGCTGTTCTACATCGCCCTTGTCCTGCTGCTCGACGCTGTCTGGCTCATTGCATCTGACAGCCCCATAGACAGCGCCATGGAGCAGTATAAAAATGAATACGAGTGGTATCTCGAAAAGGTAAACGGATACTGCGGTGATGAATCCTCCCTTTATCTGGAACAGGAAGCGAGGAGGATTGCGGAAGCTAAGGGAAAGCAAAGTATTTTTCTGGAAAACTACTATGACGGAAGAATAAGTGAAAGTGAATATGAAAAAAAGCGCCGGGAAATAGAAAAGGTTCTGGAACATCAAAACGGATTTGAGGTCATTTATCGGCAATATCTCTATATCTGCGAAAATCCGGAAAACCGTTATTTTCTTCAGACAAACGGATGGGCGGGACTTCTCGGCAAAGGTACGCTTAACTTCATCCTTTTCCCCGGCATCTTGCTCCTGGCCACGCCTGTTTTCTGTTCTGAGTACAGCTGCCAGATGGACGCTTTGATTCTGACCTCGAGGGAGGGACGAAAAAGTGCTCTGTATAAGCTGCTCATTATAACCGCTGCTGTCCTTTTCCTGTGCGCGGGCGTCTTGCTTATGGAATACGGATTTTACAGGCTCAAATACGGCCTGCCTGATGGGGATTATCCCATTCAAAGCATTCGTTACTTTGCAGAAAGCAACAAGAGCATATCCCTGTTCGGGGCCTATCTATCTATAGGACTGCTCCGCCTCTTTGGCGGCGTGTTTCTTGCGATATTTCTGATGTTCGTTTCTGTTCTGGCAAAAAAGTATGCGCTCACCCTGCTCATAGGTGCGGCGTCGGTGATTCTTCCCTATATAGGGTTATCTAAAACCGGCATTTACCGCCTTCCTCTTCCATTGCCGTTTCTCCTTGGAACAGACTTTTTTGCCGGAGATATTGTCTCAAGCGATGCCCTGACGGGTAATGAAAAAATTGTTTTTGCACAGGTTGATACGATTACGCTATTTACTCTGCTCTCTGTATCCGTATTTTTGTGTTTTTCGGCTGCCCTTTGGATTTTACGGTGCAATTCCAACAGATGGCGGATAAAATCAGGGCAAAAGAAAAACGCGGCGGCGGTCCTTGTCATGCTGAGTCTGATATGGACAGTGACAGGATGTGCAGGGTATGGAGAGACCAAAAGCATTGTTTATAATTCTTCGGCAGACTATGACTGTATGGGATACAAAATCATACAGGATGCAGGGATTTTTGATTATTATCTTAAAGATACCTCTACGGGAGAAACCTGTCCTTTGGCCCGTTCCCCCATGTTCGGGGTATTCTCCGACGACGAAAAGATACATGCATTATATGTGTGCCCTCCATACCTGTATTACACCACATCGGTGATGGAAAGCTATGTCAACCGTGTCGGAAACTATAACAGCAATATGACGAAAGTGTCGGTAATAGAACTGAATTTAGATACCTTTGAGGAAAAAACCGTCTTTGAGCAGATTACAAATTCCGGGCGTTCTCTTTTGGGCATTGACTATGAGACAGGGGATAAGTGGAAATTTCTGGACTTTCATTACGCTTTTTTCTTAAATGACGACAGCATATTTTTTATTGGCAATGACGGCATAACGCAGGTAAACCGATTTACCGGAAACATCACAAAGCTTGACATTCCTGTAAACGGTAACATTTCATTCGATGGGGAGAGTATTTTTTACAGAAATGAGCAGGGGATTTTAACAAGGTATTACGTTTCCAGAGGCGAAACCTGCACTTATGAAAATGTAATTGTATATGATTTCTGCATGGATGAGCAGTCAATCTATTACGTGTCCAGAACGGACAACGGCTGCGTGTATTCCTGCGCCAGGGACGGGAGCGGCAAAAAATTGATTAGCAATATCCCTGCAATGTCGGTTACCTGTGATGCGGGTAATATTTATGTGATTGCAAAAGATAGCGGGGAGGAAATTGTTTTATCAAAAAGTCAATTTCTATATAACAGGTAAGCACAAGCATTTTTTCTGTGGATATTGACATATGAGCTAAGTGATGAAAGGAACAATCATTTTGACGTCGATTTTACGTCGATAGGACAGGCTATCAAGAAAGCCCGTGAAGCCCCAGAGGGCTGACAAGGGAACGGCTTTCCGGGATAATCGCCTCGTCATGGGTAAGCTCCTTGACCACGCATTGCAATTTGGCATAGGATACCTCCTCCTTTCGAATAGATTTAGCCGCTTACTCTTAAAATCTATAAGAATAAGCGGCTAAATCTCCGTACCTGCCCTGCTGTATGAGTTGTTTTTTCAAATCCACAAGGCTATGTAAAAGTAATGATTTTTCCCTGCTGCCTACATATAGATGCGTTTTCTCTCATACCGTCCACTGTCCTTTTTTGTTATGATTTTGTATCAAAAGACAAAAAGAAGCGCAAACATTCCAGAAAAAACTTCGGTAATATATCTATCATTATTCATTAATCCCCATAATAAATTGCAATAGGATGAATAACACAAAGATTACTTTGACTTGTTGGCAATATTTTTCTTAATATATTATTTACCGTATATTGCAATGTTGCAAAAATATTATTATCATCATTGGAATCAGTATCTTCCCCTATTATATTTGTTATCATTCCTACACAAGTAATCTCACCACCATATTTAAATCCTAAATCTATCGGGTCAACTCTAAAATACCTTGTATTTAACGGAATCAAATATCCGTCATTTGAAATCAACATGCGATTATAAGGCATTAATTTTCTTAATACTTTAAGAATAGTTGAAATTTCATCATATGATTTATTGCTCTCATCTATAACTTTTTTAACTTCTGTTTTAAACTTACTTCCAATTTGCCGTAATTGCTCCCTATTATATCCTTCTCTCACTTTTTCTGCCTCAATCTCAATCTTTTCGGCAGCGACCTTTTTAATATATTCAACAATACCATCTTTTTCAAATAATCCCTCGAGATAATCAAAATCAACAAAATCAAATACACGTTTCATTTCAATATAATTACCAGTGTCATCCTCATTCTGATTGCCATATTCAATTACTGTTGGTTTGATATGATTATATGCAATACTAAAAGCAGCATCATGCATTGTCTTGGAAATAATTTCACGAGAAGTTGCTATCGATGAATTACTTTCCACAGATTCTAAGTTTCCCGACAAATTTGCTTCCGCTTTTACCAGTTTTGCAAGCGAGCCACCAAGTTGTGCCTTAACATTCGCTACTATTTTCGAGCTATCCGATTCTGTATCACTCGACACTTGTTCATCCGTAAATGACTGTATCAGACCTTGGTCTGACTGTGCAATTATGGAATTTACTATATCAGTATCAAGATATAAAAACTGTTTCATTTTTCTCCTCCTTATCGCATCTAAAATTCACTTGACCATTTATTTATTGAATTATTCGAGTTCCGTATTTTCAATTTTATCAATCTTTCCATCCTCCAACGCCCGATATTCCCGCCTTAATTCCTGCAACAGCTCTTCCTCGCTGGGCAAATACAATTTATACTTCGATGCGAATATCTGTGTCTCATTCTCTGGCAAAGTGAATCTGACCACCGATTCGCTCTTATCCGCACACAACACAATGCCAATCGGCGGATTATCTCCCTCGTTCATCAGTTCCCGCTCATAATAATGGACGTACATCTGCATCTGACCTAAGTCTTGATGGGTCAAGTCTCCAATTTTCAAGTCAATCAGCACAAAACACTTCAATATATAATTATAGAATACAAGGTCAATCCAGAAATGGCGTCCGTCAAAGGTAATTCTCTTTTGTCTGGCGACAAAGGAAAATCCTCTGCCAAGTTCTAACAGGAATTTCTGCAAATGGGTAATTAAAGCCTGTTCCAAATCGCTCTCATAGAAATCATCATTCGGATTCAGCCCAAGGAATTCAAGTACGTAGGGGTCACGTATAATATCTTCAGGTGTTTTCGCCGTTTCCAGTCTCTGAATCTCATCAGCGACCTTTTCTTTATTTTTACTGGATAACAGCCTTTCATAGAAAAAAGTATTTATCTGACGTTCAAGCTGTCTGGTACTCCACCCGGATTTTACCGCTTCCTGCATATAAAACTCTCTTGCATTATCGTTTTCTACTTTCATCAAAAGCCTATAATGTGTCCAGCTCAATTCGTCACACAGTGCGTGACCATTTGGAAAAGTCAAATAAAACTGCCGCATATATTTTAAATTAGTAACCGTAAAACCTTTCCCAAAATCATTTGTCATCTGCCTGGAAAGTTCTTTCAGCAGTCCTGTGCCATATTCCGCTTTTTCGTTTCCGCCCTGCTCGTCTATGATAGATTTTCCAATATTCCAATATGCTTCTACCATTGCAAAATTAGCAGTCTGGTAGACCTTGTTTCTTGCAGAAAGCAATATATTTCTGATTTCATTATAAAAATTCTGATTCACTCTTAAATTTCCTTTTCATAATATATTTATGAAAACTATTATAGTTCAATTTTTAACATCTCACAATGCAAAGCCGCCAAAATCAAATAAATTTCATTGACAGCAGCGTACCTGAAACGCGTTTGCCCTCCGGAAAACGAGGGTTAGAATTCCTCCGAAGCCAATACATATGTAGCCAAAACTGATTGACGCTGTTGCAATATTTATATTAGGAAATTTTAACCACCTGCCAACCAAAAAACATGGGGCGTTCTAACGGTAAATAACCATTTAAATAAGACTTAAAAACATTGTTGGAGTACGATGCAACACGAGATGGAAAAGTTATTATCTTTACAGGAAGCCAAATAACAGGAGGTTTTTGTGTTACTACATATTCGTTGTTGTCAAATTCAAAGTTAAGGCATATCCTGCATCAAGGGATTGTTTGCTTTCAGAGGGTGAGTTTATGCAATATAAAGGGCGTAAATATGCAAGATATTAGAAATAAGGCATTTGAATAAAAGTGAGGGAATAAAGCAGAGTGAATAAGATAAAAACAATTTTATGGCATCAACATTAGAAGTACTATTAGTTCTTTGTATTGTTTGTGCAAACTTGCTTCTTAAACCGATATACTATTTTTGCTTCTATAATGTCCTGTATGGTCTATTGTTTAGCTTTTTAATTCCCTTTTTCTTATTACGGAAAGAGGAAAATGTATTTAACTTTCTTGGGATTAAAGCACCTGGAAAAAAGCAAGTTTTCATCTTAGTAGTATTTATCGCTTTTTCGATTGGCGGACAGATTATTCCCATAGTGGCTAAAGGTGGAATTATTCCATGGAACTTGCTTCCTATGGGGATTGTGCCGCTGATTATGACAACCTTTTTTGAAGAGTTTTTATTCCGTGGATTTTTTCAAAATAACTTTGAGAAAGAATTTGGTACAATAACCGCAATTCTGGTTTCCGGATTGATGTTTTCGCTTTACCATGTGGGCTATCCGGGATTTCGTACCTTTGAGGATATTCTTTTGCTGTTCGCCGTTGGAATTGGGGTTGCTGCTGCTTATAAACTTTCCGGAAACAACTTGATTGTTGCCTATTTTGTGAATTTTCCCAATGCCTTAGTAACCTATATGTTAAAATTTGAACAATTTCCGAAAATGACAATGTATTCAACAATGGCAGGCATCGTTACATTGTGTATAATTGTTGTAGTATTTATTGTGCTTGTGAGAGCGAATACGAGTCCGAATAGAAGCACCAGAGATATTTCGAGTGTCAGGAAAACGAAAGCCTGAGTTTGTGCGACCATATTTAGAAAGATTAGAATCCTTCCTGCTGCCGGGTACGAAAAAAGTCCACAAACGACAAACCCGCTTGTGGACGTAGACTTCTGGCGGAGTCGGAGGGATTCGAACCCTCGTGCCCCGGAGGGCAAACGCATTTCGAGTGCGCCCCGTTATGACCGCTTCGATACGACTCCTCATTATTCTTTGAAATTCTTCAGGCTTCCCCGAATCTTTCAGACTTCCTTATTATACTGTGTAAAAAAATACAAGTCAATCCATTTTGTTTATTTTTATGTATTGACGGCATATGAAGTTTCTATTAAAATGGTCTGACATGCACCTTTTACAGAGGTGTTAATTTTAACGTTTCTTTAACAGGAACTGCAGGCAAAAACTACCGCTGGCTTCCAGCCAATCAGGGAAGGGAGAATTTATCATGTGGAGAAAGTTTAAGAAAAAATTTATAGGCGACAGAGAATTTTACAGGTATGTGCTTTATCTTGCGGTTCCCATGATTGTCCAAAACGCCATCACCAGCTTTGTAAGCTTTCTGGACAACATCATGGTAGGGCAGATTGGCACGGAGCAGATGTCCGGCGTTGCCATTGTCAATCAGCTTATGTTTGTTTTTAATATCTGTATTTTCGGCGGCGTCTCAGGGGCCGGTATTTTCGGTACGCAGTTTTACGGAAAAGGGGATTACGAGGGGCAGAAGCATGCTTTCCGCTTTAAGCTGTACATATGCCTTCTGATTGCGGGAGTTGCTCTTTTGCTGTTCGGATTTTTTGATACGCAGTTGATTTCCCTCTACTTAAACGACACCGGGAGCGTGGGCGACATCACCCTCGCCCTGAAATATGGAAAAGAATATCTGGCAATCATGCTGATTGGCCTGCTCCCCTTTGCGCTGGGCCAGGCTTACATCAGTACCATCCGCGAAACCGGGCAGACCTTTATTCCCATGCTGGCCGGAATTGCCGCAGTCGCCACGAACCTTGTTCTGGACTACATACTGATTTTCGGCGTTTTCGGCAGTCCCGCCCTGGGCATCAGGGGAGCGGCCATTGCGACGGTAATCGCCCGCTTTGTGGAGTTTTCCATTGTCGTCATCTGGACTCACCGGCATAAAAAAGAAAATCCCTACATTGTGGGCGCATACAGAAGCTTTGAAATTCCATGGCACACGCTTAAGGGAATTTTAATCAAAGGCTCTCCTTTAATGATTAATGAAATGCTCTGGGCTTCCGGCATGGCCGTAATTTCCCAGTGCTATGCCGTCCGGGGTCTTGAGGTTGTGGCCGCCCAGAATATTTCTTCCACCATCTGCAACCTGTTTAATACCGTATATATCCAGTTGGGCGGCTGTATCGCCATTGTGGTGGGGCAGCTCCTTGGCGCCGGCAAAAAGGAGGAGGCGAAGGATGCGGATAACAAGATGATTTTTTTCAGCGTTTTCTCCTGTGCGGTCATCGCCGCCCTTATGATAGCCGTGGGCAGATTTTTCCCCTCTATTTATAAGACGGAGGAAAGCATCAAGGCTCTTGCCCGTACCTTTATCGTAATTGCCGCTCTGGTTATGCCCTTATGCGCCTTTGCCCACTGTGCCTATTTTACCCTGCGCTCGGGCGGAAAAACTATCGTGACATTTCTCTTTGACAGCGTTTATACCTGGGTGCTGGTGATTCCCTTTGCCTGGGTGCTGGCAAACCGCACTGCGCTGCCGATTGCCACGGTATTTTTCCTCGTTCAGTTTACGGAGTTTTTCAAAGTGATTCTGGGATTTTTCATGGTGAAAAGCAATGTCTGGATGCAGAATATTGTGGAAGAAAAAGCCTGAAAATATATGGTGACGCCAACGGCGGATGATAATTACCCCTCATCATCCGCCTGTTTTTTCCGCTGCTCTTTTTCCAGCTTATTGCGCACCCGCAGCTCCTTGAAAAACTGTGTCAGCAATAAGGAGCATTCCTCCTCCATCACGCCCCTTGTAACCTTGACCTGATGGTTAAACTCGGGCATTTCAAGAAGATTTAAAATAGAACCTCCGCAGCCCGCCTTGGGGTTCATGCTGCCCATCACCACCTCGTCAATCCTGGCCTGCACAATGGCTCCGGCGCACATCTGGCAGGGCTCCAAGGTCACATAAAGGGTGCAGCCCTCCAGACGCCAGTCCCCCACCTTCTTGCTGGCCTTGTTAATAGCGGTAATCTCCGCATGGGCCAGAGTATTCTTGTCTGTATTTCTGCGGTTATAGCCCCGTCCTATGATTTTTCCTTCATATACTATCACACAGCCGATAGGAACCTCTCCCAAGTCGTAGGCCTTTTTTGCCTGCCTGATGGCCGCCCGCATGTACTTTTCCTGCTCTGTCATCTTTTCTCTCCGCTTAATACTTCATTGTAATAATTAGTAGTCTGATTTCCATGGGACAGTTGACAAACGCCCCAAAAGCCCCTATACTATCAGCAGTAGCTTTATTCTGCGGGAAGCTGTCATGGCTGCCCTGCGTAAGCGGCGTTTGACAATCGGGTCTTGCGCAATGGAAATCCGTGAATCGTGTCAGGTTGGGAACAAAGCAGCACTAAGCGGAATCTTCCATGTGCCGCAAGGGCGCCTGGTTCGAGCCGGCTGCACAGGTAACGCATGGCAGTTTCCCGGAGGGTAGAGCTTTTTTCATATCCTTTGCTATCTGCCTGTCCGATAACGCATACCTTGAAAGAGCCTCCCTGTGCTTTTTTCCTGACAGGCTCCTCTCACCCTACTTCCACCCGGCGCATATAATACCCGAATTTTCCGTTTTCCACGGCTCCGCTGCACTCAAATCCTTCAAACCCGAACATCACCGCCACCATTTTTTCCCGCTCAAAGTAGGTGCCCGGCACGCCCAGATAAAAGCAGAATCCGTTGCTGTCTCCCAGCTCTTTATCCGGTCCCAGAATCAAATGTCTGTAATTATAAAAACCATGCAAAAGAAAGCTGTTGTTTGCAAGCCTCTGGTAAGGTGCCGTCAGAAGATGGAAATCCCGCAGCTCGACGGATAGAAACGTCCTCTCGTCGCCAAAGGGATGAACCGTCTTATAGCTTCTTTGCAGCCGCGTCCACTTATCCTCTGACCGGCTGCCGCCTGCCGCATGTAAAGCCGGATTTTCCATGGAGGCATACGCCGCTTCCGAACTTTCCGCCAAATCTGCACTAAAGGCCCGTCTCCCCGCAAACGGCCTGTCATACTCTTCTCTGCCGAAGCCGTCCCCCTGTTTATTGGTCTTTCCCGGGAATTTTGTATTCTCTGCCTTACTTCCCGTCCCCCGAGCGTCCTCCGTCTGGCGGGAGCCCTTTTCTCTGTAAGCCGGTTCTTCCTCCTCCGCTTCCCTCTCTGCCTTTTGTTCCGCCTTTTGGTATGCCCTTTGAAGGCTAGCGTTTTCCTTCCAGCAGCCGGATATCTTCCATCCTTCTCCCAGCCTGATTGCTATGCCGCAGACATCTTCTTCCCTGACCTGCCCGCTCTCAAGACAGAACATGTCCCCCCGCACGGGAAAAATCTTTTCCGCAAAGGCTTCCTCTTTCCTTATCGTCACGGTTCCCCAAGGCAGCTCTCCGTCTTTGGTAATCAGCAGTAACATATAATTTCCATTATATACTTCTGCGTTTTTTTTAATATGTATTTCCAGCCTGCAGGCGCTTCTCTCCCTCTCGATTCTCAAAAATCCTGCAGAGGATTTTCTCTCGCCATCCTGGTAAACCGACAAATACCCTATCTTTTTTTCATATAAAAGCAACCTTATCCCTCCCAACAGTCATGTACTATTGTATTCGGAAATAAGGCTGCTTATTCCATTCTGTTAACTTTGCTATTTATCCAGCAGGTTTAAGTATCTCATATAATTATAAACCATCATGGCAATCTTAAACGTCAGCGCGTCGTCAAATGTACGCACATCGAGTCCCGTGCTCTTTTGCAGCTTTTCAACCCGGTACACAAGGGTGTTGCGGTGAACAAAAAGCTGTCTGGACGTCTCCGACACATTCAGGTTGTTTTCAAAGAACTTATTGACGGTGGTTACGATTTCCTCGTCAAAATTGCCGGGGTCATTGTCGCCGAAAATTTCCTCGATAAATATCCGGCAGAGATTTGCCGGAAGCTGATATATCAGACGGCCGATTCCAAGGCTTCCATAGGAGTTCACCTTTTTCTCCACATAGAAAATCTTACCCACGTCCAGCGCCATCATGGCTTCTTTATAAGACTTGGAGACATCCTTAAGCTCCTGAACCACAGTCCCGTATGCCACCCTGACATTCATCATGATTTCCGTGCTCATCATGTCAACAATCGTCTGGGCCGTCTGCTCGATTACCTCGCTGCCGTCTCCCTCCTCCAGGGATTTAATAAGGATTACGCTGCTCTCGTCCACAGCCGTAATGAAATCCCCGGACTGTGAGGAAAACATACCTCTCAAAAATTCCATGGCCGTGGTGTCCTTCTCCGTCCTTGTCTCGATAATATAGACAACCCTTGGAACCACTACATCTATATGGAGCTTCTTCGCGCGGTTATACACATCCACTAAAAGCATGTTATCCATCAACAGATTCTGGAAGAAATTATTGCGGTCAAAGCGTTCCTTATAAGCGGTTATCAGCTGCTGTAGCTGGCTCACCGCTATTTTCCCTATGAGATAAGCTTCGTCATTGCTGCCCCTTGCCACCAGTATATATGCCGGCTCATTTTCGTCCGCCACCTTAAGCAGGTGGTCCTTGCCTATCACCTGACTGTCCGCCGGTGAATCCGCAAAGCTGGTGAGAAGCTCTGGCGCTATGTCGCCGCTGTCAAAAGTGGACGCTACCGGAAGCCCGTCCAGCCCAAACACGGCCAGATTAACTTTTGTGATGTTTCTAAGCTCTTCAATGCAGTTTAATATAATCTGTGTAGAAATCATTTTATCACGTCCTTTCCAAATATAGCTATAGTATAACAGACTTTTTGGAGTGTTTGCAACTAAACATTCAGTTAAAATTCTGCACTTCCTCAATTTCACAGGTATGTGTCTTTGACTTCCTGTCATAATTGATTCCCACAAGAAGAATGTTTCCCCTGTATTCTTCCAAAGCCTCTACATAACGTCTTTCCTTCATCTGTGCAATAGCGCCGGATGCCGCTTTGTCCCATTTAAGTTCGATAATCACCGCCGGCTTATCCCCATAGAGTTTTCTCGGGATAAAACAAAGGTCTGCAAAACCTTTTCCGCCGGGCATCTCACGGACAACTGTATAATATTCTCTGGCAGAGTAAAACGCCAGACTGATTGTACAGCTGAGTGAATTTTCGTCATTATACTGAAGGATTGAAATCTCACTGTGGGCGCGGGCAATGCCCTCCGCCACAGCCTCTCCATCCATTTTCCATAAGGCCTCCAAAAGCTTTCTTGACGCCTCCAGAGAATGCATCACCTCATGCCAGTCCATGGTTCTGATTGCATTCACATACTCCTGTGAAACCTCTTTGTTGGGAATCCTAACCGTTTCAGCAATGCTGTTGTAACTCAGATATCCCAGATGCGCCAAAAGCGTCAAAACGTCGTCTCTTATTGCAAAGGTCGTCATATCATTACTGAATGTCCCTGTACTAATGCGTACCTCTTCCCCCGCAAGCATCCTGACCACGGCATCCTTTAGCCCATCCATATCCATTTGAATATAAACCTTAAGAGCTTCATAGGTCTCTGTCTGATTCCAGTATGTTCCAAACTTATGCCGAAGAATTGCCTCCACTACAGACTTTGGGCTATACATAGAATAACAGATATTCTCGTCTTCCGTATGTGTGAATAAGCGATAGCCGTCATACCAGGCCTTCGCCTCCTCGAAGCTTATCTTATTGGCAATACAGAGCGCCTTTACCTCCTCCTCCGTAAAGCCAAAATATTCCGCCAGATTCCCCGGCTCCGTCATAGAATACTCTGTAAACATATTAAGGGCTGAATGGGAACCATACTTCTTAATCGGCAAAATACCTGTCATGTATGCCAACGCCACATAATCCTGGTCTTTCAGCCACACCCGCAGAAAATCAAGATATTGCTTTTGCGCAGATGTATTCTGTTGATACTCCCTGAAAAAGCAATCCCATTCATCAATCAAAATGATAAAAGAATGACCTGTCCCGGCAAAAATATCCTTCATCACCTGAATCAGGTTGTCTTTATCACGAAAATGTACCTGCGTAAAACACTCTGTCAAATCAAAAACCAGATACCTTTTGAGCATTGACAGCATCTCATCCATACTTCGGGTTACGCTTAAAAATTCCTGCATATTGATTTTAATGACGTCGTATTGGTTCAGATGGGTTTTATATGATTGGGACTCACTGATTATCAGATTGTCAAATAAATTTGAAGAATCATCATTCCGGCCATAGTATGCCGCCAGCATATCTGCCGCCATTGATTTTCCAAAACGTCTCGGACGGCTGACACACACAAATTTCTGCCTTGTATTTATAAGGGTATTCGTTTTCTCGATAAGCCCCGACTTATCTACATATATTGCAGAATTCAGGCTCTCGCAAAATCCCTTGTTTCCCGGATTCAGATAACTTCCCATATTCCTACCTCCAATCAGCAACAGCCTATTGATAAAAAGAAGCACCCCTTATCGGAGTGCTTCCCATCATATTCTTATTAGTTTGTGATTGTCTGCTCTGTCTCTTTGTCGAATACGTGAATCTTCTCAACATCGAAGCAGAATTTAATTGTATCGCCAGGTCTTGCGGATGTACGGGAATCAACCCTTGCAGTAATCGGGAACTCTTCCAAATCAAAGTACAGATAAACTTCTGCGCCGAGCAACTCGTATACTCTGACGGTTGACTCGAATACGCACTTAGCGTTCTGAACAACTTCAGGAGCATCATATACATCCTCAGGACGGATACCAAAGGTAACCTTCTTGCCTGCATAGCCGCCGTCGATTAACTTCTTGGATTTTGCAGCAGGGAGAGGAATGCTCTTGCCGGCAACCTTAAGGCTTGCAACATCGCCGCTCACTTCTACAGTAGCGTCAAGGAAGTTCATCTGAGGTGAACCCATGAATCCGGCAACGAACAGATTGCCCGGCTTCTCATACAGATTCTGAGGGGTATCTACCTGCTGGATAACGCCGTCCTTCATAACTACGATTCTGTCGCCCAGCGTCATAGCTTCTGTCTGGTCATGTGTTACGTAGATGATGGTGGTGCCCAGTCTCTGGTGCAGTTTTGCAATCTCTATACGCATCTGAACACGCAGCTTTGCGTCCAGGTTGGAAAGAGGCTCATCCATAAGGAATACCTTAGGGCTACGAACAATAGCACGTCCCATAGCAACACGCTGTCTCTGACCACCGGACAAAGCCTTCGGCTTACGGTCAAGCAGAGCTGTCAGGTCAAGAATCTTAGCTGCTTCCTTAACCATCTTGTCAATTTCATCTTTCGGTACTTTTCTTAACTTAAGGCCGAATGCCATGTTATCATAAACTGACATATGAGGATACAGAGCGTAGTTCTGGAATACCATCGCGATATCTCTATCCTTAGGCTCAACATCATTGACAACCCTGTCACCAATCTTAAGTTCGCCGGAAGAAATGTCTTCCAGACCGGCTACCATACGAAGTGTGGTAGACTTACCACATCCTGAAGGGCCTACGAAGATAATAAACTCTTTATCTGCAATTTCAAGATTGAAATCTTTTACAGCTTCAAATCCGTTAGGATACACCTTGCAGATGTTTTTTAAAGATAAACTTGCCATTGTTATTTGCCTCCTTAAATTTTTAATTCACAATCAAGTCTGAAATCAGTATACATGAAATTACCGTTTCTGGCTATGCCACTATTCCACAAAGATTTTATCATCCGTTGTCAAAAATGCTTACATTAGATGAACGATTTTACAGCGAGTGGCAATCTGGCCAACAAATGCCAGCCATCAATAGGCACTTTGTACAAACTTTATTCTGTTTCCCTTTTTTCCGCTCCTGCAAGAGAAATTTCCTCCGGCTTTTCGGCTTCCTCCGCCGCTTCAAAAGCCCCTTGGGACACTTTTACTTCTTCCATTGCCCCGGCAGGCCCGTCCGTTTCGCCGGCTGTCTCAGCATTTCCCGAAATTTCCTCCGATTCCCCGCCTTCTATCGGGGCAATCGTCCACTCCTCGTCGCTGACGATTCCGTCCTCCTCGGGCTCGAAGCGCTTAAACGTCTTGTTATAGAGAAGGGCGCAGACAAAAGCCGGGCCCGATATTCCAAGGCAGAACACCACGGGAAGGATTTTTACGGCAAACAGCATCAGGACAAAAGGGATAATCCAGCATATTATCATAAGAACCGTTTTGGGAAAGCTTAAAATTCCCATAAAGAGAGAATTTTTAAAAATATTTTTGGTGGTGTTGTCAAATCTGGCAAGAACCGGGAATACATGCATAATCCCGATAAGCCCCACGATTGCCACAGCCAGGAACGCAACCTTAAGCCACAGCGGAAACGTAACGCCGGAATATGTAAAAATGTAAAAATCCCCGGCCAGAACAATAATTGCCAGCAGAATAATCAGCCAGATAATCGTCGCCTGTTTAAAATTCTGCTTAAAGGACTTAAAAAACTGCCGTGTAAGATGGCTGTCCTCATTTCTTACCATTTTTAAAACCACGTAATTTAAAGCTGTCATGGACGCCCCTATGGTGATAACCGGAATGCAGCAGACAAGCGTCAGTAAATTTAAGTAAATCAAATCCGCCATCTTGTTCAAACCGGAAAACAAAGGGCTTTCCAGGTCAAATAATTTTCCCACTTAACTTTTCCTCCTAATGATTGCTTTTCATCTTGCCGGAAACCTGTCTAAATTGTCTGTTAATCTTGCGATAGGTGGTAAGTATCTCCTCCACCCGCTCTTTCATGTGCTGCATGATTTCTTCATAGTAATCGAAGAATGTCTTCACGATGACCCTGTCGTATTTTCCGGCTTCCGAGTCCTGCCTGATGATATCCTGCATTTCCTGTTCCGTGAAGGCCGCCCTGTAAGACCGCTTATCCAGAAGCGCCGTTACAGCGTCCGCAAGCTGTACGATTTCCTGACGAATATTCATCTGCGCCTCCCTCAGCCCTCTCGGATAACCGCTCCCGTCGCATCTTTCATGATGGGCGGCCACGATTTCCACCACCTCCGGCGCCATTCTGCTATGTAAAACCTTCTCCGCCACATGGACGTGCATTCTCACCTTTTTGTACTCGTCCTCCGTCAATGGCCTTGGCGCGTCGATAATCTCATTGGGTATCGCCACCATGCCGATATCATGGAGAAGGGCTCCGTAGTACATTTCCTCCCTGTCCAGACTGCCCACGCCCATCCTCTGGGCAAGGCTCTCCGCGATACACATGCAGGTCACCGTATTGACGACTGCGGATTCCCGGCGGAACCCCTGGCAGTACATCAGCATTTCCAGATACTTCTTCTTATCGTCGTTATTAAAAATCAGATAGCTGATAATGTCGTCCAGTTCTTCTTTGTACTGTCCTTTCCTCACCTTTGTGAGCACGTCAAAATCGTCAACCGCCTTCTGGAACAGCCTGAGCGCTTCCCGGCTGACCACCTTTTCCGCCTGCTTGTCAAACATGGAAAGCTCGAACTTATCGCCCAGAGCCACGGAATAAATGTCAACCTTCTCAGCCAGATTTAAGTAGGCCGTGATGTCCTTATACCCGAAGTTCAGCGTCTTTAGCTGGGCGTAATCCGTGTGGTGGTAAAGAATCACCGGCGCCAGCTCACTGATAGGGGAAAGGTGCTTGAACACAAGGTAACCGTAGGTGGAATGGGGCAGGGACGTCCTGAGCTCATACTGGAGCATATCCTTCGGATTGTCCGTCTTATACGCGCCGATATCATGCATGGACGCCATGAACGCAAAATCCGCCAGCTCATATTTCTCGTAGCCACCCTTGCATTCCAGCATCTTATACAGATAATACGCCACCCTCGAGCCATGGTCCATGGCCCTTCTGTCCACCAGCTTCAAGGTGTCTCTCATTAATAAAAAAATATCTTTACTGTGAATGTATTCCATAAGCCTTACCTTCCCGAAATGATGTATTCCATTGGCGTGAATATGATTCCGTCCTGCCGCCGCTCCGGCCCCAGGTCCCGAAAGCCCAGCCTGCGGTAAAAAGCGGCGCCGTAGGGCGAGGCATTCACCGTAAGCCGGCATTCATCCTTCACATAACGCGCCATCTGTTCTATCAGAGCCCTTCCGATTCCATGTCTGTGATATCTTTTATCTACAAAAAGGAGAGAGATGTGACACCTGTTCCGCAGCGTAATCATTCCCACCATTCTGCCCCGGATATAAGCGGCAAGCAGCCGGTAGTCCCCCGAAAGAAACATCCGCTTAAGTCCTGTGTCCGTTATAAAATCCTCAAAGCTCCTGACGCCTTCCGGCGTGTAATCGCCCGCTTCAAATTCCAGAAAGGTTTTCCACGCCAGCCCCATAGCATCTTCCCATTCGTCCTGGTCCGCCAGGCGTATTTCAAAAGATATCCCCTCGTCCATTGAACTGCCCTTTCAAACTACAGATATTTTATTATAACAGATTCCCTCCCACTTTACAATCAATGAACCGGCATCATTTTTATTTCCAAAACTTTTATTTCATTACCTGATTCACCAGAGGAAGTCCGTTTTCAAGGGCATAGGCGTTCTCAAGGGTGGTTTTGGCAATGGCGTGCATAGCCTCCCTGGTAAAAAATCCCATGTGGGAGGTCACCAGAACGTTAGGCAGGGTCATAAGGCGCGCCAGATTTTCGTCCGTGATAATTTCCCCGGAACGGTCCTCGTAAAAGACGCCCTCCTCCTCCTCGTAAACGTCAAGTCCCACGCCCCCGAATTTTCCTTCGAGCATTCCCTCAATCAGCGCTTCCGTGTCAATCAGCCCGCCTCTCGATGTATTGATAAGGTAGACGCCCTTTTTCATGGCAGCAATGGACCTCCTGTTGACGATATGCTTTGTGCCGGAATTGAGAGGACAATGCAGGGAGATGACATCCGATTGCTCAAAAAGCTCCTCCAGGTCCACATACTCCGCCTCGATTCCCTCCACCGGATACGGGTCGTAGCAAATCACCCGCATCTGAAAGCCATTTAATATCTTAATCATGGCCTGCCCGATTTTTCCCGTACCGATGACGCCCGCCGTCTTTTCAAACAGGTCGGCTCCCATAAGGCCGTTCAGGCTCATGTTGAATTCCCTTGTCCTGTTGTAGGCTTTGTGGGTCAGCCTGTTCACGGTAAGCAAAAGCGCCATGGAAAACTCCGCCACCGATTCCGGGGAATAGCTGGGAACACGCAGAAGCACAATTTTATCCTCCGCCGCTTTCACATCCACGTTATTGTAGCCGGCGCTCCGAAGCAAAATGGCCTTGACCTTCATTTCATAGAGCGCGTCTATCATTTCGGCATTTACATAATCATTGACGAAAATGCAGATTGCATCGTACCCCTTCGCCATGAATATGGTTTCCTGATTGCAGGACGCCTCGATAAAATGAATGTCAAAGCCATATTCCTTTCCCATCGGTTCAAACCATGTTTTGTCATAAGGCTTCGTCCCGTAAAACGCAATTTTCATATAACACCTCCGTATTTTTCTGACATGTTATCTATTTTTACAGAACTATCCTTATTTTATTCTTTTACTTTTTATGAAAACAGATTACTGAAAAAATTCTTAACGGAATTTTTCAGATTTGTAAAAAAACCGCTGACCGCGTTTGAAGCTGCGTTCTTCACCGCGCCGGTCACAACCTCGTCCACATGCTCCACAAAATCATTTCCGTATTCCTGATAAAGCCCCTGGGTCTTATCTATGATGTATTCCGCGGAAAATCCCAAATTCTCCAGCTTTTCCATGGTGGCAACCAGTTCCCCGGCATCCTCTTTGCTGATGGTAACGCCAAACTTTCCCTCGCCTTCTTTAATCGCGTTTTCAATTCCTTCCCGGGTGCTCAGATTTCCCTCCTGCACCTGTTCCTTCAGAAAAGAAAAGACCTCGTTTGCCGTTTCCTCGTCTACCTCCTCGAAGACTGCCGACAGCTGCCGCTTTACCTGCTCCATGATATCGGCCGCTCCGCCCCCGTCCGCCTCCGCGGCGGACACATTACCCGGCATTGCCAGAAACAGCGCCATGCAGACGGCCAAAACCGCTGAAATTTTTCTTATCATTCTTTCTCCTCGTTTTTCGTTTTTTATAATTGATATTCCTTCACTCTCTCCAATATCCATGGATAAATATCTTCATACACCTGCTGCCTGTTTTTCTCATTGAGCAGCTCGTGCCTTGCTCCCGGATAGAGCTTAATGGAAACCCTTGACATACCGGCCCTGCGGAAATCCTCGCATGCCTTCCGCACCCCTGCTCCGTAATTGCCCACCGGGTCCATATCTCCCGCAATAAAATGTACCGGAAGCGCTCCCGGCATCGCCAGAAGATTCTCCTCCTGATTCAAACGGTCAAGAAGCGTAAACAGCGTCTGAAAGCCGTTTACCGTAAAAGTAAAGCCGCAAAGCTTATCCTTCATATAAGCGTCCACCACGCCCTCGTCCGTGCACAGCCAGTCGAAAGGCGTCCTGGCATCGGGAATCCTGTCGTTGTAGGAGCCGAAAGCCAGCTTATCAATCATTTTTGCCACATGCTTCTGCCCCAGAAACGCTCCCTGCACCGCCGTTATCAGCTTGCAGAGCTTTACAAGGGCCTTAGGCTGAGAGCCGGTTCCGCATATAATCGCGCCCTGGATTCCCGTCCCGTACCGGAACAGATAATTGCGCAGAATGAAAGAGCCCATGCTGTGCCCTAAAATCACATAGGGGATTCCCGGATATTCCTCCTGGGTTATCTTTTTCAGGCGATGCACATCCCGCACTACCACCGTCGCCGGGTCCTGCTCGCAGAAATACCCGTAAGCGCCTTCCTCCCCCACGCTCTTTCCATGCCCTAAATGGTCGTCGCCGGTCACCAGTATCCCCTTTTCCCCCAGATACTGCGCAAGCTGTTCATACCTCTCCACATACTCCGCCATTCCGTGGATAATCTGGAGAATACATACCACCTTTCCCTCCGGCACCCATCTGACTGCATGTATTTTCGTAGCTCCATCCCTGGAATCAAACGTAAATTCTTCCTTTTTTACCATTGTAACCTCCCAACTTTATCCGCCCCTCGAAAAACGCACCGGCGCTGCCGCCGGATTTTCCGCTTTCTGCCACCGTCTGTGCAACAGCTTCTCCGCTTTCCACTGAAATTCCGTCGCGCAGACGGCGGCACAGCCATCGCAAGCCGTACATCATGCTGTCAGCAGATTTCCGCCCCCGCCGGCATTTCCTTTTCCGGCACAACAAGCGCCAGCTTTCCTTCCTCATCCTCCGCGCACAGAAGCATCCCCTCCGAGAGAACGCCTGCCAGCTTCGCGGGTTTTAAGTTTACCAGCACCATCACCTTTTTACCTACCATCTCCTGCGGGCTGTAATACGCCTTGATGCCGGAAACAATCTGCTTTACCTGGCTTCCAATCTTTACCTTCGAGCAAAGGAGCTTCTTTGATTTGGGAACCTCCTCGCAGGCGATAATCTCTCCTACCTGAAACTGCATCTTTGCAAACAGGTCGTAGGTGATTTCCTCCTTCGGCTCCAAATCAATCACATTTTCCTCTTTGTCACCGGCCTCCGCGGCGCCCGCTTCACCGCCGCCCTCCTGCGCTTTTGCGGCTTCACCATCGCTTCCCGCACCGGATACGGCTCCGGCGGCTTTTCTCTCCGCAAACATGGCCTCCGCCTTCTCCGTCACTTCCTTTACGTCCAGCCTTGCAAAGAGGATTTCCGGCTTTTCCGTCACCTGATTTCCCAACGGGTACAGGCCAAACTCGCCCAGCCTGTCAAAGCCGCGCAGCTCTCCGTTTAGCTGCCCCGCAATTTTCTGTGCCGTCTCCGGCATAAAGGGCTCGAGAAGGGACGCGCCGATTAAGATGCTCTCCACCAGATTGTAGAGAGCCGTGGAAAGGCGCTCCTTTTTCTCCTCGCTCTTTGCAAGCACCCAGGGCTCCGTCTCGTCGATATATTTGTTGCAGCGCTTGAACAGGGCAAAAATTTCCGTAAGCGCGTCGGCTACCCGCAGCTCCTCCATCTTTGCGGCAACCCTTCCGTAAGTCCCCGTCACAACCGCCTTTAAATCCTCGTCCACCACTTCGGCGCAGCCCTTATCGGCCACCACGCCGCCGAAGTATTTATTGCTCATGGAAATGGTTCTGTTCACCAGGTTCCCCAGGACATTGGCAAGGTCGGAGTTGATTCTCTCCACTAAAAGCTCCCAGGAAATGGTTCCGTCGTTCTCAAACGGCATCTCGTGAAGCACAAAATACCGAACCGCGTCCACCCCGAAAAAGTCCACCAAATCATCGGCATAAATCACATTTCCCTTAGATTTGCTCATCTTGCCGTCCCCCTGCAAAAGCCAGGGATGCCCGAATATCTGCTTCGGAAGCGGCTCCCCTAAGGCCATCAGGAAGATGGGCCAGTAGATGGTGTGGAAGCGCACGATATCCTTTCCAATCAAATGCAGGTCCGCAGGCCACAGCTTATGGTACTGCTCCGTGCTTTCCTCCCCACAGTGATAGCCGATACCCGTGATATAATTGGTGAGGGCGTCAAGCCACACATAAACCACATGCTTATCGTCAAAATCCACAGGAACCCCCCATTTAAAAGAGGTTCTGGAAACACACAAATCCTGCAGTCCCGGCAGAAGGAAATTGTTCATCATTTCATTCTTGCGGGAAACCGGCTGTATAAATTCGGGATGGCTGTTGATGTGCGCAATCAGCCTGTCCGCATACTTGCTCATCTTAAAGAAGTAGGCTTCTTCCTTTGCCGGCTTCACCTCGCGCCCGCAGTCCGGGCACTTGCCGTCAACTAACTGAGACTCCGTCCAGAAAGACTCGCAGGGAGTACAGTAGAGCCCCTCATAGGAGCCTTTATAGATATCTCCCTGCTCATAGAGCTTCTTAAAAATTTTCTGCACCTGCTTTTCATGGTATTCGTCCGTGGTGCGGATAAAGTGGTCGTAGGAGGTGTTCATCAAATCCCACAGCTCTTTGATGGTTCCGGCAACGCCGTCCACAAATTCCTTCGGCGTGATTCCGGCGTCCTGAGCTTTTAACTCAATCTTCTGCCCATGCTCGTCGGTTCCCGTCTGGAAATAAACCTCGTATCCGTCTTTTCTCTTAAATCTGGCGATGCTGTCCGCCAGGACAATCTCATAGCTGTTGCCGATATGCGGTTTTCCCGATGTATAGGCAATCGCCGTTGTGATGTAATATTTTCCTTTATTCATGCTTTTCCTCACTTCTTCTATATTCTAGCAAATCTTAAGGCTTACCACGCTGTATGTCTGTCTTCTAATGGTATGTTATCGGGAGGGGTTTGTCAATAATTTGCGCAATTTTTTCCTGTTCGTCATGCATGCCTCACATACAGCCGATAGTCGCTGTCCCGCTCCGTCACGTCCCGCATAAACACAAACCCCAGCTTATCTAAAAGCCGCATGGAAATCCGGTTTTCCTTTTTCACAAGAGCCTGCACCTCGTCGAAGTCAAGCTCGCTTTTGGCATACCGCAGAATGGCCGTACAAACCTCAAAGCCATACCCCTGATGCTGATATCCGGCGTCTATCACAAATCCCAGCTCCGGCATTTCGTATCCTTCCCGGACGCTGAGTCCGGCCTTTCCAATCACCTGCCCGGTTTTTTTGAGTATCACCGTCCAGAGCCCGTAACCGTAAAACCCGTAAATCTGGTCGATATAAGCCCTCATATAGGCCAGCTCCGCCTCGCGCTCCGAATATAAATTTTCCATATAAAGGGTGATGGAAGGCTCTTTATAAATACGGTAAAACTCGTCCACATCCTCCACCGTGCTCTCGCGCACCCGAAGCCTGTCCGTCTCAAGGATATCCCAGGGCAGACCGGCCAGCCTTTTATACGCTTCCTCATAGGACTGGTATTCCAGCATAAACACATCCTCCACCCCGTACCTGACGGCGGGAAATTCCAGATGCCTGTTTTTTTCATGGTAAAGAATCACCACATAACCGCCGGCGGCAAGCATCTCCCGGGCCGCCTGCGGTTCGTCTGTTATAATCAGCGTTTCTGCCAGGCAGGCGCCGCCCGCATCTGCAGAGCCCGGCGAAAATTTTCGGAGTACCACTTCTACCTGATGAGAAGAAACCTTATCGCGGACTTCATGAAGGCGCGGTTCCATAATCATATAATAATACTCCGACAGCAGAAACAAAACATATCTAAGCATTACACTGTCCTTTCATTCCCGCAGGCCATGCGCCGGACGGCTTCAAGCAGACATCGGCTGACACCACGGGCTGTTAACTTCAATAACACACCTTTTCAAAATTAATTTTACACCAAAATACCCCGCTTGTCATTTAGATTCACTTGATTTAACTATACTGCTCAAGTATGCCAATAACGATTTGAGCAGACCGCCCGGAAGCAACCTCACAATTCTGTTCAAAATTTTCTATCCCTTTATGCTCAGCCGTATCCGTAACCGTGCGCACACTCAGGAACGGAATATTATTTACATAACAGACATGCGCTATACTCACCGTTTCCATATCAACAGAAAGCGGCGCAAATTTTCTGTTAATTTCGCTTCTCTTTTCATCTTCGATAAACTGTTCCCCCGAAACCATTGTGCCAAACAAAATGGGAAATTCCGATTTCCGGCTGTACCTTTCGGCGGCGGCATATAATTCCCGGTCCGCCCGGAAACAGTTTTCCTCTAACCACGGGTGAAATTCCGTCAAAATATCCTCAGCCACATCATGGTAAACCATGCGCTCCGATATGACAGTATCGAAAAGCCGCACCCTCTCGTCCATTCCTCCCGCAGTACCGGCGTTGATAATGCAGCCCACATCAAAAACGTCTATCAAAAGCTGGGCGGCAATGGCGGCATTTACCTTGCAGACGCCGCTGTATACCGCCACAACAGCCGTCCGCCCGATATACCCGGAGTAAAATTTCAGCATCGCTTTCTCTGTAATCCGGGGCGATTGTATATATTTCAAAAACGGCTCCAGCTCTGTATCGCTGGCGCATAATATTCCTGTCTTTTTCATAATTTCAAAGTCCTTCCTGCTCCTGAAATCCGAAAATTGATTTCCGTTGCCTGAAAAATTTTTTCATTGAAAAGTCGCATTACTTCCGCTACAATACTTATTATTATACATAATATATTGAAAGGAAGTAAATAAATATGGCTCAAAATCCTGTTGTTACCTTTACCATGGAAAACGGAGATATCATGAAAGCGGAGCTTTATCCCGAAATCGCCCCCGTTTCCGTAAATAATTTCATCAGCTTAATCAACAAGAACTTTTATGACGGCCTGATTTTTCACCGGGTTATCCGAGGCTTTATGATTCAGGGCGGCGACCCGGAGGGCACCGGAATGGGCGGCCCCGGCTACAGCATCAAAGGGGAATTTGCCTCAAACGGATTGAAAAACGATTTAAAGCACACGGAAGGCGTTCTCTCCATGGCAAGAAGCATGATGCCCGACTCCGCCGGTTCCCAGTTTTTCATCATGCACAAGACCAGCCCCCATCTTGACGGCCAGTACGCGGCGTTCGGGAAGGTGATTGAAGGTATGGATGTGGTAAATAAGATTGCTGAGACAGCTACCGATTATTCCGACAGACCCCTTGAAAATCAAGTAATGCAGAGCGTTACCGTCGATACCTTCGGTGTAGAGTACCCGGAACCGGAGAAACTTTAAGCAGTTTCTCAAAAAAGTATTATTCGGTACTGTTCAGTACGGTTTTTATAAAATTTGTTGTCAACATTGTTGTCAATTTTTATCTTGAAACAGCGTCAGACACTCCCTTGAAGATATTAAATTGCAATACTAAAAAATTTTCAGGTTTTTGGACAATTCGTCCAATGCTTGCTTTTTCTTTTCCTCCGTAGCTTTGGCATATATATCCATTGTTATAGAGATGTTTGCATGACCCATTATCTCCTGAATTACCTTGATGTTCGTTTCATTTTCGCAAAACCGTGTGCAAAACGTATGGCGAAAAACGTGGCAACTGAAATGAGGGATGATAATGGGTTCTCTATTTTCTTCCTGAGCTTTTTGCTCTTCCTCTTTGTTGCACCATCTTGTTATTGTGTCGATTGCTCTGTTAATTGCCTCTGGGGAGCGCAGTCTGCCTTCCCCATTCACAAATATGAATCCGGTCATGCCGCTTATTGTAGGAGTGGGGAATCCTCTTTCCTGTTGTACCTTATATTCCGCTTTTAAAGCATCATATACCTGATCGATCATAGGAATATCCCTAATGCCTGCCTTTGTTTTTGGCTCCGTAATCATCCATTGTGCCTTATCGTCTGTTCCCGGACGGTACTTAGCAGCGTGGGTAATATGAATAATGCGATTTTCGAAATCAACATCATCCCACCGTAGCCCTAACGCTTCCCCCATACGGCAGCCTGTACCAAGATAAAAAGTGAACAACGGTACATACTTTACATGAACAGGATCATTGGCAGTAAAATTCATAAATCTTTGCTGTTGCGCCATTGTCAAAGGGTTTTTTGTTTCTCTTGAATACCCCGTTTTTTTCTTTACTTGCGCCATAATTCCATGTGTCGGGTTCTGCCGGATAATTTCATCTTTAATCGCCATTTCAAATACAGAATGAAGAACAATATGAATATATTCAACAGTACGAACTTTAAGCTGTTTTTCCTCAATCAGATAGAAATAAAAATGAACCATATCCGCATATCTAAGGTCTATCAGCTTTTTCTTCCCCAGCATTTCTCCCACATAATGCCAATAAAGATATTTGTATGTATGAAATGTATTAGGACGCAAATCATATTCTGTAGCAATGTAGCGCTCAAACATCTTATTCAACGTAATATTATGGGCTTTTGCCGAATCAATTCCGTCAAACTGATCTTTCATCAACTCCTGTTCTTTCTTTCGGAGTTCAGCTAAATCATTTGCATAAATGCTTCTACGTTTCCCATACGCATCCGTATATGTATAAACATATCTTTTGTCAGATGCACGTTGACATTCCCCTTTCCAAAGCGCTCTCCCTTTAAGGTCTTTTCTTGCTTTTGCCATGCTTCTCCTTCCTATATCTTCAAGAAAGAGAGTTTGCAAGTCAGAGTTCAGCTTTCTGATATTGTTGGTATAACAAATCTAAGCCTTTCTCAATAGCTTCTGTTTGGGTTAAATTATGTTCAGAGGCAAATCGTTTCAGTTTCTCATAGTCCTCCTCTTTCATTCGGAAGCCTGCCGAAACTTTTCTTGGGGATGCAACTTTAGGTCTCCCCATTTTTGCCATTGAATTTTACCTCCTTCCTCTTTTCCCCATTATACTAAATGCAGAACATAAAGTCAACATTATTGTTCTGCATTTAATAAGTCAGCCCTTACAAGCCCTCTTTCTATAACTATTTCTTATTGCCCATACGAAACATTTCCAAGTATTCCTCGAATATTTCGCAATTTACTAATACCATCTTACCTATTTTGTATTTTGCACCCGCTTCTTCTGCCAAATCTTCAAAACTACTCTGGCTCATATCATAAAGCTCTGCCCCTGTTTTATATCTTACAAACCGTTTTCTTCCGTATCTTTCTTTTACTACGTTTATTACTTCAACCTTTTTCAGACTATTTACGTTTTTCATAATCCCCCTTTCACGGCATTATCTACCGATAAAAAAGCAGGCTGCAAAAGTTCCTATCTTTTTATCCGCAGACAATATTTTTTTCAAAAAATACATACGAGTGACAGCTCATTACACTGTCCACAGCTCGACTTCCAGCTTCATCAAATCCCATGTAGCTTTCTCGCCGGTCTTGTTGTCCAGAAACCTGTACTTCTTTTTCTGCTCCTCCGTCAGCCCGTCACATATCAAACATTCTGCAGAATCTTCGCCTAGGGCCATCAACGCCTTATATCTGGTATGCCCCGCAATAACCACATGATTTTCATCAACGATAATCGGCGTAATGTAGGAACACTGCCGGATACTCTCCGCAACGGCATTCACCGCGCCATCATTTTTTCTGGGATTATTCCCATAAGGCTTAACCTCCGCCAGTTTCAGTCTTTCCAGCTTCATACCTCAAACACCTCCCCACAACACGGACAGGTCATCGTCCTCGGGCTGTCCTTTTCTGCCCCATCATCCGGCAGCGCTGTCTCCGGCTGCCCGAAATCATACCCACAGAAATCCACGTCACACAGTTCCGCACTCAATTTTTTCTGATTCCAGGAAGCCATCTCCGCCGTCTTGTTGCCGCATTGAAAGCTATGGCCCTAAGTTTGTTGAAAACATCGTCCAGGCCATCGCCCGGGATCTTCTCTGCTACGCTATCGGAAACCTCTCTGATCGGCACATTGTCGCACACGTGCATGATGAAGTCGTGATTGAATGCCCAAACGACGTAAAATATCAAGAAATCTGCGATATTATGGGGCAGGCTCCCCCGTGGCTCCCGGGAATCAATTTGAGAGCCGATGGTTACAACACAGAGTTTTATCGTAAGGATTAATACAGAAAGAAAAGGCAACTCCGCCGTGGAGTCGCCTCTTTCCATTTACATATATTTTTTAAAGACATCCCGCATCTTCACAGTAGCGTCTATTGTCTGATTCATGAGCTCATTGTAGTTAGAATGATCATCGAAGTTCAACCCTTGTATCCTATACTTGATGCGTAAAGCTTTTTTCCATCAAGTCTATCCCAGATAAGCTTAAACCCAAGCTCTGCTTCAATTTCTTCCTTGTGATTTGCCAATGCATTAAACAGGTCTTTATTATCGCTTATATAACACTCTACTACAATACGGCTATCCTTATTCACAAGATCGATAGCGATGTGCGCATCGCTGGTTCCCATCGCAACATCACACCAATGATCCGTCCTTGCTTTCCTAAGATTAAACGGCTTGCCGCATGCAATGACAACTTGATTAAACTGTTCCCAGAATGCGAAACGCTCCCCTGGCTCTTATTCAAGTCACTGTCATTTGTCTTCGCCTTGCTCCGTTTAACGAAATCATTAGGCTTCTCAACAACCTCAAACTTCGGAACCGCATCGGAATCGCCTATTTTATAAGCATGGATCTCTATGAGGAAAAAGTTCACATCATTATTGGTGTTATTGTTCAACCATTCGATAGCTGCCCGATGCTCTTCCTACGCCTCTTTAACAATCCAAATCATTACTTTTGCGTTCAATCCAGAAGCGTAAGTAATAATCTTTCCAAGATGATCATGATTGGTTCCTTCCAACTGATTTTCGACAATAACGGTAATACTGGAAGTCTCATCCTTCGCCACAATATCGCATCGGTATGGACCAACATATACTTCCCTGTTAACATCCGTCAATGTAAGGCCGATGATGTCATTCAGATATGCGAGATTCTCTTCCTTTGCAAGCCAATTGGAAAAATCATACTGCTCATGTTTCCAAAGCTCTCTGGCATCCACCTCTGTCAACTTTCCGATATCTGCCATGATAATACCTCCTGATCTTAGCTCATGCCGTTATAGGCATTGAAATATGCCATAGTTCTCTTTGATCCGGACACACCATCATCCGGTTGATATGTTTCTATATCTACCCACATCTCGCACTGACTGATTACCGTTTGAATAGTATCTTCCATTCCTTCAGGTGGATACTTATATTTCTTAAGCAGGCGTTTTATCATGCGCCGCATACCAGCTCTCGCAGATTCCTTTTTCTCCCAGTCAACTGTCCTAGACTTTCTAAGCTCTTCCGTCAATTCTTTAGTTATAGCAATAAGCTGATCATTTGAATAAAAATCCTTTATAGCTGCAGGTTTTGTAAGTGCATCATAGAATGCCAATTCTTCATCCGTAATCCCCATTTCGTTTCCAACTTTATGCGCATTGGAAATGTCCTGAGCCATCTTCATTAATTCTGTGATAACTTCTTCATTCGTGAGCATCCCATTTAGGTAGGATTTCACGATACGATCCAGCATTTCAGAAAACTGCTGGGATTTTACTACATTCGTTCTTTTATATATACGAACCTGTTCAGCAATGAGCTTCTTCAACAATTCTACAGACAGATTCTTTTCCGGCATTTTTGCAACTTCTTCCATAAATGCCATATTAAACAGATTGAATTCCCTATCAACATCCGTAAATAGATTGATGATACCATTGCTCTGAACACTCTGCTTTAACAACTCGTTAATCTGAGCAGTTATTTCCTTAAGCGATATTAGTCCCGGTTTTACAATCTTTATCAGTACAGATCTGACTGTCTCAAAGTATGCTTCCTCTCTACGTTCATCCGCATTTGCGATACTCTTTGACAGAGAAAACGCCTGCTTCATCATATAGCATTCTGTCAAATAGTTATCTCTTGTCTCCTCCATTTTCGGATCTGAAAGAAAATTAACGCCGCCGGTAATCAAATTTGCCCTTGTAAGATCACTGTCTGTGATAAGGAACTCAGAGTAATCAAAACCATGCATCAGATCACGACACACTTGTAGCTTTTCTTGGAATTTCAAATATGCCGTCTTGGAGACATCCATATTGGAATAATTCTTCCTATCCTGATCCGTATACTGCTTCATTGCAGCTTTCAAGGCAGATGCTATTCCTATATAATCAACTACAAGACCGCCTTCTTTATCCTTGAACACACGATTTACACGTGCTATAGCCTGCATCAGGTTGTGACCCTTCATCGGCTTGAACACATACATAGTAGACATTGACGGAACATCGAATCCGGTCAGCCACATGTCCACTACAATAGCAATCTTAAACTCACTGTCATTATCCTTAAACTCTCTTGCAAGCCCTTCTCTATAAGCCTTGTTTCCGGTCAGGTCTTTCCATTCTACTGGATCCTGATTACCACTGGTCATAACAATCTTGACCTTGTTTTTCCAATCAGGCCTTAAATCTTCAGTAATATAATTGTAAATCTTTACGGCAATAGGCCTAGAATATGCTACGATCATCGCCTTACCGGTCTGCTCATACTGACGAAAATTCTCATAGTGGTCGATAATATCAAGACACAGTGAATCTATAACTTCTGGTGTTCCAAGCACGCTATCCATATGAGCCAGTTCGTATTTACTCTTTTCGATATCTACCTCATTAGCGTTCTCTTTCAACTTTTCATAGATCTCATCTATTTCCTGGAGAATATCCGAATTCAGTTCCAGCTTCACTACTCGGCTTTCATAATAAATTGGTCTTGTAGCTCCGTCTGCTACAGCCTGAGACATATCATATACGTCAATATAATTACCGAACACCTCTATAGTATTTCTGTCTTCCAGTGAAATCGGGGTACCCGTAAAACCAATGTAGGTAGCTTTCGGCAACGCATTTCTCACCCTTCTTGCATTGCCTATAGTAACTTTACCGGTCTTAGCATTAACTTTCTCTTCAAAACCATACTGGCTACGGTGCGCTTCGTCAGCCATAACGACAATATTTCTTCTTTCAGAAAGCGGTTCATTACTCTCTTCAAATTTTTGCATCGTAGTGAAGATGATTCCATTAGCAGCTCTATCATCCAGCCAGTCCATTAGAGCTATTGTCTTGGAACCTTTCTCTTTTTCTTCATCCGACAGTCTTCTCTTCTCAGCCTGAGCAGGTGTCTGTCTCAGGAAATCTTTACATTTTGAAAACTGTGCAAAAAGTTGATCGTCAAGATCATTTCTGTCAGTAATAACGACTATAGTCGGACTATTCAACACCGATTGAATATACTTCGCATAGAATACCATGGATAAAGACTTGCCACTTCCCTGAGTATGCCAGAATACTCCTCCGCGTCCATCTCCACCTTCAGCACTTGCTTTCTTTGTCGATTCTACAGCCTTCTTTACGGCAAAGTATTGATGATATGCCGCAAGTATCTTTACATCTCCGCCGATTTCCTTGGAAAAGCAGATAAAATTCTGAATAATATCCAAAAATCTATTCTTAGTAAACATTCCTTTTATAAGCGTAGTAAAATCTGCATATCTAGTTTCCTCATAGTCTCCATCGACCGTTTTCCAATCCATAAAGCGATCTATGCTTGCGGTTATAGTTCCAGCTTTAGTCTGTGATTGATCGCTGATTACACAAAAAGCATTATAGATGAACATTCCCTCTATAGACTTTTTATAGTTTTGGATCTGTTGATACGCATCCTCTATAGTAACAGTATCGGCTTTAGGAGACTTTAATTCCATCACAACGACTGGAATACCATTCAAAAAAATGACAACGTCTGGACGTTTTGTTTCGTATTCAGAATATGTCCATTGATTTGCAACAACAAAACTATTCATTGATGGAGTGTTATAATCGACCAATCTGACAAGTTCGCTTTTATTTTCCCCATTTTTCATATAAGATATTTGGATCCCATTTTGCAAATAGTCCATAAATATCTCATTTTTCGAAACCAGCGAAGCAGCTTCATATGTTTTGATCTTATATACTGTCTCATCTACAGCATTCTGAGGAAGTTCCGGATTAATCATCTCAATTGAATTCCTCAATTGCTCTTCCATCAGCGGATTTCGAATATCTCTTTCAACATCAGGACCATAAATATGTGTATAGCCCATATTGGAAAATAATTCTATTATGGAGTTTTCATAACTAGCCTCATCAAAAATCGCCATATTATAATACCTCTCTATCTGTCTTCCTTCAGCTTCAAATACTGTTTTTTCCAAGCCCTTGATGGTTTTCTACAAATTCCATCTTCGCTAGTAAAAGCACAAACATTTGGAATGCTATTATTTGCACATATACTTGGGTTGTTTTGTCTGCATCCATAGGTTTGATCTTCCGTATCAAAATCTGATAACGGCGCAGAAAATGGAACTTTGACTTCTCGACTACTCATACAGTTATTCCCCCTATATCCAGCGTTTCTTTCAAAAGCTGTGGTAACAAAGCATCTCTCATCTCCACAAGGCGACTACATTCAATTCTGCTAGAAATCATTAGTGCATACAAAGGTTTTATTATTTCTGATATTCGATCATAATCATCTTTATCTGGAATCAGCACCTTCGCTTTTTCAAGTTCTTCTCTCTTAATATGCCCCATAGTTGTTGCCTTATCAGCAGCAACAGCGATAAATTTTTCAAGATAAAAAAGCGTCCATGAATAATAAAACCAACTATCATATGTATCTGAAGACACTTTGAACAGATGCTGATTTAATCCACAATCTCCACCACACCAGAAATCGACCAACAAGCTTCCTGACCAAGAAAAGACTACATCACAATTTTTAATGATATATTCCTTTTTAATGTTTGGAGAACATTTTTCACTAGCATTATCACACATTCCCTGTCTCAGTTCTCGTATTTTCAAAACAGGTAACCCTTCTTCATCCTCACTTGGTCTATACTTTTGCATAGCCAGTCCATTCAAGTAGTTTGCGATATCATTCAGGCAACCTTCTTGCCAATTGTGGGGAATATCCTCCTTTTGTGCTATTTCCTCCAAGAAAATAGCATATGCCTGTTCATGAAGGTTATTCGCAATTTTCCTTGTAATCCTTATTTTTTCATCAATATTACGTATTATATAAGATATTTTTTCCTGTGTTTCCATTGGCGGTAGCGGAACTTGCAATACTCTTATGGTTTTCATTGGTATTGTCGGTTGACTACTACCCGTCATATTTCCGCTCATTTCTTGATAAAAATCATTACTTCGAATATAGCTGTATAAATAATATGGATCTACCTTTTTTATGTCTGGAGTGATTTTACATATATTCGGTGCTAGATGGTATTTATCGTTTTCGCTTATCATTGCACAATCGCCATATCCGTTTCCAGTATATGTCAACAGAATATCATTTACATACAGCTTACTTCTTGTAAGAAAATCCGAAACATCTCGATCAATCCGTTTAATATCAGAAAGGACAAGCTCCCCTTTTCTTAAATTAAGGGCTCGTAGAGCTATTATCTCGCCATTTTCTATATACTCTATGTATTTTGTAAATTCAAAACCAGCCAACTTGGTTATATCACTGATTTCTCCCAATTTTACATACTCAAAAGACATATCTATACCTCGCACTCTATAATGAAATATGGACTCATATTGTGTTTTGAAGCAGAAGACAAAGGAGCCTTCGATGATTTTACGAAGCATTTACTCATTATGTCGTTATCAGCTTCTTCAAACTTTGTAACCTTAAACCAAGTCTTAACCTTGTCAGCCCGATTGTGATAATAGCTTGGGTATTCTTCCTTTGGTGGCTCATCAAAGACAATATCGGATATGTGCGCCCAAAATCTTTTGGTTTTCCCGCTCTGTATCAATAATACTTTTGCCGTATTATTTTTAAGGATCATATTCTTTACTTTTAGAGACAACGGTAGTCCAAATTTTCCATACCAAACAAAGCCATTTTTCAAGATTATTTCTTCATGCTCTAAAATGGTTCCTTTTTCAGTAGCAAAATTTTCGGAAAACCTGAGTGCAACTGTATCCATAATTCACCTATCTCAACGGAAAACCTATCAATCCAAGATTTTCCCTTATAATTTCTTCTAAACCATGTGATTGTTCTAATAAATCGGACAATTCATCTGTAAGCCGTCCCATTTTTTCCTCAAACGGCTCTTCATCACCTTGCTCTCCATGCCCAACATAGCGCCCAGGTGTAAGCACATACCCTTGTTCTGAAATTTTCTCAGTGGTCACTACTGCACAGAAGCCAGGTACATCCTCTAATGTACCGTCAATAAATCTATTATAGGTATCTGCAATCTGACCTATATCATTATCCTCAGGATTATCTGTTCCATCTGTCAATTCTTTTAGAGAACGTGAAACCATTGTTCCCATATTATGA
The DNA here is from genome assembly GCA_910577275.1 of uncultured Lachnospiraceae bacterium. Lineage (GTDB taxonomy): Bacteria > Bacillota > Clostridia > Lachnospirales > Lachnospiraceae > Suilimivivens. The sequence goes on from CAJTMW010000016.1 coordinate 84,272, forward strand.
GCATCAATAAATAGTGTTTTTCCTTTTTGTCTTTTTTCTTTTGCTAAAAACCACAGACAAACTGGAATTGTCGTTGTGTAAAACAACTGGCTTGGAAGTAGCACTATACATTCAACAAGATCTGTATTTATGATATTTTTTCTAATCTCACCCTCACCACCTGATTCGGAGGCTAAAGACCCCTTCGCTAATACCATTCCCATTCTGCCGTTTGGTGCTAAATGCCATAACATATGTTGGATCCACGCAAAGTTAGCATTACTCGCAGGTGGCATTCCATATTTCCATCTCTGATCCTCTTTCAACTTATCTGCTCCCCACGGAGTGAGATTGAAGGGTGGATTGGCCATTATGAAATCAGCCTTCATCGTTGGATGTTGGTCATTAAGAAAAGTATCCTCTGGTATTTCTCCTAAATTGCAGTCTATTCCCCTAATTGCTAAATTCATTTTAGCCATTTTCCATGTTGTCGGATTTGATTCCTGTCCATATACAGATATGTTATTAATATTCCCCTGATGATTCTTAACAAAATTTGCTGATTGCACAAACATTCCTCCGGCTCCACAGCAGGGATCGTAGACTCGTCCATTATATGGCTGCAATATTTCAACTATTGTTCTAACCACGCATGAAGGAGTATAGAATTGACCGGCATTCTTTCCTTCCTGTTCCGCAAAATTTCTTAGACAGTACTCATATGTCCTACCTAATAAGTCCTTTTCATCCATGCCATCAGTCATTTTAACGTTTGTGAAGAGATCAACGACCTCTCCTAATCTTCTCTTATCAAGTTCTGGTCTAGCAAAATTTTTGGGGAGAATACCTTTTAGTTTCTTGTTTTCTTCTTCTATTGCAGCCATCGCCGTATCGATGGTTGTGCCTATTTCTGGCTTATGTGCTACTTCTGCTATATCCTTCCATCTGGCTCCGGACGGTACATAAAATATATTATCTGCATCATATTCATCTCGATCTTCTTCAAAGCCTTCACCTTCTTCAACTAAGGCATTATATTTTTCATCAAAGCTATCAGAAATATACTTCAGGAAAATCAGCCCCAAAATGACATTTTTGTACTCTGATGCATCCATATTTCCTCTAAGAACACAGGCTGCATCCCATATCTCTTTCTCAAATCCTATTTCTGCCGTATTTTTTGTTGCCATTTTTTTCACACTTCCTTTACTCTATTTTTTGCTTCTTTTATCAAACTTAGTCGCTCATCATCTGACAATCCTGATAATTCTTCTATAGTTGCAATCCAATCTGCATCTTTATAAACTGACCAACTCTTAGTATCTATAGCTTCCTGAATATTGCTCTTACAATTCATAAGCCCTAATTTCTTAAACAGCGGCAATGACGTATCTTTCCACCATTTCAGCATTTCATCATCAATTTCTGAAATCTTAAACCTTTTTCTAAGAAGATATGAAAGCACTCGATCTTCGATTTTCAGATAATCCGAATCATACTTTGGTAGCAACATCGGTTTTGGATCCTCTCCAACCTCATCTTCGGATTCATCGGAGATCATTTTCCCAGTATCTACTTCCATCAAGTTCGGAATAATAATGTTTCGATATGCCAATAAACGATCAAGTACTCTCGCCGTCTGCTCATATGTCAATTTTTCTATCACAAGACCATCTATCTCTTTTGACTCACTCCTGCCTAAAATCCAATCAACAGAGACATCATAAGCTTTTGATATTTCATACAGCATATCCGTAGTAGGCACTTGTTGTCCGTTCACCCACTTACTTACATTCCCCTGTGACGTATTTAGTTTTCTTGCCACCGTTTCCTGAGTATCGTTTTTAAATACATTCGATAAACGATCTTTTACTATCGCGTTCAAATCTTCCATTGCCAATTATCAACCTCCAAATGGGCCGATATCTTTTCCCATCATATCAGCATATTCGTCCTCGATCTCTTTTGCTCTATCTAATACTTCAAGCCAGTTCGACTCCGTTATTGCTTCCCCTGCCAAGAAATCAAGTCCTTTCATTGACCAAGTACCTTCCCAGATTATTTCTCTGTCTTGGAATTGAGCAAGTTTGCTTTCTTCCCAACTACTGAATAGTTCTTTATCTGTTTCAGATAATGTGAGGCTTTTCTTTATTAGCATTTTTATTAGCGGGTCAGTCAACTTAAAAATAATTGAATTCGATTGTTCCTCAATTTTAAGTGCTCCTCTCTTTATCAATCCTTGTAAATTTTGAATTGCTGTAGCATAAGTAGTGCCATCAATTCTTTTATAAATCTTCTTGTTATCAGAAATACCCAGAATCCAATCAACCGAAACCTCATATATATCCGCAACATGATATATGGTTTCTAATGTTGGCTGCTGTGTTCCGGATAGTAACTTACTTACATTTCCCTGTGTCATATTCAGCTTTTTCCCGACAGTTTCCTGCGAATCCGTACCAAAGACCTCTCTAAGACGAGCTTTAATAATATCCACTTCCAATGCCATTCTTTATCTCCTAATAACAAAAACTACACTGTATCATTTCCGGCAAGTCTTTCAGTATAAGCAGCATAGAATGCTTTTAACACATCAATGGATACCCCTGCCGGGTCTCGGAACTCATAATACAATTCTCTTACTTCGTCATTCCACGGTATGTATGGGATACTTGAATACTCTTCAATTCTCTTTTCCATCCACATATCATAAATATCTTTGGGGCTTTGCGCCATACACCTCCACTCATACAGCAAAGAATGAAGAATCTCATCATTTACACCAAAAGATGTCACTTCTGGCAATTCCGTATTACGCCCATCTACACTAATCATACTATTGGGGAAAGGCCATATAATGCCCATTTCACCTAATGAAACAAAAGCCTTAAGAACATCCCCATATGTCTGTACAGAGGATATTCTTTTTTTAACATCACTCAACCCAAGAAGCCAATCAACAGAAACATTATATTTTTGCGCAATATTATAAATCGTCTCAATCGTTGGTTCCTGTGTTCCAGACAGCATCTTACTTACATTTGCCTGCGATGAATTAATACGCTTTCCTATTACAATTTGCGTATCATCACCAAATGCTTCTTTAAGTCTTTCTTTCATCAGATTTAGATTAAATTCCATACTGCATCATTCCCCACTCGAATAATAACATTCCCGTCACGCATACTTATATTCTATCACGAATATCAGAATTTTGAAAGCCCATATTCTTACTTTCTCAGGAATATCCCTATGAAAACCCGTCGTTATCTTATTCTAGGCGATTCCTTTATCATGATAAGTGTCAGGGGAAATGCGGTTTTTGAGCTTCAAAATATGCTTACCACTAAATGTGATTCAAAGGTTAGTAAGGAGCAAAAAAATATCCCAAGACTATCAGAAAGGGAAAATGATTAGCGCCAAGGTCTGATCCAGCGAACCTTAGGACTTAAAACCGGAAGCTCAGTCTTAAGCGGGAGCTGAACTGAATATCAAACCTGAAATGAGCACTCAGGTCTGAACCAGAAACGGAGCAAGAGCAGAACGCTCTTCCCGATTCAGGCGGACCTTTTGTGCTCTTTTTTCAGGCTCCATAACCGAATTCTCCGTTTCTGCTGCAACCAGCTAACTCAGAAAAAAACAGATTTTCCACGGAGGAACACGGTTATGAAGAACCAACAAACAATTCAAACAATTGTAAACGCAGCAAATTCACAGGAGATCAAGAAGGCCAGCATCTACAAAGCCCGCAAAGGTTACAAGATTGTCCAGGTTCCAGTCATCCCCGGCGTAATTACCACAGTAGACCCAGACAAAGGTCAGCGCATTCTCGGAAAAGGCTTTTTCTGGAATGAGACTGGCGAACTTGTACTGTGCTACGCATTGGAGATCCCTGCGAATCAGGCGGCACCCTTGAACAGAGACTTCGAGAGAGAAAAAGGTGCCTTTAGAAGAGCTCACCGTTGTAAGATCTGGAATGCGAAGCACACAAAAAAGATTATGTGTCCCTTCACCAACACATGCAGCAAGTGTCCTTTTGCGGATCGTCCGGAAGAAGTCTTTCCGTCAGAGGCGGAAGAACACCAAGAGCTTTCCTTTGATAAAATAAATGAGGACAAGCTTTCCGTCAGTCCTGAAACATTTGGTTCAGAAGAAAACATCCACCAAAACCTTGAGATTCAAGAAATGATGAAGTCCATCAGATCCCTTGATGATCCGTCCCTTTTCAAGTTCGTTTCGCTTCTCCGTCAGGGATACGAATACGATGAAATTATGGAGGAACTCGATCTTGATATCGACGATATCAAAGACTATTATACGAGATACATCAACTACAAGAGAAAGTTCCTCGACAATAAATATTTATAAAAAGGAAATGAGCGGCAGCATCCTCAAAGGTGCCACCGCTCTTAATTTATCTTCTATTGACTGGTTTTCTGCCGTTCATCTGGAAGGTATCATGCTCCTGAATGCTCTTGACCGCCTGCCGCAAACTCCCCGCCTGACCGTGCCTGTGATACGGGAGTGATGCCCGGTATTCTTCGACATGATGGTCACATCATGGGCATCCGCACAGATGACATTAAAATATGAACGATCCAGTGATAACAATTCCTCCGTGCTAAACATCCGCAACCTCCCCTCCGACGCGCCTCATATCTATCCTCCCCCTCAGGTAGGAATAAAAGTTCCAGAGGTTCGCCCTGACCGGGAAATCCGGCCTGTAGCAGAACCTTGTCCTATAGCTTATCCCATGGCTGGCGCACCACCCATCCCATGTTTCCTCTCCTTTCCGTATACCGTCTCTTTATGCCTGTCCTCAGCCCATTCCGTCCTACAGCCCCGGAACCGTACCTCCGGGACTGCTATAAAGGACCTGCCGATCCTCGTCACAATGCCGTCTTTTACCTCAACCGCAAATGTGGCTGTCTGCTTCTCCAGAATGCCTGTCCTGCTCATGCACCATACCCCGCTTTCCGCTCTGCCACAAACCTTGTATGAATCTCTTTCTTCTCCGCCTCAAAACGCGCTTTCAGCTTCTTTGTCTCTTCTTCCATGAAAACCTTCTCCGCTTCGATCTCTTTCTCCTTCTCCCTATCCAGAAAGACAACCAGCCTCCCGTCCTCGCACTCAACCTTGATATGGTTCCCGATCTCAAAACCTGCCGCTCTCAGCCACTGCCCTTTGAGCATGATGGTCGGTGTCGGTTTATAATTATGTCCGTTCTGTGAAATGACTGTGATGTTCCTCGTATTCTTAAATGCCATATAGAAATTCCTCCTGATCTGATATGATGGATACCGGGCACTCCCCTCGAGCAAAGAGAGATTCCGGATAATGATGTAGGCGGAGAACCCGGCGCCATTGTTTTCCCCGCCAGTAATTAAAATTGGACTAAGCCGCCGCGGCTCTCCTTTTTCTGAAAGTCGCTTGACTTAGTCCTATAATAACGCCCTCACCGATGACAAGGATATTCTTATTCCTCGCATACTTTGGCTCTTTCGGTCTGCCTGACATCATCAGCCTCTCCGTCTGTGTCAGCAGGATATTGTTCTCAAATGTGGCATCCATATACGGCTCTATGTCCTTTGCCGTTCCCCATCTTGCCGAGCCGTACTCCACGCCCTGCCGGAATTTCTTGGCATTTTTGGCTTTGAAATACACCACAAGGCGGAGCGCAATGCCGCATCCTGCCCCGATCAGTAAATCTCTTGGGTGCAGGCTTGGCAATGGATTGGAAAACAGCGTGTCAAGACCGTTCATGGCTTCCAGCATCTTATCAGACGCATTGCTGCCTCCTGCCATACGCCACAGACACGCTGCTTTGTCGCAGAAATATCCCACGCCGATATAGGGCAGATTTAAGAGCAGCATTTTCTTTGCGTCAATCCCGCCTGCCTTTTCTTTCAGCGTTTTCGGAATGGCTCTCAGGTCTTTGGCTATGCCCTCGATGATATTGCTCATAGGCTCTGCCCCCTGTCTTTGTTTTTCTCCCGGCTCCTTTCTTGGTTCTTGTCCTGCGACACTGCGTCCCTGAAACGCTTCAGCTTCTCCCTTACGGAAACTTTTCCCTTCTTTCTCTCGTTACCATAAACAAACTCTTTGAATGCCTGTGCAACCACATCGGCATCCCTGCCCTTGAAAAACACCACATATTTCGGCGGGTCCGTCGTCTTGTCTTTCTTGACGGCAAAATCAACATTGTACTTTTTTGCTGTGCGCTCAAAAGATTTGATGTTGCCGTCCGTGACTTCGATAGACGATACCCCCGCACCCTCCCCGACGAGTTTTTTCACAGAGGTTTTGCCATGCGTTCTCTGTGCTTTCTGCTTCTGATGATTTAAGTACATCCTCATCGCAGCTTTTAACACCCCGGCAGTCAGCTTTGAAGTCTTAATCACAAGGGCAATCGTTTTTTGTGTTACTTCCTCCTGCATGAAGCACCTCCCTGTTGCTTTTTTGTGAAAACCCATGCACTAAGGTGGAATCCCCCGGCAG
>CAJTMW010000017.1 GCA_910577275.1 uncultured Lachnospiraceae bacterium
ACCACCGTGGAAATCATTTGAGAAATAGCGGTGGCAATGGCTGCGCCGGCAACTCCAAGATTCAGGACATAGATAAAAATGGGGTCTAATATCACGTTCAGGACAGCGCCGGCCATTAACGCACACATGGCCGTCTTTGCGGCGCCCTCACTGGACACAATATTATTCATGGTGACATTGAAAACATTAAAAATGGAAAACGTGATGTAAATGCCGGTATAGGTAATCGCATAAGGCATGACGCTTTCCAATGCGCCTATCTGATTTAATATGGGTTTCAGAAATATGACGGAGCCTATAATAACAATCGCCCCAATCAATACGCTGCTGTATAAAGCTGTACTGGCTACCTTATCAGCGGTATCTTTATCCCCTCGCCCCAACAGCCTGGAAAGATATGCCGCCGCCCCGTTCCCGAAAAGCAGCCCCAGGCCGACAACAATCTGCCCTAAAGGAAAAGCTACTGTAACCGCCCCCATCTGCTCCGTACCTAATCCACCGACAAAGTAGGTATCTGCCAGATTATAAAGTGCGTTAATCAGCATACCTGTCATGGTTGGCAGTCCCAGCGCCAAAAGAGCCTTTGGTATTGGCACAGCCCCCAGAAGTTCCATTTTCCTGCTTTGCTCGTTCATGTCATTTTCTCCTTTCGCTTGGCTAATACTACTATTTATACTACTATAAATTATAATAGTTGCGCAACGGAAAATATACTACTATAATTTATAGTATATGTCAAGTATTAAAGGAGAACGAATATGGCCACAATCGACCTGATTGTACTGGGAATTTTAAAAAGGGAATCTTTAAGCGCCTACGATATTCAAAAACTGGTTGAGTACCGTAACATATCCAAATGGGTAAAAATCAGCACTCCCTCAATTTATAAAAAGGTCCTTCAACTGGAAGAAAAAGGATTCATCAAAAGCCGTATTGAAAAAGAGGGAAAAATGCCGGAAAAAGCCGTCTATTCATTAACCCGGCAGGGAGAGCAGGAATTTGAAAAACTTATGCTTGAAATTGCCGCAAAGTCCATTAACATTTATCTGGATTTTAATGCTGTGATTGTAAACCTGGACAGCCTCTCACAAGAAAAACAGAATATATGTCTGGCAAATATTGAGAACAACATCAGGCAATTAAAATCCTGTCTGGAAGAAAATTTTCTTGCGAAGGAAAATATACCGGACGTTCCTGAAAACGGAATGGCAGTTCTGCAGCAACAGCTTATTCTTGCCAGGGCAATCGAAACATGGATTTCTTCGCTGAAGAAAAATGACGATAATTCCGGCCTGGATAATACAGAAACATGATTTTATCAGCGCCAGCCAAAGAGAGACGGAAGGATACCTTTCTTCTGTCTCTCTTTGTTGTTCCCGTCGATTGCTTTCAGTTCACCGGTCACGCTCATGGACAACATTTTTATCTGGCAAAAAAAATAAAACTTTCTGTAACCTTTTGGCATTCTCATTTGTACTATTAGTGAAAGGCTTTTCAAAAGAACAAAGGAGCATGCTTATGAAACCATCAGTAGAGATACTAATCGAAAAATACCGGAACAATCTTTATGTTATGGCTTTCAGTGTATGTAAAAATACACAGGACGCTGAAGATGTTGTTCAGGATACATTTATTCAGTATTGGTCTCAAAAAAAAGAGTTTGAATCCGAACAGCATATTCGGGCGTGGCTAATCCGTGTGGCAATTAATAAGGCAAAAAACAAAAACAATACTTTTTTCAGACGGAATGCACTGCCGTTAGAGGATTACATGCAGACGCTGGCGTTTGAGTCGGAGGAGTCCTCCGGACTTTTCGAAGCGGTTATGAATCTGCCTGAAAAGTATCGTATAGTGATTCATTTGTTTTATTATGAGGATTATTCTGTGAATGAGATTGCAAATATATTGAAGCTGACACAGAATAATGTGAAAACCAGATTGTCGCGGGGAAGAGGGCTGCTTCGGAATACATTAAAGGAGGACTGGGAGCATGACGAATAGAGAAAAATATAAAAAGGCATTTTCGGCAGTTTGTCCGTCTGATGAATTTATTTTGGAGGTAGAAAAAATGAAAAAAATAAGAAAACAGCATATTTTTAAATCAATGGCCGCGTCTGTCGCGGGGCTTGCGTTATTTATGGCGAGCGCGACCGCCGCATATGCCATGGATGTAGGCGGCATTCAACGGACGATTCAGCTATGGATTCGCGGGGACTGTACGGATGCGACGATTCAGTTTGACGGAGACGGAACCTATAGTCTGGAGTATACTGATGCCGGCGGGAACGAGAAATTTATGGCTGGCGGCGGTATTTCCATTGAAGCTGACGGAAGTGAAACGCCTCTGACGGAAGAGGAGCTTATGGAGCACCTGATGATGCCGGACGTGGAATATGAAGACGATGGTACAGTCTGGGTTTACTGGTATGACCAGAAGATTGAGATTACGGATAAATTTGAGGATGATGTCTGCTATGTGAAGCTTGTAAAGGGGGAGGAAACCCTGTACCTGACGGTAAAATATAAAAACGGGTATGCGGCAGACCGCCATAAATATGTGTCCCCTGACGGAACATGGGGAGGGGAATAAGGTTATTATCTGTCAGGGACAATACAGCGGTTTTAATGTCCTCGCAATATTTTCAATCACCTGAATCAGTGTGTCAGTGTCGGCGGACTGATTATTGACATAGGCATAATAGGCGCCCTGAATGCAGTAGGACAAAAGAATATTAATTTCCACATTGCTCTGATATTCCGGATACTTCTGGAATATCAGTTCTTTTATCCCTGTTTCCAGTCTGTCTGCCAGCCGGTTCTGTTCTTTCCCGGAAAACAAAATGTTGATGAGCGAAGTGTGCGCGGAGAAGGCAAGGCAGAGCTCTCTTGTGAAAATATGAAGGTTTTCGTGAGAATACTCATATCTGTGCGAGATGCTTCTGGTGATGGACGCCACAGTTTCAAGCTCTAAGGCATCGGAAAGGGCATAGATATCCTCGTAATGGGAATAAAAGGTGGACTTGTTGATATAAGCAAGCTGACACAGCTCTTTTACGGTGATTTTTTCCAGAGGTTTTTTGGAGCGCAATTCAATAAAAGCGTTTCGGATGGCCTTTTCTGTCTTTTCAATTCGGATATCCATGTGATTGTCTCCCCCTCCCGTCAGCTTTTCCCACATATGTAAAGGAAATAAACAAAAAATTAAATGCAGCCCATATCCGGCTCATTTCGGCATAACCGGACAGGATACCCGACAATCCGCCCCAAAAGTTGTTTATCCGTCAGATAAAAGGGATTGTCGGTAGATTTTTCCTGCGCTCTGAGATAAAGATTATTATATCACATATTGCAAAAAACGACTATTGTCTATTTTCACCGGAATCTGAAAATTGATTTCCACGTTCACAGGAGGGCAGGAACATATGGATTTTTACGGATTTTACACAGGAAAAATATTTGACGCATACGAGTATCTGGGGGCGCACTGTGAAGGCGGCGGAACGGTATTCCGGGTCTTTGCGCCGGGGGCGTCGCGGATTTCCCTGATAGGGGAGTTTGGAGGCTGGCAGGAATATGGTATGAACAAGACCTATGACGGAAATTTCTGGGAGTGCCGGGTGGAAAATGCGAAGCCGGGGATGATGTATAAGTACCGGGTTTATGATAATGCCGGACGCAGTATTGACCACTGTGACCCCTATGGCTACGGTATGGAGCTTCGGCCGCATAATGCGTCTGTTATCAGGGAAATGGAGGACTATTGTTTTCAGGACAATGACTGGATGGCAGGGAGAAGTACCTGCGCCGCAGGGCCGCTTAATATTTACGAGGCGCATCTGGGGAGCTTCCGCAAGCCGGGCGGGGAGCCGGACGGCTGGTACAGCTATGAGGAAATGGCGGATGTGCTTATTCCCTATTTGAAGGAAAAGGGGTATAATTATCTGGAAATTATGCCTTTAAACGAATATCCCTGCGACGAATCCTGGGGGTATCAGAGTACGGGATTTTTCAGCCCTACTTCCAGATACGGGACGGGAAAGCAGCTTAAAATGTTTGTGGACGCCTGTCATCAAAACGGGATTGGCGTTATCATGGATTTTGTCCCCGTGCATTTTGCGGTGGACGATTATGGTCTGGCGCGCTTTGACGGAACCGCCCTTTATGAGTACCCCAACGGCGCGGTGGGGTTCAGCGAGTGGGGAAGCTGTAATTTCATGCATTCCCGGGGAGAGGTCAGAAGTTTTCTGCAGTCGGCGGCAAACTACTGGCTGAAAGAGTTTCATATGGACGGCCTGCGGATGGACGCCATCAGCCGGGCGATTTACTGGCAGGGCAGCCCGGAGAGGGGCGTGAATTTAAATGCGGTGGAATTTTTGCGGTATATGAATCAGGGCTTAAAAGGGCTTCAACCTTCGGCGATTCTGGCGGCGGAGGATTCCACATCCTATCCGGGAGTTACGAAACCGGTATCGGAGGGCGGTCTTGGTTTTGACTATAAGTGGGACATGGGGTGGATGAACGATACTTTGAACTATTTCCGCACGGCGCCGGAGTATCGGAGTGAAAATTACCACAAGCTCACTTTTTCCATGATGTATTATTATGATGACAGGTTTCTTTTGCCCTTGTCCCATGACGAGGTGGTGCATGGAAAGGCGACGATTCTGCAGAAGATGAGCGGAGGCTATGACGAAAAATTTCCCCAGGCCAGGGCTTTTTATATGTACATGTATGCCCATCCCGGCAAGAAGCTGAATTTCATGGGAAATGAAATCGGGCAGTTCCGGGAGTGGGATGAAAAGCGGGAGCAGGACTGGGATTTACTGGCGTATCCGAAGCATCAGGAGTTCCACAGGTTTATGGCGGATTTGAATGCCTTTTATCTGGCGCATCCGGCCTTTTCGGAAAAGGATTACGAGCGGGAGGGCTTTCGGTGGATTGACTGTCATCAGGAGCAGCGGTGCATTTATGCCTTTGAGCGGGTGAGCGCAAGGGAGAGGATTGTGGCGGTGTTTAATTTTTCGGATAAGGTTCAGAAGGATTATTATTTCAATGTGGAAAATGCGGCGGCGCTGAAAAGGCTTTTTTCCAGCAATCAGGACATCTACGGCGGGAATGAGAAGAAGGGGGGAGCCGTGCTTAAGGCAAAGGCGGGAGAATTTACAGTGACTCTTGCGCCGTATTCGGCGGAGTATTATCTGGCGGAATAGGCGGATATCCGGGGGGCATCGCGGGCGGCGGCACGCGGAAGCGGAAATATATTGACAGTCAGGTCGATACAGGAGGAAAATAATTTTGGAGTGGAGAATTGAAAAGAGTTATCGGGACAATGACAGCCTCCGGCACAGCTTTAACGAGCTGGCGAGGGCAACCTTTCACCTTGATTTTGAGGACTGGTATCAGAATGGATTCTGGGGGGATAATTATAATCCTTATTCTGTTGTGGCGGACGGAAGGGTTGTGGCCAACGTGTCGGTGAACCGGACGGATTTCCGAATGGCTTCCGGGCTGACCGGGGCAGGCGGAGTGGATGGATGCAGAGCGGATAAAGGCGGCGCAGACGGAAGCGCTTCCCGGGAGGCGGAGCGGAAGGGGGAGGAAGGCGTTTCAGAGAGCGGAAATATCCGGCATTTTCTTCAGCTTGGCACGGTTATGACGGACAAGGATTACAGAAACCGTGGCTTTATCAGGAAAATCATGGAGGAGATTGAGGCTGATTATGAGGGCGGGACGGACGGGATTTATCTGTTCGCCAACGACAGCGTACTTGATTTTTATCCGAAGTTCGGGTTTGAGAAGTCGGTGGAATATCAGTATTCCAAAAAGGTGCAAAATACAGGGAAATGCCGGTTTGAGGCAGCAGCCATGGAGGATGCCGCCGCATGGAAAAGGCTGCAGGAGGCGATGGACAGGAATGTTTTCCGGGGCGGCCTTGATTTGGTAGGTAACCACAGCCTCATCATGTTTTACGTGACGAAGTTTATGCGGGAATATGTGTTTTACCACAAGGAAACCGACACATATGTCATTGCGGAGACAGAGGGAGAAAAGGTGTTTCTTCATAATGTATTTTCCGGCACGCTGCAGGATTTGGACAGGGTGACGGAGCTGTTCGGGGAAAATGTAAAGGAGGTTACTCTTGGGTTTGCGCCTTTTGAGAGAGAAAAGTATCTTGCAAAGGAGCTTCATGAGGCGGACTGCACCTTTTTTGTGAAGGGGGCGGGGATAAAAGCGGTGGAGGGTAAGAAGCTGCGGATTCCCTCGCTGGCCCGCGCATAATTAAGGAAATGAAATTGTGCTGAATAAAACAGGCAGCAGCGTACAGGGAGGATATTGTGAAAAAATCAGCAATAGTGTTATTGATTGCAGCTTTGGCGGTCGGTGCCGCCGGGTGCGGGAAGAAGGATGAAAATATTGTGACAGAGCCCGGATGGGAGAGTGTTGACGGCGAAACCGGTTCCGAATCGGAAAGCGGCGGGGAGCCGGAAGGCGGTGACGGAGAAAATGCCGCGGTAGCTGGAATGACCGGAAATGCCGGAGAAGGGTCTGCCGGTGAAAAGGAGAATCTGCCTGCCATAGAGGGGATAATAAAGGAGCAGAGCTTTGAGACGGAGCTGGACGGCTGGGGAAAGGTTTACTTTATATCTGCAGCGCCGGAAAACGGCGGCGAGGCGGCGCGCTTTTTGCTGGCGAGGGGTGCGGAGGTGGTTTACACCTTCCCGGAGGATTCAAATAGCCCGGGGGATAAGTTTGAGACAGTGAGCGCGGTGGCGTTTCAGGATTACAATAAGGACGGGAAAAAGGACGTCATTGCGCTGGTAAGCTACAGCAACGGTGAAAGCCGGTGGAACGAGCCGAGAATCTTTTTGCAGGAAAATTCCGACAACATGTTTTACCTTGACCACCCTGAGCTTGAGAGCTATCGGGTGGAAGGAAAGGCGCAGGACGGCCCTTCTTTTTACAGGGATACCTTTCTGGAGGAGTATGTAAGCGCCCAGGGACTGACGGAGCGCATGGCGGACCTGTCGGAGAGTTGGACGGATTATGTGGAGTATGCGGAAAGTCTTTCCGGCGTTTTCAGTGCGGAGAAGCAGATTGAGCTGTTTGCGAAAAACAGACCGGTCTGGGCGCAGGAGAAGGAATATGCAAATGACAGGTACTGCTTTACCGTTGCCGGTATGGACAATGACGGGAGGCCCGTGCTGATTGTAGCCAATCAGGGAGGCACGGGGAACTATACCTACAGCGATTTTTATAAGATTGATAAAAAGGGAGAGCTGCAAAAGCTGGAAACCTCCTTTCGGGAGGGGGATTCCCAGCCTGACATTATGGAGGAGAGCATGACGGTGTACAGCAGTTTTTCTACAGACGGGATAAGAAACCATTTTATTGTGTATGATATGCTGAAAGATTCCCCGGACACCTACCTGTACCGGGTGAGCTCGCTGTGCGTTTCCCGTGATTATGTGCTGGAGACGCCTCTGGCAAGCCAGAGGGTGGTCTATGAGGGAGAGGACTATTCCGCCCGTACCGAAAGCGAGGACTGCAACGGGAATACGCTGACCGAGGAGGAGTACAACAGCTTTGCCGATACCTATTATGAAAATATGGAGATGACGAAAATGACGGCGGCGTTTAAGTGGATTGATGTGAACAGCCTTTCAGGGATGAGCGACGAGGAAGCGGCGGCGGCGCTGATGGAGGCTTACGAAGGGTTTTCTATGAAGTGATTTCCGCGGGGGCTTTGACTTGACCAATGCCACGCAGGCCAGAATCGGGGGAACGTGATTGATAAGGGGAAAATTCTGGCTATAATAAAAATATAATTTGGTTTAGCCAAAGTTGGATGAGATACCATAAACAGGCAGCTATGGAACTCAGAGCTGTTGCAGGAACGTAATTGCGGAGGTGGTTGTCATGACATATATCAGGCGGGCTGTTGAAGATACTGTTGTACGGATTTCACAGATGTTCCCGGTACTTCTGGTAACCGGACCGAGGCAGGTTGGAAAAACAACCTTGCTGCAAAAGCTGGCGGAGAACCAGAGGGCGGAAGGTATCGAGCGCAAATATGTGACGCTGGACGACCCTGACGCCAGGTATCTGGCGAAACGAGACCCGGCATTATTTCTGCAAAGATATTCCCCGCCGGTGCTGATTGATGAGATTCAGTATGCGACGGAGCTGTTCACGTATATCAAAATGTATGCGGACAGCTCAAAACGAAAAGGCGATTTATGGCTTATCGGTTCTCAGGGTTTTCGGCTGATGAAAAATGTGAGCGAGAGCCTTGCCGGACGTGTCGGTATTGTAAACCTGCTGGGGCTGTCTGATGCGGAGATTTATCAGATGCCCGGAGAACCGTTTACTACGGATGCCGGGCGGCTGTTGAACCGTTTATCTGTTGCAAAACCGCGGGGGCTGAACGAAATATACAGCCGGATTTTCAAAGGCTCCAAGCCGGCGCTTTATGCGGATAGGAACGTGGATTGGGAAACTTATTACCGTTCCTATGCAGACACATATTTACAGAGGGATATCCGCGACCTGGCGCAGGTTGGGGATGAAATGCAGTTTTATAATTTTATGACAATCGTTGCGGCACACACTTCGAAACCGGTAGTATATGAAGAACTGGCAGGCGCGGCGGGAATTACGGCGCCGACGGCAAAAAAATGGCTGTCGATACTGGTATCTTCCCACATCATTGCGCTTGTACAGCCGTACCATAACAATGCGCTGAAGCGTGTTGTGAAAATGCCGCTGCTTCATTTTCTGGATACAGGTCTGGCGGCATGGCTTTTAAAGTGGGGCAGTCCGGAGACACTGGAAAAGGGGGCAATGTCAGGCGCGTTTTTTGAAAGCTATGTCTTTTCGGAAATCTATAAAAGCTATCTGAACGCCGGAAAGGAGCCCCCGATTTTTTATTACAGAGATAAGGAGCAAAAGGAGATTGACCTTTTGATATATCAAAACGGGATATTATCGCCAATAGAAATCAAAAAGGCGGCGTCTCCCGGAAAAGATGCAATCAAAAATTTTCATGTTTTGAACCCGGTCGCCAGAGAAGAAGCCTTTGGGGGACTGGAGAGCCTGAAAGTGGAGATAGGAACAGGAAGCGTTATCTGTATGGCAAACGACCTGCTTCCTGTTGATGAAAAGAACTGGTATGTGCCGGTCTGGCTGATTTGAAACAGAAAGTTAAAGGGGTGGATTCCACCCCTTTCTCAAATAATCGCCTCTTTCGTTATATTCGTTTCCACGCCATATTTTTAAGCTCTACAATAAACTGTTCTCCCAGGTAATCTATAATTACGTCTGTCCGCCTGGCATCCCGTGTTTGAGCTTCGATATAGTAATTCCCGACGCCATTAATAATAGGTTTCAAATATAGAAGGAAAAATTTCCTCCCATATTCTTCAAGAAACTTTTCTTCCTGCTTACCATAGATATCATGGAAATATTCTGCGAATTTTTCGATACATGGCGGCAATATTCCACGGACTGTTATACTTATGCTCTGCGTCAGGGCGCAATTTCAACTTTAAGTTTTTCAATCATTAAGACAACCGGTTTAAGAGCTTCTGCGCACATTTTACTTAAGGATGTAAATAATTCCTTCAGACTGACCTGACCCGGATTTTCAGCCAAATCTGTCAGGGGAATTAAAGCTTCCTGGCTTTCGGGCGCTGCAATTTTGAATGATTCAATAATCATTCCGGCAAAAACCTTAGAAAATGTTGAAGCATCTGCGAAATCTTCGGTTCCGATTTCCTGAAAGTCGAGTGATAAAACGATATATTCGCCTTTCAGTTTTTTTTCCAAAGCGGATAATGTTGTGGTTTTCCCATACTGCCGGCCTTTATTAATAATAAAATAACTGCCTTCATCCACATTTTAAAAAGTAAATAAAAAAACCTGTTGACAAATTCTTCCTCCTGACATATACTTTGCTAATCAAATAATTTGATATTCAAAATATTTGAAATTCAAATCAATTGAATAAAAAGTTTCTGTGCAGACAAAAAGCGGCGAAAGCGGTGCGGGACGCGCAGAGCTGTTTATCACAAACATATTGCGTAGGATACGGCGCAAAGGAGAGGAGAAATTATGTTAGAGAAAATAAGAATCATGATTGCAGAGCAGCTTGGAATCGACGCGGAGGAGGTAAAGCCGCAGAGCAATCTGCAGGATGATTTGAATGCGGATTCGCTGGATTTGTTCGAGCTGGTGGTGAGCCTCGAGGAGGAATACGGAATTGAAATTCCCTCCGGCGATTTGGAGAAAGTGGAAACCGTAAACGACATCGTGGAATATCTGGAGGCAAAGGGACTGGAAGGCTGACGCCATGGCTTTTATGCGAAGGACTGCAGTATCAGCGCATGACAGCATTCGGAAAAGTTGGTAACGGAGGAAAATGATGAAAACAGAGATAACGGAGCTGCTCGGAATCGAGAATCCGATTATTCAGGGCGGCATGGCGTGGGTTGCGGAATACCATCTGGCGGCGGCCGTATCAAAGGCCGGCGGTTTCGGTATTATCGGAGCAGCCAGCGCGCCGCCGGAGGCGGTAAGGGAGCAGATTCATAAAGTAAGGGAGCTGACGGATAAGCCCTTTGGCGTGAATGTGATGCTGATGAGCCCGAATGCGGCGGAGGTTGCAAAGGTGGCTGCGGAGGAAAAGGTGGCGGCGGTCACTACCGGCGCGGGCAATCCGGGCGCCTATATGGCCATGTGGCAGGAAGCCGGAATCAAGGTGATTCCCGTGGTGGCAAGCGTGGCCATGGCGCGGATGATGGAGAAGGCCGGCGCGGACGCAGTAGTGGCGGAAGGAACGGAATCCGGCGGCCATATCGGCAGCGCCACTACGATGACGCTGGTGCCTCAGGTGGCGGATGCGGTAAAAATTCCGGTGGTTGCCGCCGGAGGAATCGGAGACGGGAGAGGCTTTGCGGCGGCCATGATGCTGGGAGCAAAGGCGGTACAGATGGGGACGCGCTTTATCGTGGCAAAGGAGTCTATCGTCCATGCGAATTATAAGGAACGTGTGATTAAGGCAAAGGATATCGACTCCGAGGTCACCGGAAGAAGCACAGGCCATCCGATAAGGGTGCTCCGCAACAAAATGACCAGAGAGTATCTGCGGATGGAGGCGGAGGGCGCAGGGCTCGAGGAGCTGGAAATGCTGACCCTTGGCTCCCTTCGCAAGGCGGTAATGGAGGGCGACGTGGTAAACGGAAGCCTGATGGCGGGGCAGATTGCAGGTCTGGTGAAAAAGGAGCAGACCTGCCGGGAAATCATAGAGGAAATCATGGCGGAGGCGGAGGCAATGCTTTCGGCGGATATGGTTAGAGGATAGCCGGGGATAATCTCCCGGACTGTCCCCAAATGTGTACGCAGCAGAAATGAGGAGAGATATGGGTAAAGTAGTATTCATGTTCCCGGGACAGGGTTCGCAATACATAGGAATGGGGAAGGAATTTTACGACAGATTTCCGGTATGCCGGGAAGTATACGAGCTGGCAGGCGAGGCGTCGGGACTTGACGTTGCGGCTCTTTGCTTCGAGGAAAACGACAGGCTTCCCGTCACGGAATACACGCAGATTGCCATGCTGGCGACGGAGGCGGCAATCTTTGCAATATTAAAAGAAAACGGCCATGTGCCGGAGGTGACGGCAGGCTTAAGCCTCGGGGAATACGGCGCGCTGATTGCCTCCGGCGTCATGTCCATGAAGGACGCGTTTGCGGTCGTGCGGAAAAGGGGAATTTATATGCAGAACGCCGTGCCCACAGGGGGAGCTATGAGCGCGGTGTTAGGACTTGACGCCGCGGCCATCGAGAAGGTCTGCGGGGAAACGGAGGGAATTGTTTCCATTGCAAATTATAACTGTCCGGGGCAGATTGTCATCACAGGGGAAAAGACGGCCGTGGACGCGGCAGGGCTTGCTTTAAAGGAAGCCGGGGCAAAACGTGTGGTTCCCTTAAAGGTCAGCGGGCCTTTCCATTCCCCCATGCTTGCCTGTGCGGGCGTACAGCTGGGGGAGGCGCTTAAGGAAGTGGAAGTTGCGGAAAATTTTCTTCCCTATGTGGCAAACGTAACTGCCGGCTATGTGACGGAGGCTTCCAGAGTAAAGCCCTTGCTCGAGCGGCAGATTGCGTCGAGCGTTCTTTGGCAGCAGTCGGTGGAGCGGCTGATTGCGGACGGGGCGGATACCTTTGTGGAAATTGGCCCGGGAAAGAGCCTTTCGGGATTCGTGCGGAAGATTAGCCGGGAAGTATCGGTATTTAACATCGACAGTCTGGAGGATTTTGAAAAATATGTTGACAGGTAAGGTTGCTCTTGTAACGGGGGCAAGCCGCGGAATCGGCGCCCAGATTGCCGTTGCCCTTGCAAAAGAGGGGGCGGCCGTCATCGTGAATTACTGCGGCTCAAAGGAAAAGGCCGAAGCTCTGGCGGAAGAAATCCGCTCCGCGGGAGGAAGCGGGGAGGCTTATCAGTGCGATGTTTCCAATTTTACCGCCTGCGGGGAAATGGTGCAGGAGCTGGTGAAAAAATATGGGCACATTGATATTCTGGTAAACAATGCGGGAATTACAAGGGACGGACTTCTGGCAAAAATGTCGGAGGAGGATTTTGACAGGGTCATGGACACGAACCTGAAAGGCGCGTTCAATACCATCCGCCATATGTACCGTTTCTTTTTAAAACAGAAAAGCGGGAAAATCATCAATCTGTCCTCCGTGTCCGGTATTATGGGAAATCCGGGACAGGCAAACTATTCCGCCAGCAAGGCGGGAGTCATCGGCCTTACAAAGAGCGTGGCAAGGGAACTGGCAGGCCGGGGAATCTGCGTCAACGCCATTGCGCCGGGATTTATCGATACGGACATGACGGCGGCTTTGCCGGAGGCGGCGAGGGAAAAGCTAAAGGAGGCGATTCCCCTGAAAAGAATCGGAAAGCCGGAGGATATTGCAAATATGGCGGTTTTCCTTGCATCGGATAAGGCGGATTACATCACCGGACAGGTGTTTGCGGTGGACGGCGGGATGACAATTTAGGCAAAAATTGCAGGTTGAGGGAAAGGCATGGTCATTATATGAGCAGGAGAGTGGTTGTAACGGGTATGGGGGCGATTACGCCGATTGGGCTTAACGTGGAGGAATTTTGGAAGTCCGTAAAAGACGGAAAGCATGGATTTGCCCCCATTACGAAGTTTGATGTATCTGAATATAAGTGTAAAATTGCCGCGGAGGTGAAGGGCTTTGACGCCAAAGACTATATGGATTTCAAGGCGGCAAAGAGGATGGAGGATTTTTCCCGGTATGCGGTTGCGGCAGCGGCGGAGGCCCTTGCGGATTCCGGCATTTCCATGGAAAAGGAGGACCCGTATCTTGTGGGCTGCGCCATCGGCTCCGGTATCGGAAGTCTGCAGGCAATGGAGAGGGAGCATACAAAGCTTCTTGAAAAAGGTCCGAACCGGATTAACCCTTTGATGGTTCCCCTGATGATTAGCAACATGGCGGCGGGAAACGTTTCCATTCAGTTCGGGCTGAAGGGAAAAAGCATTAATTCCGTGACGGCCTGCGCCACCGGTACAAATACCATAGGGGAGGCTTACCGGGCGATTCAGTACGGGGAGGCGGACGTGATGGTGGCAGGGGGGACGGAAGGCTGTATCACGCCGGTGGGAATCGCCGGATTTACCGCGCTGACCGCCCTTTCTACTGTGGACGACCCGGAAAGATGTTCCCTTCCCTTTGACAAAAACAGAAGCGGTTTTGTGATGGGAGAGGGCGCGGCAGTTGTGGTCCTGGAGGAGCTTTCCCATGCCAGGGAGCGGGGCGCCAAAATTTATGGGGAGGTTATCGGCTACGGCTGTTCTTCGGACGCCTACCATATCACGTCCCCGGAGGAAAGTGGCGCGGGAGCCGCCAGGGCAATGGAAAATGCAATAAAGGACGCCGGGCTTTTGCCCGAGGATATCATTTATATCAACGCCCATGGCACAGGCACCCATCACAACGATTTGTTTGAGACCAGAGCCATCAGGCTTGCGTTCGGCGCGCATGCTGACAAGCTGAAAATCAATTCCACCAAGTCCATGGTGGGGCATCTTTTGGGCGCGGCGGGCGCAATTGAGTTTGTAACCTGTGTGAAGGAGCTTGAGGAAGGCTATCTGCATCAGACGGTCGGTTATACCACGCCGGACGCGGAGCTTGACCTTGATTATCTGAAGGAACCGGTTAAGGGAGACTTTCAGTATGCCCTGAGTAATTCTCTGGGTTTTGGCGGACACAATGCAAGCCTGGTGATTTCGAAGTACAACGCATAACAGGAGGAAGGCATCGAAGAATTTCCGAAACGGATTTCAGGTACTTCGGAAGAAAAGCAAAGAAATGGAAAGCAGAAACGAGGCATAAAAAGCAATGTCATATATGAATACAAAACAGATTATGGAAATGATTCCCCACAGGCAGCCTTTTCTCCTGATTGATACCATAGAGGAGCTTTCGCCCGGCGTAAGGGCTGTTGCAAAAAAGTGCGTCAGCTATAACGAACCCTTTTTTGCAGGCCATTTTCCCGGCGAGCCGGTGATGCCGGGGGTGCTGATTATCGAGGCCATGGCACAGGCGGGAGCGGCGGCTATTTTGAGCAGGCCGGAAAACAAAGGAAAAACGGCTTATTTTGCAGGGATAAATAACGCGAAATTTAAGCGGAAAGTTGTACCCGGCGACGTTCTCACCCTGGAGCTTGAAATCATTAAGGAAAAGGGGCCGATTGGAGTCGGAAAGGGAACGGCAAAGGTGGACGGAAAACTGGCAGCGTCCGCAGAGCTGACATTTGCAGTCGGAAGCGGAGATTAGAGCTTTGCCGTTGGAAACAGAAAACAGAAGTCAGAATTTGGAATGAAAGCGGGGAGCAGGTTATGACACCGGTTTTTATAAGGAAGAAATTCGTACCTTTGGAAAAGGAAAGCGGCGGGGCGGCAGGAAAGAGCGTTAACGGCGACGCCGGGGAGACGGTGGAATGCCCCTGCTGTAAAAAGACGCAGATAAAGGCGAGGGTCGTGGAAAATAAATACGTCTGCACGGAATGCGGCGGTTATTTCAGGGTTCGCACCGGCAACCGGATTAAAATGGTGGCGGATACCTATAGTTTTTCCTCCTGGTTTCCGAATGCGGAAGAAGAAAATCCGCTGGATTTCCCGGGATATATGGATAAGCTTAAGGCTGTCAGGGAAAAGACCGGCCTGTCCGAGGGCGTAACCATGGGCAAGGCAAGAATTTACGGAGAACCTGTGGCGCTTGGCGTGTGCGACGCCAGATTCTTTATGGGAAGCATGGGCCATGTGGTAGGAGAGCGGATTGCGGCCGGAGTGGAAAAGGCCACCCGGCTGGGACTGCCGGTAATTCTGTTTTGCTGCTCCGGCGGGGCAAGGATGCAGGAGGGGATGATTTCCCTGATGCAGATGGCCAAAACAGCCGCCGCCCTCAAAAAGCATTCCGAAGCCGGACGTTTATATGTGCCGGTTCTCACCGACCCCACCACAGGCGGGGTAACGGCAAGCTTCGCCATGCTGGGGGATATTATTCTGGCGGAGCCGGGTGCGCTGATAGGCTTTGCAGGGCCGAGGGTGATTGAACAGACCATCGGACAAAAGCTGCCGGAGGGGTTTCAGAGGGCGGAGTTTCAACTGGAACACGGTTTTGTGGACGCCATTGTAGAGCGGGCGGATTTAAAGAGAACTCTGTATAAGATATTAAGAATGCACCGTAGCCGGAACGGGTATGCAGGTTTCCTGCCGGGGACGGACTTTGACTTCCGGCCCGGAGAGCTGATGCGGGAGCGGGAAGCGAAGGGGAAAACCTTAACGGCATGGGAGAAGGTGAAAGCGGCGAGAAGCCCGCAGCGTCCTTCCTGCATGGATTACATTGGAGAAATTTTTGACGATTTTATGGAGCTTCACGGCGACCGTTGCCATGGGGACGATTTGGCGGTGACAGGCGGTATCGCAAGCCTGAGCGGTCAGCCCGTTACGCTAATCGGGATTCATAAAGGAAGCGATATGAAGGACTGCGTCCGGCGCAATTACGGGATGCCCTCGCCCGAAGGGTATCGGAAGGCTCTCCGTCTGATGAAGCAGGCGGAAAAGTTTGGCCGTCCGGTTATCACCTTTGTGAATACTTCGGGAGCTTTCTGCGGTCTGGAGGCGGAGGAGGAAGGGCAGGGGGAAGCCATTGCCCGGAATCTTTTTGAGATGTCGGCGCTTAAGGTGCCGGTGCTTTGCCTGATGATTGGCGAGGGAGGAAGCGGCGGCGCGCTGGCACTGGCTGTGGGAAATCAGGTTTGGATGATGGAAAACGCCACCTACTCGGTGCTTTCCCCCGAGGGCTTTGCCTCCATTTTGTGGAAGGACGGAAAGCGGGCAAAGGAAGCCGCGGGGATAATGAAAATCACGGCGCAGGATTTACAGAGGCTTCATGTAGTGGAAAAGATAATACCGGAATACGGGCAGGCGGACAAAAAGTCGATGCATGATATTTCCATGTTCATGAAGTATCATATGCGGGAATTTTTAAAGAGCTGCGAGGGCATGAGCGGAGAGGAGTTGGCGCGGCAGCGGTATGAGAGATTCCGCAGATTTTAGTGTAGAGAAGTGAGGATAAAAATGAGAGCCAGAATATGCGGTACAGGAAGCGCGCTTCCGAAGCGGGAAGTGAGCAACGATGAATTAAGTAAAATTATGGATACCTCCGACGAGTGGATAAGGAGCCGGACGGGAATCTGTTCCCGGCATCTGGCTGTGGAGGAAAGCCTTACCGGGCTTGCGGCAGAGGCGGCAAGGCAGGCGCTTTCGGAAGCCGGAATCGAGGCGGAGGAGCTGGATATGATTCTGGCGGCAACGCTTTCCGCGGATAAGCTTCTGCCTTCTCTTGCCTGCGAGTTGCAGCGGGAGCTTTCGGCGGAAAATGCCGTGGCCTTCGATATTAATGCGGCCTGCTCGGGTTTTATTTTTGCGCTGCAGACAGCGGACGCCTATATAAAAAGCGGTCAGTATGATAAAATTCTTGTGGTGGGCGGAGAAATTCTGTCAAAGCTCATGGACTGGAACGACCGTTCCACCTGCGTGCTGTTTGGCGACGGCGCCGGAGCGGCGGTGGTGAGAGCCGATAAGGATTATGGAATTCTGGGCAGCGTGCAGGGCTCCGACGGGGCAAGGGGAGAGGTCCTTATGTGCGAGGACAGAAAGAACAACAATCCTTATGTAAGTAACGGGAAGGAATTGTCCTATGTGTCCATGGACGGACAGGAGGTTTATAAATTTGCTGTGCGGACAGTACCCGAAGCTATTTTGAAGGCAACGGAAAAGGCGGGGATTTCTGTGGACGAGGTTGACCTTTTTATCCTGCATCAGGCAAATATCCGTATCCTTCAGTCTGTCTCGAAGCGGCTTAGGATTCCCATGGAAAAAATCCCCATAAATTTGCACAAATGCGGAAATATTTCTGCAGGAAGCGTTCCGATTCTGTTGGATTTCGTCAACCGCCGTGGTATGATAAAAAAAGGAGACAAAATTGTGCTTGCCGGATTTGGCGCCGGCCTGACCTGGGGCGCGTCGGTGCTTCGCTGGTAAAGACGGATGCCGGTTACGGCGCATTGGCGCTTTGCTGGTCAGGCAGATGCCGGTTACGGCACTTTGGCGATTTGACAGCAGGAAGTCCTGCAGGCGCTTTGCGGGGGACAGTCAGGCAGATGCCGCTACAGGGCAGGAATGGAGCAGAAGATGGAAAAAACGGATATCACAGAGCAGACGCTGAATGAATTGCTGGTCAGGCATTTTAAAAATATCATGGAGATTGAAGAAAAATATCTGATTTCACCGGAATTCAAAGATATCAGTGTAAATGACATGCATGTCATTGAAGCAATCGGACTTGACGAGCCCAAAATGATGTCCACGGTGGCAAAGCTGATGGCCGTCACCACAGGAACGCTTACAAAGTCCATAGACGGTCTTTATGATAAGGGGTATGTGACAAGGGAGCGGGGCGAAAAGGATAAACGGGTGGTTTTCGTGTCGCTCACGGAAAAGGGGAAGAAGGCGTACTTCCATCACCAGACTTTCCATACGGAAATGATTGCCCGGATTAAGGATGGGCTGAGCGAGCAGGAAATCGAAGTAGTGATTCGGGTGCTGGCGCGGATGAACGATTATTTTAAAAAGATATATGAGATGTAATCATAAGCAGTCTTGTTTCTCAGGACTGCTTATTGTAACAGGCGGCGCTTTCAGATTGGGGAATGGAATTTGAAAGCGCCGTATTCTTTTTCAGATTTCATAATTTCCTTTCTAAACATGGTTGTTTTCGGTATATTTCCAATTTGTTTTCGTAATACTCTTTATAGAAATTTCCACCCTTTTGTAGAAAATTGTCGTATTAAGCCAGTTGTGTTTCCTTTAAAATTAAAGTACAACAACAGTTCATTTAATATGGAGCGAAAGCTCATACGAAAGGAAAGGGATAAGGTTATGAGAAAGAAAAGGGCAATTACAAGTATGTTGCTGGCGGCAGTATTATTGCTGGGTGGGTGCGGAAACGGTGCACAGCAGACGGCGGAAGGCTCTGAGCCAGAGTCAGGTGCAGTGTCAGAAGAGGGAACGGTAGAAGAAAATGACAGTGCAGGAAAAGACGGGCAGAATGCTGATGGGAAAAATTTTTCCGAGGCAGCTACGGTTACTTTCTTTTCAACAGAAACTGACGCGGCTCTTGCAGCGCTTACCACATTGATTGACAATTTTAATGCTGAAAATGAGTATAACATTACAGTAGAGATTTCAACTCCGTCAGATTATGAAACATTGATGAAAACGCGAATGGCTTCAAACAATCTGCCCGACATATTTGGAACTCATGGATGGGCGGTCAGAAGATATGATGAATATTTATATGACCTGAGCGGTGAGAGCTGGGCGGGCAGCGTAGATGACGGAATACGGAATATCATCACGGATGAAAGCGGAAAGCTCTGTGCGCTTCCTTTAGGACAGGCTATAGAAGGTATACAGTTTAATAAAGATGTATTAGATACCTATGGCATCAATCCCTTAGAATTGGATACTTGGGATAAGTTTGTGGCAGCTCTTGAAAAAATCCGTGATGAGAGCAATGGAGAAGTGGCGCCTATGTTTCTTGCCGGTTCTGAAGTAGGAATTACAGGATTTTTTACAAATTCGCTTTGCGCTGTAAATGTAGGCGGGAATGAGGCAGCAGGTGCCAATGCCCTTCTGCACGGAGAAGAGTTTGACTGGAAATATGTGGCGCAGGTGATGCAGGCATACAAAGATTTGGCAGACAATGAATTGTTTAACGACGGCTATATGACGGCGCAGGTGCCGGATATGATAGAAGCAATTGCAACGGGGAAATGCGCTTTTATTTTCCTTGGGACACAGGTAATGGAAGGTGCGTCAGCGGCGAATCCTGACCTCAATTGGGGATTTATGCCTTATCCGGCAATGTCTGATTTGGGAGCCACGGAACCGGCATTTGTAAACGGAGAGCAGGGTACTTATGGAATCTGGAAAGACAGTCCGAATCTGGAAGTAGCCCGGAAAGTACTGGAATATCTGGCACAGCCTGAAAATATTGCTTATTATTGCAATAACAGTGGGAAACCGGCCGGCATTGACGGTGTGGAACTGGAGCTGGCGGAAAAAAATGAATACTATGGTATTTTTACAGATGTGAAGGCGGTAGGGCAATTTGACAGAACATATCTTCCCAATGGGCTTTTCGATGTAATGGGCGATGCACAGGCAAAGGTGCTTATGGGAAGCATTGATGCAGAGGAAGGAGCCAAAATGATGCAGGAGGAATATGACAGGCTGTTTGGAAAAGCGGAGTGATTATAACTATTAAAGGATAGTGCGTATGAAAAGGAAAAGGGAAATTTCAAAATCTGCTTTTCATACATGGAAAAAAGGGATGATGATGAATTTAATGTATTTGCCTGCACTGGCAATGATGATATTTTTCATCATCTTCCCTTTTATGAAAGGGATAAAGGTATCGTTTACAGACTGGAACGGCTATTCCCAGAATAGTAACTGGGTGGGATGGGATAATTATGTCAGGCTGTTTCGTGAAAGAGATATGATAAGCACAATTTTGAATACATTAATTTATGGTTTTGGTAGTACAATTCTGCAAAATATATTGGGAATATCCTATGCGCTGTTATTGGATAAAAAACTGCGTGGCAGTAATCTTGTGCGGACAATCGTCTATATGCCGACGATGATAAGCGGTCTGATTATGGGCTATATCTGGTATTTTATGCTGAATTATAATAGCGGGGCATTAAGAGATGTTTTCGAGCTTTTTCATCTGGCGCCGGGAGATTTGCTGGCAAAGGGTAAAATTACAGTTGTCATTATTATGTTGGTCAATGTGTTCGCAGGGACCGGAACAGCCATGATATTTTATCAGGCGGGACTGCAGACAATTTCGGAGGATTATTATGAGGCGGCCAGACTTGACGGAGCCGGCGGATGGAAATGCTTTCGGAAAATTACGCTGCCTCTTTTGATACCGTCTATTGAGTTTAATGTAGTATTGAATCTGATAGGTAGCTTTAAGCTGTTTGATATGATTAAATCACTTACAAATGGAGGACCGGCCGGAACAACGGAATCACTGGCAACAATGATGTACCGGCTGTATTTTTCCAGGGAACAGGCGGGATATGCATCGGCTCTTGGTAATGTGATGACGGTAATGATTGTAATTATCAGCTTAACGGCGCTCATGATTCTCCGAAGAAAGGAGGTGGAGGCCTGATGCGGGAAAAAAAGAAGTATATCGGTAGCCGGATTTTGATTATACTTCTGGGATTTATCTATTTGGTTCCGTTTTATATATTGGTTGTGATGTCGTTAAAGCGTCAGAATGATTATACGTCAAAATGGCTTTTGCCGAATTACTTTACACTGGAGAATTATATTAATGCGTGGAACTCGGCAAATATTCCGAGAGCGCTGACCAATAATCTGATAATTATGGTAGGGGTGGTGTGCCTGTCTGTTTTCATTGGCGCGATGGCATCGTACCCGCTGGCAAGACGTAAAACTAAAATAAACAATACAATTTATGCAGTGATAATTTCTCTGATTGTGTTGCCTTCCATTTCAATTTCAGCCAATCTTTATAAGGTTATGATTGACATTAAGGCTATCGATACTTATTGGGGAATTATTCTGGTTATCACGGCTTTCAGCCTCCCAATGGTAATTTTTCTTTATACAGGCTTTATTTCTACCATACCCCGGGAACTGGAAGAAGCGGCAATGATTGACGGATGCAACAGGTTTACAGCATTTTTCCGGATTATTCTGCCTCTTTTGAAAAGTTCAACAATTACAGTTGTCATATTTACCGGGCAGGCAGCGTGGAATGATTATGCGTTTGCATTGCTTTATCTGCAGTCGCCGGAAAAGCAAAACATGACGCTTACGATTTCTACTTTTTTTTCCGAATACCATCTGGAACTGGGATGGATGTCGGCAGGATGTATTATTAACGCGCTTCCGCTGATAATTGTATTTTTCTGTTGTCAGAAGTACTTTATCAGAGGATTGACGGACGGGGCTGTAAAGTAAAAGGAAAGGGGATGTTTTGTCAAACCGGATGATGACTGGATTTTTTCGCCGAATCAAATCGGTACAATTTAAACTGATTGCAGTATTTTTATTTTCTGTACTGCTTCCGCTGATAATACTGATTGCGGTTCTCCCGGTCTGGTTTACAGACAGAATGGAAAAAAATGCGCGTATATCGGCTGAAGGCACAGTTGCGTCAATCAGCAAAAATGTGGAAATTTATTTAAATGATTTGGAAAACATTACTCTGATTCCTTATATTAATGACAGTGTAATGATGGCGCTTCAGAAAAAGAAGAAGTTTTTAAATCTGGAAATTCCGGAAGAAGAGATGTATGAAATTAACCGGGCCCTTACTTATGAGCTGCCGCTGTACTTTCAACTGATGCGCAACGATATTTCCGAGCTACTTATCTTACCTGAGGATGGAAGTGTTTATCTGACGTCGGTAAATTCGTCCTATTATGAAAAGGAATATGATTATCGGAGTCAGGAATGGTATCAGCAAGCAGTGAAAGCGGAAGGCAGAGCAATCTTTATCGGAAATCATAGACAGGATTATATACAAAATCCAAAAGCAGAAGGCGTTATTTCTGTAGTAAGACAAATCCGGGATGTGGAAACCCAGGAAGCTCTGGCGGTAGTTATGTCGGATACGGAGACGGACATACTTGAAAGGATATTAGAGTCTGTGACTTTCAATGAGGGAAGCTGGTGCTTTATTCTGGATGACAGGCATAGTATTGTCTGCGGAAGTGGAGAGGCCGATAAAAATTTACTGGAAGCTGTGCAAAGCCGGAAAAATCCGGAGGATTTTTCAATTCCCGGATATTTGGCTGTCAGTTGTGCCGTGGAGGGTACCAGATGGCAGGTGGTGGCGCTTTTATCAAGGCATGAAGTGTTTCGGCAGTCGCGGTTTGTATATCTGCTGGGAGGAGCCTTTATCATTCTATATTTGTTTGTGGGAAGTATGCTCTTTTCCAATTTTTCACGATATGTGACAAAACCGCTGGCAAAGCTGTCGGAAACCATGCAGAAAGTACAGAAAGGGGACATGAATGTTGTCTGCCGGATTGAATCAGAGGATGAGATTGCGGAACTTGGCAGGAACTTCAACAGAATGCTCAGTCAGATAAACGAGCTGATTGAAAAGGAGTATAAAGCGGTGCTTGCGCAGAAAGATATGGAATATTATGCGCTTTCTTCACAAATTCAGCCGCATTTTATTTATAATGTGCTGAATAATCTGGTAGGACTGAACCGCGCAGGAGAAAAGGAAACATTGGAAAAAACAGTATTGTCCCTGACAGATATTCTGCGTTATATGCTTGACCACAGTGATATGGTAAAAGTTTCAGTGGAGCTGGATGTCATTGAAAAATATTGCGAACTGCAAAAACTCAGGTTTGGAGAAAGGCTTGAATACGTAATTACCTGTGAAAAGGAGTATCATTCCTGCAAGATTCCCAGACTTATTTTACAGCCGATTGTGGAAAATGCAATTCTGCATGGAATTGAGCCGTTAAAAAATGGCGGTACGGTGACGGTATTGGGAGAGAATGTGCGGGAATCTGGAAAAGGATATTTGATGTTTACCATTTCCGATAACGGGGTCGGGTTTGATACGGAGCTTATAAACGTGGATAACAGTGTGGGGATTAAAAATATCCGTAACAGGCTGGCGCTTGTATATCAGGGAGCGACATTTGAAATGGAAAGTACTGCGGAAACCGGAACCTGTGTGAGAATCCGGATTCCGGAGGAGGAACTGGAAAATGAGAATTGTGATAGCTGATGATGAGCAATGGGTGAGAACCGCATTAAAGGAAATGCTTTTGGAGGCAGACTCCGGTACAGAAATCGTGGGTGAAGCCTTAAATGGCAGTCATATGGCAAAACTGGCAGAAGAAGAACAACCGGATGTCGTGTTTGTGGATATCCGTATGCCTGAAATGAACGGTTTGGAGGGAATAGCATCAGCCAGAGACAAAAGCCCTGAAACAATATGGGTTATTCTGAGCGGATATTCCGATTTTCAGTATGCTCAGGAGGCAATTCGGCTGGGAGTGCAGGAATATTTGTTAAAACCGGTAAGTCCTGAAAAATTGCGTGAAACACTGTTAAATGTGCAGAAACTGAAATTTGCAAGAAAAACAAACAGAAATACGGATTTTCGGAATTGGCTTATTTCCAGTTTTTATATGGAAGGACAGGATGAAAAGAGCGGAGATTTCCGTAAGCTGCAGATGATGGGCATGCTATTGTATTTTGATACCTGGGTAGAACCGGAGGAAAGGGAGAGGTATCAGGAAAGGGTGACGAAGCTGCTGGAAAAGCGTGCAGTAGAGCTGGAGCAGTATGGAAACGTATATTGCGCTTATTTCATGCCACAGCAGCAAAAAATGATACTGGCAACAGGCATAGGAACGGGGGTGGGAAAGGAACGAAAAGAGGATATAGAGGAGTGGTTTGAGTCTCTTCAAAAGGAATTTTTTAAGGTGTCGGATAAACATTGTACTCTCATGGGAATTTATACAAAATGGTGTGACAGTGTGACAGAGATGGTTGACTGCATGAACCGTGAGGAATGGGTTGAATATTGCAGAATTATGGCTGCGCCTGACCGGATTTGGTATTTTGAGGAGCTGGGAAAAAACAGAAAATCCATACAGCCATGTAAGGTACGTATGTGCGAGAGGCTTATGCATATTGCAAAAGGGATGCATGAGGGGTCTTATCTGCATTTTATCGATTGTGTTGTAAAGGCAGAAAAGGAATGGGTGAGCTGTCAGGCACAAACAAATGCGACAGAGTATGCTAATATGAAACATTATCTGGCGGTTATTACCGGAATTAACCGTTTTATGACAAAGGATGAGTTTCGGAGTATGGAAATGGGGAAGGTACTCGCGTTTATCCGGGAGAATGCGAGGCAGGTTCTGGCCAGAGGGAAGGCAGGACAAAAAGAAGAAGACGTAATAAAACTGGCGGAAGACTATATTCTCGGACATTTTGGAGAGGATATCAGCGTTTCACAGGTGGCATTGCAGTTATCGCTGACACCTAATTACCTGAGTGCTCTTTTCCACAAAAAAACAGGGACTACTTTTGTGAAATACCTCACACGGGTCAGAATGCGTGAGGCAGAAAAGCTGCTGCAGAGCACGAAACTTCCGGTTTGGAGGATTGCAGAAAAAACCGGTTTTTCCGATACACGGTATTTTACAAAAATATTTAAAGATTACTATGGAATACTTCCGTCTGAATATGGAAACAGAATTTGAATATCCATGTGACGAGACGGAAATAAAAAGGAGGAAAAGATGATTTTAGAAGGAAAAAAGATGAGAGACCGTTATGAGCAGGTCGAAATGTATTCGCCACAGGAGTATATACGGCGGGCAGAAGTGGTGAGGCAGGAGATGAAAAGGAAAGGGGTGGAGGTACTTCTGATTTTAAACTGTACGGGCGAAGCCTATGACCACTGGTTGACAGGTAAAGAATTTCTGGATTATGTAATTGTACCGGCGAAGGGAGAAATTATAGGAGTGCTGCTCGATGAGATTGATGAATCCGGATTCGAAGACAACACGGAGCAGGTTGATTTTGGGCGCTACGTTCATCAAAGAGCTTTTACCACACAGGCTCCGGGAGTTCGGTTTATACATCCGGTTTCTGAAAACAGAATAGCGGAATTAATCGCCGGATATAGTACGGAAAAGGTGGGATTGATTAATCCTGATTATATGTTCTGGAAATTGGATGAAGCGTTAAAAAACAAAATAGAAAGACTGGAATATGTAGATTTAACTATGGAAGTCGATTCCCAGAAAACAAGGAAAAGTGATGAAGAGTTGGAGTGTATCCGTATGGCAGGTATAGCTCAGGGGCAGATGATGGAGGCTTTGGAGCATATGCTCCGTCCAGGCAGGCATCTGAAGGAAATAAGGACTGAGGTAAGGGACCAGATTGTGAGCATGGGAGCCAGCGGGTTTTTACATTGTATGCTGATTAATCTGGGGAATCAGATGGAGATTGCACCGCCGTTTGACCCTTATTCTGATGACGAAATTATTAAAGAGGGAGACCGTTTTTTTGCATTGTATGAGAGCAATAGCTTTGGAGGACATTGTACGGCAATGGGGCGCGTGTTTATTCTCGGGGAGGCAACCGAGGAATATCGTCAGGCTATCCGCTTTGCAGTGGAGGTAAATGAATTTGCAGCTTCCAGAATGGTTCCGGGAAATACCCTGCGTAACATTGTAGCAGAGACAAGAAGTTTCGTTACATTAAAAGGACACAATCTGAAAAGAATGTGCTGGATGCATGGACTGTCTACGGCAACCTATGGGGAACAGTTTGGAGTTAATGATATTTCTTATGACTGGCCGCTTACAGAAGGGGCGGTTCTTCATTGCCATCCTATTAGCAACCGCTATATGCCATGGCTGGGAGGAGGCGCATGGGAAGAGGCGTGGGAGTTGAATACATATGTAGTTACACCGGAGGGTGGAAAGT
The DNA here is from genome assembly GCA_910577275.1 of uncultured Lachnospiraceae bacterium. Taxonomy (GTDB): domain Bacteria; phylum Bacillota; class Clostridia; order Lachnospirales; family Lachnospiraceae; genus Suilimivivens. Next base: position 26,181 of record CAJTMW010000017.1, read on the forward strand.
CTCTTGTGAAATATCCGCTGGGATTAACAGAAATCGGATTAGACTAAAGGAGGAGAATATAAGATGAGTGAAAAAGCATATATGAAAGGCAGGTTTGCCAGACTTCAAAAATTTATGAGTCAGGAGAGCCTTGCAGGAATTCTCTTTCTGCGTCCGCTGAAAGAGGGGTACGATATGTGGCTTACCGGGTGCACACAAAAGGATGCACAAGTAAGTTATCTGGATAAGGCAATGCTGGCAGTGGCCGAGGGAGAAAAAATTTTGAGTATCTCTACGCCAAGCCTAATCGAGGCAGGGGCGGAAGACCCCTGGCTGCCTCACGCCCTTCCCGGGGAGGCTTCTACCCCATATTATATTAACTGTACCGGCTTTTATGGAGATTACTTCCGTGCAATGCTCAGTAAAAATCACAGATTAGGATTGGTGAACGGAAATAAACTACAGCTAAGGGTGAAGAATTTTATACAGAAATATGCGCCGGATGTGGAATTTGTGGATGTTGACAGGGAGGTTCATCTGCTTAAAGCAATTAAGACAGATGAGGAAATTGAGATGATTCGAAAAGATTGCCGTAATCTGGAGCATGCGTTTGCCGCTATGGGAACTATACTGCGGCCGAACGTGACGGAACGTGATGTTGTCAGCGGAATCCGAAAAAGCCTTTTGGAAAGAGGGGCAAGCGGCTGGGATTACAGCAGTCAGTGCTTGGATGTGAAACTGACCTCTGCACCTATAAGCGGAATGGCGGTAGCCGAGCCTCTTGAATATCCGGGACGTGTCTTGGGCATGGGCGACAGAGTGAATATAAAGGTTAATGCTTCTATGGCAGAAGGCTGGCATGTATCATTAGGGCGTTGTTATGTTCTGGGACAGGCAGACGAGGAAACAAAGAAATGTTGGGACCTGGCAGTAAAGGCGCAGAAGGCGGCAGCTGACTACCTGAAGCCGGGGGTTACAATTTCCGCTGTAATGAGTGAAGTGAATGAAAATATTTTGAAAAAGTCAGGATTCCCGGAAGATAAAAGTAATTGGATTTATGGCGTGGGGAATGCCTGGGCGGAATATCCAATGGCTGTTCCGGGATGGCGGGATATCAGACTTTGCGAGGGAATGGTTCTGGCAGTAGGACCAAATGTAAGGCCGGAAGGAAAAGATGCTTACTGCTGTCTGGATATTTATCGAATTACGGATAATGGCGCAGTTCGTTTGGGAGACAGCAGCCAGGGATTAAGAGAACTTTTTTCAACTGTTTTTTAAGATGATGAATCAAATTTTATCGCTGGCTATTACGCCAGTGATTTGTTATAATCAAAAATAATCAGAAAATGTACCGCCGTCTGTCTTTACCTGCCGGAAATACGGCTGGCAGCGGCACAGAGAGGAGAAATCAACATGCTTGAAGCAAATCGGCTCTGCATTGCAAAAGCTCCATGCAAGGTCTTTTAGGATAGGACGGCATGGAGCGGGATAATTCTATCCTGAGACTTTGCGAATTATCAGATGATACGGAAATATTCAATGATAAATTGTTAAGGAGCAAAGTCTATGAAAAATTTAAAAACAGAAATATATGAAATGAGAAACTTTTTACTGCTGTGGATTACACAGGCGTTTTCCGGTCTTGGAAGCGGAATGACAAGCTATGCGCTGGTAATCTGGTCGTACACGGAGAAGGGCTCCGCGCTGGCAACGTCCATGCTTATGATATGCTCGTACGCACCCTATGTGCTGCTCAGTATTTTTGCGGGAGCGCTCAGCGACAAGTGGAATAAAAAGGCGACCATGCTGGTCTGCGACACGGCGGCGGCGCTGACTACGGTGGTTATGCTGGTTCTGCTGCATTTTGACGCGCTGGAAATATGGCATTTATACGTAATCAATGCGGTTAACGGGTTGATGAACACGGTGCAGCAGCCGGCGTCCGAGGTGGCGGTGACAAGGATTCTGCCTGAAAAGTATTACCAGAAGGTGGGAGGGCTTCGGTATTTCTCCAATTCGTTAAATACCATTTTAAAGCCGATTATTGCAACGGCGATTCTGGGAATTGCCGGAATGGGAGCCATTGTGGCCTTTGATTTGCTGTCCTTTGGCGTTGCTTTTGCGGCGCTTGCCTTTGCAATAAAGATTCCGGAAGACAGAAAGGAAACGCAGAGGCAGGATAAACTACTGGCTTCGGTAAAAGAAGGAATCGGATACCTCACAAAGGAAAGAGGAATTTTCGACCTGATTTTATTTCTTGCGTCAATCAATCTGGTGGCATCTATTTATGAAGCGGCCTTTCCGGCAATGCTTCTTTCCAGAGAAGGCGGAAGCGAGAAGGTGCTCGGGCTGGTCAACGCGGTAATCGGAGTTACCACCCTTGCGGGAAGCGTGCTGGCGTCTTTTGTGAAGGAGCCAAAGAGCAGGGTGAGAGTTATTTGCAACTGCCTGCTGTTTTCCATGAGTTTTGAGAATTTTATTCTTGCTCTTGGCAGAACACCTTTTATTTGGTGTATCGGAGGCTTCCTCGGGTGGATTGCCATACCGCTCATGAGTACCAACCTTGAGGCGATTATGCGGCTGCGTGTTCCGGTGGACATGCAGGGGCGGGTCTATGCGGTGAGAAATTCTCTGCAGTTTTTTACCATACCAATCGGCTATTTTCTTGGCGGATTTCTGGTGGATAAGGTTTTTGAGCCTGTGATGGCGGCGCAGAAGGAGGGGAGCGCACTTATCCGTCTGTTCGGCGAGGGAAAAGGCTCGGGAGCGGCGCTGCTGTTTTTTGTGATTGCTTTTGCCGGGATTGGGGTCTGCCTGTATTTTCGGCGGGATAAGCATATATGGGAGCTTGAGAGATAGTTGAAATAAAGTAATTGGTCAGGGGCAGAATGACCTGCCTCTGACATAAAATCTGGCAGGACAGGGGGCGCTTATTTATGAGTAAAACCTTTGCAGATATGGAAGATATGTACAGGGAAGTCGTCGCAAGATTCCAAAGGATTGAGTTGCAGGAATGGAAAGCGGAGGGCGCGATGATTGAGCTTTCCAGACAGGTAGGAGAGCTGGCAAAGCAGGTTATGATAAAGGAAAAATATTATGCGCTGGAGGGCGACGCGCCTGATGTTGACGGGCGTCTTGGAAACGAAATGGCGGATGTGATTGCACAGGTGATGAGACTGGCAGATTATTACGGAATAGATTTGGAAAAGGCTTTTATTGAAGCAAGGGAAGATGAGGACAGATATCTGAAATCCAGAGGCGTATAGAGGAATCATAGTTGAGGGATGTGCCGGAGGCGGAATGCCCAGCATGAAAGACATTGTGAGACAGAGACAAGAAGGAGGCTGAAAAAATGTATCCGGCAAGAGAAGAAGCGGAGAGATTATTAATAGAAGCGGAAGCCTGCAATCCCGGGCCGTGGGGAAATCACAGCCGGGTGGCGGCAATGTGCGCGGAGAAAATTGCCGCAGCCGCCGGTATGGATAAGGAAAAGGCGTATGTTCTGGGACTTTTGCATGACATCGGGCGTAAATTCGGCGTGAAGCATTTGGGACATGTTTACGACGGATATCAGTATATGCAGGAACTGGGCTATGACGAGGTGGCAAGGATTTGCCTCACCCATTCTTTCAGCATTCCTGACCTTGAGGTTTATATCGGCAACCGGGATATTTCTGATGAGCAGCAGGAGGAAATCCGCGCCGCACTGGCGGTATGTGTTTATGACGAGTATGATAAGCTGATTCAGCTTTGCGACGCTCTTGCCGGAGCGGACGGTGTTGTGCCCATGGAGGAGAGAATGGCGGATATCAGGAAAAGGTACGGCAGCTACCCGCAGGATAAATGGGATGCCAATATGGCTTTGAGGAGTTACTTTGAGGAAAAGGCGGGGGAGGATATTTACTGTCTGGTTAATAAAAAAAGCGAGGTTATCCATGACGGAAAAGGAAAGAAATGATTATTTTTATGTATGTTCCCTGATAGAGTATATTGCCCGTGAGACGAAGAATCATCGGGGAGTGGTTGTGGAGGCTCTGGGCGAGAGGGGCGTAAGAAAGCAGCTTGAGGATGCGGAAGTCAATCACTGTCTTTCTTTTGAGCAGGTAAGCGATGAAGTGATAGCGCATTACCGGATTTCGCGGGGAGATTTCGACACAATTACTGACTGCGAGTACACGATTCCGAGCTTCATGGATATCGGTAAGCTGTACAGCATTATGATAGAGGACTGCGCACAGCCGGGGCAGGAGGTCAGCGAATTGATGAAAATCTTTACTTCCTTTATCAGCGATAAAATATCTAATTTCAGGTCGGATGTCTATTACCAGAATCCCAGTTATCTGGAATGCTCGTATAAAGAGGGGTATTTGCTGGATTAAGGGGTATTGTAATTATAGGGGAAGGGTTGCTTTGTATAGAGGGTAATCTTTCTCCATTTTCTTGTATTTCTTTATTTTTTGTGAATTCTGTCTCGTTTCTTAAAAAAATTCGACTTAAAAAATTTAAAAATCTTAAAAAATCCATAATATTTTAAGGATTTAAAAACCTTTTTAATTGAAAAATGATAAAAATAAATGCTACTCTTGCCTCGGAAGGAGGTGAGGATGTGAGCAGAAAAGCTGGGAGTAATCCGGCAGCGGGAAAGAAGAAAACAGGATTGCTGGAGGAGATTCGCAGGAAATGGTTTTTTTATGTGATTGCAATTCCGGGGATTGTCTGTCTAATTTTGTTTTGCTATTTGCCAATGGCCGGATTATATGTGGTTTTTGAACGCTACACTTATCAGGGGGGACTGTTTGGAAGCGAATTTGTGGGGTTACAGAACTTTAAATTCTTTTTTATGAATTTAAATAATGCCATCCGGGCAACACGCAATACGTTGGTGATTAACGGTTTCAGTATCGTATTTGGAGTCGTGGTCAATGTGGGTATTGCGGTAATGCTGAATGAAATTAATTCCAGACGGTATCAAAAGGTGACGCAGACAGTGATGCTGTTTCCCTATTTTATATCGTGGATTGTAGTGGGTATGGTGGCGCTTGCGCTTTTTGATGAAAATGCAGGGCTGGTAAACTCCGCTATCCGCGCAATGGGTGGAAACGGCATAGACTGGTATTCCAATCCGGATTATTGGTGGCCCATTCTGATTATTACCACAATTTGGAAGGGCGCCGGTTATGGTTCGATTATTTACTATTGTGCCCTGACTGGTTTTGACCAGAGCCTGTATGAAGCGGCCGAGATTGACGGCGCAGGACGGCTGCAGAGGATTTTTAAAATTACGCTTCCGCTGCTTAAGCCTACGATTATTATTATGTTTTTATTGAATATCGGCGGGATACTGGCAGGAGGCGTGGACCAGATTATGGGTATGACAAATTTAAATCCTTTGTTACTGGAAAAGACAGACACTATTGCCACGTTTGTTTACCGGTCAGCTATTGTGAACGGACAGTTTGAATCTGCGTCCGCTATCACGCTATATCAGTCCATTTTTGGATTTATTCTGGTACTGGGTTCTAACCTGTTGGTAAAAAAAGTGGACCCGGATTACGCGTTGTTTTAAAAAGCCAGTCTGGAAGGAATTGGGGTTATCTGAATGAAGAAAGTAAAAGATACACAATATGCGGTGTCACGCAAAACAAAAGAAAGCATTATTTGCTATGTAATTGTAGGTATTATAACGGTAAGCTGTTTTTTGCCGTTATGGATTTCATTTGTGGCGTCTATTTCAGATGAAACGGAAATTATTAATAAGGGATTTTCCCTGCTGCCAAGAAAAGCAACGTTAGAGACTTACCGTTTCATTCTGGACAACAAGGGAACAATGCTGCTTCGGGCATACGGCGTTTCTTTTCTGACGGTACTTTTGGGAACGGTGTACTCCGTAACTGTCATGACGTTGTTTGCATATGCCACGGCGCAGAAAAAGGAGAATTTCCGGTTTGCACAGCCGCTTTCCTTTTTTGCATGGTTTACCATGATATTCAGCGGCGGCCTTCTGCCCTGGTATATTCTCTGCACAAAGTATTATGGCCTGCAGAATAATATCTGGGCGCTGGTTTTACCTTACGGGATGAATGTGTTTTATATGTTTGTCCTGAAAAGCAATTTTAAGGCGGTGCCGGAGGAGCTGATAGAAGCCGGAAAGATTGACGGGGCTTCAGATGCAAGAATATTTTTCACCATAGCGCTTCCCCTGTCAAAGGTGGGACTGGTGAGCGTCATTTTATTTATGGCGTTGCAGTACTGGAATGATTTTTATTTATCTTTGTATCTGATTACAAAAACGGATTTGTACACACTGCAAAAGCTTTTGTACAACATGATGGCAAATGTATCCGCGCTGCTGACGAATTCTACATTGCAGTCGGCGAAGGACCATATCGTATTGCCGACGAATACGGCGCGAATGGCGATGACAATTTTTACAGTGCTTCCGGTTCTTGTGTTTTATCCGTTTGCACAGAAGTATTTTGTAAAGGGAATTACCGTCGGGGCGGTAAAGGGTTAAGAGGCGGAGCAAGGTCTGCGTCCGCGTCGTATCCGCAGGCTTTTGCAAACATAATGAATATAAAAATGGCGCAGAAAGAGAGGAAAAAATGAAAAAAAGATTTTTGGCAATGGTGATGAGTCTGGTAATCGCGGCAGGGCTTTTGGCAGGCTGCGGTTCAGGAAGTAAGGAAGCTGCGGGGGAAACAAATGCAGCGTCTGAAACAGAAGAAGCGGAACAGAAAAATGAGGATTCCGCGTCCGCACAGGAGGCTGAAGGAGCTTCTTCCAATGATAATAAGGAGCTGGTGGAGCTTCGTCTGATTTTTTATGGAGATATGTCCTCCCGCAGAGAAGAGTTTTTTAAAAACGAGTTCCATGATGCTGTGCTCAAAGACCTGAATATCGACTTGACAGTGGAATTCCTTCCCTGGGGGTCTGACACAAGCGTATCCACGATGCTGGCCAGCGGCGAGAGCTTTGCCATAGAGTATATCGTGGCCAATTATGACTGGCATACAAAGGGGTATCTGGCTGAAATTGACGAATCTCTTCTGGAAGAGCATCTTCCGGCACTGATAAAGGCACGAGGAGAAAACAACGGGTTTGAATGTACAAAATATAATGGTAAAATATATGCGGTTCCTTTTGGAAACAAGCCTTATGCAGGTTCCATGCAGTATTTTGATATCAGAGGCGATATTTTAGACGAACTGGGCTATAAGCCGTCGGATATTAATACGCTGGAAAAGCTGGAAAGCCTTATGGCGGAATGCAAGGAAAAGTATCCCCAGATGCGCACCGTTACCAATCCTGATTTCCTTCCCTACGCACTCTGGTTTTACTGCGGTGAGGGTACAAGGTCTTTAAATGAAGGAAATGATTTTGTATATGTAAACGAAGAAGAGGACGGCGATACGGTTTACAGCTATTTTGAATCGGAAGGGTTTAAAAATCTTTGTGAAATTACAGCCAGATGGGCTCAGCTTGGATATCTTGATAAGGATTTGATTACCAATCCGTCTCAGGGTGATGCAGACTGGAATACGGCTAACTGCTTAAGCCGTAACGGTATGCCCGGCTCCCTGATTTCCACCAGTCTGAAAACGGCTAATCCAAAGGCATATGAGACAATGGTGAAAATAGGCAGTCAGGTAAATATTAAAAATAAGGATTATGACTGGGGTATTGCGATTTCGGCTTCGGATAAGGAAAATGTTCCACGCTGGCTAGACCTGTTTAATTGGATGTATCTGGACCAGGAGCACTTTAACTTTTGCGTGTATGGCGTGGAAGGCAAGGATTATGAAATGACGGAAGACGGCTCGGTTAACAAGCTGGTTTCGGATTCCTTTATTGACAGCTGGTTTATGGAGGCAATTCCTTATAATGTTTATGATTCCTCCTTCCCGCAGGAAACCATTGATGAATACGAGCATTTTGACGATGATGCGGTGTTCTCCAAGCTGACAGGATTTTCTTTTGATACGACGCCGGTAGCGACGGAGGTTGCGATGCTGACTTCGATATATGATGAAAAATTAAAACCGATGTCTCTGGGATTCCTGGATTATGATGAAAACATCGACAGTGTGATTGCAGAGCTGAAAGTAGCAGGATTGGATACCTACATTGCCGAATATCAAAGACAGTTTTCTGAATTTTATGCGCAAAAATAAGTAGGAAGCAGGAGAAAGGCTGTCGCGGATGCGGCGGTCTTTCCACGCTTAAGATGGGGAGAAACGAAGATGAATATACCGGAGGGCAGAGTATCGGAACAGGTGGCATATTTTAAACCGTATAAAGGCCATGTACGCAATCCCGGAATGGGAATCATTTCTATGGCAATCAGTGACCATATGGTGACGGGCTATTCGCCGCAGCAGAGGGCGGCAAATGATTTAAAAAAGCCTTTTAAACTGAAGGAAAAAATGTTGGAAGAGGTATGCAGGCTTCCGTTTATAGATAATTTATATATCCGTGTTGGATGGAACGATGTGCAGAAGGCGGAAGGAAGACTGGACATTATTCCGGAATTTGAAATGGCCGTGGAGGCTGCGCGGAGGGCAGGAATTACATGGGGCTTTCGTATTATGCAGGCATCGCCCAGCAATGAAAGGGAGGATTTACTGCCGGATTTTTTAAGGGGACGCCTTCCCGTATATCCCTATTATGACGGAGCATTTTACGGACCATCGCCGAAAAAGCTGCCTTTATATACGGAAGAATACTTACAGTATTGGAACGAGATGCTTCAGATGCTCGGAGAAAAGTATGATTCCGATTTATCCCTTGCTTACGGCGATGTGTCAGGATTTGGCCTGTGGGGAGAAGGTCATCATGGATGCCATGTAAAACCGGAGGAACCTGTTGTGGACTTGGAGCTGGATTCCAGAGAAAGGACGGAAGAGATTGTCGGAACCTTAATTGACAGTCACAGAAAAGCTTTTCCCAAAACGCCAATGGTGTTGAATCTGGTGCTTTCCGAATACAAAGCGGCGCAAGATGCCATACAGAACGGGTGCTGGGTACGGAGAGACAGCTATTATCACTGGTTTACGGCCGAACACGCAGCCAGAGGGCTGATGAAGCGGGGGGATGCGGCAATGATTTTTGAGACGGTCATGCCGGGAATAGAGATGGAAGATAATAAGGATGCAGCCTTCCGCCGGAATTATATGGAGCTGCCGGACAAAATGTGTGATTATGGAGCAGCTTACGGAATCGTCGGATTTAATCCCCTGGATACGCTTTATGCGGCTCATATGATGTCGGGACTGTTTGAAACCTTTTCTGAAAGAGCCGGATACCGGCTGCGCCCTTCTATCGTATGGAAAGCGACTGACCCGGACGGGGGAAGGAGCCTTATACTCGGGATGGTAAACGACGGCTCTGCGAATCCGCCGGGAACGGTCAGCTTTACTGCGGAAGGTATGGGGGGAAAAACGCAGGTTCAGGTAAACGGAGCAAATTTTTCGGGGAGAATGTATCTGGTGGAGCTTCCGCTTCCTGAAGGCTGTGGCTCTATAGTAGAGCTTTCCATGACGCTTACCATGGGAGGGAAATGTATGCCTGTCCGGTTTGCTGCGGATACGGGCGAGGGCAAAGCACCTGAAAAGCTGCGGATTTTTTTGAATCACGAATAAAGGCAGGTTAAACCGGAGGAGGAAATATGGGGTGGCTGAAAGATAAAACAGGAACTTTATTTTCGAAAACAGTACTGGGAATGCTGTCAGTGTCTTTAACGGTACTGATTGCCGCAATTATAGTTCTGTTCTCCTGGTTTCGTGCACAGATGGCGGAGGGATACCGGGAACTGACTTATGAAGCGATGGCCAATACGGATACGGTATTTTCCGGTAGATTGACGGATGCAAAAAACAGGATAACGGAATGGTATACATCCCCCGACGGAATCTGCCTGCGTCTTAAAGAGAATACGCCGTTTACGGAGCATATGTCGTTTATCAATAAAATTTTGAGTACCTTAAACGGAAACAGCTTCATGCAGTCGGTATGCTTTGTCAATACCGGAAAAAGTATATCTCTTACGGTAGGCTCCAACGTTTCCCACCCTGAAGATTTAGAGGAAAGTCTTTTAGGTCAACTGGAAAATGTGGGAAACGGAAACCGGATTTTTTTCTGGAATGCAAAAGACAGCTTTTCGGACGATACGATTCCGATTATGAGCGTATCTATGGCGGAAAATGCCATGGGAGACTTGCGCTTTTCCGGCATGTCCGTTATCAATATCGATTTGCGCCAGTTTAATAAGAGTCTTTTTTCCGGCAGAAAGCAGGGACAGTTCCGGCTGATTGTGTTGGACCGGGAGGGAGTGGTAGTCTGCAACAGCGATTTGACAAATCTTGGCGAGGACTGGTCGCAAAAAGAGTGGGTACAGCGCATTCTCGGAGGAGAAACACAGTTTGACGTTAAGGAAGAAGGAAAACGCTGGGAGATTCAGGCGGCCTTGTCCGGCGAGGACGGCTTTTATATGGTAGCGCAGTCGGAGTACGTGGCGCGGATTGTCAACGTAAACTATATTCTCTATATGGTTCTTGCGGTAATCCTCGTAGCAGCGGCGACGATAGTCGTTATGACGATGCTGGTATCCCGGAGGATTTTTCAGCCGTTCCGTACAATGGTAGGTAATTTAAAGCAGTCGCCAATGATGGATGAGCTGGAAGAGGAAAGGGATGAGGTCGCTTTTCTGGAACATTTCTATGAAGGAATCTCTACTAATTTAAGAACCTTAAACGACAGGAAAGAAAATGACTTCATTGTTAAAAATTTACTTTTGGGGAACCAGAGAAAAGAAATTAAGCTGTTGATGTAGCAGAAAGAAATTCTTGCAGAGGATGTACCTTACTATATGCTTCTCGTTTTGGTGGAGAGCTGTGACAGTAAAGAAAATTTCAGTATGCAGGAATATGATATGTTAAGGAGTATGTCAGGCAGTGTTTTTTGCAGCGCGTTGGAAAAGTACGGACGCTGTACCTGCCTGGAAGTAGGGCTGCGGAGGATGCTGTTTATCATATCCGGCATTTCGAATATCCGTCCTGATTCGGAAAGAATTCTGGAGGCGGTAAAGAGGGCGGAGCTTTCATTGAAAAAGCTCTCTCAAATCCGAATATACAGCTTATTGTCCGAAGCTTTGGTGGATGGCGGGGAGACTTGCGTTGCCTGTTTCACAAGGCTGAATGACTGTCTGAAAACCCGGCATTTGCTGGAAAGGGAAGACACGCTGGTGATAGGGATAGAGGAGGAACATATAAAGGACGAAATACCCGAAGAATTGCTCCTTAGCCTGAAACAAAGAGATAAAGCGGGCTTTATGGAGGTGCTTCGCCACGTTCTGGCAGAGTGCGAGACGATGCCGTGGAGCGCTTTTTCGGACAGAATTGCCAAAGTGGCGTCGGTGATAGTGAAAGCCGGAAGGATGAAACAGACAGAGAAAAAAAATTCTGAGGAAATGATGAAAAGCCGGGTTGCGGCGATGAAAGAGCGGGAGGAGCTGCTTTTATGGCTGGAATCGCTGTATGATGAAGCGGCTATTCAAATCAGTAAGGTCAGCAGCCATTCTACGGCTTCCATGATGGAGGAGGCGGTGGATTATATCCGCAATAACTATGACGACTGCAATTTGAATGTGAATCAGCTGGCGGAACGGCTGAATATCAGTACGGCATATTTCGGACAGTTGTTTGCGGAGTTTACAGGGCTTCGGACATTGGATTACATTTTGCGCATACGCATGGAAAAGGCCAGAGATATTCTGCTTTCCGAGCCGGGAACGGATATTTCCCAGGTGGCGTCTGCGGTGGGCTATGGAAGCAGTACTTATTTTACGACTGCCTTTAAGAAATTTTACGGGGTCACGCCGTCCCGCTTCCGGGATTATCACGCTGCGGCGGAAAGGAGAGTGGAGGATGCTGAGAATAACGGAATGTAGGGTGAATCATCTTGTAAATCCGGTTGGTTATAAAATGGATAATCCGGTTTTTTCCTGGATAACGGAGGGAGGAACCGCAAAGGATTCAAGAATTGTGGTAAGCACGGAAAAGGGAGTTGCGAGAGATACGGGATTTCAGGAAATGAATCCTCTTGGAACGGAGGTTGAATTAACGCTTTCTCCGAGGACGGAGTATAAATGGAAAGTTTTTGTCCGCGGTCTGGATGGAGAGGTTTCAGAGAGTGAGAGTTGGTTTTTTGAGACCGGTAAGAGGCAGGAGGTGTGGAAAGGAAAATGGATTGCCGCTGCCAGGGAGGATGTGCGCCTTCCGATTTTTCAAAAGGAGGTTCTGATTGATAAAACAAAAAGGCTGAAGAAAGCCAGACTATATATTTGCGGATTGGGACTGTATGAGGCATATTTAGACGGCATTAAAATTGGAGATGCCTATCTGACGCCGGGGCTTTTTGCCTACGATAAGTGGATACAGGCACAGACATATCCGGTGACAGAACTGTTACAGTCGGGCAGGGAACGTCAGATATTATCTGTTCTTGTGGGAGAAGGGTGGTATGGAGGGCGGTTCTGCTTTGGAAGCTCCCAGAAGAGCTTTTACGGGAAAGATATGCGTCTGCTTGCGGAGCTGCATCTGGAATATGAGGATGGCAGTGAAGAAATAATCGGAACTGACGAAACATGGAAAGTATTGCGAAGCAAAATAACCTTCTCCGGTATTTATGACGGTGAGTGCCGGGATGATACGCTTAAGGAGCTTTTGCCGGAAACGGTTGTTTTGGCGGAGCCGCAGAAAGTTCCTTTGACCGATAATTTGAGCGTACCGGTGAAAAAGCAGGAATGTTTTCAGGCAAAAATAGCGGATACGGTTTCCGGAGAACTTGTGCTCGATATCGGACAGAATATTGCCGGGATGTTTTTATTGCGGGTAAAGGAGCCGGCAGGAAAAAAAGTCCGGCTGCAGTTTGGGGAAATTTTACAGGACGGCTGTTTTTACCGGGAAAATCTGCGTACGGCTAAGGCGGAATATTGTTATATCTCGGATGGGAAAGAACATGTTCTGCGCCCTCATTTTACTTATTTCGGATATCGGTATGTAAAAATAGAGGGCGTGAGCAATTTCAGGCCGGAGGATTTTCAGGCTTACGCAATTTACTCGGATATTCCCATGCGGGGAACGATTCATACGGGAAATAAGAAAATCAATCAGCTTCTGTCGAATGTTTTATGGGGAATGAAAAGTAATTTTGTGGATATCCCGACAGATTGCCCGCAGAGAGACGAGCGTATGGGGTGGACGGGCGATGCCCAGATATTCAGCGAAACGGCCTGTTTTCTGGCGGATGCTTATGCCTTTTACAGAAAATATCTCTATGATATGGCGCAGGAACAGAAGGAATGTGGAGGAATGGTTCCCGATGTAATTCCTTCAGTAGGGATGAGGCAGGCCTGCAGCGTGTGGGGAGACGCTGCGTGTATTATTCCGTGGAATTTGTATTTGTACTATGGAGACGCCACTATTTTAAAGGAACATTATGAGAGCATGAAAGCGTGGCTTTCCTATATTGAAAAGACGGATGGCGACAATCATGGCTGGCGGAAAGTGTTCCATTACGGGGACTGGCTGGCTCTGGATTCTCCTTATCCCGGTCAGTATCAGACGAGGGGAGGCACGGATGAAGGTTTTATCGCAGAGGTTTATTATCGAAAGAGTGCTCTGATTACGGCTCAGACGGCTGAAGTGCTGGGCTTTGACAAGGACAGGATTTATTACGAAAGTCTGGCTGAGCGGATTTTGAGCGATATCAGGGAGGAGTATTTTTCGACGACCGGAAGATGCTGCATTAATACACAGACAGCGGCGCTTTTGGTTTTGGAGGAAAACTTAAATATTCCGGACAGAGCAAGGGAGCAGCTTGGAACGCTCATTCGTAATCATAACGGTAAGCTTACCACCGGGTTTGTAGGTACGCCTCTTTTGTGCCAGTGTCTGACAGAGCAGGGAATGGAGAAAGAGGCTTTCCGGCTTTTGTTGAATGAAGAATATCCGGGATGGCTTTATGCGGTAAATCTTGGCGCGACAACAGTCTGGGAGCGATGGGATTCCGTGGATGAGACGGGACATATCTCAGAGATGGGAATGAACAGTCTGAACCATTATGCCTACGGTTCGGTGGCGGCATGGATTTGGAAAGGAATCGTCGGGATAAAACCGGTTAAGGAAGCGCCAGGTTTTAAAAAAGTAATCATTTCCCCTCACGTAAACTGGAAAGTAAAAAGTGTGAATGCGGTCTTTCCATCGCCGTCAGGTGTATATCGGATACAGTGGGAGGTAGCGGATGTGTCTCATATCCATATTAAAATTGCGGTTCCTTCTGGGTGCAGTGCAACGGTTATTTTGCCCTACGCAAAAGGACGGGAGCCTTTTACACTGGAAGGAGAATACTTTGAGGAGACTTACGAGACGGAAAGCGCTCTTTGGCGTGGGCTGAATATTGAGGAGGATTTGCGGATCCTGATGTCGTATCCGGAAAGCCGGGAAATTTTGGAAAGCGAAATCAAGGATGTGAAATACCTCCTGACCTATACGGGTGATTATCCATTGCGGGAAACTCTGGAGAATCTCGGATATGAGAAGGAGACTATTGGCAGGATTGCGGGGCGATTGCAGGAAATTGTGATTTGAGAGCAGAAAGAGCGTTTTCAAAACTGTTGCAGGAATAAATCGATATCCTTAAATTATTATAGTGACAATACTGAATTGAGAATGCTATAATCTGAAAACATAAACCATAAAAATCTAAAAGCACCAGCGAAGGCGCCCGAATAAAAAACAGCACAGAAAGGACATCATCATGGACTACCAGTTATCATTAAAAAATCTCTCGTCAAAAACCATCTACCCCTTAGGAGAAGATTTCAAAGGAACCGGCAGGGACGGCGAAACCATTTCCTTCACCAATTATTATATGGAAAAAAACGGCCGTCCTTTTTTCGGAGTCAGCGGGGAATTTCATTTCAGTAGAATGAATGCGGAGCGCTGGGAGGACGAGCTGATAAAAATGAAAATGTGCGGAATCAACATGGTGGCAACCTATGTATTCTGGATTCACCATGAGGAGGAGGAGGGTATTTTTGACTTTTCAGGCAGCAGGGATATCCGCAGGTTTGTGGAGCTGTGTAAAAGGCACGGTCTGTATGTGATTCTGCGGGTGGGGCCTTTTGACCACGGAGAGGTGCGTAACGGCGGACTGCCTGACTGGCTGTACGGAAAGCCCTTTGAGGTACGGAAAATCAGCGAAGGTTTTCTGGGTTATACGAAGCGGCTTTACACAAAGGTGGCGGAAGAAGTTGGCGGGCTGTTTTTTAAGGACGGCGGGCCGATTATCGGGGTGCAGATTGATAATGAATATATGCATTCCTCCGCGCCCTGGGAGATTACCACGGGAATTTCCGACGAGTGGGTGTTTACAGGGGATGAAGGGGAGGAATATATGCTGCGGTTAAAGGCGCTGGCGGCGGAGTGCGGTCTGAATCCGGTGTTTTATACCTGCACGGGCTGGGGCGGTACGCCAACGCCAAAGTCCATGATGCCTTTGTGGGGCGGTTATGCTTTCCGGCCCTGGATTTTTTATTCCCATAAGGGGGAGCATCCGGCCACCGAGGAATATGTGTATCAGGATTTTCATAACAATGAGGCGACGTGTACCAACGATTTCAAGCCTTCCTATGCGCCGGAGGAAAAGCCTTATGCCTGCTGCGAGATGGGCGGCGGCATGGGTTGCAGCTATTATTACCGGTTTCAGTTTCCCTATAAGAGCGTGGACGCCATGGCAAATATCAAAATTGCCTCCGGCTGTAATTTCCTTGGTTACTATATGTTTCAGGGCGGGAGCAATCCGGTGGGGAAAAGCGGCATTTTTATGAACGAGGGGCAGGTGCCGAAAATTTCCTATGATTATCAGGCGGCGTTAGGGGAGTTCGGGCAGATAAGGGAATCCTACAGGCGGCTGAAATGTATTCATTATTTTACGGAAGTTTACGGGGAAAGGCTGTGCGGTCTGAAAACGGTTCTGCCAAAAGGGGTTTCTCACATTGACCCCAGGGACGGGGAGACGCTTCGGTACGCGGTGCGTACGGACGGGAAAAGAGGTTTTCTTTTTATCAACAATTATCAGGACCATGCGCCCATACCGGAACGGCGGGGTGAGAGGATTACTTTACAGCTTGAGGATGAGGAGATTACCTTTTCCATTGATATTGCCGGCGATGAGAACGGGATTCTGCCTTTTCATTTTGACATGGACGGGATTGATTTGGTAAAGGCCACGGCGCAGCCGGTTACGGTAATCCGCCCCGGCGGGGAGCGGACGTATGTGTTTTTTGTGCCGGAGGGAATGAGAGCGGAATTTGTGTTCGAGGAGGGGGCCTGCGTTTACAGGGATGAAGAAAGGGCTTCTGAGGATACTTCCGGCAGCAGTATCAACAGTGGCTGCACGGACAGGGCGGATGATAAGAATGCTTATGAACATGAAGGCCACGGCGGAATCGCGAAACAAAACAAATATATTTGCGCGGAACATTCGGACGCGGAACGTTTTTATGTGGAAAAAGGAAATACGAAAGTTACAGTACTGGCGCTGAGCCGCCGGATGGCGGAGAGGATGTACCGCATCAGCAAAGAAAGGCTCCTGTTTACGGACGCCGCAGTTCTGGAGGACGGGAGGGGAATCCGTCTGGAGACGACAGCGGATGTGTGCAGGACGGAGCTTTATCCGGCGCGGCTTCCATCAGAGATATCAGAAGCCGCCGGAGAATCTGCGGTAAACGCAGGCGCGGAGAATGACAACAGTTGTCCTTTCCTTAGAGGTTATACTTTTAAGGCCGATAAGAAGCAGGTGGAAGTAAAAGTAAGCAAAGTGAGTACCGGCAGGTATACGATTAATTTTCCTGAGAATTTCATGGACGGTCTTAAGGATGCCATTTTGCAGATTGAATATAACGGCGACATTGGTCATGCTTTTATCGACGGCAGGATGATACATGACAATTTCTGCAATGGCGCGGTCTGGGAAATCGGGCTTAGGGAATTTGCGGCTGAGCTTGCGGATAAGCCTTTGACAATTTACATTACCCCCCTTAAGAAGGGCGCGAAGGTCAATGCGGAAACGGCGATGGCGGCCCGGACGGAGGAAGTGGAGGAATATGTGGGTGAGCTCGTGGGAGCAAGGGTTTTGCCGGTGTATGAAGTCCGGGTATGCCCGCCGGAATAAATTTCCAGATTCCGGTGAGCGAATGTGGAGTCAGAAAGGATGTCAGCCCGGAATCTGAAAACTGACTTCCTTAAGGCGCCGCCAGAACCTTGATAAATTGCTCCGACAGGGGTATACTGATTGAAAGAGAAAGCCTTTATGGGCTGTGATATTCAATTGGAGGGTGGAAAGGTATGTCTATTGTCGGATATTATGATGGAACGGCTGTACGTTTAAGCGAGCCTTTGCAGATGAATCAAAAGGTTTTGGTTATTCCCATAGAAAGTGAAATGGATTTGGAGGGGTCAGCGGCAGGGGGACTTCGCAAATATGCAAATCCGTCTTTGATTGAGCAGGAAAAAGATGCGTGGAGGAAGGCGGCGGTTAAAAAATATGCGGGGGAATAAATGTCTGCTGGACGCAAATGCGGTGCTGAGGTTTTTGTTACAGGATAATGAAGAACAGTTTCAACATATCAGGACGGTTATCCGAACTGAAAAATGTTATGTGACACTGGAAATATTAGCGGAAGTTTGCTATGTGTTAGAGGGACTTTATCAGGTTCCCAGAGAAGATATTATAAGTAATTTCCGTAAGCTTAATAATGATGTTGTCATTGTGAATGCTGATATACTGCTTAGAGCTTTGGAGGTTTTTGATGAGCCTCCCAAGCTTGACTTTGTAGATTGCCTTTTATATGGTTATAAGAAAGAAAAAGGGATTGATATTATAACGTTTGACAAAAAATTGCAAAAACAATTGGGAAATATATTTTAAGAAATGCTGAAAGAAAGGGGCCTTATCAACCAGATAAGCCCCTTTTTACAGTTCCACCCCCTTAAAATGAATACTGTCGCTCCTCTTATATTCCTTCGGCGACATTCCCACAACCTTCTTGAAAATCCTCGAAAAATAATACTGGTCCGAATACCCCAGCTGCTGGGCAACCTCATACACATAGGAGTCTGTGACGCGCAGGAGCCGGCAGGCCTTTTTCATCTTGAGATTGATATAAAAGTCCATAGGCGCATGCTGGGTATATTTCTGAAAAATAGCGTTTAAATAGCTTTTCGACAAATCAAATTCCGCCACAATATCCTCGAGAGTTAAATTCTCCGCCAGATGCTTCGACATATATCGGATTACGTTGGTCACGTGCTTGTTCTGCTCCAACGTGGCGTTGACCTTTTCCCGGTGATAGGTTTCCGCCAGAATCAGGGAGAGCACCTGGGAGATGTAGATGAAATTTCCCAGAGTGTAGTTGCCGTCAAGAACGCGGAAGAGCAAATCAAAGAGAAAGTGCATGCGGTTTTTGGCGTAATCCGAGTTAAACACGATGGTCTTGCAGTCGTTCAAGGGGAAAAACCTCGTATCTTCCCCCTTAAGATGCACCCATAAAATACTCCATGGATTCTCCTCGCAGGCATAATAAAGATGCTTCTTGAAACGGGGGATGCAGAAAGCCTGATTTTCCCGAAGGGTGTATTCCTTCCCTTCCACCACAATAATTCCGCTTCCCTCCGTGCAGTACATGAAGATATATTCTTCAATGCCCTCCTTTCGCTCCCGGTAATGATGCGCGGCGCGGGGGAAAAATCCTACGTCTGTCAGATACAATCTTTTAACCTGCGGATGTTCCACGTAATCCTGAAAGGATTCTGTGGGAAGAACAATCATCTGCTCCCCCTTAAATCCGTCTGATTTCCATTCCTGTAAACTATCCATAGGCAGAGAATATCACATTTGTGGAAGATTGTCCATCATTACTCACGATATGATATTCTTTTTTGCTCCCGACCATGTTAAGATGATTGCAGAAACAGATGATTTCATGTAAGGTAAGGCCCGCAAGGAGGCAGGCTTGGCCGGTCATGGATTTGTGATAAACAATCTGGCTGTTAATAGCCCGGGAAAAGGAGAGAATTTATGGAAAGTAAGAGTAGCGTAAAAATCTGGGAGGAGCTCTGCACCATTCCCACTTATCCGGTATGCCCGCCGGAAAAAAGCCCTTTATTTATTGAAAAGCGTGCCTATCAGGGAAGCACAGGCAAGGTTTACCCTCTGCCGGTGACGGAAAAAATATCCGATGAGAAGAAGGACGTCGCCTACAGGGCGGTGTATCTGGAAAATGAATATCTGAAGGTTATGGTTTTTCCTGAGCTGGGCGGCCGTATTCAGCGGGCTTACGATAAAACCAACGGGTATGATTTTGTCTATTATAATCATGTGATGAAACCGGCTCTTGTAGGGCTTACCGGCCCCTGGGTTTCCGGCGGAATCGAGTTCAACTGGCCCCAGCATCACCGCCCGTCCACGTACTCTCCGGTTGACTATACGTTATCCGAAAATCCCGACGGCTCCTGTACGGTCTATGTGAGCGAGACGGATAAGATGTACGGAACCAAGGGGATGGCGGCCATTTCCCTTTATCCGGGAAAGGCCTACATAGAAATCAAAGGCCAGCTTTACAACCATACCGATTTGCCCCAGACATTCCTGTGGTGGGCGAATCCGGCAGTACCCGTCAACGACAATACCTACTCGGTGTTCCCGCCTGACGTGAACGCGGTTATGGACCATGGAAAACGCGCGGTGTCAACCTTCCCCATCGCCACCGGCGAGTATTATAAGTGCGATTATTCCGCGGGCGTGGACATCTCCCGTTATAAAAACGTGAAGGTGCCAACCTCCTATATGGCGGCTCATTCGGATTTTGATTTTATCGGCAACTATGACGAGGGAGTGGAGGCCGGTCTGCTTCACGTGGCTGACCACCATATTTCCCCCGGCAAAAAACAGTGGACATGGGGAAACGGCGACTTCGGGCGCACCTGGGACAGGAACCTGACGGACGAGGACGGTCCTTACATCGAGCTTATGACGGGAGTCTTTGCGGACAACCAGCCGGACTTCACGTGGCTCAAGCCCCACGAGGAAAAGACCTTTGTGCAGTATTTTATGCCCTATAAGGGAGTGGGACGTGTGGGGAACGCCACGAAGGACGCTATGGTGAGCCTTTCGAAAGAGACGGACGGCAGGGCGGTTCTTAAGGTTTACGCAACGGCGGCTTATCCCCGGGCCGAAATCAGGGTGACATATGACGGTAAGCTTCTTTATGAGGAAACGGCGGATTTAAGTCCGGCGTCCTGTCATACGGTGTCCTTTTCCGTGGACGATATCGGTATGATTGAGAAAAGCGCCTGCCGGGTATCGGTATCCTGCAACGGCAAGACGCTTGTGGATTATTCCGTGTATGAAAAGCATCCCGAGCCCATTCCCTCCCCGGCGGAAAATATGAAAGCGCCGGAGGAATTGAAATCCACGGAGGAATTGTATCTTGCGGCGACGCATTTAGAGCAGTACCGTCACGCAACCTATGAGCCCGCCGACTATTATCTGGAAGGGCTTCGCAGAGACAAAACGGATATCCGCCTAAACAACGGCTACGGGCTCCTGCTCTTTAAGAGGGGCCGTGTGAAAGAGAGCATTCCTTATTTTGAGGCGGCAATCAGAAAGCAGACCTGGAAGACGCCCAATCCCTATTACGGGGAATGCTATTTTAATCTGGGACTTGCGCTGGAAGCTGCGGGGCAGGAAGAAAGAGCTTACGACGCTTTCTACAAGTCCACGTGGAGCGCGGAAACCCAGAGCGCGGGATTTTTCTGGCTGGCGAATCTGGCGGCAAGGAAAGGAAGCTATGAGGAGGCGCTGGCGTTCGTCTCTAAATCCCTTCTGCAGAACTGGCATAACATGAAAGCCCGCACCTTAAAGGCGGCGATTATGAGAAAGCTGGGGATGGACGCCTCGGGGCTTTTGAAGGAAAGTCTGGAAATCGACCCTCTGTACATGGGATGCCTTTACGAGCTGGCGGCCGGAAGCAGCGTGCAGACGGCAGAAACAGCGAAGGAGTCTGCTTCATGGCGTATCTGGAAGGAAAAAATGCGCAGAGAAGCCCACAACTATCTGGAGCTTTCTCTGGATTACATCAAGGCCGGATTTTACGGGGACGCCCTTGCAATCCTTAAGGCATGCCCGAACAAAAATCCCATGTGCCGGTATTATGAGGGATATGCCTGCAAAAAAGCGGGAAATTTCGAAGCGGCAAAGGAGAGCTTCCTTGCCGGGGAGGCGGCGGATTCCGATTACTGCTTCCCTAACCGGGTGGAGGAAATTGCGATTCTGGAGGCGGCGGTCGCGATGCTGGATACCGCTCCCATGGCGCACTATTATCTGGGCAACCTTTTTTACGATAAAAAGCAGTATGGGGCGGCAACGAAGCATTGGGAAAAGGCGGTTTCGGAAAAGGACTCTCTTGCGATGGCGTACAGGAATCTTTCCATTGCCTATTTCAATAAAGAGCATGACGGGGAAAAAGCCATGGCGGCCATGGAAAAGGCTTTTGAACTGGATGGGGCATACCCCCGCTTCCTTCTCGAGTATGACCAGCTTGCCGCAAAGCTGAACCGTTCAAATGAAACAAGGCTGGCGACGCTGGAGGCTCATAAGGAGCTTGTCCGGGCAAGAGACGATTTGTATCTGCGCTATATCACGCTGCTGAACTGCATGGGGCGATACGAAGAAGCCCTTGGGGCGCTTCAAAATCACAGATTCCATCCGTGGGAAGGCGGCGAAGGCAAGGTAAGCGCACAGTACCGCTTTGCGCTGATTGAGCTGTCAAAGCAAAAGCTGGAGAAAAAGCAGGCTGCCGAGGCCCTGGAGCTGCTTGGCGCAACCATCACTTACCCCGAAAATCTGGGCGAGGGGAAGCTGCCCAACGTGCCGGATAATCAGGCTCATTATTATATGGGAGTTGCCTGCCGGATGCTTGGAGACGAGGAAAAGGCGGCGGAATATTTTGAGCTTGCGGCGTCGGGGCCGCAGGAACCGGAAAAGGCGCTTTACTATAACGACCAGCCCTCGGACTTCATTTTCTATCAGGGACTGGCAAACCGGGAGCTTGGAAGGGATGGGGTCGCAAGGAAGGCATATCATCAGCTTATGATTTTCGGGGAAAAGCATTTGTTTGACGAGGTATCCTACGATTTCTTCGCCGTATCGCTGCCGGAAATCGAGGTTTATCAGGATGATATCGCCCTCCGCAATGTTCAGTACTGCAACTATTTACGGGCATTGGGGGCAATGGGCCTCGGGGAAAAGGAGAAGGCACGGGAGCTGTTTGACGGGATTCTGGAAAAACAGGCGGACCATCAGGGCGCGCTTTCACACAGAGAAATGACACGATGAGAGGAATCGACGCGCGGACATTTGCATAAAGCGTATACGCGGCGGCGCGGCATGACCGCGGGCAAAGCGGGAGAGGGTAAGGAAAGAAGAATGTTTTATTCATTAGAGGGTATCTGGCAGGCAGGCCTTGACGGGGGAATCAGCGGAGAAATAAAGCTCCCCGGCACCCTGGACGAAAACGGGCTTGGACATAAGGACGCGGGCGCCAATCAGTGGCACCCGGAAGCGGCTATCGGGAATGCGGAGGAGGGGTTTGACCCGGACGCTCCCATTGCCACAAGATTTACAAGAAAATTCACCTACGAGGGGGAGGCAAGGATGACCAGGCGGATTTCCTTTCAGCCCCCAGAGGGAAAACGCATCTTTCTGGAGGCGGAGAGAGCAAGGTGCTTAAGGCTTCTGGTGGACGGAAAAGAGACGCCGGATTTTATTCCGGCCTCCATAACCACGCCCCACGTGTTTGAGGTGACGGGACTTCTTAACGGAGACAACGAACTGACGCTGCTTTCTGACAACAGCTATCCGGGGCTGCCTCACGATGCGATTGTCTTTTCTTCGGCTGCCACAGACGAGACCCAGACTAACTGGAACGGCGTTCTGGGCTATTTGCGCCTTCGGGTGGAGGAGCCGGTGTTTCTCTCCGCCGTGCGGGCATATCCTAAAGGGGAGGGGCTGACGGTTCGTGCGGAGATTGCGGCGGCGGAGCCTTACAGCGGAGCGCTGCGCGTCAGCTCCGATGCTTTAAAGGAGGCGGCTTCCGTGGAGGTAAACGTGCCTGCGGGAAAAAGCACAGTGGAAATAAAGGATATTCCGCTCGCGGAGGATGTGCGGCGGTGGGACGAATATGAGGGAAATCTCTATGAACTTAAGGCGGAGCTTTCCGGCTTTTCGGAGAAAAGGATTACCTTTGGCGTGCGGGATTTCGGCGATGACGGAAAAGGGCGTCTTGCAATCAACGGAAGGACTTTCTTTCTCCGCAGCGAGGCAAACTGCGGGGAATTCCCGGAGACCGGGCGCCCTCCCATGACGGAGGAGGAATGGCGGACGGTTTTGGAAACCTACAAATCCTACGGTATCAACTGTATGCGCTTCCACTCCCACTGTCCCCCGGAAGCGGCTTTTACCGCGGCGGATAAGCTGGGTATGATGATGCAGCCGGAGCTTTCCCACTGGAACCCGAAAAACGCCTTTGAGCCGGAGGACTCCTTTGCCTATTATCAGACGGAGCTGGAACAGACGATTCTCATGCTGGCAAATCATCCCTCCTTTGTGATGCTGACACTTGGAAACGAGCTGTGCACCGGAAAAACCGGGCACGAGCGCATGAGCCTTCTGCTTGACAAGGCAAGGGCGCTGGACGATACCCGGCTTTATGCCAACGGCTCCAACGTGCATTACGGAACCATCGGCTGTGACGGCGACAGTGATTTTTATACCTCCCAGTCTTATTTCCGGGAGCCTCTGCGCGGAATTTTTGCGGGAATGCCGGATTTGATGGAGCGGGAGGAGAAGCGCGCCGCCGCGGAGAGCCGGGAGCAGACAGCAGAAGGAGATGAGGGGAAGGAAGCAGAAAAGCAGGAAGATGCAAAAAACCGGGAACAGATGCAGAGCGAAGGGAAAACTGCCGCGCCGAAGGCAATCAGAATTAAGGGGTACATTAACAACCAGTATCCCAATGCCCGGACGAATTACGATGCGTCCATGGAGAGTCTGCGGAAGGACTTTAAAAAACCGGTTTTCAGCTTTGAGGTAGGGCAGTTTGAAGTGCTTCCTTACTTTGAGGAGCTTAACGATTTCCAGGGAGTTTCCGACCCGGCAAATTACCGCCTGATTCAGAAAAAAGCGGACGGGCTGGGCCTCTTAAAGGAGTGGAATAAGTATGTGGAGGCTACGGGAGAGCTGTCCCGGATTGGCTACCGGGAGGAAATCGAGGCGGCTATGCGGACGAAGGAGCTGTCGGGGATTTCCCTCCTGGGACTGCAGGATTTCCCCGGACAGGGAACGGCTCTTGTGGGGATGCTGGACTCCCACTTAAAGCCCAAGCCCTTTGACTTTGCAAAGCCGGAAGCGTTCCGGGCGTTTTTCCGGGACTGTCTGCCGCTGGTGCTTCTGGAGAAATATACCTATGAGGCAGGCGAAGTGCTGCAGGCCGATATTCAGGTGGCAAATTTCGGGAAGAAGAATCTTAGCGGGGAAATCCGGTATGAGCTGAAAGGAAGCGGTATTTATATAGAAGGAACTCTGCCGGAGGCAAATTGTCCGGCAGGTGAAAATACCATGGCCGGCAGGCTTTCTATTCCCCTTGCAGGAATTGAAAAGGCAGTCCGTCTGGATTTGACTGTCTGTGTAAAGAGCGGGGAAGAGATTTTCAATACTTACCCTGTCTGGGTTTATCCGAAGACGGAACCGGTCTGCCCGGAAGATGTGTATGAGACGAAATGCCTTGACGATAAGGCAAGGGAGGTTCTGGCAGCGGGAGGGAAGGTATATCTGTCGCCGGATTCCACGCCGGAAGCTCTGCCGAACTCCATTCAGGCACAGTTTACCACGGATTTCTGGTCTGTGGGGACTTTCCCGATGCAGGAGGGCGGAATGGGACAGCTGATTGACGAGACGCACCCTGTTTTTGAGGACTTTCCTACCGAGTTCCACACCAACTGGCAGTGGTGGCCCATGGCAGACCAGAGGGCGGTCATTCTGCCAAAGATGATGAAATCCATTGTCACGGAGATGGACAGCTATGCTTATATGCGTCCGATGACGCAGCTTCTGGAATGCCGCTGCGGAGGAGGACGGCTGCTTTTATCCTCCATGGGGCTGCAGAATCTTTTGCAGTATCCGGAGGCAAGGGCGCTGCTTTCATCCATTTACCGGTATCTCGCATCGGAAAAGTTTGCGCCGGAGCAGGAGCTGGCGCCGGAGACGGTGGCGGAGCTGGTGAGATAAAAATTTCGTCATATGTGAAAACGTCACGGAAGCGGGAAGCAATATATAATCAGCAAGTAAATATGGGAGCAAAATCGCGGTGTTTTCGGGAGAGGAAATGCCGCGATTTTGTCATTTCCAACTAATACCGTAATATGCAAGATGAAAAATGTCCATCATTTTGCTGTGGAAAATGCCGGATTTTGGAGAGATACAGGAATATAGTCCATCAATTGGAAAGATACAGCATTTTACTTGTGTGAGATTGTGCTATACTGGTATTACGGAAACAAAAGAAGGCCTTCGAAATTTAAAGCCCCCGCAGTGTACTGACGGGGCATCTAATTTAACATTTTTAATTATGTCTTTTTAGAGATATAAAAGCGTAACAGTGAAAGGAGCAGTTTTATGAAAAAGAAAATAATAGCAGTTATTCTGGCTTCGGCAATGCTGATAGCTTCTTTAAGCGCCTGCGGAAATTCAGGCGGAAGCAGCGACAGCGGAAGCGCATCTTCGGGAAGCTCCGCCGCAGATACGAGTGCGGATGCGGGAAGTGAAAGCGCAGATACCGGAAGCGATACCCAGTCAGATGCCGGAGCGGCAGGCGGCGAGGAAATTACCCTGACGATTTGGGACTGGGACGAAGCTCATCTAAATCATATGACACAGTGGTATATGGAAAAGTACCCCAATGTAAAGATTGAAACGCTGGTAGTGGCGGCTACCGATTATTTCCAGAAATTCCAGAGCGCTGTAGCAAGCGGAAGCGGCGTACCGGATATTGTTTTGAGCGAGATGGCATACAGAGGAAGGCTTTTTGATTTGGGAGTTCTCGAGGACCTCTCCAAGGAGCCCTACAATGTGAAAGCTGAGGACATGTTTGACTTTGCCAACAGATTAGGCGCGGGTCCGAATGGAGAGCTGTACGGCGTCGAGCAGCAGATTTGTCCAAGCGGTTTTGCTTACAGACGGGATTTGGCAAAGGAATATCTGGGAACCGACGACCCCGATGAGATTGCCGATATGATTTCAAGCTGGGACAAGCTCTTTGAGGTAGGACAGCAGGTAGTGGAAAAGAGCGGCGGCAAAGTGACAGTATTTCCCGGTATGACGGTACTTAAAGATGTTTTAATCAATAAAAATGTAAGAGATTATATCGACGGCGACACCATTGATTTGACAGGACGTTACACAGATGTTCTGGAAACTGCAACCAAATTTAATCAGGCGGGAATCCTTGGAAAACAGGAAGATTCCACGCCGGCAATGGCAAACAGCTATGCGGCAGGCGAAGTTCTCTTTTATCCCTGCGCGCCCTGGAGCCTTAAGTGGGGCGTTGCAACAAATGACCCGGACGGTTCAGGCAACTGGGGACTGACCAAAGCTCCCGAGGACGGCTTTACATACGGCGGAACTTCCGTCAGCATTTACTCTGGCAGCGAGAACAAAGACGCAGCATGGCAGTATATTCAGGAAGTGTACTGCACAGGCGAAGGCGTGGAGGAAGCCTATAAGCAGTTTGGATTCATGACAGGCTTCAAGGCTCCTTACGAGAGCAGCGATTCCTATTTCTTCACGGAGAAAGGTCAGTATGACGACTTCTTTGGCGGCCAGAATCTGGCGGATTATTTTATCAACAAGATTGCAATCACCACACAGGGACAGGTTCAGACCAAGCATGAGTCAAATGTGAGAACAGCGTTGACCAACGTTGCCACGCAGATGACAGGAAATCCGTCCATGACTACAGAAGAAGCCTTAGAGGCTCTTAAGACAGAGGTGCAGACCCTGATTCCGAACGCTACAATAAAGTAATAGATGAATTGTCCAGGAAAGCTGCCGGAATATGGCAGCTTTCCATGTTTAAGAACAGGAGTAAGAGTGAAAGATTTTTCAAATCTTTCCTCTGCAAGTTTGTGTCTGCGTTGCATTCACAAACCTGGGACGCGCAACAAAGCAGCGCAGAAACGAGGAAAAGTATGAGCAGGAAGAAAAAAAGCGCATTACATAAAGTAAACAAATGGCCCTATCTGTTCAGCGCGCCGTTTTTGATTGCCTATTTTCTGTTCAGTCTGTATCCAATGCTTTATTCGCTGGAGCTGAGCTTTTTTGACTGGAACGGAATAGGGACCAAAACCTTTGTGGGGGTGCAGAACTATATCAATCTTTTTACCAAAGACCCTCTCTTTTTCAAATCGCTGAAAAATACGGTTATCCTGATGGCATTTTCCACGCCGATTACGGTATTTCTGGGGCTTACGGTAGCCTATCTTTTATTTGATATCGGCAGGGGAAAACGGCTGTACCAGACAGTCAACTTTTTCCCCTATATCACAACGCCGGTTGCCATTGGTTTTATCTTTTCCTACCTCTTTGACTGGCAGTCGGGATATATCAATAAAATTCTGGTGTGGCTGGGAATTCTGGACGAGCCCTTCTTCTGGCTGGGCAGCGAGACGGCCTCAAAGGTGCTTATCGTGGTAATGGTGGTGTGGCGCTGGCTGGGCTATTACATGACGATTTACCTGGCGGCAATGACGTCCATGCCCACAGAGGTCTATGAGGCTGCGGCGGTAGATGGGGCGAGCAATCTTAAGATATTTACGAAAATCACAATTCCCATGCTGAAAGGCACCACAAGGTTTCTGATTATCACATCGGTCATCGGCGGGCTGCAGATGTTCGAGGAGCCAAAGCTTTTGTTCAGCGGCTGGGCGGCGCTTGGAAACGGACAGACCGGCGGGCCGGGCTACACAGCCCTCACTACGGTGTGGAAATTCTACAATGACTCCTTCAGCTTGGACTCCCGCCTTGGGTACGGCGCGTCCATCGCCTATACCCTGTTTGTGGTGATTATGCTGTTTACGATTGTGGGCTTTAAGATTAGCGGAAGGGGGAACAAAAATGAGTAGGAGAACCAAAAAGAAAGTCATGGCGGCAGTCAAACAGATTCTGCTGATACTTATGACGCTGGTGATGTTTTTCCCCCTGCATATTGTATTTATCATGAGCACCTACTACAGCGAGGATATTTTCAAGGGAATGCCGGTTCTGCCGGGAAGCTACTTTGTGGAAAACTTTAAGATGGTGGTATCAAAGGGGTATTTTCAGGCTTACCTTAATTCCATTGCCGTGTCTGTAGCCTCCGTGCTTATCTGCGTGACGATTTCGTCTTTAATCGGGTTTGCCCTTGCCAAGTATGACTTTAAGGGAAAAAAAGCGATTTTTGCCTTTATTATGGCAATTATGATGATTCCGGGACAGATTTCCATGATTGGATACATGCTGGAAATGAAGAACATGGGGCTTTTATCGACCCTTTTCCCGCTGATTTTCACCTGGGCGGCGTACCCTTTAGGGGCATTTCTTATGACCCAGTTTACCAGCGACGGCGTTCCCGACGAGCTTTTGGAATCGGCAAGGCTGGACGGCTGCTCCGAGCCGGGAATCTTTGTGAAAATCGTAGTGCCCTGTATCAAGCCGGGAATCATGACGCTTGCAACGCTGGTGTTTCTGGCATCATGGAATAACTATGTGCTGCCCGTTATCTTGATTAACAGGCAGGAGCTGTTCACCGTTCCGCTTATGGTAAACAGCCTGTCAAACGCTTTCCGCAGCGACTACGGAGCAATTATGTGCGCCCTTGGCCTGTCTGTACTTCCCATGATAGTGATTTTCAGCCTGTGTTCAAAGACGTTTATTAAAGGAATTGCCGCCGGAGCGGTGAAAGGATAAAACTATGGCGCTTTTAAAAATCAATCTTGAAAAATGGAAATTTGCACTGGGGGAGGAAATCGCCTGCCTTGAAAAGGGCCGGGAGGTGACGGTTCCCCACACGTGGAATATTGAAGAAGGGACGGAGGAGTATTGGGGAACCGGATGGTATGCCGCCTCTTTCGTGCCGGAGGAATCGTGGAAGGAAAAAAGAGTGCGGGCATTGTTCCGCGGCGTTTACCACGATGCGTATGTTTATCTGAACGGAAAAGAAATCGGCCTCCATTTGAATTCCGGGTATACGCCCTTTGAGGCGGAGCTGACGGGCGGGCTTCGGTTCGGGGAGGAAAATGAGCTTGCCGTTAAGGTTGATAACCGGTTTTCGGAGCAGATGCTTCCCTTTGACACCAGCTTTGACTGGGCAAACGATGGCGGGCTTATCCGGCCTGTGGAACTCCTTGTGACGGGAAGGAGCTTTATCAAAAATCCTGCGGTGACGGCAAGACCGGTAATCACTTCCCGGGACCAGCGGCAGGATAAGGGGAGCGCTGTGTTCGGGCTCACCGCAATGGCGGATGGAGCCGGAGCAGGAGAGGCGGACGGACTTTTTGCGGAGTGGACTCTTTACGAGGGCTGCGATGCTGCCGGGGAGAGCGCTTGCGGGGAAAAGGCAGGCGGTGGGGACATGCAGACGCCCGGCAGAGAAGAAGCTGTGGCAGATGGCAGAGAAACGTCCTGCCGGAAAATGGAAGGGAGAGAAAAACCAGTCTGCGAGGGAAAAGAACCTGTGACTGACGGCGCAGTTGAAATCCCCGGAAGAATTCTGCCGGAAGTGAAATACTGGCATTTCGACAGCCCGAATCTGTATACCCTGAAAATGGTTTTAAAGAAGGGGGAAGAAATCCTTGACGAGGAAAAGGTGGTGTTCGGCTTTCGGGAATTTCGGGTTCAGGGCAGGGAATTTTACTTAAATGGAGAACCGGTAAGGCTTCCCGGAACGGAGTGGATGCCCGGTTCCGACCCGGCTTTCGGGATGGCGGAGACGAAGGAGCAGCTTGAAAAAATGCTGCTTTGCCTGAAGGAGTCCAACAGTGTAATTACCCGTTTCCACTGGCAGCAGGACGATTGGGTTTTCGACTGGTGCGACCGCCACGGAATGCTGGTGCAGGAGGAGGTTCCCTTCTGGGGAATGCGCCCGCCCAAAGCCGGAGAGCAGCAGAGGAAGATTTTTGAGGAACAGATATCTGAAATGGTGGCATTCCACAGAAACCATCCCTCCATTTTTGCCTGGGGTGTGGGAAACGAGCTGGACGGCCAGTGTGAGGAGACCATTCAGTATATCAAGGACGCGGTGGCCTATACCCACCGGCTCGACCCTTCCCGCCCGGCAAATTATGTGTCCAACTCCATTTATAAGGGACATTCCGTTGACGGCACCACGGACGGGGATATCATGATGATTAACGATTATATCGGAACCTGGCATCAGGGCTACGACCAGTACCGGGAATGGGACGCGATTGTGAAACAAAATCCCGACAGGCCGATGATTCCCTCGGAGTTTGGATTGTGCGAACCGGCCTTTGACGGAGGGGACGCGCGCAGAGATGCAATTTTCAGGGAAAAGATGGAGTGCTACAGAAAATATCCCAATATTGCGGGCACGATTTACTTCTGCCTGAATGATTACCGTACCCAGATGGGAGAGGACGGCGAAGGGAAGCTGAAAAAGCGGGTGCACGGTTCTGCGGGACTGTGCGGCGAGCCCAAGCCCTCTTATTATACGGTAAGGAAAGAATATTCGCCTCTTGCTGTTACGGCAAAGGACGGAAGTCTTGAAGTGAGATGTAAAAACGACCTTCCATGCTACACGGTGAAGGGATATGTTTTAAAGGTGAAGGGAAAAGGGATTGCGATTCCCGATTTGAAGCCGGGCGAGGTCTGGACGGCGGAGGACGTCGGGCCGGTGCAGATGAATGAAATAGAAGTGTACAGACCGGTGGGGGATAAGGTTTTGTAGAAAGAGGATAAGGTGCAAAGCCGCGCGAAGTTTGGCGCGTGCTCTGCACCTTTTCAAGGTCTTTCGTATCTCTTTTTCCCTACTCTGTTTTAGTGATTTCTGTTCCGGCGTCATGGATTTCAATCATATAAATGTCACAGGGCGATAGTTTCATATTTTCGGTAGACAGGCTATTTGCAAGTTCAGCGGACCTGGTTTTAAGCATTTTTTGGATATCGCCGTCCGTAATTTCCGCTTCGCTCAGACTGTTCAGGTAATTTTGCATTTCTTCTTTGAATGTCAATAGCGCCTTATCCCGCTCTGCAACCGTTACAAGTTCCGGGGCGTTGATAGAATAAGCGACATCCGCCTCAACGAAACAGGAAAAATCATATACCGTTTCCCCGTCCTCGTCCAGATAGTCGCAAGGTCTGCTTTGTTTGGAGAGTGGCATAGAAAATGTAAGTTCTTCTCCCATATGCTCGCAATATAATTCATGGGACGAAAAGGTTATCGTGGTTGTGAAAAAGTCGTAGTTTTCGTCACCGGGGGATATGGTGGCGCTCACATCAGCTACTGCGGCAAGGAACTCTGTCAATTCATCGGGCGTTGAAGCAAGCGTCTCGTTAAAATCGGCTATGCTCTGCTTTTGGTAGCCCTCGGTCCTGTATGCAATCAGTTTTTCATATGCAGCAGACGCAGTAGGGGAAACGGTCGGGCTTGAAGCCCCGGTTGTTGACGTTACAGGTTGGCTAATAGTGGTTTCGCCACTCGGTGCAGTAGCATTGTTTTGTTCGAGTGAAAAATTTTGCCCTGCCAAACTTGTTCGGCTTGCGCACCCTGTCAGCGCACTTACCGTTAAGAGGGCGGCAAAGATGATGGGTAAACATTTTTTCATAGTAGAATCTCCTTTCTGTGAACAACGGTTTTTGTCAGCAAATTTATTCCCGCGCGGGCTTTGACTTGTTGTTTACCTGTTTCCGGGTACAGTTAAAGAATACCGTTCTGACTTGAATCTGGTTTGAATTGAATATGTTTTTTATGTGGAGAAACGTAAACCTTTCGTTAGAAAAAGCGGCAAGCTAAAAGCCCGCCGCCTTTGAAATATAAGCGTTAAAACTGTATGGAAACGATAACACCCTGAACAGTATTAGCAATTTCAATTTTTGCGCCATGCAAATCAAGAATCGTTTTCACAATATATAATCCTAAACCTGTGCCGCCGGTTTGACGATTTCTTGACTGGTCTACCCTGTAAAATGGCTCAAACAGTTTGGGAATGGCTTCGTCGGGGATATGCGCGCCCGTATTCTCAATGGTCAGACTGGTGTTTTCATTTCCTTTCCATAACCTTACGATAATTTGATTTCCGGCTCCCGAGTACGCCGCCGCATTTCCCAAAAGATTATCCAATACTTTTTGAAGCAGCTGCCTGTCGCCTGAAATAATAACCTCAGGGGATATGGATTGGTTGACCGTCAAATCCTTTTGCATGAATAAATCTTCAAACGCTGTAATGCGGTCAATTATGAGATTGCTAAGATTAAGATTGCTTTTTTTGCAAGTATAACCCGGAGTATCTAATCTGGATATTGTTAAAAGCTCCTGTACCATTTTTCCCAAAGTGTCCGTAATTTCCAAAGACTGTGCAAGATATGTCTCCCGGTCTTTATAGCGTCCCACTTGATAGAGCATACCCTGAAGCTGTCCTTTGATAATGGTGACAGGCGTTTTCAATTCATGGGAAGCTGCTGCAAAAAATTCTACCCGTTGTTTTTCAAGCCGCCTTTCCATGTCAATTTCAGCCTGCAGCTTTTGATTGGCTTCCTGCAATTCTGAAAGAGCCGCTTCCAATTTCCGGGAGAGTGTATTCAGGCTGTCAGATAACACGCCTATTTCATCGGTACGCCCGGCAGAACAAAATCCACTGAAATCCATATCCGCCATTTGCTTTGAAAGTCTGCTCACTTCCCTGATGGGTGCAGTCATATACCATGAATAGAAGAAAGCGGAAATGATTGCGCCAATTAATACGACAATACAAAGCACAGGGAGCGTTCCTTGTATCGCATCTTCTGTCTGGGTATGTTTTGCAGTATTCCTTGTCACCAATAACGTATAAATCGAATCGCTGTCTGCAAATGAAGCGGTGTATGGTTTTGTTTTTTCTTTCTTTTCAAAATCTGTAATCTGCCTGCCGACAAGCTGGTTAATATCATGTAAACTTACTTCCTGCCCGTCAGACTGAAAGAAATGCAGCTCAAATTCATTTTCGTATTGTTCCTCTATCCAGTCAGACTCAGCTTCAAGAAACATATAAGCGTATTCCGTTTCGGTTCTCGATAATTCATCCGGCAAAAAGCTGAGCTCCAAATCGACATCTTCTATGTCATACTGATAGTTTTTGGGGGCTGCCTGTAAAATGAAACGATATGTTGTAAAACAGCACGCCGCTATCAACAACAATGTCAGCAGAAAAACTTTAACAGATAACCGGCTTTTCATCTTCTTTATCAATTCGATATCCCACCCCTCTGATTGTTTCTATATAGTCGGCGGCACCAAGTTTTTTCCGTAAGTTTTTTATGTGCGTATCAACAATCCGCTCTTCTCCGAAAAACTCATACTTCCAAAGTGTCTGTAACAGGTTTTGCCGCGTTAAAATTCTGCCCTTGTGTATCAGCAGTTCCCGCAGTATTTCGAACTCGCGGGGCGTTAAATCTATTCTTTCTCCCTTTACATAAACCTTGTACCCCTCTAAATCCAGTGTTAAATCCTTATAGTTCATGGTCTGCGGAACACATTTAAGCTTTGATGAACGGCGCAGGACAGCGGCGATTTTCCGAAGCAGTACAGGCATGGAAAAAGGCTTTGTGATATAATCGTCAGCCTGCAGGTCCAGGCCTCTAAGCTGGTTCCCCTCGTCGTCTAATGCCGTAAGCATGATAACAGGCACGTCTGATTTTTGCCGAATAACTTCGCAAACGCCGAAACCGTCAATTTTGGGAAGCATAATATCAAGCAGTATTAAATCAAAGCTCTGTTCGGAATACTTCGCAAGGGCTTCCACACCGTCGGAAGCCAGTACAACACCATATCCGGCTTCCTGTATAAAGTCATGCAGCAGGGCCTGTATAGACAAATCGTCCTCAACAATTAAGATTTTACTCATAGCGCACCTCCTGACTGTAATTATAACAGAGTAATATGAATCTACTGTGTAGATTTGAAATTTTTTTGTACTGTGTATTTCAGGATTTTCAGGTTGAGCTTCTCCACGGATTCACGTATACTAAAGATAATTCTTATACAGAAAAAACGATTCAGGAAGTAAAGGTAAAATGCCATGACGGACAGCAGTTTTTACGGATTGACTTCAAAGCAGGAAGTAAACGAGGTTCTCGCAAAGCTTCAAATTGCAGCGTGGATGAATCTGATTCCCACGCCGGATTTGGAGGCGGTGGAGGAGCGGAGAAAGCAGAAAAACGCAGAAATAGAAAAGATGCTTTCCGAGGGTAGAACAGTGTATGGATTGACTTACTATACGCCGCCTGTGTACCTTCAGTATGAACTGACGCAGTTTAAACTGGACTATACGGTTTATAAGGGAAAGCGGGTAGGGACTTATCCGTACAGAGAGATAACGGAGGCGGAAAAGAGAGCTTTTTACGATAAAAACCGGGATTTGTTCACCAGATATCACGGCGACAGCTTTGAATATGGGGAAGTAAGCATGATTATAGAAAAGAGGTTACGGGAGCAGGAGTATGAAAGTATAATCAGGTTGGAGTGTAGTGATAAAGGGCAGAGGCAGAAGGCAGGTATATTAATGGTGAATATTGGTATAGAAACAGAACAAATAGAATACAAGAAAACAACCGGTGAATTAAAGGAAGCTGTTATATCTATTGTTGCCATTTTAAATAAGCATGGTTTCGGAGAGCTGTATTTTGGTGTCAGAAATAATGGTGATGTTTTGGGACAAGTGATAAATGATGAGACTCTGCGTAAAGTAAGTCAGGCGATAAATAATCATATTACACCGTCTATTTTTCCGGAAATTACGATTAAGGCATTTGAAGGTGGAAAGCAGACTGTATATGTAAAATTTGCAGGGGACCAGCAGCCGTATCTGGCTTATAATGTTGCCCGTATCAGACAGGCAGATGAAGACCTTGTTATGTCGCAGGAAATGTATTCGGAGATGCTGTTATCCAGAGGCGGAGAGAAATACAGCTGGGAGAAACGGTCATCTGAGTATACATAGAAGATATTGATATGGCAGTATTTAAGTCA
This sequence comes from uncultured Lachnospiraceae bacterium, assembly GCA_910577275.1. Lineage (GTDB taxonomy): Bacteria > Bacillota > Clostridia > Lachnospirales > Lachnospiraceae > Suilimivivens. The sequence continues at coordinate 61,549 of CAJTMW010000017.1, forward strand.
TATTTGATGAAAGCAAAGGCTGTCGGCAGAATTGAATTCGATTCTGAAAATCCGGCTGTGGTCTTGGGGAAGCTGAATCTTTTCTCTAAAGATGGCATACATCTTTTAAATGCAGGAGCCGCTTTGTTTTGCACGTGTACAACAAACGATGTTCAGATGGCAAAGTTTGCCACAAATGTGAAGACAACTTTTACTGATATTCGTCGAGAGGATAAAGGTTCTATTATAGGATTAAGCAAAGCATGTGAGCAGTATATTATTGATGCGATGGACTGGAAAGCGGATATAATAGGTTTTGAACGGGTAGAAACACCGGAAATACCGGTAGAAGCTATCCGGGAAGCAGTCATTAACTCTTATGGGCACAGATTGTATAATAATAATCAGTGTAATGAGATTGATGTTTTTAAAGACAGGATTGAAATTCACACAACGGGCGGTTTTCCTAAAGGTCATACCCCTGAGGAATTTCTGGATGGAAATAAGAAAGCAATCCGCAGGAATAAGCTGATTACAGGCGTCCTTTATTATTCAAAAGATATGGAGACCTTTGCTACCGGACTCAAACGTATTAAGGATTTGTGTGATGAAGCCGGATGCAAGGTGGAATTCAGGGATGAAAAAGATGATTTTGTGGTTGTGTTTTACAGGAATCTTCGAAAGACATGGGCAGAAGAACAGGAAAAGAAGAATGTAGAAAATCCAAAACATCAAAATGACGTTTTGGAAGATGTTTTGGAAGATGTTTTGGAAAATCAAATAATGAAACTCCTGTCTGAAAACAATAAACTTAATCAAAAACAAATAGCTGCAAAGACGGGGAAATCTATAGCATCGGTGCAGCGCACAATGAAAAAACTTTCTGAGCAGGGAAGAATTATTCGTGAAGGCGGAAAGCGTTTTGGACATTGGAAAGTGCAGTAGAGTTATATCGGATTTGCCAGACTCATAAAAATCTGGCGTGAGAAAGCCATTCAGACTAAGGGAGCAAAAATATGAAAGTATCATCCAAAATTTATTATGTGAGTTCCCGAAAGGGAAATGACGAAAATGACGGAAGCTTGGAGCGGCCTTTTGCAACGCTTTTTGCGGTGAATCGTTTGCGCCTTGCGCCGGGAGAGCAGGTGCTTTTAGAGCGGGGCTCCGTCTTTCCGGGGCAGTTTTTACATTTGTCGGTACAGGGAACAGAGAAAGCCCCGATTGTCATAGGAGCATACGGCGAGGGAAATTTGCCGGAAATTGAAGCCGCAGGTCAGGGAATCTGGTATCAGGATTACGGGACGGAGCTGGATTCGCCGAACCACACGAAAGAAGGGTATGTTTCTTCGGCGGTGCTGCTCTATGACTGCGCGTATATCACGCTGCGGGACATTGCCGTCAGCAATCAGGGAAATATCATAGGGGAAGCCTATGAAGCGCCCCGGAAAATGAACCGCACGGGTGTTGCCGTGGTGGCAAAAAACAGAGGAACCTTGCGGCAAATCCGCCTGGAAAATCTGGAAGTGCGGAATGTAAACGGAAATGTCTACGACAAGCACATGAATAACGGAGGCATTTATTTTACCTGTCTGAAACCGGATAATGAGGAGAGGACGGGAGTCGCCAGATACGAAGGAGTGAGAATCAGGGGATGCTTTGTGCATAAGGTGAGCCGGTGGGGAATTGCCTTAGGCTACAGCTATAAATGCAGGGAATTTATGAAAGCGGAGCTTGAGGACGAGCTTTTTGAAAAATACGGACATAAGGATATTGAAATTACCGGAAATTATGTGAAGGAAGCCGGGGGCGACGGAATCACGGTGATGTATGCCCTTCGGCCTCTGGTGGAGCACAATGCGGCGGATTCCTGCGCAGGGGAAATGAACGACCGCATTTACCGGTTTCCGGAAAAGCGGGGTGGAAAGGTGGCGGCGGGTATATGGCCGTGGAAATGTAAGGATGCTCTTTTCCAATATAACGAGGTGCGGGACACGAGGCTCAATCAGGACGGTATGGCATGGGACGCGGATTCCGGCGACGGAACGGTTTATCAGTACAACTACAGCCGGCAAAACGAGGGCGGCTGCGTCATGTTTTGTCTGGAGGAGGCAATTCACAATACTTTCCGATATAATGTGAGCTATGACGATTTGGGCGGAACAATCAGCCCCTCCATGAACCCGGACGCATACCTTCACCATAATGTTTTTTATAAAAGGAAGGATGTGCCTTTCGTGCGGGAGCATATGGGCGGAGGGAATTTTACGGAGGAGGAAAATGTAATAAAAGAGTTGTAAGCCGGTGGAAATTGTATGAAAAATAGGAAAACACAATCTGCGTGGAGAAGTACTTTGCCCACAGGGCGATTGCAAACCGCGCCATACGAGAGACGGAAGGAAGGCGGATATCTATGCAGAAAATCATGATAATAGAGGATGACGTGGCGATTCGGGACGAGCTCGCCCTGATTCTGGAAAATGAAGGCTACGAGGCGGTATCGGTCACAGATTTTGCGGATGTGACAGGGCAGGTGATAAGGAATGCCCCGGCGCTTGTTTTGCTGGATTTGGGACTGCCCGGCAGGGACGGCATGGTGCTCTGCGCCGATATCCGCAAAAGGACGGGGACGCCCGTTATTGTGGTAACGAGCCGGGATTCCGCCGTGGACGAGCTGAAAGCCTTAAGCCTTGGCGGGGACGATTATATCACCAAGCCCTATAATGTGCCGGTACTTCTGGCAAGAGTCAGGACGGTGCTGCGCCGGTGCGGAGGAGCGCGGGAAGCGGATATTCTGGAGGCAAAAGGATTGACCCTGCATCTGACAAAAGGGACTGCATCAAAGGACGGACGGCAAACGGAGCTCACCCGCAATGAATTGAAAATTCTGGCAAGGCTGATGTCCGATGAGGGAGAAATCGTGTCCAGAGCCGATTTGCTTGAAACTCTGTGGGACAATCAGATATACATTGACGACAACACCCTCAGCGTGAATATTACCCGGCTGCGGGCAAAGCTGGAGGAGCTGGGACTGCCGGACTATATTAAAACCCGGCGGGGAATGGGGTATCAGATATGACGTTTAAAAGCTTTTTATCAGACCGTTTTGGACGGATTATTTTACAGGGAATTTTTGTGCTGACAGCCGTTTTGTTTTTGCTGGCAACCGGAACTGACCCCGGCGTGGCCGGGCTTTTGCTGATTGCGGTTTTCGTGTGCTTCGGGCTGACGCTGACTTACGACTACAGGAAAAGCAGTAAGCGTTTCAAGGAGCTGAACGCCGTCATGGAGGGGCTGAATGAAAAATATCTGTTTGCGGAATGCGCGCCGCCTTCAAAGGATGCCAGTGAACAGGCGCTTTTTGCCCTTTTCCGCCGCAGCGGAAAGTCCATGGTTGAGGCGGTTTCGGAGGCGCAGGCCGCCGGGAGGGAATACCGGGAATATGTGGAAAGCTGGGTGCATGAGATAAAAACGCCAATTACCGCTGCCGCTCTGATATGCAGGAATATCAGCGGAGAGTCCAGAGATAAGCTGCTTCGTGAGCTCGGACAGATTGAAGCCCATGTAGAGAGGGCTCTTTTTTATGCCCGTGCGGAAAGCCCGGAAAAAGACTGTATTATCAGACAGTGCAGCCTTAACCGGATTGTGTCGGAGGCCGTCAAAAACCACCAGAGCCTTTTAATCGGGCAGGGAATGCGCATAGAAACGGAAGGGCCTGGAAGCGGAGAGGACGGTCTTATGGTTTACACGGACGCCAAATGGGCAGCTTTCATTATAGGACAGATACTGCAGAACGCCGCCCGCTATCACGGAGACGAGCCGGTAATTACCCTGACCGCAAAGACGCTGGGAAAACAGACCCGGCTTTCCATAAAGGACAATGGAATCGGGATTCCGGCTCACGAGCTTCCAAGAGTCTTCGACAGAGGCTTTACCGGAAAAAACGGCCGCACCCGGGGCGGCTCCACCGGCATGGGACTCTACCTTTGCCGCAAACTGTCCGCTTTTTTGCAGATAGATTTCAATATCACATCTACAGAAGGAGCGGGGACGGAAGTGAGCCTGACCTTTCCGGCAAAAGAAAACCTTACAAAACTGTAAGAAAAATCAATATCAGTTCGCTACAACAGACGCCGCTTATTGTGTATCCTGATTTCATAAAACAAGCCGCGCAGATGCGGAACTGGAATCGAGGTTTTAATATGTTACAGGTACAAAATATCGAAAAGTATTACGGAAGCCGGAACAACGTCACCAAGGCTCTTGACAGAGTCAGCTTTGACGTGGCGGACGGAGAATTTATGGCGGTGATGGGCGCTTCGGGAAGCGGAAAAACCACGCTGCTTAACTGCATTTCCACCATCGACACGGTGAGCGCCGGAAATATTTTTCTTGACGGGGAAAATATTGCGGAGCTGCCCGCGGGAGAGCTGGCACGCTTCCGAAGGGAGCGTCTGGGGTTTGTATTTCAGGATTTTAACCTGTTGGATACGCTGACCGTTGAGGAAAATATCGGGCTTGCCCTTTCCTTAAATTACCACGACGCCGGAAAGGTGCAAAAGCAGGTGAAGGCAGTGGCGGGGCAGCTCGGCATCACGGATATTCTTGGGAAATTCCCCTATCAGATATCCGGGGGACAAAAGCAGCGGGCGGCCTGCGCAAGGGCAATAGTGGCAGGACAGTCATTGATTCTGGCAGACGAGCCCACGGGCGCGCTGGATTCCAAAGCCTCCAAAAATCTTCTGGAAATTATGACGCAGATGAATCGGGAAACGGACGCCACAATTATTATGGTCACCCACGACGCATACAGCGCCAGCTACGCCTCGCGGGTGTTGTTTTTGAAGGACGGGCGCGTTTTTAACGAGCTGATAAAAGGGGAGCGTCCCCGGCCGGTTTTTTACCATGAAATACTGGATGTGCTGGCTCTATTGGGAGGTGATATCAGTGACGTTATCTGAGCTGTCCTTACGAAACGCCAGACGTCAGGCGGGAGACTATCTGGTTTATTTTGTCACAATGATTATGGCGGTGGCGTTGATGTACGCTTTTAACGGCCTGATTTTTTCCAGGGAGCTGCTTACCCTGTGCAGGCAGATGGAGGCGCTTCCCATAACAATTGTTCTGGCGAGCATTGTGATAGTCTGCATTATCGCCTGGCTGGTGCAGTACACCACCGGATTTATGTTTGCAAGACGGAGCCGGGAGTTCGGAACCTACGTGCTGATTGGACTTGAAAACAATCAGGTGGCAAGGCTGTTTTTTCTGGAAAATCTGGCGGTGGGAGCCGCCTCCCTTTTGCTTGGGATTCTTTCGGGAAATCTGATTTATCAGGCATTACGGGCTATGATACTGGCGATGTTCGGCATGAGATATTACTTTTCATTCGCCTTTTCCCTGAGAGCGGCGGCGCTTACGCTGTTTTATTTTCTGCTTATCTATCTGCTTGCCCAGCAAAAAATCCGTAAGCGAATCCGAAAAATGAAGATTTATGATTTGATTTATTTTGAACGGAAAAATGAGGAGGAGATGATTTCAAAAAGCAAAAACCGCAGGCGGATTTTTTCCGTATCCATTGTGCTGGGAATAGCGGGAACGCTGCTTCTTACGACAAGGAATTTGCCGCTTGGCATTATCGGCGCGGCGTGCGTTATCGTATTTTTGTACGGCTTTTTCGCCAGCTTTTCCTCCGGTGTTCCCGCCTTTTTTGATAAACGCCCGCATAAAAAGTATCAGGGACAGAACCTGATGGTTTTCAGAACTCTGTCGGCCAAGCTGGCGACCATGGGGGTAGTGATGGCGACGATTGCGCTTCTTTTTACTGCCGTGCAGATTTCACAGGGAACGGGGCTGATAATTAAGGGGATATTAGATAACCGTGCAAGGCAGTCAAATTGCTTTGATATTTTCATCGCTGTCGGGGAAAAAGGACGGAACGTTGACGATTACAGAGAATACATTGAAAAAAATATTCCCCTTGCGGTATCCCACAATTATTTCGTCTATCAGGGTGACAATATGCAGATGACGGATTATGTGGAGGAAAATGCGGACTATTACCGTAATTATGATTATGATATTGTGATGAAGTACAGCGATTACGCCATTCTCCGCAAGATGCTGGGCTATTCGGAGGTTTCTCTTAGCCCGGGAAAATATCTGATTCACTGTCAGCCCTATTTAAAGAAGCTGCTGGAGGATTATGGAGAGGCGGTCACAGTGGGAGGAAATACCTTCTATCCGGGCGGCGTCTGGTCGGAGGATTTCAACCAGTACGCATGGGAGGGCAACGGCAGGGGATTCCTTTTGATTGTGCCCGATGAAGCGGTGGAAAATCGTCCTGTGGTGCACACAATGTATGCGGCTATGACCAGGGAGGCGGTGAGCGAGGCGCAGGCGGAGGCGCTTGATGCGATGAACGACCATGAAGAATACGATACGCTGTATATAAAGACGCAAATCGAAAGGGAAACCGCCGCCAACACCGCCGCCATGGTTTTTCCCCTCTGTTATCTGGCGCTGATACTCACAATGACGGCGGCTGCCATACTGACAATTCAACAGCTTTCCGAGGCGGCGCATTACCGCAGCCAGTTTGTACTGCTCCGCAAGCTGGGAATGGACCGCGCCAGAATGGAGAAGGTATTGCGGCGGCAGTTTGCAATCTATTACGCAATGCCCGCAATTCCCCCGTTATTTGTCAGCATTCCGTTTATCCTGGCTTTGGGAGGAAACGTGGAGCCGGGCGTTATGGTGGGAAGCAGCCGCCCGGTTGTGATACTGGGCATTACGCTGGGGCTGTTTTTCCTGATATATTTTATTTATATTGCGATGGCCTATGGCAGTATGAGGAGGAATGTGCTGCCGGCGGAGTGAAAACAGCTTGTGTTAAGATGAAAATAAGGGTAGAATGTAACCAGAGGATTAACTATGATTTTCAGATAAACTAGCATAAAAAGAAATTTTAATCTGATAAAGCGGAGGAATAAAGTGGCGAGAACCGTTGCGATTGGTCATCAGGATTTTAAACAGGTAATTGAAAATAATTATTTTTACATCGATAAGACGGATTTCATCAGAAAATGGTGGGAAAACGGGGATGCCGTGACGCTCATCACCAGACCACGCCGGTTCGGGAAAACTCTGAATATTAGCATGCTGGATTATTTCTTTTCGGTAAAGCATAAGGAGGAAGGAAAAATTTTCGAAGGGCTTTCCGTCTGGCAGGAGGAGAAATACCGCGCTCTGCAGGGTACGTATCCGGTTATCAGCCTTTCTTTTGCAAATGTAAAGGAAACCGGTTATTAGGACGCCAGAAAAACCATATGCCAGCTGCTTACGAATCTGTACGTGGACAATGCGTTTCTGCTTGAAAGCGACGTCCTTAAGGAGAGGGACAGGGAGTTTTTTCAGCAGATATCACCGGATATGGACAATACCCATGCTGCGCTGGCAATCTATCATCTGTCAAAATATTTAAGTTTATATTACGGGAAAAAGGTTATCATTCTTCTGCCAGCTGAATTACAGAACCGGCGCCATCTGGAGCCTTTTATTTGCCAGCGGCTATCTTAAGGTGGAAAGTTTTGAGATTAAAGAAGGAAAAACGATATGCGACCTTAAGCTGACGAACCGGGAAGTGCGGGTAATGTTTGAACAGATGATTGAGGACTGGTTTTTGGAGTATACTTATGCCTATAGCGTGCTTCCGTCTATCTGTTGGAGCCTAAGGAGCCGGAGCTTGATGCCTTTATAATTGAATTTAAGGTATTTAATCCCAGAAAGGACAAAAGCCTTGAGGATACCGTAGAGGCTGCGCTAATCCAGATTGAGGAAAAGCAGTACGAGACGGAGCTTGTGAAAAAGGGGATTCCGGCGGAGAAAATAAGGAAATACGGCTTTGCCTTTGAGGGGAAAAATGTACTGATTGGATAGAAGAAAACTGAATATTATTAATCCAAAGTTTGCGAGGGAACTGAAAAAGTTGAAAAAGGTAAGACCTGACCTCTTGACCTGTCGGCTAATACCGGCGTAGGGAAGCAATTTCTTACGCCATAACCATGCACAAAATGAGACGACGACAATGCAGACACGGTGTTTGAAAGAGCTTCTGATTAATTTCAGGGGCTCTTTTTGCGCGAGTAATGAGTCAGGCGCGGGTGCTGGCACCCGCATCTGACAGACAAATAAAAAAGAAAGCGAGGTATTTATCTATGAAAAAAGTTTTAACGATTGCAGGCTCCGACTGCAGCGGCGGTGCGGGAATCCAGGCGGATTTAAAGACCTTTGCCGCCCACGGCGTGTTTGGAATGAGCGTGATTGTCTCTGTCGTGGCTGAAAACACCAGCCGGGTAATCGGTATTCAAAATGTCACAGCAGACATGATTGCCAAACAGGTGGACGCTGTTTTTGAGGACATCGGGGCGGACGCCGTCAAAATCGGTATGCTGTCTGTACCGGAAAGTATGGAGGCTGTTGCTGCCAAAATCAGACAATACAGGCCGCGAATCGTAGTGACAGACCCGGTCATGTACGCCAAGGGAGGCTGTCCGCTTATGGAGGAAAACGCAACTGACACGTTTATAAAAACGGTGCTGCCGGTTTCCGATATTCTGACGCCTAACATTCCTGAGGCGGAAAAAATATCCGGCATGAAAATTGCTTCCGTTAAAGATATGGAAAATGCCGCACGTAAAATATGCAGTATGGGATGCCGGGATGTTGTGGTAAAGGGTGGACACGCAGAAGGGAGCGCGCTGGATGTGCTGTACGACGGAAAGGAATTTTTTTACTATGACACGGAAAGGATTGACACAAAGAATACCCACGGTACAGGCTGTACCTTTTCGTCGGCAATTGCCGCACAGATGGCAAAGGGAAAGAACATACACGAGGCGGTAGGAGAGGCAAAAAATTACGTAACCATGGCGATTAAGCATTCCCTTTCCATTGGAAAGGGGAACGGTCCCACCCATCACTTTTATGAGCTGTACCGGTCGGGACTTTGTGAAAAGGATGAAGGGAGGAATGACGGATGAAAGCTGATTATTCTCTGTATCTGGTGACTGACCGTGCAAATATATGCGGCGATGCAGAAATGAAAGTAGCGGAAAATATCACAAACGACTTCGGGAAAACAACACCGGCAAACTCCCGGCTGCTGTGCAGCGCAGTTGAAAATGCTATACTTGGCGGCTGTACCATGGTGCAGCTTCGTGAAAAAAATATCTCGTCAAAAGAATTTTATTATCTGGCGGAGAAAGTGAAGCGGGTGACAGACAAGTACCGTGTTCCGTTGATTATCAACGACAGAATTGATATTGCTCTGTCAGTGGAAGCGGCGGGAGTGCATATCGGACAAAAGGATATTCCGGTTCCTGCGGCAAGAAAAGTGATTGGAAAAAATATGCTGCTTGGCGTATCTGCGGTTTCCGTCTGTGAGGCTGTCAGGGCATGGAAAGACGGGGCCGATTATCTGGGCGTTGGCGCAATGTTTCCCACGAAAACAAAAAGCGATGCCAGGCGTGTGACGATAGAGGAACTTGAGAAAATCAGGAAAGCCGTTCCCCTGCCGATTGTGGCAATCGGCGGCATTGACAGAGAAAACGCAGGGGAGTTTATGGCTCTTGGGATAGACGGTGTGGCGGTTGTTTCCGCTATTTTATCACAGCCGGATATACGGAAAGCCGCGGCAGAACTGCGGAAGCTTGTGATGAGGAAAGGGCTCTCATAAAAATAGCGCAAAGTCCTGTTTAAAGTTGTTACTTTGTGGAGGGGCGTCTCATCCGCTGATAGGCAATCCGGGGCGTACCGTCCTCCACATGGATGACGCCGCATTTGTGAAAACCCTCCTTTTCAAGAAGATGCTGCATGATGACATTGTCACTGTGCGTATCGATTCGAATGTTGGGAAGGAGGGATTCGCAATAATCAAGGCACTCGTGCAATATGCCTCCGACAATGCCGCCGGAGGCTGCCCGATGTATCGTGCCGTAAGGCAGATCGTTAATCCATGCCCCGTTTATTTCCCGATAGGTTGGTTCTTCCCCGGCAATAAATGCAAATACGCCGGCGGCTTTGCCATTTGCTTCAATTAAATATAAATTTTTCTTTTCGATGTCTGAGACCAGAATTTCGGCAGCCGGGTGGCTGCTGCCCCATTGCGTGGGATTCCCGTTCAGGACCATCTGATTTCGGGCATAGGCATAAATCTCCAGAATAGCAGGAAGGTCTTTCATTTCTGCAGGTTTGACGGTCATTTTTGAAGAGCTCCTTTTAAAAGAAAGTATACATCTGTTGCGCTATCGAAGGAAGAAAGGATAACGTCCAAAAGCTCCCTTTCAAAAAATTGCGGGTTGAGCTGTTCTTCCATTATAAATGAAATGCGTTTGTGCTCCAGCCACGGCCGCAAAACGCTGTTTTCATCCGGGCAGGCAGGCTTTTTATACATTTCTCCGTGAACCTCAAGAAGACCGGCCGCATTGAAAGTTTGAACGATATCGATAGAAGAATTGCGGTTATCCAGCAGATAATTCCTGATTTTACCCATGCCTCGTGCATCCATATTATAAATATTCAGCCCGTATTTATAGCCGTCCAGCGACGCGTCGAAAAAGAATCCGGGCGCGTTTTTCCCGTCTGTGCCGGGCAGTTTAAAGCGTATATAACAATATTCCTTTATCGGGGTTTCGCTGCAAAATCGGGCGTCATTATATGCGGAAGAAACGCACCGCCTTTTATTGCTTAATAAATCGCTGTCAAGCCTGCTGAAATAATTGTATAATTCGAAATACAGCTCTTCCAGAGGCTGTTTGACGCCCTCTAAATAAAGAGGTTCGTTTTCCTTATGCACGGCCCTGGAATTTTCTTTCCTGACAGCTTCATAATATCTGATAGTGATTTCGTTAAATCCCTGAAACATTTTTCTTACTGCCTCCTGCTCTGACTGCATAGATTTATTATACTATTTTTTAAATAAGAAATAAATCATGACAAAAGATGTCAGGGTATATAAGATATATTAAATACATAGCAGACAGCTAACAGAAACTTTTAACACACCGGAAAGACGGAGGTAAGGAAAATGAATGAAAAAATGAACGGGAAATTTTGTCAGTGCTGCGGGATGCCGATGGGAGATACGGACGAGCTGTACGGAACAAACACCGACGGCAGCAAAAATGAGGAATATTGCCGGTATTGCTTTGAAAACGGCGAGTTTACCTTTAAGGGGACAATGGAGGAAATGATTGAGGTGTGCGTACCCAATGTGGTTGCAGCCCATCCCGATATGAGCGAAGACGAGGCAAGGAAAGGTATGCTTGAATGGTTCCCGACGTTAAAAAGGTGGGGAAATAATTGATAAAAATGTTTAAAAAAGCCAAAGTGCCATCCGAATAAAAATTCACCCCTCTGGAAATCCTGATTTTATCAATTGTTTATACTTTCTTTATAGAATTGTTAGCACTCACTCTTGACGAGTGCTAACAATTATGGTATAACATTATCAGAACAAAGGAAATGAAGCCAATGTTCAGAAACAGGAAACCAGTCAACGACAACAGCATAGCGGTAATTGAAACGGCAATGCTGTCGCATAGAAGATTAAAGGAGGAATGAATTATGTTGATGCCCAGTATTTTTGGAGAGAATTTATTTGATGACTTTTTTGATGATTTTGCCCGTCCGGCAAGGAACGTTGTGAGATACAACACACCGGCAACGAACATTATGAAAACAGATATCAGGGAACACGATACGGGATTTGAGCTTGATATCGACCTTCCCGGATATAAGAAGGAGGACGTGAAGGCGGAGCTGAAGGACGGATATCTGACCATCAGCGCACAGACTCAGACGGATAATGATGAGAAAGCAGAAAACGGCAAGTATATCCGCCGCGAGCGTTATTACGGAACCTGCAGCAGAAGCTTTTACGTAGGCAAGGAAATCACACAGGAAGAAATCAGGGCAAGATTTGAGGATGGGATTTTGAAAGTGTCTGTTCCCAAGAAACAGGCGAAACCGGCAGTCGAGGAGAGCAAGTATATCCAAATCGAAGGCTGAGCTACAAGTCCCCCGTCCGTGTAACCGGTATGAGTCTAAAAGTAATTGACGGCCCAATGGGTTACAGAGGAATTTATTTCAGGAGGATTATAATAATGAAAGCAGAATCAATTTATACGGCAATAAAGAAAAATCACGCAAATCATGAGAGAAGGAAAGCTGCGTGTGCAGCCCGCCACAGTATCAGCTCTTATGAGGAGCATGTGAGAAGAAACGCCGCCACAAAGGCATGCTATGTGTATATTAACGGCGTGTCGATGCCGGTCCTCAGCGCGTAGCTGAGAGTTTTGAAAAATAATATAAATGTAAGAAAACGGTTCGTGGGTAAAAGCCTGCGAACCGTTTTTCACATTGAGGGGATGTTATTACCTTTGTTAAGTCTGTACTTGCGCGTAAATGAAAAAGTATTATAATAAATTGCGGGCGGTACGTAAGCATATTTTTTAATATCATATGTTATTTATAAGAAGTATTGTATATAGAATGCGATGACGGAGGAAAGTGAAAATATCATGAACAAAGATTTAACGGTAGGAAACCCGCAGAAGGTATTATGGACATTTTGTCTGCCTATGTTTGGCAGCATTATTTTTCAGCAGTTATATAACATTGCAGATTCGCTTGTTGCCGGTAAGTTTATCGGGGAAAACGCACTGGCGGCTGTGGGAAACAGCTACAACATTACGTTGATATTCATTGCATTTGCCTTTGGCTGCAACATGGGATGTTCCGTGATTGTGTCCCAGCTTTTCGGCGCAAAGGACTATGGAAAGATGAAAACTTCTGTCTATACCACATTGATTTTCAGCGGGGCTTTGTGTCTTGTTCTGATGACTGCCGGCCTTCTGACCTGCAATACGCTGCTTCGGCTGATGAAGACGCAGGAGGAAATTATGGCGGATTCCGCCATCTATCTGCGGATTTATATTTTCGGGCTTCCCTTTCTGTTTTTTTATAATATTGCTACGGGAATCTTTTCCGCTCTGGGGGACTCCAAAACGCCTTTTCTGTTCCTTGCCTTTTCGTCCACAGCCAACATTCTAGTGGATATTTTGTTTGTAAAAGTATTCGACATGGGGATTGCAGGCGTTGCGTGGGCGACCTTTTTATGTCAGGGAATCAGCTGCCTTTTGTCTGTCTGGTTGATTTTAAAAAGGCTGGCGGCAATTAAAGTAAGCGCCAAGGTGGCAGTCTTTTCATGGGACCTTTTAACGAAAATACTGGTGGTTGCCGTTCCGAGTATTCTGCAGCAATCCTTTGTTTCCGTGGGAAATATGCTGATTCAGGGGTGCATCAACAGTTTTGGAGTGAGCGTGGCCGCCGGGTATTCTGCGGCGGTAAAGCTTAACAATCTGGTAATCACATCTTTCACTACCATCGGGAACGGAATATCCAATTTTTCCGCCCAGAATATCGGCGCGGGGATTTATACCCGCGTAAAAGAAGGATTTCGGGGAGGCTTAAAGCTTGTGTGGACGATATGCATTCCGTTCTTTCTGCTGTACTTTTTCCTGGGAAGATATTTACTGCTGCTTTTTATGAACGAGTCTTCCGCATCGGCACTTGCAACCGGAACCGAGTTTTTGCGTATCCTGTCGCCGTTTTATTTTGTGGTAGCGTCAAAGCTGGTGGCTGACGGCATTTTGCGGGGAGCCGGGGCTATGAACCAGTTTATGGCGGCAACCTTTATTGACCTTGTCCTCCGGGTAGTGCTTGCTTTTGTGTTCTCCGCGCTTTCCGGCTCTGCCACCGGTATCTGGTGCTCCTGGCCGGTGGGGTGGTGCATTGCCACAGGGCTTTCCGTTTTGTTTTACAGACAGGGAAAATGGAAGAAGCAGAGACTATAAAATTTGTGTAAAAAAACAAATAAAGATGCAATACGATTTCAACCTCCTTCTGGTACTATATAATCACATTAAGAAACCGGCCGGTAATCCTAAAGATATTTGGAGCTCATATAAGAAAAACTTATTATAAGCAAATGAAAGTCAAATTGATTGAATAAGCTTTCATTTATATAATAAGTACAGAAAGTGAAACAAAAAGGTGGAACTAAAACAGCCGAACTTAAAATAGGAGGATGAAAAAATGACAAAACGTGAAGTATTATCAATGGGAAGAAAAGCAGAATCCATTTACACAGCTATGAAGAAAAACCGCGCGAACTGCGAGAAGAAAAAAGCTGCGTTTGCGGCTCGTCATACGGTCAGCTCCTTTGAGGAGCATATCAGAAGGAATGCGGACGTGAAAGCGTGCTATGTATACATCAACGGTATTTCCATGCCGATACTGAGCGCGTAAGAGCTGAATTTCGGATAGTGCGCAGATAATAACACAAGGTAACAAACGCCGCTATGCTTTGCGAGCCGGCTTATTGTAACAAAAGTGCTGCCGTGTCAGGAGAATTATATTCTGATGCGGCAGTCTTGTTTTTACAGGAGGATTCTGGTACAATTTTTAGAGTAACAATGATAAATTATCGACGCAGCATAGCTGACCGCCAGTCATCGTGCGATAAAGCGCTGGCAGCGGGAGAAAAAGGAAAGAAGAGGTAAAATGGATGGCACCTCAAGAATCAGATAACAAAGCAGGACAAATGAAGAAGCAAAAAGCAAAACAGGATATGGGGAGCGGAAGTATTCCCAAACTCATGTTAAATCTGGCAATTCCGGCGATAGTAGCGCAGCTTATTAATATGCTGTACAACATTGTGGACAGAATCTATATAGGGCATATACCGGAGGCCGGAGCGTCTGCGCTTACCGGTGTGGGGCTGTTTCTTCCTATATTAATGATGATTAACGCCTTTGCCATGCTGACCGGTTCCGGCGGCGCGCCCAGGGCGGCCATTGCCATGGGAAGAAATGACAAGGAAAATGCGCGGAAGATACTGGGGAACTGTTTTTCCGTACTGATGATTTTTGCCGTTATATTGACATTTTTGTTTTATACTTTTGCGCCTCAGCTTTTACGGCTTTTCGGGGCAAGCGACGTGACATTACCGTATGCCCTGTCTTACGCCCGCATTTATATTCTGGGAACGGTTTTCGTGATGATAGTGATGGGGATGAATCCCTTTATTACCACGCAGGGATTTGCGAAAATCAGTATGATAACAACTGTTGTGGGCGCGGTCTGCAATATTGTTCTGGACCCGATTCTTATTTTTGGATTTGGAATGGGTGTGCGGGGAGCGGCAATTGCCACGGTATTCAGCCAGGCAGTCAGCGCAGTATGGGTGCTTTGTTTCCTGCGAGGCTCCAAAACCATTCTGAAACTGACTCTGGCGGATATGAGAATCGAGCCGGCGGTGATTATGCCCTGTCTTGGGCTTGGAATATCCACTTTTGTAATGCTCAGCACGGAAAGTATACTGAATATCAGCTTTAACAGCAGTCTTGCCCGGTTCGGCGGAGATGTGGCGGTTGGAGCCATGACAATTATTTCTTCCTGCAGCCAGTTAATATTGCTGCCGCTTCAGGGAATCTGCCAGGGCGGCCAGCCTATTATGAGCTATAATTTTGGCGCGGGAAAGAAAGAAAGAGTAAAGCAGGCGTTCCGCTGCCAGTTTATTGCATGCACAGGCTATGCCGCGCTGCTCTGGCTTTTGATGATGATTGCCCCGCAGGTATTTGCCGGAATTTTCAGCAGCGACGCCGCCCTGATAGAATACACGGTCTGGGCATTAAGAATTTATATGGCGGGTATTTTTTCCACAGGCGTTCAGATTGCCTGCCAGCAGACATTTATGGCTCTGGGCCAGGCGAAAATCAGCCTGCTTATGGCCTGTTTAAGAAAACTGGTGCTTTTGATTCCGCTTATTTTCATTCTGCCATTTGTTTTCTCCAACAAGGTATTCGGCGTGTTTGTAGCGGAGCCCGTCAGCGATATCATAGCGGCGACGGTGACGGCAACTATGCTTTTTACGCGTTTGAATAAGATTCTGGAGAAGGGCGCCGGTGAGGGGAAAGAAGCCGCCAGAGGATAGAATCCCCGGTAAATAAATTGCCTGTCTTGGAGTAAATTTCTGCTTTGGAAGATAGTTATATTAATTTGGCTGATATTAAAAGAATTGATTAAAAATAAATGTTAATGTTATATCAGAACAAAGAATATGACACCAAAAGGAGAGTGAATAAAATGGCAGGACAGGATAACTTGTTTGCGGGCAGTAAAAAAGAACAGATATATATTGAGTTAAGAAAAAAGCAGTCGCGTTATGAGAAGCGGAGGGTTGCCATAGCAACACGCCGGACACGCAGCTCCTGTTATGAAGAATGCCTTCGAAGAAATGCTGTGCCCAGGGCATGCTATGTATATATTAACGGAATTTCAATGCCTGTAATCTAAAACGAAATAATCTGCAGATAAAACCTTACAGCCTGGCAGCTTCAAACTGTTCGAAGCTGCCATATTTTTTAATATGCCCTCCGTTTTCCGTAATCAGACGCACAAAATCATCCTCTATCCTCTGAGCAGTCCCGGAAAGCTTCCAGAGCTCCCTGTAGTTGAAGCCGCCCAGCAAATCATAGTCCGGGCATCCCGCTTGTTTAGCTTCGTCCAAATCCAGTTGAAGGCATACTGCCGAAAGAAAGGCTAATATATAATTACCAGACTCACAGCATATATATATTTTATTGAATGTAGATTTAATTTCTTCAAACATCCTGGCAAGACAGGAAGCGTCTATCTTATCTGACGTTATGCTTTCATATTCAGGTATTTCCGGTAAAGCAGACGTTATTTTTAAATACCTGCATACATCGCAGAACATTTTATTTGTATACTGTATCACTTCATCAATATCGGCTGCCCTGATGACATTTCTGTAGCCATCAATAATATCCCGAGGAACATCAGGAAAATTATTCTGCAAATCTTCAAATTGCATTTTCAGCCCAAAGTGATAATAATCATGATTATATACGGCCACAGCGTCCGCAAGCATCATGATAACAATACCCGCCAGTTTCCGAATCTCTGATGGTCTGTACGCATGATTCAGCATAGCGCAATATTTACCGGCTTCTTCACATCTTTTTATTGCTGTTTTCCTGACATACCCGTCATTTGACAGGCTGCTTTTCAACCTTTCCTGCATCACTTGAAAATGCGCCGTATCGCTGTCGCTGTCACTGTAGATTATTCTGACATCGCCTACCAGCGGTGACATATTTTCCTGTAAATCGGCAATTCGTTCAATCCGTTCCCATGGTATTGGAAAGATATCATATCCTGTTCCCCCGATAATGAAATCGGCAGAAAAACCATAGCCGCGCTCCGTTTTTGGGATATAGTAACAGTCAACATCGGATTTGCTGTTGGCAGTACCGTTAATGTAAGAGCCATATATAACTATAAGGCTGATATCGCCGGCATAATCGTTTTTTGCCTTATTTTGAATCCATTCCACTAATTTGTCATTTATTGCTTTTCTTTTTTTCATGACTCACTCTCCGGTACGTTTTTTGAAAGGAATTCCTTTGCTGATGTATATTCGGACTCACTGACTCCGATTTTTTCACAGGCGGCAGTAAGGCCAAGAGACTGCTCTGACATACATGATTCCACAAGGCGCACAAGCATCTTGCAGGAACCGACAGATTCCCCTCTTTGATAGCCGGCGTTTTCTCCATCTTCATATAACACCTTTTTTACATATTCTTCGTTATACTCGTAAATTGACATGGCAATCACCTCGCTCTTCTGCTCAAGGAAAAATTGTTTGAGAATATTCTTGGCACTTTACAGGAACCGGCGTTTTATATTCAGCGCCTTTTCTGCAATTTTTGTAATCCCTGCTTATTTATTTGTAACTGGGTTATTAAGCAAGGATTTCAGGCGAATCAATTATGTCTGCGGTAAACTGCTTTCAGAAAATGCAGTACCTGTATACATATTTTTCGCTAAACAGAAAAGTGCGTTTTTACACTTGAAAGATATCAGATTTGTCAGACGCTTTTTCGATAGAAATTCATTGCTATGTAAAAAGAATAGCAAGGATTTACTATAATGTCAAGCGCTTTCAAACTCCTTCGCCACATCCTCAAGCAGTTCGCGGATTTTCAAATGCTGCGGGCAGGCCTTTTCACACTTACCGCACTTGATACAATCGGAAGCCTTATGCTCCGGCGAAGTATGTACGTTATTGTAATAGTAGTCTGCGTTCCAGTCATGATAAAGCTGCTTTGTATTCATAACGGCAAACAAATCCGGTATTTTTATCTGCTTCGGGCATCCGGCTTCGCAGTAACGGCAGGCCGTACATGGAATCAGGTTCATATTGCGGAAAATTTCCTGAACCTTTCCCACCGCTTCCAGCTCCTTTTCGTCAAGAGGCTTAAAGTCCTTCATAAAGCTGATGTTATCCTGCATCTGCCGGGTACTGCTCATGCCGGATAATACCATCATCATGCCGGGAAAACCGGCGGCAAAGCGGATGGCATAGCTGGCAGGGCTTGCGCTGCCTAACGCCTCAAATACGGCTTTCGCATTTTCCGGAAGGTTGACAAGATTGCCGCCCTTTACAGGCTCCATGACAATGACGGGCTTATTGTGCTTGCGGCATACCTCGTAGCACTTGCGGCTTTCAACCGCCGGGTCGTCGTAATCGACATAGTTAAACTGAATCTGTACTACTTCCACCTGGGGATATTCCGTTAGAATCTGCTCTAATACCTCGGCTTTGTCGTGGAAGGAAATTCCCACATGGCGCACTTTTCCCTCTGCTTTCAGCTCAAAAGCGATTTCATAGGCGCGGCAGCTCTTGAAAAATTTGAAATTTTCAACCCCCTGCGCATGCATCAGGTAAAAGTCAAAATAATCCACGCCGCAGGCCGCAAGCTGGCTTTCAAAAAAGGGGCGGATGTCCTCTTCTTTTTTGAAAAAGAAATTTGTCAGCTTGTTTGTCAGGATATACCTGTCGCGGGAATAGCGGCTGGTCAGGCATTCCTTTAATGCAAGCTCGCTTTTGCCGCCAAGATATCCGTGGGCGGTATCAAAATAATTAAAACCGGCATCCAGAAAGGCGTCTACCATCTGGCAGGTCTGAGGGATATCCACTTCATCCTCCACCATAGGAAGTCGCATACATCCAAATCCAAAATTCTTTTTTATTAAATCCATATTATATTTCTACTTTTTGGCTGTGAATGAGCCTTGGGTCCTGTCGGGTACTTTTCCGTCTCAAAGCTCTTTCGGAACAGTAGTTACACATTTTTCCCGGCCTGATAAGCCTGTTCGAGGGAAGGGTGTCTGTAAACGTCGCCTTTATCCCAGGTTCCGGTGCCATAAATAACGCCGCATTCCTGAGCGCCGGGCAGACACCGGAGGAATCCTCTAAGGCCGGCGAGGGTTTCGTCTGCCGCAGAATGCTGCGGGTCGGCGGCGGTTACGATGAAATACAGCTTTTTATGTACCATCTCGCGGTAGCGGGGGAGGCAGCGGTCTATCATTATTTTCATCTGCGCGTCCATGCAGTAAAAATAAACCGGCGTGGCGAGCACAATGACGTCGGCTGCTATCAACTGCTTCATAATCTCAGCCATGTCGTCTTTATTTACGCAAAGATGGTTTTCACGGCAGCTATAACAGGCATTGCAGGGCGCAATGTTCTTTTCTGCCAGCCGGATTTTATCGGTTTCATGTCCGGCTTCCGACGCGCCTTTTAAAAACCGGTCGCACAGAACGTCGGAATTGCCGTCCTTTCTGGGACTGGCGCTGATTGCCAATACTTTCATGGGCTTTTTCCTTTCAATTATGCCTTCTTTTCAAATTGTTTTTTTAGAATATCCGCAAATTCCTCTATGTAATACCCTGAATTATTTTTACTCCAGAAAGCGCAGTAGTTCCGGGTAATCTGCTCTCCGTTTTGATAGAGGGGGATTCTGGTGATAGATGTGCCGAAGCTCATCATCTGTCCGCTGCCCTCCACAGGCATAAAGCCTTTTCCTCCAATTACCAGAAGGCGGGCGGCCTCTAAATTTTCCGCATAAATAAATTCACCCTGAAAGCCAACCACATCATGATAATATTCCCGTTCGGTTTCCTGCTGGGCAGCGGAAGTTACCAGTATGCAGGGAGTGTTTTTCAACTCCTGCGGAGTGATTTCCGAAAGCCCTGCGAGAGGGCTCCGGGAGGAGACTTCAATACTGCTGTGGGTGGTTTCCAATATGAGGTTTACATAAGTATCAAAAAATTTACGCCGCTGGTCGTTAAAGGCAATGTCAATCTGGCCGGATATCAGTAAATGATAGAGTTCTTCATGATTGCCGTGTTCAATCTGGACGGTAACCTCAGGATATTTTTGAGCAAATTCTTCCAGAGCCTGATGAAATTCGCCGCCGTTGTAGCTGCGCAGATAGCCGAGGCGCAGGACAGCCTTATCGTCATTGGCGATTTTGGCAGCCTCACGGCAGAGCTGTTCATAATCGGCAATCAGAATCAGGCTCTTTTTGTAAAAATATTCTCCGGCGGAGGTGAGCGTAAACTTGCGGTTTTTCCGCTCTAAAAGCTGGAAGCCAAGCTCGCGCTCAAGCGCCTGCAGCTGCTGGGAAATGGCGGATTGGGAAATATGGCATTCCTCTGCCGCTTCGGAGAAGCTGTTGTTGCGGATAATGGATTGAAAATATTTAATTTGTCTAATCATTGCCGGCCCCTTTTCAAAAAATTTTCTTACAGAAATTATATCATTTGAAAAGGGACGGTTCAATGTATTTACGTGAAGCGTAAAACAGGAAGGTCAGCCTTCGTCCTCCTCCCCATAGATTTCCTGAATCATGGGGAAAGTGCTCCACGCCTTCGGCCATCCGCAGTAAAAAGCAAGCTGCGTCACGATTTCAACCGCTTCTTCCTTTGTAATTCCGTGCTCTTTCCCGATTGCAAGGTGAGATTTGAGCTGAGGGTATAAACCTGCGGAAAATAAAGCTGCGATTGTAATCATGCTTCTGTCTCTTGCGGAAAGCTGTTCCTCTCTTGACCATACTTCTCCAAACAGTACGTCGTCATTTAATTCTGCAAATTTAGGAGCAAGTGCTCCAAGCCGGTCTCTCCCGGCAGTTTGTTTTTTTGCCATAATAAAATACCTCATGATTTCTGCTTTGTGTTTTAATCGTGAATCTTTCTTCCGGTACACATTCTCACGAAGTCCGGGTCAAAGTGCTTGACGGCAACTCCGGTATACCCCAAATCCAGTGAACTGATTTGATTCATTTCTTCTTCTGTAAGGGCGAAATCCCAGATATCGAAATTTTCTTCAATCCGTTCTTTGTGGACCGATTTTGGAATTACAACAACGCCGCGCTGTACGTTCCATCTTAAAACCACCTGACCCACCGTTTTGTTATGGGCGGCAGCGATTTCCTTCACCATCTCGTTTTCGAAAGGATTGTGGCGTCCGCCGCCAAGGGGAGCCCATGCCTCGGGAACCACATTATAATATTCCATGGTTTTGAGAGCTTCCTCCTGTGCGAAATAGGGATGCAGCTCCACCTGATTTACCATGGGCTTTACCGATACGGTTTCGCAGAAGTTTGTAAGTACAAAGGGATAGAAATTGGAGACGCCGATTGCCCGGAGTTTTCCTTCCTTATAGGCATCCTCCATTGCCCGCCATGCGCTGAAATAATCCTTCATTGCCTGATGCAGTAAATACAAATCCAGGTATTCCAGCCCCGTGTTCTTAAGCGAAGAGTCGATTGCCGCCTTTGCCATCTCATAATTTTCCATATCCTGCACCCACATTTTTGAGGTGATAAAAAGCTCCTCCCTGGTGCAGAGCCCCTCGGCAATCGCCTCGCGGACAGCCTCGCCTACTGCGTCCTCGTTAGTGTAGGAGGCTGCGGTGTCAATCAGGCGGTAGCCTGCGCGGATTGCATTTAATACGGACTGTTTGCACTCCTCCTTGTCGCGTACCTGAAAGACGCCGAACCCCTCCATGGGCATTTTAATTCCGTTTGTCAGTGTTCTGTATTCCATAGCCGTTTCCTTTCTGCTTTATTTGTTATAAATTATATAAGGTGAGAGCTGCACAATCAATTTGATTTTTGCAGCTATTTGATAAGAAAATCTAATTAACCAGCGCTGTAAAGGAAAACTGAATCAGCTTCCAGTCACCGTCTTTCTGTACATATACCTCAGTGACGGCAAAGTGATGAGTGGTGGGGCTGCCCCCGAGCAAAAGGCCGTAGTCGCAGTCTGTCAGCATGATGGCGGTATCGCCAAATATTTTTACCGTCTTATCATGAAAAATAATTTCCGTGGGTTTGAACATGCCGCTTGTGTAGCATTCAATTTCATGGTCAAGTCCGCAGGTCATGCCGATGTGTACGAAACCGCACTCCGGGTCGGCAACTGCGCGCATTCCGGCTTCGTCCGCCTGCTCCATTGCTGTCCAGAATTTTTTTGAAATGTCTAAAATCTGTTCTTTCATTTAAGATAGCTCCTTTCTTTTTCCTACTCCTGACTGTCAAGGTCGATTACCATATTTACATAATTCTCAACCTGTTCCTCGGTTGAATTATAATAACGTACGTTCTTATTGATTTTTGCAATTTCCGCCATCTCTTCGGAGGTCAGCTCAAAGTCAAAGATATCTGCGTTGGCTTTGATATGCTCCGGGTTTGTGGAGCCGGGGATAATCTGATTGCCCGTCTGTACATGCCAGCGAAGGATGATTTGCGCGTTGCTCTTGCCGTATTTTTCAGCCAGCGCCGTAAATACCGGCTCGTTAATCAGAGATTTGTCGCCGTGTCCCAAAGGATACCATGCCATCACGCGGCAGCCGCAGTCCTTTAACTTATCGATGGTTTCCGTATCCATAAAATAAGGATGGGCTTCCATCTGGATTACATGAGGCTTGATTTCGCATTCGGAGAGGAGCCGTTCCAGCTTCGCCCCATGGAAATTGGAGATGCCGATGGATTTGATTTTTCCCTCTTTATAAGCCGCTTCCAGCTTTCGGTAGCCTGCCATGAAATCCCCGGCGGGCTGGTGGATAAACATCAAATCTGCTTGTGTCAAGTAAGGAATAAAAAAAATTTCATTTTTTTAGCGAGCCACAGGCAGATTTGCCTATGGCTCCTATTTTACCATTACTTTCCGCAAATTGGAACAGATTTTCATACAGTGCTGTCAGCATTGAAAGGATTTCCGACTTTCCACACAATCTCTATGGCATCCGATCCGTAGACAATAACTTTATCAATCAGCGTCTTTAACCTGTCTTTGTCAAAGGACTCCAGTACGGAAAACTCTGTCAGTTTTTCGTCCGATATTTCCTCCGGCTCTGATACTGCCTGTAAGCTGTCCAGTTCTTCCAGTGCCGCACTCTTGATCTGTTCCAGTTCTT
>CAJTMW010000018.1 GCA_910577275.1 uncultured Lachnospiraceae bacterium
GAGGCGTCATAGATCGCATGGCTGCAAAGATAAGCATGTGAGTGTTAACCGAAAAATGAACCGGGATCGCGCTGCATTTCGTATTCCGCTGTAACTGCCTGATAGTAAACAACACTTTTACTGTCAGGCTTTTTTGGTGCCATTTTTTAGCCACGGTGTAATGTTGTGGCTTTTTTTGATGGAAAAACAGTGAAAATGAGCCTTCTGTAGAAGAAGGCATTGCTTGCCGGTATGTGGAAATTTGTGAAAATAATATGAACTTTTTATCCGCTGCTTGACAACTGAAAAGCAGAGTAGTAACATAATAACACTTGCTTAGAATTCTAATTAGTAAAGGGGCAATAGCAGAATGGACGAACAAAAGCTGATGGAAAAATATGATAAGCTGAATCGGAGGATACGTAGATACTTTGCAGGCTTTTTTACAGATACGCCAATCACAAGCGTTCAAGCCCTTATTTTGCACTATATTATTGTTGAATCGGGAACGAGAGATATTTTTCCGAAAGACTTAGAGGAATTTTTGGAGATTAAGGGTTCTTCCGTTACAAGTCTTATCAGCAATCTGGAGCGTAACGGATATTTGCGCCGTGAAAGTTTGACCAGTGACGGTCGGTATAAAAAACTTGTGCTGACTGAACGAACACTTGCGATACAGGATGATATAACCGAACGTATCAGAGAGTATATGCATAGTATTTTTGTCGGAATCTCCGAATCTGATTTGAAAATCTTTGAAAAAGTTATTTTGCAAATGACGGAGAATACGAAATAAACGTATTCTTTTGCTCATGTATTTAGAGTTCTAATCATCTGGGAAAGGAGGATTTCAAATGAGATTTCCAACTGCAAGAAATGTACCCGTAATAATCGGGAACTAATTTTTTGACATAATATTTAGAATTCTAATTAAAGGAGGAGCATTTATTATGAACACTACACAGACAACAGAAAATTCACTTGGCTATGAGCGGATTAGCAGATTGCTTGCAAGCTATGCGATACCGAGCATTATTTCTCTTATTATCAATTCGCTATACAACATGGTAGACCAGATTTTTATTGGTCAGGGCGTAGGCTTTCTTGGAAATGGTGCAACAAATATTATCGCTCCGATTGCCACGATAGCAATTGCTGTTGCTACTCTATTTGGTGACGGCCTTGCGGCATTTTTCAGCCTGAATTTAGGGCAGGGCAATGCGGATAAGGCGGCAAAGGGCGTGGGAACTGCTGTGATAGCTTCTGGCATTATCAGTGTCCTTTATGCTGTGTTCGCCTTTATCTTCTTAAGTCCCCTGTGCCGTATCTTTGGAGCAACGGACAATTTACTGCCGTATGCGGTTGGATATGGACGTATTATTGTGATTGGCTTTCCTTTTGCGATTGTGGCAACGGTTATCAATTCCGCAATCCGTACTGATGGAAGCCCTCGTTATGCCATGTTTGCTATGATGATTGGTGCGATACTCAATACAATCCTTGACCCGATTTTTATTTTTGTATTTTATTGGGGTGTTGAGGGAGCTGCTGCGGCTACGGTACTTTCGCAGCTTGTGGGCCTGCTTTGTAATGTTGCCTATCTGTTTAAATTCAAGACAATCCAGTTTGGAAAGGCAACTCTGGTTATGAACTGGTCTGTCGCCTGCAGGATGGCAAGTCTTGGATTTGCAAGCTGTTTTAATAACCTGACATCAACGGTAGTGGCTTTTGTATCCAACAACCTATTGACAAAATATGGTGCGCTTTCTGTCTACGGCCCGGACATTCCTTTGACTACGTTCGGTCTGTGTATGAAGGTAAGTATGATTGCGTTTTCCGTAGGTATTGGAGTAGCAAGCGGCAGCCAGCCAATCATAGGTTTTAATTATGGCGCACAGAAATATGACCGGGTAAAAAAGACATTTTTATTGAGCGCAGGTGTCTGTACCATTATCACATGTGTGGCATGGGTGATTTTCCAGTGTTTCCCGCTGCAGCTTATCCGTATTTTTGGTACAGAATCCAGTCTGTATGAAGAATTTGCTGTACAGTGTTTCCGAATTTATCTTCTGCTGACATTTTTAAATGGAGTGCAGATGTGTGCAGGTGTACTGTTTCAGGCAATCGGCCAGCCTGTCAAAGCTGCGGTTGCTTCCCTCTCAAAGCAGTTGTTGTTCTATATCCCTGCAATGCTGATTTTATCGAGGATTTGGGGGCTGACAGGTATTCTTATGGCGGGGCCGACCGCAGATGTATTGGCTTTTATCCTCTGTATGCTCCTTTGCTTTAAAGAAGTTAAGAAAATGGAGAAGGTAAGCGAAAATGCGTCTTAAATGGCTGAAACAGATTGAAAAAAATTTTTTTGTCCGCTTCCCCTATTGGGACACCATATTACATACGGTAAACGGTGTAGTCTGTGCGGCTGATACGGGAGAACTGGCAAAGAAAAAAATAGAAACCCTGATGAAATCCTATGGGGATAAAAGCAGGGCTATTATAAAGGTGGACTGGCTTATGCGGAACAAAGGCCATCTTTTTATTACGGAGAATCAAAATGATGTGATTTATTTTGTCGATCCGCAAACGGGCAGTTTAGATGCAGCCTGGTATTTCCATTATATCAATCCACATAGCGTTGTTATTATGAGAACCGAACAGACAGATTTTACAGATTTGGTAAATTTGTGTTTTGAATGATAACAGGGAGGAGGAAATGGATGCGGTAAAATCAGAGTTTTGTAAGGAGGCATTACTATTTTGGAACAAGAAGAACGATTTATGATTATTAAAATTGGCAGGGAGCATTATGGAATAAAAATAAATGACGTGAAAGAAGTAGTCCCAAATACGGAGATAACAAATGTTCCTGATAAGCAGTCTGATTATATATGTGGGATTATGAAGTACCGCTATGGGTGTATATCTGTATTTGACATATATAAATTATTTAATATTGAACCGGTTTCTGTGAGTAAAATGGTCATTATTCTTACGATTGATGAAAAAATGCTGGCATTTTCTGCGGAAAGTGTAGATTGCGTTGTTAATGTATCGTCTAAAAATATATATGATATCCCGTCAATATTTAATAACACAAGCCAACGGTATATGCAGAATGTAATTGTATCAGATAATAATCTGGTTCCGATTATTGACACCGTTCGTTTATTTGAGAAAGTAGGAGTTTGGGAAGAAACAGAACTATTTCCGCAATAATGCGGGTATCTGGAAAACAAAGGAAGGGGGAAGGCAATATATTTTTATGCAAAGCAGATATATCTGATTTGAATAAATATGCGCGGTGACATAGAGGTTGACCGAGATTTGCATCAGGTGTTATTTTCAAACGGGATAAATAATAATCTGCCAATGGTAAGAGGGTATTGAAACAAAAATCAGGTTATTACGGAAATACAAGGCAAGGAAATCCTGCCCGGAAGGTCAATCTGCTTTATGTGGATTGGCCTTTATAATTATGCATGATAACTATGCGACAGGCCCCTTTTAACGGGGCCACCTCTCGCGTCTTTCCATCAATGGTTCAAAAGGCACATGCGGCTCTGTCTGATACCAGTAGGCCACAGTCGCCACATCGTCCTGCCGCTCGAACAGACCGCCGTGGGAAACGCCAATCTGCTGGATTGTCACCCGGATATCCTCGTCAAACAAAACCGGGTCCATGATGTGCCACCGGTAAAAGCTCCGCTGGGGCATCATATCATCATTGTGGTAATCGTTATGGATTTCTGTATCGTGATTGGAATAGTAAGGGTATCCCAGATAAGGAGTACAGAAGGTGTTCTCTATGGTTTTGCCGTTTCTCTGGGTGGCAAAGCTCCAGGCGCCTCCAAAGTAATCCTCCGTTCCGGTTCCGCAAATAGTGGGGTAGTCTTTGTCCCCGTCCAGATAAAATTTAACTTCTCCTTCCCCGTACCAGTAACGTTCCAGGGCAGTCAACGCCATGTATGTGCCGACATACTGTCCTTTTCCTTTTACATTATCCAGAATCACATAGTCTTTTGCCTTTTCCGTCAGCCTTTGTCTGCGCCACATTGCATGAAAATACCCTGTTTCCCGGGGGAGCTTTGGCAGGAGGCAGTAATCCACCTGATAAAAGAAAGCGCTCACGTCCTCGTCGCACTGATTTTCCAGAGTGATTTTCATACTTTTTCCAAAGGGCATGGGAAAATAGGAGTTGAAGCCTCTTGTGGGATTCACTACAATCGGCAGGGAGCTGACCGAATAGGAAGCGCCGAAGCCGCAGCAGAAGAAATCCCCGAGAGGGCTTTCCACCGAGGGCGCCGTTTCCTGGTCCCAGTAGAATCTGAGAACCAAATCCCGCAGGATATAGCGGTTTCTTTCGCTTACAGCGTTGGTTACGGTCATCCAGATATGCTGTATCACGCCGGGCCCCTCTGTTTCGGCGAGAGTTATTGTTTCGCCGGCTTTCAAAAGGGGAATACAGGGAGAGCCTTTTCTGGAGGGACCGAGTCCGCTGGCGGCCATTCCGCCTTTCCCCTTTTCGCCGTTTCTGTTTTCCCAGTTAATGCTTCTGCTTTTCCCCTCTCTTAAAAGAGGGAGAGAGGAAAGCCCATTCTGAAAGAAATTCATTGTCAATATCTCCTCCGTTCAATTTAAAGAAATCAATTCAAGTTTTCAATTCAAGTTTTGCGGTTTGTAGATTTCCTTTTTAGATATTTTATCATACTCAGGAAAAAATCCAACAGTTTTTGAAAGAATATTTAAAAAATTAGTTATTAAATATAGTTTACAAACATATATCAGTGATGTATAATCGTCTCAAAATAGCAACGGGAGGAGATGAGGAGATGTTTGATATTGTGGGCATTGATTATCCATGTGTGGACCTGAATGTCAATGTGGATACATTGCCCGAGTCTAACGGGACATTGATGATTAACAGTCTGAGCTGGCAGGGCGGAGGAAAAGTAGCCTCAGGAATCGTCACAGCCGCGAGGCTGGGAGCAAAATGCGCCATAGCAGGAGCGGTAGGGGATGACAGGTACGGGAGCTTTTGCAGGAAGGATTTCGTGGACCACGGGGTTGACGTCGGGTTTCTTAAAACGCGAAAGAGCGCCAGAACGGCGCTGGATATCGTTTTGAGCGACAAGGAGACCATGGGAAGGAGTCTGATTTTTCATCCGGGCGACGTTGGAAGGCTGGCGGAAAACGAGCTTCCCTATGAATATCTGAAAAATACAAAGTATTTTTTTATGGCATGGCTGGACTCGTCAGACAGAAAAGCGGCGGAGGCTGCCAGAAAGGGCGGCGCAAAGGTTTTTATAGATGCGGATTCCTATTCGGACGAGCTGGTGCGTTATATTCCGCAGATTGACGTGTTTGTCGCCTCTGAATTTGTTTATGAGGGCATGTTTGACGACAGGAACTATGAAAAGAACTGCCGCACAGTTATGAAGCTGGGGCCGGAAATTGTGGTGTTTACCCTGGGAGAGCGGGGCGCGCTGGGAATGAGCAGGGAAGGATTTTTTCAGATTCCGGCCTGGAATGTGGATGTTGTTGACACTGTGGGAGCGGGCGACGATTTTCATGGAGCTTTTCTGGTGGGGATGATGCAGAAGGGCTGGAGTGTGGAGAGGATTGCGGGCTTTGCCAGCGCGGTGGCTGCAATTAAGTGTACAAGAATCGGAGGAAGGGCCGGGATTCCCGATATGCAGACGGCGCTGCGCTTTATGCAGACAGGGGAGATTGATTACACGGAAATAGACAAACGGGTTAAATATTATGAGAGGGGGATGGATTATGTATAAAAGGAAAATAGTCCTTGGGGTGGCGCCTGTAAAGCGGAGCTTTCTGAGTATGGAGGAGGCAAAGCGGCAAAAGGACAGGTTTATGGGAGTAATCCGAAAAATCAGACCGGAAACAGTCACCCTGACGGATATTGACGATATCTGTGAGAACGGAATAGCTTTCAGTCTGGATGCGGTTCCAAAGGTGATTAAAAAATTCAGGGAAAACGAGATTGACGCTCTGTTCATTCCGTTTTGCGATTTCGGAGAGGAGCAGGTTGCCGCACAGATTGCGGCCGCCTTTCATCTGCCGGTTCTGGTATGGGGGGCCAGGGACGAAAGGCCGAACACCTTTGAATCAAGGGGAAGGGACACCCAGTGCGGAATGTTTGCGGCGACCAAGGTGATGCAAAGATACGGCGTAACCTACAGTTATATTTACAATGTGGAAGCGGAAAGCAGGAGTTTTAAGGACGGGTATGAGAATTTTCTGCGTGTTGCGGCGGTGCTTAGGGATTTACGGACATTGAGAATCGCGAAAATAGGGGAAAGGCCGTCGCCCTTTATGAGCGTTATGACGGACGAGGCCAATCTGCTCCGCCGGCTTGGAGCGGTGACGGTACCGGTATCGCCTGCAGAGGTGGGACGGATGGCGATGAAGCTTCTGGAGGAAAACGGGGTGCCTTTAAATGTTTATTGCGCCGACCTGAAATCCAGATTTAACAGGTGCAGGGCGGCAACGGACGAGGTCAGAAAGATTGCGGCCACGGCGATTGCAGTAGAAAAGCTTATGAAAGAAAACGACTGTTCTGTGGGCGCGTTTGAATGCTGGACGGCGTTCCCGGAGCTTATCGGCATATGTCCCTGCACGGTTTTGGGAGAACTGGCTGATAAGGGAATGCCCCTGGCCTGCGAGACAGATGTGAACGGCGCCGTCACGCTGGCAATTTTACGGGCCTGCAATTTATATGAATCCTCAGAGTTCCTTGCGGATTTGACGATTCGCCATCCTCAGAATGATAATGCGGAGCTTTTATGGCATTGCGGCCCGTTTCCCTATTCCCTGAAAGATGCGGACGCCCAGGCGGCGATTATCGATGGGCAGGAGTCCTTTGAATTAAAACAGGGGGAGCTGACGGTATGCCGTTTTGACGATATTGACGGAAAATATTACCTTTTTGCCGGGGAGGCCAAAACCACGAAGGGACCGGACACCACGGGAACCTATGTGTGGATGGAAGTGGATAACTGGAAAAACTGGGAGGAAAAGCTGATGTTCGGGCCGTACATTCACCATCTTGGCGTGACCTACGGAAAATATCTTCCGGTTCTGCGGGAGGCGGCGCGGTATCTGAATATCGAATTTGACAGCGCCCACGAACCAGGGATTCACAGTCTTTGACGTTGTCGGGAGAGGAGGATGATGATATGTCATTGGCAAAAGTAAACGAACTGCTTCAACATGCAGCAAAAAATCATTACGGTGTGGCGGCCGTCAATGTGATTAATGTGGAAACCGTAAGGTACATTATTGAAGCCGCAGAAATGGAAAGGGTGCCGGTAATTGTACAGTTTTATCCGGGATTTAACGGCTATATGAATATGGAATATATTGCCCATGCAGCCGTGGATATGGCAGGGAAAGCCGCTGTGCCGGTAGCCGTTCATCTTGACCATTCGAACGGGTATGAAATTGCAATGAACGGTATAAAAGCAGGATTCCCGTCCGTGATGGTAGACGGCTCGGCGCTTTCCTTTGAGGAGAATATTGAACTGACGGCGTCTGTCGTGAAAGCGGCAAATGTTTTCGGCGTTGATGTGGAGGCAGAGCTGGGGCATGTGGGGGACGGCGCAAGAGAGGACGACATTGTAAATGCGGATTATTACACAAAAGCGGAGCAGGCTGTGGAATTTGTGGAGAGGACAGGCTGCGGTTCTCTGGCAATCGCCGTGGGAAACGCCCACGGACCCTATGTCAGGACGCCCAGTCTGGACTTTGACAGAATAAAAGCCATTCGGGACACCGTGTCGGTTCCGCTGGTTCTGCACGGCTGCTCGGATATCCCGAAGGAGCAGATTTGTAAAGCGGTCAGGCTGGGTATGAGTAAGTTTAACATTGCAACAGAATATTTCCGCGCAATGTACCGGGCAATTGAAAAAGAGGTTTTATCAGGAAAGGTAAAGGACAACGGCGTTGAGCTGCTGTTTGGACTGCGCGAGCCCATGATTGATTTCGTGGTACATAAAATCCGTCTGCTCAACCCCGATAAATATTCCTTATAATTATGGAGTTTCCTCTTTAAATATGCTATATTATTTATGAAATTCCCGATAGCCCTCCGATAACTGCGGAATTTATTCCCGCGAACAATGAGTCAGGCGGATGCGAAGCAATACAAACTTCGTTTGATACATTTGACTGGCGGGCGGTGCGGGATGAATGATAAAACGGTATAGGCGGGACATTCTTGTTATGACGAAAGCAAACGGCAGAAAACCGAAAAACATCAAACACCATAATTTAAGATACATTCTGTCAATTGTGAAAAGACATGGAGTATGTACTGCAGGGGAGATTTCCAGAGAAAGCAATCTGAGCATGACTACGATTGTAAAAACGCTGGACAGCTTAAAGCAGGCGGGGATTGTAAAGAGCATAGGAAAGGGAAATTCCACCAGCGAGGGCGGAAAAAGGCCGGAGCTTTTTGGATTTAACGAGCGCTTCCGATATGTGCTGTGCGTTTATTTTGCCGGAAAATATGCCATGTGCACCCTGAACGATTTATCCAATAAAGGCATTGCGGCGAGACAGGTATATTATAAAGATGCGTCGGACGCTGCCGCCTGCATAGGGGAAGCGCATGAGCAGCTTTGCCTGATGATGGGGGAGCACGGGCTGGCGGAGGAGGATATCTGCGGAATCAGCCTGGGAATTGACGGAATCGTGGATTCGGAAAAAAATCATGTGGTTTATCCCATACACAATCCGCAATGGAAAACCGGGGGATATATTGTGGAATGCTTCAGGACATATTTTCCCGGCATAGAGAATATACAAATCGAAAATTCCGGGCGGCTGGGAAGCTGGAACTATCTGAATACCTATCCGGAGCTGGAATCGGAACGGGTTGTGGTGCTGAATTCAAGCGAGTCGCTTACCGCCGGGGCGCTGCTCCAAAATAATACCGTCCAGCATGGCGGCAATTGCCTCATAGGGGAGTTTGCGCATATGATGATTCCCAATGCAAAGGGCGTTGTGGAATGTGAATGCGGGAGAAAAAACTGCTTTGAAAAGCTGATTGCGCTGGAACGCTTTGAGGGCTATGTCCTGGAAATGATTGATTCGAAGGAGGAGGCCGGGCTGTACCGAAAGCTGTGCGGGCATGAGATAGAGCCTTTGGAGATGATTCGCCTGGCTGACGGGGGAAGCGCTGCTGGCAGGAAAGCTCTGGATTTGGTGATTGAATATTATCTGTCCGTCATCTGTAATCTGATGATAACATGCGACCCCAGGTATTATGTGATAGGCGGTATTTATGTGAGGAACAGCGAATATTTCCGCCGTGAGCTGTCCCGGAAATTCGAGGAGAACACCTTCTGGGGAATCCAGTTTAAGACCCGCATTCTTTATGACATGGACGACGACGGATGGGAGTTTAAGAACATGGCGCGTCCGGTCATTAACACGTTTTTAAACACACTGAAATTTGATGAATAAATTAATTGAACAGGAAAGCGGATGAGAAGGCGTCGGATAAGGTTCCGGCGCTTTTGTCATGTTGTATAAATTACACAAATAGAAATAATCAATTTAGTTAATAAATTATATTGAAAAACTAAGATTTAAAATATATAATTATAAAAAACACGGAGGTAAAATAACACATGAAACAGACAGTTAAGGTTGACGTGGGAGGAAAACGGGGCTATAAGCTCAGGACAAAGATTGATAACAGGGATTTTGTCAGCATTATCCGCGAGTATGTCATTGAGGACGACGGCGTGACATTTTTGACGGAGACGTATCTGGACAATGAGGCGTCCGTAAAAATTTCTTTTGCGTCGGAAAGTATCTACAGGGTTCAGATGTTCCCCTTCTGCCGTACGGATGTAAGGCAGAATCCGGTATTTGATTTCCCGGCGTTTAAGGAATTCCAGGTACATGAGGACGAGCTGTTTATCTACATTTGCACTTCCAGACTGGAATTATCCATACGCAAATGCCCGTGGGAGATTTCCGTAAAGCTGGACGGCAGGCCGCTTACAGGGGAGCATATAAAGGACTTTAATGTGGGTCAGAGATATAAGGCAATGCCCCTGGGATTTGAGTACGACGTTGACACAAAGGAAGTCAGAGAAACCTATGAAACTTATTATATGCATGTGGACGAAGGTTTTTATGGCTTTGGAGAAAAGTTTACGGAGTTTAACAAGCGGGGGCAGGTCGTGGAGATATGGCAGAAGGACGCCCTGTCCACCAACTCGGACGCGGCCTATAAGGGAATGCCCTATTTTATGAGCTCTTACGGCTACGCAATGCTGGTAAACACCTTTACGAGGACAAGTTTCGATATGGGCGCTTTTTCGGAAGTTTCCTATACGATGTTTTCCGGGGATGCCTATATTGACTACTATGTTTTCTGTAACCGTAGCTACAAAGGATTAATCAGGGATTACACGGAAAAAAGCGGGCGTTCTGCAATGATTCCGAAGTGGTCTCTCGGCTTCTGGATGTCCAAAATGAGCTATATGACCAGAGAAGAAGTGGAGGGAGTGGTCAGCCGCGCCGAAGAATTCGGCATGTCCATGGATGTGATTCATATTGACGACTGGCAGAGCAGTAAAAGCATCGACCTGCTTACATTTGACGAGGAACGTTATCCGAATCCGAAGGAGATGATTGAAGGGCTGAACCAAAAAGGCGTACAGCTCTCCTGCTGGATGTTCCCTTATGTGGAAAAGTATTGCAGGGAGGATGAAAATGTTATCAGGCCGGTTTATTCAAAGCTGAGCGAGCTTGGCTATCTGGTAAAGGACAGCAAAGGCGGAATCTGCGAATTTATACCGATAGAAGGGGATGAGGACGGCGGCGGAGCAATCATGGCGGCTGTTGACTTTACCAACCCCGAAGCGGCGGAATATGTAAAAGACAGAATCAGGAAGCTGATGGAGCTCGGAGTGGGCGTCATGAAAACGGATTTTTCCGAGGAGATACCGGAGAGCGCTGTTTTCTTTGACGGAACTACCGGAAAGGAAAGCCACAATAAGTATCCTCTGCTGTATGCAAAGACAATTTACGAGGCGTCCAGGGAGGCAAAGGAGAAAGCAGGCAAGAAGGCGCTTCTCTGGGGACGGAGCGGATATGCGGGCAGCCAGAACTATCCGGCAAACTGGGCCGGAGATTCCAGCACCCACAAAAACAATCTGGCGGCTGTTTTGAGAGGCGGATTGAGCGTGGGAATCAGCGGAGTGTCCTTCTGGGGATTTGATATCGGCGGCTTTTATAACTGCGATTACGAGGGAAACCGTGCGAAGCCGGATAATGAAGAATATGTAAGAAGCGCACAGATGGGACTGCTTGTGCCGTTAAGCCGGAGCCACGGACAGTCAACGCCAAGGGAGCCCTGGGAGTATTCCAGACAGGCGCAGGAGGCTTTCCTTAAAATCAATAAATTCCGGTACAGGCTTTTCCCGTATTTATACAGCCTTGCCACGGAGACCCACAGGGAAGGGATTCCCATGATGCGCGCAATGCTCCTTGAATTTCAGGAGGATTTAAACACCCGGGAGATTTCCACCCAGTATATGCTGGGAAACGCTCTGCTGGTGGCGCCGGTATTCGACCAGCAGGTGCAGCATGTTTATCTCCCCGCCGGAAGCTGGGTTGACTGGAATACGGGAAAGCGCGTGGAAGGCGGAAGATGGATAGCGGAAGACTGTGCGCTGGATACGCTGCCTCTGTATTTCAGGGAGGACACCATACTGCCGGTGCTGAACAAAGCAAAAATGCATACGCCGGAGGACTTTTTCGAGGATTATACCGTACATATGAATCTGGTTCACGGAATCAGCGCAAGCTTATATGATGAGGAAAAGGAATACACCTTGAATGCGAGGGTCAGGGATGATAAAATTATCGTGGATACGGATATGACGTGCACAGGACTTTGCATTGATACGCCGGCGGACGTTGCGGCGGTTGTCGTCAACGGAAAAGAGTATTATGTCAATAAGGAGAACGGAAGATACTTTGTTACCTTTTAGTATGGTAGAATGATAAATTCCGCCAGCTTCACGGAGCGGTATGGAATCCTGACGAACGGGAGGTGCAGCAATGGGCAGGGTAAGAATAGGAATGGCGCAGATGCCGGTGGTGTTTGGAAAAACTGAGGAAAATTTAAAGACGATGGAAAGCTTCCTGCGGAAAGCGGAAGGACGGGCGGACTTGATAGTTTTTCCCGAATGCTGCGATTTGGGATGGGGAAATGTGGACGCCCCGGGGCTGTGTCATGAAATTCCCGGGAAAACAAGCCTTGCCTATTGCGGACTGGCCCGGAAGTACCATATATGGATGGCGGCCGGAATCACGGAAAAATCAGGGGATAAAACCTATAACGCGGCGCTTCTGATATCGGAGGAAGGGGAAATTATACTGCATCACAGGAAGATTAACGTTCTGACCGGCGTGGAGGACGTGTATGAGATTGGCAGCCGTCTGGAGGCGGCTGACACGCCCTTCGGAAGGCTTGCGTTGGACATCTGCGCGGACAATGCGGAAAACAGCATGGTTATCGGCGAGGCTTTCGGAAGAATGGGCGCAGATATCCTTTTATCGCCCAGCGCATGGGGCGTATCCCCCGACCGCGACCTGAAAAAGGATATTTACGGTATGGAATGGTATCGTCCCTATTCAAAGCTCTCTGAAAAATATGAAATGGCAATCGTGGGAGTCAGCAGCGTAGGTTTCCTTGAAAACGGGCCCTGGGGCGGCTGGAGAGTGATTGGGAATTCCATTGCCTATAACGGGAAGGGCGAGGTGGTCAAGGTACTTTCCTGCGGAGAATACGCGGAGGAATTCTGCGTCGTTGAAATCGAGACAATCCCGCACAGCAGAAAGGGAACGGCGCTGGCGGAGTATCTGGCCGGCCGGGAATGAGAAACGGGCTGACGGAAAACAGCTCTTATACAGGGCAGGGCTGAACTGCTGCAAGAAGGCAAAGTGGAAATAAACTTTTCACTTCAGCCTGCTGCAAGAAGATAAAAAAAGAAAAAATTTAATCTTGCCAAATGAATCCGGTTGTGGTAATATGTTTTAGTCAGGTTGCAAATCTGAAAAGAGAATAGGGCTCCGTGGTCAAGCGGTTAAGACATCGCCCTTTCACGGCGGTAACACGGGTTCGATTCCCGTCGGAGTCATTTAAGTAAATATTAAGCAGTCATAGTGATTGACTGCGGAGAATATATTTGTTATAGTTAACAGGTAAGGCGCAGTAGCCAAGTGGTAAGGCAATGGTCTGCAACACCAGTATCCACCGGTTCAAATCCGGTCTGCGCCTCTTGGGAGAAACGTTAAAATTAGCGTTTCTCCAATTTTTTTATATGTGTGCATGTGTACCTAATCAAGAGCGGCCTGCATGACTTCCAAAGTAGCATTGTCTGGTTTTGACTTTTATACTTTTACCAAGGTTATAATCTGCTCTGTATCATTTCTCCTGTTTTTCTCAGTCCGGACATGAGGAAAATTCCTTTTACAGAATATTGACGAAAATCCCCATAACAGCTTGATTCTTAGATATGGTATTATTAAGTTGAAAAATCACAAGGTTAATACAAGGCTTTTGCAAGGTTCATGCAAGATTGGCGTGGTAAGATGGCGGTTATGGAGGTGATAAAAATGAAGAGAAAAATGATGGTTGGGATTGCGGCTGCTGTAATCATAATGGCAGGCTTTATCTGCTTTTGTATATGGTTCCTTTCAGGAGCCGGCAGCGCTTATTATTATGGGCAGATTGACAACAGCAAAATGGAACAGGCAAAATCAAAGGGCGGCGTGGTTAGTTTCAGCGGGAATATGGATTACTCCTACACCTTATTTTGCTATAATGAGGATGGAAGGGGGAAAAATATTACCTTCGGGACGTCAAGGGAATTGAAAGAAGGCGCGTTTATCCGCCTGACCGTCATGCCGGTCCGCGGCGTTCTTGAATGGAGTGAAGTGCAGTATGAGGAGCTTCCTGCGGCGGTACGGGGCAAATATAGGTCTTCGGAAAATGAACAGACCGGACAAAATCCAACGGAACCGACACAGCAGGAGCCGTTATCAGAGGAAATCATTTTCCATTCCCCGGAAATCGAGCGCAGAACGCGGGAGCTTCTGGGAAAGCCGGAAGGCGCAGTCACAAAATCAGACGTACTTGCAATTACGGAATTTGGATTTGACGGATACGAAGAAATTTCGTGTGAAAAGCCGTTTTTAGATTTTCAGTGGTTCTGCAATTTGGAAAAAGTAAATCTATATAACTGCAACGTGCAAAGTCTGGAAGGCGTGGAGGCGCTTACGGCGCTGAAAGCGCTTTGGGTAAGTGACAACTGCATAAGGGACATTACGCCGGTAACCAGGCTGACGGGGCTTGTAGGTTTTCATTGTGTGGGAAACGAGATTGAGGATTATGCGCCCATCGGCGGGCTGGTTCACTTAGAGGACCTTGAAATCGGGAACACTCCTGAAACGGAAGTGGACATAACGCTTGTTGCAAACCTGACAGACCTCAAAGCGCTGTACGCGCGAGGCTGCGGCATTTCAGACATATCTGTGTTAAGCGGCCTTACACAGCTTGAGGAGCTTAATTTGGGAGAAAACCGGATTTCGGACATCAGTCCGTTAAAAAATATGCAAAACCTGACGGAAGTATGTTTAGATAATAACAATATTGTGGATATCAGTCCGCTTGGAAATAAGCAAAAACTTACGCGCTTAAATCTTGAAAATAACCAAATCAGCAATATAACGCCGCTGTATGGGCTGCATGCGTTGACAGATATCGAGCTGGAAGGGAACCGGATTTCGGACAGTGATTTTAAGCGGTTTTGCGAGGAAAAACGGGACGATTTGATTACGGTGACGCAGACGGGAAAGCTCAGGGAAGACATGCCGGAGTTTCTGTTTCAGCTAACCGCATATTATGATTTTCTCACGGAGAGTTACGCGCTGCAAACCGTCGAAGTCTATCAGGGCGATACACGGCTGCAGACCATTTCCATACCGGAGCTTACTATGGGAGGTCAGACATGCATTGATGCTTCCTTGGGGGACACCCTCGGATTTGAACTGGAGGACGTGAATTTCGATGGATATCAGGACATACGTCTGTTTGATACGTTAAATGGAAATTATCGGACGGAATGGGTTTATCTTGTATGGAATGCGGAAGAACAAAGGTTTGAGAATGATGCCCGCTTAAACCAAATCTCACTTGCAGTCTTTAATCAGGAAGAACAGCTCATATACGGCATGGAGCGCGGCGGGGCGGCATGTCATTATTATTCAACCTATCAGTATATTGACGGTGAAATTGTGAAAATCCGTTATTGTGAGGAAGAAGGGCTTGATTTATCCGATGAACAGATTAAACAGTACTATGACGCCGCTTCCGTAAAAACAAACGGCGCGGCCTTTGATGCGTGGTACGAACATGTTATGGAAAGGAACGCGGCAAGCGGCGAGTTGGAAACGGTTTCCGAGGAGTATGTTTTTAACCCATATGACAGCAAAGGGAAAGCGATTGAAAAGGAGGAGGAACAGCTGCGGGTAGAGGTAGCGTCCGGGCTTGGAGCGCAAATCAGCGCGGATATTTCGAGATAAAGGCTTTTGTCTTGCAGAGGAATTCTGAGGATTAACCATAAATTACCGCTTGAAACAAGAACGTGCGTTTGCTAAAATCCTTTTACAGGAGGTGAACATACGTTTGAAAAATATTATTTTCCATATAGATGTAAATTCGGCCTTCCTCTCATGGGAGGCCGTTTACCGTCTGGCTCATAAAGGCGGCAGGGAGGATTTAAGGGAAATTGCTTCCGCGGTGGGAGGGGACGTTACCCAAAGGCGGGGGATTATACTGGCGAAGTCGATTCCGGCGAAAAGCTACGGGATAAAGACCGGCGAGACGATTATGGAAG
This sequence comes from uncultured Lachnospiraceae bacterium, assembly GCA_910577275.1. Taxonomy (GTDB): domain Bacteria; phylum Bacillota; class Clostridia; order Lachnospirales; family Lachnospiraceae; genus Suilimivivens. The sequence goes on from CAJTMW010000018.1 coordinate 15,924, forward strand.
CCCGCAGGAAGTGTCCGGGGCTGGTATTGGTGCCGCCCGATTACAGCCTTTATCAGAAATGCTCCGATGCGCTTATGGAGATTCTGCGGGAGTATTCCGACGTGGTGGAGCAGTACAGCATTGACGAGGCTTTTGTGGATATGAGCGCAGGCTGCCGGCTCTTTGGCACGCCGGAGGATGTGGCCGCCCGGCTCAAGGACCGTATCCGGGAGGAGCTGGGATTTACGGTCAATGTGGGGATTTCCTGTAATAAGCTGCTTGCAAAGATGGCGTCGGATTTTCGTAAGCCTGACCGGGTGCATACGTTATACCCGGAGGAAATCAGGGAGAAAATGTGGCCGCTGCCGGTGTCGGATTTGTTTTTTGCAGGAAAGGCAACCACAGGCAAACTGCTTTCCATGGGGATACGAACCATCGGGGAGCTGGCGGAGGCGGACCCGGCATGGCTTAAGAGTGTGCTTAAGAAACAGGGGGAGATTATCTGGGGCTTTGCCAACGGGATTGATTTTTCTCCGGTGCTGGGGGAACCGGCGGCAAACAAGGGCTATGGGAACAGCACTACCACGCCTTATGATGTGACGGACGAAGAAACGGCAAAGCAGGTGCTTTTGTCTCTTTCCGAGACGGTGGGAAGGAGGCTGCGGGCGGACGGGGCGGAAGCGGGACTGGTGTCCGTGGGAATACGGTATGCGGATATGTCTTATGTCTCTCATCAGAAGGTACTGGCGGTTCCCACCAATCTGACATGGGAGATTTACGGGGCAGGCTGCCGGTTATTCCGGGAGCTTTGGAACGGCAGACCTCTCCGGCATATGGGGGTGCATACGGGACGGGTGAGGGGGGAAAGTTTTGTCCGGCAGATGAGTATTTTTGACGAGATTGATTATGAGAAGCTTATGAGGGTGGATAAGACCGTGGACGGGATAAGGAGGCGCTTTGGGGCGGATGCGGTGATGCGCGCCGTATTCTTAAACAACTCCATTTCCCATATGAGCGGAGGGATAGAAAACGTAATGAAGCCGCATTGACTTTCACATGTTGCGGAAAACAGACTGCTAATATGCGATAAAATGCAACTGGACAGAAGGAGGGATGGGCGATGGCGTTTGGAATCGGTACGAATCCGCCCGAAGCGGACGCAGGGAGCGTTAAGGGGATTCAGAAGAAGATTGCCTGCGAATGCTGGTTTACCAGTACGGGACGGATGATGCCGCTGATGCTTAAGGTGGAGGATGAGGAGGGCGAAATCCAGACGATTCGGGAGTTTGTCATACATTCTCAGGAGAAAAAGCGGTATGCGGGAATCCCGTCCATAGAATACGACTGCACGCTGGTAATCCACGGACAGGAGGTGAGGGTATGGCTGATTTATTATCAGTCGGAAAACCGGTGGGTGATGAATTTCCGGTAAAATTTCCTGCGGACGAAGGTCGGGCCCGGTATTTTTTTCGTGGAATTTTCCGGTTGGGGGCAGGGTGCAGCATAGCAGGGCATAGCAAGGCGTAGCATACCATATAGATTTTGCAGTGTAGATATTAGGTTTTGCGTTTGCCGTTGTGCTGTTTTTTCCGGTGGATATAATGATTTTAAATTCATACGGCGCCGGGAAGGAAAAAGCTTCCGTAAAAGGGACGCGCTCCCGGCGTATCGGATGAGAGGAAGAACAGGAAACGGGGGAACACAGTATGAAGATTTTAAGTACGACACATCTGACAAAGCAGTACGGAACGGAGCCAAATCTGGTAAAGGCTCTTGACGACGTGAGTATTTCGATTGAGCAGGGGGAGTTTGTGGCGATTATCGGCACGTCCGGGAGCGGAAAGTCTACTCTGCTTAACATGCTGGGCGGGCTGGACCGCCCCACATCGGGCAGCGTGAAGGTGGATAACTTTGAGCTTGGCAAGCTAAAGGACGAGGATTTGACGGTGTTCCGCCGTCAGCGCATCGGATTTATTTTCCAGAATTACAATCTGGTTCCCATTTTGAACGTATATGAGAATATTGTTATGCCCATTCGTCTCGACGGAAAGAAGCCGGACGAGGGCTTTATCCGGGAAGTGGCAGAGATTCTGGGGCTTGAGAAGAAGCTTTACAATATGCCGAACACGCTTTCCGGCGGTCAGCAGCAGCGTGTCGCCATTGCCAGAGCGCTGGCAAGCAAGCCGGCCATCATACTGGCGGACGAGCCCACGGGAAATCTGGACAGCAGAACCAGCGAAGAGGTGATTTCACTTCTGAAGGTCACGGGGCGGAAATTCAACCAGACAATGGTTATGATTACCCACAATCCCGAGATTGCGGCGCAGGCCGACCGGCAGATACGAATAGAGGACGGCAAAGTGAGAAGTCAGGGCGGAGTGGAACAGGAAAACAGCGGAGCGGAACTGGAAAACAGCGGAGTACTGACGGAGCGCGGAACAATGAGCGGGCGCGGAGGCGACCGGGAATTGTTCCAGACAAAGGCGGAAAGTCAGGGCGGAGCGGAACTATAATAGGAGGGGGACTTGTAATGAAGAAGCAGAATCAAAAGGAAGCAAAATCCATGCTCCGCACGCTGACGAACCGGAGCTTTGCATCAAACCGGAACCGGAATCTGGTTGCGGTTTTTGCCATTGTACTGACAACGCTGATGTTTACCACTTTGTTTGTGCTCTCCGGCAGTATGCAGAAGAATCTGCAGGAGATGAATTTTAAACAGGCGGGAAACGACAGCCATATTACTTTTGAATATGTGAGCGACGCCGACGCGGAGGCTATTGCCGCCCATGCTCTGGTGGAGGACTGGGGAAAAAGCGTGGTTTTAGGCGTGGCGGAAAATAAGGAGCTGACGGGACGGCAGGTGGAAATCCGTTATGGAGATGAGAAATACGCCAAATCAACCTTTTCCTTTCCCACGGAAGGAAATCTTCCGGTAAAGGAAAATGAGATTGCGCTGGATACGATTACCCTGGAGCGTTTAGGGCTCCCCTGCAGTCTGGGGCAGGAGGTTACTTTTATCTGGCGGAAGGATTCAGGGAGAGATGAATACACCGCCAGCAGGTTTGTCCTTTCCGGCTACTGGGAGGGAAACGCCGTTTCCATGGCAAGTATGGCATGGGTGTCGGAAGCGTTTATCGAAAAGGAATGCGGCGGCATCGACCAGAGGCAGCAGCGCGAAAACGGGAAGTATTTCGGAATGGGGATGCTTCACGTGGATGTCCGTGAAAGCGCCTTTGACAATTTATACAGCATTGTTCAGGGCGCGGGAAGTCTGGAACAGAAGGCAGAGAGGATTCTGCGGGAAACGGGGCTGACAGATGTGCCGTACAGCACGAATATCGCCTACGACACCGCCATGACTCATAACATTCTGCGGGAAGTTGTTCCCATGCTTATGGTTATGATTCTGGTATTCGCCAGCGGATATCTGATTATCTATAACATTTTCCAGATTTCCGTTGCCGCCGATATCCGTTTTTACGGCAGGCTGAAAACCCTTGGCGCATCGGGAAGGCAGCTGAAAAAGATAATTTACGGACAGGCAAACCGGCTTGCCCTTTTGGGGATTCCTCTTGGGCTTTTCCTAGGATATTTGCTGGGGGCTGTTCTGGTTCCGGTGATGATTACCGGAGGATATGAGAAAGCCTCTGTTTCCGCCAGCCCTTTAATCTTTGGGGGAGCGGCGGTATTTGCATGGATTACCGTGAGGATTTCCTGCAGGAAACCGGCAAGGATGGCGGGGAAGGTTTCTCCCATGGAGGCTTTGCGCTATGCGGACGCGGAAACGGGCGGCAGACGGAAGGTTAAAAGGACTGCCAAAGGCACCACCAAAGGTGGGGGGATTTCTCGGATGGCTCTTGCCAATCTGGGCAGAAACAAAAAGAGAACATTTACGGTTATCTGCTCCCTGACTCTGGGGCTGATACTTTTGACGGTAGTTTATGCGAAAAACGCAAGCTTTGATATCGACAAGTATATGAGTCAGAAGGTTATCAGCGATTTTGAGGTGAGGGACAGCTCCATAGGAACCAGCTTCGGAGTTTATAATCCCTGCGGAACAACGATTTCAGAGGCGCTCGTCTCCCGGATAGAGGGACTTGAAGGGCTTCGCGAAACAGGGCGTCTGTATTCCCGGGCAATCGACCACAAAATCGCTCCGTCGGCGATTGAGAATATCAGAACCTATTATAATGCAGGCGAGAGGATTTCTTATATTGAAGCCGTTGACCCTGGGCTTGCCCGCTCGTACCATGAGATGATGGATAAGAAAGAGTGTAAGACGGTTCTGTACGGAATAGACGGACTGGTTTTGGACGCGTATTTGCAGGATTATTATCTGCTGGACGGTACTTTTGATAAGGAAAAATTCTGCTCCGGCGGCTTTGTCCTTGCACAGGCCGCATCAGGCGCGGAGGAGAAGGAGCCGGAAATCCAGCCCACCTATTCCGTAGGGGAAAAGGTGGAGCTTAACGGAAAGCAGTATGAGGTAATGGGAATTGTGGCAAATCTCACCGCCGTTACGGAGGGAAACAGTAGCGATGAGGTGGAATGGCTTTCCTTTTATCTGCCGGCGGATACTTTCCGGGAGCTTTATCCCGAAAATACTCTGCGCAAGATGTACTTTAATGTGGAGCCGGAGGCGGAGAGCGGGGCGGAAGCAATGCTCGAGGATTACCGTAAGGAGGCGGATAAAAGCCTGTCCTTTACTTCAAAATCCACTTTGATAACCCATTATAAAGAACAGACAAGAGCCAATACGGTGATGGGCTTTGCCATCAGCGTGATTATCGCTCTGGTGGGGATTCTGAACTTTGTCAATTCCATGGTGACGGCCATTGTGTCCCGGCAGAAGGAGTTTGCCATGATACAGAGCGTGGGAATGACGAAGCGGCAGCTTCGGCAGATGCTGGTGGACGAAGGACTGCTTTACGGCGGGATTACGCTGGCGGCTTCCTATCTTTTAGGGGCGCTGGCAGTCGGCTTTGGGGTACGGATGATGGTAGCCGGGGAGTGGACGGCGACTTTCCGCTTCACTTTGACGCCTCTTTTGGTCTGTACGCCCGTAATTATTGCCTTTGCGGTTCTCATACCCTATCTGTGCTTCAAGAATCTGGAGAAGCAGAGCATTGTGGAGAGGCTGCGGGCTGTGGACTGAAAAGAAATGCGGCTTGTGTTTTTCACTCTTACAGGCTTATAATAAGCCTGAGAGTGTGTGTGCAAACCGCAGGGAGAAATATGCAGTATTTTCAGGGCGGAAGAATGAAGGTGAAAAAGCGGAGGGTTCTTAATGACACACATTGCAATCTGTGATGATGAAAAGGATTTTGTGGCGCATCTGACGGAGCTGCTTGAAAAATATGCCGTGGAAACCGGGGAGGAAATCAAAATAACTCCTTACGGCGACGGGCTTGAGCTGATTGAGAGGTATGACCCCTCCATCGACCTGATTTTCCTGGATATTCAGATGAAGCTGGTGGACGGACTGCACGCCGCGGGGCGTATCCGGCAGATGAACGAAAAGGTCGGCATTATTTTTCTCACCACGCTTACAGGGTACGGTCTGGAAGGATATAAGTATCAGGCGGCCGATTACATTATCAAGCCCATCAGGTATGTCCGGCTGAAGGCGGAGATGAACGGGTGGCTGAAAAAGCACCGGAAGGACGACAGCCCTTATATAGTAGTCATAAATGATACGGGAAAATACAAGATTTTCCTGAAATCGCTGCGGTATGTGGAGACCTTTAACCGGAATCTTCTCCTGCATACGGAGCAGGAAAATATCATCTGCTATAAAAGCATGAAGGAAATGGAGCGGGAGCTGCAGGATAAGGGATTTGCCCGCTGCCATACGAGCTACATTGTCAACATGTATTATGTGAAGAATGTGAGCGCCAAAAATCTGGAGGCTGTCCTGATTACCGGGGAGAGCATTCCCATCAGCCAGCCGAAACGAAAGGAATTTATGGAAAAGCTGACGGAATACTGGGGGGACTTTCTGTGATTTCCGCAGGCGCGAGGCAGGCGGTATTCTGTAAGGCAAACTTCCTCTGATACACTTGACGGCCCGGATTTTCGGGCAGCTCGGCGGGAAAAGACCGTGGGGCTGGCAAGTCAGCCTGCGGCAGGGAAATAGAAAGGAAAGAGAAAGGCGGTACATTGAGGTATTATATTGCGGATTTGCATTTTTTTCACGGGGCGCTGAACGAAAAGATGGACAGGCGGGGCTTTGCGTCCATGGAGGAAATGAACGAATATATGATAGCAAAGTGGAACAAAAGGGTTCGCAAAAATGATGATGTTGTCATTATCGGAGATTTGTCCTGGGGAAATGTGCAGGAGACAAACGCTCTTTTGCAGAGACTTAAGGGAAAGCTGTATCTTGTGTGCGGCAACCATGACCGCTTTGTGAATAATAAGGAGATGAACCTTGACCGCTTCAAATGGGTAAAGCATTATGCGGAGCTTTCCGACAACAGGCGGAAGGTGGTTTTGTGTCATTATCCCATTATGTGCTATAACGGCCAGTACCGGGTGGATGAGAAGGGGGAGCCCAAAACCTATATGCTTTACGGGCACGTCCATGACACACAGGACGAACGGCTCATAGAGCAGTTTCAGGAGATAACGAGAAAAACGACGGTAACGGACGCTCAGGGGAATGAGCGTCCCATTCCCTGTAATATGATTAACTGCTTCTGCAAATTTTCTGATTATGAGCCGCTTACGCTGGACGAGTGGATTGTATGTGATAAGAAGCGCCGCGGCGGGAAGGAAAAGAACGCGTGAAAAACAGACGGATACTGCTGATAGAGGACGACGATACAATTGCATACGGACTTACCGAGCTGCTTTTGGACGAGGGCTTTGAGACGGTTTCCGTCCGTTTCCTCAAGGAGGCGATGGAGGCGGAACCCGGGGATTTTTGTCTGGCGCTTTTAGACCTTGGGCTGCCTGACGGGGAGGGATGGGATTTCCTTGCAAGGCTCTGTCCGGTTCCGGCAGCGGAAATGGGCGGTTTGCAGAAAGGTCTTGCGCTGCCGGTGATTATTTTAACGGCGAGAGAGGACGAGGCGGATATTATGAGAGGACTGGACATGGGAGCCGACGATTATGTGACCAAGCCCTTTAGGCCGGGGGTGCTGCTTTCCCGTATCCGCGCGGTGCTGCGCCGTCAGGAAAAGTTTTCCGGGGCGGAGGAGGTGATTTCCTGCGGGGGGCTCATGCTTGACAGACAGAAAACAACCGTCACGGAGGGCGGGGAGCGCATTGAGCTGACTGCCGGGGAGTTCCGGCTTCTTTCCTGTTTTATGGAAAACAAGAACAGGACTCTTACGAGGAACGCGCTGCTTGCACGGCTTTGGGATAACGAGGGGGATTTTGTAAACGACAATACGCTGACCGTCACCGTCAGGCGGCTTCGGGAAAAGCTGGGAGAGGAATCCCGGAATCTGATTAAGACAGTACGGGGAATCGGCTACCGGATGGAGGATTGCGATGACTAGGAGAAAAGAATCCGTATTCTTTATGGCAGGCGTTTTTGCCGCCGTTTTTTGTTTTTGCGCGGCGGTGTTTTTCGAGGGCTACCGGTGGAGCGAGAGGCTGTTTTATGATAAAATGGCGGCAGTTGCCGGGGCGGTTCCGGGCAGTACGGAGGTCATAATGCGGACGCTGAAAGGCGCATCGGAAAAAGACCTTGCAAAGGGAAAGGAAATACTTGGAGAATACGGATATTACGGACGGCTGCCGGGGGAAGAACCGGGGCTTTTGTTTTTTGCGGGGAGTCTTTTGGCTGCGGGGATTGGCACGGTCGCCCTTTTTCTTTTTATGTACAGACAAAAAAGCAGGCTGCGGAAGCGGGCGGAGGATTTGACAGGGTACTTACGGCAGGGGGAGGAGGGAAATTACAGTCTTTTTCCGGGAAAGGGAGAGGATTTTCTTTCGGGTCTGGAGGATGAAATCTATAAGACGGTGCTTGCCCTCCGGGAAAGCCGTGAGGCGGTACTGCGGGAAAAAGAAAATCTGGCGAAAAATCTTGCGGATATTTCCCATCAGTTCAAGACGCCTTTAACGTCGCTTTCCGTTCTGAGCGAGGTGTTACTTCGGCGGATTACGAAGGAGGAGGACGCGGAGGCAGTCAGGAAAATGGAAAAGCAGACCCGGCGTCTTGCCGGCCTGACATCTTCCCTGCTTACGCTGTCGAGGGCGGACGCCGGCGTGCTTACTTTCGATATACGGCGCGTGCCGGTGAGCGAGCTGCTGGAGGTCAGTCTCGAGCCTGTCCTGCCGATACTGGAGGAAAAGGGGCAAAGGGTCAGGCTTGCCGGAGAGAAAAAGACGATGGAGCGCCTTACGTTGCCCTGCGACGTGAAATGGATGCGGGAGGCTCTTGGAAATCTTCTGAAAAACGCCTCCGAACATTCGCCGGCGGGGACGGAAATCTGTATCAGAGTATGGGACAACCCGGTTTTCACGGGAATTGCAGTAGAGGACGAAGGGACGGGATTTTCCAAAAAGGAGCTTCCCCGCCTGTTCGAGCGTTTCTACAAAGGCAAAGACGCTCCAAAGGACAGCGCGGGAATCGGCCTTGCCCTCGCCAAAACGCTGATTGAAGCCCAGAAGGGGGAAATCAGGGCGGAGAACAGGAGGGAGGGCGGAGCGCGATTTCTCATAAAATTTTATAAAAATATGTAAATGTCACCGGATTGTCATGTTGGTTTGCTAAAGTACCTGTAACAGCGGAACTATAAATAAGAAAGGCGGCAATATGGAAATCTTAAGGTGCGAAAATTTATCAAAGTATTACGGCGTCGGGCAGGCGAGGGTCACGGCGCTTGAAAACGTGAATCTGTCGGTAGAAAAGGGAGAATTTGTGGCGATTATCGGGGCGTCCGGCTCCGGCAAATCCACATTGCTCCATATGCTGGGCGGGGTGGACCGGCCGGACGGGGGCAAAATTCTGATTGAGGGCACGGATATCGCCGCTTTAAATGAAAAGCAGCGTTCCCTTTTCCGGCGGCGCAAGGTAGGGCTTGTGTATCAGTTTTACAATCTGATTCCCTCCATTGACGTAAGGCAGAATATTCTTCTGCCCATGCTCCTTGACGGACAGAAACCTGATGAAAAAAGATTTGATGAGCTGACGGAAATTCTGGGGCTGACAGAGCGGCTCCACCACCTTCCCGGCCAGCTTTCCGGCGGGCAGCAGCAGAGGGCGGCGATTGCCAGAGCGCTGATTTACCGTCCGGCGATTCTGCTGGCGGATGAACCCACAGGAAATCTGGATAAAAGAAATTCGGAGGAAATCACGGGGCTTTTGAAGCTTTCCAATAAAAAGTATAAGCAGACGGTGCTCCTTATTACCCACGACGAGCGGATTGCCCTTGAAGCGAACAGAATCGTCACTATCGAGGACGGAAAAATCGTGCGTGACGAGGAGGTGGAGAGATGAGGACGCTGTTTGTATACACAATCAATACCATTAAGCGGAATAAAAACACCTCTATTTCCATTATGCTGGCGGTTCTGCTGGCCTCCACGCTGCTTTGCGCCCTGTGCACTTACGGATATACGCAGCTTAGATGGCAGAGGGAAATCGAGGAATATGAGGACGGCCAGTGGCATGGCGAGATTGGCGGGGATATTACCTCGGATAAGCTGTCCCTTGTGGAGAATAACCTGAACGTGGCGGAAACCATGGTGAAAGGTCCCTTTTCCTGTCTGGAGCTGTCTGGGAATGCCGGGCTTCCCTATCTGCTCCTCCGGGATGCGGACGAAAATTATTGGAATTCCATGGGAGAAAAAAATACCCTTATCGAAGGGCGCATTCCTTCAGCACCCGGAGAGATTGCCGTGAGTAAATCCTTTTTCGAGCAAAATCCCGAATATCGTCTGGGCGATACCGTTACCTTTCCCGAGGGAGAGCGGCGGATTTGTAAGGAGATACCGAAAGCGGGCAATGCAGAAAAAGAGGCGGAGAAGCGGATTTCAGGGGAGATGCCGGAGACAGGCAATGAGACAGGGACAAAAGCCGGCGGGCAGCCGGAGAGCGTGCTTCTGGAAGCCGGCGATGTCCGAAGGGACGGCGAAGTCTTTTTCCGAACCGGCGAAAGGACAGTCACGCTGGTGGGAAAAATGGATATGACCACTTCCACCGTGGTTCCGGGCTATTACGCCATGGGTTACATGGACAGGAGCACGCTTACCGGGGACGAGGAGCTTGTAATTTATGTAAAGATGCGGGATATCCGCAAGACCTACGAGGCGATGCCGCAGATTGCGGACGCGCTGGGAATTGAAAAGGATGAGTATGGGGATTATAAAAATCATTTCCGTTATCATGCAAGGCTACTGGCTTATCACCTTGTCTTTCCCCCCGAAATGGGATTTTCCATAGAAAACTGGGGAGGCGTGATTGTTTATGCAGCTCTTTTGCTGCTGGTTATGGGAGCCTTTGTGATGATAATCAGAGGCGCGTTCCAGGTATCGGTTTCCGCGCGGATAAAGCAGCTTGGCATGTTCCGCTCCGTGGGAGCTGCGCCCGGTCAGATTGTGGCGTCTATATTAATGGAAGGAATGATTTTATCGGCGGTTCCGATTTTGCTGAGTATGGGAATCGGGTATGGATTTACCGTGGCGGTTACTGAGATTTACAGTGACATTGCAGGAGAAATTCTCTACTTTCCGATTACCGTGCGTTTTTCTACTTATCTTGCGCTTTTGGCAGCCGGGCTGTCTCTCATTACCGTGTTGATTTCCGCGCTGCTTCCGGCGTTAAAGGTTTCCCGGCTTTCGCCCCTGGAAGCGATACGAATGCAGGAGGCGGACGGCGGCGGAAGCAGGAGGCAGAGGAAAGGCAGGCATTATCCGGTTCTTCGCAGACTGTTCGGTTATCCGGGGGAGCTGGCAGGCGCTTCCCACTATGCAAACAGAAAAGGCTTTCGCGGCGGCGTTATGTCTCTGACTCTCTGTCTGATGCTTCTTACAGGATTTTTTGTCTTTATTTCGCTGAACGACTACTTAAGCGAGAGGAACAGAAGCGGAGTTTACTATAATATCAGCGCAAGGCTTGATTTGCCGACAGAGGCGGACAGGGAGCTGCTTACCGATATTTTGTCCGTTCCGGGGGAATTGGAAGGCGCTTATTATTGCGTGACAAGAATGGCTTACTATGCCTCTCCCGGGCAGGAGAGCGAGGAATTTAAGGAAAGGGGAGGTTTTGCGGGACTCGACCTTAATAAGTGGAATCTGGTAAACCGTGACGGACGTTACAGACTCCGCGCCTATCTGTATGGAATGCAGGAGGAGATGTTTGACGATTACTGCCGCAAGCTGGGGCATGACCCGGCGGAGTATTATGATACGGAGAAAATAAGAGCAATCGTCTTAAGCGCTGCGCCGGTGTACCCGGAGGTGGTGAATAACGCGCCGAAATCAGCCCTGTCTTATTCCCACTTAAATATTTCGGAGGGAGAGGAGCTTTTGCTGGAGGAAAAAACCAGAGACGATATGGATACGGATTATGTTCTTTCTGTGGCAGCGGGGGCTGTGGCGGTAGAGGAACCGGACATTGGCCATGCGTTTAATAACTATAACCTTAATCTTTATGTACCCCTTTCCGTATATTATTCCGTGGCGGATAAGCTTTCCCCGGAAAAAGCGGAACAGTATTGTATCTATGCAGAGGTTAAGACGGAGCCGGAGGAGGACATTGCCGTGACGGAAAGGATACGGGAGCTGTGCGAATCCGTGATGGCAGCGGAGGATGTTTATATTACCAGTATAGAGACGGAGAGGCTTAATAACGCCGTAGGGGCACGGGCTATGGGGGCGGTAGTGGACTGTATCGGGATTTTGCTTGCGCTGATTGGCATTTCCAACACGTTTTCCGCGGTTTCCCATGTGATGATGCGCCGGCGCAGGGAATTTGCCATGCTCCGCTCTGTGGGAATGGATAATGAGGGGATTGGCAGACTTCTTTTTATCGAGGCTTTTCGTATGGCGGTTACGCCGGTGGTTATCGGCATTTTTGCCGTCCTTATACTGCTTGGGCTGATGACGGGGCTTTTGGATGTGTCGTGGAGGGAATTGCTGCCCAGGCTGCCCTTCGGGAAAATCCTTTTGAGCATTCTGCTGGTGATGGCTGCCGTGGCGGCGTCCTATCTGATTTCTGCGGGGAGGATAAAGAAGGATACAATTATTGAGGCTGTGAGGGAGGAAAATGTGTAGGGGAGCGGAATTTTTTTAAAAGCCGGATAATATTGCTTGTGGAACCGGAGGAACATGTCATACCCCTCAGGCATACGCTCATATTTAATATAAGTATTTGCCGCACAGTCAAAGCTATATTATAATAGAACCATCAAACACAAAGATATGCGCAGAGCGTATGAAAAGGAGAATGATATGAAAAAACTGGGATTTGGCCTGATGAGGCTCCCGCTTCTGGATGCCTCCGACCCGGCTTCCATCGACGTGGAGCAGGTAAAGAAAATGGTTGACATTTTCATTGAAAAGGGATTTACATATTTTGACACGGCATGGATGTACTGCGGATTTCAGAGCGAAAGCGTGGCAAGGAAGGCGTTGGTGGAGCGTTATCCCAGGCAGGCATATACTCTGGCAACCAAGCTGCACTCCGGATTTTTTAACAGCCTTGAGGACAGGGATAAGGTTTTTAATAAGCAGCTTGAAAATACGGGAGTGGAGTACTTTGACTACTATCTTCTGCATGGCATTACAGCGGGGAGCTATCCAAAGTATGAGAAATACGACTGCTTCAACTGGCTCCTTGACAAGAAAAAAAGCGGGCTGGTGAAAACAGCCGGTTTTTCCTTCCATGACAGCGCGGAGCTTTTGGATGAAATTCTGACAAAGTACCCGGAAATGGAATTTGTACAGCTTCAGATTAATTATCTGGACTGGGAGAGCAAGTGGATTCAGGCAAGGGAATGCTACGAGACGGCCGTGCGCCACGGCGTGCCGGTAATCGTTATGGAGCCGGTAAAGGGCGGCACCCTTGCGAAAATGCCCAAAGCGGCGGAGGATATTTTGAAAGGCTATGCGCCGGGAATGTCCCTGCCTTCATGGGCCATCCGTTTTGCGGCTTCCCTTGACAACGTGATGATGGTGCTGTCCGGGATGAGCAATGTGGAGCAGATGGAGGATAATTTAAGCTATATGGAGGATTTTACGCCTTTCACGCAGGAGGAACACGAGCTTGTGAAAAAGGCGGCGGAGGCAATCAATTCCGCGATTGCGGTTCCCTGCACGGCGTGCGCCTACTGTACGGAAGGATGCCCCAAAAAGATTCCCATTCCCCAGTACTTTTCCATCTATAATGAGGATATGCGGGAGGCCGAGGAAAAGGGCTGGTCCGCCAACGAGGTCTTTTACGAGCAGCTTGCGGAAAAGGGAGGAAAGGCCGGGGACTGTATCGGGTGTGGCCAGTGCGAGCGAATCTGTCCTCAGCATCTTCCGATTATCAGGCATCTTAAGGCTGTTTCGGAGCATTTTGATAAATAAGAATAAACTTGAGCTTTCAGTAAAACCAAGGCATAGACGTTATTCTTTTTCTGAATAAGGAGTGGCGTCTGTGCCTTTTTTGCGTTTCCCTTTTGGGGCGTCGGCAAGTATTTGTTTTCGGGGCTGCAATGGGGCGGGGTTGTCGGCGGGTATCCGACTTCAGGGCGGGGAAATCTCCTGTGCAGGCTTTGGGGCGGAAAAGTTTCCTGCCGCTTGCACATTGCCGAAAACAGAAATATAATGGAAAGCAGGTTGACCTGAAACAAAAGTTTCTATAAAAGCAGCATGAAAACAAGGGGGAAAAATGCGTTTACTACTGGTGGAGGACGATAATGAAATCAGCCGGATGCTGAAAGGGTATCTGGAAAATGAAAATTTTGAAATCCTGTGCGCAATGGACGGGGAGGAGGCCCTGCAAAAGTTTGACAAAAGCTTTGATTTGGTTCTGCTTGATTTGATGATACCGAAAATCAGCGGTATGGAGGTTTTAGGGCAAATCCGCCAGAAAAGCAATGTGCCGGTTATCATTATTTCCGCAAAGGATACCGACGCTGACAAAACCTTAGGGCTTGGGCTTGGCGCCGACGATTATATCACAAAGCCTTTTTCCGTGACGGAGGTTCTTGCCCGCATCAGGGCGCAGATAAGGAGGAATACCAGATATTCCTCTAAGGCGGAGGAAAAGCCGGAAGTGATAAGGGCCGGGGAGCTGGTTCTTTATCCGGGTAATTATACGGTCACGAAAAACGGCGAGAAGGTGGAGCTGACGGCAAAGGAATTCGAGATTTTAAAGCTTTTGATGGAAAACCCGAAAAAGGTTTACACCAAGGAACAGATTTATGCAAGGGTGTGGAACGACGCTTATCTGGGGGATGAAAACGCGGTGAACGTACATATCAGCAGACTTAGAAATAAAATAGAGGACGAGCCCAGAAAGCCGAAGTATGTGGCGACGGTCTGGGGAATCGGCTATAAATTTGGTGAGATTCATGAATGAGGAAATAATCATACTGATATTGCTGGCAGTTGTTGCGGTTTTGGCGGGGATAATCTGTTATCAGCAGTTTGCTTTTCGGAAGGGAATCAAAGGGCAGATTTTGCAAATCAGCCGGGAGCTTAAAAATATCGTGGATTCGGAAAGCGGGGAAAAGATTCTGGCGTTTACGGACAGTGGGGCGGTGCAGGAGCTGTGCGCGCAGATTAACCGGCTTTTGGACAGGCAGCAGAAAATGCTTGCGGATTACCGGAGAAGCGAAATTTCTTCAAAAAAGATGCTGTCCAACATTTCCCATGATATCAAGACGCCGCTGACGGTGATTTTAGGCTATCTGGAAATTATCAGGCTGGGCGGGGGAGAGCGGGAGGAGCTTCTCGACAAGGTGGAGGCGAAGGCAAAGGCTGTCTCGGATTTGGTGGAACAGTTTTTTACGCTGGCCAAGCTGGAGGCGGGCGATATGGAAATTGCGCTTTCAAGGACGGAGCTGTGCGAGCTTTGCCGGGAGGTGGTTCTGGACTTTTACGAAATTCTTACCAGGGAGGGCTATGAGGTTGAGGTGGAGATTCCCGAAACGCCGGTTTATGTGACGGGAAATGCCGACGCCGTCCGCCGGATTCTGAATAACCTGATTTCCAATTCCTTAAGGTACGGCTGCGAGGGGCGGTATCTGGGGATTTTTTTGCGCAAGGGCGATGGGCATGTTTTTGTTGACGTGACGGATAAGGGCAGGGGAGTGGAAAAGGATTTTGCGGAGCACATTTTTGACAGGCTGTTTACCATGGAGGATTCCAGAAACAGGGAAATTCAGGGCAACGGACTGGGGCTTACCATTGCCAGAAGCCTTGCGAGGCAGATGGGCGGGGATGTGACGCTGGTAAGCAGGCCCTGGGAGAGGACGAGCTTTACTCTGGCCTTGAGGCGGTTCTTCTGACATGGCAGGGCCGTACCGTCGCTTTTACAGGCGTCAGGAGAGGCAGTATGTCTTTTTGAGGGGGCGGAATGTCCGGCAGCCGGCTCTGGTAAAGAATATCTCTGCGAAAGAAATTTGTAAGAATTGGTCAAGAGTTATGAAAAATCTGGCTGTTAAAATAACAGTCAGAAAGGGGGCAGGAAAATGCCATACGTAATTAAGACAAACGACCTTACCAAAACAATCGGGGGAAAAACGCTGATAAGCAATGTAAACATGCACGTAAAGAAAGGAGAAATCTACGGATTTTTGGGGCCGAACGGAGCCGGGAAAACCACGGTGATGAAGCTCCTTACCAGTCTGTGGAAGCCTGCCGCCGGAAGCGTGGAGCTTTTCGGGGAGAGCCTTGAGGGAAATCCCTACAGGCTGCTCGGGAGAATGGGAAGTATCATCGAGTTTCCCGTGTTTTTCGAGCATATGACGGGGGGCGGAAAATTTAAAGCTTCACTGTGAGTATCTGGGGTATTATCAGTCCGGCTGTGTTGAGGACGCGCTTGATATGCTGGACCTTAAGGCTGCGGCGGATAAGCCGGTAAAGAGTTATTCTCTGGGGATGAAGCAGAGGCTGGGACTGGCAAGGGCAATTCTTGCAAGGCCGGAGCTTTTGATTCTGGACGAGCCCACCAACGGTCTTGACCCGGCGGGGCTAAAGCAGATTCGGGAGCTGATGGCGCTTCTTTGCAGAGAATACGGAATTACCGTTTTAGTGTCCACCCATATTTTGTCGGAAATCGAAAGTATTGTGGATACTGTTGGGATGATTCATCACGGAGAGCTTTTAAAGGAGGTTTCCATGGCGGAAATCAGAGAGACGGGCAGGGCTTATATCGAGCTGTCTGTGCCGGATACCCGAAAAGCGGCGTACGTGCTGACGGAAATGGGATACGGGAATTTCAGAATATTTGACAATGAAAAAATAAGAATTTATGACAGGAAGGCGTCCCCGCAGGAAATATCAAAGACACTGGCGTTAAATGAAGTGGAGATTATCGGAATCGGAAAGGTGTCGGAATCTCTGGAGGATTATTTTCTTAAAATGACGGAGGAGGTGAGGGATAATGATTAAATTAATCAGGCTGGAATGGAAAACGAACAGAATCGGGAGGTATATTAGAAATGCCGTGATTATGACGGCGGCGCTTTTTGCCTTTTCTCTGCTGACGGCGCCGGAGATGAGCGCGATGGATACGGTGGCGGCATACGGAAGGAGCATGATGAGCGCGATGGTGGATTTGCTGACCCATATGGCCTATATGATATTTACCGGCGTAATGCTTGCGACATTTATTGTGGGGGCTTATGAAAACAGGACGATGAACCTGCTGTTTTCTTATCCCGTCAAGAGGAAGAAGATTCTGGCTGCCAAAATGCTTGCCGTCTGGATTTTCAATTATGTAGCGCTGGTAATCAGCAAGCTTGCAATCTATGCCGGGCTTTTCGCTACAAGCTCAGTTACGCATATCTCTGCTTCGGATATCCGGCCTGGAAGAACCTCTTTTTATCTGAACATTCTGATAAGCTCCGGGGTTATGGTGAGCATCAGTTTTATCGCCCTTCTTATCGGGATGAAGCTGCATTCCTCAAAGACGGTGATTGTGGCGGCCGTCATTCTCACGCTTTTTACCCAGGGAAACATCGGGGAGTTTACGCTGAGCGGCAGCGTTCCTTTTTATGGCGTGCTGATGCTTCTGTCGATAGCGGCGGTTGCGCTTCTGGTTTCGGATGTGGAAAAGAGGGATGTGATGTAGGACGGACAGGGCGTCCGGCAGCAGAGTTGCGGGGTATTGCCCCCCTCGCCGGGGCGGCATTTGCTCTTCTTCGAAGAACAGTAAGCCTCGCAGCATTCGTCAAATGTATCAATCGAAGTTTGTATTGCTTCGCATCCGCTTGACTCATTGCCGGCGGGAATAAATTTTCTGCGGCAATTGATTGCATACCGTTATTGCTATATAATCAGATATAAATAAGAGTAAATCTGATGTGATTACGGAATATGACAGCAAAAGAGAGCAGGAAAAGGAGAAAAGATGACGACATACGTAAAAGACTATCCGCGTCCACAGTTTATCCGCAAGGAGTGGACGAACCTGAACGGGGAATGGGAATTTCGGACGGATGACGAAAACGCCGGGGAAAGGGAAGGGTGGCAGGACGGCTTTGGACAGAGCCGCCGGATACTTGTTCCCTTCACCTGTGAGACGCAAATGAGCGGAATCGGTGATGAGAAATTTCATCCTTATATCTGGTATCAGAGAGAAATCACGATTGAGAGGGAAAAGCTTGAAGGGCATAAGGCAGTCCTTCATTTTGAGGGCAGCGATTATCTGACAAAGGTGTGGGTGAACGGCCGTCTGGCTGGAAGCCATAAGGGAGGCTACAGCCGCTTTTCCTTTGATATTACGGTCTTGACAGTGGAGGGCGTCAACCGGATTTGCGTGAAGGTGGAGGATACGCCGGACAGACAGATTCCCCGGGGAAAGCAGCGGTGGGTGAAGGACAGCTTTGCGTGCTGGTATGTGCAGACCACCGGAATATGGAAAACGGTCTGGATGGAGTACGTTCCGGTAATAAGCCTGTCGTCTGTGAAGATGACTCCCGATTTGGCAGGCAGATGCCTCCTGGCGGAGTGCCTGGTGGATGCGCCGGATTTGACGAATGCTTTTGAAAAAGGCGATTTGAAGCTGGAGGCGGAGGTTACCTTTGAGGGACAGCCCATTGCGGGGATGGCGGCGGCAGTCGTGAAAAAATCCATTGCGTTGCGGCTTAACCTTGACATGCCCCGGGAGGATGAGCCTTGGGGGATTTATACCTGGAGTCCAGAGAAGCCGCAGCTTTACGATATTTGCTTCCGGCTGGCCAGGGGAAACGAGACGTTGGATGAAGTCCGTTCCTATTTTGGAATGCGAGAAATCAGAATCGAGGGAGAACACATTCTTCTCAACGGGGAACCTCTCTATCAGAGGCTGATTTTAGACCAGGGATATTGGGAAAAATCCCATCTGACCCCGCCGGACGAGGAGGCTCTGATTGAGGACCTGGATAAAATACACGCGCTGGGCTACAACGGAGTGAGAAAGCATCAGAAAATCGAGGATGAGAGATTCCTTTACTGGTGCGACGTAAAGGGAATGCTGGTGTGGAGCGAGGCGCCGGCAGCTTATGAATTTTCTGACGAAGCGGTCGCATGCTTTACGAAAGAGTGGACGGACATTGTCAGACAGAACTATAATCATCCCTCCATCATCACCTGGGTTCCCTTCAATGAGTCCTGGGGAGTGCCACAGATAAAAAATAACAGAGAGCAGCAGCATTTCACCGAAAGCATCTACCACCTGACTAAGAGCATGGACAGGCACCGGCCGGTAATCGTCAACGACGGGTGGGAGCATACGGTATCGGATATCATAACATTGCACGATTATGAGGAATGCGGAGAAATACTTAAGGAAAGATACGTTCAGTACAAGGAGGGAATCCTGGCGGGAGAGGTGTATCATTGCCGCTTAAAGTCCGCTTTTGCAAAGGGCTATTCCTACCGCGGGCAGCCGGTGATTATCAGCGAATTCGGAGGAATTGCATTTGCCGGACAGGGGAAAGAATGGGGCTATGGAAACGCCGTGAGCTCGGAAGAGGAATTTTTAAAACGCTTCGACGCCGTTACCACGGCAATTAAAGAGATTCCCTATGTGTGCGGATACTGCTATACCCAGGTAACGGACGTTCAGCAGGAAATCAACGGGCTTATGGATATCAGGCGGCAGTTTAAGGTTACGCCCGATAAAATCCGGGAGATTAATGAGCGCCAGGTGGGGTGTTTGAGGAAAATGTGATAAATTATTTTTCTGTTTCCAGTTCCAACCGCTGCAGGATGTCTTTTACAATGCTTACGTCCTGAATGAGATTAATGCCAAAACATTTTTTGCCGGCATCTTTCAGGGATGCACCTATATGATAGGCGGTCATTCTGTCCAGAATCAAAAACCTGTCATGGAATGCTTTCGTATATTTTATTTTCAGTGTCGGATATTGCGCGTTGAAATTTTCCACATCAGTTTTTGACAGCATTGTCCGGCGCTGGGTATAAATTGTCACTGGAACATCGGATTTTTTCTTTATAAGTAAATTCAATGTTTCAACGCCCACATAGCCGTCTATCAAAGTAATTTCTTTGTCAGCCGTTCCAATCAGTCTGACTAACAAACTGAACGCATCATAGATTTGTCCGTCAAAAAATATTTTTTGACTGGATTCCTCGTGCTCGGATATGTACTCAAAAACTTTCTCGAAACGTTCGTCTGTTTCAAGCTGGTAATTTGTCTGACGGACTTCCATTGCATTTAGCCGCTCGTATAATAAAGAGGTGTTTGCCATATACTTCCGCATTTCCACAAAGGTTTCCATTATTCTGATGCTTACACGAATCGCAACGTCGCTTCGTAAAACAGCGGAAAGCATGGCAATTCCCTGTTCTGTAAAAACGAATGGTAATTTTCGGCGGCCGCCGTATCCATTGTTTATGTCTGAACTTGAAGTCGCAATTTGCGACTTCAAGTTTTCACACTCATCTTTTGTCAGTTGAAATCGAAATTTTGCCGGAAATCGGGAAATATTACGCTTTACAGCTTCATTTAGCCGTTTGGTTTCCACCTGATACAGCATTGCCAAATCGCTGTCCAGCATAACCTGTTGGTTACGGATAACATAAATCAGGCTTTTAATATCAGACTGTGCTGTTTCAGAGTCTGTTCCCGGGAAAGCGATGTTTGTTTTTGTCAGGGGCTTTTGTTCTGTAGGGGGCATTTTTATCGTCCTTTACACTTTAAGTAATAAGGTTGTTTTTACAGTATATCAAATATTTGTATTTTTTCAATAGTTATATTCTTATTATTTATATATAAGAAGCCCTCAAATATTGCCGAACCCGCAGATAGCTTTTTTGCGGTGTACAATGAACACTATCTCTGTTAAAATAGTTACATCAGATAAATCAAAAGCATTGGAGGGCAGTTTACATGAAAACAATATACATATGCTTCCCGGAGGGAAAGCACAAGGCGCTGACCATGAGCTACGACGACGGCAGGGAGGAGGATTACAGGCTGGTTGAGATTTTCAACCGGTACGGGATTAAGGGAACCTTCCATTTGAATTCCGGCTTAAGGACGCCGGGGCGGATTCCGCAGGAGGAATACAGGGAGCTCTACAAAGGGCATGAGATTTCCTGTCATACGGTGACCCATCCCACCATTGAGCGCTGTCCCATAGAGCAGGTGGCGCTTCAGGTTCTTGAGGACAGAAGGGCGCTGGAAAGAATCGCCGGATATCCGGTGAGGGGAATGTCCTACCCCAACGGTTCTTATAATGAAGAAATTGTAAAGCTCCTTCCCGGCCTTGGAATCGAGTACAGCCGGATAGTGGGGGATACGGATGATTTTGCCATGCCGGAGAATTTCCTTACATGGAAGGCGACCTGCCACCACAACCACAGGCTGATGGAAAACGGAGAGCGGTTCTGCGCTTTAAATAAGACTCAGTATCTGTACTTAATGTATGTATGGGGGCACAGCTACGAATTTACGAGGGACAACAACTGGGAGCTGATGGAGGACTTCTGCCGGATGGCGGGAGGGCGCGGGGATATCTGGTATGCCACGAATATCGAGATTGTGGATTATATGAAGGCTGCGGGAAATTTGAAATTCACAATCGATGAAAATCTGGTTTACAATCCGAATGCCCAAAGCGTATGGATTCAGGCGGACGAGGCGTTCCATGAGATTCCCGGCGGGAAAACGGTTGAAATCTAGGGCAGGAAAGCGTCTGTGCAATAGCCGCAGGCTTACAGTCAGTATGCAGAAGGAGGAAGGGGAAGCATGATAACGAGACATCAGTACAGAGGGTGCCTAAAGCAGGATGTGGATGGAGAGCGCCTTGGGGACGCGCTTTTTAAGATGCAGGAGGACGTCAGGAAATTTATAGACGGCAAAAGGCTTTTGGCCGTTTATCTTTACCGCTATAAGAGGATGTGCTTTTTATATTATGAAGCTTTGGAGGAGGGAATTGATGCGACCGACTTTTCAGGCCCTCTTATGCCGTTTCTGGAAATGTGGCCGGAGGAAGAAGGAAAGACGCCCTGGGCGTGCATGTACCATATTTTCCATCACAGTATTCCGGAGGAGCCGGAAGGCTGGGAAAAGGAGAGGATAGGGGCAAAGACCAAAATAGGGCGGATTGCGTTTCTGTATCCGGAAAAGCTCTTTTCCTACGCCTATTGGCACAAGGCGATTGTGGACGAGGGGAAGCACGCCGGCGATAAGTACCAGTGTATTGCCCTTCATGAAAACATTCTTTTTTCTTATTACGAGGAGCCTCGGACCAACGTGAATCTGTGCGGGGAGCAGGGTGCGGAATCGGAGGCCCTTAAGGGATGGATGGCGGCGGACCCGGAAAGCCATTTTGACAGGGAAAAGGCAGGCGGCGACAATTTTCTGGTAATTGAGCCGATTCTTCTGATGGACAGAAGGATATCGGAAGTGAAAGGATAAGCACAGCATTTTGATGCAAAAGGATAAGCTACAGGCAAGAGGCAGGCGGGAGGAAGCGTAAGGTGAAAAGGATTTCCATTTTGGGACAGAGCATACTGGCAATTTTGTGTGTGCTCATCATTCCCACGGCATTGATTTCCTATCATGTACTTAATAACGCGGCGCAGTATTCGGAGGAAAATATTGCGCTGTCAAAGCTGGATAATCTGGAGTCGGTCAGCAGTATGACGGAGCTGATTTTAGGGGGATACACCAGGAATGTGATTCAGTTTGCCAATAATTCCGCCTGTAAGGGACTATCTGACGTGAATCTCTACCGCAATATCGGCACGGATATGAGCCGGATTAAGGCGGTCTGGAACGGGGGAGATTACCTTGACAGGGTTTTCGGGACGGAAAAAATGGTGCAGTCCTGCTTTTATCTGGGGGACGGCTCTGACTATGTGATTTCCACAGACAAGGGAGTGTGTAAGGTGGAAAATTACGGTTCCCTTGACTGGCTTCTGGATGAGGAAGATTTTGGGCTCAGGAGAGGAATCCGGGGAAAGTGGATTGCAAGAAATCTTTACGGCACAGAGATAGCGGATGATAACGAAATGGCAGGCAACCGGCAGAACAAGGTATCCGTACTCACTTATGTGTATTCAATTAATCCTCTGATTTCATCCGACGGCGGAACAGTGGTCTGCAATATTTATATGTCAAAGCTCAGCGATTTTATAAATCCGGCGGGGCAGACATCGGGGGTCTGTTTTATTCTTGATGAAAACAACAATATTATATGCCATCCTTCCAAATCGCTTTCACCGGCGAGCGAGGAGGAGAAGAAGATAGCCGATACCATTGCGGGGCTGGGGGCGAAGAAAGGTTATTTTGATTATGAATACAACGGGATTCGTTATCTGTGCGCTTACCGGAAATCCGACGCCAATAACTGGACTTATGTAGCCACCTACAATCTGGAGGATGTAATGAGCGGAGCCAAAACCATATCCTATCAGGGAATGATGGTGATTATGGCGGCCATAGCGGCGGGGCTTGTCCTGGTGGTAGCCGTTTTTTATTGGCTGTTCCGTCCCTTCCGCAATCTGATTGGGGCTATCAGAAAGGATATGTCGGCGGGAGAAGCCAGAAATGAACGTCCCAAGAATGAGATTTACTATCTCCGGGAAGCCTTTGAGAAGATGAAGGCGGAGGAGGGGCAAATCCACAGTATGCTGGAAGCGAGAAATTCGGACACCGAACGGCTCCTGCTTAGGGAGGTTCTTTCAGGTACGCTGGATGGAGATAAGAAGAAGGAAAATCTGGACGCTCTGTTCCCTTACGGTCATTTTGTGGTGCTGTTTGCCGGCGTGGACGGCGGGAGCAGGCTCCTTCGGGATTATAACTGGGATGAGAGAATGTATTATTTTCTTCAGATAGAGGAAATCTTTTCCCGGCTCCTTAAAGGGGAGGGATATGCCGCCAGAACGGTTTATTTCCGCTCGACTACCTGTGTGACGGTGCTGAATATTCAGACCTATGACCAGAAGAAGGTGACGGCTTTTATCCTTGAGCGGATTGCAATGATTAAAGAAGAATTAAAAAAGGTGTTCGATTATACCATGACAATTGGCGTCAGTACGGTTCACGGGGATATCAGGGACCTGAACGAAGGGATGGAGGAGGCCACAAAGGCGGTGAAGCACCGGATTATTGCCGGGAAAAACCAGGTGATTTTCTGGAGGGATCGCATGAATGAAAGCGAATATTATCATTATCCTTATGACAGCGAGAGAAGGATTGTCAACAACATCAAGCTTCACAATATGGAGGCGGTGGTGGAGGAGATTACCGCCGTCCGCGAAAAAATTCTGGCGATTGAGGATATTTCCTACGATAATGTAGTGCTCATTTATCAGCAGCTTGTGGGAAGTATGATTAAGACGCTTGTGGGAGAGAAGGTGCAGATTTCCAGATTCCTTGGGAACGGCAGAAAGGTATATACGACGATAGCGGAGCTGGATACGATTGAGGAAATCGAGGATTTTGTGAAGGATTTTGTGGGACAGTTACAGGAGCATCTGGAGGAAAATACGGAGGAAAAGGAAGAAGAACAGCTTTATGAGCGGATTCTGGCTTTTCTGGATATGCATTATCGGGAAGATATTGACTTTGAGGAAGCGGCGGGGAAAATGGGTATCAGTTATTCCCATATGCGGCATGTGATGCGGGAAAAAGGCGACATCAGCCTTACGGATTATATCAACCGCTGCCGGATAAACGAGGCAAAGGAGCTCCTGCTATCCACAGATAAGAAGCTGACGGAGATTGCGGAGCAGGTGGGTTATCATAATGTCCAGAGCCTGAACAGGTTTTTTAAGAAGTATGAGGGGACAACGCCCAACAGCCTTAGAAAAGTTGACAAATGATAATTCCATTTTGATGGTTTTGGGGACATTTTGCACTATTGATTTTGGCTTTGGTGTTTAAAATTGTCTTAAAAGAAGGCATAAATTCAGGAGAAATAAAGAAAATCGGAATTAAATTCCATAAATTAAAAAGAAAATAATTGAAAACCAAACGAAGAAAAGCCTGTAAAATCAAGGCTTTTTTTTGATTGTCAAAAATGAAGTACTGCATCAGAAATGAACGTTTACAAAAAATTTATAATCTTTAAAATAATATTATAAAAATTGTCTAAAGGCATGGCAGGGGACAGACCTGAGTGAGACAGTGAAAAGTCAAAGTGCGGTCAGGCTGTGCCGGAAAGATTCAATATTTAAGAAGGGAAGGGAAGTTCATGAGTGATGCAACTATGAAAAAGCTGGCTCTGAAAGAAGCCAGAAAGAAGCAGAAGCCATTTAAGGACTGCTTCAAAAGGGACTGGCAGCTCTACTCTCTGCTGTTAATTCCTATTATATTCTGCTTTATCTTCAAATATATTCCTATGGCGTGGCTGCAGATTGCCTTTAAGGACTGGAAGATAAGGGACGGATTTTTTGGAGGAGAGTGGGTTGGCTTTGAGATATTTGGAAAGGTATTCGGCCACAGGAATTTCCTGAAAGCGCTCAGAAACACCCTTCTGCTTAACGTACTCGACCTGATTGTAGGATTCCCGATGCCGATTATTCTGGCACTTATGTTAAATGAAGTAAAGAATATCGCTTTCAAGAAGGTGACGCAGACGCTTCTTTATCTGCCCCACTTCCTTTCATGGGTTATCATCGGCGGTCTGGTATATCAGCTCTTTTCCGTTAACACGGGCGTTATCAACGCGCTGATTCAGAACGCGGGCGGAACGCCGATTAACTTCCTTCAGGAAGACACGAACTGGCTGATTACCTACATAGTAATAGGAGCATGGCAGTCCATGGGATGGGGAACTATCATTTACCTGGCTTCCATCACCTCCGTAAACTCGGAGCTCTACGAGGCGGCAAGAGTGGACGGCGCCAACCGCTGGCAGCAGATGCTCAACGTAACGCTCCCCTGTATCAGAAGCACCATCGTAATCCTTCTGATTATGCAGCTGGGCAAGATTATGGGCGGTTCTTTCGAGCGTATCATGGCGCTTATGAATTACGCCGCAACGGAATACACCACGACCATTCCGGTTCTGGTTTACCAATGGGGTATTCAGGACATGAAGTTCAGCCAGTCAACGGCTCTTGGCCTGTTCCAGTCAATTATCGGTCTGGCGCTGGTGCTTGGTTCCGACTGGGTTTCCAAGAAGCTCGGCGAAGACGGTCTGGTATAAGGAGGGAGAGCAAATGGCAAAGCAGGCAGCTAATACAAAAACAAAAATCAGTAACGGCAGTATTGCCGTCAACATTTTAATCTATGCTTTTATTACACTTGTATCCCTGACATGCGTACTTCCTTATATTCATGTAATAGCAAAATCGCTCAGCTCGGAGGCATATGTAATTGCAAAACAGGTGGTTCTGTGGCCCAAGGGTCTTACGGCAGAAGCATACCGGAGGATATTCAGCGATAATTCTTTCATTGTGTCCTTTGGCGTGACGGTGACGATGACGGTGCTTTTCACCCTGCTTGGTATGATAATCACAATATGCGCGGCGTATCCCCTTTCCAGAAAGACTCTGCGGGGACGCAAGGTGCTTAACCTTCTGTTCATTTTCACCATGTATTTCCAGGGCGGTATGATTCCCGATTACATTCTGATGAACAGACTGGGATTACTTGAGAGAATGGCGTCTCTGGTACTGCCTCTGGCATTCAGCGCCTACAATCTGGTTATTATGAAAAACTCTCTGGAATCAAGTATTCCCGACAGCCTTGTGGAATCCGCGCTGATTGACGGGGCCAACCACTATACCATCCTTGGAAAGATTGTGCTCCCTTTATCAAAGCCGATTCTCGCAACGCTTACTCTGTTCTATGCGGTAGGCCGCTGGAACACCTACAGCGACGCAATGTTTTACATCAAGCAGAACACGGCGATGCGTCCCCTGCAGTTAAAGCTCTACTATTTAATTGTGGCGGCGACGGAAAGTATTCAGGGCTCCATCAACGACGTGGCCATGTCTACCGTAATGGACCCGGAAATCTTAAAGGCGGCATGTATCGTGTTTGCAACGGTTCCGATTATTCTGGTATATCCTTTCGTACAGAAATATTTCGTACAGGGAACCATGATTGGAGCGGTAAAAGGTTAAATTTCATATGGTAGTACCCGCATAAAGCGGTAACTATAAATAAACAATTTAGGAGGATAGTAAATGAAAAAGAAGACAGTGTTACAGAAACTTGCCGCTGCCGGACTGGCATTGGCAATGGTAGCAGGAACTCTTACCGGCTGCGGCGGCAGCGGTAACGATGCGGCAGCCGACAATGCAGACGCAGCGCAGACAGACGACGCGGCTCCTGCCGAGGATACTTCCACAGAGGATGCGGCGCAGGCGGACGACGGCGCTGACGCTGATGCAGCCGGCGATACGGCATCAGCAGGAGATTTCACGGATTATTCCGCAGGTTTCCCGGAGACAGTTACCCTTCAGGTTCCCGTTTACGAGAGAGGATGGGAAGGTTGGAATCCCACGGACAACTACTGGACAAAATGGATTCAGGAGAACTTTGGCGACAAGTATAACGTAAACGTGGAATTTATTTCCATCGGACGTTCCACTGAGGTACAGGACTTTACACAGCTTCTGTCCGCAGGCAGCGCGCCTACATTTGTGTTCCATTATGATTATCCTAACATTCTTGCATATTATGCACAGGATGCTTATCAGGAGCTGAACGCAGATGAAATCGCTTACTATGCGCCTTCCTTTTGGGAGAGAATGGGCGGCATCATTCAGGATTACGGTACGATTGACGGTAAGCTGATGGTTGTTATGGGCGACCGTACCGAGCTGTTGTCTTCCAACTTCGGTACTCTGATTCGTCAGGACTGGCTGGATGCCCTTAATCTTCCCATGCCTACCACTCTGGAAGAGTACAATGACACGCTGATGAAATTCAAAGAAGCAGGTTACGGATTTGCAACCGTAGGTTCAGGCGGTGGTCAGCTGCTTAACAAGTCCTTCAACTTTGATAACGACTTCAGAGATTTAAGCGACCGTGAAGGCATTGCCCTCAATTCCGATTTGGCTGTTGCAGCTTTCAGCTGGGAGCCTACAAAGGAATATTTAAGAAATCTGAATTACCAGTACCAGAACGGCCTGATTGACCCTGACTTCTATCTGGATACAGACGGAAACCAGGCAAAGGCTAACTTTACCTCAGGTAAGGCAGCTACCTACAGCTGCTACATCAACGCAGGTACAAACGAGAATGTTATCCAGCCTCTTCTGCAGAATAACCCGGACGCCAAGCTTTCCATCCTTGACCCCGGTGCACTTGCACCCGGCGGAAAGCATCAGATGCGTGAGTACTGGCCGTTTGGTATGATTTACGGCATCAACGCCGACGCAACCGATGAAGAGAGAATCGCTGCATGGATGTACATCGAGTGGATGAACCAGGACGACGTGCTGAATACACTTCAGAATGGTTTCGAAGGCAAGAACTACGAGCTTAAGGACGGTGTAAAGGCTCCTACAGGCTACACAGGAGAAGAGAAGCTTTCCAACAACGATAACGGCGACTACTGGTGTCTTGTTAATGCCAACAAGAAGTATGATTCCGAAGAGGAATTCAAAAAAGCAATCATCTACGTGAACGCGCCTGTTGGATATGAGTATCTGATTGAAGATATTCTGAAATATCAGGAGAAGTATGCGGACGGAGCCGACCCTGACACCTGCTTCACCGTTCCGATTGAGACCTTAAGCGAGTACTCATCCGATTTGGCGGAGCTTTGGAAAGAGTCTTATGTACAGCTTGTTACCAGAGCAACTACCGAAGAAGAGTTCGAGTCTACGTATGAAGAAATGAAACAGGAATACCTGGATGCAGGATATCAGGAAATCCTTGACGAGAAGAAAGCGGCATGGGATGCCGGACAGTATCATTAATCAGATTCTTTCTGATGCCGGTACTTGAGTCAGTGATAACTGCCGCAGAGGTGCCATAAGCGCGCCTCTGCGGCTTTCTTATGCGCGAGCAATGAGCCAGGCGGGAGTGCTTGCACTCACATCTGGCGAATGCCGCGTTCAGCGAGTAGGTAAGATGAATCTTCCCTGCTCGATTACAATAAGACGGTCCGCGAAGCCCGTGAGCGGGAAAGAGAGAAGCGGATTCGAGCTTTGTACTGCATACAGAGAAAGGAATAATTCATGATTTATAATATATTAGACTATGGCGCGGCAGAGGGCGGCACGGTCAATAACCAGAAGATGATACAGGCGGCCATCGACGCCTGCGCGGGAACCGGCGGCAGGGTGGTGATTCCGGCGGGGAATTTCCTCTCGGGAACCATTCGCCTGCGCTCGGATATGGAGCTGTATCTGGAAGCGGGAAGCACCCTCACGGTAAGCCTGAACCCGGCGGACATCATCGACTTTTCCGAAAAATCGGATAAGGATAATACCATGGACGGCATAAAGGACGGCTGCTTTATTTATGCCTGTCATGAAAAAAATCTCACAATAAGCGGAGAAGGGAGAATTGACGGCAAGGGCCGGGACGCCTACTACGACGCGGGTCTTGACGGCGACTTTCACGAATGTCCTTTGAGCGTAAAGGAATTCCGTCCCCGCACCACATACCTGGAGGATGTGGAGAATCTTACGGTTAAGGGAATCACCTTTTACGACGCTTCCTTCTGGACGCTGCATATGGCGGGGTGCAAAAATGTGCTGGTGGAGGGAATCCGCATTTTAAACAATGACAGAGGCCCCAACAACGACGGCATCGACCCGGACGCCTGCCAGAATGTGGTAATTCGGGGCTGTATTGTGGAGAGCGGAGACGATTCCATTGTCCTTAAGGCGACAAAGCCCATATGGAAGAAATACGGAAACTGCGAAAACATCGTAATTTCCGACTGCATTTTACATTCCCGCGATTCCGCCCTCAAGATGGGAACGGAAACCTACGGAGACATCAGAAACGTGATTTTTTCCAACTGCGTGGTGAAGGACTGCTCCCGCGCCGTGGGTATCTGGGTGAGGGACGGCGGAACCATAGAGGATATTATGATTCATCATATCACAGGAAGCACAAAGCGGTATGCGGACGCGCCGGGAGGCAGAGGCGTTCCCCGCTGGTGGGGAAAAGGAGAGCCCTTCTTCCTCTCATCCACTTACCGGAACGAGGAGAAAAAGCGTCCCGGTAAAATCAGGAGGATTACCTTTGAGCAGGTAAGGCTTACTTCGGAATCCTGTATTTTCATGGGCGGCGAGGCGGACGCTGTGATTGAGGATATTCAGATTAAAGACTGCCAGGTTGCCTGGAAAAAGCAGAGCATCCACACGCCGGGGGTATTCGACGAACAGCCCTCTCCCAGAGACGTCTATGAGCATGAAATTCCGTGGCTCTATGCAAGGCATGTGGAGGGACTTAAGGCGAGCGGGAGCTTTGAGATTGACGGGAGCATGAAAGAACATGTAAAATGTAAGGAAATTCTGGAAAACTGCAAGGATGTGGAGATTTCCTCCGCCGCAAAAGATTATGATTAAAAAATGCGCAAGGCAAGCGCGGAAACGGGGTAGAAAATGTTAAAATTAAATTATGACAAAAGCGTGATAGAAGATGCAATCGACCGCATTGTAAAAAAGACAATGAACATGGATATGACCTGGGACTGGCCCTGCGGCGTGGCCTATTACGGAATCTGCCGGGCATACAAGGCCACAGGCAAAAAAGAATATCTTGACATGTTAAAAGACAGGGTGGACGAATACATGGAGCTGGGCCTTCCGAAAAACTGGACGGTGAATACCTGCGCCATGGGACATTGCCTGATTACCCTTTACGAGGAGACCGGGGAGGAAAAGTACTGGGATGTGGTCATGAGCAAGGTGAATTATATAAGGAAAGAAGCGCTCAGGTTCGGCGACAATGTATTGCAGCACACTGTTTCCGCCAACAATGACTTCCCGGAACAGGCATGGGCGGATACCCTGTTTATGGCGGCTTACTTCCTTCTTCGGGTGGGGGTGAAACTGAAAGATGCGGACATTATAGAGGACGCCTTAAATCAGTATTACTGGCATATCCATTATCTGCAGAACCCGGAAAACGGGCTTTACTATCACGGCTACAATAACATTACCGGCGACCATATGTCCGGCTTCCACTGGGGCAGAGCCAACGCCTGGGCGGCGTATACCATGTCAAGAGTGGGCGGGATTCTGCCGGAGGCTTATCTGTATCCCAAATTTCTTGAAATCACAGGCTCTTTGAACGAGCAGCTTGCGGCCCTAAAGATGCTGCAGACGGAAAACGGACTTTGGAGAACCATCCTTGACGACGAGGGCTCTTACGAGGAGATTTCCGCCTCGGCAGGAATTGCCGCCGCCATGGTGGAAAAGGGCAATCCCCTTCACTCCAAATACATCAATAAGTCCATTCAGGGGCTTCTGGACAATATCGGCGCTGACGGAAAGGTGATGAATGTGTCGGGAGGAACCGCTGTCATGAAGGACCGTGACGGATACCGGGATATTTCCAAACGCTGGATTCAGGGCTGGGGACAGGGCCTTGCGCTGGCATTTTTCTCAGGGGTATTGCAGGCAGGAGACGAAGATAAGGACGGGGCGTTATAAAAATGAAAGTAAAAAGATTTTTATTTGGGGGATATAAAGCGGGCGCGGAGCCTGCTGCGGACGTATCGGGCGGCGAAAGCGCTGAGGGCGTATCGGGCGGCGAAGGCAGGAATGCGGAGATGCCCGGCATGCGGACGGGGGAAACAGATGTGTTGACCGTAAGAGTCAGCGCCGACGCCCGCTACACGGACGCCGCCGGTTTTGGCTTTATAGACGAGAAAACCAGAAGGGAGCAGGAGCGGTTGCAGCTCCCGGAACTGAATTCCGGTTTTGAGCCTGTCTGGTGGTATCAGGACGAGGAGCTTACGGAGATTTCACAGGGGGAATGGGGGTGTATGCTCGCCCCTGCTTCCGTAGCTTCGGAGTGGGAGGAGAGCGGGAGAGCGCTTCCTCTCCAATTTAAGGCGGACATGGGAGAGGAAGGCAGCTACCGGCTGACGGCGGAAATCTGCAATCCGAATCCCCATCCGGTCTCGGTTATTTTCTTTGCCGGAAGAAGGCATCTTGTGTGGAAAGGGGAGCTTGCCCCGGGGGAAAAGAGGAGCCTTGACGCTTTCATCCACGTGTGCGCCATTGTGCCGAGAGGAAAGACGGAAAGCTACGGGGACACTACGGTGGATATTGCATTGATTGGCGACGCGGCGCTTGCCTCCCTTTCCATAAAGCGGGAGATGCGCCCGGTTGTCTATATTGCCGGGGACTCCACAGTGACGGACCAGAGCGCGGAGTACCCTTACGCGCCCGGCACCAGCTACAGCGGCTGGGGGCAGATGCTTGCTTACTTTCTGCCGGGAAGGGCGGCGGTGAGCAACCATGCCCATTCCGGGCTTACCACAGAGAGCTTCCGCCAGGAGGGGCATTACGCCATTGTGGAGGAAAGGCTGAAAGCGGGGGATTACGTGCTGATTCAGTTCGCCCACAATGACCAGAAGCTTCCCCATCTGCTGGCAAAGGGCGGCTATCGGGACAACCTGATTCGTTATATAAAGGAAGTGCGCGAAAAGGGAGCCGTTCCCGTGCTGCTCACGCCGATTGCGCGGAACAGCTGGAAGGGAGCGGACGGCAGTTATCTGGATTTCCTTGAAGAATATGCACAGACGGTGCTTGCCACAGGGGAGGAGTTTCAGGTTCCCGTAATCGATTTACATAAGGAAAGCATGGAGTTCATCTTAAGGACAGGGCTTGAGGCGGCGAAAGCGTGGTTCTACCCGGCGGACTATACCCACAGCAATGATTTCGGGGCGTTCCGGGCGGCAAAGGTAGTGGCGGACGGACTGAAAGAAATCTGCCCCGAGCTGTTCGGGGAGAGGGCGGCAGGCGGAGATGCGGGCGCAGAGAAGGCAGCCACAGCGGCAGCCGACGGAGCAGACGCAAATACAGGCGCAGGCTACTGTGAGAAGGACGACTGCTGGCAGCCGGAGGGAAGCCTTGTTCTTCCGGTCTGCCCGGAACGGATGAAGGAAAAGAAAAATCCTCTGGATGAGGGGGAGCTTCTCTCGGATATTGAAAGGCCGGAGGATGAGATAACCAGAGCGGAAGCGCTTCCCATGCTGATACAGGCGCTGAAGTTTTTCCCCACCAATGTGTATAATGATATGTACAGCGATGTCATCGGCCATGAATGGTATGCGGGAGCGGTGGAATGCGCATGGCAGAACGGCATTATCCCTGCGGAAATGACAAAGGGAGGACGGTATCAGCCCGATAAGGCGCTTTTGCTGGAAGAGCTTCTGGCTATGGCAATGAACGGTTTTAGGGGAAGAAAGCAGATAGCTGCGGAAAGTCAGGGCGATAAGGAGCCGGAGCTGGCGGAAAAGGCGGCGCCATGGGCGAAGAAAGCCATTCTGGAGGCTCTTAGCCTTTCGGTGGTTCCCGGGGATGACAATCCGAAGCGGACAGTAAAAAGAGGCGAGGCGGCGGATATGATACGGCATCTTGCGCTGTAACCGTTTGCGGAAGAAAGGTATAAAAAGTATGAGCGTGAAACAGTTGACGGAAGGGCTTCGAAACCCTTCCGGGGAATTCAGCCCCGTTCCTTTCTGGTTTTTCAACGATAAGCCGGATAAGGACAGGATAAAAGAGCAGCTTGCGGACTATGTGGAAAAGGGCGTGAACGGTCTGGTGCTGCATCCCCGAATCGGGATTCCCGGGGAAATTCCTTATTTATCGGACGCCTATTTTCAGGTGGTTAAATATGTGGTGGAGACGGCAGCGGAGCTTCATATGAAGGTGGTTCTCTATGACGAGGGCATGTATCCGTCGGGCTCGGCTCACGGAATGGTGGCGGCGGCAAACCCGGAATTTGCGGCAAGAGGAATCACCATAACCGGCGAGCCGGGAGAGGACAGAGTACTGACAGAGCTTCCGGGCGGCAGATATCTGGTTTTGAGGAAAACCGGCGGAACCATAAGGGGAATCCATTTCGGTGAGGACGACGGGGAGGACGGTGCGCCGGCTGCCGCGGATATTTTAAATCCCGAAGCGGTGAAACTTTTTATTCGTCTTACCCATGACCGGTATTATGAGGAATTAAAAGCGTATTTCGGAAATACGATAATCGGCTTTTTTACCGACGAGCCCTGCGCCCTTGGAAGGAACGCGGAGGGCTTTCGGGAATGGGCGGAAGGCATGGAGCGGGAGATAGCGGAGGCCGGAGGAAGGCTTTCGGACCTGGAGGGCCTGTTTACCGGGGAGGAAAATGTCACTACCGGTATTTATCGGAAGCTGATTAAGAAGCATCTGCGGGAAAACTTTTACAAAGCGCTGCACGACTGGTGCGAAGACCACGGTATCTGGCTGATGGGGCATCCGGCGGAGAGCGATGATGTGGAGGAGGAGCTTTACTTCCACGTGCCGGGGCAGGATTTGATTATGCGGAGAGTATCGCCCGAGAGCGGCGGTCTGCTGGAATCTGACAGCGTGCAGGCCAAGCTGGCGGCGGACATTGCAAGGCATCTTGGACGGCGGAGAAATTCCAACGAATGCTTCGGTGTGTGCTGCCGGGAGCAGATTCCCTGGTATTTTACGGGAAAGGATATGAAGTGGTATCTGAACTGGATGGGGATTCGGGGCGTGAACCTTTTTATTCCTCATGCCTTTTATTACAGTGTGGAGGGAAAGCGGAAGGAGGAGCGTCCTCCCGACGTGGGGCCGAACAACATCTGGTGGAAGCATTACAGGCAGTTTTCCGACTATATGAAGCGGATTTCCTATCTGATGACGGATTCGGTAAACGGGGCAAGGGTTGCGGTTCTTTGTGACAACAACCGGATTCCTTACCGGGAGATTGCCTGTTTTTATGAAAATCAAATCGAGTTTAACTATCTTCCGGCAGCGCTTTTGAAAAAATGCCGGAGGGAGACGTCCGTTTGTGCGGGATTAGGGGAAACGCAGCCGGAGACTGCCTTGCCGGGAGATGCTGTTTTGCCGGGTGACGCTGCTTCACCGGCAAGGAATGTTCTGTGTATTGAGGGATACCGCTACGAGGCGGTGCTGAATGTGCTTGGGGAGGAGTATGACAGTCAGCTTTGCGGCGCGGCGGTTTACCATAAGGCGGAGGAGCTTTTGACAGAGGGCTTCCGGGCGGTTCATACGGCGCAGCCGTGCCCTTCCCTGCGCACGGCGCACATATATAAGGAAGAAACGGAAATACTTTTGCTCTCCAACGAGGGGGACGAGAGTATACGAACAAAATTACAGCTTCCCGGCGACAGGGGGATTGTCTTTTATGATTTGTGGAAAAACAGATTCTATTCCCCTGACGTTGCCTGTGGGGAGGGCGGGAAAAGCCTGGAAATCGAGTTGACGCCTTGCGAGATGACGGCGGTTATTTTTGACGGCGGGGAAGATGCGGGAGAGATGAAATCAGGAAGAGAACCGGAGAAGCTGACATCTGCAGGGAGCATGGCAGATGACGGCGGCAAGGGGAAAGGGGCGGAAAGCCCGGAGCTTGCCGGGAAACGCCGCGGCGAGGCGCCCGACTGGAGCGGACTGTTTATCAGGGAGAGCAAAAAAGACAATCAGGCGGTTTATTCTTACTCTTACTATAAGGAGAATGTAACCAGCAATGAGATATTTGAGGTGGACGGAGAGGAGATGGCGGAGTGCTATTGTAATGAAAGCTTTGCCGGAGTCAGCTTTTTTGCGCCCCATCGGTTCGAAATCGGTTCTTTTCTTAAAGAGGGCGAAAATGAAATCAAACTGGTATTTACGGGAAACGCTGCGAATAAATATGATAATGCAGGGCTTTTCTATGGTCTCAGGAGGGAGGAAGGAAAATGAAAATCGGAGTCAGAGGACATGATTACGGCCGCCACGGCGTTGCGGAGTATGCCGCGCTTTTACACGGCGAGGGGTACGATACGGTTCAGCTTGCAGTACCGAAGGCGATTACGGGAGTGAACAGCTTTGATGAGATTACGCCCGCTCTGCTCGACGAAATCCGTGCGGAATTTGAAAAGCAGAAGGTGGAAATCGGCGTATTCAGCTGTTATATGGATTTGTCAAATCCTGATGACGAAGCAAGGAGGAAAGCGGTTGAGACCTTTTGTAGGGGACTTTCTTATGCCAAATCGGCCGGGGCGAAAATGACAGGAACGGAAACCTCCTACGAGCATTTGGGGCCTTTGGAAAAGCAGCGCCGTTTTCTTTATATGATGGACAGCTTAAAGAGGATTACGGAGGAGGCGGAGCGGCTTTCTGTGCAAATCGGTCTTGAGCCTGTGGCGTTCCATCCGCTGGAGGATATGGAAACGGCTGTGGAGGTTTTGGAGGAGATTGGGAGTAAGCGGCTGCAGCTTATTTTTGACCCGGCAAACCTTCTGCAGCGCCCGGAGGAGGTACGGCAGGAGGCATACTGGAAGCGCTGCCTTGCCCTTGGCGGGGAGCGGATAGCAGCGCTGCATATCAAGGACTTTCGGATGACTTCGGAGGGAGAGCGCAGAGGCTGCGCTTTAGGCAGCGGGCTTATGGAGCT
The DNA here is from genome assembly GCA_910577275.1 of uncultured Lachnospiraceae bacterium. Lineage (GTDB taxonomy): Bacteria > Bacillota > Clostridia > Lachnospirales > Lachnospiraceae > Suilimivivens. The sequence goes on from CAJTMW010000018.1 coordinate 52,075, forward strand.
TGCCCCCTTCCACGAGTGGGTGAAGGGAAAGCAGGAGCTTGCGGTTATCCGGGACGAGTTGGATTTGGCCTTTGCGCGGGAGGATATCGCCTATCTGCAGCGGATGAAGGCGCAGGGCTGACAGGGCAAAATCGGGGATAGCTTAAAGCATTTTCGGGCAGAAAACGGAAATACCGGAAAGAATTTTTGCAGACGTCGGAGGAAATTGACAAAAAGAATATGAAAAAGACAATTTTTTAAATATTTTTTCAAATATTTCCACAAAAATCTGTTAATTGTGAAGAATATGTTGTATAATTTCTACATGAGATTTTAAATAGGAGGGTAGTATTATGGCAAAAGAAATGATTGCAATGCTTCTTGCCGGCGGACAGGGTTCCCGTTTGTATGCGCTGACAGAAAAGCTTGCAAAACCGGCAGTTCCATTTGGCGGAAAATATCGTATCATCGACTTTCCGCTGTCAAACTGCGTCAATTCAGGAATTGACACAGTGGGGATTTTGACTCAGTATCAGCCGCTCGTTCTGAATGAATATATTGGAAATGGCCTGCCCTGGGATTTAGACCGCCTTTACGGAGGCGTTCATGTTCTTCCGCCCTACCAGAAGGCAAGCGGCTCTGACTGGTATAAGGGAACGGCAAATGCGATTTATCAGAATATTTCCTTTATCGAGCGTTATGACCCGCAGTACGTTATCATCCTTTCCGGCGACCAGATTTGCAAACAGGATTACAGCGATTTCCTGAAATTCCATAAGGAAAAGAACGCGGAGTTTTCCGTGGCCGTTATGGAGGTTCCATGGGACGAGGCTTCCCGCTTCGGCCTGATGGTTGCGGATGAAAACGACAAGATTACGGAATTCCAGGAGAAGCCCAAACAGCCCAAGTCCAACCTTGCTTCCATGGGTATCTACATATTTAACTGGGATATTTTGAAACAGTATCTGGAAGAGGACGAGGCCGACCCCAATTCCGAGAATGACTTCGGCAACAACATTATCCCCAATCTTCTCCGGGATAAGAGAAATATGTACGCTTACCATTTCAACGGTTACTGGAAGGACGTCGGAACGATTTCCTCCCTCTGGGAAGCCAATATGGAAGTTCTTGACCCTGAGCACAGCGGAATCAACCTGTTCGACGACGGCTGGAAGATTTACAGCCGTAACAGCGGCATGACCGGACATAAAATCAGCGCGGGCGCCGTTGTTGAGGACTCCATGATTACCGACGGATGCCGGGTAAAGGGCACAGTAAAGCATTCCATTTTGTTCTCAGGCGTGAGAGTGGAAAAGGGAGCCGTGATTGAAGATGCGGTTGTGATGGGCGGCACGGTTGTAAAGGCCGGCGCCGTTGTGAAGCACTGTATCGTGGCTGAAAACGTGGTGGTCGGCGAGAACGCGGTGGTCGGCGCAATGCCTTCCGGCGAGGAAAAGGATGTTGCCACCGTCGGTTCCGGTGTTGTCATTGGCGACAATGCGAAGATTGGCCCGAAAGCCATGGTAAGAGAAAATGTGAAGGGTGGTGAAGAAGTATGGTAAACTCAAATACAAATGCACTGGGAATTATTTTCCCGAACAGTTATGACGCGCTTGTCCCCGAACTGGTGAATGTGCGTTTGATGGCATCCATTCCTTTTGCCAGCCGTTACCGTCTGATTGACTTTATTTTATCCAGCATGACCCATTGTGATATCAACAATGTATCCATCATGGTAAACAACAACTATCATTCCCTGATGGACCATCTGGATTCCGGCCGTGAGTGGGACCTGGTTCGTAAAAACGGCGGTCTGAATATTTTCCCTCCTTTTGCGGAAAAGGGAGCGAAGCCTTACACCGGGCGCGTAGGCGCACTGGCAAGTATTCTGGACTTCTTAAGGGACCAGAAGGAAAAATATGTGGTGATTACAGACACCAATGTTGTTGTCAATATTGACTTTAAGGATATGATTCAGTCTCATATTGACAGCGGTGCGGATGTAACCATTGCCTACAATCAGCAGGAGATTCCCGAAAGCCTGCGCCAGTCCACGGGTATCGACAAGGGATATTACTATGCCTTTGATATTGAGGACGGAAGAATCACAAAGATTTACGTGAATTCCAGAGCGGAGGGCGTTCAGAACTTCTCCATGAATATGTTTGTGGTTGACAGGGAGCTGTTAATCGAACTGATTGACACCGCCTTTGTAAACGGCGACGAGTTCTTTGAGCGCGACGTGCTGATGCCTCAGCTTAACAAATTAAATATCCACGCTTATAAATATGAAGGCTATCTGGCCCGTATCTGCGACATGAAGAGCTACTTCGACGAAAACATGAAGCTTCTTGACGATTACAATCTGGACGCGCTGTTTGAGGGCTCTCCTATTTATACCAAGATTCACGACGACAACCCCACCAGATACATAGAAGGCGCAAAGGTTCAGAACGTAATGACCGCCGATGGCTGCGTCATCGAGGGCGAAGTGGAGAACAGTATTTTGTTCCGTGGCGTTAAGATTGCCAGGGGCGCAAAGGTAAAGAACTGTATTCTGATGCAGGGCACAGTGGTAGAGTCGGGTGTGGACGCCGAATATCTGATTATGGATAAGAACGTTACAATAACAGCCGGCAAGGAAATCAAGGGAACGAGCACTTTCCCGGTTTATATAGGGAAGTTCCAGAAGGTTTAAGGCAGATAAGGTTAAATAAAGGATTTGAGAAAAGGGAAGGGATAGAAACTTCCCTTTTCTTTTTGCTAAATAATTTATGTTTTTTCAAACTTGTCATACTGCTTATATGCCAATCGGATACATGCACATTATATCGCATATTTTCTTCTCAAATTCCTTTAATCACTGTATATCAATTTCTATCTTTAAATGCAATGGTACAATTCCCGGTATTTCCGCCCGGGCGGCAATACTCACAGAATTTTCACATACATCCCATAATTTGGACAAATTTTACAGATAAACTAAACAGGTCGGATACCCGTAGCAGGCATCCGCCCGGCAGTCGCCAAATGTGGATACAAGCAGCCGCCCGGCAGTCGCCAAATGTGGATACAGGCAGCTGCCCGGCAGTCGCCAAATATGCATACAAGCAGCCGCCCGGTTGCTGCCTGCGGGAATAAAATGCGAAGGAAATAAAAGCGAAGGGAGGAAAGCAAGTGGCAGGCTTTCGGCATGAGTGGAAGATTGAAATTAACGCTATGGACGCCGCTGTCATAAGAAGCCGTCTGCGGGCGGTGGCAAAAGAGGATACTCACGGGAGAGGAGGGAAGTATGAGATACGGAGCCTTTATTTTGATAACTTAAAGGATAAGGCGCTGAGGGAGAAAATTGACGGAGTAAATGCAAGGGAAAAATTCCGTATCCGCTACTATAATAAAGATATTTCTCTTATCAAATTGGAAAAAAAGCGGAAATATAACGGTCTTACAGGAAAGGAAAGCGTTCTGCTGTCTGCGGAGGAAGCGCAGAAAATTGCGGAGGGCGATACTTCTTTCATGGTACATAGCGGGAAAAAGCTTCTTACAGAGCTGTACAGTAAAATGCAGACACAGGGGCTGGCTCCGAAGACAATTGTGGACTATACAAGGGAGGCTTTTGTGTATCCGGCGGGAAACGTCCGCGTGACGCTGGATTACAATATCAGAACCGGGATTGGCGGAACGGATTTTTTAAATCCTGACTGCGTGACAATACCGGCGGGCGATGCAGGAATTATTATGGAAGTAAAATGGGACGCTTTTCTGCCGGATATTATCAGGGACGCGGTGCAGCTTCCGGGTCGAAGGGCGGGAGCTTACTCTAAATACGCGGCGTGCAGGATTTACGGGTGACGATACGCGGCCGGGGTCGCAGGGCAGGCATAATAAGGCGGTCGGCGTCGGTACGGCGCGGGATATTGCACGGCATGTCAGAAGATTGAGGGAAAATAAGAAAGAAAAGGGGTAAATGAGGATGACTTTTAACGATATTTTTAAATCAGGTTTTATGGAAAACGTTTCAAGCGTAAGTGTTTTGGATATGGCGGTGGCATTGCTTCTGGCCTTCGGGCTGGGAATGTTTATTTTCTTTGTGTATAAAAAGACCTTCTCCGGCGTAATGTATTCTTCCGGCTTTGGAGTGACGCTTATCGCCCTTACCATGATTACCACTGTGGTGATTCTGGCGGTAACCTCCAATGTGGTGCTGTCTTTGGGCATGGTGGGCGCGTTGTCAATCGTGAGGTTCAGAACGGCAATCAAAGAACCTCTGGACATTGCTTTTCTGTTCTGGTCGATTGCCGCAGGAATCGTACTGGCGGCGGGGATGATTCCCCTTGCCGTATTCGGAAGCCTTTTTATCGGTATTGTCCTTCTGGTTTTCGTCAACAGGAAGCCGCATTTGAATCCGTATATCGTGGTAATCGGCTGTGAAGGGCATGAAAGCGAGCGGCAGGCATTGGAGTTTTTGAAAAGCAAGGTGCAGCGATGCGTGGTAAAAAGCAAAACGGCGCAAAAGGGCATGGTGGAGCTGAATCTGGAAATACGCATGAAGGAAGACAATACGGATTTTATCAATGAACTGGCGGCAATGGACGGCATAAACAGCGCGGTGCTTGTCAGCTACAACGGAGAATATATGGGTTAAGGAGGCGGCGCATGTCAACTCATAAGCAGATAGATAAAATATGCTGCGGGGTTATGCTTTTTACCCTGATTGTGACGGCTGTTTTCATAAACGGCGAAAGGCTGGGGATTATGCCGGTTATGGCGCAGGCAGGGTATGCCTCGAGGCTGTTTGACGATTCCAGGGTGCACAGTATCGATATTGTCATGGAGGACTGGGACAGCTTTCTGGACACCTGTGAAAACGAGGAATATTCGGCGTGCAGCGTGGTGATTGACAATGAGGCATATAAAAACGTGGGTATCCGGGCAAAGGGAAACACTTCTTTAAGTCAGGTAAAGGAATATGGAAACGACCGTTACAGCTTTAAAATAGAATTTGACTGCTATGAAAAGGGAAATAGCTACCACGGACTGGATAAAATCAGCCTGAACAATATCATACAGGACAACACCTATATGAAGGATTACCTTACCTATAAGATGATGGGGGACTTTGGGGTCGCCGCCCCTTTGTGCAGCTATGTTTATATTACGGTAAACGGAGAGGACTGGGGGCTTTATCTGGCTGTGGAAAGTGTGGAGGAGAGCTTCCTTGCGAGGAACTACGGGAACGGCTACGGCAATCTCTACAAGCCTGACAGTATGGATATGGGCGGCGGCCGGGGAAACGGAGACAAGTTCGACCGGGAAGGCATGGAGGAATTCTTTGGCGGAGCGCGCGGGGAAAACAGAAAAGATGCGGGAGAAATGCCGGAGATGCCTGACGCAGGTGCATCGCCCGAATTCCCGGGAGGATTTGAAGACGGTGAAATACCCGAGCTGCCGGGAGGAATGGGAGGATTTGAACCCGGGGAAATGCCGGAAGGCGGTCCGCCGCAATTCGGCGGTATGTTCAAGGGAAGCAGCGATGTGCTGCTCCAGTATACCGACGATGCGTCTGACAGCTATAAAAACATTTTTGACAATGCCAAAACCGACATCACAGGCACGGACAAAAAACGCCTGATTGCCTCACTTAAAAAATTGGGGCAGGGCGAGGATATCGAGGATGTGGTCGATGTAGAGGCAGTTATCCGTTATTTTGTGGTACACAACTTTGTCTGCAATTTTGACAGCTATACAGGCTCTATGGTTCATAACTTTTATTTGTATGAGAAAGACGGACAGCTTTCCATGATTCCGTGGGATTATAATCTTGCCTTCGGCGGCTTTGAGGCGCAGTCGGATGCGGACGGCAATGGGGGCAGTAATGCGAATAGCATGGTGAATTTCCCAATCGATTCCCCGGTTTCCGGCGGCTCTGTGGAGGAACGCCCCATGCTGGCATGGATTTTTAATAATGAGGAATACACGCAGATGTATCATCAGTATTTCCAGGAATTTTTGGACAGCTATTTTGCTGATGGCTATTTTGAGGAGATGATATCTTCCGTAAAAGAGATGATTGCCCCTTATGTGGAAAAGGACCCCACAAAATTCTGCAGCTATGAGGAATTTGAAAAGGGAACCGATACCCTGAAACAGTTCTGTCTGCTTCGCACGGAGAGTATCAGCGGTCAGCTTGCCGGGACAATACCGTCAACCTCGGAAGGACAGCAGCAGGATAAAACGGCGTTGGTGGACGCCTCCGGGATTTCGATTTCCGATATGGGGACGATGGCAGGACGCGGCGGATTTCCGTCCCACAGGTAGCTTTCGGCGCTTTGCATGTTAATTTCCTTGCTGTTTATCAGGAAACTGGATATAATGAAAACAAGGAGATGACGATTATGCCCAATATTAAACCTATTTCAGATTTAAGAAACTATACGGAAGTGTTAAAAGAGGTGCAAATAAACCGGCCGGTTTATTTGACACGGGATGGCCGGGGCGCTTATGCCATTGTGGATGTGGAAGAATTAGATAAAATGAAAGCAACCATTCAACTTTTGACAAAGTTGGAAGAGGGAGAGCAGTCTGCAAGAGAAAAGGGCTGGCTATCGGCAGATGAAGTAGAAACTGCACTGGGATTATAATATGGCTAAAGTGAAGTATACACCGAAAGCATTGGAAGATTTGCAGATGGTGAAAAGTTACATTGCAGGGCAGTTTGGAACGGATATAGCGAAAAAGGGTGTACAGATGATTACTGCAGCTGTCAGGCAGTTGGAAAGATTTCCGGAAGAAGGTCCTCGTCTGCAGAAACTTATTGATTATCCTACAGAGTACCACTATCTGGTAGTAAAACAAAATTATATTTTTTATCGAATTGAAGGTGATTTGGTAAGGATAATCCGTATTTTAAATGAAAAACAGGATTTTCTACAAATACTGTTTGGAGTAAACAGTATTTCAGAAGAAGGAGAAAAATATTGGAGTAAAATAGAAGACAGGCGATGAAAGCCCTCCGCTTTCACCGCCTGTTATAAAATCTATTTCGTTCCGAAAATTCTGTCTCCCGCGTCGCCGAGTCCGGGGCAGATGTAGGCATGGTCGTTCAGGCATCTGTCAAGATGGCCCACATAAATCTGAATATCCGGGTGGTCCTCCCGAAGTCTCTTAAGACCTTCCGGCGCGGCGATAATGCACATGAATTTAATGTGTCTGCCGCCATGCTGTTTGATGAACTTCACAGCTTCCGAGCCGGAACCGCCGGTGGCAAGCATGGGGTCGAGCACAACAATGGTTCTCTGGTCGATGGGTTCAGGGAGCTTGCAGTAGTATTCATGAGGCTCATGGGTTTGTGGGTCTCTGTAGAGGCCAATATGGCCTACCTTTGCAGAGGGCACAAGTGCAAGCAGACCGTTTACCATTCCAAGCCCTGCCCGCAGAATGGGTACAATGGCCATTTTCTTGCCGGAGATAACCGGCGTCATACATGTTTCAATAGGAGTTTTGATTTCCACTTCCTCTGTGGGAAGGTCGCCTAAGGCTTCGTAGCCCATCAGCATGGCAATTTCCTCGATTAACTTGCGGAACTCGTTGGTGCCGGTGTTTTCGTCGCGGAGGCGGGAAATCTTGTGCTGTATTAACGGATGATTCAGGATAAATACATCTTTCATGTTTTCCAAATGTTCCATAGATTACCTCATTTCTGCACTGCTTTTGCACATGAGAGTTCGCGGACGCAGCGCAGACCCAAACTCGCCGGGGCAAGATGATTTTGCTCCTGTTAAAATTTTAGTGCAACTGCCCCTTTTAGTCAACTCGAAAAAAGGATATTTTTCGCCGGAAAAGGACGCGTAAAAAAGGGAGGAAAAAAGGCGCCGGATTCTGTATATTTTTTGCTTGCAATCAGAGGAGAGACCATATATACTAGGCAATAGTAACTTTACAAGTACAAAGGAAATATGAGGAGGAAATTAAATGATTAAGCAGCAGGAAGCAATTCGGGATGCCTGGACGCTCGGGATTCCCAAAATGCTGATTCTGGGATTGCAGCATATGTTCGCCATGTTTGGCGCGACAATCCTGGTACCGATTTTAGTGAATGTTTATTTTGAAGGAGAAGGACTTTCGATTCAGGTTACTCTGATTTGCGCGGGGCTTGGAACTTTGTTTTTCCACTTGTGCTCCAGGCTAAAGGTGCCTGCATTCTTAGGTTCTTCTTTCGCGTTTCTGGGAGGTTTCCAGACGGTGGCTCAGCTGGACACAGGCATTTTTGCCGGAATGAGCATGGGAGAAAAGCTCCCCTATGCCTGCGGCGGTATCGTTGTGGCGGGCGCGCTGTATTTGATTCTGGCTTTGATTATCAAGCTGATAGGAATAAAGAAGGTTATGAGATACCTTCCCCCTGTGGTGACCGGCCCCATTATCATCTGTATCGGGCTTTCCCTGGCGCCGTCCGCAATCTCCAACGCCTCTACCAACTGGCTTCTGGCGCTGATTGCCTTGGGCACGATTATCGTCTTTAACATCTGGGGAAAAGGTATGTTCAAAATCATTCCGATTCTTATGGGCGTTGTGATTTCCTATGCGGCGGCTCTTCTTTTGAACGCCTTTGGAGTGACGAACCCTGACGGCAGCGCAGTACTTAACTTTGCCGGCGTTCAGGCGGCAAGCTGGGTGGGACTTCCGCCCTTCCAGATTTGCAAGTTTGATTTGACGGCGGTTCTCGTTATGGCGCCTATCGCCCTTGCCACTATGATGGAGCATATCGGCGATATGTCGGCCATTTCCGCGACTGTGGGCGAAAATTATCTGGAGGACCCGGGGCTTCACAGGACGCTGATTGGCGACGGCCTCGCCACATCGTTGTCCGCGCTTTTCGGCGGCCCTGCCAACACGACCTATGGCGAAAATACAGGCGTTCTGGAATTAAGCAAGGTTTACGACCCCAAGGTAATCCGTCTCGCCGCAATTTACGCTATCGTGCTCAGCTTTATCCCGAAAATGTCGGAGGTTATCGGCTCCATCCCTTCCGCGATTATCGGCGGCGTAAGCTTTATGCTTTACGGAATGATTTCCGCCATCGGCGTGAGAAACGTGGTGGAAAACAAGGTGGACTTTACAAAATCCAGAAACCTGATTATTGCGGCTGTGATTCTGGTGAGCGGTCTTGGGTTCAGCGGCGGCCTCACCTTCACGGTGGGCGGGACGTCCATCACCCTCACAGGACTTGCAATCGCCGCCCTTGCGGGAATTATCCTTAACGCGGTTCTTCCCGGCAACGACTATGTCTTTGGCGACAACCCTCAGGGTGATAAGACAAGAGGTGTGGACATGCGTCCGAACTGGAAATCTGAAAAATAATAAAACATAAAATTTCGGGGCGGCCAGTGGCCGTCCCTTTTCACTTTACAGGAAAATTCAAAATCTCTCTAAAGTCTTTCTGAAATTATCCGATACAATTAGTGTAATAATAAATGAGTAATATTGAAAATGCACACGGATTAAGAAATTACATCCACGGAAGGAGGAATCCGAATGCGTATAGAAGCTTACACACAGGTTCAGCAGATTTACGATACAAAGAAAGCAGCCAAATCCAGATTAAAAGGAAATGCCGGCGCTTCCGACCAGCTGCAGATTTCCAGCTTCGGCAAGGATATTCAGACAGCCAAGCAGGCGGTGGCGGCAAGCAGCGACATCAGGGAGGATGTGACGGCTTCGATTAAAGCAAGACTGCAGTCGGGTAACTATGAGGTGAGCACGGACAGCTTTGCCGATAAGCTGATGCAGAAATATGAAGAAATGAGGTAACTCCTGATGGCAAGTTTAATGGAAAACCTGATTGAAGTGCTCGACTCGGAAAGCCGGGAGTACGAAAACTTGCTGGAGTTATCTACCAAAAAAACGCCGGTGATTATATCCGGCAATCTGGAAGAATTAGCCAAAATCACGGATGAAGAACAAAACGTTGTCAGTGGAATTAACCGTCTGGACAAAAAAAGACAGGAAGTGTTTACTGATATCGCCAACGTAATTAACAAGGATGTTGACACGCTGAAAATCGCGTACCTGATTGATATGCTTGAATCAAGGCCCGAGGAACAGCAGAAGCTGGCTAGAGTGCATGACAGATTGAGCAAGGCTGTCCATGGAGTGAGAAGCGTCAACGAGCAGAACGGTATTCTGATACAGAACGCTCTGGAAATGGTTGAATTCGATATGAATATGCTTCAGGCCATGAAAGCAGCGCCCGAGACAGCCAACTACGACAGGGGAGCCACCAGTGCGGGCGTTACCATGGGCGTAGACGGCCGGGGCTTTGATGCAAAACAATAATCCTGAAAATTATGAGGTGAAACAATGTCTTTATTTGGAAGTTTATATGTAGGCGTCAGCGGCCTGCAGATGGGGCAGAACGCGCTTAATACCACCGGACACAACATGTCCAATATCGATACCACCGGGTACACCAGGCAGCAGGTGCAGCAGGGAACCCGATTTTATAATACTCTTTCCACCAGCAAGACCGCTATTTCATGGCAGCAGGTCGGGTTTGGTGTCAGCTACACGCAGGTTAAGCAGGTCAGAGACGATTTCCTCGACAAAGCATATCGCCGGGAGTCCGGCAGAAGCGCATTTTATGAGGTTTCAGCCAACGCTTTTGATGAAGTGTACAGCCTTTTTCAGGAGCTTGACGGCGAAGCCTTTGCAGGTGCGATTGATAATCTGTGGCGTTCGGTACAGGACCTTGCAAGGGACCCCGGAAATGCCGTTAATCAGGGTGTTTTCATGCAGCGATGCACGGAATTCCTCTCCCGCGGGCAGGCGGTTTATCAGGGTCTGTGCGAGTATCAGGACGATTTAAACCTGAAAATCAAAAAACAGGTAGACACCATGAACGCCTACGGCAAACGCATTGCCGAGCTGAACGAGGAAATCTTAAAGATTGAAGCGGGCGGAGTAGAGAAAGCAAACGATTTAAGAGATGAGAGAAACCTGCTGATAGATGAACTTTCAGCAATGGGGAATATAGATTTAAGGACGGATGTCCAGGGAAACGTCCTGATACGGTTAGAGGGCAAGGATTTTGTCCAGTCCGACAGAGCCAACGAAATCGGCCTGTATGCCGACCCGGACACCGGTTTTTATACGCCTTACTGGAATCAGCTTGCAAGAAAGGATGCAGACGGGGAAATCCTCACCGATGCAAACGGCGAGCCCATAGGACTGAACGGCGCAAGGCTCTTTAATATGAACCAGACGATTTCCACCGATATGAATACGGATATCGGCGCGCTGAAATCCATGCTGTATGCAAGGGGCGACCACCGGGCAACCTACACGGATTTGGACCCGGCAACCTACGACAGGGAGATTTCCCAGTCTATCATGATGAATGTGCAGGCGGAATTCGACCAGCTCATGAACGCGGTTGCAACGGCAATCAATAAGGTGCTGGAGGATGCGGCAAACGCTGCCAAGGCCGAGGACCCGAACAGTACTTACATGTGTTATACCGACGGAGATTACAAGGGGCAGCCTTTTCAGATATTCCGGTCAAAGGTCACCGGCGACACAACGCTCAGCGTCGAAAATATGATGATTGACAATGAGTTAAAGCAGGCGCCTTCCCTTCTCAGCTTCAAAAAGAAGGATGATATTGTTGACCAGGATACGGCCGACGCACTGAAAGCGATTTTCACCAAGGATGTCCTCACCCTGAACCCGAACGTCAGGACAAAGACGAATTTTATCAATTATTATGACGCTTTGATATCCCAGGCCGCCAATTCCGGTTCCGTTGCCCATGATATCTGTGCAAATCAGGAAGTGACAGTGGATAATCTGCAGGCTGCCAGAGAGCAGGTGCTTGGCGTTTCCTCCGACGAGGAAATGAGCAACATGGTAATGTTCCAGAACGCCTACAACGCCGCAAGCCGTTATATCAACGTAGTGAGCGAGCTGATGGAGCATGTGATTAGTACGCTGGGAAGATAACATAAGGGCGGATATATTTGTTTTGGCCGCCGTATACAGGAAATAATATTTTATACACAGGGGAGTGAAGTAAATGCCGTCACAATTTTTTGGATTATATATTGCAGGTTCGGGGCTTCGTGCCGCCAACGCCGCATTAAATACTACCGCTAATAATATCGCCAACGCTCAGACGGACGGATTCAGCCGCCAGCAGGTGACACAGCAGGCAAACAATGCGCTGCGGGTTTTTGCCACCTACGGTTGTGCCGGCGCCGGTGTGGATACCATTGCAATCGAGCGGGTGCGGGACAATTTTTATGATGTGAAATACTGGAATAATAATTGCAAATACGGAGAGTACAGCGCCAAAAGCTATTATATGTCCATGGTTGAAAAATATCTTGACGACGACGGAACCAGCGGATTTAAGGTGATTTTTGATAAATTCAGCGCGGCGCTCCAGTCTGTGACTACCAATTCCAGCAGCGACACCTCCAAGCAGCAGTTTATTGCTTCGGCAAAGTCGCTGACCGATTATTTTAATAACATGGCCGGTAATCTGAAAGAGCTTCAGAAGGATATCAATCTGGAGGTCAAGGAGAGCGTTGACACCATCAACGCAATCGCCCAGAAGATTGCCACTTTGAATAAACAGATTAACACCATCGAGCTTTCCGGTTCGAGGGCAAATGAGCTGAGAGACCAGAGAGAGCTGCTGGTTGACGAACTGTCAGAGTACATAGACGTGGATATCATGGAAACGCAGATTGCCGACGTCCAGAATGCCAGCAGGGACACGAACGCCACCAGATACGTGGTTCGTATCGCCGGAGGTCAGGTACTTGTTGACGGCAACGATTACAAGCAGCTTACCTACGAGCCCCGCGACGCCAGCGAAAAGGTGAACCAGACGGACGCTGACGGATTGTATGATATCAAATGGGAGAACGGAAATTCCTTTAATATCTTAAGCTCTTCCATGGGCGGCAAGCTGAAAGGTCTGTTAGAGCTTCGGGACGGGAATAACGAGACGAATTTTAACGGGACGGTATTAAATGCGGCAAATACCGGGAATACAGATGCTAATGGTAATAAGATTTTTACCGTGGACGTAAAGGTTGACGCCGATTATCTGAAAAATATGCAGGACTGTACCCTGTCTGATTCCGGCGGCGTGATTAATATCGGAAATAAGCTTTTCTATTACAGCGACTGGGAATTTGACGGAACCGATACCTATACTTTTACATTTGTAGAGAATGCGGCTGAGAATAAAAATACCGGGCTTTTAGCCAAGGCACAGCCGGGTAAAACTGTCCAGAACGAAAAGAAAATCAAATATCAGGGTATTCCCTACTACATGGAGCAGATGAATGCCTGGATTCGCGGCTTTGCCGAGACGGTAAACAAAATTTTTACCAGCGGCGTTGATGCCAACGGCAATGATGCCTGCATTTTCTTTACAGGAAAAAAGGGCAACGGCGAAGGCCAGTTTACCGAAGACGACTTGAACGATATAACAAAGAAAGCCTATTATAACCTGACCGCCGAGAATTTTGCCATTAATGAGGCACTAATCAAAGACGCTTCCCTGCTTGGAACCAGAAGCAGCAAGGACGTGGGTGTGGAGGAATGCGGTAAGATTGAAGAGATGATTGAAATGCTTGCCAACAAGAACATTTTCCACTTCCGTAACGGAACGGCGGGACAGCTGTTGGAGGCAATCCTTTCAGACGCGGCATTAAGCGCAGGCGAGGCCAATACCTTCTACGATACCTATACCGGACTTCGGAACACCATTGACAACCAGAGATATTCCATCTCCGGTGTGGACGAGGACGAGGAGGCGGTGAGCCTGGTGAAATTCCAGAATTCCTATACGCTGGCTTCCAAGATGATACAGACGCTGACAGAGGTTTACGACCAGTTGATTTTGCGGACCGGAGTATAAAAGCATTGCAGTTTGTGAAGGCAGACCGGGAGCATTTTGGGAAAGACTGTACCATAGAAACTTGGCAAAGCATATAATCAGGAGATAATTTCTATGAGAATGACAAATAAAATTATGCAGAATAATTCTCTGTATAATATCAATAATAACAAAATAACGCGGGATAAGCTGAGCACTATGATGGCGACACAGAAGAAAATTACCAAGCCTTCCGACGACCCGGTAATTGCAATCCGCGCTCTGCGCCTTCGGACCAGCGTTTCCGAGATGACACAGTTTTATGAAAAAAATGCGCCGGATGCGGACAGTTGGCTGGACGTTACCGCGCAGGCGCTGAAAACCATAAACGATGTGCTTACGGATATGGGGAAGCTGTCGAATAAGGGCAATAACAAAGACCTTGGCAGCGAGGATTTGCAGGTAATCCTCGGGCAGCTTAAGTCTCTCCGCGACGAGTTTTATTCCACAGGAAATACGGATTATGCCGGAAGGTATATCTTCACCGGTTTCCGCACGGATACCCCTCTTTCCTTTAAGGAGGATGTGGAGAGAGAGCCCAAAGGATATCCTGACTACGCAATTACAGAGCCTAAGGGGCTTCTGGATTTTGATATTCTGAACTGCACGGATATTGCCGAGATGGCAGGGCTGAATAAAAATAACTGGGAAGACGGAAAGTATGCCGGCGTTGACGAAAAGAAGATATTAAACGGTGATATCCACAGGCTCCGGCTGGCGTATGATACGCTGAAAGACGGTTCGGTTCCAAAGATTACTTATACGGTTCCAAAGATTACTTATACGGTTCCGACGGAGATGGCAGATGGTACAAAACTGACAGGAGCGACATCTGCAACTATAAATGGAACAACTATAACAACTGCAGATGGAAAGACTACTGCTGCGGAAGGCGTAATTGCAAAAGTGCCGGCAGGAACGTCGGTGACAGTTGGTGCAGATACAGTGAAATTGGCTGAGGAGACTACAGTCACATTTGACGCCACGGGAAATGCAATACTCCCGGTTGGAACTAAGGTAACAAAGGCTGACGGAACAACAGGAGCGGCGTCGGGAGCGGCGACACTGAATAATAACCCGACGATAACCCTGACCGGTCAAACGCAGAAGGATATGCAGGGTATTACAGAAGCCCATGTAACAGACGAGCCGGACCCGTATGACCAGATGATTGCGGCAAACAATGCGACTCCGCCAGAAGAAAAAATCCTTTTCATCCCGGAAACCGGCGAAATCCTTTTCAGCAATGCGGCTTATGATGATTATGCCGGGCAGATGACCGAGGATTCGGCAATCAATGTAACCTACAACAAAAACAGCTGGAAAGACGGCGACCTGCGCCCCGAGCATTATTTTACCTGTACCAAAACCACTCTGGACGAGAATGGGAATCCGGATGAGACGAACTATAACTTTAACCGTTCCCCTCTTGACCAGAAAATCGAATACGACGTAGGCTACAACCAGAAAATTCAGGTCAACACCATGGCAAGCGAGGTGTTCGGCCATGGCGTTGACAGGGACATTGACGATTTGGAGCGCGCCCTCAACAAGCTGACGGATATAGACGCCACCAAGAGAGACCTTGAGACCGTCATGAAAGGCATGAGCGAGGACGACCCGAAGTACAATGATATAAGGCTGAAATACGAAGCCGCCGACAAGGCATACAGCTATATGCGTGAAAGCGTTCACAACATGTTTGGCTCGACCATCACGAAAATGCAGGGACATCTGAACACCACCAATGAGGCAGTTACCGAAAACGGAACCAGAAGCCAGCGTCTTGACCTTATCAGCAACCGGCTTATGGACCAGAGAAGTAATTTCCAGACGTTGAAGTCGGAAAATGAAGATATTGATATTGCAGAGGTTGTCATTCAGCTTACCAGTTCGGAGACCACCTACAATGCAGCGCTTATGGCGACAGGAAAAATCATGCAGACTTCGCTGATGAACTATATTTAAACAGATACAGTGAAACACGATAGGAGCGGTTATGAAGATTAAAACAAAGATTTTTGGGGAAATTGAAATTGCTGATGACAGAATCATTACTTTTCCTTCCGGAATTATCGGATTCCCGGAGCTGACAAAGTTTGCCCTGTTGCATGACGAGGAAAGCGGTTCCGGCACCATGCACTGGATGCAGTCCTTGCAGGAACCGGCATTTGCAATGCCCGTGATGAATCCTTTGATTGTAATGCCCGATTATAATCCCGAGGTGGAGGATGAGCTTATAAAGCCTATCGGCGAGCTCCTTCCCGAGGAAATTCTGGTGATGGTTACGATTACCGTGCCAAGCGACCTTACGAAGATGAGCGTTAACCTCAAAGGCCCTATCATTATTAATGCGGCAGAGCGAAAGGCGTGTCAGGTCATCGTGGAGGGGGAAGACTATCCGGTGAAATTCCCTGTTTATGATATATTGAACGCAAAGAAAGCAGGTGAGTAGATGTTAGCTTTATCCAGAAAGAAAAACGAAGCCCTTATTATCAACAATAATATTGAAATTACAATTCTGGAGATTAAGGGAGAACAGGTAAAGCTGGGCATCAGCGCGCCGAAGGAAGTTCCGGTATATCGGAAAGAGGTTTATATCCAGATTCAGGAGGCAAATAAGGAAGCCGTCAATGTGGATGGATTTGAAGCATTGAAGCAACTGCTTGGATAATATATCAGGAAGAAAAAACTGCCGCCCGTGTGAAAATATATCGCAGGGACGGCAGTTTTTTAATGCACGCAGCGGACAGGGAAGCTGTGTTTCCTACCGCGCCCGGATTTCCTGCCGCATAAAGGATACGTAGGAAATGGCAAATGCAATCAGCATCAGAGCCGCAAGGGCAGTCAGATGCGGCCATACCAGCAGCAGGCTTTGCCCGACAGACAAAGTGCTGCTCAGGGCGCCGGATAACTGAATCATGGTGACTGCATTCACGGAACGCACGCCCGGGTTTAAAAGGGTAGCGGAAGCCTCGCCAAAAAGATAGTAGGGAGAGAGGCGGTTGATATTCTGCTCGCAGGAATAATTCCGCACCTCATTCATCAGGGACTGCAGGTCGTTACCGCTTACGGGATACAGGGCGTCTGCAATGATACCGGCCAACAGGCTTACGAAAATGGAGCAAAACAGCCATACCGCAATGCAGGCCAGCGCAGAGGTGGCGGCGTGGCGGCATATTGTGGAAAAGAGAATGGCCACCGCCAGCCAGAAACCGATGTAAACCACGCAAAAGGAAAGATAAATAAGCAGCCGCATTGCTTCTCCGCCCGAAGGGATAAGGCCGGTTTTCAGCAAGCCTACTGCGGAAATCAAAAGTCCTGAGGAGAAAACCATTACGGCTATGATGAACAGCCCGGCCAGAAATTTGCTGATGATAATGCTGTCCCGGTAAAGGGGCTGGCTTACCAGACGGTTAAGCGTTCCTTCCGTCCGCTCGCTGCCTATAGCGTCGAATCCCATGAAAATACCTATAAACGGTCCCATTAACGCCAGCAGGGAATTATAGGAAGGGATGGAATTGGCGCTGACAGTGAACAGCTTCAGAAAAAGGAAACCGGAGGACGAATTTCCGCTGTCGAGTGCGTCGGACAGACCCGATACGGCAGCGTAAAATCCGGTTATTGTGATTAGCATCATCAGCAGGATAAATAAGAACATGCGTCTGCCGTTAATGAAATCAGCCGTTTCCTTTTCAAAAAGAACTTTTCTATTTCTTTTCAGTGTTATTTCCTGCTTCAATCCGCTCACCTTCCTTTTCAAAATATTTTCGGTATATTTCGTCCAAATCGCTTCCGGCCTGCCGCATATGCATAATCGTGTAGCCCTGACAGGCCAGCTCCTTTGACAGAGTCCTGCGCAAATCAAAAGAGGAATGAATGATATAAATATCGCTGTTCTTTTCCATATCGATTACGCCGTTTGTGTTCTTTAAAATATTTTGCAGCCTGATATTATCGGGATAGACAGACAGCTCCAGGGTATTAATTCCGTCATGGTCAATCTGCCTTCCCAGCTCTTCCAGCGTGCCGCAGGCCGCCATTTTCCCCTGCACAAAAATGCCCATGCGGTCGCATACGCGCTGTACCTGGTGCAGTTGATGGGAGGAGAGCAGTATGGTCCGGCCGTCCCGCTCCGCAAGGTCCCGAATCAGCCACATGAGCTCGCGCACACCCTCCGGGTCGATGCCGAGAGTAGGCTCGTCCATAATGATGATTTCGGGGTCCTTCATCAAAACATCGGCGATTCCAAGCCTCTGTTTCATTCCCCGGGAATAGGCGCCTGTTTTTTTATCAGCGGCTTTTACCATATTGACGCGGACAAGGAGCTCGTCGATTTTTTCTTCCAGCGCTCCTCCTTCCAGTCCGTTGAGCCTGCCGGTAAAGCGGAGATTTTCCCGCCCCGTCATGCCGGAATAAAAACCCACATTGTCAGGAAGATAGCCGACAGCCTTTTTCACCTCGATGGAATCCCTGGTGCAGTTTAAATCCTTGATTATAGCTTCTCCGCCGTCAGGCTCGGTAAGCCCGAGAAGCATCAGCGTTGTTGTCGTCTTGCCGGCGCCGTTCGGACCCAGCAGGCCGAAGACCTCACCCTTAAAGACGGTCAAGTCCAAATGGTCCACCGCTGTCAGCTCTCCGTATTTTTTGGTAAGCCCCTTTGTCCAGATGACGGCGGGAGTTCCCTTTTCTGATATCGTCATAAGCTACCTCCTGCCATATTTTTTCATAACATAATATAATCCGGCGGCTACGGCAATGATGATGACAACGGCGAAAACACCCCATCCGGTCTGCGTCTTGACGGTGATACGGAACTCGGCCGAATCAGACTGATTGTCGCAGGACGCAGAGATAACCGTAATATAATCCCCTGTCAGAGAATCGCTGCCGGGCGTGATATGTGCGGTGATATCGACAGAAGCGCCGGCTTCCAGCTTATCGATGGAAGTGGAGTCAAAGGAAACCTCCCATCCGGCGGGCGCGGAGGCGGACAGGGAAATATTTTCAAGAGTGATATTTCCGTTGTTGGTAATTTTCAGGTTGACATCCGACTCCTTTTTGGCGTAAGCGTCAAGTGAAAGCCGTCCGTCCGCAGTTGACACCTCCATGTCATAGGAGCCAAGAATGGTGACATTCAATGTGGTGGAAAGCTGTTCCCTTGCAGAAGTGGCGGCGCAGCCAATCTGATATTCGCCGGCATCGGTCTGGTCCGGGGGAGTAACCGTGATGGTAACGCCGGCGCTGCTCCCGGATTCGATTTCAAGACTGGAAACCTGCTTGGAATCGCTTGTAAAAGAAACATTCCACCCGGCAGGCGCATCGGAAGAAAAGTTGTAATTCTGTGTGGATAAAGTATTGTTGGCAATTGTGGTGGAGTAGGTGAAGGAAGTGCCGGAAGCGCCCTCCTGGTCGGGATATTCCACATGGAAATTGCTTTCGCCCGCTTCCAGGCTGCTGACGGTGAGCTCTACCGTCAGGTCGTCTTCATAACCGTCTTGTGAAACGGCATGCAGCGTAATTTCATGGACGCCCTCGGAGGCTTCGGAGGGAACCGTTACCTGGAGAGAAGCGATAATATCAGAAGTTTCCCCGCTGGTGTGAACCCTGGAAACCTCATAGTTCCCGCTTTTTATGTAGCCGCCAAAACCGTCAGGAATGGAAGAAACGGAAAGAGAGACATCCTTTTCCGCTGCGTTGCCGCCGGCAAGATGCAGGTCAAAGCTTACGGAATCGCCGGCAGTCACATAAATGCCCGGAGTGTCTGTGTACAGGTTGAAGCCTTCCGCGGCATGTACCTGAATGCTCGAAAAAGCCATATACAAAAGGGCCGCCAAAAACGCGGCGATTACAGTAACGGCCTTTTGGCCTGTGTGAGTGTGTGCGGGAAATCCCCATATTTTCTGTTTCATTTTCATAAAAACCTCCTTAATAAAATTTATCAAAAAGTTTAAAAAATAAAAGTGAAATAAAAATGGAGGATTTGTGATAAATTTATGGTGAAAAAGTGAAAAGTCTGTGAAAGGGTCAGGGAAATGTCCGGCTAAATATCTAAAGCGTTTTTTATTTTTTTCTATAAATTTTTCTGCATATTTTCCGATATATACTTAGAAGACAGGAATACTCTATAGTTTTTATTCAAATTTTTATCATTACTATACTATATCACATGGAGGTGATTCTCAATGGCAATAGAACCATTAAACAGTGTCATGACATTTCAGGCACAGACAACGCAGCCGGTAAGGCGTGCGGAGAGACCAGAAGTAGAGAACATGGATGTTCCTACGCAGGAGCAGCCGGCTTCATACGACGCGACTACCGTCAAGGTGGCCAACGTGGAAAAGCAGGACAGCCAGAGCGGACAGGACAGCAGCTACAGCAACAACGGGCGCGACCAGCTTACTAATGAACAGATTAGAAAAGCTGTAGAAAAGCTGAATGAAAGAATGTCTCATTCCGAGGCAGTTTTTGGCATCCATGAGAAAACAAACAGGTTGACCATCAAAATCGTAGACAAGGAAACCAAGGAGGTAATCAAGGAACTTCCTCCCGAGAAGACCTTGGATATGATTGCAAAGGCATGGGAGCTTGCTGGTCTTTTGGTGGATGAGAGAAGATAGGAGGAGTTTTTTATGGCAATGCGATTAACCGGAATGTATTCCGGCCTCGATACGGATTCCATTATCCAGGAGCTGGTGGCCGCAAGGCGTACCAAAGTGGACGACAAGACAAAAGAACAGAAAAAATTAAAAATCAAACAGGATACCTGGAGCGAGCTGAACAAGAAGCTCAAGAGCCTGCAGAGCAAGGTGTCCGGTATGCATCTGTCCGAAGCCTATACAAAGAGAACCACGAAGGTGTCCAACAGCAGTATTGCGAGTGTTATTACCGGTGATGGAGCCGTAAACGGTGTTCAGACGCTGAAAGTGAATAAGCTTGCAAAGATTGGGTATCTGACTGGGGGGAAGGTAACTAAGAGTGGCGGAAATGCGAATGCTTTGAGTACGCTGAAAGACCTTGGAATGGCAGACGGTGACGGTAAGATTTCCCTTGAGACAAATGGTAAAACAGTTGATATCAATATATCGGAAAAGACAACAATTTCCGATGTTCTGAGTCAGTTGAAGAGCGCAGGGCTTAATGCAAGCTTTGATGAAAATCAGCAGAGATTATTTATCAGTTCAAAGGATTACGGCAGTAACAGCGATTTTAAGATAACAGCAGGTGATGCAGTTGGTCAGGAAGCTCTCAAAAAATTGGGATTGGAGACCACGAGTCTCTCCGCAGAAGACTTTGCCAAGCTTCCAGCGGAAGAGAGAGAAAAATATGCCACCAAGGTAGACGGACAGGACGCTGAAATCGTCTTAAATGGCGCAACTTTCACCAGCAAAAACAACGTTTTTGATATCAACGGCCTTACCATCACAGCCTTAACTGAATCCAGCGAAACAGTTACTTTGACCACTGAGATGGATACTGACGGAATCTACGATATGATTAAGGGATTCCTAAAGCAGTATAACGAAGTAATGAATGAGATGGATAAGCTCTACAACGCCAGCTCGGCCAAAGGATACGAACCGCTTACCAACGACGAAAAGATGAGCATGTCCGACAGCGAAATCGAGGAGTGGGAGAAGAAGATTAAAGATTCCATCCTCCGCAAGGACGAAAACCTGTCGTCAGTGAGTTCTTCATTGAGAGAAATCATGAACGGCGGCATTGAGGTGGGCGGCAAGACCATGTACCTGTTTGACTTCGGTATTGATACGCTGGGATATTTCGATGCGGAAGAAAATGAAAGAAATATGTACCACATTGACGGCGACGCTGACGATGCGGAGACCTCCGGCAAGGCCGACAAGCTTAGAGGAATGATTGCAAGCGACCCGGATACTGTGATTAATTTCTTTTCACAGCTTTCACAGAAATTATACGGCAAGATGTTTGATATGTCCAAGTCGGTAACCGGCTACCGCAGCTACGGCAACTTCTATGATGACAAGAAGATGCAGTCCGACTATGACGATTACACCAGCAAGATTAAAGACATGGAAGAAAAGTTGACAGCTTATGAGGATAAGTGGTATGCTAAGTTCAGTAAAATGGAAACTGCAATGGCTAAAATGCAGTCCAGTCAGAATGCTTTAGCAGGCTTATTAGGAGGCTGATAACATGGCGCTATCCAACGCTTTTAACCAGTATAATAACAGTAAAATATTGACAGCAACCCCGGCGGAACTGGTGCTGATGCTGTATGAAGGTGCTATTAAATTCTGTAACGTTGCTATTGTTGCAATCGAACACAAGGATATTCAGAAGGCGCACACTCATATCGTCAAGACCCAGAGGATTGTAGACCACCTTCGGGCGACTCTGGATATGAAATATCCGGTTGCCAAAGAATTTGACAAGGTTTACGAATATCTGCAGCGCAGGCTGATTGAGGCAAACATAAAGAAGGATAAAGAGATTCTTGAAGAGGTTTGCGGACATATCCGTTCCATGCGGGATACCTGGAAAGAGGTAATGCGTATTAACAGAGCCAGCGGCGCACTTTAAACTGTTTACCCGATGAGCAGACCCGGAAAGGCATGGTATTGAAATGACAAGCAGTTATCTGGACATATTAGAGGACAGCCTGAAAAAGAAAAAAACAGTTTTGGAAAGTATTGAAAAATACAATCTTTCACAGAGCGAATTGCTGAAAGACGAAAGTTTTGACATGGAGCAGTTTGATGCTCTTGTGGACAAAAAAGACGCCTGCATCGAGGAGCTCGAAAAGCTGGACGAAGGCTTTGAAACCGTCTATGAACAGATAAAAAATGAACTGGACAGGGACAGAAATCAGTATGCTGACCAGATTAAACGTCTGCAGGAGCTGATAAGCCAGGTGACGGAAAAGAGCGTTTCTATTCAGGCGCAGGAGGCCCGTAACAAAGATATGGTCAGCGCTCATTTCAAAAGAGAGCGGGAAGCCTTGGGGCAGGGACGCAAGTCCTCAAAAGCTGCCTACAGTTATTATCAGAACTTAAATAAAGCGGTTCGGGAAGACGCAAGTATCATGGATATGAAAAAATAAAATTTTATGCGGCTCATGTTTTTACATGAGCCGTATTTATATGGAAAGTAAATGGTATGAAAAACTATTTGAATATGTGAGGTGGCGGATGAAAAATAGTTTAAACCGCCTGCGGAAATAAAATCCGCATAATCTGTAAAACACGATGAATATAAGTATGCTGTTCCCTTGTCTTTTTCAGGCCGTTTTGGGCAATCTCATTTCTGACATCATCATGTGCCAGATAAAAAGCAATCTTTTCTTTCAAATCTGCCAGATTTTCATAACATTCCAAATCCTCCCCGATTGTAAAATATTCAGGGATTTCACTTTGGTAATTGGTAAGCAGGAAACCTCCGCAGCCTAAAACGTCCCAGATTCTCTGGGATAAGCCGCTCTGGATAGAACGCATGGTGATATTTAAATTGATTTTACTGTAGCGGAAGACCTTGGGCATTTCAGAATGGGTGGATACTCCGCCACGGCAGCAAATGCCGGGAATATCCTTTAAATCCGCGATATCGCTTCTGGTATACAAATTAACGGAAAATTCTTTCCCAAGCTCTGCGAGCGTCCGTATTCTTTCCAGTGAAGAAGCCTGCATTCCAAGGTAGTAGTGGGAGAGAACATAAGAATCCGTATCCGTAAAGCTGTCCTTTGGCCTGAAAAAAGCAGAATCCGCCTTTCTGACAGCAGAAATCAACGCTTCTGTCGGCGCTTCCTCCAGAACAGAGCATCCGGGAATTCCTAACTGCGCCTCTATAATTCCGTCTGCAAGCCCCCTGACAAAATCATCCAGTTTAAGCCCGGAAAGAGGAGACTTTTCCTTATATAAAGAACCGACAAAAGAAACGTCACACTGATACAGCCCGGCTTCCTTTTCAGAGACGGCGGACAGCGCCTTTTCCCATCTTGCGGTATTGGCAGCTAAAGGAAGATAAAAAATCCCCTCAGGATTTTCAGGATAAAATTTCTGATACTGCATGTAGTCAAACAGAAAAATACGGTTGCACTTGTTTTTAACAGAGCAGGAGAATAATTCCAGTACAGGACAGTCAACGCTCAGAGAGACATACAAAACACCTAGCCTCTCGCAGATTTCGGATATATAAGGGAAAAAATTAATACTGAACACAAAAGCAGGCTTATGTGTCAGAACCAGTTCTCCCAGCATCCTGATTCTGGTCTCGGAGCTGATGGATTTCAGACGGATTTCCGCGGAATCCTCAATAACAGTAATATTGCATGCCTGGAAGGCTTCTATAATATCCGGCTCGCAGATGCTGCCGTAACGGTGGATTATAATTTTCATGGATTTACTCATTTCTGCCGGTGCCTCTGGTTATTTAACCGGCTGCTTTATTTCTGCGGGCAGCGAGCCAAGCGGGCATGCTTGCATGCACTTTTGGCGGTTGCCACAGAGGTCTTTGACTTATACAGATTTGCAGTAATTTTATTATATTATATATGAAAGCAGTAAAAAAACAAAGGAGAAGTTATATACTGGATATTTTTTGCTGTTAACCTGAGAGAAGAAAAAAGAAGAAAAAGAAAATAAAAAAATTTTGAAATTAAGTATAAAGTATTCGAAGAACGCTCCGATATAATATACAAGTAAAGGGAAGCAACGGTTTTTACCGGACAGTTTCCACGGATATGAAATATCCGAAACTTACTTAAAAAACAATGAGCGGTTTTGTTTTTGGATGCGTACGAATTCGAAAGCAAAGCTGCCAAAAATCACCAAAACGTACGCAGGGAAGCGGCGTTAAATTCAAGGAGGAATATATTATGTCAATGATAGTAAAACACAATCTTACAGCAATGAACTCTAACAGAATGTTAGGAGTAAACACATCCAGCCAGGCTAAGACCACAGAGAAGCTGTCTTCCGGTTACAAGATTAACCGTGCGGCTGACGATGCAGCAGGTCTTTCCATTTCCGAGAAAATGAGAAGGCAGATTAGAGGTCTTACACAGGCTTCCAAGAATGCACAGGATGGTATCTCCTGCGTGCAGACAGCAGAAGGCGCTCTGAACGAAGTTCACGACATGTTACAGCGTATGAACGAACTGGCTGTTAAGGGTGAGAACGGCACATTGTCATCTGTTGACCAGTCCTATATCCAGGCTGAAATCAAACAGCTGATGACAGAAATCGACCGTGTAGCCGATACTACTACATTCAATGAGCAGAATCTGTTAGATGGCTCCTTTACTGGCAAGGGACTTCAGGTTGGCGCAGAAGCCGGACAGCATATTGATATTTCCATTACTTCTATGAATATGGCTAACTTGGCTGCTAAAGCAACTAATTGTTCTTGGGTGGATAAGAGTGGTGCTGCACCGGTTACTGTTAATGTTACAGCAACAGATGTAATTGATACGTTCAAAACCAACTATGTATCATCTGATTCTAGCACATATGCAACATCTAAAGATTTTGCAAGTTTGAATGCATTCGTTAAGAGTGCTCTGCAGACAGTATCCTTACAGAGGTCTGACCTCGGTGCTGTTCAGAACCGTCTTGAGCATACCATTGCGAACTTGGATAACGTAGTTGAGAACACCACAAGTGCTGAGGCTACAATTCGTGATACAGATATGGCTACAACCATGGTTCAGTACGCGAACAACCAGATTCTGGCACAGGCTGGTACCTCAATGCTGGCACAGTCCAACCAGAGCAATCAGGGTGTATTGTCCTTACTTGGCTAATAAACCAGGTCATTGTAAATTAGAAAATGTAACTATCAGGAAGGATTGGCGTACGCCAATCCTTCTTTTCTATACTGAAATATGAAAATCCTTGCAGACTATAAGTTTAAATACCCTCGCTTTCCTTCTAGATGCCCTCGGGAGCTTCTTTCAAAATTTGAAGTTCTTCAAGGGCAGGAGGAAAATCTCCGCAAAGTTCAAAGTATTTAATGGCCATCTCTTTTTCACCAGCCATATTTAAAATTCGTCCTATCTGATGATAAGCCTGATAAGAATTAGTACCGGCAGTATTTGAAAACTCAAAGGTAGTTGCCTTCTGGAATTCATCCAGAGCTTCCTCGTACATCTGATTTTCCATATAAATCCGTCCCATTACGAAAACAAAATCCGCAGAATGGGTAAAGGAATCGTATACGCTCTGATAAATGCCTAATGCTTTTTGTGCCTGTCCTGTGTAGAGAAGGCAATTGCCATATGCAACCATTGCCATAGTAACATAGGCAAGGGAAGGGTCTAAATCAAAGCTGAGAGTTTTTTCATAAAAAGGAATGGCTTTTTGAAAATCATCTATAGCCTGAAAAGATTTTCCTATCTGGAAATAAACATAAGGGTCGCCTGGCGAGGCTACCATTTGGTCAAACAGCAGTTTCAAATTTCTCTTTGCCTTTTGCGCCTGTTCCTGAGGGGTCAAAAAATACCCGGTATGACCTATGAAGGTATTTAGGAGCAAGGTTTTAAATTCCCCTCCATGCTTTGGAGTGAGCTGTTCATGAATCGCTCCTGTGTAGTAATAATGCTTGCGGGAAAAGAGGCGCTCCGTGCGGTCGTTGTATATATTGGTACTACTTGTATCTCCGGGGTCGCCGGTGATATTTTTTCGGGTGATGGAGCCGGCATATTCAGGCATTTTTTTTCGGAAATAATTCATTTCTTCTATATCAATAGAATCAATCCACTCATCGCAATCCATCATAAAAATCCAGTTATTGGAGGCCATTCGAAGGGAATAATTCCGCGCTTCACTGAAATTATCCGTCCATTCAAAGTCAAAAATGTGGTCAGTATACTTAGCGGCTATTTCCTTTGTCCTGTCTGTGGAACCTGTGTCCACTACGACAATTTCAAAGCCGTACGGAGCAAGGGATGAAAGGCAGCGTTCAATGTTAACTTCTTCGTTTTTTGCAATAATGCATACGGATATAGGTATCATAATAAAAATCCTTTCCTGTTGTTGTGAAATTAATGTTAGTCAATGATTTTTCGTCATGCAGGTTTATCAAAAATCTGAATACCCTGATGGAAATATCATATCATGAAAGAAATAAAGTTACCATATAAATATGAACCGGTTATCAGATGAAGAGCATAAGTAGATATTGCTGAGTCTGCTCGTAAATATATTTAGAGTAAAAGTAACGAAAATGAAGAATTATCAATAGCCTTTTAAGCATGGTGGAATAAGAAAATGCACTATATATAGAAAAACATAGCGAAATGGCACAGAATATTGTATTGTGCAACTTTTTTTCACAGCTTTTTTACGCCTTGACTTTCAGAAAATACTGCCATATGATGGATTTACATCACCAGCAGATTGCTGCGAAGTCTTTGAATGGTGAGAGTATAGAAGGAAGGAGGAAACTATAATGTTTGGAGTGAAGAAGGTCATAGTGTACCTGAATAGTATGAGCAATCAGATTCAGGGATTAAATGCCGGGCTTGAATTGATAGCTGGCGGTATTAAAGGACTGAGTGAGGCCATAGAGGAGCTGGGAAAACGTATTGATGCGCTGGAAGCCCGTATTGATAGGCTGGAAGTCCGTATTGGTGCCTTGGAGAAACGCATGGATGCTGTGGAGAAACGCCTTGACGCTGTAGAAACTCGTCTCGATGCCGTGGAGAAACGTCTTGACACTGTGGAAGCTCGTCTCGATGCCGTTGAAACCCGCCTTGACACCATGGATGAAAAGATTGATATGGTGGAATACCATCTGAGCAAAGAAATTCAGGTGACTTATCAGACTGCGCTTGAGAACAAAAAGGGCATAGAAGTATTGTCGAACCATTTTGAAGAAGGAAAACGCTATATGGTCGGAGAAAGCCATAAAATAGCAGAATTAAGCGTACGTTTTGATGAGTTTCAAAAAAGATGTGTGGGCGCGTAGGAGAATGAGGTTTCTATTTGCGCGCCCGAGCGGGAGGATTAACGTTTCAGCTCTGCGAGTCTGTCCAGTGCAGGCTTAAAATTGCCGCATTTGCGGTAGAGGGTAACGGCAGTATCGATATCCCCCAAAACTTCATTGATACATCCCATGTTAAAGGTGGGAATAAAAGAGTTGGCGCCTTCTACGTGGACATGGCTTATTGTGGTTGCATTCAAAAATTCTTTCATAGCCTGCACTACCAGGCCATTCCTTAGATAAATCAGTCCCATCAGGCAGACAAAATCAGCGGAAAAAGAAAATTCGTCATAAATATTCTGAAATTGCAGAGCTTCATCATAGCGTTCTAAGTGGAGCAGGGCATAGCCGTAGCCGATTACCATCATCTGTACATATTCAAACTGAGGTTCGACAGGATATTCCAACCCCTTTCCATAATAATAGCAGGCATTTTCATCATCATGCAGCATATTGTAGGACTGGCCTATCTGAAAATACAGGTAAGGGTCGTCGGGAGTTTTTTCAAGCATTTTTAAGAGAAGCTCGTTATTCCGGTCAGCTTTTTTCTTCATTTCTTCCGAAGAACCGCTGTAGCCCTGATGCTCCGCAGTAAGCGAGAGCTCGACTCGCTCATAGGGCTGTCCGTTTCGCGCTCTTACCTGTTCGTGGATGGGAAAGTCGTAATGGTAGAGTTTTCGGTTAAAAAAGCGTTCCACCTGGTCGGTGTACACACTGTCTGTGCCGTTCATTTCATAATGATTACGGCGAGAAATCATTCCCACAGCATCAGGGAAATCAGAAATCATTCTGGAAATATCTCTGGTATCAAAAGATGTTACATATTCGTCACAATCTAAAACCAGAATCCAGTCATAGGACGCACAGCCAAGAGAATAATTCCTGGCAGCGCTGAAATCCTGTACCCATTCAAAGGAGAAAATTTTGTCCGTGTACTTTTTAGCAATAGAGACGGTGCGGTCAGTGGAACCGGTATCTACAAAAACAATTTCGTAAGGATAATTTCCCATTTGCTTTTGAATGGAGGAAAGAAAAGTCTCCATATGTTTTTCTTCGTTTTTGGCAATGATGCAGATGGATATGGGAGTCATGGTTTGTCCTTTCATTTATCTGAAATTTAATGGCAGTTAAGCATAAATTTGTACACAATAATGTATATGGATATGCTTCCGGCACATCACTTTTGAAGAAGCTGTAAAAGCTTCTGACACATGGCGCTGGTCTTGTCGAGCTCGTTGCGAAGAGTTTTTTTATCCTCTGACAAATGCCACATGGTATCGGGAACAGTAGGGTCATTGATGCAGGCATGCATAAATTCTTCCATCAG
Organism: uncultured Lachnospiraceae bacterium; assembly: GCA_910577275.1. Lineage (GTDB taxonomy): Bacteria > Bacillota > Clostridia > Lachnospirales > Lachnospiraceae > Suilimivivens. Next base: position 81,288 of record CAJTMW010000018.1, read on the forward strand.
CTCTGTATAAAACGGAGTGAGCTTTGCATAATCCCACCATAGTTGCTCGATATCATAGTGGATATATTGTCCCTCCCAGGGCTTCATACCGGCAAAGTGAATGATGGTGGTCTCCTTTTTGACGTCCTCATAGTGAACGCCACTGTTGTAGGCCATTTTTGAGAAAAGGTCATACTGGTATTCATCAAGAAATTTCACTTGATTCCAGTGCAGATAATTCAGTAAGTCCTGGTCAGGGGCAATCAGTTTATAGTTTAAGGCGCGAGCTAAATCCATATAGGTCTGAAAAGTATATTTTTCCCGAACTTTTTTAATGTTCCAGAGCATCATGCCGGCATTAAAATAAGTGAAATTGCGGGCCAGATGTTCTTTAAATAATTCACTTCTGCCGTCAGGAAAAGGGATTGTAGTTGGGTCATTAATAAACCCCATATCCCGGCAGACACAAAAATAATAGTCTTCAAAGTCGGTTTCATAAAGAGCTTTGATTGGCTTATCGATAATCATATCCACATCCAGATACAGAAGCCTGTCAACTTCCTGCGGCAGAATATCAGGTAGCATAAGACGATAATAGGTCTCGAGAGTCCATGCGGCGGTAGTGGGCAGGGAAGCGGAAAAATCCTCTCTTTTCACGGGCAGAAAGTTTATGTGGTGGTATTCGTCTGCCAGTTCTTGCAGATATGCGATATCCTGCGGCGATAAATCGCTGTGCAGAAGATATACGTGAATATCCGCGTCCGGCTGATTGGTAAATAAAGATGTCAGCATGACATAGGCATAACGCATGTATTTACTGTTTAAGGCTGTGGCAATGTTGATTCTTATGGGTGAAAAGTTTGGTGTATTATTCATAAAGCAATTCCCTTTCGGAAGATAGTGTCGATGTTTTCTTTTTCTTTAATATATGATAAAATCATAATAACATAAATGCCGGATAATCACAATTACCGGAACGTGTTTTGTTTGTCTTTGCGGGCTGCCTGTAAAGGGCGGATTTTATCGGGAAAATCAGCAAGTCAAAAACCCGCAGCAAGCTGACGGGGCATCAAACTTGCAACGTAGCAGAGCTGCGGGGTATTGGCCCCTGCGGCAGTCGCCAAATGTGCATGCAAGCATGCCTGCTTGGCTCGTTGTCCGCAGAAATAAAAGTTTTGCAGGGTGAAAGGGTGTGCCATGGGAAAAGAAATACTGGTCTACAGATGGGGCTCTCTGAATGAGCCGATGCTTTGCAGGGCGATAGATGAAGCGGCTGGAGGCCATCTGGAGCTGACAGATGAGGCTAAGTGGCAGAATTATCATGCGAACGCTCCCTTTGCAGAGAAGCTGATAGGGATGCTTCATGCCAATCGTGTAGGGGCTGTTATCAGCTATGATTATTTTCCTCTGATTTCCATGATATGTGAAATTAACCATATCCCATATATATCATGGATTTATGACTGCCCGCTTTATACTTTACAGTCCAAAACAATTACCAACGAATGCAATTATATTTTTTGCTTTGACGAAGTTTACGCAGGACGGATGGCGGCTTTAGGGGCGGCTCACTGCTATCATTATCCGTTAGCCGGGGAGCCTGATTTTTTTGAGAAGGTGCAGAGGCTTGAGAGGGAAAACGGGACGCTGAAAGCAAAATACCAGTGTGATATTTCCTTTGTGGGAAATCTTTATAATGAAGAAAAAAACCGTCTGCGTCAGGCGGCTGGCCGGAAAGGGCAGAGGAAGCTGTCAGATTACACGTCAGGGTATGTGGAGGGGCTTATCAGCTCCCAGTTGCAGGTGTACGGGTATAATCTTCTGAGGGATTCGCTGCCGGAGGAGATGGCGGTAGAAATTGCAGAAGCCTGCAACATTTCACTGGGGGAGGAGTATTATAAGGACCTGCGGCAGATGGCGGCGGATGCGCTTGGAATGGAGGTAAGCGCAAGAGAAAGGGAAGAAGCGCTTGGCAGGCTTAGCGGGCGTTTCCCGGTAAAGCTGTATACGGCTTCAAAGCTTCCGGAGTCGTTATGCAATGGCAATTTACGGAAGATGGGATATGCGGATTATCAGAAGGAAGTCCCGCTGATATACCATAACAGCAGGATTAACTTGAATATCACGTCAAAAACCATTGAATCGGGGATTCCCCAAAGGGTTTTCGATATCTTAAGCTGTCAGGGGTTTTGCCTTACAAATTATCAGCCAGAAATTGCGGATTGCTTTGCGGACGGGGAAGAACTTGTGATATATACGGATATGGAGGATTTGGTGCGGAAAGCGGAGTATTATCTTGCGCATGAGGACGAAAGAATGCAGATTGCCCGAAATGGTTACCGTAAGGTTATGGAGAAATTCGGTATGAGGGAGCGGACGGCGCAGATGTTGGACGAGGTCTTTCGGCAGTCAGGATATGTTGCCGAAGCGGCAGGGAATGTAAGTGGATGATACAGATGTTATCGTCACTGGATATAAGTAATATGATATAAAATTAAAAAAGAAACGGAGGACAATACTATGAGCAAAATTATCGGACAGGCGCTGCCGGGCATTCCCTGGGAGGAAAAGCCCGAAGGATATCAGATGCCTTTGTGGCGCTACAGCAAAAATCCCATTATCGGCCGGGATGGAAACCGGATTTCCAACAGTGTATTCAACAGCGCAGTAGTGCCTTTTGAGGGTGGTTATGCGGGTGTGTTCCGCTGCGACAGCAAATCCATCAGTATGGATATCTTTGCGGGCAGAAGCAGGGACGGTATTAACTGGGAAATCGAGGATAGGCCAATCTGCTTTGAGGGAGCGGACGAGGAAGTGCTTGTGCGGGAATACCGATATGACCCGCGGGTGTGCTTTATTGAGGACAGGTATTATATTACATGGTGCAACGGATATCATGGCCCTACGATTGGCGTTGCGTACACCTTTGATTTCAGGAAATTTGTGCAGCTTGAGAACGCATTTCTTCCCTGCAACCGCAACGGCGTGCTTTTCCCCAGGAAAATTAACGGGATGTACACCATGCTCAGCAGGCCCAGCGACAACGGGCATACGCCTTTCGGGGACATTTTTATCAGCCAGAGTCCTGATTTGGAGTTCTGGGGAAGGCATCGCCATGTGATGAGTCCCGAGAGAGGCGATTATTCCGCATGGCAGTCCACGAAGGTGGGGCCGGGACCGGTTCCCATTGAAACGGACGAGGGGTGGCTTTTGATTTATCACGGGGTAATCACCACCTGCAACGGATTCAACTATCGGATGGGAGCGGCGCTGCTTGATTTGGAAAAGCCGTGGAAAGTGCTGCGCCGGACCAGAGATTATATTTTAGGGCCGCAGGAGTATTATGAGTGCGTAGGCGACGTGCCCAACGTGGTATTTCCCTGCGCGGCGCTTTCAGACGCCGCCACAGGAAGGATAACCGTTTATTACGGATGCGCGGATACCGTGACTGGCATGGCTTTCACAACGGTAGACGAGCTTTTGGGATATCTGAAAGAGCACGGAATGTAGGGGCTGTCTTTGGCCGGGGCATCCGGCGACGGAGGACGCCGGCAAAGCCACACCGGCGAAGGTGCCGGTTGATATTACCGGTGAGTATCGTCAGCTGAAGCCGCCGGTCAGAA